>JAUBST010000008.1:0-199722 GCA_036702215.1 Microcoleus sp. F6_B6
TAAGAATGGTTTTGTCAGAAAATAACTCATGCACAAATATGATTTTATGTCAACTTAATTTAGATGCGTTTACCCTGTCCAACTATCAGAAAATATTAACATTTCTGACGGCTCCTTAGTTGTGATTGAAGTCCGGGAAGTTTTGCCAATCAACAACGAGGAGAAATGGAAAAGGATGAAGGAGTTTTTAGTGTCTTTATCAGAGGAAGACAAAGAAGAATGGCGAAACATTGCAGAATTTCTAGAGGGCGATCGCGCAACTAATATAAAAGCAAAACCTGCGCCTCCGCCACCGCCACCGAAGGCTCCACCGATGCCTCATAAAAAGCGCCGCGCGCCACTGTTTGGGAGCGATCGAGAAGTGATTACCATATCTGATAACTTTGATGAACCCTTAGCAGATTTTCAGGATTATATCTAATGAGAATTCTGTTAGATACTCATACCTTAATTTGGTTTTTTGCAGGCGATTCTAAACTCAGTACCACTGCACGGATTCTAATTGAGGACGAAGATAATCATAAACTGGTCAGCATAGCAAGTATCTGGGAGATGGCAATTAAGGAAAGTAAAGGGCTTCTGAATTTAAGTGTGCCTTTTCAAGAGTATATCGCGCAAAAGATCAGTTTGGAAGACTTTAATCTCCTGAATATCAATTTAGATCATCTGAATGCGATCGTGACCATGCCTTTTCATCATAAAGATCCGTTCGATCGCTTGCTCATTGCACAATCAATGGTGGAAGGGATACCCATCTTAAGTAAAGATTCTGCGTTTGATGCCTATTCTATTAATTGACTTTGGTAAATTATGAAAATGATGAAACAAATTATTAGCAGTGTTTTGGTTTTGGGTGTGTGTCTGACTCCTCTGACTGTGCCGCTGATGGTGCAACCGAGTTGGGCCCAAAGTCAAAATTCACAGCTTGACAAATTAAACCAACTCATAGAGCAAGCAGTACAACGGGGACAGCCAGGACAAGAAGCGCGACAGGCAATAGAAACATGGCAGCAAATTCTAGCCATTGCGCGACAATTAAAAGAGAAAAAAAGTGAAGCTCTAGCACTCAATTATATTGGTCTTAACTACGACAGCCTTTCCCAACCGCAAGAAGCATTGAAATACTATAACCAAGCTTTACCAATTATGCGGTCAGCGGGCGATCGCGCGGGGGAATCTGCTACTTTGAGTAATATTGATGCAGCAAACAACATAAGTCAACCGCCAAGCAGAACAAATATCCCCCAAACTCCGAAATAAATAAAGTTATTTCCCTGCTGTCTTGCAGGCAATTAAGCAACGCTAAACTCTCCCCCACAAAGCCAAGCCGCCGCCCCTTCCCCTAGCGGCAATTATCTCATCTTCTACCAGAAAATATGCAAAAAATGCCTGCTTCCCCACGCTTAAACTAAAAAATTCCGCCTCCCGCGCTTCTCCACCGCGAATAAATCCTTGATACACAGTTTTACCCAACAATTTCACGGTAATTCTGGTAAAATCAAAAGCTAAAATATTTTTATTAACCAAAAACTTAGTCGGCCCGGAAAGAGTTAGTACGATCGCCCCAACCTGCACCGAATTCTCCACCCTGCCCCTTTCCCGATCCGCTTCCCCACCAGCAACAGCTTGGGCCGAGTAAGCAATTTGAATTTTCGCCACCCACTCAGGGATGTAACGTCCCGCGCCTAACACAATTCCCGCTTTTTGTCGAGTCTTTTTCGTGCCGGTAATAAAGCACAAGCGCCAATTGCCGATTAATTGCTCGAAACTATAGCGAATTTTATTTTGTTTCGCGCTTTTCTCAGCTTCTAAGAGGGCGGAGACTACCGCGGCGGGAGATGGTTTAGTATTCGATTTAGCGGCTTGTTCTAGAATTGATATGTTTTCCATTTAACTAACAATAACAGGAATTTACTAGGCTCGATCAAAATTTTAAGGGACAGCCAAGATGCCTTTTCCACCAGCAGAGAGATTGTGGGGCAGGCATCTTCCCGGAGGCCGAGTGATTGATAATATTAGCTGAAGTAGCGGAGAAAAACATGGTTGCGATCGCCCCCACAGACACAGAAATCATCGTCGCCGGCAGCGGAATCGGCGGCTTGACTTGCGCTGCAATGCTTGCCCGCTATGGCTTTGAAGTTGTGGTTTGCGAAAGCCATTCGATCGCGGGCGGGGCCGCACACGGTTTTGAACGCGGCGGATTTAGCTTCGACTCCGGGCCCTCCCTGTACTCAGGATTATCCTACAGCCCGTCTGCCAATCCGCTGCGGCAAGTTTTGGATGCGATCGGCGAAAAACTCCCCTGCATCACCTACGATACCTGGGGTTGCTGTTTGCCAGAAGGCGACTTCGACACATCCGTTGGTGCGAGTCAATTTGGCGAAGTGCTCGCACAACTGCGCGGCGCGGAAGCAGTCGCCGAATGGCGGCAACTCCAGCGCATCATGGAACCCTACGCCAAAGCTGCCACAGCCTTGCCCTCCCTGGCTTTGCGCTTCGACTTGGGCGCTGTTTTTACCCTCGGTCAATTTGCGCCGGCTTTCCTGCAAAGTGCTGGCGACGCGATCGCACTTTCCGGCCCTTTCAGCAAAATTATGGACAAAAATGTCAAAGATCCGTTTGTCCGAAATTGGCTGAATTTGTTGTGTTTCCTGCTGTCTGGACTTCCAGCCGACGGAACGATCGCAGCCGAAGTCGCATTCATGTTCGCCGACTGGTATCGCCCCAATGCAGTTTTGGACTATCCGATCGGCGGTAGCGCAGCTTTGGTAAATGCCCTGGTACGAGGTTTAGAGCGCCACGGAGGGCAGTTGCTGCTAAATTCCCACGTTGCAGAAGTTTTGGTGGAAAACAACCGGGCTGCGGGCGTGCGGCTGCGATCGGGCAAAATTATTCGATCGCACAAAGCCGTCGTCTCCAACGCTTCCGTTTGGGATACCCTGAAACTGTTGCCTGAAACCTCTGTCCCGCAAAGGTTTCGGCAACAGCGGCAGGCGACGCCCGATTGCGACAGTTTCATGCACCTGCATCTGGGAATTGATGCTGCCGGAGTGCGATCGGACTTGGCTTGTCACTACATCTTCGTCAAAGACTGGGAAAAGGGCGTTTCGGCCCCTCAGAACGTCGTTCTCGTCTCGATTCCCTCTCTCCTCGACCCCCACCTCGCGCCTCCGGGAAAGCACGTCATTCACGCATATACGCCCGGAAACGAGCCTTACGATTTGTGGCAAAAGCTCGATCGCACCAGCGAAGAATACAAGCAGCAAAAGCAAGCGCGCGCCGAGGTGATGTGGGAAGCCTTAGAGAGAATTGTTCCCGATATTCGATCGCGCTGCGAAGTCACCTTAGTTGGGACACCCCTAACCCACGAACGGTTTTTGCGCCGCCATCGCGGTTCCTACGGGCCCGCAATTCGGGCGGGTAGCGGCTTGTTTCCCGGGCCGAGAACGCCTTTAGCGGGGCTGTTTTGCTGCGGAGATTCGACGTTTCCGGGAATTGGTTTGCCGGCTGTTGCTGCTAGCGGTGCGATCGCAGCCAATACGATCGCACCTGTACACGAGCATTTGGAAATGCTGCGGGATATTGGTCTAAAAAATTAGACTTATTGCCTAATTTTTTAAACGATTGAGCAACCGCAAATTAACCTCGATCGACGCAGATATTTTCCTGATTGTTTGGGGATGAATGCAATTGGAGTCGAGTTGAGATAATCATTAATTAATTAGGTTGGTAGTGAGAAATCCCATTCCTCTGTATTTTATGAGGAATGGGATTCCTCACTACAAACACCTTATTATTGTCTCCTGTATTTGCCGCCCTTGGCGATCGCACATTCGGATAGCCGGATTTTAAATCACCGGATTGTTAACAGATTTTAAAATTTGGCTGCAAAACTTTGATACAATCGGTCAAATGCGACCTAAATCTGTCAGCATAGAAATAGATAGTTCGATCGCCCTGAGAATACCGTGCAACCCGTAGACTTTACAACTTTAACCGCAGCTTGCAGCGAACTGCGAGCCCAATGGCTGCCAGCGCGCTTAGAACAAGTCTACCAGCGCGATCGCTTCACCGTGTCCCTGGCGCTGCGTACCATGAAAGGGCGCGGCTGGATTGACCTTTCTTGGCATCCTGTGGCCGCCCGCATCTGCGTCGGCGACCCCCCGCCCCGCATTCCCGATACCTTCACCTTCAGCGAACAACTGCGCCACCAACTCAGCGGTTTAGCCTTAGTTTCCATCGCCCCCGTTTCCCCTTGGGAAAGAGTCATCGACTTGCAATTCGCCAAACGTCCGGGCGAACCCGCCCTCTGGCATCTCTACGCCGAAATCATGGGCAAATACAGCAACGTCATCCTCACCGCCCAAGACAATCTCGTTGTCACCTGCGCCCACCAAGTCAGCGCCAAACAGTCTACCGTCCGCCCCATCCAAACCGGGCAACCCTACGAAATGCCCCCGTCTTTGACCGATGCAGTGCCGAGTCTGAGCGAATCTCAAAACCGCTGGCAATCGCGAATTAGCCTGGTTCCCGGTCAATTACACCGCAATCTGTTGAAGAATTACCGAGGGTTGAGTAAGGCTTTAATTTTGTCAATGATTCGATCGGCTTCTTTAGACCCCGAACAATCCACCGACAGCCTCAATCCCCACGAATGGCAGCAACTATTCCAGCGCTGGCTATACTGGCTGCAATGCCTAGAAAATTCCAAATTTCACCCGAGTTTTACCCCCGAAGGCTACACCGTCATCGATTGGCCCGCACCAGAAAATCACAATGTAGGGGCGGTGCCCCCGGCCTCTGATTCTTCCTTCCTGACATCCGTTAAATCCGTTACAGAATCCGTTGCCGAACTTCCTTCTTCGGTTCAAGAATTACTTAACAGCTACTACACAGGCGAAATCAATCAAGAAGTATTCGCCCAAGTGCGGCATCAGCTTACCCAAAAACTCAACAACGTCCTGGCAAAACTGCGCCTCAAAGCCAACACATTTAAAGAACGCTTGCAGCAATCTGCAGACGCCGACACGCACAAATCCCAAGCCGATTTGCTGATGGCAAATTTGCAGCATTGGGAACCGGGAATGAAATCAATTTCCCTCCCCGACTTTGAAACCGAAAAACCCGTTATCATTTCCCTAAACCCGGAAAAAAACGCCGTTCAAAACGCTCAAGCCCTCTACAAAAAACACCAAAAACTTAAAAGAGCTCGGATTGCAGTAGAACCTTTGTTAGCTGCGGTACAGGAAGAAATCGACTATTTAGAACAAGTTGAAGCAGCACTTTCGGTATTGGAAACCTACCGCAACACCCAAGATTTGCAAACCCTCGCCGAAATCCGCGAAGAACTGATCCAGCAAAAATATCTGGATGTACCAGATTACCGCAGTACCGACAAAAATGCTGCGATCGAATTTCACCGCTACCAAACCCCCAGCGGCTTTGAATTATTAATCGGACGCAACAACCGCCAAAACGACCAACTCACTTTTCGCACCGCCAACGACTACGACTTGTGGTTCCACACCCTAGAGATTCCCGGAAGCCACGCTTTGCTGCGTCTCAAACCCGGTACTGTGGCTGAAGAAACCGATTTGCAATTTGCCGCCGACATGACTGCTTACTACAGTCGCGCCCGCCACAGCGAACAAGTCCCGGTGGTTTATACAGAACCGAAATATGTATACAAGCCGAAAGGCGCAAAACCGGGTATGGTTGTATACAAGCAGGAGCGGATTGTCTGGGGCAGACCGCAGCAAGCTCCGGCTTGATTTGTACAAAGTGAGAACAAGTCTCTCGACAATCTCAACCTCGTTTTTAGGCAAAATAACCTGTTTGGAAGCGATCGACCCAGGCAGAAACCGGGTTTTTGAAGCCCGGTTTGATTATACAAAGTTACCGAAAGTGCGATCGTCCCCTCAAAATTAAAATTCGCAGGAAATGTAAACAATTGTTACAAAACATTAAATTTTGTTGTGAAAATACCGCTTAAAAGAGATGATATTTCTTTGAGAACCCGCTGCAAAGAAACGTGCAACTTGGGTTTCCTCACTGTGAGAAAAACACTGTGGGAACACAACGGATTTAACTATTTGTGCAGACCAGCTTTTGCTAAAAAGCTGGTCGTTTCTGTTTAAAAATTAAACCCAAGCCCACCAATTTTAGATTGGCGATTTTAGATTTTAGATTAAAACCGCCAATCTAAAATCTAAAATCTAAAATCTAAAATCCCCAAGGGCTGCTCCTAGAAAGTAAACGTCGTTCTGATCACCCCAATCACCAAATCTGAATTATCCTTATTGTGGTCGGGAGCAGTCAGCCAAATCAAACCAGGAGTCACAGAAATATTGTCGCTCAACTTAAACTGATAGAAACCTTCAACGTGCAGCGAAGTATCCTTATCTTCCGGCAAAGTCCGATTAGTAGAACTCGTCACCCGCGGCTCCATACCTACCAGAATCCCCGCCACATTACCTTCTTTCAACAAATCGGGAAAAGCCAAAGTAACTGCCCAGTTCCAGATTTTTTGATCCCCCCGCTGCACAGAACCCGTAGGAGTAGCCAAGTTGGATAAAATGCGCTGGTTGGTGTAACCAGCCCAACCGCCAATTGCCAATCTCCGGTTCAACTGCCACGAAGCTTGCGCGCCGTAGGAATTGCTAGAAACTGGCAGATTGCTATCGCTGTCGAGCCCGAAGGAACCGAGACGCACCGGGAAATTAGAAGCATTGCTGCCGGTACCGGTAACGAAGTTGTAGGAATTAACGTAAGTTAAACCTAAAGCCATCCTATCGTTCGGTTTGAAAGTCAACTGAGCCAAGCCGCCGTAAGAACCGTTGAACAAACCGTTACCCCGCGTCGGGTTCGCGGCGTTGCCGGCCAAATATCCCAAACTCAGTTCGAGTTTTTCCCCAAACTGCTGCCGCAGAGCGATGCCAGAACCCCCTGTCAAATAGTAAATCGGGTTGCGAGTACCGAAGTTAGAAAGAGCACCGCTGCCGCCGTCTCCGTCAAAGTAAGGGTTGACTGTGTTCGTAAAATCGTCAGCGGCGCCGGCGTTGGCTTCTAGAATTACAGTAGTGCTTTTGCCTAGAGGGAATTGGTAAAGCAGCGCATCTAAACCTACAGTATTGCTAGCCTCGCCAAAAGGCCCGGCATTAAACCGCAATTCCCCTTCAGCGGTTTTCGTATTATTAGTAGAAAACGAACCCAGATTCAAAACTTGCAGTCGAGTTCTGAGCAAATCTTCTCCAGAAAAACTGGTGTCAAAATTGAGACGAACCCTGCTGCCAAAAGCCGTCGTTTTATCAGCTTCGCGGCCCTCGGCATCCTCTCCTCCGGCGATTCCAGTCAAAGCAAATATTACTTCGCCGTTGAGTTTAGTTGTAGTTGAAAACTGATTTGCTTCTAATTCAGAGGCGCGCGCTTCCAAAACATCGACGCGGCCGCGCAAAGTTGCCAATTCCGCCGCAAATTCTTCTTGCAACCTTTGCACAGAAGCCAAATCTTCTCGCGTCGCCAGATTTCCCGTACCCCCTCTAATCAGTTCGCTAACTTTATCCAAACACGCATTTAAACCGGCTGCAAATTCGTACCGAGTCATCGCCCGGTTGCCTCGGAAAGTGCCGTCAGGATAGCCAGCTATGCACCCGTAGCGCTCGACTAGGGATTGCAAAGCTTGAAAAGCCCAATCGGTGGGCCGAACGTCGGAAAGTTGCGAAACAGAAGTTACTTGGCCGGCCGCATCTTGGCTGCTGCTGTCTTCTGCGCTGTATTGGTTGATTTGTTCTAAAACATTCGACTGTGCTTGAGCTTGGGCACTTGGATGTGGGGATTGGGAAATTTGCTCGGGTTGCGCGATCGGTTTTTCTGCGTTTAAATTAGCGGGTGCAGCGGCGGGTTGCGTTTCGCTTAAGTTTGCGGGCGCGACTGCTGGAATTTGCTCGGCTGCTGGTTGTTCGGGACTTAAGTTTGCGGGCGCGACTGCGGGTTTGGTTTCGCTTAAATCTGCTGCAACTGCGTTTTCGGGTGCTTTTGCTGGTTCGGCAACTGGGGTGATGGGCTCGTTAGCTAAGCCTTCGTAGAGGTTCGCAGTTTCTTTCTCAATAGTCTCAACAGTCAAGTTGCTAGCTAGTGGCGCTGGTTCGGCCCTCACCGCTGCCGTCTCTGACTTGGCAGCCTCGGTTGCAGCACCGGGTAATTGCAATTGATGAGCTTGACCTGTCGCGACAATTTCTACAGGTTGCTCTGCTGCTAGCGCTGTCGAAGATACGACCAGACTTGCTGCCAATACAGCGGGACTAACTAAAAGTCCCTTCCACAAAAATTTGGACATTTTTTCCTCACACCAATTGAGCCGATCGCCCGTTCCGAAGATTTAGGCGCTCGCAAATCACCTTCAGTATTCCGCCTAATAGTATTTCTTGTCAACAATTGGGGAAATCACTGGCGGAGATTGCAGTTTTGCTGTGGTTGATTTGACAAAAGCTCCGTTTATTCCCAAAATCCTTGGTTTGACCTAGATACCTACGTAGAAATCAGGTTGATGGCTGGAGATTGCGTAAGCGATCCCTCAGTAAGATTAATATTGACAGAACTGGCGCTAACACATCGTTCGATCGGCTACAAATACAAGTGAAAAAACTCAAATACGCCCTAGTTCACGAATGGTTGACGCCATTAGCTACTGGCGGTTCAGAACTCGTAGTACAGGAAATCCTCAAACACGCAGACGAGGCAGATGTCTATGCCCTCATCGACTTTGAATCGGCCAATCCCGAAAGCTATCTTTTCGGGCGACAGATTGGCACAACATTTTTGCAGCACTTTCCCAAGGCCCGCAGCGGTGTCCAAAAATATCTGCCATTTCTGCCGATCGCGATCGAACAACTAGATTTGCGAGAATACGACATCATCCTCTCATCATCCCACGCCGTCGCCAAAGGCATCCTCACCAGTCCCCAGCAACTGCACGTCTGCTACTGCCACACGCCCATGCGCTACGCTTGGGACTTAACTTTTGACTATTTGCACAGCAGCAAAGCCGGACGGGGCATCCCGGGCTTGCTGACGCGATATTTGCTGCACCGACTGCGGCAGTGGGACGTAATTTCCGCCAATCGCGTCGATTATTTCATCGCTAACTCCCAACACACGGCGCGCCGAATTTGGCGGTGTTACCGGCGGCGGGCCCAGGTGATTTATCCGCCAGTAAACATCGATCGATTTTCCTTGATGCGGCAAAAACAAGACTTTTACGTCACAGTTTGCCGGTTGGTAAGTTACAAAAACGTAAGTGCGATCGTCCAAGCATTCAATCAACTCGGGCATACTCTAATTGTTATCGGCACCGGGCCAGAATTAGAAATGATTCGGCTTCTCGCCAAACCTAACGTGCAAGTGCTCGGCTGGCAGCCCGCCTCCATAGTTGAAAAGTACATGGCAGAGGCGAAAGCTTTTGTCTATGCAGCTTGCGAAGATTTTGGCATAGCTTTAGTAGAAGCTCAAGCTTCCGGAACGCCGGTAATTTCCTATGCAGCAGGCGGCGCCTTAGAAACAGTGCTCGACATTCGCCAACACCCAGAGACAGGGACTGGTTTATTTTTTTCCTCCCAAACCGCAGCAGCATTAGTCGAAGCTGTCGAGGAATTTGAGCAGTTGCAAGGCCAATTTGAGCCAGAAATCTGCAGGTTGCGCGCCCAACAGTTTGCCCCCGATGTCTTTGGGCAGCGGTATCTAGCTTTTGTGGAACGCTGCTATCAGGAATTTCAATCCCGTGATTTTACCGAGTCTGGGGCTTGAGAGTGCCAGAGCCCGATAGCGGGACAATCTTCCTTCTGCCTTTGTATAAGTGCCTTCAGAAGACCTCTGCATCAGTGCTTTGTGCCTTCTTCCTGGTGCGTTGAGAAGCCCTCTTCCTTCTTCCTTCTGCCTTTTGAAGCCTTCAGAAGGCAGAAAATTGAGTATTGGAAACATAATTCAGAGAACAAAGCGTCTTGAGGCTTTATGATCAGGACTGTGTGTGGTGTGAAGTGAAGGAGTAAGATGACTGCCGACAGCCAACTAATCTCCGGCAAGGTAATTCGAGCGATCGCGAGACGCGGTTTTGGGTCTGTCCTGCAAGGAGATAGACGCATAAGTCGTTCTCTACAGAGCCTCGACGGAGAACTTTTCAAGCGGTTATTTGACATCCTGTTTTCCTTATCGGTTCTGATCCTGTTTGCTCCGGTTTACCTGCTTTTGGCTTTCTTAATCGCCTTAAGCTCGCCCGGTCCTATTTTTTACGTACAGGAACGAGTAGGCAAAAACCGTAAAAGGTTTTATTGCCTGAAATTCAGAACGATGGTGGAAAATGCGGACGATATATTGCTAGAAATCATGGAAAATTCTCCGCATTTGCGTCAAGAGTTTGAGGACAATTTCAAGCTGAAACAAGACCCTCGAATTACCTGGATTGGAAGATTTTTACGAATGACCAGTTTAGACGAGTTTCCCCAGTTTTGGAATGTTTTAAAAGGAGATATGAGCGTCGTCGGACCCAGACCTTTAGTTGAAGAAGAACTGCCGAGATACGGCCGTCACATCAACAAAATTCTCACCATAAGACCTGGAATTACAGGCTTGTGGCAAGTGTCCGGTCGCAACGACATTCCCTATCCCCGCCGAGTCCAAATCGACCTCTATTACGCAAATGACAAAAACCTTTGGATGGATATGTGGATTGTTTTCAAAACAATTGGAGTTGTGATTTTTCCCAAAAATAACGGCGCATACTAATTTTTGTCCGCAGTCAGCAATCGGTAGTTAGTTTTATTTGTTACTGACCACTGATGCTGACTACTGACAGCAAGCGGCAAACTATTACCAAAACTAAACAGTTCCTTGATGCCGCTTGAAGCATTGTGAGTTAACGTAGAGCTTGAGAGTACGACCGGCAGGCAACAACAGCCTCAGCCCGGAAATTCCGAAGTGAATTAACACAGCCTGTCAAAGGAAAATCAGATGACGCAACGCAAGCGAGCGCTAATAACAGGTATTACAGGTCAAGACGGCTCCTACTTGAGCGAATTACTGTTAGAGAAAGGATATGAAGTTCACGGCATTATCCGGCGCAGTTCTAGTTTCAATACCGATCGAATTGACCACATCTATGTCGATCCTCACAGCGAGGGGGCGCGCCTGTTTCTGCACTACGGCGACTTGACAGACGGCACCACTCTCCGCCGCATCTTGGAAGAAGTTCAGCCGGTAGAAATTTATAACTTAGGCGCTCAATCTCACGTTCGAGTCAGTTTTGACTCGCCGGAATATACGGTTGACACAGTAGGAATGGGAGTATTGCGCCTGCTAGAAGCAATTCGGGACTATCAGCATCGGACTGGCATAGAAGTGCGGTTCTATCAAGCAGGTTCTTCGGAAATGTTTGGTTTGGTGCAGGAAGTTCCCCAGAAGGAAACAACTCCTTTTTATCCCAGAAGTCCTTACGCCTGCGCCAAAGTTTACGGTCACTGGCAAACAGTAAATTATCGCGAATCTTACGGACTTTTTGCCTGCAACGGCATCTTGTTCAATCACGAATCTCCCCGCCGAGGCGAAACTTTTGTAACTCGCAAAATTACTCGCGCCTTGGCCAGAATAGTCGCAGGCAAACAGAAAAAACTTTACTTGGGCAATCTCGATGCCAAGCGCGACTGGGGCTATGCTAAAGACTACGTGCGGGCGATGTGGCTGATGCTGCAACAAGACAAGCCTGACGATTATGTCATTGCTACTAACGAGACCCATTCCATTAAGGAATTTCTCGATTTGGCTTTTACTTACGTCAATTTAGATTGGCAAAAATATGTGGAGTTTGACGAACGCTACTTGCGTCCGGCAGAAGTCGAACTGTTAATAGGCGATTCGACTAAAGCCCGCCAGCAATTAAATTGGGAACCTTCGGTAACTTTTCAGGAGTTAGTACATTTAATGGTAGATGCTGACATGAAAGCTTTAGACCAACAAGGTCGGGGTTCGGGCAACGGATTTGATTGAGTCGCTAAATCAAGCCGTCAGTGCGAACAATTTTTAGGGGTAGGGCCCCGTGTCTACCCCTTTGACGAAAGGCGCGCGGAGGATTGCCCCTGCAAACACTTCACAACCGATCAGAGGATTGTTACAGCTATTAGCCCGCGATGGCATTCAAAGAACCAGCTTAATGGCTCGCAAAATTTTCGGCTGTGCGGGCTAAAAAAAACATTAAAATGATGGTTGAGGACTCGCTACTCATAAATCTAACTTTCGGGTGTACACGGAGCAAATTGTCCCTATCTGCAGCAGCTAAAACAGATTTGTGGGCAACCTCATCCTGTAGCTGAAAGCTTTTTTTGCTAAAGCAACAATTTTAGAATTGAAATTGTCGATCGACCCTTATTCAAAATCCCGAGGCTAAAATTATGACAAGCTTGGATTTAAGCAGCAAACGCATTCTAGTCACGGGCGGCGCCGGTTTCTTGGGCCGTCAGGTAATCGACCAGCTAGTGAAAGCAGGGGCCGATGCCGATAAAATTTCGGTGACTCGATCGATCGACTGCGACCTCCGCGTCATGGAAAACTGCAAGCGCGCCGCCGACCAACAAAATATAATCATACACCTCGCCGCCCACGTCGGCGGCATCGGTTTAAACCAACTCAAACCCGCTGAATTATTTTACGATAATTTGATGATGGGCGCGCAACTAATCCACGCCGCCTACGAAGCAGGAGTCGAAAAATTTGTCTGCGTCGGCACAATTTGCGCTTATCCCAAATTCACCCCTGTTCCATTTAAAGAAGACGATCTCTGGAACGGCTATCCCGAAGAAACTAATGCACCTTACGGAATTGCAAAAAAAGCCTTATTAGTGCAACTGCAATCCTACCGCCAGCAGTACGAATTCAACGGTATCTACTTGCTACCAGTCAATTTATACGGCCCGGAAGATAACTTTGACCCGAAAAGTTCTCACGTCATCCCCGCATTAATTCGCAAAGTCCACGAAGCGCAAGTAAGGGGAGACAAAACACTGCCAGTTTGGGGCGATGGCAGCCCCAGCCGCGAGTTTTTGTATTCCACAGATGCCGCGCGGGGAATTGTGATGGCAACGCAAGATTACAGTGAATCTGACCCGGTTAATTTGGGAACAAATAGCGAAGTTAAAATTCGCGATTTGGTGGAAACAATTTGCGAATTGATGGGATTTGAGGGAGAAATTGTTTGGGAAACAGACAAGCCGAACGGTCAGCCGCGCCGCTGTTTGGATACCCAAAGGGCTAAGGAAAAGTTTGGTTTTGTGGCGGAAGTGAAGTTTAAGGAAGGGTTGAAAAATACGATTGAGTGGTATCGACAACACGCCGCGTAAGTGTGAAAAACCCGGTTTCTAGAAGAAACCGGGTTTTTTTAGGAATAATACTAAATGCGGGTTAGAAACCTCATTTATAATACTCGGAGGTTGCCACCTATCCTACAGGAACCCGTCCCCCTTCTGGCACTAATAAATTATACAAATTTGGGTGATAATTCACTGACAATAGTCGGCAGCAGTGCCGTCTCCCTACTGCTGTGTCCTGTATTTCATCCGAGTGAAAACTGCTATAATACAAATACCTCGACTGAAATCATCGAAAACTGAAATTTGGGAAAGCCAATGATTGCCGATCGCACCCACAATTATATCTCGCCGGAAGAGTATCTGAAGTTAGAAGAACTCAGTCCCCTCAAACACGAGTATATTCAGGGCGAAGTCTATGCAATGGCAGGTGCAAATGACGCTCATGTAACTGTTACTATCAACTTAGTTACCTTGTTGAGAAATCATGTTCGGGGTAGTGGCTGTCGTGTTTATATGTCCGACATGAAAGCTAGGATTGAATCTAAGAATATTTACTACTATCCTGACGTGATGGTAACGTGCGACGAACGGGACAAGGCCTTTCAATCTTTTAAAAGATATCCTTGTTTAATTGTCGAGGTTTTGTCTAACGGTACTGAAGGATTCGATCGGGGCGATAAGTTTGCTGACTATCAAGAATTAGAAACGCTTCAAGAGTATGTGTTAATTAGTCAAAAACGCGAGCGGGTAGAGTGTTTTCGTCGGAATGCTGAAGGGTTGTGGGTTTTGTATTCCTATACTCAAGGAAGCGAAATTCACTTTGCTAGCGTAGATTTTCGCACAGGTATTGATGCTATTTATGAGGATGTAATTTTTACTAAGGAAGATTCAGAAGCAGAATTTGACGAAGTGCGATCTAAGGGATAAATGGAAAGTGCGATCGCACCTCAGTTAAGGAAGGGCGATCTTCATGCAAGGTTATAGTAAACTTAATTGCAAGTATCCTATATAATTAGTTAATGAGTGGCATTAACCGCGAACTAACACCAGACCCAAGAACCAGTTTATTTGACAAACATCTTCCAGAAACGCCACAGGTACAAAGACTGCTGAGAAAAGAAGGAAAAGCTCATGTATTTAATGACAGAGCCACAATGGATTTAGTGATACAAGCTATTATAGATAGAGGAGAGCTTACAGGGATTGAGGATGAAACCGATGACTACGATCGCTACGGGTTATACTTTGATTATCCTATAGGTTATCAAATCAGAGCGGACGGCAGTCGCATTCCGCTGTATTACGCAGAAATTAAAATCATCAAAGGAACTGATAATTACCATGTTATCTCCCGCACCAAACCTCGCCGAACAAATTAATGATTGGGAATTTATCGAGTTGTGGGTAGATCCGATTGTTTTCCCGCCTCGGGTTCTGATGTTAGTGGGTGGCAAAAATGGTAAGTGTTGTATTTACGAGCCCTCGGCGAATTATAAACCGCTGTTTTTAAGTTCAAGTTACGATGAGGCTCACTCGTGGCTGTTGGAAGATGAATATGAGCGAGTTGATGGTAGGCTTTTAGCGTCGGAAATAGTTTGAGTTAATAAAATGAGGGCGATCGCGCCTCAGTTAAGGAAGGGCGATCGCTTTTGATATATTTAAAATGCCAGCAACAAAGCGCCGATTATTTGTAATATCTGGATGACAAACTCAATAGACAGTCCCAGTGAGCCGGCCAAGGAGCCGATCGCTGTCGCTATTTCCGTAACACCGGCACCTGAACTGATTAAAGCTATCACCTGGCTAAGAAATTCAATAACAGCGGGTCCGTTAGCAACCAAGCCAAACAGAGCCGCAACAGAAACAGATCCCACTTTGAGAGCTTCGAGTAGTCCCGTTAGCTGCGCGATCGCGTCTGGGCCTTGGGTGTGAATGTAATCTAAAATTTGTGTGATTGCTGCTACAAGTGCATCCATGCTTATTTCCTTTTAGCGTCAAATACCTAGGATAAATCAATACTCTTAGTCAACTAGCTGAAAAAGCAGTTCAAAAAATAGTCGGATTATTTCCAACCCACTCAAATCATTTCTCATATCGATCCGAGGAAAAAAAAACAACTATTTATTAGCTTTAACCCGTAATTTTTCTGACAATTCTTCTATGCTTATCAATGACATCAGCAACCTCTTTGACTGTCTCCTTTTGTTCTTGCGACAGCGGACATTTCAGCTTGGGTTCTTTTTTGGGTTCGTTAGTCATGAGTTTAAGACTCCAATGTTTTGCTATAGTTTATTAGCGGAAAATTATCGCTTATATTTGGATAATATCATTATATTCACAGTGATGTCCAGTCAGAAAAAGTCAGAAAATGTAAGTTGTTGTACCTGACGCTAACTATCAAAAAAAGTCAAATGTTGCCATCCGTGTCATAAAATGTCATAAAATAGCAGGTATAATAGGTCAAACCCCTAAACTTAACTCACCGATGGACGTTAAAGAAGTCTTGAGATTTGCCGATGACATGGTTTTCGCCAAGACGGGAGAACATTTGGAGGATCTGCAAGAAGCTATCCTGGGGGGTGTATGGGAAGGTCAAAAATACTCTCAAATCGCAGAAGCATCACATTGTAGCGAAGGTCACGTAAGGAATGTAGCTTCAAAATTATGGAAGCGTTTATCAAATGTATTAGGTGAAGAAGTTACTCCATCGAATTTACGATCGACACTTGAGAGACGACAATTATTCATCATTTCATCAAATTCGGGAAACGATTTTTTTATTGGTAATGTCAATGTCTGTAAGGATAGTCAATTTTCAGAATATCCACAAAAGCGATCGCCCTCAACCCCCACCTCAGACACCTCCCAACCCCAAACCAGACTAGACTTAGCAGACGCACCTCATATTTCATCATTGTCCGATCGCACATCCGAACTCGCCACCCTGGAAAAATGGATCGTCCAAGAAAAGTGCACCCTCGCAGCAATATCAGGACTCAGCGGTATCGGCAAAACCGCACTTTCCCTCCACCTGATCCAAAAAATTCAGCATAACTTTGAATGCGTCATCTGGCGAAGTCTCCGCCACTCCCCACCCTTAGAAACAACCCTAAAAAATCTCCTAGAGTTTCTACTAAATAAACCTGAAATCGAACTCCCTAGCAGCATCCCCGATCGACTTTACCTGTTAATGGAATTTCTGCGAAAAAACCGCTGTCTCATTATCCTCGACGACGTGCAAACCATTCTCAGCAGCGGACAACTAGCAGGAAATTACCGCCCTGAATGCGAAAATTACAGCATCCTATTCAGACAAATCGGAGAAACAACTCACAACAGTTGTTTAATCCTCAACAGTTGGGAACCACCCAGAGAAATTACCGCCTTAAAAGGTGACAATTCACCAGTTCGCAGCTTACAACTCAAAGGCATAGGTGCAGCAGCAGCCGAAATTTTCCGACAAAAAAGTTTACTCAATCCCGAAACATGGGAAAAGCTAATTAACACGTACCGAGGCAATCCATTGTGGTTGAAAATAGTCTCCACCACAATTCAAGAAATATTCCGAGGTAGGGTTGCAGAATTTTTGAAATATGATGTGCTATTCTTAGGGGAAGAATTGGCAGCAACATTGCACCCGCAGATAAATCGTTTGTCAGAATTAGAAAAAAACCTCATCTGCCGCCTCAGCCGCGAAGCAAATTCAGTTTCAATAGAGCAATTGCTACAAGATGCCGATTTATCGCCCTCCGAGTTATTCAACGGGCTGCAATCTTTGGGCAGGCGATCGCTAGTTGAAATAGAAGAACAGGAGAATGAAACGCTATTTGGCGTTTGTCCTGTGGTGAGACAATATGTAATATCACATCCAGTTTGTTGATACTTTCCGACAGTCCCGCAGTCCGGCAGTCCGCCAGGGGTTGAAACCCCTGCCTCAAAGCTAAAGTCGGTTAAAACCGACTGCAGAGTGTGATGAAAATGCAATTAATTGTAGTCCTCTTTTAGAGGACTTTCGCTGTGAGGCAGGGGTTTTCAACCCCAGTCGGACTGCAACTCAAACGAGAGATTCGAGCGACGAAAATATGAATACTCCTGAACCTTCATTAACTAAAACAGAATTAAGAAAATCGCTCCTCAACACCCGCAAATCCCTATCAGCACAAGAATGGAGACAAAAGAGCGATCGCCTCTGCAATCACCTGCAAAACTCGCCCCTATTCACCCAAGCAAAAACAATCCTCGCCTACTTCAGTTGTCGCCAAGAACCAGATTTAAGTCCCCTATTTGCAACTCCCCGCAAATGGGGATTTCCCCGCTGTGTCGGCAAAGAGCTATCCTGGCACATCTGGCAGCCCGGAGATGCTTTACATACTGGAGCTTACGGCATACTCGAACCACTGCCGGACGCTCCTAAAATAGACCGCTCAGAAGTAGATTTAATCCTCGTACCCGCAGTAGGCTGCGATGTTCGCGGCTATCGGTTGGGCTACGGCGGCGGCTATTACGATCGAATGCTCAGTTTAGCTGACTGGAAATCAAAAGTTACGATCGGCATTCTCTTTGAATTTGCCTCGATCCCCCAGCTACCAGTTGACTCCTGGGACAAACCGCTGCACGGAATTTGCACGGAAAGCGGTTTAGAAATAATACAGCAAAAATCTTAAACGGGCATAAACAAATTAATTTTCCGCAATTATGCCTATATCCTCTTAATCTAGAATCTAGAATCTAGAATCTAAAACCTAAAATCTAAAATAGTATGGCCCAGCGCTACGTTCGAGTTAAAACAACACAAGGACACATCCATTACGGTTTACTGCAACTAAGCCACAGCGTTCAAGTATTTGATGCACCGCCCTGGTTACAAGGACAACCAACCGATTTGGAACTTTCACCAGATACTTACCAAATTCT
The DNA here is from genome assembly GCA_036702215.1 of Microcoleus sp. F6_B6. Lineage (GTDB taxonomy): Bacteria > Cyanobacteriota > Cyanobacteriia > Cyanobacteriales > Microcoleaceae > Microcoleus. The sequence goes on from JAUBST010000008.1 coordinate 18,264, forward strand.
CGCCCCGTGCTCTCCCTCAAAAATTGTAGCCGTAGGCAAAAATTATGTCGATCACGCCGCCGAGATGGGAACCCCTGTACCGGAAGAACCCCTGCTGTTTTTCAAGCCTCCGAGTGCTGTCATCCCTGCAGGTGCAGCGATTCGCTATCCGCAGCAGTCAGAAAGGGTAGATTACGAGGGAGAATTGGCCCTGGTAATTGGCGAACATTGTACCAACTGCACTCCCGAACAAGCACACAGCAAAATTTGGGGCTATACGATCGCCAACGACGTAACAGCTAGAGATTTGCAAAAGCGGGACAACCAGTGGGCGAGGGCCAAAGGGTTCGATACTTTTTGTCCCTTGGGGCCTTGGATTGTCCGCGAACTGAGTCCTGCTGCACAATTGCAGACTTTTGTCAATGATAGCGAGCGACCGGTACAGTCATCCCAGATCGATCGCATGGTATTTTCCCCAGACTTTCTCGTCTCCTACATCAGTCAGGTAATGACCCTAATTCCAGGCGATGTGATACTGACTGGAACGCCGCAAGGAGTAGGGCCGCTACAAATAGGCGATCGAGTTCGCATCGAAATTGAAGGCATCGGCAGTCTTGAAAATACAGTAGTTGTTAGTCATTAGTTATTGGGCATTGGGCATTGGGCATTGGGCATTAGAACCAACAAATAATAACCAACCGTCAACAGTCAACTGCCAACTGTCAACTGTCAACTGTCAACTGTCAACTGACTATCGTACCTGCATATAAACAGCATCCGAAAGCGGAGGAATCTCTGCATAGCGTCCCAAAAGCGACTGCACGACTGCATAGACAAATGCAGCAAAAGCGCCCAAAAACACCATGTTATACAGAGTTTCCGCAATAAATGCGACTTGGACGCCGTTAGAAAAAATCGGCAAAACCAGGCCGCACAGCATCAAAACAATGTCTAAAAGAATCGCCTGCATCGCATTAAAACGAATGAAGTGACTGATGTTTTCGTTTCTAACTACTCCTAAATACAGGGCAAAGAAAATAACCAAGCTAGCAAAGGGCAAACTATAAATCTGCATCAATGGAACTAGCGGCAAATAAAACAGTTGCAGGACAGGAAACTGTGCAAAGAGATACTTGTTGCCAAAGGCAAACCCGTCAATTAGCGGGAGCAAATAAGGCAAAGAAGCAAAAATCCGGTCTCGAACAGTTGTAGACCCGCGCCAAGTCATAATGAACTCTCCTGAGTCGATCGGTGAACTATTAATTCCTATTAAAATCAGCATAACGCAGCAGGCTCAGTTCCGACTCGCCCGGAATTTGCTCATTTGTGGGCGGATAGCAGCCTCAAGTACCAGATGCAGGGGAACTTAGATCGAGTCGGGTTAATAGTCACCATGCCCTGCGCGGGCCTGTTTGCCCCATGCCCGATGCCCGATGCCCCATGCCCCATGCCCCATGCCCTCTTTGGCCGATGCCCGATGATTATTTAATATTGGCAATGACGAAGCCCATTTGACACTCGTACCGATCGGGCAAATTTTCCGTAGGTTTAGCAACTCGATGACCGCAGCGAAGCTCTCCACCGTTCCAGCGCGGTTGGCCAGTGCGATCGGCCAGCAAACAACTTTGGCAAACACACTGAGGGGCAAGCATCTGATTTTCCATTAAAATGACTAACATTTGATACCTCCGGCAGGTTTCACACCAGTAATTTCATTGTATGTCAGCAGTTAGAGACAAACGGCTTAACCTGAACACAACGTAATATTTATGTCAATGGTGCGAAATCCGTAGTAGGCTAAAAGACCCCCAATTCCCAATCCCAAAACTGTCAAGAGGTTGATTATTGTGACGGACACTAACTTAGAATTCCTTTCCAAAACCGATCCGCTAATTGCCGATTTAATCGGGCAAGAGCTCCAGCGGCAGCGAGACCACCTAGAACTCATCGCCAGCGAAAACTTTACCTCCGCAGCGGTAATGGCAGCTCAAGGCTCAGTGCTGACCAATAAATACGCCGAAGGACTGCCAGCGAAACGCTACTACGGCGGCTGCGAATTTATTGACGGCATCGAGCAAATTGCGATCGACCGCGCCAAACAGCTATTTGGAGCCGCTCACGCCAACGTCCAACCCCACTCCGGCGCTCAAGCCAACTTTGCAGTGTTTTTGAGCCTGCTGGAACCAGGAGACGGAATTATGGGCATGGATTTGTCCCACGGCGGACACTTGACCCACGGTTCGCCGGTCAACGTATCCGGCAAATGGTTCAAAGCTTTTCACTACGGCGTCAGCCAAGAAACAGAACAGCTCGACTACGACGAAATTTTGGCACTTGCCAAACAAAATCGACCGAAATTGCTAATTTGCGGCTATTCAGCATATTCGCGAATTATAGACTTTGAGAAGTTTAGAGCGATCGCCGACGAAATCGGAGCCTACCTGCTCGCCGATATCGCCCACATCGCCGGGTTAGTCGCCACAGGGCACCACCCCAACCCCCTTCCCCACTGTCACGCAGTCACCACCACCACTCACAAAACCCTGCGGGGCCCCCGCGGTGGCTTGATTATGACCAATGACCCGGAATTAGGTAAAAAATTTGACAAAGCAGTTTTCCCCGGCACTCAAGGTGGGCCATTAGAACACGTGATTGCGGGCAAAGCAGTAGCTTTCGGCGAAGCATTAAAGCCTGAATTTAAAACTTATTCCGGTCAAGTAATTGAAAATGCGCGCGCTTTAGCGGAACGGTTGCAGCAGCGGGGTTTAAAACTCGTTTCCGGCGGCACGGACAATCACTTAATGCTAGTTGATTTGCGATCGGTAAACATGACAGGCAAGCAAGCGGACCAATTAGTCAGCGGTGTGAATATTACTGCTAATAAAAATACCGTGCCTTTCGATCCGGCATCCCCCTTTGTCACCAGCGGTTTGAGACTCGGTTCGCCGGCGATGACCACCAGGGGAATGGGAACAGCAGAATTTACCGAGATTGGCAACATTATTGCCGATCGACTGCTAAATCCAGATGATGAAAGCGTTGCAGCCGACTGCCTGCGTCGGGTCGCAGCACTGTGCGATCGCTTCCCCTTATATCCCCACTTGTACTTGAAAGTGCCGGCATTAGCTTAATTTTCCTGATCGGCAATAGGGAATTGGTAGTTGGAAGTGTACGGGTAAAAGGGTTAGTCGATTTTAGATTTTAGATTTTAGATTTTAGATTTCTTCTCGCATTGAATCTGGGGGATTGAACTAGCATCTAAAATTTTGGGATCGACCATCGATTGTATCGGGGGCTTGTAACCGCTTTGGGGCGGATATAAAGAGCAGGAAAAGATTGAGAGTTGCCTGTAGCGATATTGACAAGCGGTTTTCACCAAAAATATCGATCGCCAAGGCGGTTTTTAGTAAAGATATTTGTCGGGCGGGGCTGGTTTGACTAACGGTATTTGTAGGTTGCGAAAGATACCGTTCAACTGGGCCCGCTCGCCAAATATCGACTTTTTTGCTCGCGAAAGAGTCGATATTTCAAATCGTTAATTCGAGAGTTAGGAATGAACAACCTGACAATTCGCCCCAGGGCAACTGCCATTGCGACAAATCTCCGACTCCCAAACCCCCAGTCGCTCTTCAAGATGTTTCCTTGTTATAAGCCATCTGAAATGTAGTAGACTCTGCCTGACAGACTAATTGCCCCGCACTATTTAAAATTGATTTCAGATGCCGTACCAGTATCTGTACCACATACTCGCTTTCCTAGTTTCTGCGATCGTCGTCCTCTGGAGTACGCCAATAGTCAAAAAAATTGGTCTCAAAAGCGGGCGAGTCGATCGGCCAGGCGAGCGAAAAGTCCACAAGCGCCCTATGGTGCGCTTGGGAGGAGTGTCCATCTTTCTCGGCACTATCACTGCCCTGTTATTTGTCTGGATCTCAGGAGGCTTCATCGATGCTAGCGGACAAGTTCTCAATCCCAAAGACGAATACGAAATTTGGGGAGTCACCCTCGGCGGCATCGGATTCTTCCTCATCGGTTTAGCAGACGACCTATTTTCACTCTCGGCCTTAAAACGCTTGCTCATGCAAATTGGCGTATCCAGCATCGTTTGGATGGCGGGCGTACAAATTGAGTTTCTCACAGTTCCCTCCTTGGGACTGACTGATATTGGCTGGCTGAGCTTGCCAATTACCGTGATTTGGCTCGTCGGCATGGCGAATGCCATCAACTGGATTGACGGTTTGGACGGTTTAGCTGCCGGAGTTTCAGGGATTGCAGCAGTTGTAATGCTGATTGTCAGTCTGGCGATGCACCAACCGGCGGCGGCCCTGATTGCAGCGGCTTTGGCTGGCGGGACATTGGGATTTCTGCGCTACAACTTCAATCCGGCTCAAATCTTTATGGGAGATGGCGGGGCTTATTTTATCGGGTTTACTCTCGCTGGAGTGGGAGTAATTGGGTTGGTTAAAACTACGGCTGTTACTTCTGTGTTGCTGCCATATTTAATTTTAGCTGTACCGATTTTAGATATGTCGGCCGTGATTCTCGATCGACTTCGCAACGGCAAGTCACCGTTTATTGCTGACAAGCGCCACCTCCACCACCGACTTTTACAAGCCGGACTATCCCATCGATTTGCGGTTTTATTTATTTACTCGCTGACACTGTGGGTGGGAAGTTTAGCCCTAGCTTTTTCGCTTCCGAGCGGCGTAATTTACGCTATGGGTGCGACAAGTTTGCTGGGATATGCTAGCTGGAAAGTTTGGAGACACGCTCGATAGTTAGTTGACAGTTGACAGTTGACAGTTGACAGTTGTTAGTAAGAATCACCAATCACCAATCACTAATGACCAATGCCCCATGCCCAATCCCCAATTCCCCAATCCCCAATCTAAAATCCAAAATCTAAAATCTAAAATCGAATAATGGTTGCTGAAATTATTTGTGTTGGCACTGAATTGCTGTTAGGCGATATTCTTAATAGCAATGCCCAGTTTTTAGCCAAAGAATTAGCGAGTCTGGGAATCCCTCACTACTATCAAACAGTGGTGGGGGACAATCCAGAACGTATCAAACAAGTGTTAGAAATCGCCGTGGGCCGATCGCAGCTTTTGCTCTTCACCGGAGGTCTCGGCCCCACACCAGACGACCTCACAGTCGAAACCATCGCCGATTTTTTTGGGGTTCCCTTAATAGAAAAGCCGGAAATTATCGCAGATATCGAATACAAATTTGCCCAGCGGGGACGCACCATGAGTCCCAGCAACCGCAAACAAGCTTTAATTCCAGAAACTGCGGACATTCTGCCAAACCGCAGCGGTTCTGCACCGGGGATTATTTGGCAGCCGGTTCGCAACGTGACACTAATGACATTTCCCGGCGTACCGGCGGAAATGCACTTGATGTGGCGAGAAACCGCCGTTCCTTACCTGCAAAATAACGGCTGGTGCAGCGCCACTATTTACAGCCGCACATTGAAATTTTGGGGCATTGCTGAGTCGGCATTGGCGGAAAAAGTAGATAGTTTTCTGAATTTAACCAATCCTACTGTGGCTCCCTACGCCAATCACGGCGAAGTCAAACTGCGGATTTCGGCCCGCGCGGAGTCGTCCGTGGGTGCGAAAAACTTGATTGAGCCGATCGAACAACAATTGCGGCAAATTGCCGGCTTAGACTGTTACGGTGCTGATAGCGATACCCTCGCTTCGACTGCGGGCCAATTGTTGCTGGATGCGGGGCAAACTCTCAGCGCGGCTGAATCCTGCACGGGAGGTGGATTGGGGGCGATGCTGACAGGTGTTCCCGGCAGTTCTTGCTACTTTTTAGGCGGGATTATTTCTTACGACAATCGGGTTAAGGAAGGATTGTTAGGTGTTAATCCGCAAGATTTAGCCGAATTTGGGGCAGTCAGCCACCAAGTGGCAAAACAAATGGCTGCGGGAGTTCGCGCCAGCCTCAATACAAATTGGGGATTGAGCATTACAGGCATCGCCGGGCCCGGAGGCGGCACAGATGCTAAACCTGTCGGATTGGTTTATGTCGGTTTAGCGGGGCCCGACGGCGGCGCAGAAAGTTTTGAATACCGCTTTGGGGATGCCCGCGGCCGGGATTGGATTCGGAATCTGAGTAGCTGTACGGCGCTCGATCGACTCCGGCGTAAATTATTGTTGGCAAAAACGTAGAAAAAATCCCACGATTGGTCAATTGTCAACAGTCATCCGTAAGCTTAAGCTTTATTTAACACTCTATACTCCGATATAATTTGGCAATTTTCCTTTTACCTCTTGATTATCTGTAAAGATTCGTTATGATAAGAAGATAGGACTGATTGGCCAATATACTGACTCTCTCCATTGCTCAAAACAACCAGCAAGCGAGAAAGCAAGTTTGACCTTTGGTTTCAAAGTCGTGCTTGCTTGTTTTCAGGGATTTAGCCGTCGGTTTAGCAATCTAGACTATAAAAAAAGGAGCTATCCGTTCAATGGAAAACATTGAAAAGGTGCTGGAAGAAATTAAAGAATGGGTTCGCAAGCTGATAGAAGGACTGCTGAGTCCCGAACCTGAACCGGAACTCGAACCGATTCGTATTCCTGTCAACCAACCGAGGAATCGCAGGTAGTGGGGACTCAATTAGAAGTTTGAGGTTAAGGTTTGACTTTTGAGGTGGCAGGCTTGAGCTAAATCCCATGTCAAAACTCTCACAATTTTTGTTGCGCTGGAAATTTTAAAATTGTTAAATATCCTGGTACTTCACGGCCCTAATCTAAATCTATTGGGTCAGCGAGAACCTGGAGTTTATGGTTCTGCGACTTTAAATGATATCAACAAGTTGCTAGAACGAGAAGCGCAAGCCCTCCAGGTGCAAGTCTCAATTCAGCAATCGAATCATGAAGGGGTATTGGTGGATGCAATTCACTCAATGTTAGGGCACCACCAAGGCTTATTGATTAATGCTGGAGCTTATACTCATACGAGTGTGGCAATTAGAGACGCGATCGCCGCGGTGAATATCCCTGCGGTAGAAGTTCATCTGAGCAATATTTACCGGCGGGAAGCTTTTCGACACCACTCGTTTATCGCAGCGGTGGCGATCGGGCAAATCAGCGGTTTTGGCCCGGAAAGTTACCTGCTGGGGCTGCAAGCTCTAGTTAGTTACCTGATTAAAAATTAAAAATTTACCGATTGTAGCGATCGGATGAGGGCAGGTTTTAGATCGAAAACCAGCCCTTATATGTTTGGGTTGAATTTAAAATAATCACCAGCAAGAATGGTAATGGGGCATGGGGCATGGGGCATGGGGCATCGGATGGATGGGCCCGCGCAGGCCAAACAGGGAATCGGTAATGACGAAGCAAAAGATGACCAATGACCACTGACCACCCTTCGGCTAAGCTTTCCGGGCAAGATGACCAATGCCCGATGCCCGATGCCCGATGCCCGATGCCCGATGCCCGATGCCCGATGCCCGATGCCCGATGCCCGATGCCCGATGCCCAATGACCAATTAGCAACTTGAGTTAAATTCAAATGCGGCATTCCCTGTTGAGCAAGTTTCAAGGAACCATCCTGGGGGCAGTTTTAGGAGACTCTCTAGGCCTGCAATACCAGAGGCAACTCGTGGGTAGTCCCCCCCAAACAGAAGACTTGCAGCCGATTTTACAACTGACGAAACACCAACAATTGACCGTAAGTGGCGCAACATTGGCGTTGAATTCTGTCAACAGTAAAATCCCAACTGGCAAAGACTCATCCGCATCCGGGAGACTTGCGGTAGCGTGTGCTCAAAGTTTAATTCGGTGTAGGGGTTTAGATTTAAAAGATTGGCGCGATACTTGGGAAGCATTTGCCAAGTCGGAAATCTACCATCCCCGCAACAATGAGTTTCAAACCCAGCTTAACCCGGGTGAAGCTGCCCTGGCTGCGCTGCCATCCGCGATGTTTTTTCACGAAAATAAAGCCAAGCTGCGAGAAAAAATCATGCTGGCGATAGAGGTTTGGCACAATGAAAAGCAGCCAGAATGGGAAACAGCAATTTTAGCAGTAGCATATGCGATCGCCAGAGCTCTCAAAGAAAGACTTGACCCCGCGACAGCGATCGAGCAAACACTTGCCTACCTGAAAACAGATAATGCCTTAACAGAGCTGCTGCTGCAAGTGCAAATACTACTAGAAAAGGGAGCCGATTTAGAAACAGCCGCCACTCATCTGTGCAAAAGCGCCACAGCTTTGCGAGAAAGACAGGGCGAAGGTGAGAAAAAATTACAAACCGAGTCAATTGTCAACCCAGGAAATTTCATTCCCATTGCCCTAGCTTTCTACTGCTTTTTGAACACCCCAGAAGATTTGCGCTTGTCAGTGGTGCGTGCTGCCCGCTGTGGTATGGCAGGACAAATAACCTGCGCTTTGACAGGAGCTTTGTCTGGAGCCTACAACGGCGTTGCTGCGATTCCTGTAGAATGGCGACAGGTATCTTCGGGTGAGGTTAAATCGCACCAGCTAGCCGAGAGTCGAGAATTCTCGCTCTGGGGAACTGGCAGCGATGCAAAAATTGTAGAGTTAGCAAATAACCTGTTTGCTGTTTGGGCGGGAGTTTACAAGCCCGATACCGGACTCGATTCCCCAGCGCTAGCCCGATCGGTGGCTGCACCTTATGTCGTTAGACCTCGTAAAATATAAAGTCTGGAGCTTTTAACGGTAAAGGGAAACCAGAAATTAGCAATTAGCCATTAACAAGTCAAAAGCGAAAGTGGAAGGAGAGCGACAATTAAAAATTAAATGTGAAAAATTAAATGTGAAAAATTAAATCGGACGCGCCTGCCCCAACAAGCCTGGTTTAAACCAGAAAAGGGAGTTGCGAAACGAAGAATCTACCGAGAAACGGGGTTTTTAGCCCTCGCGCGCGAGTTCTGTTCAAGAGGGACAAGGAAAGGAAAAAAGCTGTTTGCGTGGTTGGTCCCCGTCAGGAAAGCCAACTTCTGGCGATAGTCAGGCAAAGTAGTCTTGGGGTTGAATATTCAGCCAGGGTAGTTCAGATAAAATCAATCAAGATGCACAGTCAGAAATTCTGACAAAGCTGCTGGATAACAGTGATATATCTTCGACATAAATGAATACGATCTCCTCATTGATGCGGCAGATTGAGCAGCTAGGGGCTGCGCGCTCACTGCGCCACCACATTGCTAAAGTGCAAAATGGCGACAGCAAAGCAGATACCGAGCGCGCTGGCGGGCCTCTGCCGAGCCGTTGGTCGCGCCAGAAATGGACTCCACCCGAGACTTTTACTAGATTTTCAAGTAAAACCTCCAAGTCCAGCCTCAAAAATCAAGCTCGTTCCCCTATGTTGGCCTTGGTAGCGGTAGTTTCTCTAAGCAGCACTCTGGGCCATCGCTTCTACAACCAGCCGAAACTGGATGTGGGGACGAAAGCTCCTCAGACGATTAAGGCTCCTGATACTGCTAGCGTCCCGGATTACAAAACTACTGAAGAACAGCGGAAAGCAGCGCGGATAGGGGCTGTAGCAATATTAATGCTAGATCCTGCGGTCAATCGACAAATCGATCGAGAATTGCAACAATTTTTGCAGCACGGGAACGATCTGCGGGAGGCTGTAGGCCCGTTTCCGTTTGCGAAGTCCTCGGCGCTCTCGCTTGCTGCTCAGGTTTACTTGCGGAGCTGTCCCGAGTGGGAGTGGCGATCGATTTTGGCGCAAGCGGGGGACAAAAGTGCAACTTCCGAGCGGTTGAGTTTGGATTCCCCGGCAATTGCTGGGCAGACGGAGAACAAGTCTCGCCTGGATGCTATCGCTCAACTGCAAGCTTACAGCCGATCGGTCCTGGCAGCAGACTTTCAAAGCCTGACAGACAGTATTGTCTTTGCTCGCCAGCGCTATCTCAATGCTGTGGAGGCGCTGGAAAAACCGTGGGTTCCTGGGTTCCCCCAGATATACGATACTTCGCTGTTTGAGTTGTCCGAAGCAGCCTGGCAGAAAACCCAAACAGGCATGAATCGCGCCGCAAAAAGGATGGTGGCTCAAGGTATTCTGCCGGGGTTGCCAAAAGAGATTTTGAAAGAAGCTGTGAAGCTGCAAGTGGCTGATGAAGTGCCGTTAGAGTCCCAAGCTTTGGCGGTTGAGGGTTTAACAGCGATTTTGCAGCCAAATCTGGTGAGAGATCGCGAGGAAACCAAACAGCTAGCTGAATTAGCGGCGCAAAAGGTGAAACCGGTAATGATCGCAGTAGAGCAGGGCGAGATAATTGTTGCACAAGGACAAGATATCTCGCAGGAAGATTTCGTGTTGCTGGACTATTTTGGCTTAAGCCGGCGGGGAGTGAATTGGCTGGGGCTGACGGGTTTTGTTTGTTTAGTCGGAGGGGCAATTGCGATCGTACTGCTGGTGGAAAGGCACTACCGATTGCGCCGGAGAGATCATCTGCTATTGCTGCTGCTGACTTTGAGCGCGCCGGTGCTGGTGAGTTTGGGGCTGCCTTGGACGAGTTTGCCCGCGATCGGGATTTTAGCGGGCGGCTTCTACGGTTCGGCAGTGGGAGTGACGGTGGTGGGGCTGCTGTCGGCGCTGCTGCCCGTTGGCTTAAATGTGGACGTGATTCATTTGGTGGCTAGCGGGGCGGGGGGATTGCTGGGCGCTTTTATGGCCGGGCGGCTGCGATCGCGCGAGGAATTGGCTCTTTTGGGCGTGGCTCTCGGCTTGACTCAGGGCACGGTTTATCTGGTGGGGACTTTGATTGCCAGCGCGGCTGCCGGTGCGATTTGGTACGTCGTGCTCGGTACGGTGGGCGCGCAAAGTTTGGCCGGTTTGGCTTGGAGTGTTGTGGCGATCGGCATCAGCCCTTATTTGGAACACGTTTTTGACTTGATTACGCCGATCCGGCTGGCGGAACTTGCCAATCCCAACCGCCCGCTGTTGAAGAAGTTGGCTGCCGAGGCTCCGGGGACTTTTCAGCACACGCTGTTTGTGGCGAGTTTGGCGGAGGCTGCGGCCCGGGAACTCGGCTGCAATGTTGAGCTGGTCAGAACTGGCACATTATACCACGATATTGGAAAAATGCACGACCCGCTCGGATTTTGTGAAAATCAAATGGGCGGGGTCAACAAACACGATGAAATTAATGACCCTTGGACGAGCGCGGAGATTATTAAAAAGCACGTTACCGAGGGGTTGGTGATGGCGCGAAAGCATCGATTGCCGAAGGCAATTCAGGCGTTTATTCCCGAACACCAAGGTACAATGTTAATTGCCTATTTCTACCACCAAGCGCAGCAAATTGTTGCAAAAGAAATAGAAGATTTAAAGATTGCTTTGCCAGATGCGGATAATTCCAAGTTAACAATCGCAAGTCGCCAAGTGAGAGAGGAGGATTTTCGCTACGATGGGCCGATTCCGCAGTCGCGGGAAACCGGGATTTTGATGCTGGCGGATTCTTGCGAGGCTGCTTTGCGATCGCTCAAGGATGCTACTCATGAAGAGGCTTTGAATATGGTTAATAAGATTTTGAGGGCTCGCTGGCAGGATAATCAGTTGATTGATTCGGATTTAACGCGGGAGGATATGTCTCTAATTGCGGAGATTTTTGTGCGAGTTTGGGAACAGTTCAATCACAAGCGGATTGCTTACCCTAGTGCAGTTTTTACTCCCAGGTAGGCGGAAATTTTTAGTTAGGAAAAATCAGTTTGCATTTCAGTTGTGAATGATATCTGATTGCGATTTGCCCCGCAAAGCGCCACGAACTTGAGGGTTGTCGCTGACAATTGCCACAGTTTGTTTGATTCCTCGAAATTCCGAAGAGTCGATATCTCTTGCGCCAGCTACGTGCGATCGCAATTTTTGCCAGTCAGGGGCATCGCTCGCATTTGCAAAAGCGGTGATAGTATCTACAACCCCAGCGCGGTCAACAATCCAGCGGATCTCCGGTAGTTCGTACATCACAAATAAATTTTGTGAGTTGTATCGCAGAAGGAATCAATACTAATTTTGGACTTCCAATCCCCATGCCCTGCGCGGGTCCATGCCCCATGCCCTCATTCTATCCTTTGACTCCAGCAGCAGTTTCTGTTGGCACGATGTATTTTTGCAAGAGCAAAAAGAGTCCCAAAACGGGAACAATAGAAATAATAGAACCCGCCGCAACTAAACGCCAATCTAAAGAAAATGTCCCGGCTAAATTGGCTACCCCTAAAGGTAACGTGTAATATTCCGGTCTGTCTAAAACTAGCAGCGGCCACAAAAAGTCGCTCCAAGAACCGATAAATACGAAAATTCCTAGGGTGACTAAAGCAGGCTTAATTGCCGGAATCATGACGTGCCACCAAATGCCTAATTCGCTGCAGCCGTCGATGCGGGCAGCTTCTTCGAGTTCTTTGGGAACTGCTAGAAATGCTTGTCGCAATAAAAATATGCCGAAGGCTGAGGCTAGTCCGGGAAAGATTACGCCTAGGTAACTATTTTTTAGTCCTAGTTGTACTGTCAATACGTATAGGGGAATCATGACTATTTGGAAGGGAATCATGATTGTGGAAACGATCGTGATTAAAATGGCTTCGCGGCCGCGAAAGTTAAGTCTGGCTAAGGGGTAAGCGGCGAGGGCGCAAAAGAGGACGTTGATGCTAACTGTGAGGCCGGCAATTAGGGTGCTGTTGAAAAGGTAGCGGCCGAAGGGGTTGGTTTGCCAAACTTTGATGAAGTTTTCGAGGGTTGGCTGTTGCGGCCACAGTTGCGGGGGAAATTGAAAGATGTTTTCGTTGGGGGATTTGAGGGAGGTACTGAGCAGCCACAGCAAGGGAAACAGCATCAAAAGTGCGATCGCGCTCATGATGCTGTACGTCCACAGGGTGTTCCACCGCGAGCGAGTGTTGTTTGGGGAATTTGGTTTTTTAGTTTTGAGATTGTTCATTGTTGGGATATGATAATAAGTCCTTGCTTCGTGAGAAGCCTTGTTGTCCATAAGGGGATTATTGCCATGAAACCGTTTATTTACGAAACTATGTACATTCTGCGCCCTGATTTGGGTGAGGAAATGACAGACCAGGCGATCGCTAAATATCAAACTATTTTGCGCGATCAAGGTGCTGAAAACATCGAAACTCAGCACCGCGGCAAGCGCCGTTTGGCTTACGAAATCGGCAAGCACCGGGACGGAGTATACGTTCAAATGAACTATACAGCTCCGGGCGCTGCAATTTTTACCCTGGAGCGCGCGATGCGTCTTAGCGAAGAAGTGATTCGCTATTTGACGATCAAGCAAGATGTGCCAGATGCACCTGAAGCTGAAGCGGAAGCTGAAGTCGCCGAGTAGCGATCGTGTCAACTTAACGTCTTATTTAGTACCAGTCTACTGTTTGACGATTAGGGCCGCTTATTCCCCGGCACACCTTTCTTAAGGGCTACTCTGTACACACAACTTGAAAAACTAACGTCAGAGCCTCGATCTCCCCCTGGCATCCTGCTGAAAAAGACGCTAGGGGGATCTTTGCAATTGTGGGTACAGCATAGTTTCTTTAGGGCGGGACTTGATGTTAACGGAAATTATAGGTGAATGGGCGATTGTTTTGCTAGGGGAGGACGATCGCTCTTTTTTGTGGGGAGGCTGCTGGGACTTCATCTATTTTTATCAACAAAGAAAGCTCGCTTTTTCAGGATGGCGAGGGCGATTCACTTTGGCTCAACTCTATTATCTACTTGACTACAAAAAACTTGACTGTGATTGAGCATAGCTGCTTAATCATTGTAAATCTAATTGTGATTCGTTACTTATTAAATTTACTGTTAACTAAGGCAAATTCAACTTTCTTGAGAGGCAAAATTCTGCCTCTATAACTCTTAACCAAACTATAAAGTTATTTTTCTGTTGGCAATTAGGTAGCCGCTAAAATCTGGCACTTAGAAGATGAATGTTGTCAAATTTTGGCAACTGCTGCTTGAGGTGGGGCCTGAATCCACGAGCCAAAGCTCGATCGCACTCCCTGCAACCTCGATCGAGATTCTCGCTCCACAGGCCAATTGTAAACTTTTGTGACAATTTTGATTTGGTAGCTTTAGATACAGAATTGTCTGTTATAGTGATAGAAGAGAAGAAAAAAACAGCCCAACATTAATCTAAAGAATACGGAGGAACCCCCTATGTCTACCGAAAATCAAGCTCGCTCTCTGATGATGCGCCACCACCACCTGGTGAAGAATCGGCAGCAATCCATGCTCAACCGCACCGCCACCGAAGTCGGGATGGAAGATACCCACTACTGGGGTCACATTCAAGGCAAACCGCAGCCCAGCCTTCAAGCTAGCTACGATCGCAGCAACGCCACTATGAGCTAGGGCAAGCTCAATTTCGACAATTGTCTACGAAGTGCTTACCTATAATTTGGAGAAATCAGTTATGTCAACTCAAGAACAAGCCCGCAACCTGATGATGCGCCATCAACACCTCGTCAAAAACCGTCAGGAATCCATGCTGAGCCGTGTGGCTGCTGAAGTGGGTTTAGATGCTGGTTCTCCAGCGAATATCGATCGCAAATAACTCTTTTTTCAACGGCGAGATAGTTGAATCGAGTTTGTTGTTTGCCAGCTAAAAATTAATAATGTCAATTACAAAACCGTCGCGACTTCTTCTTGAGTTCTAACTCTAGATTGGAAGCCGCGATTAGTTTTATGGGAATGGGGAATGGAAAATTGGGCCCAAAAGAATGGGAAATCTCAAATCTAAAATCCTTCTCCTCTAGCGCTCGCGCCACAGTCTAAAATCTAAAATCTAAAATCTAAAATCTAAAATCTAAAATGCTAGTTTTATGGGAATGGGGAATGGGGAATGGGAAATTGGGCCCAAAAGAATGGGAAATCTCAAATCTAAAATCCTTCTCCTCTAGCGCTCGCGCCACAGTCTAAAATCTAAAATCTAAAATCTAAAATCTAAAATGGTATAATCCGCTTTCAGCAGATTGAAGGCTACTAGGGAGGTCATCATGTCGGACTGGAAAGAAATTGGCGGCGGAGTTACAGCACCCAGAGGGTATCGAGCGTCTGGAATTACAGCGGGTTTGAAGCCTTCAGGCTTACCGGATTTAAGTTTAATTTTGTCAGAGGTGGACGCGATCGCCGCAGGAGTCTTCACCACATCCACTGTCCGGGCCGCTTGCGTGGACTACTGCCGCCAGCGTTTGCAAGCTAAACCCAGCGCCAAAGCAATTTTGTGCAATGCCGGACAAGCTAATGCTGCTACTGGCGAACAAGGTTTGGCAGATGCCCTCGAAAGTGCCAAATTGTTGGGAGAAGCGCTGAATATTCCTCCAGAATCTATTCTTTTGGCCTCCACTGGCGTCATCGGACAGCGGATAAAAATGGAGCCGCTGAGGGCGGCAATTCCCCGATTAGTTGCTGAGGCATCGGAAACTGGTTCCGATGCGGCGGCTAAGGCTATTTGTACGACGGATTTAGTGCCGAAAACGATCGCCCTGGAAACCATGTTTGGCGATCGACCCGTCCGCATCGGCGGCATTTGCAAAGGTTCGGGAATGATTCACCCGAATATGGCAACAATGCTGGCATTTGTAACTTGCGATGCAGCAGTGTCATCGCATTTGTGGCAAGAAATGCTGAGTCGGGCGGCTAACAGAAGTTTCAATCAAATTACTGTTGACGGCGATACCAGTACCAACGACTCGCTAATTGCTTTGGCGAACGGTCAATCCCGCACACCGGCAATTACGGAAATGGGTGCGGATGCTGAAAAATTAGAGGCGATGCTGACAGAAGTTTGCGTGCATTTAGCAAAGGCGATCGCCCGTGACGGCGAAGGTGCAACTTGTTTGGTAGAAGTGCAAGTTAGTGGCGCGCTGGATGAAGTTTCTGCGAGTAAAATTGCCAAAACAATTGTCGGTTCTTCTTTGGTGAAAGCTGCTATTTTCGGACGCGATCCGAATTGGGGCAGAATTGCGGCGGCGGCTGGGCGCGCTGGTGTACCTTTCGATCAAGAGAATTTGCGGATTCAATTGGGGGATTTTTTGATGATGGAAAACGGACAACCTAAAGAGTTCGATCGCGCTGCTGCCAGTAATTATATGAAAGCGGCTGCGGATGGGGAATATTTGAAGGCTGATACGGTTGTAATTCAGGTTAGTGTCGGGAATGGCAGCGGTTTTGCGAAAGCTTGGGGATGTGATTTGAGTTACGACTACGTGAAGATTAATGCGGAGTATACGACTTAAAAAAGTCTAGGCGGTGAGAAGCCGCGCCTACACAAACAAAACCAGACGAGAAAAAGTTGAAGGCAAATTTCACACAATTTCAACTAAACTTCCCCCCGTGGGGGGAAATTTAAAAATCTGAAACCTTTACTCACCGAGTTAATCTCAGCTTTTTTGCTACTGATTTTAAAATCGCTGAAGCCCTTACACAGATAAGCTTTTTATGATTTTAAATGTTGAAGATGCTTTGAGGATAACCACTAATACTAAGAATGGCGCAGTTGTTTTCAAAATAGACGTTGTTGGCAATTAGGAATTGAGCTATTTCGTCGCTGTCACAGATAATTGCGCCATCGAAACTGTAGCTGTTGACTTCGCGATCGGGTAGTCCTGCACAGTCAGTATAATTAAGGGTTTTATGTGATATAGCGATGCTAAATCATTTGTGAATTTCTTACTCCCTCCCCGCGAGTTCGGAAAGGGGTGGGGTGGGTAAAAAATTTACGACTCCTGCAAGGATTGCTATATAAAATCCAGACTAGGAAACTCTTCTAATTTTTGGAAATTAGTTAAATTCAACTTTCCTGAATCTATTTTTTCCTGTTGGCGATTCAACCAAATTGCGTTTAACCCCGCATTCTTAGCACCACAATAATCAGCTTTGAAGCTGTCGCCGATATGCAACACATTCTCGGCTATGCAGTTGTGCTTTTGCAAAGCCGCAGTAAAAATTTGAGAGTCTGGTTTTGCTGCACCAACTTCGGTAGAAATTGTCACTGATGTGAAATATTCAGCTAAATTTAGTGCTTTTAATACGGGATAAATTCGGGAATCGAAATTCGATACTACTGCTAATTCAATTCCTTGTTGCTGCCACTTATTTAATGCTGGCAATACGTCGGGATAGACGAACCAAGGTTCGGCGGTGGCAAAATGAGCGTATAGTTCCACAAAGAACTTTGGAAAGTCTGAGAATTGATTGAAAACGCCTGCTATTTGAAAAGCGTTAGCGCAAACTGCTTGCCACCATTCAAATTCTAGCTGGGGAATTTTGGCTAATTCTCTTCCGGGAAATGCCATCGGATTTGAGTCGGCAAAACTTTGAAAAAATGCTGCATTTAACTCTTCACTTTTAACTGTTACTCCAAACCTATGGGCAAATTTTCCGTAGACTTCGCCGACGCTGCCGCGCACGTCAAATAGTGTACCGGCGGCATCTAGAAAAATAATTTTGGTCATTTGAGAAGAAAAATGGAAGAGGAAAGAGGACTTATCGCACATCCGGTTGCATCGGAATTATTTAACCACAGAGAACACAGAGGAAAAGAAGAGAATAGAAGAGAAAAGAGATTTGAGTAATTCCTTCTTTTTTCTTCCTTTTTCCTTCTTTATTCTAATTAGTTGTTTGCGGATTCACCACGCCAGAATGATTTGCAATGTTGCCTGCAGGTTCAAATCTGCCTCCTAAATATTTGGCGAGGAATTCTTCGGCGATCGCATAAAAGTGCAGCCGATTTTCCGGCCGCGCAAATCCGTGTCCTTCGTCTGTATACAGCACGTATTCTACAGGTTTGCCGGCTTGCTTCATGGCATTGACAATTTGCTCGCTTTCTGCTAATTTAACTCGCGGGTCGTTGGCACCTTGGGCGATGAGTAAAGGTTTCTGGATGCGATCGACAAAAAATAAGGGCGAGATCGATTTCAAAAACTCTGGTTCTGTTTCCAAATTGCCCACGCGGTGATACAGACTTGCTTTTCTCGGTTCCCAGTAAGGGGGAATAGTTTGCAGCAGTGTAATCAAATTGCTTGGCCCGACAATATCGACGGCGCAGGCAAAAACATCGGGACTAAAAGTCAATCCCACTAAGGCGGCATAACCACCGTAGGAACCGCCCATAATCGCAATTTTATCGGGTTGGGAAATTCCTGTTTCTACAAGCCAATTCACCCCATCTAGCAAGTCGTCGTGCATCTTAGCTGCCCATTCGCGATTGCCGGCATTGAGAAAGGCTTTGCCGTAGCCGGTGGAACCGCGAAAATTGATTTGCAAAACGGCGTAACCTCGGTTTGCCAGCCATTGGGCTTGTGGATTGTAACCCCAGGTATCGCGCGCCCAGGGGCCGCCGTGTACTAGCAAGACTGTAGCTACGGGTGTGGCGACGCCGACAGGTTTTGTCAGGTAGCCGTGAATGGTGAAACCATCTCTTGCGGTGTAAGAAATGGGTTCCATTGTTGATAGCGGTAGCCCTTCGAGTTTGGGTTGGTTGCTGAACAGGAAGGTGAAGGTTTTGGAGGCGCGATCGTACACATAGTAGTAGACTGGGCCGTCGTCTGTCCTGTAAGCGATTAGCCAAGTGGTATCGGCGAGGTTGCGGCTGGTGATGGAGAATTCGCCGGGACGGAATTTGCCGATCGCCTCAAAATCCTCTGCTATGCTTTGATCTAAAATTTGCCACTCTTGCTTGTCTTTGTAGAAGGAAACTGCTTGAATCTCTCGCTTGGTGGGGTGTATCAAAATATCGCCGACATCGTATTCTGGGTCAGAGGCGAGATCGGTTTCTTGTTTGGTTTCTAAGTCGAGTGCGATCGAACGTTTGGCGTTAGCATCGTGATTGCCCGTGATGTAAAGAATTTTGCCGTTTTCTGAGAACATGATGGCACCGCCTTCCTCGTCGGGCCCCCAGCTTCGCAGGCTTTCCCAAGACTTGTCGGCAGTTTCCCGAAACACCAATTCTGAGCCGCCGTCGGCAGTTGTGGCTGTGGCGGCCCGCACTTGGAATTGGGCGTCAGCAGTCCAACCGACGATGTTACCTGGGTTGTCGGTGTCAAATTCAACTGCACCGTTTTTGAGGTTGATGCGGTAAACGTCGTGTTTGCTGCGATCGCGGATGTTCATTCCCACTAATATTTCATTGGGGAAGTTGCGGTCAAAGGCGATTGTCTGAGCTTGAACGCCTTGAAATGGTGTCAAGTCGCGAACCAGATTTGACTCGATATTGACTAAATATAAATGCCAGTTTTCATCACCCTCGGCATCTTGGAGGTAAATTAACTCTTCGCCGCTGTAAGTCCAGAAAAAGATGCGGATGCCTCGTTTTTTATCTGCTGTCAGTTGGCGATCGTCTGCTTGACCGACGGTACGGAGTTTCACTTGCAAGACGTTGTTTTCGTCTGGTGCAATGTAGGCGATATACTTGCCGTCGGGTGAAAGTTGGGGGCGGGTTTTTTCGGGGTTTCCGAACAAAATTTCTCGCTCGATTAGGGGGGGAAGTTCTGTTTTTTGCTGTTGAATTGTAGGAGTTTGCATTTTGTATTTTCCCTAAGATTTTCTATAGGAACGGGCTCTCCGGCCCGTTCCACTAAGAATATTGATTTTCTATAGGAACGGGCCGGAGAGCCCGTTCCACAAGAATATTGAATTTTTGTGGAACAGGCCGAAAAGCCTGTTGCCGCTCTATTTGAAAAATCATCGATTAACTTTTAAGCAACTCTTGAATCGGCTTGCTAATCCAATTGAAACCAACTTTTAGCTGATGGTCAAATGTGGGCATTCGATAGAGATAGGCTAAGCGGCGAGCTATGTGGGCTAGTTGTCCGTCGAGTTTAATTCCTAAACCGGCTAGGGTGGCGTTGTCTATTCCTAATGTCATCATTTCTCCTAGCGGCTGATAGCGGAAAGGAAGTAACGGGCGATCGGTGAGGGAGGCCCAAATGTTCCAGGCGGTGTAGTCAGCTTGCTGGAAGGCTGTTTGGGCTGTTGCGGGGACTTTTTGATTAGTTGCATCGTGACATTCAGCTAAGTCTCCCAAGGCAAATATATCTGGATGGTCGATAATTTGCATTTGCGGATTGACTATTAATTGACCGCGGCGGTTTTGTTTGAGGGGTAGCGATCGCACTGCTTGACTAACTTGAGTTCCTACTGTCCACAGCACTATGTCTACGGGGATAACATCTAATTGTCCTTTGTAAAGTAAGGATATTGTGTCTGCTTCGATGGCCTCTACTTCTGTTTCTAAGTCGATCCACACTTTCCGTTTTTCTAAAGCTTGGGTGGCGGCTTCGCGGTTAAACTCCGGCGATGTCCGCAGAATCATGTCGCTTTGCTCGACTAACCGCACGCGACCTTTGTCTCCGAGTCGATCGGCTAATTTACAAGCTAATTCTACTCCTGAATAACCTGCCCCGACGATCGCAACCCGAATTTTGTCGGTGTTGCTGGCTTCTAAAAACCGCAGTCTTTCTTCTAAGCGGTAGGCGTCGTCGAGAGTGCGAAACGAGTAAGCGTATTCAACCGCACCCTTCACCATATCTAGGGGCGTTTCGCCGCCTAAAGCTAAAACCAGGCGATCGCACGGAATTTCTGGCCCGTCGTGCAACTTAACTCGCTTGGACTCCACATCGATGCCGGAAACAGTACCTTGACAAAAGCGCACGCCTGTATTTTCCAAGAGTTCGGCAAACGGCGGGGCAATTTCCCAGGTTTGGAGTTCGCCGGTCAGGAGTTCGTACAGCAGGGGAACGAACAAAAATCGATCGCGGCGGTCAACTAGGACAATTTCGGGTTTTTCGGTTTTCCAGAAGGGTAACTGACTCAAGCGCAGGGCTGTGTAGAGTCCGCCGAAGCCTCCGCCGAGAATACAAATCCGGGGTTGTTGTTGAGTCATGGTGTTTTGTTTGAGGGGCGATCGGTAGCAAGGAAACTTATCTTATTCTAACGAGAGTGAGGGAGTGGGGGAGTGAGAGAGTGGGGGAGTGAGAGAGTGGGAGACTCGGAGACTGGGATACTGGGAAAGTGGGAACATCTTCTCTCTTTCCCTCGAACCTCAACATTCATCGGTTAAATCCGTTAAACTCACATCTTGCACCATTCTCGCTCGCGCAGGCTTTCGGGCAACTGAAGCGAAGAATGAAATTCTTGTGCGGTGGGCCCTTCTAGCCGGCCCCTAAAAGGCTTATTGAGAATGGTGCAACATCTCAGTTAAATGCGTTCAATCCGTTAGACAATGCGTTTGCGAACAGTTTTCTACATCTCTAGCCTTGATTAGCTTTACCTATTACCTGCCCTCAAATTTTCTGAATGTTCGCAGAACTAATTTTGTACTATATTAGTTTATAACGAATTATTTCGCACATTAAATTCACTTTTTATAGGGTCATCTACTCTACCACTTGCCCCCGCACTCACAAGTGAAAAAAAACCATGCAAATTTCTTCCAATTCTTCTAAAGTTAAGAACGGCGATCGCAATAACGAAGACGGCTCATCTTTGTTAAAAAGCGAAGAAAAATATAAAAATTTAGTAGCTAATATTCCCGGTGCTGTCTACCACTGTACCTGCGAGTATACGGACGACGGGGAATTAACACGGACAATGGCGTTTTTGAGCGATGCCGTTCAAGAAATATCCGGCTATCCCTCTTCTGATTTTATCAACGATCGCGTCCGTTCTTTTGCCAGCATTATCCATCCTCAAGACCGCAAAAATGTGGATGCTACTGTCAAAAAAAGTGTAGCAACCAGAACTCCGTACATCCTTGAATACCGGATTGTCAGGGCTGACGGCGAAATTAGCTGGGTTTGCGAAAAAGGCAAAGCTGTTTGCTGCGAGGCGGACGAGGCGAGAGGAAGACAAGAGGGACAAGGGCAAATTGAGGGCTTGTTGTCGGCTGTTGTTTCGCCGGTGGCGCCGATCGCAAATTCTCGGTGTCGGGTTGTCTATCTCGACGGAGTAATTTTGGATATTACGGAACGAAAGCGAGCTGAGGAAGACCTGCGAAACACTCAAGATTTTCTGAATGCGGTACTGCAAAATCTGCCGGTTAGCGTCTTTATTAAAGATGCTGTAGAGCAAAAATTTATTTATTGGAATACTGCTAGCGAAGAATTGTTTGGCTATTCCAGGGATGAAGTGATATTAAACAATGCTGCTGACTTGTTGGAGTCCGATCATGCCAATTACTTGCAAGCACAAGATTTAGAAGTGCTGGCAACGAGAAAAGGCGTCGATTTGCCAGAACAAACTATCGAACTTCCACACCGGGGAAAGCGGATTTTGCACACTAAAAAAGTTCCTTTGTTTGACGATTCGGGCGCGCCTAAGTACATTCTGGGTATTGCTGAAGATATTACGGAAAGCAAAAAAACTGAAACAGAATTGTCGCGCTTGGCCATTGTGGCTCAAAAAACGCAAAATGGTGTGATTATTACTGATGCTCAAGGCTGCATTGAATGGGTGAATGAAGGATTTACTCGGATTAGCGGTTACGTGCTGGCAGAAATGCAGGGAAAAAAACCGGGTGATGTACTGCAAGGCCCTCAAACAGACCCGCTAAGTATTGCTCAACTGCGATCGGCTTTGGCTGCGGGCGTGCCGTTTAATCAGGAAATTTACAATTACAAAAAGGATGGAAAGGGTTATTGGGTGGCGCTTTCGATCGCCCCAATTTATCAAGAAGGGGAACTCGAAGGTTTTATTGCCGTGCAAACTGATATTACGGATCGCAAGCAAGCAGAGGAAACACTTAGGGAGAGGGAAAATTATTACCGCTGCATTGTCGAGACGGCTTCTGAGGGCGTTTGGATGTTTGACAGCGAAAGTATCACGACTTTTGCTAACTCTCGGATGGCCGAAATGCTGGGGTATAGTGTGGAGGAACTGCTGGGACGATCGCTGTTTGAGTTTATCGACTGCGACTGTATAAAAATAGCTGAAAGTTACGTGCAGCGCAGGCGGGAAGGCATTCGCGAACGCCACGATTTTAAGTTTACTCGCAAAGACGGATCTCACTTGTGGGCGATCGTGTCGGCGACGCCGATGTTCGACAGTGAGGGCGAATTTTCAGGTGTTTTGCGGATGATTACCGATATTAGCGATCGAAAACTTGCCGAAGCAGAATTGCGCCAAACTCTCAAAGAGTTGGAATTTGAAAAATTTGCTTTGGATCAATCGGCAATTGTCTCGAATACCGACGAATTCGGAGCCATTACCTATGTCAACGATCAATTTTGCGAACTATTTCAATATTCCCGAGAAGAACTGATCGGCAAAACCCACAGACTTGTCAATTCGGGCTATCACCCAGCCGATTTTTTCAAGCAGCTTTGGTCAACCATCCGCCAGGGAAAGGTTTGGCGGGGAGAAATGAAAAATCAAGCTAAAGACGGCACATTATTCTGGTTGGATACTACGATTGTACCTTGCTTAAATACCAGCGGAGAACCCCATCAATATGTAGCAATTCGCAAAGATATTACCAATCGCAAACACGCCGAAGAAGCGGTGCAGCTTTCCGAAAGTCAATTGAGGAATAAAAATAAAGAATTGGCAATAGCCCTGCGCGACGTGCATAAAACTCAAAGCATGATGGTTCAAAATGAAAAAATGGTCAGTTTGGGCCAATTAGTCGCTGGGGTTGCTCACGAAATTAACAATCCAGTTAGCTTTATTTACGGCAACGTCATGCACGCTGACGATTACTTTAAAGACTTGCTAAAAATGCTGCAACTTTACCAGCAGGAATACCCGCACCCAACACCGGCAATTAAACAAGAAATAAATGATATCGATTTGAATTTTCTGCTATCAGATTTGCCGAATCTGCTAAATTCGATGAAAATGGGAGCAGAGCGAATTCGCCAAATTGTGCTGTCACTGAAGAATTTTTCGCGATTGGACGAAGCCGAACAAAAGCAGGTGGATATTCACGAAGGGATTGAAAGCACTTTGTTGATTTTGCAGCACAGGTTGAAAGAAACGGCAGGTCGTCCTAAAATTGTGGTGCTCAAAGAGTTCGGAGATTTGCCCCGCGTACAGTGTTATGCGGGACAGTTGAATCAGGTTTTTATGAATATTATTGGCAATGCAATTGATGCTTTGGAAGAGGCAATGGAGACTGGACAGTGGGCAGAGGGACAACTGGCGCCTATTCCTTATTGTCCTTCGCCGACCCTGCGGATTTGTACGGATGTAAAATATAAACAGGATGCTGTGAGGCAGGCAGATTCTGCGGTTTCTGATGATTCAAGGCGGCATCCTTCTCATATTGTGATTCGGATTGCTGACAACGGGCCGGGGATTCCGATAGATGTTCACAAAAGGCTGTTCGATCCGTTTTTTACTACGAAAGAACCTGGTAAAGGTACTGGTTTGGGCCTGTCTATCAGCTATCAAATTGTGGTGGAAAAACACGGCGGGCTGCTTAAGTGCGATTCGGCACCGGGTCAAGGCACGGAATTTGCGATCGAGATTCCTGTAGGGAACAGTCAGTAGTCAGCAGTCAGTTGGCAGCAGTCATTAGTTAACAGTCAACAGTCAACAGCTAACAGTCAACAGTCAACAGTCAACTAATGAAATATAACGTAATTTACGACGGCAATTGCAATCTCTGCGTTACCTTGGTGCAGTTACTAGAAAATTTAGATAAAGGCCAGAATTTTGAGTATATTTCCATGCAAGATTTAGATCGATTAAATCGCTTTGGGATTACGTCTGGTGACTGCGAAATGGGGATGATTTTGATAGATGGCAACACCCCTGAACGGCGCTGGCAGGGCAGCAATGCGGCGGAGGAAATCGGGCGGATACTTCCTGCTGGCGAGGTGTTTGTGGCTGCTTACCGGGCAATGCCGGGGATGAAGTGGATGGGCGATCGCGTGTACGAACAAGTCCGCGACAACCGCTATACTTTGTTTGGCAAGCGATCGACTACTTACAAATCTGTTTATCCGGTTGGCTGTAGGTCGATCGACAATTGCGACAATCGGGACTAATACCAAATCCAGCTTATTTCTTAGTCCGCTTGGAGTGGACTTCGTTCGACAAGAAGCGATTTCAATCGCCGAATGACCTTCAATCTAAAATCTAAAATCTAAAATCTAAAATCGATTGATGGATTAAACAAATCGAATATCTGCTGGCAAAAGTCTTTGAGTTTTTGCGCCGACTCCACCGCAGGTTCGGTTTGGCCGAGAAAATTCCAATTTTCCACGGTAGAAAAGTGCCACTGCTGACCGCTATGATCGTAACCGGCGGCCTCAACTCCGATCGCCCGCCGATATCCTTCCACCGGATCTTGGTAAAATCGGATTTGAATCAAGATGCTGCGGCTTTGCAGCAAGCGGCTTCTACCGGGAAAATGGAAGCCAATGTCGATCGAATCTGGATCGACAAGTTCTCTGGTATCCTCGTCATTCATCCAAGGTTTCAAATCGACTTTTGCATCCGGGAATTCGGACTTGAATAAATTAACCACCGCAGCAATTTTGCTGGCAACTTCTATATTTCTGGCTTGTTCGGCAGCGTTCACTCGAAAAACTCCTATCAAATATAGTTATTACATTTAGCTAATAATGTAACTGCATACTGCCTGCTTTAAACAGTGAACTGTGGACTATTTGATAGATATTTAGGAATTGACAAATTTCCATATATGTGTTGTACCCTTTTTAGCCGAGTCTCGATCCGCCTAAATCCCCCTTAAAAATGGGAGTAGGGGTTGACTTTGAGCATAGTCTTGCCCCCCCCTTATTAAGGGGGGTTAGGGGGGATCTCCGGGTTTTAAAACAGGACATAGTTCCATAATCTTAATTCAGGGGAAGGGCGATCGCAAATTCCGAACCTTCTCCCAGCACCGATTCACAAGTTAGTTTACCGCCGTGGGTTTCTTCCACAATTTGCCGGCTGATAGACAACCCCAAACCCGTACCTTTTCCTACTCCTTTGGTAGTAAATAAATGGTCAAATATTTTCGACTTCACCTCCGATGACATCCCTTGACCGTTATCTTTGATTTTAATCACCACGCTGTTGCTATCCTCGGAGACTTGAGTGATAATGGCGATCGTATTCGGTAAAGCTTCAATTTCAGCATAAGTGCGGCCCTGATTGAATTCGTCAAAACACTCGATCGCATTGCTGAGCAAATTCATAAATACCTGATTCAGTTGCCCAAAATAACATTTAACTGGCGGGATATCTCCGTATTCTTTGATAATTTTAATCGCGGGGCGAGTATCTTTAGCTTTCAGGCGATACTGTAAAATCATCAAAGTGCTGTCGATGCCCTCATGAATATTTGCTGACACTTTACTCGCACTGTCAGCGCGGGAAAAAGTCCGCAAAGACTTGCTAATATTGCGGATGCGATCTGTACCTGATTTCATAGATAAAAGCATTTTCGGCAAATCTTCGATCAAATATTCTAAATCAATCTCCGATGCTTTATCCTCTAATTCATCTCCAGGATTAGGAAATTTTTCTTGGTAAAGTTGTAAGCAATCAATCAAATCTAAGCTAGCCTCAGCAGCAGCATCAACATTGCCCGCAATAAAACCGAGCGGATTGTTAATTTCGTGAGCAACCCCTGCAATCAAGTTGCCCAAAGCCGACATTTTTTCGCTTTGAATCAGTTGCAGTTGCGCCTGTTGCAGTTCATTGAAAGATTTTTCTAACTGTTGAGATTTCTCTTGCTCCCGCGCGTACAAACCAGCATTTTCTACGGCAATAGCAACTTGAGAAATTAACACTTTGAACACTTCTACTCTCTCTGCTGTAAAAGCTCCTACTGTCAAAGCATTTTCTAGATAAATTATTCCCCGCCGCTGAGATTGATAAATAATCGGCAAACATAGAATTGATTTTGGTTGATATTTCCGAATGTAAGCATCCGCATTAAAAGGTGCGACGACAGTCGCATTGTCTAAAACCAGATGATTTTGACTGCGGTGTACGTAATTAATCACACACCGGGGTATATCTTGACAATTGTCTGCGGGAATAGACGGTAAAAGCGTCACTTTATCCTCCCCAGTAGTGCCAGTAGCTTCTATGCAGAGGATATCGTTTTTCAGCAGCAGCAGCACTACTTTTTGAGCCGCCGCATTTTCCAACAAAATATGAATTAACTTAGTCAATAACTTTTCAAGAATAATTTCACTGGTAATAGCTTGGGAAGCTTTGACAAAAGCACTCACATCTAAGAAATTGCCTAAACTGTTACTGGTAGTGTTTCCCGTGGTGGTGCGGGTGACATCGAGGGTTCGGATTTCTGCGGGGCGCGTTTGTGCTACTAAGAAAGGATGTGTTGATTCTAAGTGTTTAACTTTAGCTATGGCTCCCCAATGGATATATCCATAATAGGCTTTAGTCAGATATGCTTGAGCAACTATCTCTTTACCCAAAGCTTGATAAAATTCTCCCGCTAATTCATAGGCTAATGCTTCTTCTTGAATGTAACCGTTTTTGGCTGCTCCATCAATTGCGCGATCGTACAATTCCATTGCTTCGGTATTTTGCCCCAACACTCGCGCTGTTTCCGCTGCTACTAAGTCGTATTTGTGCTGATAATTCATCGGAGCATGAACTGCCCATTTTTTCATCTTCTTTTGGTTTTGCAGCACTTTTTCCCAATATTGCTTTTGTTCCCCTTTGTCAGCTTGGGGATACAAAGCGAGCAGACTGAGAGAAAAGTAAAAATTATTCAGAGCAACTACATAAAATCCGGCTACGGACTCCTCATATTTCTCAAATAACCTTGAATTTTCCAAGGCTTCCGCATAGTTTCTGAAAATAAAATTAAGCTGAGTTTTCGCATGATAAACTAAACTCACTAAAAAAAAGCTTTTAGATTCTATTAAAACCGGGAGTGTTTTTAATTCATTAAAGATATCGCCGACTAAATCGCATGGTTCGACAGATTGACCGCGCAAATTGAGGGCTGTCTGCCTGCCTATACTTATATAATGTACAGCAAATTCTAGTTGATATTGCTGCATTAGCTTCATATATTTACCAGTCTCCTGCTCCACCAAATCTAGAGGCTCTCCTATCGACATTTTTTTGAAGCAATATTCAGTTATAGAATAACCAGCATATTCCAACTCTCCTGTTTCCATCCCAGTTTTAAAACCTTCTTTAAGATCGCCTAATCCAGACTTGACAGAGGCTTTCCAGTGGTTAATAAAGCAACCAAAGGGTGTATAAACTCTACTTTTGATTGAACGGGAGGGAAATTTGTCTAACATCCTAATTGCCAGTTGACCGAATTGGTATGCCAAACTAATGTCCCCTACCTTGTACATAACTACGCCATAAAAAACGTATGCAATACTTGCATAAGGCGAATTACCGTATTTAATGCACAGCTTGACCATCCTAAATGCCAGCAGCGGTACCAGTCCGGGCTTGGTCGGAGTAGCACTGCTGAGAATCCCTGATAAAATCCGCATGGCTGCTTGTTTTTCGGGATCGATCATTTCTGGCAAGTTAGCTAAATCTTCAATTCGTTTCAATCCCAAGCTCAGTTTTGTATTCATCAGTCCCGCCACAATATTTAGCGGCGTGGGATTTTGAGGGAAAGAAATGCCTAACAGTTTCAGGACTTCCAGTCCTGTATTTAGTGCTTCTACAAGTCTATTCTGAGCGTTATAAGACTGAATCTGAAGTTGATAAACATTCACTTTGTCCAGTAATGTTTTAGCTTTTTGCAGTACAATATCGACCATATTTTTTGAATTTTCATAGCTGATGTTTAAGTATTCAGCTTCGGCTGTTGACTCGTAAATTGCTAACGTCAACTCATAGTGACTTTGCCAAGAATCCGCTGGCAGTAATTCCATAGCAACCCGCAAATACCTAACAGCAGCTTCATACGCAGCCGCCGCTTTTGCTTTGCGTCCAGCAGTTAAGTTTAATTGTGCCAACTGAGTTTTTTCTGACTGTTGACTAATTGTGTCAATTCCGACATTCAATTGATTGACGATATCAAAGATGTTTTCTTCTAGCTTGTCTCGCGGAGTATTATTTAATAGTAATTGACCGATTTTTAAATGGGTGGATTGCTTTTGGTCTTCGGGAATCAGCGAATAGGCGGCTTGCTGAACGCGATCGTGCAAAAATTTGTAACTAACCCGCGATGTGTCTAATTTGAGATTAATTGATTCGGCTCGATCGAAAACTAAAGGAATACGATAAGCATCGCTCAAGGGCAGAATTAACCCTGCTTGCAAAGCTGAATAAAGTTCAGTAGCTGTAGTATTAGCTGACTCTTCTCTGACAAGTGACAGCACATCTAGAGCAAATTTATCTCCCACGCAAGCTGCTAGCTTCAAGGCTTCTTGCGTGGGTTCGGGCAGCTTTTCAATGCGAGAAGCTACCAGTTCCACCACACTTTTATCGGTAATGCCAATGGCTTGAATTTCATCGATACTCCAATACCAGCCACTTTGAATTCCCTCATTTGTAATGTGATTAAATTTAAATTTTAAAAGATTTTCTTGATAAAGTGCTTGGAGTAATTGGGTCAAGAAAAAAGGATTTCCGCCAGTTTTATTGCAGATTAACTCTGCTAGATTCTTTACTTTTTTTATGGAACTGTTAAGTGTTTCAGCAATTAATTCAGTCACATTTTCTAAATCCAGCGATTGCAGCACGATATTGTTGACAACCGTACCCGTCTTTTCAATCTCTTCTACAGTCTGAATTAAAGGGTGGGTAGGACTAACTTCGTTGTCTCGATAAGCACCGATTAGCAACAAATATTGCTGATCGGGGTCAGTTATCAGTATTTGCATTAACTTTAATGTTGCTGAATCCGCCCACTGCAAATCGTCTAAAAAGATAACTAGGGGGTGTTCTTTTTGCGCGAAAACGCGAATAAATTCTTTGAATACTCGATTGAAGCGATTTTGCGATTCTACAGGACCGAGTTCTGGCACTTTTGGCTGTTTGCCGATGATTAATTCAACTTTGGGAATTACGTCGGCAATTACTTGGCCGTCTGTTCCGACTGCTGTTAAAATTTTAGTGCGCCATATTTCTAATGAAAGTGCACTTTCTGTTAGCAATTGCCGCAGCAAGTAGTTAAAAGCTTGGATTAATGAAGCATAAGGAATGTTGCGTTTTAATTGGTCAAATTTGCCGCTGATGAAGTAACCTTTTGACCTGGTAATTGGTTTGCTAACTTCGTTTACTACGGCTGATTTACCGATGCCTGAGTAGCCTGATACTAGCATTAATTCGCTTTGGGAACGGGCAAATTTTTCTGTATTTTGGTTGGGTGGGAAAGATGCTGGTGAAAGAGTTTCTGCATAGGGGCGGGCGGGTTTTTCTGTATTTCGGTTGGGTGGCAAAGATTCGGGTGAACCCGCCCCAACACGTTCAAATGCTGCTAATATTTCGTTGACTTGTTGTTCTCTACCGTACAATTTTTGAGGGATTAACAATTGGCTGAGAATATCTAAGCGTCCGGGGATGAAGTCGGCAATTTGTCCGGTGGTTTCTAACTGATGCAAACAAATTTCTAAGTCTGCTAACAATCCGGTCGCACTTTGATATCTATCTTCGGCATTTTTTGCCATCAATTTCATCACTATCTCAGAGATGGCGACAGGTATTTCTGAATTGATTTGATGGGGATATATTGGTTGAACTGCGATGTGGCTGTAAACTATTTCTAAGGGGTCGTTGCTGCGGAAAGGCAATTTTCCTGTCAGCATTTCATATAATGTGATACCAAGGGAATAAAAGTCGGTGCGGTAGTCGAGGGTGCGGTTCATTCTCCCGGTTTGTTCGGGTGACATATAGGCTAATGTGCCTTCGACTGAGTTGGGATTGTTAAATTGCGGGTTTTCTTTTTTTAGTTTTGTAGCAATGCCGAAGTCGGTGATTTTTACTTGTTTTGTTTGCGAGTTAATTATGATGTTGCTGGGTTTGATGTCTTTGTGAATAATCTGATTTTGATGCAGGTATTCTAAGGCTTTGACGATTTGGATGAGGATGTTTAAATTTGCTTGCAGGCTTAAAGTTTCTCTTTCCAGCAGTTTTGCGAGGGATTCGCCGCCAAAGTCTTCTAACACGATGCCTAATCTGTGGTCAAATGTTTCGAGACTGATGGCTTTGACGATTTGTTCGCTGTCTAAATTTTGGCGGATTTGATATTCGTGTTTGAGCCTGGTAATGGCTTCGAGGGTGGGATATTCGGCTTTGAGGACTTTCAGAATTGCTGCTGGTCGGTCTGTCGGTGTTTGTCCGCGATAGATTATTGTTTCGACGCCTTCGTGCAGAGTAATATTGATTTTATATTTGGAGAATTTCAACATAACTTGAATTATTAACTACAGGATCTATGTTTCATTATCTTAACACTACTTTATCTTGATTTGCTGTGATTCATATCGTGTATTTTTCGCTACCCAATTACACCGAAGATACACTAAGTGACAACGCGGCAGTGTGCGCGGGTGTCAATAAAAAGCTTAAATGTAATATCGATCTTGTGTGTGAGTCGAGAATGATTTCGCTCCGCCCTTTTTAAGGGGATGGGAGCGATCGCACGCGGGCCTAAAATAGGAGGGGATGGGAGCGATCGCACGCGGGCCTTAAACAGGCAATCGATCGGGTTATCAATCGGTAACAACCGTAACTTCACAGATAGTAGAAATAGATTCCGGTTCAGGTAAAATACGCACGCGGGCAAATTTCAAACCGCTGACTCCTTGTTGTGATTCTACGGTGCCAGTCTGAACTTTTGGTTCTACCCAACCTTCGCGAGACAAGTAGCGCAAGTATTGTTGGTACTCTTCCCATTCGTCTTCGGTTGAATAAACTACTGTTAACATTCCTGGCTGGGTAATCCGCTCTTGTGCGTCTTTGTCAACCGCTTTTTCTATCCGCTTTTTCACGAGTTCGTAGCGGATGTCGCGAGTGCCTTTTACGTCAAACATTTTTTCGGTGTTTTCGTTGTGAAAAATGTCGATCGTGGTATTCTGCACTAAGACTAAATGTGTGAGTTCCATGTTAATTTGAGATTCGGCTTGCAAGCGAAAAACTGCGCGGCCGCAATCGCAAATTGCTCGCAGTTGTTCGTACCGCAAACTGTGCAGGTGAAACTGGCTGAATTTGGGGTCGATCGATTTTCCTACATACATCATGTGATCTATGCCGTCGGTGCATTCGATGTCGCAGTAGTGGGGAAGAATTTGCTGCATTTGTTCTTGCCAGCCGGCCC
The DNA here is from genome assembly GCA_036702215.1 of Microcoleus sp. F6_B6. Lineage (GTDB taxonomy): Bacteria > Cyanobacteriota > Cyanobacteriia > Cyanobacteriales > Microcoleaceae > Microcoleus. Next base: position 50,438 of record JAUBST010000008.1, read on the forward strand.
AGGTTTCTTGGAGTTTGGTGCTGATTAGGTTCAGCATTTGGTCGTAGCGGGTACGATCGCTGTAAACGCAGTTGTGTTCGTTTTTACAGGCTGCTTGGTAAGCTTCAACTGCTGCCTCAACCCTGGAGCCGCACTGCACAAAATAGTCAAAATATACTTCTAAATGCTCTTTTAAATACTCGGCTGCTCGCACCTCCATATCGACTGTTACTTTTTCTTTTAAACGCTGGATGTAGTCGAGCAAGTCGAGCCGCAGTTGTTCGCCGAGGTGGGTAGTTTGTGTTTCGCAAACGGCATCAGCTATGACTATACCTAAGCGGAATTGTTCGAGCAAATCAGTTTGAATGGCTCGGTTTCTTTCGTCGCTAGAACCGCGAATGTCCGAAATTCCGTACAGCGGATGAACATCAGCAAATACGATTGTTTCTGGGGGCAGTCCCCAACTTCGCCTTTCTGCTTCTTGAGCGAACCGCCACTCGACTGCGGGGTGGATGTTGTGAATGTGGGTAAACCGCTCTTGGATGGCTTGCCGCAGGGCTGCAATCAAGGCGGGAATGAGTTCTTGGGCGTGTTGAGCGTCAATGCCGTTGAAGTGGTTGGACCGATCGCACAACAGCCCCACCACGCCCAAAATCCGCTGCCCGCACCCCTCGCGGGTGACGGATTTGACTACCAGGGGTATCAGCAGCATCGATCGAGTTCCCATTCTCCGCAAAGTTCGCTCGCACTCGGTTTCGCAGTCCCTACGCAAGTCTGGCACGTTCCAAACTTGATTGGCTGCTGTAGCCTTCAAAAAGTGAGAAGTTTCTAGGGAGTTCATTGAATAAAGAATCGGCTGCAAATGTTCGCGGTCTTTTGCAACTAATATCTGTACCTGGTCGCCGTCGGGACGCAGCAGCAAAGTGCCGTCAGCATGGAACAGAGATCGCAAACACCGATCGATTCTCTCAAATTTGTCTGGCCGCAGCATAGAATCTCGATCGATCAATAACTGAGTCAGCCGCCGAATTTGCTCCTGCACGGTGACATCAAAACCTTCTAACAGCAGCAAGCCTTCTACGCGATAATTATCCAACTGCAATCGATCGGCTAAATTTTCCAGTTGATTCGGCTGCATCAGCCAAGCTTCCCGTTCCGCTACAGGCATTAATCTTAAAGAAACATCCGCAAATTCATCTATTTTTGAGTCAATTCGAGTAATTTTTAACTGTTCCGAACCCAGCCAAAATTCTATAAATTTTGCTTCTCGGTGTTTGGAGTTTTTTACACTCGCCGTGACGGGTTCGTCTAGCACCCGCAAACCGTCGAGGTCAATTTGATAAAAATGCTTCAATACCCAGTGCAAAAGGTGGCGGCGGTACAATTGTTGTACTGTTTTGCCGTCCCCATCCTCGAACAGTTCCAGCAGAAGGATCTCGGTTTCTGCAAACAAACCGTTAGTAGATTGAGTTGCCAAGGAGGTTCCCTCCCAACCGGCCAAGCGACAAAATGCCGCGTTAGCGTAACGCAGGGCAAAAGTTCCCGGTTCCATTACTGCGATTAAAACGCGGCGGTCGCCGAGAAATTGAAACAGTCGCTGTAAATCTTGTTTGCACGTTTTCAAGCGTTCAATTTCAGCAGATTGAGTGGGTACTTTGCCCGCCAAAGCTTCCAGTAGCTGTTCTATACTTGGTTCGCCAGGCAGATTTTTACTGTCTTGCTGTGTTGAAACGATATCTGTCGCTGGCAGTGATTTTAAGGAGTTGTTGTTTTGATGGGCAGACGATTTAGGAGTAGACATGAGTAAAACACCTGAAAGCAGTGGATTTTGCCAAATAATGTCAGCGATCGGCGATTATGGCTTTGTAAAGAACTTAGATCCTGTTTGTAAAGTTTGTGTGTGGGTATCGGAAACTGGGTGTTTTCTCGGAGGATGGACCCAGGGACTTTTACTTTTATTCACAAACAACCTCTCAGTCTCGACGTTATAGGTGATATTAACCTGTTTACCGCCTGGGGGGTAACACCCATTATAAGCGGTAGACAGTAGCGGATAGTGTCAGCAACTAATGCTATTTGACTCTGAGGCGAGATATATAGCAGGTTTGGGTTGAAGGAAGCACAGCCCTGGGAGTTGGGAATTGGTAACTTATACGCTCGCGTAGCCGAAGTATTGCTAATGGTAATTGACTATAAACCAGCAGGCTGCTTGTCATTAATTTAGGAAATAAAAGTTGTGGTAAACATCTAAACTTAGTTGCTATTTGGCAAGCCAATAATTAAAATGTATAATACAGCTAACAGCCTCTTGGAAAGGACATAATTATGGCTTTAACGACTAACAACCTCATCGTAGATGTGAATGGATTTCCTGTATTTGCTGGGGGGGGACCACGTCTTTTGGCATTCGCTACACCCGATGAGATTAACGTAGGGAATGGAAATTTGTCGTCTTTTCCCTGGGGAGTTTGGGGACTCGATGGCAACGATACTATAGGAGGTTCGTCGGATTCCAACGAACGGCTGTTAGGAAATAACGGCAGTGATATTATCGGCGGTGGCGGCGGAAATGACATAATTTATGGCGGGAAAGATGACGATCGCCTGGATGGAAATGATGGCAACGACGTAGTGAGGGGCGACGCCGGAAACGACCTGATCTTTGGAGGGTTCGGGAACGATATTTTGCGGGGAGGGCAAGGAGACGACGATTTATTCGGCAATGAAGGCGACGATTTCTTGGTGGGCGATCGGGGAGTTGACGTGCTCGCGGGAGGATCGGGTGGTGATATATTCGTGCTCAGAAGCAACGATGAAGCATTTGGTATAAATGGAGCCGATGTCGTTACCGATTTTAACTTCGACGAGGGCGATCGCATCGGTTTGACGGACGGTTTAACAGAACTAGACCTTTTCTTTGAAGACGACAATTTGATTGCTTACGACAACGACGGAATTATCAACGACATGGTGATTGAAAACATATTTACCGGACAGATTGTGGGGATAGTTTTAAACACGAACAACTTTGAACTTATCGGTGCATTTGAACAGGCAAGTCCTTTTGCATTGGCAGTTAACGGTTCTCAATTCCAGTTTTTGGCTTAGTTCCGGGTAGGGACACGCCACTGCCGTGTCCCTACAGATAGCGGGCAATGAATCTATACGCAACCGTACTTTGCAAAATTGATATTAAAACAGTTCTCCCTTTAAATATTTTTTAGGCTAATCTAAAAGTAGAAATTCAAATTCGGGGAAACTATATATGACCATTGCCACTCACCCCAAATTAACTGCACTCCCCCAACAGCGGTTGATTTTGCCGCTATCGATGACTTGGGAACAGTTCAAAGCTTTGGATTCCTTGCTAGAGTACACTCGCAGTGTTCGCTTGTCTTACCTCGACGGATATGTGGAAATTATGACACTTTCCCCGGAACATGAAACCATTAAATGCCTGCTGGCCTTGCTGCTAGGTCAGTTTTTCTTAGAAAAAGATATTAGTTTTAGACCGACGGGCAGCGCTACACTCCAAGGGGAAGCAAAAGGCAGCAGCAAGGAACCAGATTTATCTTACTATTTTGGCGAAGACAGACGGCAGCGAGAAACACCAGATTTGGCGATCGAAGTTGTTTTTACTAGCGGAACTATCAACAAGCTGGAATACTACCGCAGATTTAACGTAGCGGAAGTTTGGTTTTGGGAAGACGGAGTATTTTCGATTTACCAACTGAACTCTGAGGGTTACGATCGCGTTTCTCGGAGTATGCTGTTGCCGGATTTGGATCTAGAATTGCTGGGGAGATGCCTGCAAATGTCCGAAGAAAAAGAAGCTTTGAAAGTGTTTAGGGATGCAGTTCGAGGTGGTTAACCTAGAAGATATACAAATAAAATATGGCCTAGTAATTCTGGCAAGGGCGGAAATATACGAAATGTACGAAATGTCATAAAAATCGAAATCATCTGAAAACATCCAGGGTTTCTGGTTTTCATAAATTTTATTTTAATCTATACTATTCGGAGTATAAAAAATCTTAATCTTCAGCAAGCACCTATGAATAGGGGTTATTCGCGCTTTGATTCCCTCACCAGCATCCTAGCAGGAACAGTAACGGTAGCAGGAATAGTTGTTTTTGCAGCCGCACCCGTTTTCGCCAAAACTCCTCAAGAAATTGCAAAATTCGCTGAATCTGTCACCGTTCGGATTGACAGATCAGATGAGCGTGGTGGGACTGGATTTATTATTGCAAAACAAGGTACAACCTACACTGTATTGACAGCTAACCACGTTGTTGCAGATAATAAACTTACCTATACGATTCGCAGTCATACGGGTAAAAACTATCCAGTAACCAGTTTTAAGCGATTGCAAAAAAGCGAGAATGAGCCGGATTTAGCGGTCGTAACATTTAACAGTACAGATTCTTATCCAGTAGTAACTTTAGGAGATTCGGAACAAACGATTGCTGGTGCGCCAATTTTTGTGTCTGGTTATCCAGGTATTCCAGAAAGCAGAAACTACCAAAAAGAGCGCAATTTTGAGTTTGTACCTGGCTTCGTTACCAGCCGGATTTCAAGTCATCCCCAAGGGTATAATTTGCGCTACAATGTTGTTACGAAAGGGGGGATGAGTGGCGGGGCTGTATTTGATACAGAAGGGCGTGTTGTTGGGATTCACGGAGAAGGCGATCGCGATTACGATCGTGTCATAGATCCCAGCAGAAAAGTTGTGACAGGTTTAGCAGATACTAAAACAGGATTTAATTCTGCAATTCCTATCAATACCTTTATAGCTAAATTATCCGAGACTGGCTTAAATCGATCGGCTGTTTTGATAAATACCTCTCCAACGGCTACTGCACCTCTGAAACTCAACAATCCCAACGATGCTAAGACTTATTACGTTCGCGGTTTAACTCGGTTTGACAAGGGAGATTTGTCAGGGGCTGTTGCCGATTTTAACCAAGCGATTCAAACTCAATCCGATTATTCTGAAGCTTATTTCTATCGAGCCCTCGCTTATTTCGATTTGAAACAAATGCCCAAAAGTATCGCTGATTATAGCAAGGCGATCGCCCTTAATGCAGGTTATGTTGACGCATATTACAATCGGGGGCTGGTTTTGTCGGCAATGGGAGATAAACCGGGGGCGATCGCAGATTATACTCAAGTCATCCGCTTGGATAGAAACTTTGCAGCAGCTTACAACAACCGAGGATTAGCGCTTTCGGACTTGGGCGATCAAAAAGGGGCGATCGACGATTTCAATCAAGCGCTGCAAATTAATCCCGGTCGCGCTAACACTTATTTTAACAGAGGATTAGCGCTGTTTCGGATTGGGAACGATCGAGCCGCATTGGCCGATTACACGCAAGCAATTCAACTGAGTCCGAATTATGCTAAAGCTTATGCCAATCGAGGCATTACGTTAGCGAGAATGAGGGATACAAAAGGGGCGATCGCAGATTTGCAGCAAGCTGCTAATTTATTTAGGGCTCAAGGAATGAACGATGATGCTCAAAAAGCATTAGATTTGATTGGTCAACTGCAAAGACAATAAACGTTATGATATAATCGACGAACGGATTGCAATTAATCCTGTAGGGGCGGGTTCACCAACAATATTGGAAACAAACAAACAGGCAAAATAAACCCGCCCGCACCCACCATAAGGTAGGGGCGGGTTCACCAACAATATTGGAAACAAACAAACAGGAAAAATAAACCCGCCCCGGCCCTATTCGTGGGTGCGGGCGGGTTTATAAATACCCTGGATTTGAATTAGAAATCTTGGCGAACCCGCCCCTACAGGATTTTCGTAATGCTGATTTCTCCCTTAAAACCTCACCGTCACCAAAATCACCCGCCGAGGCTGATCTTCCGCTTCAATAGTAAACTCAACACGCCCAAAACCTTTCGGCCCCGGTTCAACTAAATCGTAGCGAGATGTCACCGTACCGGCGGCTGTATTGTATTGAGCAAAAACAGCACCGGGATTCCTCCCAGCAGACGCATCCGCATCCCCTCCCCAAGCACTCAAATCATCCAATCGCGATCGAGTTGGCAATACAGAAGCCGCGATTTCTGGAGGTGTTAGTCTTTGATCGGCTAAGACTTGTTGAGCGTTATGAATAGCGCACATTGTCGGCCCGGAAATTTTGGCATCGCTATACTGATCTTCCCACTTTTGCACGAAGCCAAAACCCACATTCGGGCCGACTGTCTCCTGTCTTTGCCGCCCCCACAGCCGACTGGTATCTGATGCAAAATTAGAACCGCTGCCAGTTACGGCTAATTCAGTTCTTTTGCTAGTAAAATTGCGGTTAACAAATTCTTTATCTGCGGTGCGAATAGCGTTGGCTGCACTTGCCTCTATTTTACTGCTAACATTAGTATTGCCTTGTAAGATTGGTGTTAGAACGCCGGGGATGGGCTGTGCTCCGCAATATTTTTGAATGCCGTTGAAAACGCGATCGGCTGATAAGGCACTAATCGGAAATTCTAGGGAATAAGCTTCGGCAGGTTTGGGGAAAAAGATACCGGATGTTGCGGAAGCAGCAAAAGAAGCACCACCCCAGATGACGATCCGATTAAATTGACGGCGGCTGATACTCATAGTTTATCGACTCCCTGGAGAGCTTGCCCCCGGCTCTAGATTAAATTTGAAGAAGTGATAAGACCTTTGGTTACAATTTTTAGCTGTGGAACAAGAGATATCAAGAGATAAACTTTTACCATTACTAACATCTACCAGCATTGTATTGATCCTCCCAAGCTTCCCCACCTGAGAAGCTACTTGATTTCCATCTACATAAACCTCGATTTTGGGTGGTGAAATCTCATCTTGATCTGCAACTCCATACTCCAATCGGAGAGAAGCACGACCGCCTGGGAGTTTACAAGTCCAACTGGCCTCGCGTACACTCATAATACTGGTGTATAGTTGTCGGCCTATTGAAATGTCTGTAGGCCGCCTGTACAAATAAGCTAACCCGCCACTACTAAGTGAGAGTGTACCCTGCGTAACGAGACATTGCAGGTCGAGTATATGGATTGGCCGCTGGGCCTGTGCCACTTGTGCGCCAACTGTCGCTAAACTAAAAGACAACACCCCAGCCGAGAGCAAACCGCTGAGCCACCGCACTCGCTTCATATAAATATCCTGCTAATACCTTAATCAATTAATATAAAGGATGAGCTGTGTAGGAAAAGTCCTGACTTTAGATAGATGACAAAATCAAAAATGTCACGATTGTACGAAATGTCAGGTATAATGAATGGCGTAAACTCCAGCTTCTCCCTAATCTATGGATATTGCCGAAGTTTTGACACTGGCAGATGAGCTAATTTTTGCTAAGACGGGAAAGCATTTAGATTACGTGCAAGAAGCTATTCTGCGGGGAACTTTACAAGACATAACTTACACGCAAATTGCTCGAGAAGTTTACTCAAGTCCAAGTCATGTCAGAAATGTCGGATCGCAACTTTGGAAAATACTTTCTAAAGCATTGAAAAAAGATATTACTAAAACAAATTTTAGGGCTGTATTAGAGAAGGGTATAGTTTATAATTATCAATCAACTATTGTTGAAAATATAACAGGTGAGAATGTAACAGTTAATAAAAACCTTAACGTTTGTCGTGAAAAAGTGCGATCGCCCAAAACACCCCAAAACACCCAACCAACAGCAAAACAGCCCCGCATCGACTTAGGCGACGCACCAGAAATCTCGACATTTTTCGATCGCACATCCGAAATTTCCACCCTCAAACAATGGATTTTGGAAAACCGCACCCGTCTCATCAGCATCTTAGGATTAAGCGGAAGCGGGAAAAGTGCGATCGCACTGCAACTAATCCAACACATTCAATATGAATTCGACTGTATAATCTGGCGAAGCCTCCGCAACTCTCCAAATTTGCAAGCACTCCAAACCGACATAATTAAATTCCTATCGCAGCAGAAACAAACCGAATTACCATCAATTATTGAATACTTGCGATCGCACCGCTGTCTCATCATCCTCGATGACGTGCAAACAATCTTCAGCAGCCAACAACTAGCAGGAAACTACCGATCGGGCTATGAAAATTATGGCACTTTCTTCAAACAAATAGCAGAATCATGTCACAACAGTTGCTTAATTTTGATTAGTTGGGAAAAACCAAGAGAAATTGCAGCATTAGAAGGCGATTGCAAAAAATGTCAAACATTGCAAATCAATGGTTTAGGCGAACCAGCGCGACAAATTTTCACAGAAAAAGGTTTAGCTGACTCCGAAAAATGGTCAGAATTGATAGATATTTACCGAGGCAACCCATTGTGGTTGAATATAGTATCTGCTGCAATTAAAGACTTATTTAGCGGCAAAACTTCTGAATTTTTATCCTATGATAGCCTAGTTTTAGGAGACTTAGAATATTTATTTCACCAACATTTTCAGCGCTTGTCAGACAGCGAAAAACAAGTAATGTCTTGGTTGGCAAATCAAAACAAAGCAGTTGAAATCTCCAAAAAGCCAGCCCTTCTGGAATTATCCCCTTCAGAATTCCTCAAAGCCGTCGAATCCTTGAGACGGAGGTTATTAATCGAAAAAGTCCAAAAGGGCGATCGCACCCTCTTCCAACTCCAACCGGCGATCGCAGAATACGTAAAAACAAACATCAAATAAACAGTTGACAGTTGACTTTACGATCGAAACGGCGATCGTATTGCAATTAATTCTGTAGGGGCGGGTTCACCAAAAATATTTGAAACAAACAAATAGGTAAAATAAACCCGCCCCCACCCACGCATAGGGTCGGGGCGGGTTTATACATACCCTGGATGTGAATTAGAAATACTGGTGAACCCGCCCCTACAGCAACTATATCTATTTAACCGGACACGATATAACTTGAAAACATCCAAACCCATAGCGCGTGCGATCGCGAACTATTTCAGCAAAACATTAATCCAAACACCCGCATTTAGCCTTAAAATTTAAAATACTGACTAGCCAACAATGCCCTATGTTTGAAGCCCTTGCCGATCGACTCGAATCCACCTGGAAAAAACTGCGCGGACAAAATAAAATCTCCGAGTCCAACATCCAAGACGCCCTCAAAGAAGTCCGCCGCGCCCTCCTGGAAGCCGATGTCAACCTCCAAGTCGTCAAAAACTTCATCTCAGAGGTAGCGGCAAAAGCACAAGGCGCAGAAGTCGTTTCAGGCGTCCGTCCCGACCAACAATTCATCAAAATCGTCCACGACGAACTCGTGCGCGTCATGGGGGAAACCAACGTACCCCTCGCCACCGCCGACTCCGGGCCCACAGTCGTGCTCATGGCAGGTTTGCAAGGAACCGGCAAAACCACAGCCACCGCCAAACTAGCGCTGCACCTCCGCAAGCAAAATCGTACCGCACTGCTAGTCGCAACCGACATTTATCGACCAGCCGCGATCGACCAATTGCTGACCCTCGGCAAACAAATCGACGTACCAGTATTTGAATTAGGCAAAGACATTGACCCCGTAGAAATTGCCCGCCAAGGCATCGAACACGGCAAACAAATTGGCATTGATACCATCATCGTCGATACAGCAGGTCGCCTGCAAATCGACCAAGACATGATGGCAGAATTGGGCCGCATCAAACAAACAATACAACCCCACGAAACGCTGTTAGTTGTTGATGCCATGACCGGCCAAGAAGCAGCAAATTTAACCCGCACCTTTCACGAACAAATCGGCATTACCGGCGCAATCTTAACCAAATTAGACGGCGACAGCCGCGGCGGTGCAGCCTTATCCGTGCGGCAAATATCCGGCGCGCCGATTAAATTTGTCGGCGTCGGCGAAAAAGTGGAAGCCTTGCAACCATTTTATCCCGATCGCATGGCATCGAGAATACTCGGCATGGGCGATGTCTTGACGCTAGTAGAAAAAGCGCAAGAAGAATTCGACATCGCAGACGCCGAGAAAATGCAACAGAAAATGCTCACGGCAAAGTTTGACTTTACCGATTTTCTCAAACAAACCAGACTGTTAAAAAACATGGGTTCCCTCGGCGGCATCATGAAAATGATTCCGGGGATGAACAAACTCTCAGACGAACAAATGCGGCAGGGAGAAGTGCAGCTAAAACGCACCGAAGCCATGATCAATTCCATGACAGTTGAAGAACGCCGCAACCCCGAACTTTTAGCAAGTTCTCCATCCCGCCGCCGCCGCATCGGCAAAGGCGCCGGCTACACAGAAAACGACGTAACAAAGCTTGTCAGCGACTTCCAGAAAATGCGTACAATGATGCAGCAAATGAGTCAAGGCAACTTTACAGGCATGGGAGGATTGCCCGGAATGCCGGGAATGCCGGGAATGGGCGGCCCCGGAATGCAGCCCGGTTCCCGCGGCTATATGGGTGCCCAGCAGAAGAAGAAAAAGAAAAAAGATAAGCCAAAAAAAGGTTTCGGACAGTTGTAGAAAGCGTCAAACATATTGCACCATTGTCAACAACCTGTAGGGGCGGGTTCACCGATAATAATTGCCTAAAACACACAATCTCGAAAACCCGCCCCCACTCCGCGCGAGAGTCCTCGATCGGTATTGGTACAATATGTAAGAACCATCAAACTTTAACTCTTTTCTTGTTGCCGAGTTCAATCAAAAAAAACCGGAATTGAATATGGTACAAACAATCACTCAGCCAGAAACCATATCTATAGAATTGCCAAATTCGATCGGGCTTCTTGTCAGTAGCGAGCAATTCGAGGCCCTAGCACTGGCAAATCCCGACTTGAGATTAGAGAGAACCGCAAAAGGAGAATTAATAGTGAATCCACCCACAGGAGGAGAATCAGGCAGCCGCAATCTCAGTATCAGCGGGCAGGTCGATCGCTGGTGCGAAGCAAACGAGGATTTAGGAGAAGGTTTTGACTCTTCTACTGGATTCATCCTCCCCAACGGTGCTCGCCGTTCTCCCGACGCTTCCTGGGTGAGTCGAACTCGCTGGGAGGCACTAACTCCAAAACAGCGAAAAGGCTTCGTTCCGCTGTGTCCAGACTTTGTAGTAGAATTGCGATCGGCATCAGACAGTCTCTCCACCCTCCAAGAGAAGATGCGCGAATATATGGAAAATGGAGCGAGATTGGGCTGGTTGATTGACCCGCAACACCGACAAGTAGAGATTTATCGACAGCAAGCAGAAGTAGAAATATTAATCAATCCTGCCGAGTTATCCGGGGAAGACGTATTGCCAGGATTTGTGTTGAATTTAAGGCGAGTGTGGCGTTAGAGAACTTTTGATACCAAATCCGCACAATCCCAGATTCCGCACCCCCCCAACGGGCAGCATACACTGCAAGAGTGCGACTCAAAGTCGATCGTCCGAGAAAATATAGCAATCCTCGCATCAGTTGTACAAATATGTAGGGGTAGTGCTAAGAGTGCCTACCTCCCCACGGATCGGGGCAACCACGGGGGGAAGATCCCCTACAACAATTACACAATTCATTTAGAATCGCTATAGTGAATCAAAATATCGGAAATTCTGTGTTACCGAGCATAAACCCGTTAGGAATTACTCAAAATTAACGTTCGGGCATGACGTAAAATTTATTAATTCATAAAATATCAAAAATCTCACCCAAACTATAGCGGTTCTTAAAAAAGTGAGGTATGCCCTATGCCCTATGCCCTATGCCCTATGCCCTATGCCCTATGCCCTATGCCCTACAGTACCTCATATGAGAGCTTGAAAGGCTATAAGTCTTAATTCCTACCAGAATTGAGTTCGCATGATGATGAGAGTAAGCTTTTGGGCCTTTCCCACAACAGATTTATAAAATTTATTGAGGCCAAACTAGATGGGATGCCAGCTTGCTAGCCCTACTTTTAAGCCTAATAGTTCGGTTGCCTTGAAGCTGTCTACAGGCCTAGAAAATAAATATCCTTGCCCCAACTCACACCCCAACTCTCGCAGTTTATGTAGCTGTGCTGGCGTTTCTATGCCTTCTGCCACAATATCCATACCTCGGCTGCGAGCCAGCGTCACAATTGTCTGGATAATTTCTACGCCGCTGTTGTCTAACCCAATGCGGCTAACAAAAGAGCGGTCAATCTTTAAGGTATCAATGGGAAACTCGTGTAAGCGGCTTAAAGAAGAGTAACCCGTGCCAAAGTCATCGATACACAACAGAATGTCTAGAGCTTTTAGCTGCTTCAACATCTTTTCTTCCCTGGATACTGTTTCTAAAATGCAGCTTTCAGTAATCTCTAATTTTAAACAGTAACTTGGAAAGCCAGTCTGCTGCAAAATCTCCTCAATTTGATTCAGTAGGTTTACTTGCTTTAGCTGCACGGGGGAAAGATTGACATTAATCGCCAAGGGAGGTGTTTGGGGAAACTGTTGCTGCCAAATACCGATCTGGTGACAAGCTTCCTGCAAAACCCACAACCCCAGTTCATTGATCAAACCAGTTTCTTCAGCCACAGGGATAAACTCGGCAGGCGGGTAGATGGTTCCAGATGGGTGATGCCAGCGCACTAAAGCTTCAAAGCCACTCAGTTGCCCCGTAGAAAGGGAGACAATTGGCTGGTAGTGAACGCAAAATTCTTGTAGCACCATCGCCCTTCTCAAGTCGTTCTCCAACTGCAAGCGCGTCATCGCCACAGTTTGCATAGCTGGATCGAAAACTTCGTAACGCCCTCTACCTTGAGCTTTAGCATAATACATTGCGATATCTGCATCTCTAAGTACGTCTTCTGGGCGATCGTAATCCATTGTGCTCAGAATAATGCCAATGCTGACCTCAGTAAATACTTCATAATCATTCAAATTAAACGGCTGCCTTAATTGATTTTGGATGCGTTCAGCCACCCTGTTTGGTTCATCAATATCTTTAATATCTTCCAGCAATATCACAAATTCATCTCCTCCAAACCGCGCAACTGCATCTGTGTGGCGTAAAGAAGCTTGCAGTTGGCGAGCAACGCTTTTTAGTAATTCATCCCCAACCAAATGTCCGAGGCTATCATTGACCACTTTAAAGCGATCGAGGTCAATAAATAACACCGCATATAAATAATTTTCATCTCTGTGTGAAAAGTCGATCGCCTGTTGCAGCCGATTCATAAACCAAGCGCGGTTAGGCAAACCCGTTAGTGCATCGTGAAACGCATCATATCCTAATTTTTCTTCTCTTTCCAACAACTGAAATTGAGCCTGTTGAAGCTCGTTGTAGGCTTGTCTAAGTTCAGCCGTTTGAGAAGCCACTCGTTCCTCTAACTCCGAAGTGAGTTTCTGCAAGGCGACTTCCGCCTCTTTTCGCGCTTCAATTTCCTGTTTGAGAATCGTATTTTGTTCTTCCAGAGTCTTGGTCAAATTTCGCAGTCTCAGGTGTAATTGCACGCGGGCTAGGACTTCCTCTTGCTGAAAGGGTTTGGTGATATAATCTACTGCGCCTATTGACAGACCTTTAACCTTATCCACGCGATCCGTAAGAGCTGTCATAAAAATCACAGGGATATCTTTCGTTGCCACCGATGCTTTTAAGCGGTAACAGGTTTCAAACCCATCTATCCCCGGCATCATCACATCTAACAATATGATATTTGGCAAAACTTCTTGTAGCTTCTCAATCGCACTTTCCCCATCCTTAGCCACTAAAACCTTGAAGCCTGACTCCTTCAAAAAGTCGAACAGAAGTTTGAGGTTATGCGGGTTATCGTCAACAATTAAAATTACATTTTCGTTTTTGTTAAGCATTTTATTTTCCAAAATGTGTCTTCATAAAAGCTAGTAGTTCTTTTTCTTCAAAATTTTTTGCAAATAGCAAGATTTTATTAGCAAAGGGTATATAGTTGCCATTTATCTGCTTGAGTCTATTGGCTTCCTGCTCAACCACTTCAATATCGCCGATCCGAGCCGCATTAAACAGCGCTACCAGCTCTGTTGATGGCGGTATTATCAGCTCACAACTCTGACTGTTTAATAAATCAGTGAAACCTTCCTGCTGTGCGCTTGCCAAATCCGCAGGTTGGTCGTAAATCCATTCTATTTGTAAGTAATTTTTTAATACTTCTAGCAATTCTTCTACTTGGATCGGCTTTGCTAGAAACTCGTTACAACCTGCTTCGTGGCTATTTTGCCGATCGAATTCAAACACGCTGGCGCTGGATGCTATTAATATTACATCCTTAAACTCTGATGACTTTCGGAAGCGCCGGGACATTTCAAATCCATCCATTACTGGCATCACTAAGTCTGTGATAATCAGATCTGGTTGAAAATCAATGGCTTTATTTAAACCCTCTTGTCCGTTACAAGCTTCCATAATTTTAAAACCCAGTGGTTCTAAAATATTTATCAGAAAACCTCGATTTTCAAATCGATCGTCTACTAACAAAATTTTATTTTTATTTCCTTTGAAACCTGTTAAATTAATTGAAGTATTTAGCGAAGGTGGCTCAATATATTCAGATGATTGAGTCAACTCTAACTCAAAGGAAAAAATGCTGCCTTGACCGAGTATACTTTCTACTTTTATTTCGCCTCCCATCATTTGAACAATTTTCTGCGCGATCGCTAATCCTAACCCAGTGCCTTCTGCCTTCTGCTGGCTGTTTCCGACTTGTTCAAACGGTAAAAATATTTTTTCTAACTGTTCTGGTGTCATTCCAATCCCCGTATCTTGGATGTGGAAACGAACTCTAGTAAGTTGTGATTGGCCAGAGTCTTCCCCCGTACCTATTACGCCTACCTTAAAAATAACACCTCCTTTTTCTGTAAATTTAATAGCATTGCCCAAAAGGTTAATCAAAACTTGGCGCAGTCGTTTTTTATCAGCATAGACAGCGTTAGGAAGCTGATTTAATACTTGATAATTAAATGTAATTTCTTTTTGTTCAGCTCGGATGCGGCAGATTTCTACAACCTCGATCAGAAAAGAAGGAAAATTAAAAGTTGAACTGTAAAGTTCCATTTTACTGGCTTCAATTTTAGAAATGTCTAAAATATCGTTAATCAGCGTGAGCAAGTGCGAACCGCAATGGTAAATAATTTGGATAGCATCTTTTTGTTGAGGAGTGGTACTTTTATCGCGTTCCATAATTTGAGCGTATCCTAGAATCCCGTTCAGAGGGGTGCGGAGTTCATGGCTCATGTTGGCGAGAAACTGGCTTTTGGCGCGGTTAGCAGTATCAGCGGCCACTTTTGCTTCTTTTAGCTGACTTGTCCGTTCTTCTACTCGATTTTCTAACTCTGAGTTAGTCTTTTCTAAAGCAGCAAAAGACTCGCGCAATTGCTGTGCCATTTGGTTAAAAGATTGAGCGAGAATTCCCAGTTCATCTATGCCATTTACCTCTACTTCTTGGTCTAATTGACCGCTAGCGATCGCTCTACTTGCTTTACTCAAACGAAAAATAGGATGGGTAATCCAGCGGGAGGCGAGGATTCCTAACAACGTCGCTAGCACTAACGCTAAAACGCAGAGTAGGACTGTGCTGCGGGTATTGGCATTGATTTGCTCCATAAAGTCGGCTTCTGGAACGACTACAACAATCAGCCAATCAAGACCTCGACCATCTTGGAATGGGGATATTTGCACGAATTCCCGCTGACCGTTTAGCATGAAGTCTAGTTGCTGGTTGCTGTCAATTTCGGTGAAGTTTCCAAAGCGTTCCATTAAATGCTGCGCTGTACCCCCGATCAAAGGTACGCTGCTTTCAATCGCTTTTAATCTTTGCGTTTTTTTGCTATTTTTGGTGTTAATAAATGGCTTCTCGGGGGTGGAAGAAGCAACTAGCAAGCCAGAGCGTTCTATGATGAAAGTCTTTCCTGATTTACCAATTTTTAAATTTTGGAGAAAGTCGCCTATTTTTGAGAGAAACAGATCTGTACTTACAACTCCTCGAAAAGTGCCATTTTGGTCGTAAACAGGTTGGCTAGCGGAGATTCCTAGGCTAGGTTGAATATAATATTGATAAATTTTATTCCACTGGGGTTTGCCTGCAACTTTTGCGGCTTTATACCAAGGTCGAATTCGGGGATCGTAGTCTGGGTGGGTTTCCTTAAACTGAGTCGGCTTGCCCTCTCTATCTACCTTGACGATCGTATTGATAAAATTAGTAGAGCGATCGGTTATTTCAATAACCACACTGCCATCATCCTTATATCCAGCACCTGCAAATTCTTTATTTTCCCCTCCAAAACTGATGTAACTAACTGTGGAAAATTGCTTGAGCTGCCAGTAGAAGTAGCTTCTCATAGAACCCATATTGTCTGGATTCCACAATCCAAAGCGGCGAATGGCATCGACGCTGATGGCATTAACCAAATGGGGCGTTTCCAAGTAAGCGTTTAATTGTTGATTGATGCGGGCGACTACTTCGGTTCGTAATTGGCTAGTAACATTGTTGACAGCCGTTTTGCCGTTGCGTAGCGAGAGCCAACCTGTCAGTCCCACAGCAGCAAAGATTTGCAGGACGAATGGTACGACTAAGACGAGGCGCAGCGGGATTTTTTGAGGGATTTTTGCAAGTTCATTCTCACTTGCGATGAGTGTCATGGCGGAGTCATTTTAGTATTTGGATTGTATCAATAACAACAGTCGCTTACCCTTAGTCCTTTAAAGCCATCTCTATGAAAATTCTTGATTCCCTCTCTATTGAGTACACCTCCCTTTACTTGTCGGTTTTGACCTTAATATGAAGTGATCTAAGCATACAATTATATTCAGGGCTTACGCACTATACGGTCTGAAACCCACAGCCATCCTGACCCCCAGAGCCACCCTTAAAAAGGGGAACCACTCAGGGGGGAAACCGCTTCAAAAAAGGGGGAACCGCTGCCTGGAACCAGTTGAAAGCCCCTTGGTCAAAGCGTTTGGGCGCTCTATGCGTAAGTCCTAATACTGTAGAGTTTATAGTGCCTAAATCAACCCTCAACTCAACATTGCCATTAGTTCATGTTGAATCAGATGCAAAGCTGAAAAAGAGTTGGCTGTACGGGCGCCGGAAACGCGGGCTGAGCGAGATAGCGTTGAAGTCCGCTGTTTTGCAATTTGGTGTTTTCTTCCAAGCACACCTCTAATCTCCAACACCCCACCTAAAAACGACAGCCGCACACCCGGAAACCAGAGAAGCGGTTCAACAGCCTTAAACCCTCTTCAACTTAATCCGTCAATTAAGATAGGTTCCTCCAGGCTTTCTAAAATTGTTTCTAAAGTTATTGTTATCCCAACCCCTCCTTACTCAATTTAATCTTAATTATATCTGCGTTTATTTGCGTTCATCTGCCGACATGTGCGATCGCACTTATTGCTGTCCCAAAGTTCCCTTGTACTCGTCCGGTACAAATTCCGTAACCACTTGACCGCCGCCGCCGTCACCTTTGACAATCACAGTTTGATTTTTCAACTCTCCCGCCGCCCTCGGCCCCGTCAAATTAAACACCGGACTTAACTGTCGGTATACCACATTTCCTTCTGCATCAAAAGTCTGGTTAGTTAAATACCACGTTACGCGATCGGTATTTAATTGAGCTTGACGTTTTTCCCCAATTCCTACCACATTTCCCGTCAAATAAAAAACTTTTTTCTCTAAATCTCCCCGCCCCGTATCCCCAGTCATCGTCACCTTTTCCACGCGGTGAAAAACCTTCACAGGTCCGGGCGATACCACAGATTGCGCCGGAAAATTCCAACTCATCAAACTGCTTTCTATTTGCAGCGGCGGGTCTGATGGCATCAACTGAGCGTTTTTTGTCAGCGTCGCAATCTTGGTTTTTAAGTCTACATCTACTTGGTCGGCAAAACCGCTGTCTGTTACTATTTTATCTTTGTATCTGTCAATTTGAGTCGGTTTGTCGCTGTTTACCTTTTGTTGCTCCACAAACCACACTAGGTGCTCGGTTTGCAATTGCAAAACCGGATCTTTAACATTCGCCACCACAGAACCGAATAACTCCATCCTCTTAGCCCTACTGAAAACTCGCGCTTCCTTAGCTGAGGCCGTCACCTGTTTGTTCTCTCCCGTCAAATTGTTGCGGACAACTAAAACATCTTCCTTCGGCCGCCACTCTAACTCATTTCCGCGCAATACGACTCCATTTTTCAGGTCTTTAGCGACTATGTTACCTTTGAGAAAAACTTGATTTCCTTCCTGAAATACCTGGCCCGTTTCTCCTTGAATGTCGTAAATTTCTTTGCCGTCTTGAAACAATTTGCCCACAGGTTTCTGAACGTTAACTATTTTTTGGTCTTTACTGTAAACGGCATTTTGCGAGTTTACTTTCCAGAACGTCTCGCCCTTTTCGTTTGCTTGTTCTAGAGTTACTTTGTTCAAAGTTAAAGTGCTGTTTGACTGTTGAGCAGTTTTGAGATCCTCAGCTAATTTGTTTTTTTGAGTATCTTGCGGAACCGCACAAGCACCAATCCCCAAAATCAGTGCTGCTAAAAATAGCAGCCTCAATTTTGGGGATTTTAGATTGAGAATTTGGGATTTGAAATTAATCATTGGCAATGGGGAATTGGTAATCGGTAATTGAGAAGTGGGAATGGGGAATGGGGAATTGATAATTGGGTCTTGGAAAACACTTAATCAAAAATTAAAAAGGTGTCATGTTTGGTCTAAATTTTTAACTTTTAATTCTCAATGATTCAACCCATTAACCCTCACCCATTACCCCTTACCAATTACCCATTACCAAATCCCTATCTGTCGTCGTGTTCCTCCATCAAGCTCAGACCCGACAAAGGGCGGTAAGCATAATTAGGGCGCGATGTTTTTTGGATGTCGTCCTTAATCATTTCCAAATCGATATAGCGATCGGCTACATTAATCAAACTGTCGCTCGTCATCGATCGCAAACTCACCACCTCAACCCGCACGCCGCGATAGCTGACAGCATCCACAGCATAAGCCAAATCGCCATCACCGCTGACCAGAACCGCCGTATCGTAAGACCCCACTAAAGCCATCATATCCACAGCGATTTCTACATCTAAATTCGCCTTCTTAGAACCGTCCGGCAACTGTACCAAATCCTTAGAAATCACCCGGTAGCCGTTGCGGCGCATCCACAGCAAAAACCCCTGCTGTTTCTCGTTAGTGCGATCGACGCCCGTGTAGAAGAAAGAGCGCAGCAGCCGCGATCCCGCTGTTAAACGGCACAGCAGCTTAGTGTAATCAATCTCAATTCCTAACTGCAAAGCCGCGTAAAAAAGGTTAGAACCGTCAATAAAAATTGCCACTCGACCCCGATTTTCTAGAACCTGTTCCGGCGTAAAAAGGTCGTTGCTTTCTATCCTATTCAACATGATTGTTATGCCTCAATTTTTATGAAAGATTGGTAAGGAAATAACTGGTAATTCGTAGTCTGTCATAACACCCAGAGCGCTGGCTGCCAACTGTGAAGGTGCTGTTTACTGCAGTTCGATCCGCTTAAAAACAGGTTGGGCTTCCCCCAGAGTTTGGTTTGCTGGCAAAGCGCCCCAGGCAGCATGAGCTGCAAAATTCGCTAAACTGTTAACTGTAACTCGATCGTTAAAGTCAATTGAAAAACCTAGCTGCTGATAGATAGCGTTGCTGATATTGGGAATAATCGGCGATAAAAGGTAAGATGCTAGTCTAACAGATTCCAGAACAGAATATAGCACTTGTTCTACACCTTCGATCCGTCCCTGCTTGTACAAACTCCAAGGTGCTTGCACGTCAATAAACTTGTTCCCGGCTCGAACTAATGCAAGCACGGCTTCGCAAGCCTTGCTAAAAGCCAAGTCTTCGTAAAAACCCGCTACTCGATCGCCCAAATCCAGGCTCATACCCTTAAGAAGGTTGTCGCCATCCAAGTTTTCTCCCAACACATTTGGCACGCAGCCACCGCAATATTTGCGAGCCATGTTTAGGGTACGATTAAGCAAATTTCCCAAATCATTTGCTAGCTCAGCATTCAATATATTGATAAACCGAGTTTCGTTAAAATCGCCGTCCTCTCCGAACTCAATTTCTTTGAGGAAATAGTAACGCACTGCATCAGCGCCGTATTTGTTGACCAATTCGACAGGGTTTAAAGTATTACCCTCCGTTTTCCCCATTTTTTTGCCGTCTTTGGTCAAAAACCCGTGTGCGAAGACACGACCCGGCACCTGCAGATTCGCTGACATCAGCATTGCCGGCCAGTAAACTGCGTGGAATCGAAGAATATCTTTGCCGATCAAGTGCAAGTCAACCGGCCACCATTTAGATAAAGCTTTCTCCAAAAGCGGGTCGCTGTCAGGATCGAGCAAGGCGGTGACGTATCCCAGCAAAGCGTCAAACCAGACGTAGATGCTGTGACTGGGGTCAACGGGCATTGGCAGACCCCATTCGAGATTCACTCTAGAAATCGAAAAGTCTTGCAGTCCAGAGTTGACGAAACTGAGCACTTCGTTGCGCCGGCTTTCCGGCGCGATGAAGCCGGGACGTTCTGCGTACAATGCCAGCAGTTGGTCTTGATACCGCGACAGGCGGAAAAAGTAATTTTCCTCGTCGCGCCACTCAACTTCCTTGCTGGTGTGGACAGAACACCGATTTCCCGGCAACAATTCCCGTTCATCCTTAAATTCTTCACAGGAGACGCAGTACCAGCCTTGTTGCTGGTTCAAGTAGATGTCGCCGGAGTTCCAGACGCGCTGGAAAAATTCTTTGACAATGTACTCGTGGCGCCGGGAAGTTGTGCGGATGAAACGATCGTACTGGATAGAGAGTTGATCCCACAGCGCCTCAAACGCCGGAACCACTGAATCGCAGTGAGCTTGGGGCGATCGTCCCAAACTCTCGGCTGTCCGCTGAATTTTCTGCCCGTGTTCGTCCGTCCCCGTAACCAGCAAAACAGATTTGCCCCGCAGCCGCTCAAATCGGGCTAGGGCATCCGCAGCCATAGTCGTATAAGCGCTGCCAACGTGAGGTAAATCGTTTACATAATACAGAGGCGTTGTTATCGCAAAGGTATTCTTAGTTTTATCAGTCGATTTCATTGAATGCTAAAAGAAAATTCCCTAAATTTCGTTTCGATCTTAACTCAGCGGTTAATTTTTTTTTTGAGTGGCAATCAAGCCAAATTCACTGCAAGTTATTTGCAATTGTTTAACCCGGGCTATTCCCAAAAGAAATATTGCTTTCATCTCCACACTAATCTTTTTTAGTTGTTTTTGACGAACTCTCTAAAATGTCTTAATATTTTGACATTCTGCTGTCTTGGGAAGCGACGATCCCAGGGTACGCGCCTCATCTATTCATTGGTCGCAGGCACTATCCCTAGAGCGGGTTTAGCAGCCCACCCGGTTGGCAACAAAACTCGTCAGTTGGGCTGCTAAACCCGCCCTTCGACTAACGCTCCGCGACCACTTTCTGTGAATGCGCGATCGCTCACCATCGCCATCTCTTTCTCCCGATTGCTGGAAAGTCGATCGCCCGCAACTCCTGCCACTTTCCTAGCCGCTCGCGGACGCAGAAACCGGGTTGTTTGCCAAACTCTCTTGTCAAGCGCGAAGCTTTAGTTTCTTACCTCAAAAAGAGTATCAAACCCACATTCGGCACCTTCAACTGTCACCATCGGTTTTTACTTATTTCGATCCAGCAATAAAACTATAAATCATACTATAGCTGTTCTCAAAAAAGTGAGGTATGCCCTGCGCGGGCTGGCGCGGGCTGGCGCGGGCTTGCGCGGTCCAATTCCCAATTCCCAATGAGCACCTCGTGTTACCGAGAAAGGCTATACAATACCGTATATTAACGGATAAAAAACTTTTTAAAAGCATAATTGGTTACTTTGAAGATATAGTTTTCTGCGTAATTATGCTGTATGACACCCCAGGCTGTGGAATGCGGGATAAAAGCCTAGTTTTTTTGTCACCAAACCCGGTTTTTAAAGGTGGCGAGTACATCCACAGACAATAAAACCCCAAGCCAGTTAAGCTTGGGGCTATCAAATTAGGGTGCATCTAACAACGGATTATCCGATCGCCCTCGATCGCCATCAGGAAAACTAACTCGATTTCCACCAATAGCTTCTGACAAATAATCCGCCGCAGCTTCCACCACCGCGATCGCATTTTCGTAAACCATCCGCGTCGGCCCCAAAACCCCAACACTACCCACCGGCACCGATCCCCGGCGGTAAGTCGAAGAAATCAGAGTACAGCCGCGAATTGGTTCTAAAGAATTTTCCGAGCCAATACGAACCGTTACCCGCTTCCCTGGGGTATCCAACTCCGGCGATTCAAAAATCAAAGGCCACAGCAATTCCTGCTCTTGTTCGAGCAGTTGCACCAGGGTTTGAACTTGCTGCAACTGCGAAAACTCAGGCAAGCGCAGCGCTTCTGCCAAACCGCCGATCAGAATCCGCGTGTAGGTGGGATTGCTTTGGCGGCTGCTCAAAGCAGTCAGCATGGTTCCCATGCACTCAGCGTACAGCTCAAAGTCCCGGTCTAACTCGCTCCAGTCTAAAGCCGACAGTTCCGAGAGCGATCGTCCCCGCAACTTGCTGTTCAAAAAATTCGACAAAATCTGCAACTGGCGATCGACGATTTCGACATCAGGCGTGTTACCTTCTGCGTCCCTCGGCAACTGCACCAAAACCGACTGAGTTTCGTAAGCATCAGTCACCACGATCAGCATCACCTTTCCCGGCTCTAGCTGCACCAGTTGCAAGTGGCGCAAGCAAGCCATATTGGTTTGCGGTATGGTGATCATGGCTATGTAACCGCTGATAGTTGCCAGGATTTGAGCAGCGCCGCGGAGTGCCGCGTCCATGCGACCGTCCGACCAATTGAGTTGGTCTAGTACGTGTTCTACCTTGCGAGCCAGCGTATCAGACGGCTGAATCAACTGGTCTACATAAATTCGGTAGCCCGAGTCAGAGGGGACTCGTCCTGCCGAAGTGTGGGGCTGATAAAGCAGTCCAGCTTTTTCAAGAGTCCCCATCGCATTGCGAATTGTAGCTGGGCTGACGCTGAGGTTGAATTCGTCAGCCAAAGCTTTTGAGCCAACGGGTTCCGCTGTAGCTATGTAGTGGCGAACCGTTGCCCAAAGGATGTGTTGTTGCCGATCGGTGAGGTTAACGCGCACAGATATTTAAGCAGAATTAGAATTGAGAGTTGAAAGCCACTATTAAATGAAAGCCTCTGTCCTTTAGGGCGATCGGGCAGAGTTATTTATTTAACATAACAGATTTAGGTGAAAGAAGAAGGAACACCGAAGAAGCAACAGGGAAGAATGTTTTAACTTTTAACTTGTATAGCAAGCGTCCTGACGGTTAGGAGGTTCTTGATTGCACTTTCTCGATCGGGTCAATTGTTTCTTCACATCGACGATCTTCTGCTATAACTTTCTATTGGGAAGCGAAGCTCCCCGAACCGGAGTTGTGCCAAATACCGCATTCCTCGGCTTTGCTTGGCCCAATTCCTTTTAATAAGTGTGTTCGTGAAGAATATTTTGCAGGTAACTAGCCACTGCATCTGGCTGTTCCACCATTGCCAAATGGCCGCAATCGGGAATCTCCAGGACATTCTCGCCGCAACCTTGGAACATCCAGTGAAAGCTAGCCAAATGCAGCACGTATTTTGGTTCCATAATTTTGTCTTTAGTGCCGGCAATAAAATAAACAGGCTGCTTGAGTCGGGACACAATTTGCGGCAAGAGGTGAATCTGGGCTTCTGTGGTGGAGTCCAATAAAGCCCCCAAAGCTGCTTCTGGATGAGCTCCCACGAAATCTATTAAGCGCTGCCGTCCCCAGGATCTGCCGATCGAGCGGGCTACAGAATCGCGGGCAAACACGTAATCTGCTAAGGGCAAGCGAGGCAGCCAGCCGGGACGCATTGTCACTAGCTGCTTGCCGACCGCTCGAAACCGCTCGAATTCTTCCTTAAGATAGATGCCGCCCCCTGCATTGATGCAGACCACGCCTTTAACGCGATCGGACAATTTGCTGGCTCCCCATAGAGCGATCGTACCGCCGAGAGAGTGTCCCACCAGCCAAGCAGAAGATATATCGAGTTTTTTGAGTAAAAGTTCCAAATCGCCAGCGTAAGCTGCGGGAGTATAGCAGGAATTTAGCGGTTCGGAATCCCCATGATGAACGCCACCGTCGGATTGAGAATTGCCAAACCCCCGCAAATCGTAGGTAAGGCACTGATAGTTTGATGCCAAGCGATCGGTCAAAGGTTGCCAGTAGTGGCGGCTTAACAGCCAGCCGTGGACAAATACCAGAACCGGAGAAGTTGCAGTCGGAGCCGTCAAATCGTAAGCGTGCCGAACCCCTAGGATGTCTATTGTTGCCATACTTTTATCCTACCCGCTCCATAAGACCTATGTAAACCTATGTACAGCCTTTCGAGCGAAAGATGGAGTACGCCGAAACCCTGTGTTCTCAAGCTTTTTCAGTTGAATTGTTTACCTCGTCTACCCAAGAAGCGCTATAAGTTAAGCCAAAAAGACTCAACTTTATCGATTTACCGCATACTTCCTGCTGCAACGTGCGGTCTTCAGTTGACGCTACAAGATTTTTGTCCGCTGCACTGGCAATCTTGGCCTAGCTTGCCATTTTATGCGATTTATTTTCGATAATTTGGGTGTTTGCAATCTGAATAAATTCTTGTTTTAAGCGGTTATTAACTCAGTTTACAATAGATCAATTAGAGATAAATTTAAAACTTAAACTATTGATTGTAATAACACTTGTAACAACTTTTCACTTTAGTTGCCAAGCGTTTGTGTCATTCGCTGGCTGTAGGGAGTTTTACGGTTCGATCCGTTGCTCTCAACGCCAATATTTCCAAGATTATCCCCTTCTCCCAATTGTCAGCGTGTCTTGCTAATCCAGAATGTTGACGTAATTAAAACCTGTTTATTATGAGGTTTTAATTACGTCTTCAACGCAAGTAGAACTTATTCAATACTTGGGGCAGTTTTTGATTGCCAACAGTATAAGGATCGCGAATTAAATAACTTACAATTTTAATTGTTATTGTGCGATGGGCGTCGGGCCCGTCCAAAAAGGAAGGGCCCGACGGTCATCCCACTTTCAAGAGTGGAAGTTATTTAATTCTCATTCCTAAGAAGGATTTCTAAGCGATTCGGAAATCGAGCTACCAAGGGAAAATCGCTGTTTTCTGAGTAGGAACTAAAAACAGTCGGGACTATTGCTTGTTAAACTCGCCTATTTATCTGGCACGTCTTTTCTATTATGACGGTTATTTTGTAGATGAAGTACACCATCAAACTTAAAAAGCTTGACAACATCGTTTCCGCGTGTCCCGTGTTGATGAGAACCGCTATCTACACTCGTTTGTACGAACAATTTTGCCGAGCTTTTTATCCAATCTCACTGGAAAACTTCTGCAAACTAATGTCTACTTATAGAAATCTAGTGATTTAGGGAGCATCGGCAGCTTGTCCTAAAATCGCTCGCCTAGCAATCTTTGTCGCACCCCCTCAGCGATTTTCTGCCCCAGATACTCGGGAATTAAACTTTCATTGGGCCCCAACAAGTAGAGAATTAGGCGAGTTCGCCCCCGCCAAACCAGCAAATTAGCATTTACCACCAACAAATCCTCTTGCCAGATGGCATACATAACTTTGTAAAAAAGTCCAGGTTGATTATCTGCTTCAATCAGCAAAGCTGGCAAGTGGAAAACCGGATCGACGTAGAATTCAGTTGCCACATCTTCTAAACCCGCGTCTAAATTAAATTCCACCGCCAACATCTCTTCAACCTCAAAATGCCCCGCCAATGCCTCTCGAACGGCTCTACAGACGTTTTCTGCTGTTTTATCTGCCAGTACCTTGCCACCGCGAGATACGACCAATTTGATAAATACCAGCATGGGCGGGTAAATTTGACCGTACAGACTCAGACTGTGAATCGTCAGCCCGTAGGCCGCGAGCACTCCAAAAATATCGCTCAATAGAAAAGACTGGTTCCGGTAAGCAAAATGCAGGGCACTTTTGTTACCTTCGGCTCGGATTTCGATGACTGCTTGCCGAGTTTTGTAAAGCTGGTAAGCTAATTTGAGGTTTTGCAACTGGATTTCGCTGCTGACAAATTGCTCGTAAAACTGCGGAAACGCTCGGTTAAAGCGCTTGAGAAGTTCTAGTGTAGATGGTTTTAAACCCGAAGCCATAATTGAGGAGAAGGTGCGGGAAATATAATAGGTATTGACTCTTCCATGCCTTATGGCAATGGGATTTTCGATTCGACGATTCGACTTAAATTGTGCCCGTCTCCTCACTAAAAGCAAAAGTCAAATCTGTCTGAGAACTTATCACGAGAATGTCACCGTTGCGCCATTCCAGTGGTATTTCCCACCGAGGGTATAAGTTCCGGCGCGATCCGGCGGCACTCAAAAGAAGCATTTCCCAAAATGCCTCTGTCCTGGTTCGGCAACAAATTTTACCTTAAAAGCGGCTTGTCCGGGCACTGGCTAGCAGAACGTTCTACCAAACTTGACAGAATCAAAAAAGCGCAGACTTAATGTTGGACGACAAATCCCTGTTTTCGGCGTAAGATGAGTGTACCGTAAACTGTTCCTCAAGAGGCTACCGGCAATTGATCCTACGCCGATCGGAGTGGGTTTATCTGTCGGGTTCTCTTTCTCGTCGTCCAACTTCTACTACCTTAACCGCGCCTGCATGGGTTTTTGGAAAAACTTATTTAGTAGTTCTGAGTCTGCCTCTGTACCCCAAACAGCGGATTTTGAGGAAGATGTGGCTGTTGGGTTAGGCGATCCGCTTTCCCCAACGTTTCGCAAACCCGCCAGCGGCAACGCTCGCATCTTTTTCAGTTGCGATCGGGACATTGACCTCTACGAACTCGAAGAACTTTGTAATGCAGTGGGTTGGTCCCGCCGTCCCCTGCGTAAAGTCAAAAAAGCTATTGTGCACAGCTTCCTAGTCGTCTCTATGTGGGAGATGCGGGGCAGCCAGCGACGGCTGGTAGGTTTCGCCAGAGCGACTTCAGACCATGCTTTTAATGCCACGCTTTGGGATGTGGTAGTTCATCCTGACTACCAGGGCAAAGGCATGGGCAAGGCGCTGATGAAATACATCATTAAAAAACTCCGCAGTGAAGATATCAGCAACATTACCTTATTTGCTGACCCTCATGTGGTGGATTTTTACCGCAATTTGGGCTTTATGTCCGATCCAGAGGGGATTAAAGGTATGTTTTGGTATCCAGATTAGCCTAGAGGTGCAGGTCGGCGTTGATTTGTTGAGGAAATACAATACAATATTGACGCTGCCAACACCGACTGCACCTGTGCCTTGCGGTCAGTTACGCGCGGATGTATTTCGCCATCAGGGCCGTTATGAAGCTGTGCAAGTATTGTCAGTCGATTTGAGATGTGACACTTCGGCGAGACATTCGGCGAGTGATTCAGACGATCGGCGCTCAGTCGAGCCGTCAAGTCGCCCTCAGTCGAAGGAACTATTTGAGATTTGAGATTTATTCCACAGATTAATCTGGGAGCTTGAACTAGGGTCTAAAATTGCGAGCAGCTCACAATACGAGTCAGGGGCTTATCGGTTTTTGGGTGGGGTCAAACCGCACAACCTGAAAAAAACTTCGCCTTAGCTGCAGAGAGAGCTAAATATTGAATAAAGCTTGACAAGCAAGCGGTTTTGTGCGTTAATGGTTAGAGGTTAGCTAACTATAACACCGGGATGTAGCGCAGCTTGGTAGCGCGCCTGCTTTGGGAGCAGGATGTCGCAGGTTCAAATCCTGTCATCCCGATCGCACAATGTTAAATAATAGATTGAAGCAGAACTGTCTCTGATGTTTGCATTTCTTCAAAATGAAAACAAATTGAGGCAGTTTTTGCCAACCGTGTTAAGTCGCCAGTCTTTGCGTTAATGTGTTTCAGGATCGCTCCTGATGGAAAAAACATGAAATCATTAGTTCGTTTGGGCGCAATATTGGGAATAGTCGGCTGCACTCTGCTGGGCCCCTCCCCAATTGGCAAGATGTCTGCACTGGCTCTACCGGAGCCGCAAATTTTGGAAAAATTGCGCTCGGTGCCGGTATTTACGATTACAGACGCTCAGGGTGCGCCCCTGATCGCTTCGGTTCCCAAGCAGGGTCAGGGTCAAACTGGTAATGCTTCCGTGGCGGGAATTTTCATCAGCCAGAAAGACGCTCAAGCTTTTGTCGATCAACTGAAAACCAGAAATCCTCAGTTGGCGGCCTCGGTGCGCGTGATGCCGGTGTCGCTAGGGGAAATTTATCAGATCACTCAAGCAAATAAAGGCAAGCCGGAGGAAGTGCAATTTGCTTTCGTTCCGGCTCCGCAGCAGGTTCAGTCGGCTAAAACTGTACTTCAGCAGACTGGTCAACAAGTTAACGAGTTCAACGGTGTACCTCTATTTTTGGCAAGAGGCGGCGCAGAAAATGGTTATTTGACGATTCAGCGGGGTCAGCAAGAGGTGATTCCCTTGTTTTTTAACAAGGAGGATTTACAGGGCATGGTCGATCGTTTTAAGCAGCAGCAGCCCAACGTGACAGCCACAATTAAGATTGAGGTGGTGAACTTGGAGAGCGTTTTGGAAGCTTTGCGTACTGAAAACGACCCGTTTTTGACCCAAATGATTTTGATTCCGTCGCGGGAGTCGCTGGAATTTGTGCGATCGCTCCAACCTGCAGGTGCCGGCCAAAATCCACAGGTTGCTCCGAATCAAACTCGACCGGCTCCAGCTCCGGCTCCAGCTCGACCGGCTCGCTAATAGTTAGCCAGTTGACAGTTGACAGTTGACTGTTAACTGTTGACTGTTGACTGTTGACCGCGAATTTCAAAGGTGGTACCCGCCACGCGATCGATCCGTGGAATCAATCCAAAATCGAAAATCGAAAATCCTCAATAAAGAGCATTTATCCGTGGGGTCGCCTCTAAAATCTAAAATCGCGCAATCGATTGACAGTTGTCATTAGTTACCAATTCCCGATGCTTTTAGGCCCGATGCCCAATTCCCAAAAAGCCTTATGTTTGTTTCTGGTTTAGAGCTTTGGCAGTGGGTGAATCAAGCTAAGTCCCAGGCGAGATCCTATGACATTCCCCTAGCAGAAATCGACTGGCTGCTGCAAGAGCTGGCTGGTTTGGATAGGTTGGCTCTGCGTTTGGAGTCGTTTAAAGATTTGCCAAAAATTGAATTAAAGTTGTCTTTCTCGGAACTTGCTCTATTGTGGCAGCGGCGCTTGCAGGAACGGGTGCCGGTGCAGTATTTAACGGGAGTTGCACATTGGCGGCATTTTTCGCTCAAAGTAACGCCGGCGGTGCTAATTCCGCGTCCAGAAACGGAATTGCTGATCGATTTGGCTGTAGAAGCTGTTAAAAGCTATTCAGTTAATCCCAAATCGCATTGGGTGGATTTGGGGACGGGCAGCGGGGCGATCGCGATCGGCTTGGCTTCTGCCTTGACAAATGCTAGGGTTTATGCGGTAGATTGCAGTTCGGAAGCTTTGGCAGTGGCTCGACTGAATGCTGAGAATTTGGGTTTTGAATCGCGAATTAATTTTTATCAAGGTTCGTGGTGGGAACCGCTAGAATTTCTCAAAGGTCAAGTCAGCGGCATGGTGTCTAACCCCCCTTACATTCCCAGCAGCACGGTGCTGACTCTGCAACCGGAAGTTTTGAAGCACGAACCTCATCTGGCCTTAGACGGCGGTTTTGATGGGTTAGATTGCATCCGGCATTTGGTAGAAACGGCTCCCGATTATTTAGAATCCGGGGGAGTTTGGTTGGTGGAGATGATGGCGGGACAAGAAACGGCGGTAGCTGATATGCTGCAAAGTCACGGGAGTTATGGCAAAGTTCAGATATTTTCGGATTTAGCAGGGATCGATCGGTTTGCCTTAGCCTATCGTCTTTAGGTTTCAATAATATGTCGTTACTTCTAAAATCTAAAATCTAAAATCTAAAATCTAAAATCTAAAATCTAAAATGGCATGACACGAGTTTCGATCGACTCCTTGATTCAAGGGGCAATTTCAGGAGATTATATTGTCAGCTTTCCCACTGATACTGTACCCGCTTTGGCTGCGCGCCCCGATCGCTCGGAGTTGATTTTTGCAGCTAAACGCCGCAGTCAAGACAAACCCCTGATTTTGATGGCAGCATCGGCCCAGACTTTATGGCCTTACGTGCAGGGGAGTCCAGCAGAGTTAAAGTTGTGGCAGCAAGTGGCCCAATCCTATTGGCCGGGGGCGTTAACTTTGGTACTGCCGGCTTCGGCAAAAGTCCCGGCGGCCATGAATTCGATCGATCCGACTACAATCGGAGTACGAGTTCCTAACTTTCCCCTTGCGCTA
This sequence comes from Microcoleus sp. F6_B6, assembly GCA_036702215.1. Classification (GTDB taxonomy): domain Bacteria; phylum Cyanobacteriota; class Cyanobacteriia; order Cyanobacteriales; family Microcoleaceae; genus Microcoleus. Next base: position 80,733 of record JAUBST010000008.1, read on the forward strand.
AAGATTCTAGAGCAGACAGGCCCTTTGGCTACTACCAGTGCTAATTTATCCGGTCAGCCGCCTCTGGAATCGGTGGCCGAAATTGAGGCTCAGTTTCCCGAAGTCTTGACATTAGTTCCTTCTGAATTAGCAACAGCGACAACAGCTTCGAGTTTGCCTTCGACGGTGGCTAAATGGACGGGCAGCCAGTGGGAAATATTGCGACAAGGCACGATCGAGTTAGAATGCTAAAAGCTAAACTCCAAGGCAAAGCAATATGGCGCCGATCGGCTGGAGCAACTTTATATATTTAGGTATGGGACTGGGGCTGGGTTTGGGAAGCAGTTTGATTTGGCGCCTGCGGCAAAAAAGCTCGCAACAGCCGGAACCTGCGCCCAAAGAGGCCCCACCTCCTCAAGAAATTCACTTAGAGAAGTTTGATGCTCTTTCCGAGCAACTCAAGCAAACTCAATTGGCTTATCAAATGGCATCCCAGATGAGCCAATTTAAGGCGGGTTTTTTGGCTCGAACTTCTCACGAGTTGCGATCGCCCCTGAGCACTATGATCGGTACGCTGCAATTAATTCTCTCGGATTTGTGCGACGATCCTGCTGAGGAACGAGAGTTTGTCGAACAAGCTCACGCTGCGGCACTCAAGCTGGTGAAATTAATAGATGAAATTATCTTTGTGGCTAAAACTGAACACGGCACTGAAAGGATGGATATTGAGCCGATTCAGTTAGCTAAGGTTTTTGACGAGGTTGATGATTTAACTTACTTGCAAGCTGCTAATCGCGGCATTCGTTTGGAGATATTGCCGCCAGATCCGGGGATTTATGTATTGGCAGATTTGCCGAGGTTTAGGCAAGTTTTAGTCAATTTGGTAGATACTGCTGTTGCTCAGATGGAGGAGGGGAGTATTTCTGTGTCTGCCCATGCTTCGCCGGCATCTGGATACGTTCAAATTTGGGTGGACGATCAGCGTTCAGTTAGTGCTTGGAGCGAGTCTTGGGATTTGCTGAAGCACGATTTGGAGTGTGATGTTACCAAGAGCAGCGATAATTCTCAGGTGTCTTCTGGAATGAGGTTATTGATGAATCAGACTCTTTTAAGTTTGATGAGCGGAAAGTTGGAGGTTCTGGCTGTGCCTTCTGAGTCCGAAGAGTGCAATTTTAACCGGACTCAATGTTCTATTCCTTTGGCAACTTTGTGATGAAGGAAGTTCGGCCGCGAGCAATCTACGGGATTTAACGGAGGTGGGGAAGAGGTTCGAGGGAAGATGAAAGAGGAAATTATTTACAGGGAGTAAGGTGCGCCCTTACGCACCCTACATATTATAGATTTTGGTGCCAATCTTGTGATTATTTAACAATTAGCAGTTAGCAATTCGCCGCTGCTAATTTCTAATTCTAGATTGTCTTCTAGAAACTGATTTTCAAGTACCATTGTGGTGCTAGCGTTTTGCTGAAAACCGATGCGCTCGTAGAAGCTTTGTTTGTAAGTTGTCATCAGGTAAACTCGCTCTACTCGGCACATCCGAGGGTGACTCAAGACGGTTTGCACTAATTTGCGGCCGAGTCCTGCACCTTGGTAATCCGGGTGAATGGCGACATCCCAGATGGTAGCTCGATAGATCCCATCGGAGGTGGCTCTGGCAAAGCCGATCGCGCGTGAGCCGTCCCAAACTGTAACAACAGGTTCGCTGTTGGCGATCGCAATTTCCCAATCTTCTATCTTGCGTTCCCTCGCCCAAAAGGCGGCGACTTTAAATAGTTCTTGGATCTGTACGATGTCTGCGCGATCGCGACCTATACAAAATTGAATGTGACTGGAATCCCTCGTCGTTGATGTCATGCTCAATCTGCCTTCAAGTTGTATCTAAACTGTGTTGCTTTTACTGTTTTACACGAGTGAAAGTTGATTTTGCGTGGGAACAATCAATGATTGACTCCCCGATTTACAAAACTATTTTTATTCATACATATTTTATAACTAATTTCGGTGATTATTAATACTTTTTGGGGTGATTTTTGTAAAAAAGTCTTTGAGTTAAAATTTCCCACTTATAACTCATACCATTTGAGATTTGAGATTTGAGATTTGAGATGGGGAATGACTGATTTTTTTTTATGGTTGGGAGTTTGTCTGCAGAGAAACCGGGTTTTTTCTCGCGTCTATTTCGTTACAGCCCACCGCAACGGTAAAAACCCGGTTTTGAGGCGTCGTTTATCGGTAAGCGCAAGCGATAGCTACTGTGTTGCCTAATTGCTCAAAAATCATCTGTCGAGAGAGGTATTAACTCCACGAAAACACCCGAAGATTGTGCTGTGGAGTCAATACTTTAATCTCTAATCTCTAATCGAGCGGATCAGTTTTTCAGCCAGCGGGCGGCGTCTTTGGCGTGATAAGTCAAAATCAAATCAGTACCAGCACGCTTGAATCCTGTCAAAGTTTCCATCACTACTCTTTCTTCATCTATCCAACCGTTGAGGGCGGCGGCTTTCACCATCGCATATTCCCCAGAAACGTTGTAAGCAGCAACTGGCAGGTTAGTTGCTTCCTTCACGCGCCAGATGATATCCATGTAAGCTAAAGCCGGTTTAACCATGAGCATATCTGCGCCTTCGGCAATGTCGAGAGCAATTTCTTTAAGTGCTTCGCGGCCGTTTCCGGGGTCCATTTGATAGGTGCGCCGATCGCCAAATTGCGGAGCAGAATCTGCCGCGTCCCGGAACGGGCCATAATAAGCTGAGGCGTACTTTGCCGCGTAAGACATGATGGGAATATCTTCAAATCCAGCGGAGTCCAATCCTTCGCGAATTGCTCCGACAAAACCGTCCATCATTCCCGAAGGCGCGATAATATCTGCACCGGCTTTAGCTTGAGCAACTGCGGTTTTCTTCAGCAATTCTAGTGTGGGATCGTTCAATACGCGGCCGCTTAAATCTCCGACTTCCAAATAGCCGCAGTGGCCGTGACTGGTATATTCGCACAGACAAGTATCGACCATGACGATTAAATCCGGTACGGCTTTTTTAACTGCTTCCGTCGCTTGTTGGACGATGCCGCAGTCGTGCCAAGCACCTGTAGCATCTGTGTCTTTATCTGCGGGAATGCCGAATAAAATAATCGCGGGAATTCCGAGGTCGTAGACTTCTTTTGCTTCTTCTACTATTTTGTCTACCGATAGCTGGTAAACTCCCGGCATCGATGTGACTTCTTTAGCAAAAGCTTCCCCCGGTACGGCAAATAGGGGGTAAATTAAATCGCTGGTTGTCAAGATATTTTCGCGTACCATCCGGCGGATTTGGGGATGGTTGCGGAGGCGGCGGGGGCGGTGAGTTGGAAACATAATGTTTTTTTTACGGTAGATAAAGGCCTGTTTTTGAGGACTCGCGGCGTTTCTTTAAAAGTCTAGAGCTTATTGTTGGCCGATCGCCCTGTACTTAATTGACACTCCGGGCGCCTGAAGGCGCGAGGATTCTTGGTTCAGTCAGTCGATTTGCTCGTTGATGTTACCACCAATGAGTAGAGATCGTTCTGTCCCCAAGCGTTAATTTCGGCGTGCCCCACCGTATTTAAACTGATTCCTGCTTGCTTCAATCCTTTTTCCAAAATGTTAATCGCGGCGTTGTGATCCCGATCTAATACCGCGCCACAACAACAAATATGGGTTCTAGTTGATAGCGATTTTTTGACGATATTACCACAGGCTGAACAATCTTGGGAAGTGTATTGAGGGGCGACAGCAATTACTGTTTTACCGTATATTTTCCCAAAATATTGCAACCATTGAGCAAATTGATCCCACGCTGCATCGCTAATTGATTTGGCAAGCTTGTGGTTCTTAACCATATTCTTCACCTGAAGGTCTTCGTAGGACACAAAATCGCTAGATTTTACCGCGCACAACGCTGTCTTAACGGCGAAGTCTTTGCGCTGCCTGCTGACATAAAGGTGTTTTCTTCCTAACTTGTTAATCGCTTTTTTACGATTGCTAGAACCTTTTTTCTTTCGAGAAACTCGTTTTTGCAATCGTTTTAAAGCTTTTTCGTTTTTGCGGAGATAGCGAGGGTTGGGAACTGTTTCACCATCACTGTCGGTATAGAAATGGTTTAATCCCACATCTATGCCAATAGCTTTACCAGTGGAAATAGATTCCCCTATTCGTTCCACATCAATACAAAGCTGAGTGTAGTAACCGTCGGCACGCCGAATCACCCTAACTCGCTTAATCTCGCTGGGTGCATAAAAATGCAAATTTCGACTGCCGACTAACTTGAAAGTTCCAGCAGCAAAACCGTCCGTAAATGTTAAACATTTCTTGTTGGAAGAAAGCTTCCAACCTGATGTCTTGTATTCTACGGAACGAGTATGTTTTTTGAACTGCGGGTATCCTTTTTTCCCTGGTTTCTTGGCTTTACAATTGGCGAAAAAACGTTGGATAGCAAAAATGGCACGTTCAGCAGAAGCTTGACGCGCCATCGAGTTAAGTTTGCCTGCCCATTCAAACTCTTTGGCCATGATGGCACACTGTTTGTATAGGTCAATCAGCTTAACTCCTTGATTTTCGATCCAGTATCTAAGAGTTTTATTTCTGACAAATTGAGCTGTCCGAATCATTTCGTCGATGACTCGGTATTGCTGCGTTTTGCCTTTCAATTTAAACTCTAATACGATCATGCAAGTATCCTATCACACCTATAAAACACTATGTCTATAAAATGTGTTTACTTTATAACTTTTTACACATTACGGTCGAAATTAAAGCCGTCCTAGAAGGAGGGGGCTTTAAACCCAATTATTTTGGTAAAACCCGCAATGTCGATTATTCTTCGTCAGGGATGCAAGTCCTTTCGGGCCTTTCCCGTTCCCAGACTGAGCCGGTCCCGGTGCTTCACCGGATCGGTTGGTACGGATATCTCGCTGGCTTCATACCTGCAACCAGGCTGCCCAGAAGCCAGGATAGACTGTAAATTATAAATGTATCGAATAGTAACGGTCTTATGTACAAGCAACTAATTTCAAAGATGAAACCCCTTTTGAAACCACTATTTGCGATCGGTCTGGTACTGACGCTAGCCCTCGGTAACGCTGATGGAGCTCTGGCGGCCCGCAGCGGCGGACGCATCGGGGGCGGATCTTTTAGAGCTCCAGCGCCCAGTTACTCGTCTCCTAGTCGCACTTACGCGCCGCCGGGAGGAGGCTACTACCCGGGCGGCTATGGTGGCGGCTTCGGAGGTGGCTTCGGTTTCCCGTTCTTGCTGCCGTTTTTTGGCTTTGGGGGCGGGTTTGGCGGCCTGTTCTCGATTTTGATTTTTATTTCGATTGCTAATTTCCTCGTCCAAAGCTTCCGCCGCGCCGGGGGCCCAACTGACGAACTCGGCAACACCGCCGCCACTACCACCGTATCTGTCGCCCGCTTGCAAGTTGGTTTGCTAGCAGAGGCCCGCGGTTTGCAAGCCGAACTCGACGCCCTAGCGCGAAAAGCGGATACCGATACCGCAACAGGTCGCGCTCAAGTGCTGCAAGAATCTACTCTGGCGCTGCTGCGGCATCCTGAATACTGGGTTTACGGGGGCGCTGAATCTTTGCAAACTCGTTTGGAAGCAGCCGAAGCTAAGTTTAATCAATTTTCTTTGGCAGAACGCAGTAAATTTACTGAAGAAACGCTCTCGAATTATAACAATCAGCTCCGGCAAGCAGGGAGCCGCAATATCCTGCCTGGTATGCAGGAAAATGGGGCGCTGGTTGCCTCTGATTTGAATTCCGATCCCGGAGAATTTATTGTGGTGACGGTGATTGTCGGTACTCAAGGTAAATTGCAATTGCCAGCAGTGAAAAACTCTGAAGATTTGCGCCAAGCTTTGCGTCAGATTGGGGGAGTATCTAGCGAACAGTTGCTGGCGGTTGAGGTGCTGTGGACTCCTCAAGCCAACGGGGACACTCTGACTGCTGACGATATGTTGGCTGGCTATCCTGATTTACGATCGATTTAGCGAGCAAGACTGGGCGCGGAGCATGGTCTGCCGCGCCCCATCCCGCAGCAAAGCTGGGCGGGTGAACCCAATTGCTTGTGAGACGCGAATTTTACACGAGTTTTTTGAGGTCGAGCGAGTTAAAAAAGATTGTTTAACAAATGCTAGTATGGAGAGATCGCGATTCAGCGTGAGTCCTCTGCTATTGGCAAAGCCTGCACGATACGGGTTTTGCTAAAGAAGTTAGGCAGGGTAAAAAACTGTATTCAGCGAGGACTGCTTCGGAAGAAGTTGCGATCGCGCGCCCTCTAAATTTTATATAAATAAGAAGCGATCGAGAGCTAAAACTTATGGCCGACAGCAGCAGAAAAAAAGCACTTTTTATTTTGAGCCAGTTAAATAATGACGACATCAACTGGATCGTCCAAAAAGGCAAAAAGGAAGTTCTAGATCCGGGCGGGATTTTGATCCATGAAGGGAGACAGATCGATGCGCTATACATTGTTTTGAACGGGAGTTTGAGCGTTTTGATCGAGGCTGAGCGGACTAGAGAACTCGCTAAAATAGCCAGCGGAGAACTGGTGGGAGAAGTTTCTTTCATTGACGCTCGCCCTCCTTTGGCAACGGTGAAGGCGATCGAACAAACTCACTTGCTGGCAATTCCCAGACGGCAGTTAGTAATCAAACTTCAACAAGATATGGGCTTTGCTTCCCGGTTTTATTGTGGAATTTCACTGTGTCTGGCAGATAGGATGCGCGGTACGATCAGACATATAGAATACGGTCGCAATATTGAATTAGATCGACCAGAATTTGAACGAGAGGATATCAATCCTAACGTCCTGGAAAATTTGGCGCTAGCTGAGGCTAAGTTTAATTGGCTGAAGGAAAATGTGAAAGCTTGAGTAATTTTAAGGCGTTTTTGAGCTGGGTGTGAAAACTGGCCGATTGATACGGTAATTGAGAGGTGTGCGATTTAACTCGCATCTTGCACCATTTTCCATCGCGCAGGCTTCCCTAGCCTGTTCCACAAAAAATGAGTTTTCTTGTGGGGCGGGCAGGAGAACCCGCCCAAACAAGGATTATTGATTTTGGTGCAAGATGCAAGATGTAATCTCTCAACTCAAAAAACAGATGTGTAAAACAAAATAGGGGCGGGTTTTACCGGAAATATCATCGATAACTGCCGGAACTATAAAAACCCGCCCCTGTGCTTGGCCGTTGCAACCTCGCGCGCCGAAACGCAACTACCAACCACACAATCTAGATAATGCCCGGTCCTTTGGGGCGGGCGTCTGAATCCGCTGTCAGTTTTCCTTCCTCGCCTTTTTTATCTTTGACTTCTGCGAGAATTCTAGCGCGTTCTGCAGCTTCGGCTTCTTCTTTTGCTGCCAAATCGCCCGGTTCGTTGACGTACATTTCCGGTTCGATCGCGTAATTGTTAACCAGACCTTCTTTGTCTACTGTATAACCATCTGTGGTGTGAATGCTTTCGTCATCAGTTTGGTCATCAGTTTTGGCACTTTTCTGCTTCCCTTCGGTGGTTGGGTGCATGAAGTTAGAGCCTTCCCGTTCTTGCCGCGCTGCTGTCTCCGCAGGAGTAATGCCCCTGTCGTAGTGGGGGGCTTCCATATTGGATTCGATTTGTTCGTCGGCCGGTGTTGATTTGCTAACTTCTTCTTTGGGGGGTATTGGTTGACTATTAGTCATGATTTATTCCTGAGTTATCTTTTCAAAGAGGTCTTTGGCTTATGTTTAAATATTAATCCAAACCTAGCTCATTCACAAACTATCTTTGGTTATAGTTGCCAAGAAGTTGCTGTCATAGCAGATATTGAAGGAATCAGGAAGAAGGAAGAAGGTTTTAGTTATCTAGGAGAGAAGGAAAAAGCAATCTTCCGCAAGGGTTTCAGCATTAAGAACGTCCCAACCGTCAGGGCGGTTGGTACATGAAAAATACATTTATTGAGTCTTCCTCAAGACTGATAAAATTTTATCTTACTTAAGATTTTTAGACTTAGTGAGGCTTTGACATCTATCTAAAGGTAGATAATTGCAAATTGTAACTCGATAATTGGTAATTGGGAGAAGGACTAATGACTAATGACTAATGACTAATGCTTAATGACTAATCACTAATCACTAATCACTAATCACTCATGACTTCTTTTATGCTTCTTTAAAGAAGCGGAGGATTTCGCGGACGTGGTTGAGAAATTGTCCGTCATCGGTGAGTTGGGCGATCGCACTTTCTGCATCTCTTCTGAGTTTAGTGTGTTCTGCTTGATTTGTCGCTTGCAAAGATTGTAGAGATGCGGATAAAGTAGTTAATTCTCTTCTGATAGCTTCCCGATCGCGATTTTGGACAGCCACCCACGAATTCGGATTGTCTGAACTTAATTGATCGGTCAAGTCTCTAACTGTAGATTCTAATTGTGCAAAGCGGCTGCGGAGTTCGACAATATCTTCGCGGGGGTGCAAAAATTGGCGGCGGATACTTGTCAGCCGCTGGGCTAAATACTGATAACCTCGGATAGCTGGACGCAGTACAGTTAACAGCAGTGCAGCAGCGGAACTGAGATAGCCAATAGCACTAATTCCGGCGGCGGCTAGGGCGTAAAGTGCGATCGCGCTAAACAGGTGAAGTGCGATCGCCACAAAGAGCGATCGGCTAACTAATACAGTAACGTATTGGACTTGTTCCCGATCGACAGCAATGTTTTTTTTAGTCGATTCAGCGGCTTGCGCTAAAACTTCTTTAGCTTCAAAATGGATATTCCAAGGAACTGTAACTATCAGCAACAGCCATTCAAAAACAGCAATGGCAATTACCCAATCAATAAAACTGCCGGCGGAGACGTGCAGCCATTGCAGAATGGCAAAAACTAGCAGCAAAAATATGCCCGTGACGGCACCAAAACCTGCGAAAGTGTAATACATAGCGATCGCCTTGGTAGAATGTTGTTTTGATTGTGGGTAAGTGGTTTAGGTCTGGAGTAATAAACTGTGACAGTTAAGTGAGCGTCCTATTAATCCCGGTTCATTAGTTACGAGTAAAACTGCTGGGAAAGGGTTGCGATAAATTTGTTTTTTCCCACAAACACTTGCTCTACCTCAATCGTGGAAGGTAGTTGAGATTTGGGGTAGGTTGCTTAGGTATGGATTCATAAGGTGTGACAGTTAAGAAATCGTCCTCCTGAACCCAGTTTATTAGTGATTAGTAATACTCCGGGAGACAAGGCTTTCCAGATGCCTATAGCAATCCTCGCATCATTTGTGAATTTCTTACTCCCGGACCATGAATCAGGGGAGGGTTGGGGTGGGGTAAAAATTTTACGACTCCTGCAAGAATTGCTATAGTTTGTTCCAGGAACATACACCGGCTTGAACCGATCCATAATAGTTAAATGAAACGGTTTGCTGGTTTGGGAGTGGGTAAGTCCTCAATAATTAGTCATTGGCGATTGAGTAGAGCGGCACAAACAAAGCAGACAATGTAACAAAATGTAAACTATTCAAAATCTTTGCGGTTGCTTCATTTCACTGGCAATGACATACTTATGTTTTTTGCAGTTCATCTAGTTAGCGATCGGGATGAAGTCACTTTCTCCCCAACTCATACCATTTGAGATTTGAGATGGGTAATGGCTGATTATGTATGGGTTTGCAGCTTGTCTGCAGTTGCATTAATCTTTTGAAATCGTATGACTAACGGCGTTACGCGGTGCTAGAAAAGCAGGAATCTCAAAACGCTCCCCTCTATCGATTTTTCTTTTCCAGAGCTGCTAAATCACCTGTAGCTGAGATAAACTGATTTGGAAGTAGAGCGCGCGTTTTGCAAGTTGCCTCTGTGTAACCGAGACACTGCTACTGCAACCTGTCATCAGCCACAGCAAAATAGGTGCCAAAATTAACTCTACAGTCTCCGATTTCCATTAACTGCGCGTCTACAATCTAAAATCAAAAGTCAGCAGCAAGGACAAACCGATGGCGAACTCAACTCTTGGCCTAGAACATCAACTTTACGATTATCTGTTATCTATTTCTCTGCGGGAGCCAGATATTCTCGCTTCACTGCGGGAAGAAACTGCTAAGCATCCTATGGGTGGGATGCAGATTGCTCCCGAACAAGGTCAGTTTATGGAGCTCGTGGTGCAGCTTATGGGAGCGACAAAAACCTTAGAAATTGGCGTTTTTACTGGTTATAGCTCGCTGTGCGTGGCTTTAGCGCTGCCTCCTAACGGTCAGATTATTGCCTGCGATATCAGCGAGGAATATACTGCGATCGCGCGACGCTATTGGGAAGCTGCGGGCGTTGCTAACAAGATTTCTTTGCAGTTGGGTCCAGCAATAAATACTCTCGACAAACTAATAGCCGAGGGACAAGCAGGAACCTTTGATTTTGCCTTCATCGACGCCGATAAAGAAAATTATGAGGCTTATTTTGAGCGATCGCTGCAACTTGTACGCAATGGCGGTTTAATTGTAATTGACAACGTTCTGTGGTCTGGACGAGTTGCCGATCCTCAAGTACAAGACGAAAGCACCACCGCCATTCGTACTTTTAACGACAAATTGCGTAACGATCCAAGAGTTACTCTCAGTGTTGTCCCCATTGCTGACGGGCTGACTTTGGCATTGAAACGCCGTTGGGCTACTCTGATGGAACCCGAACAGAATAATTAAAGAGTTATTGGCGGTTTGTGGCGGATTTTTCAGTTGACAGTTGACAGTTGACAGTTGACAGTTGACCGCACGCGGGGCGACATCTACCTGGAAGAAAGAGGATGGGAGTAATGAATAGTCTTCTTTTAATTTCTCAAGGGCGATCGGGCTTTGGGCTTTAAATCAATTCTTTCTGGTAAGGACTTATGCAAAAGCTATGAAGAAACCGGATTTCTGAGTCAACCTTCTGGGAGAAAACGGATATTTTTTTTCAGAAACCCCGTTTATGCGTTCAGGACTGTTTTTATTTGCTGCAAACCGCGAAGAAATAACAATTTAAGAATATTATATCTAAACAACGTAATTAATTGATTTGAGGCGTAACTTCGGGTGTCTAATTTACAACTAAAATTACCAATTCACGAAACTTTTCAGTGTACTGTTCAAGGCGAAGGTTACTGGACGGGGACTTTAGTTGATTTTATCAGATTGGCCGGTTGCCCTGTGCGGTGTCCTTGGTGCGACACAGGCTACGCAAATGGGGGCAAAGGTTTGCCGTCTGTACCGCAGTCGATCGCACAATTGCTCGCTCAATTGCAGTCTCCGAGAGTTGTGATTACTGGCGGCGAACCTTTCATTCACCGCGATTTGCCGGAGTTAGTTGAAGCTTTGTTAGAAGCTGACAAGCAGGTGAGTATTGAAACTTCCGGTGCTTGCTGGCAGGATGTTTCCCCGCAGGCTTGGATTACTCTTTCTCCGAAGGAACACGTCAATCCTCAATATCCGGTGCAAGAGCTGTTCTGGACTAGAGCTAATGAGATTAAGCTCGTGGTTAGCACTGGCGAAGAAGTTGAATTTTATCAGAAGCATTTAGCAAGTAATGTGAATATTCCGGTTTTCTTGCAACCGGAATGGAACTCACAAAAATCAGCAATTCCCATTATTTTGGAATTGCTGAAACAAAATCATAGTTACAGGCTATCTTTGCAAACTCACAAATTTATTGGCGTGCAATAAATTAATAAATTAGCCAGAGCTATTCGTCAGCGAGGCGGTGCAGAATGGGGAGTGCATCGCCTGACACTCTGTGGAAATATGTGCTAGAATTAAAGCAGCAATTTATGATAATTTGAACGTAATGGAAACAACTACGGAAACCCTAATGGGAAAAGTTATCGCAACCCTAGTAATTACGAATCGGCTGGATGAAGGGAAAGCCGAAGATAATCTGATTCCAAGGGAACAAGTCAGGTCTGTAACTCTAGAAAATGTTTTGGTGGATACGGGCGCGACAACTTTGTGTTTGCCTAAAGATGTCATCGCCAGACTGGGTTTGAAAATCCTCAAGCAAGTGGTTGTGGAAACAGCCACGGGCATTAGTGAAGCGAGGATTTTTCAAGATGCCAAGATTTCTCTGTGCGGGCGCGAAGGGACTTTTGAGTGTTTGGAATTGCCAGAGGGGAAAACTCCACTTTTAGGGGTGATTCCGATGGAAGCGCTGGGAATTGAAATAGATTTGAAAAATCAAAGATTGAAGGTTTTGCCCGACGGGCCGACGGAAACTTATTTGACGATTCTTTGATATTCTTGAGTTTGGATGCCAGCTATTCCAAAGGCAGCGCTAAGATGGTTAAGCACTGTTTTGCACTACTCTCATGTCCCAACGCGCCGAAACCTCACACAGCCAGCCAAGTGCATCCCACAACGGGCATAATGTGACGACTTCTAACTCCAACAGCCAAAATACAATTCGGATTCGCGGTGCGAGACAGCACAACCTCAAAAATATCGATCTGGAACTGCCGCGCGATCGCCTGATAGTTTTTACGGGTGTCTCCGGTTCTGGTAAGTCTTCCCTCGCTTTCGATACAATTTTTGCCGAGGGACAGCGCCGCTACGTGGAGTCTCTCAGCGCCTACGCGCGCCAGTTTTTGGGACAGTTGGACAAACCCGATGTAGATGCGATCGAGGGGTTGAGTCCGGCTATTTCGATCGACCAAAAGTCAACTTCTCACAACCCGCGATCGACTGTAGGCACTGTTACAGAAATTTACGATTATCTCAGATTGCTCTACGGCAGAGCCGGCGAACCGCACTGTCCGATTTGCGATCGCTGCATTGCGCCGCAGACAATTGATGAAATGTGCGATCGAGTCATGGCACTTCCAGACGGCACTCGCTTTCACCTTCTGGCACCAGTTGTGCGCGGAAAAAAAGGCACTCACCGCAAATTATTGTCGAGTTTAGCTGCAGAAGGATTTATTCGCGTCAAAGTTAACGGAGAAATTTTAGAACTTTCGGAAAATATCGAATTAGATAAAAATCTAACGCACAATATCGAGATAGTTGTCGATCGGTTAATTAAAAAACCCGGTTTAGAAGAACGTTTAGTTGATTCTCTAGCAACTTGTTTGCGCCATTCAGAGGGAATTGCGATAATTGAAGAGTTACCGACTGATGAAAATTCCGAACCACAGGGACCGATCGTATTTTCCGAAAACTTTGCTTGTCCCGAACACGGCGCGGTAATGGAGGAACTTTCACCCAGGTTATTTTCTTTTAATTCGCCTTACGGCGCCTGTCCGAACTGCCACGGTTTGGGGAGTTTGCGGGCTTTTGCCCCGGAGTTGGTAGTTCCCGACGAGAAAGCGCCTGTTTATTGCGCGATCGCGCCTTGGTCTGACAAAGACAATTCTTATTATCTTTCTTTGCTGTTCAGTATTGCTGAGACTTGCGGGTTTGATATCGACACTCCTTGGTATCGACTAAAGCCCGAACACCAGCGGGCGATTTTGTACGGCAACCAGCAAAAGCGCACCGCAGAAAGTAAAAAACGCGACGGCAGCACTGATTTGAGGAAAGATTTTAATGGCGTTATTGCCATGTTGCAGCGCCAGTACGACGATACTGGTTCCGATCTGATCAAGCAGAAGTTGGAACAGTATCGGGTCGATCGCTCTTGCGAGGTTTGTTACGGCAAACGCTTGAAACCCGAGGCGCTTTCGGTGCGGTTGGGACAGTACGGAATTGTAGATTTAACGAGTATTTCGATTCGCGAATGTCGCGAACGAGTAAATAATTTGGGATTGAGCCAGAGGCAATTCCAAATATCCGATTTAGCCCTGAGAGAAATCAAAGCAAGGCTGCAATTTTTGCTCGATGTCGGGTTAGATTACCTGACTTTAGACCGCGCAGCAATGACGCTTTCTGGCGGGGAAGCGCAGCGAATTCGGCTGGCGACTCAAATCGGTTCAGGTTTGACGGGTGTTCTCTACGTTTTGGACGAACCCAGCATCGGACTCCACCAAAGAGACAATTTTCGCCTGCTGCAAACCTTAACAAAATTGCGCGATTTAGGCAATACTTTGATTGTGGTAGAACACGATGAAGAAACGATGCGATCGGCAGACCACATTGTCGATATCGGGCCCGGTGCCGGCGTTCACGGTGGCAAAATTATATCGCAAGGAAGTTTAGAAAATTTGCTAACGGCAGAGGAATCTTTGACTGGTGCTTATTTGTCGGGGAAGCGAGTAATTGAAACCCCTAATGAAAGGAGAAAAGGCAACGGCAAAGCTCTTTCAATCATAAATGCGACGCGCAACAATTTAAAAAACATCGATGTCGAAATTCCGCTGGGAAAACTTGTCTGCGTGACGGGGGTTTCCGGTTCGGGGAAATCAACTTTAATCAATGAATTGCTGTACCCGTCGCTGCAACACTATATCACCAAAAAAGTGCCTTTACCGCCCGATATGGACGCCCTCAAAACGAAGGGTGAACGCTCTCTAGAGGATGTGGTTGATAAAGTAATTGTCATCGATCAATCTCCCATCGGTCGCACTCCGCGTTCTAATCCCGCTACTTACACGGGAGTCTTTGATGTGATTCGCGATTTGTTTGCCGAAAGCATTGAAGCGAAGGCAAGAGGTTACAAAGCGGGGCAGTTTTCTTTTAACGTGAAAGGGGGAAGGTGCGAAGCTTGCGGCGGTCAAGGCGTGAACGTGATTTCGATGAATTTTCTACCGGATGTTTACGTGCAGTGTGAGGTTTGCAAGGGTGCGCGGTACAACCGGGAAACGCTGCAAGTTAAGTACAAAGGCAAGTCAATTTCTGATGTTTTGAACATGACTGTTGAGGAAGCTTTGGAAATGTTTAAAAATATTCCCAGGGCGGGCGCCAGACTGCAAACTTTGCTTGATGTTGGTTTGGGTTACATTCAGTTGGGACAGCCGGCACCGACGCTTTCTGGGGGCGAAGCGCAGCGGGTAAAATTGGCAACGGAACTGTCGCGCCGCGCTACTGGGAAGACGCTTTATTTGATCGATGAACCGACGACTGGTTTGTCGTTCTATGATGTTCACCATTTGTTAAATGTGCTGCAAAGATTGGTGGATAAGGGGAATTCAATTTTGGTAATCGAACACAATTTGGATGTGATTCGGTGCTGCGATTGGGCGATCGATTTGGGCCCGGAAGGGGGAGATAAGGGCGGCGAAATTATTGTGGCGGGGACGCCGGAGGATGTGGCGGCAAATCAGAGGTCTTATACTGGAAAATATTTGCAAGCGGTTTTGCAGCAGCATCCTTTAGGGGAGGCTGTAGCTGTTAGTTAATACTAACAGGAATTATGCAATTCTCATAATTAGTAAGGTGCGTCAGATATTTAAGCCTTCAATAATCGTTTAAGAAACTCACCTGACGCACCCTACAATTAAAATACTCGAAGGGTGAAGCCCAAAAAACAGTAATCAAGCATCAAGATAGCTTGTTAATAAATTACAAATCTCTTCCGTTAATGGTATTTTTGTTTCTATTTCTAGCCAAAGGTATTGACCAAAAGGATTATTTTCTAAAAACACATATTCATTGTTGGGAGTCACAATAAAATCCATCGCCCCATATAATAGTTTTTGCTCCTCCAAAAAAGCGATGCAGAATTTTTCTATTTTTGCCGGTAGTTCAAAGATAGAATGTGGATTAATTTGAGTATGGAGTCGCCAATCAATTTTGGTCTCTTCATGGGCTTGTGAATCAATTTTAACGCCAAATACCTTTTTACCAATAATTGTAATCCTTAATTCAAAAGCTTTTTCGATATATTCTTGCAATTGAGTAGGTGACAAAGAAATGTTTTGATAGAACTTATAAAAATCATCTTTGCCAATCTTTCTTGAGGGGATTCCTTGATTGAGCCCATTGATGGTAACATTTCCAGTATAAATGGTTTTAACTAAAATCTCTTCTCCGCACTCTATAAAAAACTCTTTGGCTGTTTCTGGCTGTGTTGTTATCAGTGTTTTGGGGATTTTGACCCCGTATTTATTGGCCAGTAAAAGTTGTTGAAATTTTACTTTTGCTTTATTGGCGATAAATGGATCGTTTATCCATCTTATGCTGGGTATAGAATATAGTACATTTATAAAAGCTTTTGTTTCTGAAGCGATAAACTGTTCCTCTGTAGATTGATCGATTTTCCCAAAAAAATCAAAGTCAGGTTTTCTTAACCAGGCTACTTTTAGTTGCTCTAAGTTTAAGATTCTCCCGAGTTCGTCAGTAATCTGTCCCGTCCATAACCCATTTTTATCAATATGAAGATTTATCTTATATTTTGTCAGTAAATCTTCTGAGTTCAACCTAAAAACTTCAATTCCTTTTTTATATAGGTTTCTGATAACTTCATCAGTGTGTGTATCCTGCTTGTTCGTAAAAATTAATATCATATTTTAATTTGTAATCTCGTTTTGGGGTGATGAATTAGATATGTTGGTTAATTGATCTTTATGCGGTATCCAAATCAGGATTTTACTACTTACGATAGCTAACAGCTTAAAACGGGACGATAGAATGCTTCGCACCCTACCGTACCGTATAATCAATGTTGTTTGATGCAGAAAGCCCGTGGTTTTCAACTAATGCCACTGTCAGCTTTAAGTATCAGATTGTTCCGCATCATCTTTACTCCAAACAATGCCGCTATTTGTATTACTATATGTCAATGAAGTACCATTAGCAGAAACAGGAATATTCGATGTTTGAGTTTTCGGATCATAGGATTGTGTTAGTATCTCTGAATCCTGAATCGCTCGATCGTACAATGCTGGGTCGAGTCTCTCTACAAAACTTAGAGTGAAAGGCACTGAACTTGCAGGTCGATCCAAAGTTTGTGTTTTCATGGGATTGATTCTGAAAAATTGACCAACACTTCAGATTGTAATTGATAGGATTTAGATTAGAGTGGCATTTAGTAGGAAAATTGATCGTAGTAAGATTTGGTGTGATATGGTGGGATTGCGTGGTGCTGTTAGTTCTATCTTTACAAAACTTAACTTTTAGTGGCAAAAAGTGGGTTTTGGTGGCTAAACTAAAAAGATTGAGTGAGGTTAAAAATATATGGACGTTAAAGAATTCTCAAAATGGACTGATGAACAGGTATTCGCTAACACAGGACAACATCTTGATTCTTTACAAAAGTCTATATTAGAAAGTGTTTTACAACGTCAAAATTTTCATAAAATTGCGGAAACTAATGGGTATAGTTACGATCATGTTAAAAAAGAGGGAGCAAAATTATGGAAACTTCTCTCCGATGTTTTTGCCGAAGATATCGATCAAAAGAATGTTCGTTCTATTTTAGAAAATAAAGCTGGTTCTACTATCAATAATTTCGGTAATACTTCACACACTATTAGTAATTATATTAATAGTCATGTTAATATTTGTAGAGAAAATCCTCAATCTTTAGAGGATATAGAAAACCGATCGCCCTCTTCCCAAGTCCAAAATAAATTCCCAATAATCGATCTAACAAAAGCACCAGAATTTAACTATACTTACGGGCGTAATTCAGAAACTTCTACTCTTAAAGAATGGATTTTAGAATATAAGACTAGATTAATCACAATTTATGGCTTAAGTGGCATAGGAAAAACGGCTTTAACCCTGAAATTAATCTCAGAAATTAACACACAATTCGATTATATTATTTATCGCAGTCTTGAGCATTTGCCTAAACCGATCGACCTTAAAGATGAACTCAAAGAGTTTTTTTCTCAATCCCACGCAAATCCATTACCAGAAATAATAGATTATTTTCGCTCATCTCGTTGTTTAGTAATCCTTGATGACGTGCAGAATATTTTTAAAACTGGCAACTTCGCGGGTCAGTATTTAACAGACTATAAAGATTATTGTAAATTTTTTCAGCAAATTGCTACCTTATCTCATGAGAGTTGTTTAATTTTAATTAGTTGGGAAAAACCTGGAGAAATAGAGACTTTAGAAAAAGAAAACAAATACACAAGAGTATTACAACTTCAAGGATTAGGAGAAGAAGCAAAAGAAATCTTGAGACAAAAAGATTTACAAGATGAGGAAAAATGGGATGAATTAATAACACTATATCAAAGTCATCCAGCTTGGTTAAATATTATTGCTTCAACTATTATAGAGTTTTTGAACGGGAGCGTTTCCCTTTTTCTGACAGATGAAAATGAGTTGTTTTTGGGTGACATAGAAACCAATCTAGAATCGCATTTAGAGCGATTATCAGACTTAGAAAAAAATGTGATAAACTGGTTAGCCCATCAAGATGAACCGATAGATATTTCCCAAAAACCTGCTAATATGGAAGTATCTCAAGCTAAATTTATCCATATTCTACAATCTTTAACCAGACGCGGTTTAGTAGAAAAACTTCCCAGAAAAGAGCCAGCAAGATTTCAGCTAAATTCTATTTTTAAAGCACATATTAACAGTAATTTTAGGAAAATAACTTGATAACTAATATTAAATTTTCATAAAAAAGTTATTTTTTTGTTAATCAGAAGCAAATTGCGACTCCTGGGCCAGCGAATTGGCTGCAACAAATTACAGGGTCTTTCAAAGATGAACCTGCCTTTGAGGAGGTACTTGCTTGCGGACGAGCAATTCGTCAAGGAGATGAGTCTTTCCTCGAAGCGGTATCTAAAAACAAGAAACCTGAGAATTCCTGGTGAGATAGTGCGATCGGCTTTTTAACAGAGAAATTGTGTTCTTAGATAAGTTACAATTGTCGTGTACGAATCTAGGAAAATTTTCTATGAGCCTCGTTTTAGAACGTGAGACACCACCTCTCCAAGAAGATGAAACCGGAGCAATTCGAGTTGGCAGTTCAAAGGTTTTGCTGGAGACTGTGATTCGTGCGTTTCAAGATGGTGCATCCCCTGAGTCGATCGTGCATCGATATTCGACTCTATCTTTGTCCGATGTCTACAACACAATTGGCTACTATCTCCGACACCAAGATGCTGTAGAAGCATATTTAGATCGGAGAGAACAGTTAGCTGAATCAGTTCAGCAACGTTTGTCTGGTATCCAACCCGATCTAAGCTTAATTCGCGATCGTTTATTATCTCAACAAAAGCTGAGATAATATCAGTATTAACAGTTATGCTGAGTTTGTTAAGCGACGAGAATTTCAATGGTGACATTGTTCGAGGGCTGTTTTTGCGTCAGCCTAATCTTGACCTACTCCGAGTTCAAGATGTTGGGTTGCGAGAAGTAGACGATCCAGCAATTTTAGCTTGGGCAGTAATGAATGGACGTATCCTTCTCACTCACGATCGTGCAACGATGCCGGATTTTGCTTGCGATCGCTTAGTAGCAGGAGAAGCGATGGCAGGGATGTTTGTTGCAACGATCGAATGCCAATTCGACAGGCAATTGATGAGTTGATACTGCTAATTGATTGTAGCGAGCAAGAGGAATGGCAGGGAATTGTACTTTACTTGCCTTTGTGACAGCTATTGCAGCAATTGCCTGATTCCGCGAGTTAATTTTGTTAACCCGCAATCAGCGAGATTTTGGTAAAGTGTCGGGGCTATCGATCGAGAACTGATTCAACGCGGCGTGTCTCCTCAAGATATCATTCTTGGGTTTCGCTCCCCCAGCATCCGAAAACTCCTTGCCGCCAACTCTTGCTAGAGACAAAGGTTTGGAACAGTTAGATGGATATCTGGCTCGATTGGGACAAGATTCTGGTTGGTTGGTAATATTCGATCGCCGAGAGAATGCACTGGAATTGGAAGAACGGCTAAAAACTGAAATTCCTACTACGCAAATGCGGCGATATGTTACAGTTACTCGAGCGTGAGAAAGCTCTTTCTCTACTTCTCAAAATTAACAATTTTCATAGTTTATTAAAGTAGTGCGATCGCACAATTTTCATCGGGACTGGGAAGTTGAAGCTTCGCATCTATATTTTAGGATCGATACCCCAACTGTCACCAACCAGAATCTGGGATTCAAAATTAACTATCTTGAATTGTGGGAGACATCGCTATATTTTGCGCTTGTCTCTGCATGAATTCAATGTCCGATCGCGACCAACTGCGGGGCCCGCTGCACTGATGAGCAATTAACAGCCCCCAGAGTCCTTTTGCTGTTAAAATTGGCACGGCTAAATTGGCGCGAACTTTCAGGCTAAGCAGAAAATCTCGGTGGCATGGGTTAATTGGTTCTACTTCAATATCTGCAATTGCTCTAACTCTGCCGGCTTCGTACAAAGCAGCGTAGTCGCCGTTAAAACAATCATCTGGCCCGGTTAAACCCAAGATTGAGAGTTCGATCGCACTCAACATCTCGTAAGTCACTCGACCCTGCCACTGTCTGTAAAAATAGTACAGTACGGCGCGATCGCTCTGCAAAACTTCTCGAATGTCGTAGAGGGATGTTTCAATCAATACGTCGCGCTTGAGACGGTCTGTCAAGCGGTTAACAATGTTTTGCAGGCGATCGCCCGACATAGTATTAACTCCTTTAATTCCTAGTACACTCGCCCGATCTTAATTCTTGAACTTGCACCATCACCACACCTCAAATTGTTGCGCTTCCGGATTTTCGCGTGATCGAAAATGAGTAATTTTTGGCTTAACAGTTGGCTGGATGCCAGCAACATTATACTATTATTTTGACAGAGATAGCAATTTTTTTGGGAAACGGGCGATCGTGTCGGGCCCCGCAACCTACAACTTTTTTGCGCCAAGAACCACCGGCGGGACGCCTGTGGCACAAAGGAAGAGAAAAGGAAGAGTTTACAAGTGCTGGGAGAATTGCTAGATATGCCTAAAGTTGGTTGCTCTTAAAGACAGGAACTGCTAGGCTATCTCGATAGCTAGAAGAAGCATCAAATATGTCTGTGCTAGAAGCTGCTTGGAAACACGAATTTATCGCTGCCAACGGCATTAAACTGCACTATGTCACTCAAGGTTCTGGGCCGCTGATGCTGATGTTGCACGGATTCCCGGAATTTTGGTATTCTTGGCAGCATCAAATCTCGGAATTTGCATCAGACTATAAAGTTGTCGCTGTGGATCTCAGGGGTTACGAATTCCCCAACAATTGCTTAAAATTTGGTACATTTTTTTGTTTCAGTTGCCAGTTTTGCCGGAGTTTTTAATTCAGTTGGGCGACTATCAGGCAATTTCTGCTGCTTTGGAAGGTATGGCAGTTAACAAAAACACCTTTACCCCCCAGATATCGAACCTTACAAAGATGCGGCTGCAAAACGGGGCGCGCTGACTGCTACTATCAATATATTACCGCAATCTAGCTGGCGGATTTCTCGATCGCCAGAATTGGAGGGTGCTGCAAGTTCCGACGCTGATGATTTGGGGAGAAAATGATGTCGCCCTCGGCAAAGAGTTAACCTATGGAACCGCAGATTACGTGCGAGATTTTCAGATTCATTACATTCCTAATTGCAGCCACTGGGTGCAGCAGGAACAGCCGCAGTTAGTGAATCGGTACATGAGAGACTTTTTGGCAAGCAAAGCTGTTTGAATTGATATAGCGCAAAGAAGTTCGGCAACGAGGATTGTACAAGATGTAACGGATGTAATGGATATAAAAGCAACAAATAAAGCCTCAACAATTGCTGAGACTTTATTCTCTAATTTGTTGTATGTAAAACAGCTTTAAAATATACACTCAGAAAGCAATTATTAGGGCAACAGTGGCTAGACTGTAGGTAAAAAGTTGCCCTATTTCTGAATAAAACTCAAGCTGATAAATCGCCCTATCCTAAAATATCTTTGATGAAGCCGATAAAGCTTTGTTTAGTCAAAACTTCGATCGCCAGCAAAGAAACAAAGCCAATCATCGCAAAACGTCCGTTAACTTTCTCTGCATACTCGGTAAATCCGGTGCTGACGTTGGCATCTACATACATCGCGGGCTCGATCGCGAAATTGTTGAGCAGGCCTTGGTCATCTACGATCAGGTTACGTGAAGTCATGTGTTTTTCCTTGTTTCGTTGCTTTATGTAAATAAATGTAACAAAATGTTAATTTATATTACAGTGACTTGACGCATGAAAGTTAGTGATGCTAATCACAAGGGCTGCCAGTAGGGCTTGGGCGGCCTCGAAACGCACGCCTGGAAACCAGTAGAAACTCTCGCTACGGGGGCATCCTGCCCGATCGCAAAATTAAATCTAAATATAGAAGAGCCAACTTTAGTGATAACGATTATCATTGTATTTATGAGTAAACCAACAATCACCGCCGTAGCGGGCCCGCCCGGAAGCGGAAAAACAACCTGGATTCGACAGCAGCTAGCAGCCGAAACCGCGCCCCTGCTGTATTTTTGCCCCGGAAGCGACAATGTGCCGATCGACCCAACCTGCATCGCCGCCGAATTTGGGCAAATCAAAACCCTGACAGACGACCAAGAATCCGAGCTCGCGAAACACCTAGAAAACGGCGTTTCAGCTTATATCGAACTGGGATTTTACCTGCAACTGACAGCAGTAGAAAACCTGCTCCAAAGCTTTCCCAGTCGCCGATTTGCTGTAGTCCCGCCAGAAATCAAAGACACCGAATGGCATCAATGGGCAGATGTAATTGTCGAGGGAATAGCCGTTAGCGGCGAACCAGAAAAACTATCAATTTGGCGCAGCCCCGCCAGCGGACAAGTCCTCGATCCCGCCAGCCTCGATCTGTTTTGGTATCAAGAAATGACCCAAGGAGCCTACGGCAAGGTTCACAGAGCCAAAGGCATTTTTGACATAGCCGACGGTCGATCTTTTTACTTCGATTTCTCTGCCGAATTCAAAGAAACCGCCCACGAAGAATTGCCACTTCCCCGCTGGCTCGAAGGCCGCCCCCAAAGATTTAGCGGCATAGAAATAGTCGGCGAAAATCTCGATGAAACAGCATTAGGACAAACCCTAGAAGATTGCTGTCTGTCCGAAATTATTCTGTTGAATTACCAACAACAAGTCAAACAAGCACTTTTATTAGCAGAATAAATAACATGAAAATAGCAGTTATGTCCTGCATTCACGGCAACTACGAAGCCTTAAATGCAGTTTTATCAGACATTGACGAACAACAAGCAGAAAAAATCTTTTGCCTCGGAGATTTAGTCGGTTACGGCCCCCATCCCCACGCCGTCGTAGAAATGATTCGCTCCCTCGACATTCCCACTTGCGCCGGCTGCTGGGACGAAGATATTGTCGAAGGTTTGAACTCCTGCGAATGCAGCTATCAGTCTGTTTTAGCCGAAAAAAGAGGAAAATTAGCCCACGAATGGACTAACGCACAAATTCCCTTAGAAACGCGGGAATATTTAGCCACTTTGCCGCACAGTTTGCGAGAAGACAATATGTGTTTTGTCCACGGTAGCCCTCACAGCAATCATGAATATTTACTGCCGACAATGGATGCTTTTTCTGCGTTATAGCGGGTGTTTTCTGCGAGTGCTGACGTGCTGTTTTGCGGTCACACTCACGTTCCCTACGTTCGTACTTTAGATGCTGGAAAAATGCAGGTTCGGGTAAGCGGGCCGAGTATTGATAGAGAAAAAGATTTAAGTTTTACTGCTCCTTTAAAGCGGATTGTGAATGTTGGTTCCGTGGGAGAACCGCGCCACGGGAGACCGAATGCTACCTACGCGATTTACGATGTTGACGCTCAACAAGTGATGTTCCGAGAAGTCGAATATGACTATCAAGCCACTTGCGCTGCAATTATTGAAAAAGGTTTACCGCCGATTTTTGCTTGGCGTTTGGCTAGAGGTTTGGAATATGCCGAAAGAGCTGACGATCCTACTCATGTTTGTGAGAGGTAGATAAACAGTTGACAGTTGACAGTTGACAGTTGACAGTTAACTGTTGACTGTTCAATAAAGAGGTAGATTGTGATTTACCGTTGGGTGGGGGCGGGTTTATAAGATTATTGGTTTTTGGCGATTATTGTTGGTGAACCCGCCCCTACAATTTTTTGATATTGGTATAAGATATCAGTTCAAAACAACTTCTGTTCATTGAAGAGGTAAATTGCGGTTTACCGTTGGGTGGGGGCGGGTTTATAAGATTATTGGTTTTTGGCGATTATTGTTGGTGAACCCGCCCCTACAAGTTTTTGATATTGGTATAAGATATCAGTTCAAAACAACTTCTGTTCAATAAAGAGGTAGATTGTGATTTACCGTTGGGTGGGGGCGGGTTTATAAGATTATTGGTTTTTGGCGATTATTGTTGGTGAACCCGCCCCTACAATTTTTTGATATTGGTATAAGATATCAGTTCAAAACAACTTCTGTTCATTGAAGAGGTAAATTGCGGTTTACCGTTGGGTGGGGGCGGGTTTATAAGATTATTGGTTTTTGGCGATTATTGTTGGTGAACCCGCCCCTACAAGTTTTTGACATTGGTGTAAGATATCCGTTCAAAACACGCTCCGAAAAAAACATCCAAACTAACCAGGCAAAAACCTCGACCATTAATCACAATTAACAAGTAGGAAAAACTGGGCAATATTAACTGGAATAGAAGGAAATCTGGCTGCTTATGAAGCTGTACTAGCTGACATCAAGCGCCTGAGAATTTGTGTTGAGGAGTTGTATATATTGGGTGATTTAGTCGGTCCGAATCCCGAATGCGAAAAATTAGTGCAGCGAGTCCGATCGCCCAAACGAGGAGAAATCTAACCTCAAATTTGTATCGGGTGGTGGGAAGAACAGTGTTTCAACTTACACGGAATAGGTTCTAGCCCTGATGCGGCAGAATTGCGACAAAAATACGGCGCAGATACGATTAAGTTGCTCTGGGATTCTGTTAGTCGGAAAACTGTAGAGTGGTTGCGCTCTTTGAATTTTGGTTTTCATGAATTGGATTGTTTGTTGATTCACGGGAGTACGGTTAGCGCGTCTGATGAGCTTACCCCGGAGACTCCGCCGCCTGTGATGCTCGATCGCCTTATCCGCGCTGATGCCAATACTTTGTTTTGCGGGCGATCGGGCTTAGCATTTGAGTATCAACTACAGCCCACCATTATCAATAACTGGGTAATGACTCTGGACTCTCAAGAGTCGCCTGCAACGGTATCTGCAACAGCGCGAAGGGCGATCCTCTTCGAGGGCTGCGCTAACGGAGTTGGGAATGTGGGTCGGCTCAGCGGACAAGCAAATTATACTCTCTACGACCCAGACACGGATACTGTCAAGTTCCGAAACGTCTCTTACACCACCCGCAAAGGGTTTCAAGCTTAGCAGTCGGGCATGGCAATTACTGAGAGTTAGTTGACATAAATTATCAATTAGCTTAAGCTGTACGTTCTATCCAAAGTAGCGGTGACGCTAAACCTAAATCCTATGACTCTTTTAACCTACACTCCTGGCTTGTACCCTAATCTCAGACAGCAGACTTTCACCTGCCGTCAGTTGGTACCCATGCCCTTTAACGGCTTACTGCGAATTGAGCGGGGAACCGTCCGAACCATGACTTGGAGCGAACAGGGAACACCAATAACCCTCGGATATTGGGGAGTTGGAGACGTACTCGGTCACTCGCTGTCAGGCGTTCAACCTTATCAAATTGAGAGCAAAGCTCATGTAGAAATTAGTTACATTCCTCAAAATTTGTGCTATCAATCCTTAGATGAAGTTTTCAGACATCTTCAGCAAACTCAAGAATTTTTCTGCATTGTTCGCAGCGAATGTCTGCGCGATCGACTGTTGCAACTATTAGCTTGGTTGGCAAAAAAATTTGGTCGGGAAGTAGCACAAGGAGTTTTGATCGATCTGAGATTGACTCACCAGGAGATTTCTGAGGCGATGGGAATTACGCGGATTACGGTGACGCGCCTGATGTGTCGGCTGGAGGAGGAGGGAATTATCGATCGCACTCGCCCTCAATACATTGTTTTAAATTCCCGTTTGTAACATGGGAGTTATCTGGAAAAGGGATGACAGTGAAGTGTTTATCAACCATCAGCTAGCTGAGCAATAATTCTAGGGCTTGCGCTTAAAGCACATCTGGTTTACGATAATGATTATCATAATCGATCCAGTGCGATACAGGCGACCGCACCTAAATTTTGGCTGGGAAGTGCTATCCACAACAGCTTTGGGATACTTAGCAGCTTTCTGAACTAACAGCAGGGCCTCTACAATTAATCAATGAGGGACAATGACTAATCTCGCTGTACAAACCCCAGATTTAATTTCCGATTTTCCCAAAAGAGGAATGCCCGTAACCATAATTACCGGCTTTCTCGGCAGCGGCAAAACCACTTTGCTCAATCAAATCCTCAAAAATAGCCAAGATTTAAAAGTAGCAGTTTTAGTTAACGAATTTGGCGATATCAACATTGATTCGCAGCTTTTAATTTCTACCGAAGATGACATGGTAGAGCTGAGCAACGGCTGTATTTGCTGCACCATCAATGAAGGCTTATTCGATGCCGCATACCGAGTTTTAGAACGGGAAGACCGTATCGATTGCATGGTAATTGAAACCACGGGACTTGCCGATACGCTGCCGATTATATTGACATTTCTCGGCACGGAGTTGCGGGAATTAACCAGTCTAGATTCAGTCCTCACTGTAGTCGATAGCGAAACATTCACAACCGATCATTTTGACAGCGAAGCAGCTTTAAAACAAGTAGCATTTGCAGATATCGTGCTGATGAACAAAACCGATTTAGCTCCTCCAGAAAAAGTAGAAGAATTAGAAGCTTACATTCGTACTGTGAAAGAAGGAGCGAGAATTTTACACTCTGAATATGGTGAAGTTCCTTTACCCTTGATTTTGGGTGTAGGTTTAACCCAAGCCGAGCTTTTCGATAGTTTTGAAACTGAGGAAAAACACGAGCATCATCACGAACATCACCATCACGAACATCATCACGAACATCACCATCACGGACATCACTCCAATCACTTAGACAATGACGGATTTGTTTCGCTATCATTTCAGAGCGATCGACCTTTTGTTCTCCACAAATTCCAAGAATTTCTCACCGACAAAATGCCCTTAGATGTATTTCGGGCAAAAGGAATTCTCTGGTTTGAAGACAGTCCGATGAAACACATTTTTCAACTCAGCGGCTCGCGCTACGAACTAAATGCTTACGAATGGTTGACCCCACCTAAAAATCAACTCGTAGTTATTGGTCGCAAATTAGATACTGCTCAAATTCGAGAACAACTGAACAGTTGCTTAGTTTAAGATTTCGTCAATCTAAGCATCTAGTAACTAAAAGTCCATACCCAGTGTTAAACATTTCACCAACTGCAAGCATGACTTTATCTACTCGTCCAGAACAGACTTCTCCAAATGGTGTAGTGTCATCGATTCCTACCCAATCTCACCCCCCTGTATCAGATGAAGAAATGAGGCAAGCAGTGCGTACATTGCTGCTAGGATTGGGAGAAGACCCAGACCGCGAAGGGTTGCGAGATACGCCGAAACGAGTTGTCAAAGCCTTGCAGTTCTTAACTGGAGGTTATCGTCAATCTATCGACGAACTGCTTAACGGAGCAGTATTCACAGAAAATGCCAACGAAATGGTATTAGTGCGGGACATTGATATTTTCAGTTCTTGCGAACATCACATCCTGCCAATTATTGGTCGCGCCCACGTTGCTTACATCCCCAACGGGAAAGTAATTGGACTGTCAAAAACTGCTCGAATTTGTGAAATGTACGGTCGCAGATTGCAAGTGCAAGAACGCTTAACTGCACAAATTGCTGATGCACTTCAAGGATTGCTAAAACCTCAAGGTGTAGCAGTTGTTATCGAAGCTACTCATATGTGCATGGTAATGCGGGGAGTGCAAAAACCAGGTTCTTGGACTGCGACTTCAGCAATGCGGGGAGTGTTCGCTGAAGATGCCAGAACTCGTCAAGAATTCATGAGTTTAATCGCGCACAAATCAAGCTTTCACTAGAATCATCAGCGAATTTTATTCGCTGATATAGCAAGTCTAAATCATGGATGCAGATTCGTAGGGGCGGCGCCTGTGAGTGCCCGCCCCGGTGCTGACGGGGCAACCCGGCGTGGGGCCCCTACAATAATTACACAATTCAAATTCCATCTTTTTTTTATCTCTTTCCCTTTCCTCCCTCTGCGCCCTCTGCGCCCTCTGCGGTAAAAAATCTTACTTTAGGAAATACAACTCCTGTAAACTCAATATGGATCAAAAATATTTGTGGATTGAAGCTTTAAAATTTAACGATCGAGGTTTGATTCCGGCGATCGCCCAGGACGATCGAGATGGTACCATTTTAATGATGGCTTGGATGAACAAAGAGTCAATTAAGCAGACTCTAGCTACAGGAGAAGCACACTATTGGAGCCGATCGCGCTCTGAATTTTGACACAAAGGCGCGACATCCGGGCACATCCAAAAAGTCAAACAAATATTTTACGATTGCGACGCCGATACTATTCTGCTCAAAATAGAACAGATTGGTGAAATAGCTTGTCACACAGGCGTGAGGAGTTGTTTTTTCAACTCCGTGGCGCTACCGCTGCGCGCAATAATGTGATAATAATGATTATCATTATTGCACGCAGTTCCTATGTCATCTGCAAATAACGTCGAGTCCGCCCTTCCCACTCCAAACAATCGAAATCCCTCCCTCACAACCATCCGTCCCCGCCGCCTCCGGGGTACACCAGCTTTGCGGCGGATGGTACGGGAAAATCACCTGACAGTTGACGACCTCATCTATCCGATGTTTGTGATGGAAGGGGAAGGGCAAAAAGTTGAGATTGCTTCTATGCCGGGTTGTTATCGCTATTCCTTGGATTTATTGCTAAAAGAAATAGCTGAATGTTGGAATTTGGGGATAGGTGCGATCGCCCTTTTTCCAGTCATCTCAGACAGGAAAAAAGATGACGCCGGAACCGAAATCTACAACCCAGAAGGATTAGTCCAACAAACAGTCAAAGCTGGCGTTGCTGATTAACGGTATGAACCAAATTTTGTCGGAAGTTACAAAACTCACCATACTTGGCTGATGGCAATTGGGAACTATTCAATTCATCCCTGTATTAAGCAACGCCCTTTTTGCTATAGCCCGTCGGGCGATCGAACTCCCGCCTCACAGATCGCAGTCGTCTAAAGACGACTGAACAGCCAAATAAATCTCAACATTTACTCCTCTAACACTAGATAGAATCCGTGCTCAAAAAACATCGCCGCATAACCGCAGCGCGGAATTTAGTGATGTTTCACGCTGCGGTTATGCGGTAAATGCGATCGGCTTGACGCTGATGACCCGCCCTGTCTGGCGTGACTGCCGATCCTGGTATATAACTCCCTCAAACGCTTGAAATTTCGTAGTTTGTGGGTGCACGCTTCCCTCATAGCGTATTGGTGCGATCGATCGAGTTTACCTCATCCTACCGACTGGCGATCGACAATAAACCTAGTTTATGCTTAATCACCTGTTAAAAGAAGAAGATTTAACGATCGCAGCCTTCGATATTTCAAGGGTTTGATGGTCTTCTTCACCACCTTGACAGGGCTGGCGCTTATAACATAAAGTAGAATTTTTCCCGCATCCTAAGAGCGATCGAGTACGTCCTAGGCTTGAGATTGTAAATGTTGTGACTGTTGCTATAAGTTTGAGTTAAACGGATATTTTTATTTATGAAGTATAATCGCTTTCAAGAATTAGATATGATGAGAGGCTTTGCTGCCTGCTGGGTAGTGGGTGTTCATTTTTGGTATTTCAATTTCTTGCCTCCTTTTTTTGGATACAGCCACTTTTTCGAGTATGCAAAAGTAGTAGGTCCGGCCTCGACGATTGCTAAGTTTTTTCCCCTACCCTTTAATAGTTTAGGCAATATAGTTTTTGATTTGCTGAATATATTTTTCTTGCTTGGAGCTCAGGGAGTTCATATTTTTTTCATTCTCAGTGGGTTTGGACTGGCTTATTCAAGAATTTTAAAACCTGATGAAAGCTGGCTCAATTTTATGAGGAAAAAATTTTTCCGGATCTACCCTACCTACTGGATACTTTTAGCTGTATCTTTGATAATTCCTCGGTTAAGAGCGGATTTATTTTATGGCTACTTTGATTGGTGGTCATTTTGGAGAAGTTGGATTATTCTCGATAAAGCAATACCATTTTCTTGGTTTATGTTTCCACTAATTCAATTTTATTTGTGTTTCTTTTTGTTATTTAATTTTTTACAAAAAATTTCTGTTAAACAGTTTATTTTAAATTCTTTTTTCATCAAAGTCACCTATACATTTTTAGTTTTACTGGTAGGATTTAACCTGTTTCAACCAATATTGGGCGACATGACTTATCCCGGCTATTTAGCCATTTCAAGGTTATTTGAGTTTTGTTTGGGAATGGCAATGGCAAAAGTTTATGCAAATAATCCTACTTTATTAATTAATTACCTAACTAAGCCAGTCACAATAGCCCTAGCAATAATTTTTGAAATATTGGGTATTATGGGTTCCTTCACATTTTCCAATGAAATAAAATTTTTCGGCGTATTTTTACCTGTTGGACTGTCTTTTTATGATGCTTTCATTGGATTTGGCATATTTGTAATTGTTTTTAATGTTTGTAGAAGCTTAATAAATTTGTCTGACTTAACAACGACATTTTTAACATGGATTTCTAATATTTCTTATGAACTATATTTGACGCAGTTTATAGGGTTAATTGTTATACCTAAATATTTTACTGTGGTTCTTCGAGGGGAACCTTCACTTTTGACTGCTACCCGTGCTATTTTACTTTATGTATTAATTATTGAAATTGGTATAGTTAATGCTTTTTTATTACAGCAGCTAACAAACTCGATCGCCCGTCGAGTTAGATTAGCGATGGGTCTCTTTACGTCGGGCATAAAATAACCTAAATTAGTAGTTAATAATCACGTGCTATCAAAAACTAGAATTCTGAATTTGTTTCTCGGCATTTTAATTGCCCTCAGCCTAGAGTTGTTCAGCGGAACGACAACTTTTGCTCAAAACATCGAAACAATTAAAATTTCCGGAACTGCTGCGGGTATCAGCACTCGCTACATCGGTGCAGTCGAGGGAAATATCAATTTCGACATCAAAGATTTGCAAGATTTGGGAATTAATACTTACCGCATTTACGGCGGGATGTCCCGGTGGGAAGCTGAAGACGACGACGGTAAATACGGTTGGCCATCTATTGACGAAATTAAGACAAATCCAAATATCATTAATTGGGCGCATTGGGATCGGATTATGACCGATCCGCCCCAGGGTAGCGATTATTGGTGGTCGGGACAACCCGGTACTGTTTGGCAAGGCAATGCCAGGACTATTTTTAATACTCTAAAACAAGCAAATATTCGCCCGGTGGTGAGTATTAGGAATGTTGATAGTGGCTGGAAGCCGAGTTGGGCGCTGCAACTGAATCCGCCGCGCACAGGAGAAGATTGGAACGAGTGGTGGGAACACGTTTTTGCTACGGTTTATTGGCTGAATGTTCGCAATGATTACCGCGTTGATGATTGGGAAATTCACAACGAACCGGACAATCGCGATCAGGGTTGGGGGGGGACTAGGGCTGACTATTTTGAATTGGTTAAGGTGGCAAAAGATGCGATCGACTTTGTTTATAAAACTTATTTGCCCGATCGCACTTACCGCATCCACGGCCCGAAAACCGTAGGAGGCAGCAATTGGCCCGAAGCGGCTTTGCAGGAAATACCGAATTATTTCGATACAGTCAATGTCCACAACTACGATGCAGATATTTCTAACTACACCCGCAAAGTGCGCGGCTGGATGAACGGTACTGTCCGCGCTAACTCGCAGCTTTGGGTAGGAGAATGGGGAACTTACGAAATTAGCTACGGCGATTTATCTTTAGCTTTAAATTTGATTAAGAATGTGATTCGAGGTTCCCAACCGGGGGATAATTATATTGACGGCAGTCACATATTCTGTTTGTACGACTGGGGAAAGCTGGGACTGGCGGAAGGCTTGGTAGGGGAGGGGGGAAAACGGCGCGCGGGCTACTATGCTTTGCGGATGGGAATTAGGGCTTTGCAGGGGGGAAAAGCTACGTTTTTTCCTATCACTAACAGTTCGGATTTAATGGCAGTTGCAACTATTGATGCTAGCAAGAATGTTTACTTGCTGGTTGTCAATGACCGAGCAACATCTTACACTGTTAATGCTGATATTTCGGAGCTGATAAAAACTGGTAATGGCACGGTGCGGGAGTTCAGTTCTCAAAGAATGGATGAGGTTGTTGGTAACTTAAGGCTCAAGGGCGGCAATGCGAGTTTTGCACTGGCGGGGAACAGCGCTATTCTCATCAAGTTCGATCGCCAGAATTGAAGCTCAAATCCTGTGGCCCATAAATGGGATAAGATAAAATTAGTTATGCTCAGAATTATTTATTTTCTGCCTGTTTGGCCCTGGAACCCTGGAACCCTCGAACCCTCGAACCCCTAATTGCACAGTTGCCATACCTAAGTCGTGCTGTTGTGATTCCCCTCCTGTCGCTGGTAAATTGGTAGCGTGCAGGTATTTTGCCTCAAACAGAATGCGCGCGAGAGTTCCGTTGAGGGCGAGAAAGTAGGGTGCAGTCTAGACAAGCGCAGAAATTCTTGCTCGTAAACCCGCAGCAGTTAGGCTAGGCGAGGAATTGCCCGCCAGCCTTCATGTCCGCCCTCTGGCAGATAGCATTGGTTCTGAAAGTCAAAAGCCGCCAATAATTATTAGGATATGGCACGGAATTAATTTTAAATGCCAAGATGCTGGAAGTATGGGTGAGTCTAATCGTACAGAAACTTTGAGGGCGCTTGGAAATCTCGCGGGTAAAGCCTCTCAATCAACCTGCTGCTCGCGATCGGCTTTTTCCAACAAATATCACTTTTATGCCCCCTGATGTTTATTCCCTCCCTCAGTCAGGTCATCAACCGCAATCCCCTCACCGTCACCCCTGAGACGCCCGTAGAAAAGGCGATCGAGCTGATGAGTAGCACAGGAGCCAGTTACGTCCTCGTGGTAGAACCGCGCGGGAATTCTCAACTCGGAAATCCCGCGAACGGGACTTCCCCACAATCGCGGGAACAGTCGGATTTATACAACGGTGTACCGCGTCCGGTACGCGCAGGAGGCAACGGGCTGCTTATCAACGGCTCAAAAGCTCTATATCCGGGCGGCCAGACAGTGCTGGGGATTTTTACAGCGCGAGATATCGTACAGCTAAATTCGATCGGCGCTGCTTTGAGGGGATTTGCGATCGAACAAATCATGATCAGAACCGTAACTGTAGCCCGAGAATCAGAAATTCCCGACTTTTTTGCCTTAGCTAATCTGCTCGATAAAAATCAGATCGGCCATTTGCCCGTCGTCAGCGAGGCGGAAGAACTTGTCGGTTTAATTAGCTCTCAAAGCTTGGTGCAAGTGTTGCAGGGAATAGGGGAATCGACACCAAAAGCAATTAGCAGCGCTTCGCCATCTGCGGCTTTCGCGTTCCCTCCGCCGCTGCCAATTCTGCATCAGAAATTAGAGCTACCTGCAAATTTAATTAAACTTTATCAAATCCCTCAAATAACAGGCTCGCGAATAATTCACGCTCCTGCTAATTCTTCGGTTCGCTATTTGGCGCAACTGATGTTTAGACACAATGTTAGTTATGTATTAATCACTGAAACCCCCGATCAACACTCGACTGCTGCTGCTCAAAATTCCAAATTTACAAATCCCAACATTCACAAACTGGTTGGGGTGGTAAGTTCGCGGGATATCGTGCAGTTGCAGGCCCTGGGAAGAGACTCTAACAAAATTAAAGCCGGAGCAATTTGCAGCAGTTCGCCGCCGCTGGTGCGATCGCACTCTAGCCTCGAAACAGCCGTCGCGCTGCTGCAAAAACACTACTGCCAGTTGCCTTTATTAGTCATCAACGAAACAAATCACCCGATCGGGATTGTCAATCCTAAAACTATCCTTTTACAAGCGCTGGATTCAAAATCTCTGCATTCTGGCTTGATCGCTTTGCAGCGCCAGCTAGAATCTAGCAACGCTCAATACAAAAAACTCTCAGCAGAAATACAGCGGACAGCAGCAAATAGCCGCGAGGCGGCTGAAAGTTCTCACCACAGTTTCGTAGAGGGGTCAAATCTCCCCTCAGCAGTCAACAATCAGGGGATTTGGGACTGGAATCTCGAAACAGATGAGTTTTTTTATTCGGCGCGGTGGCAAGAAATGCTGGGCTACCAAGAAGGGGAAATCTCGAATCGCCGATCGGAATGGTGGAGTCGCATCCACCGAGATGATATTGACTCGGTAAAGGCAGCTTTAGAAGAACACTTCGCCCAAAAGACACCGGATTTTGCAGCAGAATATCGGATGTACTGTAAAGACGGCAGCACTATCTGGGTGCTGAACCGGGGTCAAGTTTTACGCAGCGCTACCGGCAAACCGCTGCGGGTAGTAGGAACTCATACAGATATTACTCTAAACAAGGAGTTTGAGGTCAAAAACCGCGATCGCGATCGAGAACAATTCCAACTCTTTGACTCTTTGAAAGCAACAGTAATTTTCCACATAGATGCAGCGGGGGTTTGGAAATTTCTCAACCGCGCTTGGACGGAAATTACGAATTTTTCCGTGGAGGAAAGTTTGGCAACAAATTTTTTAGAGTGGGTGCATCCAGATGAGCGCGAGCAATGTGCAAATTTATTGGAGTCTTTGCTGTCGGGAAAGTCGGAATTTGAACGGCGAGAACTGCGATTTAAGTCCAAGTCTGGTTCGGAGCAAAACTCCTTGGGAATTAACAGTAATTCCGGCTTTGTTTCCGTAGAACTATTTGCCCAAGTTCGGCGCAATTCTCAAGGTGAAATAGCGGGAATTTTCGGGACTTTACACGATGTCTGCAACCGCATCGAAGGAGTTGAGGAACTGCGGGAAAGCGAGCGGGCAATTCGATCGCTCTACGAAGTAATGGTGAGCTCGGAAGGCTCTTTTGACGAGCGAACGCTCCGGTTGCTGGCAATGGGCTGCAGTCAGTTTGGGATGGATATCGGGCTGTTGGGCAGGGTTTTGGGCGATCGCTACGAAGTGATTGCGGCTTATGTACCGGAAGATTTTCCCTTTGGATTTGCTAAAGGAGACGGTTTTGCTTTGAGCAGAACCTTTGAGCGAGAGGTTTTGCGATCGAGCGAACCTATTTCTGTCGAATCAGCCGGCACTACTCAGTGGCGCAACCACCCCGCTTACAGCGTCCGCAAGTTGGAGGCTTTTGTGGGGACGAGGGTAATAGTGCAAGGGCGAATTTTTGGCACTTTGAGCTTTACTTCTAGCACCACTAAATCTCCTTTTAAACCGCTGAATTTTGAAATTTTAAAGTTGATGGGCAATTACATCGGCGCAGAAATTGCCCGCGAAGAGCGAGAGCGAACTTTGCAACGTCAGTACCAGCGCGTTTTACTACTCAAACAAATTACTCAAAAAGTGCGATCGACTTTAGATACTCAAGAAATTTTTCAGACTACCGCCACCCAAATCGGCCGCGTGTTTGGTGTCAATCGCTGTACAATTCATACATATCTTTCCGAACCTTATCCCCACCTTCCTTGCGTCGCGGAATACTTAGAACCCGGTCACGAATCGGCTTTAGATTTAGAACTTTCTGTCACTTATAACCCGTACACAGAAAAACTCCTCGCTGAAGATATAGCCTTGGCATCTCCCGATGTTTTTGCCGATCCTTTGCTCGAATCTTCGGGGCCGATGTGCCGCCGCATCGGATTAAAATCTATGTTGGCTGTTCGCACTTCCTATCAAGGAGAACCGAATGGAATTATTACTTTGCACCAGTGCGATGCAACTCGCCAGTGGAATCCCGACGAAATTGAACTATTAGAAGATGTTGCCGCTCAAGTTGGAATTACCTTAGCTCAAGCACAACTTTTAGAAACGGAAGTTCAGCGACAGCGGCAGTTGGCAGAGCAAAATGAAGCTTTGGAGCACGCCCGACAAGCCGCGGAAGTTGCTAACAGAGCTAAAAGCGAATTTTTAGCAACGATGAGTCACGAAATCCGCACTCCGATGAATGCGGTAATCGGGATGACGGGCTTGCTGCTGGATATGGAACTAACTCCAGAACAGCGGGATTTTGTGGAGACAATTCGTACCAGCGGCGATGCTTTGCTGACTATTATTAACGATATTCTCGACTTCTCTAAGATTGAATCTGGAAAATTGGATTTGGAACGCAGCCCCTTCGAGCTGCAAAACTGTATAGAAGAATCTCTGGAATTGCTGGCTCCGAAAGCATCAGAAAAAGGTTTAGAGCTGGCTTACTTTATAGATGATTCTGTTCCGAAAAACATTTTAGGAGATGTCACGAGGCTGCGCCAAATTTTGGTAAATCTGCTGGGCAATGCAGTTAAGTTTACAGAATCTGGAGAAATTGTGGTGTGCTGTACGGCGAGGAAAATTGAACAGGTAGCTGCTAAGAGTTCGCCAGATAGAATTAATATTCTAGACCCACAACCGCTAGCAATTAACCAGGGAGAGTTGGCACGCAGCAGACAATACGAGATTCAATTTGCTGTCCAAGATACGGGAATTGGCATTCCGCCAGACCGGATGGATCGCCTGTTTAAAGCTTTTTCGCAGGTGGATGCTTCGACAACGCGACATTACGGCGGGACGGGTTTGGGGCTGGCTATCAGCCAGCGTTTGAGCGATATGATGGGCGGTACAATGTGGGTTGTCAGCCAGGTAAGTCCGGCAAGTTCTAAGCCTCAAGCGGGAGTTTCTGCGATCGGACAAAGTATCGCTGGAAGGTCGCCTGCAGAATTTACTCCGCCGTCGATATCGGGTTCTGGTTCGATTTTTTATTTCACTGTGACTGCTGAAGCGAATGACATCCGGGCTGAGGAAAAAAGACCCGAATTTGCCGCTGGTAAGCGCTTGTTAATTGTTGAGCATCATGCCATTAACCGGCAAGTTTTGATCCGGCAGGCAGAGTCTTGGGGCATGATACCCGTGGCTGTAACTTCGGGTACTGAGGCTTTGGAAATCATCAAAGGAAACTCGCCGCTCGATTTAGCTATTTTGGCGATGAATCTACCAGATATGGACGGTGTGGCTTTGGCTGTGGAGATTCGGAAATTTGAGCTGAGCAATTTGTCGGGCGACGAGGGTATAAATCCGAATGGCGTCAAAGTTAAAAACCCTCGCAAAATAGCACTACCTTTGGTGCTGTTTACTTATTTAAGTAAGGCGGAAGTTTGGAAAAAAATTGAAACTACAGAAGTACATTTTTCGGCTTTTTTAACTAAGCCTTTAAAACAGTCCCAGTTTTATAATGTGTTGCTGCAAGTTTTTGGATATGTTACTGGCAGAAGCGGTCGGGGAGAAGTTTCAAATGTAGTGACGTTGACTTCGGGATTGAAGTATTTTGAAAATTCTCAAGAACAGCACCGCCTGCAGGGGACGCCTACTGTTTTGAGGCAGGTTGCGGCGAATTCAGCCGGACAGGATGCAACTAATTCTAGTCAGATTCGGATTTTGCTGGCTGAGGACAATGTGGTGAATCAAAAAGTCGCTACGCATTTACTCGACAGGATAGGATATCGGGCTGATATTGCGGCTAATGGATTGGAGGTTTTGGAGGCCCTGAAACGGCAATCTTACGATGTTGTGCTGATGGATGTGCAGATGCCCAACATGGATGGGTTGGAAGCGACGCGGCGCATTTGTCAGGAATGGCCTGCTAACAAGAAGCCGAGAATTATTGCGATGACTGCTAATGCGATGCAGGGCGATCGCGAAAAGTGTCTGGAAGCAGGTATGGACGATTATATTACTAAGCCAGTGCGCCGGGAAGAGTTGGCGATCGCCTTGAGCAAATGCTCACCTCTGAATCGGGATGAATTGGATGCGGTTACTGAGCAAAACAATCAAGATATTTCTAATCGCATTGACAGTGATGCTGCGACATCTTCGAGCGTTCAACCGGGAGCAGATTCGCCGATTGATTTTCATATTTTGCAGAATCTCCGCGAGTTAGATGATGAGGAAGACCCGGATTTTTTGGGGGAGCTGATTAAGATATATCTGGTAGACGCACCGCAGCATTTAGAAACTATTAAAGAGGCTATTTTTCTCGGCGATGCTGATAGTTTGAAGCTGGCTTCTCACACGCTCAAGTCGAGCAGCGCCAATTTAGGAGCCGTGTCTTTTTCTGAAGTTTGCAAGGAGTTGGAGTATATGGGCCGCGTGGCGGTTGAGTCTGGAGGGCAACAGATTTTTGATGCGATTACGGCGCGCGATCGCCTGTTGGAAGCCCAAGCGGAGTGGGAAAAGGTGCGGGCGGCTTTTGAGACGGAATTGGCAACGGGGAAGTGGCGATCGCAAATGCGGTAATTTGTTATTTGTTATTTTTTATTTGTTGGTTGTTATTGGTTATTTGTCAGTTTCAATAACCAATAATTAATAACCAATTACCAATGCCCTGCGCGGGCCAATGCCCCATTCGCAATTCCCCATGCCCCATTCGCAATTCCCCATGCCCCATGCCCATATTTAACTTTCACCTAAATACGCTTTGCGAACAGTTTCATTTGACTGCAAATCGCTAGCAGTACCAGCCACTACAACCTGACCGGTTTGGATGACATAGCCGCGGTGGGCTACACTTAAAGCCATGCGGGCGTTTTGTTCTACCAGTAAAATAGTTGTTCCTTCAGCATTAATATCGCGGACGATCGCAAAAATTTGACTGACTAACATCGGTGCCAATCCCATACTCGGCTCGTCCAATAATAACAAGCGCGGGCGCGACATCAAAGCCCGGGCGATCGCCAACATTTGCTGTTCGCCGCCGCTGAGAGTTCCCCCTTTTTGACTAATTCTTTCTCGCAAACGAGGAAATAAATTTAATGCTTTTTCCATATCGGACTTGATACCGAGAGTATCGTTGCGGAGGTAAGCACCCATTTCCAAATTTTCTTGCACCGTCATTCGCGGAAAAATTAGCCTCCCTTCGGGACTTTGAGAAATCCCCAAACGGACGATCGCCTCTGTAGATAGTGTTTCTAAAGTCTTTCCCTCAAATAATACAGTGCCTTGGCGCGGGCGCAGCAGTCCTTGAATCGTGCGGAGAGTTGTAGTTTTCCCCGCCCCGTTGCTGCCGATTAATGTCACAACTTCTCCCTGCGAGACTGTTAGCGATACTCCTTTGAGAGCGTGAATATTTCCGTAGTAGGTATGAATGTCTTTGATTTCCAGCATAATTACTCTTTCTGCTTTGTGCTTTATTGTATTATCCCGACTAATTATAAAATTTTATTGCATTTATTTAAAATCAATATTTTTTAGAGTAAGCAGTAATTTTACTTAGATCGAGACCAGCCCTAGCTCCCCTACGATGTATTTTTAGTAGCTGTGGCGATCGACTTTACATAAGTTTTACTTAAACATACGATTTCTTGACAGTAGCTTTACAAAAATATCTAAGTAAATAGGTAGTATTGATACGTAAGCGAAACCAACCGCTACAACTTACTAATAACAGCACTTAAAATGTTTCAAATTTAAGGAGATTTACCATGAAATTAAATCACAGCACCGGAGCGATCGCATTTTTATTAGCAACTCCTTTAGTAACCGACTTGAGTGTAGGTATAGCGCCCAGCAGTGCTGCGACAATAGCAGGTTCTGCAGCAGCAGTAACGATTGACAACTTCAGTCACAGACCGACTGAGACAGGTACATCTACTAATACTAACACTCAGACAATAGCTAACAGCGGTGCAGTCATTAGCCAAGCGAACGCTGAGGCATTTTTTATATCTAACTGTCACGAATTGCTGGCAGCAAATCTATCGCAAAGTGCAGTCACAGGCAGCGGGAATAACTATTCCGGTTTAGCCCAAAGTCAAGCAGCAGTCATCGGCGACTTCTTCATTGATGCCGAAGAAACTTTTTCCTTCACTTTTCAGACATTTTTAGCTATTTTAACATCAGTTGACAACCCCCAATCCGAACGCGCCAGGGCGAATGGCAGTATATCTTTCTGGGTGATTAACACTGTTACTAACATTTTGTTAGACTCTTTTCAATTTGCCATCGGTTTAAACTCTTCTAGTGGCTTTTCTGCAAATGCCTTCGTTAGCAACAGCTTTAAACCCACACAAATTAACTTTAATTTTCTGGCTGAAGGAAGTGCAGCAACTAGCCTCCTCTATACTTCTGGGGTATATTCGCGGACATTCAACAGCGCCACTAACTTAAGGTTAGTAGAAGTTAAGAACAATATCGCAAAGACAGAAGCAGAAGCAGAAGCAGTTCCAGAACCGAGCACAGTATTAGGTACTGCAATATTTTTAGGATTGTTTGTCAGGCACAAAAAAGACAAGAAAAAAAGGTCGGAAGTCAAATCCAAAGTTTAGGAAAAACCCCGAATGTTAATCCGTAGGGTGTGCAAGGTGCACCTCCTATGGTTGCCGTTTAATTGCTCGTTATAAAATGCTATGGCCTTGGGCGGGTTGATAAATATTATCGGTTTCAATGACAGCTTTTTGATGAAACCCGCCCCTAATTTTATTTTGGTTAATGGGCAGGAAATTCTCTCGCTTCTTCCGAGGATACGCACGGCCACCTCACTTATCTGTCGGCACACAATACCCATTATCCATGTACATCTTCTTCTTTTCCCAAATATGCCTCAATTACGCGAGGATCGGCGCGAACTTGATCTGGAGTTCCCTCAGCAATTTTAGTACCGTACTCCATAACACTGACGCGATCGCTAATTCCCATCACCACCTTCATATCATGTTCAATCAGCAAAATACTCAAATTCAACTCATCGCGAATCCGATAAATAAAGCGAGTTAAATCAGCCGTTTCGTTCGGGTTCATCCCGGCAGTCGGTTCGTCCAAAAGCAACACTTTCGGATCGGAAGCCAAAGCCCTAGCAATTTCCAATCTGCGCTGGTCGCCGTAGGAAAGGTTTTTTGCCAACTCCGAGGCTTTAGAAGCACCTAAACCGACAAAATCCAGCATAGTGAGCGCTTTTATTTTAGCTTCCCGTTCCTCCAGATTCACAGCCGGAGGGCGGAGGATGGCACCCAACAAACCTGTTTTCAATCGGCAGTGTCTACCTACTAAAACATTATCCAGCACAGTCATGTTGTTAAACAAGCGGATATTTTGAAAAGTTCTAGCAATGCCGAAAGTTGTCAGGCGATCGGGCGGTAAACCGGTAATATTTTTATTTTCAAGTACCAACTGGCCCCCACTCGGTTTATAGATGCCCGTAAGCATATTAAAAAAAGTAGTTTTGCCCGCACCGTTGGGGCCGATCAAACTGGCTATCGAGCCTTTTTCCAATGTTAAACTAACCTGGTTGACCGCAGTCAAACCGCCGAATCGCATTGTAAGTTGCTGTGCTTCTAATAGTGACATTTGGGTTTGGTTTCCTAATATTAGTTAAGCTGTTATGGCTCGGATTCTATATAATACCAAATCGGCTCTGTTAAAGTGCGTCAGCTTGGCTGTGGTGGGATGCTCGTTACGACACGGAAAGATTTGGGGATCGGAATGCGTTACAGAAAGTCTTGGGCTAAGCTTCATGACTGCGTTTCGGTTTAAGGTTTCCCATTGAGTGTAAGGACAAAAAGCGTGGAAAATTAAATTACACTGGTAGTTTTTCATGGGGATCGGCTACTCTAGTAAGAGGGAATGTAGAGGCCGAAACTATGATGAAGGTTGGTTTGCTGGTGCGATCGCGAAGCGTCTCCGCAGAAAAATCGCCAAACAACGACTTAGGAATCGGAAAAATTACCGAGCTATCCTACTCTACAGCAACAGTGGAATACTTCTGCTCAATTGGGCAACGCCTTGAAAAAACCTTACCCTTAAATTCGCTTTATAGAGTTCAACTCCCGCCTCAGACACGATGCTACATCCAGCCAGAAAGCCAGGATACATGGATAATTGGTCGAATTTTTGACTGGGATGAAGACAAAGGTCAGTATCGAATCGACCTACCCGATAAAAAGATAGCATTAGTTGCTGAACAGGAAATTTACGTTCGTTGCAACCTACCCATCGATGACCCCATCGAAACTCTAGCGATGAAAGGTCAGGAAACGCCCTACTTTCACGATCGACGTTTAGCTTTTGTCAAGTGTCTCATCGAACAACGCGCTGTCAGTCGCGGGATGACAGGACTGATTTCTGCCAATATTGTCCTTTATCTTCATCAAGTTGAAGTTGTCCGCCGCGTACTCGAAGACCCCATTCAACGTTACCTCTTAGCTGATGAAGTTGGACTGGGAAAGACGATCGAAGCAGGTGCTATTCTTCGCCAGTATCTCCTCGATCGACTGCAGGGACGTGCAGTGGTGCTTGTACCGCAATACCTGCGGGAACAGTGGCTTCAAGAATTAGAACATAAATTCTATGTCTCTGACTTGGAAAATCGTGTCCAGGTACTTGCAGTAGAGGATGTCGATCGAGTCAGCCCGAATGCGGATTTAGGCTTTTTAATTTTAGATGAAGCGCATCACATCGCAGCAATGGCTACCTCTTCGGATGCGGTACAGCGCCGGCGTTTTGAAACTTGCAAACACCTCGCTCACAAAAGCGATCGCCTACTCCTATTATCTGCAACTCCAGTTCTCAATCACGAGCAAGATTTCCTGGCGATGCTGCACTTGCTCGATCCAATAACCTATCAACTTAACGATTTGGAAGGTTTTCGTGCCAGGGTACAAAACCGCCAACAAATTGGTCGAGTTTTACTTTCATTTAAGGAGGGAGCAAATCCTTTTGTTCTTAAAACTAACCTCAATCAACTGCGAAATCTTTTTGCGGCAGATCCGTATCTGCTAAACCTCGCAGATGAGTTGCAAAATTGCTTGCAAACTAAAGAAACACCGGCCGCGCTTCGAGATCGAATTGTGCGATCGATTCGCACCCACATCAGCGACACCTATCGGTTACACCGTCGAATGCTGCGGAACCGCCGCGCTTCCGTAGAAGATGTAATTTTTGCCCGAAATGTGACACCAAAAGTAGAGTATGACTTAGATGAGCGATCGCCCCAAATTCACGAACTAATTGATGAATGGCGCACAGTCGCTCCTAACCAACAACAATATCAGCAAATTTTTCTACTTTTATTCCGTGCTAGCGGGACTTGGTTAGGAATTTTAGCGCAAGTGCTGGAAACCCGTTTAAGCGGGATCTCCCATTCTGCCTTGATTCAAGAATTTGGTGCTGATAATATCCGCATTCTGACAGAAACCCCTAAATTTTCTGGGGAAGAACAGATTTTGCAATCTTTACTAAGGATTGTTCGGCAACCTTCAGAAGAAGGCGAGCGCCTCGAATTACTAAAGATAGTGATACTGTATCATCTTTCAGAGACTTTTAAACTTCAATCTTATCGCCGCAGCAACCTTCATAAATTACTCGAACAGGTGCAACAGCAAATTCGCAGACCGATATCGAGAACTCCCCTACCTAAAATTGTCATTTTCACCAGTTTTGCCCAAACAGGCGCTGAAATTTTCCGGTGCTTATCAGATACCTTTGGTCAGGCATCTGTAGCTAGCCATCAATTAGGAATGTCTCGTTCTCATGTTGAAAAAAGCCTCAACCAGTTCAAAAATGACCGAAATTGTTTTATCCTTGTTTGCGATTCCTCTGCTGAAGAAGGTCGGAACTTTCAATTTGTTGATTGGATGATTCATTTCGATCTTCCCTGGTCGCCAAATCGTTTAGAACAAAGGATTGGTAGGATCGATCGCATTGGTCGCCCTTTAAATGTTCAATTTACAGTATTCGCCGGCTCAGACTTAGAGGATAGCCCTCACGATGCTTGGTATCAATTATTAAAAGACGGTTTCGGCATCT
This sequence comes from Microcoleus sp. F6_B6, assembly GCA_036702215.1. Taxonomy (GTDB): domain Bacteria; phylum Cyanobacteriota; class Cyanobacteriia; order Cyanobacteriales; family Microcoleaceae; genus Microcoleus. The sequence goes on from JAUBST010000008.1 coordinate 124,526, forward strand.
TTCATCAATCAATTGCCAGTCTCCAGTTTTATGTAGATGAAAAACTACCAGGAATGGGAACCACTCTCTTTCAATCTGGTGCTAGTGGACTATTGGAAATGATAGGGACTATCCAACAAGAAATTGCTGAAGAACAGGTAAAGATTAGCGAACAAAACGCTTTAGATGAGATAGATGCCCAGGATGAAAATGCTACACAATATTTTCAAACCTTAGATGATTATGATGCTCGCCATCAGGAAATTCAACGAGCAACAGAAGACTGGATATGTCAATCACTGCTCTTCAAACAAATTGACGATCCGAATTTAGAAAAAGTAGGGCGTTATCAACCTACTGGGCGCACTCTAATTCCCATCCACCATCTGCAAACTCGCTTTGCTGCTTATGCACAACCCTCTGGTACTTATAACCGGAGAATATCAACTCAACATCCTGGTGTCAACCTCTACCGTATTGGCGAAGGATTTGTGGAAGCACTAGCATCTTATATTCATTGGGATGACAGGGGTCAAGCATTTGCAATGTGGCGGTGCGATCGCTCTTGGGATGCTGGAGAAGGGATGGAATGGTTCGGTTTTCGCTTTAATTATGTAGTCGAGGCTGATTTGGAATTAGCCCAGCAAGTTTCAACAGATTTTGAGCTGGAGCGAAGTAGATTTGTATCTGTGAAACGGCGCGCTGATGCGTTATTTCCTCCGATCGTAGAGACAATTTTTATTGATGCTCGCTACGAACCAATGAGCATTGTTGAAGATGAAGCTGTTTTGAAGATTCTGCAAGGTTCGTACAAGGGTAAAAGTTCTCATCCCTGCCGAGATTATAATTTAGCAAAAAGTCGATTATCGGTTCTCAATGAGTTTGTTGATGAGAGTAAGTGGCCTGATTTGTGCAGTCAGGCGCGTGAGACTTCGGAAATACTGTTGCGCGATCGCACTTCTTTCATCGAACTCTGCGAACAACAGGCCCAAATTGCCGAACAGAAACTAGGAAAAAGACTTGCTCAACTGCGCCTGCGTCTTAACCGCTTAGCTCAAAGCCAACAAACTTCGCATTCATTATTAGCGCAAGAAGTCAACATAGAAACTGCTTTAAGTCAAGCTATTTTAGAAGGAATTCGCCATCCCCGAATTAAGCTTGATTCTGTAGGATTCATCATTGTTTCTGGGCGAGTACCCGTTCAATTTCTGAAAGAGGGGGATGAGTGATGGCTGATTCATTCCAAGAGTTCAGAGACATTCTACAAACAGGTAATCTACCTGCTGATACAAGTCTGTTTTCAGAAGCTTGTCAAAGGCGTTTGCTTGATGCTTTGGCTGCTGTGGAAACTCCTGACGCGCCAGGAAAAGGAGATATTGCTGCTTTAGTGCGTCACCTACTGCGGCGGGAAGATGAGCTACAGGGCGGAATGCCCCAAACTATAAAAGTACGTCGGACTTATCCTTTCCCGAATCGCGAAATTTGGCTGCAAAGCGGTATCAATATTTTGCGTGAAGGCTCGGATTATTATTTAATTAGCGCTGGTCCTTGGCAACCAAATTGGCTGGATTTTTCCGAACAATATCATCCAGACAAACCCGTATTTAAAGAGGAAATTCGCCGTAACTACGAGCCTGTAGCGGGAGATCCGTTTCTGGAATTGGTGGATTTGAAGAACTATCGGAGTGTAGGGCAACGCGAAGCAATTCGTGCTGTTTTGACTGCGCCTGAGAGTTCGACACTTGTGATTAATCTGCCTACGGGTTCGGGAAAAAGTCTCTGCGCTCAATTGCCAGCGCTTTTGCGATCGCAAACTGGTGGTGTCAGTGTCATTGTGGTGCCGACTACAGCACTAGCGATCGACCAAGAACGAGCTTTAAAACGTTTTGTTAACCATCCAACTGCCTATTATGGCGATGAGTCTGAGGAAGGACAACAGAGACGGCAAGAAATTCGCGATCGCATTCGCAACGGCAGCCAGCGCATCGTTTTCACCTCACCCGAAAGCTTGATGAGTTCCCTTGCACCTGCTATTTATGAAGCCGCAAGGTCAAAAATGTTGAAGTATTTCGTAATAGATGAAGCTCATATCGTCGAGCAGTGGGGCGATGAATTTCGCACAGAATTCCAAGAACTTCCCGGCTTGCGAAGAGACTTGTTGCGTTTAACTTCTTTTACAACTTTATTGCTGACTGCAACCTTAACCGAATCCTGTTTGGATACCCTGGAAACTTTATTCGGGAAACCCGGCCAGTTTCAAGTGATATCTGCCGTGCAGTTGCGACCAGAACCCTCTTACTGGTTTGCTTGGTGTCAAAGTGAAGAAATCCGAAAAGAGCGACTAATTGAAGCTGTTTATCATCTCCCTCGCCCTCTGATTGTTTACGCCACAAAACGCCAAGATGTGAGGCGATGGGAACAGGATTTGTTGCGTGCTGGATTCAAGCGGTGTGCCATTATGACCGGAGATTCTAGCCCAGCAGAACGCTCTCAACTGATTGAAGACTTGCGCGAGAGACGAGTTGATATAGTCGTTGCTACTTCGGCTTTCGGATTGGGCGTGGATCAGTCCGATGTTCGAGCCGTAATTCATGCCTGCATCCCAGAAACTATCGATCGTTTCTATCAAGAAGTCGGTCGAGGAGGTCGAGATGGCAAGGCAGCAATCTCGCTCACATTGCATACCACGGAAGACCTAAGAATTGCCAAGTATCTTAATGAAAATTCTCCAATTACGATCGAACGGGGTTTGCAGCGGTGGCAAAGTATGTTTTTAAATAAAACAATTCTTCCCGATGGGCGGTTTCGCGTTCCAGTCAATATTCCTCCATCTTTACAACTAGCAGATATTGACATGAACAGCCAAGAAAATCAGGCTTGGAACATCCGCACTTTAACGCTGATGAGTCGGGCAGGTCTAATCGAAATTGATTCGGAGCGACCACCGTTAAAAATAAAATTTAAATCGAAAGACGCTTATCAAAAAGCTTGGAAACTGCACCGAGAATCCCGATTTATTCGTATTTTAGATGAATCGCATCTGAAAGCCCAAACCTGGGAACATAAAGTAGAACCAATTCGCCAGCAACGACAAAACTGGAGCTATAAAAATTTAGAATTGATGCGCGAGGCTTTACGACCAAAACGCTGTATTTCGGAAATATTAGGTGAAGCTTACACAATACGCGATCGGGCAATACCAGAACCGAGAAAAACGGTTAGGATTTCTCCTGCTTGTGGTGGATGTCCTGTGTGCAGAAAAAAGGGGGAATCACGATTTTCTGGAATTATGCCCGCACCATCACCTGTATGGCAAAAGCCTAATTTTTTAGTAGGTGAAAAACTAAAAAGATTGCTAGCAGGAAATACATTAATGCTGATTTTCTACGACTCTCTGGAAGAGAAAAGCTGGAAACTCAAAAGCCCTAAATTTTTTACGTGGTTAATCCAGCAGGGAATTAATAATCTGGTGGTTTATGATGAATTTCAGAGTAGAGCGATCGCAGACCTAAATCAAAGGGCCGGTGCTTTTCTATTCTTGTTTGAAAAATACCAACCCATTCTGATGCCGCGCATTCCTACCCTCATCTTTCATCCGCCCGGAAAGAGGCTCCCTGACAACTATCTGTCACCAAACAGAAATTCTGAGGCGCCGCTGATTATCGTGCTTCCCTTAGATACACGAGATCCCAGTCGCAGTGACCGCAAGCTGATCGATATTTTTTCAGGTAAATACTTTATGTTTAACCACTTTTGCACAGAGGTTAATTTATGAGCGTATTAAAAACTGCTTTGGCTACTCCTAGCCGAATGCGAGGCATATTTAGATATTTGCTTCAAGCCCCCAAGCAGCGTGAAAACAGGGAAAAACTCACTCGCCTGCTTTCTCCAGAGAAATTATCAGAAGGGAGAAACAAAAGTGCGGAACATCCGATGTTTGATGCTGCACTCCGAGAAAGTATCAAGTGCGACTTATTAATCGAAGAAAACGAGGAGATTGCTATAAATGGTAATCTTCCCGAAGCATCCCGACATCCTCAAACTGGCGATAAGTTGTTACCAGATACGCTAGTACAGTTATTTTTTGCTTCGGATAACGAAGATGAAGCTGATTTAGCTCGCTTAATAGCATGGTATTTAGCCCAAGATATTTATGATGCTCCCGGTACGTGGGAAGAAGTAGAACAGCGTGTCGCAGAACAGAGAGTTGCTGAGTCTTTAGATTTGAAAATATCCAGCAATACTCTGTTCGGTCAAGTCACGGACTGGATGTGTTATTTAGGGTTTGCTTGGGGCCATGCTTTAGGAGCGAACAAAATAATAGTTGCTGAGCCAACTGCTTATCTCAGACGAAATTTAAAAGAGTTATTTCAAGGAGAAGTACAAACTAAACTTTCGATCGCAGAGTTGGTCGATCGTTTAACTAAAAAATGCCCGCTGTTTGAAACTGGCAAGTTTCGAGAAGAGATTGAGGAAAAAATAGGTTTTCGCTTACCCAATCATTTATCCACTAGCACAGCTTTTGCTTTATTCCGCCTTAAGGATGATGGTTGCATCCAGCTTATAAAAGAGTCGGATGCCGATTTATTCATCCTTCCAAGTGCCGACGAAGAAGCAGGATTTTCTCATATTATTTGGACGGGAGTAGAACTATGACTTTTACAAAATTTGTTTGCTGGGATGTGGAGCGCGTTCGCCGCGTGATGGGTGTGGAAGCTACCCAAACAGCAGATAGTATATTTCTGGCAACTCACCATCCGATCGCCATGTACCGCCAGGAACTTATCGAAGTACCGTCGCGAGTTCCCTACAGTGAGGGACAATTTCTCAAAGATTTTCTGGCCGAACAAGATTTCGCTTTCGTACCAGTTTTAGGCAGTTCTGGGACAGGAAAATCTCACCTGATTCGCTGGCTGGCCGCCAATATTGAATCGACACAGAAGCGTCGAGTTTTGCTGATTCCCAAAATTGGAACGAATCTCAAAGATATTATCAGTTTAATATTAGAAGGGATGGCAGGAGCAACCTTCGATGAATACCGGCAGCGTTTAAATCGAGCCACTAGCACCTTGACTGAAGCCCAAGCGCGGGAACAACTTCTGAATCAGCTTGCTGCGGCGGTTGGCCCAAATGGTCGGGGCGATCGCACTCAACTTTCTGATGAACAAGATTACCTGGTTGAGGTAATGGACTCTTTTTTATACGATCCATTTTTCCGAGAACACTGGCTAAAAGATGGAGGTATTATTCATAAATTAGTTGTCCACATTCTCGGACATCGAGATACGGTAGAAATTGTTGAAGAACGGCGGCAATTTTCGCTTGAGGACTTGCCTCTAAATGTTTTAAACTTGCAAAAAGCTGGGGAGCGATCGCGGGAATTTTATAGCTTGTTAATCGGCGATGAGGATATCCAAAAGGCAACTGTACATTGGTTGAACCGACATTTAGATGAAGCGATCGCTCAAGTTTTGAGCCTCGGACGGGAAGATTTGCAAAGATTAATGCGAGAGGTTCGCGAAGCTTTAGCCGAAGAAGGAGTAGAATTAGTTTTAGTGATTGAAGATTTTGCCAAATTTCAAGGAATTGACCGCGAAGTTTTAGAAGCAGTTTTAGCGAGGCCGCAACAAGCCGGAGGCAAATCTTTGTGCGCGATCCGAACGGCGCTAGCTTGTACTACAGGCTATTTTGACGGTTTGAGGTTAGATACTGTAAAACAACGGATTACTTTTAGCGTTAATCTCGATGTCGGTACAGTTGGAAAACAACAATCTTTAGTGAATTATGCAGATATCAAACAATTTGTGGCTCGATACCTCAACGCGGTGCGTTTGGAGGATAAAATAATTCAAGATTGGGCTAAGTCTCGCAATTATGAAGATTCAGATAAAACAGCACTAAGTAGTGCTTGCAATGAATGCGAACACAAACTAGCTTGTCATGCAGGTTTTGGAGAAGCGGACGGTTTTGGTTTGTATCCCTTCACGCCTGAAGCCTTAGAGCAGATGCTTGCCAGGGTAAACCCCGAAACTTTTAAACCTCGATTTTTGATTAGAGATGTTCTCAAGTGGACTCTAGAAAATTCTATTTCTGATATTAAGCATGGAGACTTTCCTGCTAATTCTCTGCGAGAACACTTTGGCAAGATGCGGCTGAGTGCAATGGTTCAGGCAGATATTAAAGCCAAAGACCAACAAAATTACGATCGCCGCCAAACTCTCCTCGATTTGTGGACGGATAGTAACGAGCTTTGTGATTTGCGCCCAGAAATTCACTCTGCATTTGATCTTCCTGCACTTGGCGTGAAGGTGCAGCAGACCAAAGTTCGACCCTCTGTTTCGCAGGCTAAAGACTCTAGAACTTCGGTTAGTAATTATCGAGTTGAGCCACAATCTCAAAATGAAAAAATTCCCGATAAGTTGGCGAATCAACTGCAAATTCTCGATCGCTGGAATAACCGAGAAATTCTCCCGCAGGATATCGGTGGAGAACTGCGACCCTTGATTTACTCAGCTATTGTTGAGCGGATAGAATGGGATACAGAAATGCTACTTCAGGGGAGTTTTGCTGCTAGCGATAGTAAATACTTTAAGCGCCGAAACTTAATTTTTTACAGCCCAAAAGTTACGAGGGAGACGATTTCTGGAGTTAAACTATCTCTTCCTCTTACTCCTGACGATCCTGATGAGTTTCGAGAAAGCGCGATCGCCTTCCAAGGCATTTTACAATACAACCATTACAAGCATTGGAAGTTCCCCGATGGATCTCGCTACTTTCGCAGCTACGCCAAACAACTGGAAAAATGGAGTCAATATGTCCAAGAGCAGATTCGCCTGTATCCCCGCGAGTCTGGGGAACCCTGGAACCCTGTCCCTGCGGCAGTTGAGCTACTGGCGATCGCAGCAACAATGGCCGGACATCCTACAAATTCGATGGAAGATTTGATTAATAGTTTGTTTCTCGATTTAGAAGCAAAAGATTTAGAAAATCGTTCAGCTAACTGGAAAAAGCTATTTAATAGCTTACAAAACCACCGCGAGGCTTTACTAGAAATCGTTAAAAGTCGCGCGGCCTGCACAAAAGGAAGTTCTAAACAATTTCAGATTATTGATGTTGTACAAATCCTCGACCCATTGAAACAGGTTAGCAAATCTTGGCAACCTCAATGTGAAATTCCGACAGATGTTATAGAAAAGTTTCCCGAAATTAATAAAGCGCGTCAAGCTGCGGATGAACTGCTAGAAAAAGCCATTCAGGAAGAGTGCGATCGCCAACTTGCTGTTTATAATTTTCTAGTAGCTGAATTAGGGGAAGACATCAAGAAAAAAGATGTTACCGATTTAGTAAAACAGGCGATCGCTCGCTCGACAGATGCTGGTGTATTTCGAGGCAAAAAGAGTGTCGATGACCTAACATCTGTAGTGGAACAGTTTAAACGAGTTGGGTTTTCTAGCTATTTAGAAACAATGAAGCGCGTGCAAACTCAGAAAGATAATCCCGATAGTAAACCGGGGAAGCTGCTTAAGGATCTCAGCCAAAATCATCAAAAAGCAATGACAGAGGCTTCCGAATTTGTCGGCAGCACTAACAATTTTCTTGATGCTTCTCTAACCGAGGTGAATAACCGCATTGAAGATTTAGAAGTGTATGGTGGTGCAACAGTAGAATCTTGCCATAGGGCTATTGAAGATGGATTGGCTAAACTGCGAAATCTAATTACTGAAATTAAAGGAGAGATCGTATGATTTTACAAAAATCCACTCAACTGATTAAGTTATCTCAAGATAAAATTAATCTTCAGAAAGATGCAAAAAATTTGCAAGGTTTTCAATCTCGACAAGAACAAATCAAGCAAGCTGTCGATGGAACTCGACCTCTCGTTCAATGTTTGAGAGCTTTTCGTAAAAAAGGAATTGCCAATGTGGATTTAACTCAAAAGGCTGAGATTTTGCTGACATTTATTGCTAATGTTGAGGCAGAATTTAAAAAAAATCCTGAATGGATTATACCCAATGAAAATTTTAACAACAAAAAGAATTTCACTTCTAGGATAGAGCAATTACAAAATTCTCTGAGATGGCAATTGGATCAATCTTGGCAGCTCTACCGAAGTCAAAAAATGCCCAGCACTAATAATGAAATCCTGAATTTATTGGATAAAGTTTCGGCATTTAAGTTAACTGTCCAACGGATTAGAAGTTTATATTTGCAAATTCAGGAATCAAACTCAATTCCCGAAAGCAGTGAGGATTTTGAAAGAGTCGATCGGCTAATTGAGCAATTAAAGCAGTGCTGGGAGGGCTTAAATTCTGATGAGGTTCCTGAAGCAGTGCTTCGTTTTCTGAAAGAGGCTGCGAATGAGGGTGCTACCCGGGGACTTTTAACGCCAGAGGTAGAAGATTGGTTGACTAAACATGGTCTTATTGATTCTTTACGAATTCGCTTGACCTAATAAATGGTTTGCGATTGTCCCAGAAATCACTGACGCACCCTCCTGCATTTTCTAGCGTACAGACAAAGTGCGATCTTCTTTGCTTTGATAAGGTGCGTCAGCAGCAAATTGTTTGAGTTTAGTCAAATCTCTTGACTGACGTACCCTACTGCATTCTCTAACGTACAAACAAAATAGAACTTAAAAAGATTAGATTCTAGAGAACGGCGAGGGCGATATTGTGCGTGTAAATCGGCCGTCGAAAAGTTTTCAATAACTTTGAGATTGAGTTCGTCAGCCAAAGTTGCAATCTTTTCAAACCCAGTAATCCACGGTGCATACATACTTTCGTATTTATCTATGTAATCATTGATATCTTGGTAGCCCGTCGTTCTCAAAATCACCTTTTCCGACATATAATCAAAGGACAATCGAAAACTCTTCACATGGTCGCGAATTTGTTCTAACACAAATATTACATCTTTTTTTGTCAGCAAGGTAGTGTTGCCTTCCCACAAAAAATATGTCGCTCGCTCGAAATCAAATTCACTCTGTTTCAGCAAGGAGATTAAGCCGTCTTTTACGTAATCGCCGGGAAGGTAGCGAACATTTGCAGTAACTTTGTTAGCTTTGAGAGTTTCTTCTTTTAATTGTAGTGTCGCGGGGTCGTCTATTTCAAAATAAATCACTCCTGCTCCATTAATTCTAGCGGCGCGAGTATCCAAACCAGAACCTAAAATAACTACTTGCTTGCAACCTCCTAAAATTTGATTTGACACAACATCATCAAAATATTTAGTCCGCAACTTAACCATTTCTTTAGCGGCGGGAGAGTTTTGAGCTATTTGGCTAGCTACTTTTTTTGTTTCCTCATTCAGCCATATTTTTACTAAATGATCGGTGTAAAGAGGCAAGGCCTCTTCATTCTCTTCTGCTCTAAACTCCGCAACGATAAAAGCAGTACCAGTTACATTGTTCATGGCTAATCTTTCACGCTTACTAAGTAGTTGGTTACAAATAAACATTAGATGAGGAGTTTTTTTTACACTCATAAACTCCCCGATCTCCTAGATTCTTAGCTAAACCCGCTACAAAATACTAGGGTTTTTTGTCCTTACCTATTTATTGACTTCTCGCATCTGCTAAAGACTCATTGCTCGCTTCAGCATCAGAATGCAGTTCAGCTTGGTGGATCTTATCAGGAATCAGCCCCTCCGGCCGCACGATCATCATGACAACAAGAGTTAGGCCGAATAAAAATAAGCGCATTTGAATCGGGTCTAAACTGGTGGCCAGAAACTCTCGCAATTGGGGAATTGCAATCCTGGGGAGTACAAAAGTATTCAGAAAACCCTTGAGGACTTGCGCTAATTGTGGCAGATAAAGCCGATCGGCAGACATGATAATGATAGCCCCCAAAATCACCCCGGTCATGTTGCCCAAACCGCCTAAAATTACCATACACAGGATGATTACCGACACCGAGAAATCGAAAACGCTGGGAAAAATCGCGCTGATATAGGCCGCGTAAAATGCGCCTGCAAAGCCCGAAAACGTCGCTCCCATCGCAAAAGCCGAAAGTTTGGTTTTGACCAGGTTAATGCCCATCGCACTAGCCGCTAATTCATCTTCGCGCATGGCATTCCACGCCCTCCCCAAGCGGGAATCTCGCAGCCGCGAAATCATGAAGTAAGCGAAGACAACTAGCAGCAAAATTAGGTAGTACCAAGGAAAGTAGTTGCCGGTGCTGAAAGTGCCGACGATGGGGAGAGATGGACGCCCGATCGGGTTTATGCCCGCTTCGCCGCCGGTGAGGTTAAAAGGTCGATCGCACCCAACCAGACACAGCACCAACTCGGGTTTCCCCAACAGGGAAGCGACAATCTTCGAGACTGGTTCGTCAATCCGAATCGCCGTTAAATTCCTAAAGACAACCGGGATAATTTCGCCAAAACCGAGGGTAACGATCGCCAAATAATCGCCCCTGAGCCGCAGTGTCGGAATACCGAGGATTACGCCCGCGATCGCAGCTACACCGGCGGCGATCGGCAGTACCACCCAAAAGTTCCAAGCAATATTTAACTGCCCAGAAGATAGCAAAGCCGTCGTGTAAGCGCCGATCGCAAAAAATGCAGCATATCCCAAATCCAACAAACCCGCAAAACCCACAGTAATATTCAAACCCAGCGCCAACATAATAAAGATTTGAATCTGTACTACAGTAGCAATCCAGCCGGTCTGAGCCTGAATGTCGATAAACGGAAACAGAATTAGAAGAAAAGCTAATGTTACCAGAGTTGCCAGCCGCTGGCGTTCCCCCTGCAAACCCTGCAAAGCACCCATTAACGTAGCTGTTAGAATTGCGATCGTCAAACTGCAAATCCCGTACAGCAGCGTCGTCGGCAAAGCCACAGCAGGTTGACCAGAAAAAGGTCTAATCAAAACCCCTTCTACCACACTCGCAACTAACAGCCAAACTCCCAATCCCACTCCCGCTAAACTGCCGATCGCAGCACCCATTTTCGGGCTGTAAACCTTCTGTTCCTGACAGCTAATGAAGCCAGCCGCCGTACCCATCAGCCAGCCGATCACAGTGCCGCTCCAACCCCCGAATAGGAGGACTGTTAAAGAGCCGATCGCTCCTAAAATACCGCTCGATTTAATTGCTTGGATTATTTTGTTTGACATAAGGAAGTTCGGTAACGGATGTAACGGATGTAATGGATGTCAGGAAGAGGTAAGTCGTAGGGTGCGTCGCCACCTTTAATCCCTCAAAAAAATAGACAATCGATGAGCGACGCACCTTACGATTAGTCTTTAGTCACTGTTCACTGTCAACTGTCAACTGTCAACTGTCAACTGCTATATACTGGAACTGTTACCGCAGCACACTTCAAACGGGCGATCGCTATATGGTACAAGCACCTCAAAAAACTATCACCCTCGACGAGTTTTTGCAACTGGCAGAAACCAAACCCGCTAGCGAATACATCAAAGGTGCGATCGTCCAAAAACCTAGGTCACAAGGAAAACACAGCAAACTACAAGGCAGACTCGTAACAGTCGCCAACGACATCGCAGAGAAACCGCAAATTGCCCTAGCCCTACCAGAACTTCGCTGCACCTTTGGCGGACGTTCTATTGTCCCCGATGTAGCGATTTTTGTTTGGAATCGCATTCCCCTAGACGCTGACAGCGAAATTGCCAATACATTTAATGCTCACCCAGACTGGACAATAGAAATATTGTCCCCAGCCCAAAGCCAAACCAAAGTCACAAACAATATTTTGCACTGTTTGAATGCCGGTTGTCAGATGGGTTGGTTGCTCGATCCCGATGAAAAAAACATTTTAGCCTATCCCGCAAGGCAGCAGCCTATTTCCTTGCAAGAACCAACAGATATACTTCCGATGCCCAATTTTATGCCGGAAACGCAGTTGACTTTAGGCGAAGTTTTTGGCTGGCTGAAACCAGGGAATATTTAATTGGGCGTACAGTACAGCACTCAATTGAGCCGCGCTATGTTCTACTTGGAAATAAAACTTCAATAGTGCCGATCGCCCCATTAAGTATTTTTTCAGTAGTAGGAAGATGACGGCGAACGCTGACTATTTTTCATCCTTAACATATAGTTTAAGCTTTTGCTGCTTGACCAAGATATCTTCCAAGCTGTAAACTTAGTTAGCTAGCGCTGCCCTTGTCTAGGTTGCACTAGCTTACTGCGTAGCTTTACAGGTCAGATATTTTTTATATCATCAGAGCCAAGATGAAAATTCCAATTTATAGGAACACCACTTATCTCCTGATATCAATTATGGTAGTGGCTGCTATTGTGCGATTGATTCATATCAATCAGCCATTTATTGATAGCTTTAGTTGGCGTCAGTCAAGCACAGCCATGATGGCCGAAAATTTCTATCGCAGAAATGGGAATATCTTCTACCCTGAAGTTAGCTGGGATGGGCCAGGGCCTAGCTATAATGGACGCGAATTTCAAACAGTTACTTATATTACAGCCCTTCTCTATACTGTATTGGGACAGCATGATTGGGTGGGACGCAGCGTCGTTGTCCTGTTTAGCTTGTGGGGAATATTTGCCTTCTATCAGTTAGTTTCTCGTATTTGGGATCGGGATCGCGCTCTTATGAGTGCTGCAATTATCGCAATTTTTCCAGGAAATATATGTCTGGATCGGTCTTTCCTTCCAGACGCGGCAATGGTTGCATTAGTTGTCACAAGTTTCTGGATGCTGATTGCTTACCTACAAACTGACCGCTGGCACTATTTATTGCTTGCCAGCCTGTTTGCAATTTGGGGCTTTTTAACCAAACTACCAGGGTTAATCATTGGCATTCCGATGCTCTATACAATATTTGTTGTCCTGGGTCATCGAGGATTACTGCGCCCGAAAAAGCTGATATTAATTGGAGTAGCTGCCATTTCCATCCTCCTGCCAGTAGCTGCCTATTATTTGTGGGCGAGGCATATTTCTCTCACCTATCCGCCTTACCACTTTGCTGGTAGCGGGAACTGGCTCTGGGATCCTGCTTCACGTGAATGGTGGCAACAAAAATATTTCTTTCCTCAACTATATAATCATATTTATAACTGGCTTTGGACATATCCCATTATGATCCTTGTTGCTATTGGTTTGTTCCTTCCTCCTAATTATAAACTTCCTACCCAGGAATCTGAGGAGCAGTCAAGTAATGTAGCTGTACCAGTACCAGCGATGTTTCATTGGTGGATACTTGCTTTTGCCATTTATTACTTCATTGGTGCTCAAGAACTCGTCCTAAATCCCTCTAACTTAAATATTATCAACCCAGCCGCCGCAGCTCTAGCAGGAAATGGTTTGATAGCACTTGCTTCATTCGCCAAGCGAGTCGGAGGTTCATCTTCAGCATTAGCACTCATAACGGCAATACTACTAATCATTTCTGGAATAGGTTATACACAGTTAAACCTATGGTGCTATTATCCTTGGGCAAAAGAGGGTTACGAACTAGGGATAGCTTTGCAGCAAATAACTCAACCAAGTGACCTTGTTGTTACTCTAGCTAATGCTGGAGGTGGCGATCCCGTCGCTATCTATTATAGTCGCCGACGTGGCTGGGTTTTTCCTCCTGCTATTTATCGGGCTTTCCCTCCTTCGAGTCCTCAAGAGAGCATGAGAAAGAATAGTATTTATTGGAAATATCCCATAACAGATGATAATTTAATTGCCATCTTGGAAGATTTGATTACCAAGGGAGCAGATTGGATGGGAATTGTTAAATATAACAATAATCAAATTGCAAAAGATAACCCTAAATTAGTTGCATTCATTCAAAAAACATTGGAACTCTATCAAGAAACACCCAACAGGGTTATTTATCGAATTCCTCCCAAACTTAAAACAACCAAGCGCTAGAACCATGAGACTTTGGGGGCTTCTTTGTCGGGAGTAGATTGTTGAGATGGCATGAGTGAGTGGGGCACTGGACAATCCATATAAGCGGTTGTGCATTTAAACTGTGATACAAGCATTACCACTGATGGGGTGACAACAAGAGTCAAAACCTTGATATAATCAAGGACATAGCCATCATACCCCTCTGAAAAATCGTAGTTTATTGCGCCTAATTCCGATTAATGAGCGTAATAATGTCTTGACTTGCCTTCCCTGCCAACTCCCTCCGCTTCGCGGAACCCAACACTGACCATATAATCCAATTCAAAAACTACTAGGGCGACGTGTCGATCGCCCGTATTCAGTTAACTTAGCCACATATTTTAGAATTCCCATTGCCTTGATTTTTTGACCTTGAATCACAGCACAACTTTAAGCAATGCCTATCAATAATATCAAATTGCTGACGGGTTGAGAACCCCGTCAGGGCGCGGCAGTTAAAAAATGATGTAATTTGTGGTAAATTACTCGCCAAGGCGTTTGTCGCCATCTGCGAGAGGTTTTTTCGCTCCCGATCTCCCAATAATCCGCCTAAATAGTTCCTCAACTCCCGTTTTTGGGCAAGATGACCAAAGATATCGTCAAATCTTTGACACCATTTATCAAAGCAGGGGGGCATCGCGGCGGGGGTCGTCTCTTTCATTGCTCATTCTTTAACGTTATATGCTTGCTCTTCAAGCATTAGAACTCATTTAGCTCGTATTTTTTGTTTAAGTCCCGATAAGTATCTCTTGCCATTATTTAAACCCAGCAATTTCAAACCTTCTCCTGAACGTTTTCGCCCAACAAACCCCCAGGCCGAAAAGCCAAAATCACCACCAAAACCCCAAACACCCAAGCATTAGTCCAGCGGCTAGACAAATACTGATCGCTCAAAGACGACAGCAACCCAATCAAAACCCCTCCCAACATCGCCCCCACAATATTGCCAATTCCCCCTAAAACCGCCGCCGTAAAAGCCCTCAAACCAGCCGTAAACCCCATCGTAAACACGATCGTATTGTTGTACAAACCCACCAAAATACCCGCAGAACCAGCCAAAGCTCCACCAATCAAAAAAGTCAGAGCAATAATTTGATCTACATTAATCCCCATAATCTTAGCAGCATCGCGGCTTTGAGCAGTTGCCCGCATCGCCTTTCCCAGACGAGTGTACTGCACAAACACATGAAGCAAAACCATCAATAGAACCGCCACCACCAACACAATTAAATCCTTGGTAGTAAATACAATACTCGTTTGAATTCCCAAAGCTTTGAGAATATCAACTCGCGGCAACAAATCGGGAAAACTTTTTGGCGCAGCAGAATTAGAACCCATCACAGGAATAAAAGCTTTCAATCCCCCCCAAAACAGCCCCATATTTTGGAAAATAAAAGAAACTCCAATTGCCGAAATTAAAGGAGCCAAACGGGGAGCATTTCGCAAAGGCCGATAAGCGTACTTTTCCACAACAATATTCAGTCCCGCACAAAACACCGAACATACAATTAAAGCAACTAACATCACCGGTATAGCAATACCCAAAGGTGCGCCATCTTGCATCCCAAAAGCCCCGAACACTGTTAGGGAAGCAAAAGCACCCAACATATATAAATCGCCGTGAGCAAAATTGATTAACTCAATAATGCCGTAAACCATCGTGTAACCCAAAGCAATAATTGCAATCAGCGCGCCGTTGACAAGACCAACTAATAATTGTTGGATAAAAACTTCAGGATTGCTGACTATTTCTCCAAGGATTTTTGGCAAATCTAATCCTGCGATCGGGCCTAATAGCAAAACTATATAAACTACACCTAGATATAAGAGAATACTTTTCCAGTTTTTCATAATTATTCGTAATTGGGAATTGGAAATTGGGCATTAGGAAAATTCATTCTACTCGTTTCTAGGCAGATATTAGAAACGCGGATTAGGAGGCTCTACCTCCAATTTTTTGGATCGGAAAGCCCAGCAGACCAAGAGTGACATTGGTTCCTAGGCTCTGCTTAGGAACCAGTTAAAATCACTACTGACAACAGTCAACAGTCAACTGACAACAGTCAACTGACTAATTATTCCGTCTTGAGCGCATTCACGAACTCCCACTTGCCACCTTTAACAACATTTCCTGACATTGTAGTCAAGCTCGTGTCGCCGTTGGTGTCAAAACTCCAAGTGCCGAGTACCCCGTTAAAATCTTTAGTTGCCAAGACAGCTTCGCGGATAGCAGCGCGGTCATTTTTGCAAACTTTATTAATTGCGCCGATCGCAACTTTAGCAGCTTCATAGGCGTATGCTGCATAAGCTTCCGGTTCAGCATTATATTTTGCCTTGTAACTTTCGTACCACTTCGCACCCGCACCAGTCAATTCTTGAGGAGGCAAGCCGCCAAAAGTAGCGTAAACTCCTTCGGCATCTTTGCCTGCAGCGTCAATTAAAGCTTGCTCTTTAATGCCGTCGGGGCCCATGAACTTAACTGCATCAGGCGCCATCCCGACATTTCTCATGTCTTTAATTATTTGTCCGGCGTTGCTCTGAGTAGTGCCGCCGAAGTAAATCAAGTCTGGATTTAAAGCTTTGATCTTATTCATTAACGCCTTGTAGTCGCTAGCTTTAATATCAATTCCCTCTCTTCCGAGGACTTGAATTCCCAAATTTTTAGCAGTGGCTTCAAAAACGTCAGCGATGCCTTTGCCGTAGAGTTCTTGGTCGTCGAGAATGTAGACTTTTTGCACGCCTAAAGATTTCGCCCAGTTGCCAGCTACAGCCCCTTGAAGGTCGTCAGCGGGGACAACGCGGGTGAAATTGCGAGTGCCTGCGGGATAATAAACGTTAGGTTCCTTGGCTTCGCCTTTTCCTGGCTTAGTCAGTCCCGGATAAGTGTTGGCCGGACTGATCATGACGATGTTAGCTTGGTTGAGCACGGGAATGGAAAGTTTGGCTGCACCGGAGTTATAGTGACCGATGGCGGCAACTACCGAACCGTCAGCAACGGCTTTGTTGGAGTTCGACGTTACTTGGGCCGGGTCCCATTTGCCGGCGGCGGCGGTGGCGTCATCGTAAACTTCGTATTGGATTTTGATTTTACCGTCGCAAGCTTTCGAGTCACTTTCGGCTAGGGCTTGTTGGATGCCGTTGACCATTGTTTGAGATTGACCCAAGGCGCTGCCTGTCATCGGCAGCATGGAGACAATTTTGACAGTATTTGGGTCTCCGGGGCTGCTGACTGCGACGGGAGTGGCTGCGGGACTGGTTCCGGGGCTGCCTCCGGGAGTTGTGGCGGTGGGTGCTGGAGGATTTTGGCAGCTAGCGCACAGAGAGGCTATGCCGGCGGCAAAAAGTAATTTCCGCAATCCTGCGACGCCGAGATTCTGTGTTGAGTTGGTTTTTGGGGGTGCGGCACTTTTGCCCCCTGACTTCTGGGAAAAGTTCATAGGTTGGTTTGTTTGTTGCTTGCGTCTTAGCATATTTTCACTCTTTGACACTCCGGGCGCCTGAAGGCGCGAGGATTCTTAGATCAGCCAGTCGATTTGCTCGTTGATGCTGCCATCAAAAAGTAGAGATCGGTCTGTCCCTAAGCGTTGATTTCGGTGTGCCCCACCGTATTTAAATTCACATCGATTCCTAATTGCTTCAACCCTTTCGCCAAAATATTGCGAGCTGCATTGTGATCGCGATCCAATATCGTCCCGCAACCACAAAGATGGGTTCGAGTTGACAGGGTTTTCTTGACTAGATTGCCACAATTTGAACACTCTTGCGAGGTGTATTGAGGTGCTACAGCACTTATTGTTTTGCCGTACACTTTCCCACAATACTCCAACCATTGAGCAAATTGTGACCAAGCTGCATCGCTAATTGATTTAGCGAGCTTGTGGTTTTTGACCAGGTTCCGCACCTGAAGGTCTTCGTAGGCTACAAAATCGTTAGATTTTACCGCGCACAACGCCGTTTTTATGGCGAAGTCTTTACGCTGCCTACTAACCTTTAGGTGCTTTCTTCCTAACTTGTTAATAGCTTTTTTCCGGTTCTTGGAACCTTTCTTCTTTTGAGAAACTCGCTTCTGTAATCTCTTCAAAGCTTTTTCGCTTTTTCGGAGATAGCGAGGGTTCGCAACTGTTTCACCGTCGCTATCGGTATATAAATGGTTCAGTCCTACATCTATTCCAATAGCTTTACCAGTCGGAATAAGTTCCTCTTTTCGCTCTACATTGATGCAAAGTTGTGCGTAGTATCCATCGGCACGACGCACAATCCTGATTCGCTTAATCTCATCAGGCGCATAAAAATGCAAATCCCGACTACCGATCAACTTAAATTTCCCGGCAGCAAAGCCGTCCTTGAACGTTAGACATCTTTTGTCGGGAGAAAGCACCCATCCTGAAGTTTTATATTCAACAGAACGGGTATGCTTTTTGAATTGCGGATAGCCCTTTTTCCCTGGCTTTTTCGCTTGGCAATTAGCAAAGAAACGCTGGATAGCAAAAATGGCACGTTCGGCTGAAGCCTGACGTGCCAGAGAATTAAGCTGGCCTGCCCATTCAAACTCTTTCGCCATGATCGCGCATTGTTTGTATAGGTCTACGAGTTTAATTCCTTGATTGTCTACCCAATGTCTAAGAGTTTTGTTTCGCACAAATTGAGCAGTCCGAATCATGTCATCAATGATTCGATATTGCTCTGCCTTGCCTTTCAACTTAAACTCTAATACTATCATTGCAATAGTTTACCATTTTTACTGAAACTTTTATTTGCCAGTCTGTATATTAACAAACCTTCACAGTCCTTGCCATTAAAGCCGTCCTATAAGGACGGGGCTTTAGACCCAATTTCTTGGTAAGTCTGTAAGTCAAGAGTTAGCACAAGTTTAAAAAATTTGTGTCAACTATCAACACACACCTAGAAAGGCAACATCAGGACTCGGGCCAGAACTCCTGTCTCAGGGGCGGCGGGGGCTGCCCGTACAATGCGCGAGTTCGCGATTCCATAGCGGTTAACTAGATCCGCGATCGCAGATTTCAGTAGATGTGTTGACATTGTGTATACAAAAAATCACAATATAAATATGCTAGGGCTAATAGCTCTAATTACTACTGTATCTAGCCAGAGGTAACTGTTATGCACCCGCCAGCATCTGAAGAATCAGTCAGCCAGACCCGCGATGTGACAATTAACATTCGAGCTCAGCCGAATCAACGCGCTCTCATCGATCGCGCGGCCCAATTACAGGGAAAGAGCCGATCGGAGTTCATGCTTGAATCAGCTTACCAAAAAGCTCAAGATGTTCTTCTAGACCGCTGTTTTTTTGGGTTAGATGAACTTAAATTTAAGCAATTTTTGGCGCTGCTGGATGCACCGCCGACACCAAATCAGAAGCTAAACGCATTACTAAAAACAAAATCTCCGTGGGATTAGATAGAGATTTAGGTCAACTCTGCCCGCCTGAAAAACTGAACTCGTTACATCAAATTGAGACATTTGATTCAGGCAACAGTCAGTTAGATGAATGGCTCAAGCGCCGCGCTCTGAAAAATGAGTCAGAGGGGGCTTCACGGACTTATGTTTTGTGCGATCGCCAAGCAGTCATTGCGTACTATTGTCTTGCAAATGGAGCAATAGCACAAACTGCTGCAACGGGTAAAGTCCGGCGCAATATGCCCGATCCGATTCCTGTTATGGTGATTGGACGGCTTGCAGTCGATCGGGATTGGCAAGGCTGCGGCATCGGACGCGCTTTGCTGCGGGATGCAATTCTTCGCATTTTGCAAGCTGCTGAAATTGCAGGGATACGGGCAATTCTCGTACACGCTATTTCGGAAGATGCGAAGCAGTTTTATCAGAAGTGCGGGTTTACTGTTTCGCCGATCGATCCAATGACACTCACGGTGAAAATTAGCGATGCCATTGCTTCACTTGAGCTAAAGTGACAGATCGCCATTTCAAGTTTGAGTTAAATCATCTTGTCACAACTAACGATGCTCTTTCGTCTTATCTATAAATACCTTACAGGCTTCAACAGGAGGTTCTTAGATGAGAATTTTGGTTGCAGGTGCAACGGGAGCGATCGGTCGTCCGCTGATCGCCCAATTGCACAGCGCAGGACATGATGTAGTTGCATTGACTCGCACTCCAGAAAAAGCGCGGATTTTAGCTGAACGAGGCGTGGAACCGGAACTCGCAGATGTGTTTGATGCAGATGCCCTCAAAGCTGCTGTGATTCGCGCTAAACCGGAAGTTGTAATCGAACAACTCACCTCTCTGCCTAAAACCTACACCCCTGAGACAATGCAGGCGGCAGCAGCACTGAACGATCGCATCCGTCTCGAAGGAGGTGCAAATGTCCTAGCGGCAGCGCAAGCGGCTGGCGTGCGTCGTTACATCCGGCAGTCGATCGCATTTTGGGCGATTCCGGGTACAGGATTGGCCGATGAAGAAATACCCCTAGCCTTAGATGCTTCGCCCGCAGTTGCAGGCGGAACCCTCACGCTGAATGAGATTGAACGTCGCTTGCTGGGGAACCCCAATCTAGAAGGAATTGTCCTGCGTTACGGCTTCTTCTACGGGCCCGGCACTTGGTACGCAACCGATGGAGACGTTGCCGAACAGGTGCGGCAGCAACAATTCCCGATCGTCGGAAATGGCGAAGGTGTATGGTCTTGGGTTCACATTGAGGATGCGGCCTTGGCGACGGTGGCGGCAGCCGATCGGGGAAATCCCGGTATTTACTTGATTGCGGACGATCGGCCCTTAGAGGTGCGCGTGTGGCTTCCTGCTTATGCCCAGTGGCTCAATGCTCCACCGCCACCGCAGGTATCAGTTGAGGAGGCTCTGCGAATCAGCGGTGCAGATGCTGTCTACTACGGCACCCAGTTACGAGGTGTCTCCAATGCTAAGGCAAAACGCGAACTAAATTTTCAACCGCGATCGTTGGAATGGCTTGTTAAAACTTCCGTTGAAGAGGGCCAACTGACAATTTAATCTCGATCGGGCTAACACTAAAAGTTGTTTGGAAAGCTTTCTAATCAGGGAGAAATAACATGAAGATCGCTCAATATGGAACAACGATCGCGGTCATCCATGCGATCGCAAACGGACTGCATGGTTTAGCGCATTTGGAAATCCCAATTCCCCTCTCTCTCCTTCAGAGTTTGTTTGTGGGTATGGTGATTTTTCTAATTCCCATAATTGCAGCCGTTTTGCTTTGGACACAGTTCTATCGCATTGGTAGCTGGCTCTTACTCAGTTCAATGGCTGGATCGATCCTGTTTGGACTCTACAATCATTTCATCGCGATCAGTCCAGATCATGTGTCTCAAGTTGCCTTTGAAGGCTGGGGTTTGGTGTTCCAAGTCACAGCCATCCTGATATTAATTGTGGATGGATTAGGAGCTGGAATTGGCTTCTGGGCATTGAGAACTATTCAGCAACAAGAGCAGGGGGCTTTATGAGTTCTCTGGATGATTTTAACCACCATCGTCCGTTGCTGTTCTCGATCGCCTACCGAATGCTGGGAACTGTCACAGATGCCGAAGATATAGTACAAGAAACCTTCCTGCGCTGGCAACAGACGGCGAGTTCCACGGTGCGATCGGCAAAGACTTATCTGACAACTATTACTACTCGTCTCTGCATCGATCATTTGCGATCGGCGCGCGTCCAGCGAGAACAATACGTCGGTACCTGGCTACCAGAACCGATGTTAACGCAACAATCCGAAAATTCAACCGATCTAATGGAATTAGCAGACTCGCTCTCGATCGCATTTTTAACTGTAATGGAGCGTTTATCTCCGATCGAACGGGCAGTATTTCTACTCCGCGAAGTCTTCGAGTATGACTATGACGAAATCGGTCAGACGATCGGCAAGAGTCCCACCAACTGTCGCCAAATCCTGCGGCGGGCGAAGCAGCATCTTGCCGACCAACGTCCTCGTTTCCCAGTTTCTCGGCCTCAACAAAAGCAGGTTACAGCCCAATTTTTAGATGCCTCCACCAAGGGGGATTTGCAAGATTTGTTGCTGCTGCTGGCGAAGGATGTGACGTTTTGTTCAGATGGTGGCGGCAAAGTGATTGCAGCCATCAAGCCGATACACGGAGCAGTAAAGGTGGCTCGGATGCTGTTAGCCATTCGTCGGAAATGGCTGCTTAATTCTGTCTCTCACTTAGCCGATATCAACGGACAACCAGGCATTATCCAATATCTGGATGGCCGCATTCACAGTGTGATAACTTTTGAAATTGTGGATGGCTGCATTCAGTCTATTTACAGTGTGCGGAATCCAGAAAAGCTAGAGCGGATTTGCCAGGATATCTCTTTAGAGAAGTAACCGAAAACCATCGGTGAGTTGATTCAAGTTTGAGCTAGCTCATAGAAGCCGTTGAAATGCCATTATACGATCGTCGAAGCAGATCGACTTAGGGAGGTCTTGGACAACCAATGCTGCTGTTCTAAAAAAGACACTAACTCTGGAGATTTTGACATGGATAGTATAGCGTTTCGAGCTCTCATATTCGCGGACGTAGTTGGGCCCCGGCCCTATACGTTTCAATGGATAGTATAGCGTTTCGAGCTCTCATATTCGCGGACGTAGTTGGGCTTGGGCCCTCTTAGTTTCAGTGGTTATATAAGCAATCATTCACACCTCATCTTTGTGAGAAAGGCTATATATGTTTGATGAAGTTCAAACTGCACTAAGTCATGAATTTCGCCGTCCCAAGGTGGATAATCTATACGACGTGTTCGCGAACATCCGCGATGACGAAGACGAACACGTCAAAACGATGGCGGCACTCCAGAAACCAGAAGCGCGGCTAACCTTCAAAAGTCCCCATACGGTTTTTGAAGCGATCGCTGCCAACGCAGATCAAACGGGTTGGTTGTAGGAGGTGTTATACTTAAAAACCGGGTTGCAATTCGATATGAAGGATGGCAGTCCAATCAGTTCTACACCATTGTTAAGAACTATGAAAACACTACTGAAAAAATCAGCGTTACTCCTTGCTCTACCAATCTGTGCCTTAGCTAATTTTTCCTTACCTGCGTCTGCTGATTCTACTGCTGACCTCATCCTCAGTACGAGATGCCAGGGTGGTTACAAAATTAATATTTGGAAAAAGAAGGCTTCGGGCGAACTGCTATATCGCTCGACCAGTTCCAACGGTAATTTAAGTTTGGGCGGAGGTACTAGCAAAGCTACAGAAGGCGTTCGAGTCTATAAGTTTCGGAAGGGCAATTATGAATATTGGGTGTGGGATGGCACGTTGGATAGCCGGCAGTCTGGAACTTTAGAGGTGTACAAAAACAACCGTATCTTGATGCAGAAATCTTGTAGGAAAAGTTGAATTTTCTCGCCTGACTAAATTAATAGATTACAGACAACAAAAAAGGAGAATTTTATGACGAACTATGACTGCATTGCAATTGGTGCAGGTTCGGCAGGCTGTGTTGTCGCCAACCGTTTGACAGAAGACAGTCAAACAACCGTGTTGTTGCTCGAAGCTGGCAATCGAGATAGGAAACCAGAGATTTAAATCCCGTTGGAATGCTTCAACTTACTAGGCTCAGAGGTAGACTGGGCATACTTCACAGAACCAGAACCTTACCTCAATAACCGCAAAATCTTTCATCCCCGCAGGAAAGTCTTGGGCGGCAGCAGTTCGATTAATTTCATGCTTTATGTCCGAGGCAATCCTCCTGATTACGATCGCTAGCAAGAATTGGGTAATCCCGGTTGGAGTTATCAAGATGTATTGCCATATTTCAAGAAATCTGAAAACCAGCAACGAGGTACTTCCGAATACCACAGTGTCGATGGCGAGTTGAGCGTTACCGATCTAATTTCCCCGGCACCGATATCCCAACGATTTGTAGAAGTATCTGTAGCAATGGGATATCACAACAATCCTGATTTCAATGGGATGCACCAAGAAGGCCCAGGAATGTTCGATCCATCCTGAGAGTATTGGTAGTGTATCTTTACGATCGCCCGATCCGAAAGATCCACAAATGATTAGGATGAACTATCTCCAAAGTGAAACGGTAGCTGACCTAATTTTTGAGTAAGAGTCGCTACAGCCACTTCGTAATCCTTTCCGAGGAGGTAAGCGAAATGATAATAGTTGGCAAGATAGAAATCGCAACCAAACTTCTGATAGCGATCGCATATCGCCAGAAATCCATAACGGGCATCGCTGGGCTTTGTGAACCAATCACGATGGTAAGAGTCCTGAAGAAACAGGGTGAGTGTCTGTTGGTCAGCACTCGGAATCAATCGAATGGGATGGATGCTGGCATGGTGCGATCGCGCCACTGGCAACAGCAAGTTATACTCTTCAACTGTGAGGAAATCTGCCAGACTATCTTCGGTGCGAGGAAAATAGGATTCCTCCGGTAACTTGAGAAAATGATGCCACGCCATCCAAAATTCGTGTTTGCTGTCAAATCCTGGATCGATATCTAAACGCCACTGTCGATCCTGACATAAATCATCGAGAACATCTTGGGGTAAATCCGTGAGTTTCATGAATCGTTTCCCTACAATCCTTTTAACCACCTAGTTCGACTATTCTAATAGATATCTAGAGAAGCAAGAGATATTTCAAAAGAGCGATCGCCCGCAAATAAAATGTCCGCGATCGCTCGATGGCAAGCAGGAGCGAGAAAGGCGCAGTGCCGGAGACATCGCCATTATTCCGGCAGGAGTTGCTCCTCGGTGTAGTTGGGATGTTCCGGCTCCATTTGTAGTAAAATTGTAATCATGAGTTAAAGAGGGATAATCTGTGCTTGTTAAGGAAGAACTTCAAAAGAAAATTTGTGATTTTTTAGGAATCTTACGATATTCAGTAGAGCATCGAGGAGCTATCGGATTGCTAGATCAAAATTTTATTGCTCAATCTTTCTTTGCCAAATTTCTCAATATTATATATGAGTACGATCTTATCAATCTAGATCGTGATGGACATAAATATCCTGCAATAGATTTAGGAGACCCTTATAGAAAAGTTGCTTTCCAAGTCACGGCTACCAAGACGCAAAGAAAGATTGAGGAGACTATAGAAATTTTCATTCGTCAAAAGCAGTATGAAAATTTTAGCCATCTCAAGTTTTTTTATACTTGGAAAAAAGCAAAATAAGTATTCACAGGTTTTTAACACTGACAATCTATTTGAGTTTAATCCGCAAAGAGATATCCTTGATATCAAAGATATAGTACGCAAACTCCCTTCCCTAAGTTTACACAAACTTAAACGTTTGAGCTATTTGATTGATTCCGATCTTTCTGGAACAGGCATATTTAAAACTACATATCAAATTCTTCACGATCCACATCATCAAGACTCTTTGCCTATAGAAGAAGATAAGGCAGATAATGTGGTTAGAACTGTTCGTTGGGTAGATGTGCCTTTATACTCCGATCCAGGCTGTCAACAGCGAAGACCAGATATGACTGGTGCGATCCTTGATAACAGACAGCACCCTGGAAACGTCTTGGCAGGATACACAATCCATCCAACCTCGCCTAATCTCTTTAAAGAAGGAGCGCAAGTGATTATTGTGTATAGTAGAAATAGTGTTTGTTATGAGTCATGGTATCGAAACCCAGAAACAAATGAAATAACTTATGCGTGGACTGAGCACTATGAGGTTATAGGTCGTATGGTTGAAGTTGCTTGAATACCATTACTAGACGGCCGGTAGTTGAAAATTACCCCAAACATCAAACTAATCTGATGATAGTTGATCGAGGGGACATGATATTATTTGCTATCATTGGAGGTTTGCTCGCCCATGATTGAGTTGCAATCGGATTTACAATATGTGGTGAGCGATCGCCTAAAAGTCTCTCTCGATGCGATCGCGCAATTTTGCCAGCGCTGGAACATTATCGAATTTGCCCTGTTTGGCTCGGTGCTGCGGGATGATTTTCGCCCCGATAGCGATGTGGATGTATTAGTTACTTACGAGCCATCGCACCGCCTCACGCTGTCAGATTTATTGGGTATGCAGGAAGAGATAGAGGATTTATTTCAGCGATGTGTAGATTTGGTGGAAAAAAAGCAGTTAAAAAATCCCTATCGGCGATCGAACATTTTGAAAACCTATCGAGTGATTTATGCAAGCGGGCGATCGGGATAGTGCTTCACTTTGGGACATGGCGCAGGCAATCCGTCGGATTCAGGAGTTTACGGCTGATGCTTCTTGCGAGACTTATCTGGAAAGTGTTTTGATGCAAAGTGCCGTAGAGCGGCAGTTGGGGATTTTGGGCGAAGCAGCTCGCAGAGTTTCGATCGAGTTTCAGCAGTTACATCCCGAAATCGATTGGCGAAATGCGATTAACTTACGAAATATTTTAGTTCATCGCTATGACCAAGTGAGTTCGGAAGTTATTTGGAATATTGTTACCAGTATTTTGCCTAGTTTACTGGTACAAGTAGAGGCATTATTGCCGCCGTTACCTGATGATAATTGAGCGATCGCCCACACACAAACAAAAGATGCGCGATCGCCTCATTGTAACAGTTGCCAAATATCAACTAGATTGCGAAATCAAATCCGAATTCTTTTTTTCTTTCGAGCGATCGACACTAAAATCTTCATAGTACGATCGCTCAGTATTCACATCCCACAAATCGTGCTTTTCCCCGAGAATATTTCTCACGGCCAGCATTCCCGTCAGCATGGAATGATCTTGGTTGTTGTATCGGTGCATACCGTTGCGCCCGATCGTCTGCAAATTCTCAATTCCCTTCAAAAAACCTTCAAGTACCTGCAAGTGTCCTCGATATTCCCCATCATAAACTGGATAAGCTTTAAGTTGCCGTATGACAACTCCATCTTCCACATCAGCAGTTGTTGCTAACCCCAAACCAACCAACTCGCGAGTTGCTAATTCGACAAGTTGCGCGTCCGACATTTCCCAAATCTCGTCCCCTACGCTACAGAAATATTCCATTCCCAAACAACTTTTGCTGGCGTCGGGAACTAAAGCGGCGCTCCAATTTTTAAAGTTTTGAATTCGTCCCACTTTGACTTCGGGGGAGTGAATGTAAATCCAGTTGTCAGGAAACAAATCCTCGCGATCGACAATCAGCGCTACAATCAAAAAATCTCGATATTTGAGCGATCGCGCGGCGTGCAACACCTCTTCGGGCGGCTGCGGTTTCATTCTTGCTACCAGCGCCGATATCGGCATACTGGTAATGAAATTATCAGCCGAATATTGAACTAATTCCCCGTTACGATCGGCAGTAATACTTTTAATTTTATTCCCTTCGCGTTCAAAGCTAATCACTTTAGTATCGAGATAAACTTTGCCGTCTTTATTTTCCACAGCTTCCGCGAACTTTTCCCACATCATCCCCGGCCCCAAAGCCGGATAGTCAAACTCTTTGATTAATGTTTTCGTGTCGTTGCTGCCAAACAAAGCATTAATAATTGCTGTCGTCAGCGACAGTCCTTTAATCCGCTGCGCCGCCCAATCTGCTTGAATTTCCGAACAGGGAATTCCCCAAACTTTTTCAGTGTAAGTCTTAAAAAATGTTTTGTACAAGCGTTCCCCAAAACGATTGATCACCCACTGTTCAAAAGTTTTTTCTTCCCTAAGCGGCCAAATTCTAACTTTCAGATAACTCAAAATAATCAGCGTACTCTCAATTATTCCCAAATTAAAGAGAGTATTGAAGGCACCGATCGGATAGTTAAAAAATTTACCTCGATAAAAAATTCGCGACAATCGCGGCACTTTAATAAACTTATTTCCCAGCACCTCTTGCCACAACTGCTGCACGGCTTCAACTTTAGTATAAAAGCGGTGGCCGCCAATGTCGAAACGATAGCCTTTGTAGGTTTCTGTGCGAGCTATTCCCCCAACTTTATCACCTTTTTCTAGTACAACAGGGATGATGCCTTGCTTGACTAGCTCGTAGGCAGCAGTCAAACCCGCAGGGCCTGCACCGACGATCGCAACAGGATAATGTTTCACTCAGCCTACCTCCAGCTTTTTTATCCAAACTATACAGTTATTTATAACTTGTCAAAGGGATAGATGCACCCGTGAATACCCTGATAAACTATCGATCTACTTGATATTTAATCACAATTTGCCTTGATTTATTGAGCGGATACCGGCAAGCTAACTTTGCCATTCACAGGCTTTTTTTGGTATAAGTAGCGACCAGTGCCGATCGCGAATGCCAGTCCGCTGTAAAAGTAGAAAAGCCAGTGCCACGGAATTGTTTTCAGGGCAAATAGGATACCGTGTTTGCGGTAAAAAAATCGGTAAAGCGGTGCATTAATTGCTACCAGCGGTATAGCCAGCAAACCAGCCAGTAGCAGAAAGCTCAGCGACCAGCAGGTTCCCAAAACTGCCAGCAGGACTGCATAAGTTAAAACCACGCTGATGCGGTTTGAAACTTGCAAGTTGAGGTCGTTATTCAATTTGCGATCGCGCCAAATCAGTTCTGTCCAAGGCAGTGCTCGGTAGAAAAAGTCAGCTTTCACCATACCCATAGGTTTCCACCGCTTTAAATGCTTCACCTGCAATGTTTTGCACAGCCGAATGTTATAACCTGCTTGTTTCAAACGGTAGCCCAACTCAATATCTTCGATCGAAGCTTGGCGGTAACTCTCATTAAAGCCGCCCATTTGCAAAAAAATTTCCCGGCGAATCACTCCGCAAGCGCCCCAAAAAGTCGAAGCTTCTTCGTTACCTGTTTGGTGCACGTAGTGGTGCAGCAAGTTCCTGTACTGCGATAGAAAATCAGGATCTCCAGGATCGTCGTCGTAAGACCCGATGAAAGCAGCTAAATAGGGATTACTTTTGAACACCGATATCGCATAGCCCACAGCTTCTGGACAAATAGCGACATCCGCATCCACAAAAAACAGAATATCTCCCTTTGCAGCTTGGGCACCCAAATTCCTTGCCCGCGCTGGCCCCCCGCATTCGGGAATCCTGATGACTTTGGCACCGAATTCCTTGGCCAGACGCCAGGAACCGTCGCTTTCGCCATCTGCTACTACAATAATCTCGATCGGCCCGGGCACAGCTTGAGCCAGTTTTGACAAACAGGTGCGGAAGTAAGAGCCCCCGTTGTGGACTGGGATAATAACGGATACAGTGGGGTCGGCGGTAGAAATCATTACCTAAGTTGTTTAAATTGCAGGGGCTAAAATTTGCTGGAATTTTATTGGTGCTACTTTACGAATGGTAAAATCAGCTCTACTGTTTTATTTATAACTCGATTTCTGTTTGTCTTCAACTAGATTTTTTGCTGGTATTTTCGATTTGATTTTCCCCATTCTTACCTGTATTTTACGCCATATCTTGCTGAGACTGACCTGATTTAGACAACAGCTTTACAAAATCTTTAAATATATCATTTTTTGTGTAAACTTGGGAAAAAGCCCCAGCCGCATTTTGGTCCGACTGTGTTGCAATGCACAAGACTTTGATTTTATAAGTAGGCGCAACGTATAAAATAAAACATCGTTTACGCGGACACCCGGAAACTGTCAGGACTTGCGCGGTACAATTTCTGTTACAGACCTCATCCGCGAGTGACCGAAACCATCCAGGATACCCGCCACGCGATCGATCGGTCCAGAAATAAAAAACCTGTATCCGATAAAAGAGCCGAACGTATTTATCTCGCGCAAGTCAATTCTTTAATCGCGCAATCGCGCAATCGCGCAATCGATTGACTCCTGCCCCAAGTCTCGATCGCGACTGCCGACTCAATGCACATTTTCTGACTTTTGGCAATATATTTTAAATATACGTCTGAAAATTTCCGACGCTGTACGATCGAGCTTTAGTAATTTGCTAACATACCCTTAGCTAGCTCCCTTTGAACCAAAACTTTTACATAAATAAGTTTTTATATTACATGAGCACCCCCCAAAACACTTTAAATCAGCCGTTAGTTTCAGTCATCATACCAGCTTTCAACGCTGAATTTTTTATTACTAAAACCTTAGAGTCTGTCTTATCTCAAACTTATCAAAACATAGAAGTTGTAGTAGTTGATGACGGCTCTACAGATACAACAGCCGAAATCGTCCAATCTTTTGCTCAAAAAGATAGCCGCGTCAGCTTATTCCAACAGCCAAATGCCGGGGTCGCCGTCGCCCGCAACCTAGCAATTGAAAAATCACAAGGCGAATATATTGCTCCCATCGATGCCGACGATATTTGGTATCCCCAAAACCTAGAAAAACAAGTTAACTGCCTTAATTCCTCAGCAGCATCTGTCGGAGTTGTCTATTCCTGGTCAGTTGATATAAATGAAAAAGGCTTGCTCACAGGTGGATTTTATAACTCCACCATCGAAGGAGAAGTTTACACAGCATTAATTTATAAATATTTTATAGGCAATGCCAGCTCATCTCTAATTCGCCGCGTTTGTTTTGCAAAAGTCGGCGGTTACAACGGCAAACTTAAACTAGAAAACGCTCAAGGCTGCGAAGACTGGGAACTTCACCTCCGCATAGCCGAACATTATCAATTTAAAGTCGTGCCCGAATACTTAGTTGGCTATCGGCAGATTGCCAGCAGTATGTCTAGCAACTATGCAGCAATGGCAAAATCTCACTCTTTAATTATGGCAGATGTCCGGCAGCAACATCCCGAAATTCCCAGCAGCATTTATCGCTGGTCTAGCAGCAATTTTTACATTTACTTAGCTGTCAAAAGCAACCGCAGCGGCAATCACCACAGTACATTATCTTGGCTGTATCGAGCTTTCAAAGAAGATTTATCTATGGCACTTTTGCGCCACAATTTGTATCTGCTGTCAATAGAAAGTATATTAAAAATAATATTTCCAGCGCCAACTGAATCAGGGTTAGAGTTAAAACAAGCATCAGAATCGAGTGAAGGGACGACACTTGCTAGGATTGAGACTCGG
This sequence comes from Microcoleus sp. F6_B6, assembly GCA_036702215.1. Classification (GTDB taxonomy): domain Bacteria; phylum Cyanobacteriota; class Cyanobacteriia; order Cyanobacteriales; family Microcoleaceae; genus Microcoleus. The sequence continues at coordinate 155,280 of JAUBST010000008.1, forward strand.
ACGAAGGCTCACAGAATGTTGCCGTCGCAGGTATACGAAAGAATGCGATTCAAAAGTTTAGGAAATCTAAAATCTAAATAAACCCAACATTGAAAAACCCGGTTTGTTGAAGAAACCGGGTTTTTGAGGAAGCTAGAGGGCGTTTAATTCTGATTGGTTGCTCGATGGAGAATCAGGAAAGAGGGTTAAATAAAAAAATCTAAATTTTCCATTCTTCCTTCTTCCGTCTACCTAATCTCTCTAAGCGTGAGAAGCTGTAGCAGTTTGAGCTTTTGGCTGCTGGCCGTCTGACGCCAAGGATTCCCCTTCAATAAACGATCGCAACATCCAAGCCATTTGTTCGTGCTGTTCCATCAAACCAGTCAAAAAGTCTGCGGTTCCGTCATCGTTAAACTCTTCACCGCACTGGTGGACGTGTTGGCGGAGATTGCGAATAACTAACTCGTGGTCGTCAACTAAACGCGACACCATCTCAGTCGCTAAAGGCAAATCGCCAATATGTTCTTTAATCGAGCCATACTTTAGAAAACCCTCAGCAGTACCAATTGGATAACCGCCTAAAGCTCTCACCCGTTCTGCCATAGCATCGATATTTTCAGTTAATACCTGATAGTGTTCTTCCCACAACTGGTGGAGCGATCGAAACTGCGGCCCAACTACATCCCAGTGATACTTTTTGGTTTTGATTAACAGCAGATAAGCATCTGACAGGTCGCGATTCAATAGTTCGATAACACCTGCACGTTGCTCGTCAGATAGACCTATGTTTAACTTACGCATTGAAAACTGTTCCTTCAACTCTAACTTTACTATTAGAACAAATTTCGCCAGCCACTTACATCAACCCAGAGGACGATCGAAGACGATCGCACTTTAGTAAAATATCTGCTTTTCAGGTGAAAGTAATTGCAATATTGATACCCTTAGATAGATGCAATCAAAATTCTTGTTCCGGAGCGCCTTTGTTTGGCGATCGCACCGATTGGGTACCAGGGGAACCCCCGTTCAATCCGGCTATAAAAAGATTGCACTCTGATTGTTAGTAAAAATCAAGGAATTTGTGCCGAAGTTAACGAACATCACACACACTTAATTGTGCGGGCGGGTTTAAATGACGGCATAAGGGAGTTGCAATTAAATATAACCCCATTTATCCTAGAAGGCTAGGAAACAGATTTTGGGACATGAGCAGTCCATATCTGTGTGATTGGGATGCTAGAAATGATATTGAGTGAAACCGTTCAATAGACTTTCGAGGATGCTGCCAAGAAACAGACGGGCGATCGCCGTCGAAACTTTATGGCAAAACTGGCGGAAGACTCCGATCGAATACAGCCGTGAAACCCTTTGTCGCATCTGGTAGACCGCCGGGAGAACCTGTTTGCTCGCGCTTCACCTTCAGGAACACTTGCTGCTGCGATCGTCGCCAGAGCACGCTTGTCGAAGGTATCAACGGCAGTGTAGCGTTTTCGGCCCCCATGAAGGCTTTGTCACACCCGACACTCGGATGAACCATCGTTGCAATGACAACTGTTTAAACCGGGTTTTTAACGGATGGCGCATCCAGGACATATAAAAAAAGCAGTTCTCTGTGTTTGCGCGAAGGAGGAGAAAGATGGCATTGCAGTTTGTCCTATGTGGGGAATACGGGGTAAAGTAGCGGTAGGAAAGATTTATCCATACTTTTACTAACTGTGCTACTTTCATTGTTAGCTGTAAACCATCATGCGGGAAATCTGCCAGAGCGTGGAAACCATATTTCAACTGCTGTTAGACGAACTCAAAAAGTCCACTCGCGCGTCTGAGCAGAACTGCCAAGATGTAGCAGGGCGACTCGCAGCAGAAGTCAACAGAATATGCACAGAAAGCCAGCGGATTCAAGCCTCTGGAGATATAGAAGGTTCAGCCCAGAGCCTCGCTCAGCACCGCTTGCAACAATGCCTCCACTATTACAATTTAGGCTCCGGGCCCGGGCGAGTAGATTTGCACAGTACCCTCAGCGCGATCGTCTATCGCTACATCACCCCACCCCAGGTGCAGTCTAGCTATCAGGCGCGAATAGAACTGATCAAAGATTTTTTGCAAGGATTTTATCTCGAAGCTTTAAAGGCATTCCGGCGCGAAACCCAACTGCCACCCACCTACAGTCCCCGCACTCGCTTAGAACTAGCAGAGTACATGGCCTTTGTAGAGCGCTTTGGCAAGCGGCGCATTCCTTTACCTCGGAACCGCAGCCAGCAACTAATTATTTTACGGGCCCAAACCTTTTCCCAGCAGCAGCCCAAAGAAACCTCCGTAGATATGGAACAAGCAGCCGACGGAGGGGCTTCAGATTCCGACCAAACTTGGAACGACACCTCGGTGCACTCCGTGCGGGAAGCGATGGCAGGACAGGGTTCGGCGGCAATTCGCCCGCTAGGCGACGAGTCAGAATCTCTGCGGCAAAACGTGATTGACGAATTAGTGGGTTACTTGAAAGATCGCAACCAACAAGACTGCGCCGATTACTTCGTGCTGCGCTTGCAAGACTTACCGACTAATGAAATAGAGTCGCTTTTAGGCATAACTCCCCGCCAAAGAGACTATTTGCAGCAACGCTTCAAGTACCATTTGCTCAGGTTCGCCATGTCGCACCGCTGGGAACTCGTTCACCAGTGGCTGGAAGCAGACTTAGATCGAAATCTGGGTTTGCTGCCTTCTCAGTGGCAGGCATTTGGCGAGCAAATTGGCCCAGAGGGACAGCGTTTGCTAAAGTTGAAACAACAGGGTCTGTCAGAGTCAGCGATCGCCCAAACCCTGGGCAGCACGGTAGCCCAGGTACAGAAGCGGTGGTTTAAATTGCTGGAACTTGCGTGGGAATTGCGAAATCGTTCAGATTCCGGAGAAGGGGCATCTAGTGATGAATAACGAAACGAACAGGGATGCAGAGGCTTTCGATCGCCATTTTTTAGACTGGATATTGCAGGGGCCGATCGCGAATACCTCTAGCGAAGATGAGGAAAACCTCAATCCATCCCCTCACTCAGAAGAGTGGGGCGACACAGACGACAATTCCGGGGTGGAATACTGGGAATGGGACGAACCAGACCCGCTGGACTATCAAGTGGGGGCGCACAGCAATGCACCCGCACAACCGCTGACAATTGGAGAAATACCGACCGTGCAAGACCGTTTTCAGACCTTGTTAAAAGAAAGGCTTAGAGCCGAAATTGAATCTAACCCGCCGCTGTTCCCCTGGGAAACAGAATTCAAAAGCTACGACCACGATTACCCAGACGATGTAGCCCCGCAATGGGTTCCTCCCCTACACCTCTGGACTCCCCAACTACAAAATATCAGGTGGGGTCGCCTGCCAATTCCGATCGCCCAAGGGGTTTTTGCTCAACTGCTAGAACCTTGTCAGGAATTGGTAATGTCGTCGCTGCGGGAAGGCTCAAAGTTAGTTCGCGCTGTAGATAGCTTGTTTCCGGGCCAATCTCAGGAACTCAACGAGTTAGCTGGTTTAGTGCTCAGAGGTGCTTTGCGGGGACTTCTAGATTTAGAAGATTTCCCGAATTACGAAGCAGCCAGTACCGATCAACAAATGGTGCTGTCGCTGTTGGCCGCCAAGGAAATCATGGAGTCTCTAACTTTGGATTGTCCTGTGAATCAGGCCCCTGTTTCGCGGGAGTGGCTGACTGGTTTGGGTTCGCTGACTCTGGAAGCTCAATACCTGTCGAACCGCAACAGAGAACAGCCAATGCCGTGTTTAAGAGTTGAGTGCCAATTTCCGGGGGCAGGAAGTTTGGAACTCAAGGGAGGAGATGCCGAAGCAACTGCACAGCGTCCGAATTCCGGGCATTTAAGTGTGGAGTTGTTTGACCCGCAACCTAACAAGACTTATGCCCTAGAAGTTCGATTCCAAAACTTCGAGACTAGACCTTTGATGTTTGCTCTTCGTCCTATTTGGGCAGGACAAGATAGGAACTAGAAAGGTATATTTAGAGTAAATAATTTAGGTGTTTACTCTCTGGTTTGACCTCACACACACAAACAGATGCAATCCCTCGACTTATGTCGTCGTGGAAAGCCAAAAAAATTAGATATTAGTTAAAACCCAGATGAATCTGTGGATTCAATCTAAAATCTAATGACATAAAAATAAGATTTAGATATTAGTTAAAATCCAGATTATTCTGTGGATTCAATCTAAAATCTAAAAGAGTTTGACAGGGAAATCAGATTTAGATATTAGTTAAAATCCAGATTATTCTGTGGATTCAATCTAAAATCTAAAAGAGTTTGACAGGGAAATAAGATTTAGATATTAGCTACAACCCAGATGAATCTGTGGGTTCAATCTAAAATCTAAAATCTAAAATCTAAAATCGCTTGACAGGGAAATAAGATTTAGATATTAGTGAAAACCCAGATTAATCTGTGGATTCAATCTAAAATCTAAAATCTAAAATCTAAAATCGTTGGATGGGTGCACATGACAACTGATAACCTGCGAAATATACCTGTTTTGGGTAAGCTGTGGGAGCAGATCGAGGCTATGCCTCCGCCGGTGGTTGAGGATTCTTTACTGCTGCGAATCCTAGTTCAGTTGTTGGTAATTGTGGGAATTGTAGCTACTGACGTTGCTGCTGAAGAAGCCCAGAACCTGTGGGCTGTGCCTGTTAGTATTGTGGGAGCAACTTGGAGTTGGTACCGCCGCCGCGATCGCAATGTAGCTGCTAAGTTCTGCATAGCTATTGGAATGCTGGTGGCGCTGTTCGCTTTTTTTAGCCGCTTGGTGGGAGAATTGAACGATACGCGGTTAGTTTTGGCGCAACTGTTAATCCAACTTCAAGTGCTGCACAGTTTCGATTTGCCCCGCCGCAAGGATTTGGGCTATTCGATGGTAATCGGGCTAATTTTGTTGGGGGTAGCAGCGACTCTCAGCCAAACCTTGACTTTTGGGCCGCTGTTGTTGGTGTTTTTGGCTTTGGCGCTTCCGACTTTGGTGTTGGATTATCGATCGCGCTTGGGATTTGTGAAGCCAGAAGCCAAGGGCGAAAAAGCACAAAATAAAGGGAAAAATGAAAGCCTGTCGCTATTTGCTGCTACTTTATCCCCAAAGTATTTTGGTTGGCTGCTGCTGATAACTGTCGGGTTGGGGCTGACTATTTTTGCGTTTTTGCCGCGCCTCCCTGGCTATCAGTTGCGGACTTTTCCGGTGAGTGCTCCTATTGAATATCAGGGGGAGTTTGACTCGCGCAGCATTCTGAATCCGGGGTATGTTAGAGGCGGAAATCAAAAAGGGACTGGCGGAGGCAGGGGGAGAAACCCAGACAAAGGGCCAGGAGAGGTGGACTCTACTTTTTATTACGGTTTCAACCAGCGCATCAATCAAAATTTGCGGGGGGAAATGAAACCTCAAGTGGTGATGCGGGTGCGATCGCAGGCTGCGGGTTTTTGGCGGGTGTTGGGCTTTGACAAATACACCGGTCAGGGTTGGGAAATTTCTCGCAACGAACAAGCTCAAAAGCTGACTCGACCTCGCTGGTCTTATCAATTTTATCTGAATCCGTTTCCCAATGCGCCTCGGAATCAAGAGGTGATTCAAAGTTATACTATTGTTGCTCCAATGCCGAATTTGATTCCGGCTTTAAACAAGCCGAGGGAACTTTATTTTCCGAGTCCAGAGGTGGCAATTGATGCGGAGGGGGGTTTGCGATCGCCTGCGGAATTGGGAGAGGGTGTGACTTATACAGTTATTTCTAATGTACCTTTTCGCGATCGCTCTTTGTTGGGGAAAACTGGTACTAATTACCCGAAAAATATTCGCAACTTCTATTTGGATGTGCCGCCGGAAATTGCCCAGAAGGTGCGAGAAAAAACTGAAGAAATCTTGGCGGCAAGAACTAGAGTATCTCAGTCGGACAGACCGATCGATTCTCCCTACGAAAAAGCTTTGTATTTGGCTCAATATTTAAAGCAAAATCCGAATTACAAAATAGAAAAAGCTTTGCCTTACTTAGAAGAAGGTGAAGATTTAGTCGAGGGTTTTCTGTTTGGCTACAAAAACACTCAGGGCGGCAAAAAGGTGACAGGTGGATATCCAGACCACTTTTCGACTGTACTGACAATTATGCTGAGGTCGATAGGGATTCCGGCGCGGCTGGTGGGCGGTTTCGATACGGGGGAATTTAACCCGTTTACTGGTTACTATGTTGTGAAAAATACCGACGCTTTTTTGATGACGGAGGTATATTTTCCCAATCACGGCTGGTTTGCTTTTAATCCGATTCCGGGTTATCCGCTGATTCCGGCTTCGGTGGAAGACAACCAGACTTTTAGTGCGATCGAATCGTTTTGGAAGTGGATCGCGGGTTGGCTGCCGACTCCTCTCAGAAGCGGGCTGGATTCAGTTATAGGTTTTGTAATTGGCTGGATAAGTTTGATTGTGGGCTGGTTTCTTGGACAGTTTGCTAAGGGCTGGGTGGGGTTATTTACTGGCTTAATTGCTGCGATCGCATTTGGCTTCTTTGGCTGGTTAATTTGGCAACTGTGGCGCAAGTGGCGCTACCGCCGCTGGCTGGGGAAATTGCCACCGGTGGAGGGGGTTTATCAGCAAATGCTGAAGGATTTGGCGAGTAGGGGATTTGCCAAGCAAAAAGCTCAAACGCCTTTGGAGTATGCTGAGGCAATGCGCGGCAATCATGCAACTGATGAAGCTGAGGTGATTGATGAAGTTTCGCAAGCTTACGTGCGGTGGAAGTACGGGGGCGAAGCGGGAAATTTGAACCAGTTGCGGCAGTTGGTGGAAAATTTGAGGCGATCGCACTTGAAGAAACTGAAAAAACGCTGGTTTTAAGCGATAAGGGTTGCTATCGATAAAGGTTTGTCTACCACCCAGGCTATCTCGGTAGAGCTTACCGTTTAATCTGTCGGCATAAGCCGTTTAGTGGAGCGCCTTGTTATATCCTTTCTGGTTGCATCCGAATTACTCAAGGTGGTGATGGCAATTATGAATTACCAATTACCGATTACCCAAGAACGCTAATTATTCCGATGCAACCGGATTTGATATTAAAGGTTGACAGCCTCGAAAGGGTGATCGAGGTAGAAGCCAACACCAACTTCAAGACTATTTGTAGAATTACGCCCCTGTCTTTGTATAAGATATTCAAAACATGAATTTGATAGACACGCAACAAACCAAGCTATATGATCAAGAGGATCATTAGATAAGTGTTTTTGCCATACTCTATTTCCATTTTCTACTCCAATTTTATAAAATCCTCCACCTGGGACACATAGCATAGACACTATGCCGGATAACGGATCAATGGATTGCTTACTCATGACTAAAATTAGTCTTTTAAGTTCTGAATCTTGACCGGGTGTCAAATCGGATTTATAGGCAAACAAAAAGTTTAAAGTACCAGTAAATTGATTCGTACAACCGTCTCTAACAGCTAGTTGTAGGGTTGCTATTTCTTGGGCCGCTCGCACAAATTTAGTTAATTCAGTTTTGTTAAGCCAGGATTTAACCTCGATACGGGCCAAAACACTATTGACAAGAAAGATACCTTCTGGTGCGTTTTTTGAGACAAGAATAGGTGGACAGATGCCTTTTGCATAAAGAACCACATCATCTTGGGTTGCTTCTTTTCGCTCATTATTGCTTGCAAGTATCATTCCTGTTCCACAAAGTACATCTGGTGGAAGCCAAGGAGACAATATATTATCAATTAGCAACTCTCGGAAGCGCCCTTTAACGCCAGGGTGCTTTAACTTTCTCTCATTTTCCGCTAAGGACAATAAGTGAGCTGCGTCAGCTCTTAGTCTCTGAAGAAGATAGTCGTTCACGTGGCTCTCCCCTCCCTTATTTAGGGTGATAATAAAATATTCTAGTTAGTCCTGCATTGTAAGGATAATTGGGGGGTAAAATGGTTGACCCGCCTTTATCAAAACCCTGATATTGCAACACTACCATATTCTATAGCAATCCCAAGCCAGATGTGATATAAATTCCGGTTGCATCGGAATGATTTAACCGCAGAGAAAGCAGAGGAAGAGAAAAGAGAGATGAATAATTCCGATGCTAAGGGATTTGATATTATTCGGTGGCGTTTTTGGTTGGAAATCCTATGATGATTTAAACTTTAACTTAAAATATGCTCCTAAAGGGCATTTGCCAGCTTTTCCCTTAAATATATCTTGGTGGTACCATTCAGGTGAAGCAACGAGAGATTTTGCCCAATCGATTTTAGAGAAAAACGATTGGTAAAGAGTGATAAGTAAAGCTGCATATTTCACGGAATAAGCCTCTACCAATATGCAGCTTTATTGTCTGTGCTTCCTTCTCCACCCGTCATTATTCAAGCAATGCTTAACCTATGATAATTTCCGTCAAGCTTCAAGATTTAGGGCAACAAAACGAAACCACGATCGCCCTGACGAGGTGACAACCCCGTCAAAACATTGATAGAATCAAGGATATAGCCCTCAAACCCCTGTGAAAAAATTGCAGCTTGTAACACAACCTTCAATTCAGGGATGCCGTTAACAAGGCAGCAAAAATTGTGCTCAACCAGGGGTGGGGTTTTTCGTTTGGGAATAAAATCTGCTATGCGGATAAAAGGACTTGAATTAACACTTAGGCTTCAAATTACGATTTTCCGCCATCCTAGCGCTTTTGTCTGCTCGCTCTGAAAGTCCTGTCTTACACTTGAGCGAAGACTGAGCTACTTGATATATGCTCTATACAGCAAGCAAACTCAACGTTTTAGAGCTGGGAGCGAAAGATGAGCGAAAAGTTTAACTCAATCATAGCAAACACTAACGCCGACTACCTTATCGGCTACGAGCGGATTTTGGACTATTTTAAACAAGCCCAGAAGGAATGCCCTAAAGGAGTAGGGCTCAAAAGAGACAGCAAAGCTAGTGGAGGTTACATAACGCTTCAGTTCAAGTTAGGTAACAAGCGGGTCAACAAGACCTGCGGGTGCTATCTGACGATGCAGGGTATTACTGACGCCACGAGAAAAGCTCGTTTAGTGGCTAATGCTCTAAGCTCATTCTCTAGCGAGTCTCAGTTTTTAGCGTGGTACGATGACACGATTTTAGAAAAAAACATCATCAAAAATGATTTGATGACGTTTGGTGATGCAATAGCAAAAGTAGAGAAAGATTACTGGGATGGGCGTACTAAGCGCCGTCAACAGCGCGACAGAAGTAGTATTAGCCAGCGGAATACTTGGGATGCCGTTTACGGTCACGATTACAAGCTTTTACCACGGAACGCGGTTGTCAATTTAACGGACATTCTGTCAGTAATCAATAGTAAAAAACCAGGCAGTAAATGTTTTAAAAACTGCTTGTGTGCTATGAAAAAACTAGCTGAAATTATCGGCAATACCGATATACTCGCTCGTCTGAAGGAGATTGACGGAAGACAGACGGAGTTTAGGAAAGACCTGCAATCAGTATCTATTGACGAATTTCTTAAATTCTGTGAAGATGTTTTAGATGTCCCTCTTGGCAATAAACGATACGATTTAGAGCAGCGACGCTGTTGGTTGTGGGTGTTTTCGATGCAAGTGGTGTATGGTTTTCGAGTACACGAAGTCTTTGCTATTCAAAACATTGACGAATCATTTAAGACAGAGGATGGAATTATTATTCAAGCGCTGACAGAGCCAAACAACGCGAGAATGATTGCTGTAGTAGGCGACAAAACATCTCTAGATACAACAACTAAGACTGGCTACCGACTGTGCGTACCGATGTTAGCGCCGACTCATCCTGACTTGATAGAGCGTTTAGGAATTAAGTCTGGCAAACTACCTAAAATCTGTTTATTGTCAGATAATCCTAAAACAATTGCTGGTATATACAGTCGCCGTGCTTGGACTACTTTGAAAAGATGGAATAAAGGCTTTACTCAGTCTCACGCTTTACGTCACTTGGCTAATCTTAATGGTCAGATGGCTGGGATGTCTCAGGAGACAAGAGCCAAAAATTTGGGACATTCAACGCAGATGAACGAAGGCACTTACAAGAAGCGAGCTAATACCAAAACGACAATTGATTTGTTGACTCGATTTACAAAGGAAGCTATTCCTTTAAGTAGCGCAATTGGGGTACTCAAGCAAATGGGAAGCGATGCACAATGTATTAGATTATTAGCTGCTATTTACGGTCTTACGCCCGAAGAGGTGATGGAGTTGCTAGCCGAATAATTTGAAATAAAACTTTACAGTCCTGGTGTTGACAAGGAAGTGTAAGTCTGCAATCGTGAGTAACTAAGGAAGATTGATGCGCGACTGACTAGCGTTTGCACCGCTAACCAAGTCACGACTTCCCCAACCGTTATCTATCAACGCTTGGAGCTTAATAATTATGGCACTTTCAGACGATTACCCTGTGGGGCGATCGCAATTCTTTACGCAATCTCGTGTCCGAAATTTCGGACAAAAATTTTGTTGGACGGACTTAGCTCGCCGCGAAAATCGAAAGCGCTCAAACAGTAGCCTGTACCGATTCGTATTTTCACCAGCAATCTTCGCTCAACTTCCGCGTCCAAAGTTTCTTATTGGGGACAAGGTTTCCGACCACTGGATCGACGAGTTCGACAAAGAGTGTGTCGAGTTTGGCGAAGTCGTTGGAGTTTGCTGGCATCCAAACCAGAGCGAGTGGGCTTACCTAGTTAATTGGACTTCTGGCGAAGGCCCGGATTCTTGTTACCCCTGCTTTGACGAACGTCTGGTAATCGGCGGTGACTTGAGGCTGGCGCGCCATGACTAAGCCTACCGTCAGCTACCGCCGTATCGACAAACTCAGGGCGATCGCCTATGACCGTGGCTTCACCAACGAGGACGCCCGACAGTTCGGAAAGCTCAGTAAAACTGCCACATGGGAAGCGCTGCTAGAACTCTACCTCGTTGACGGTGAATCGCTAGACACGCTGCTAGACACATCACTAGACAGTGTAGACACAACACATGAACCGCTTGACACAGCGAGTGTAGACACTGTAGACACCCTTGACTGGACTAACGACGGCTCGTTCCCCGTGTGCTTTAGCCGCCAAAATTCCACCAGCTTTTTAGACTGGGTTGACCTTGGGCAACTCATCGCCCTCGCCCTCGCATCGGCGGGAGTGTTCGTGCTGGCGATGAGCCTCTGGCGACAAATCAATCCCCTGAATCTATTTCCCCCAGTTCGCGTAAACATTCAAATTGGAGCTTCAAGATAATGGGAACAATGACCCGACTGTTCGGCGGCGACAGCAGCGACGCCATCAGCCACAAGAGCGAGAAACTGACCGCCCCAACCGATGCCAGCGTCATCACGCCACTAAATCCCGGCAACTTCAGCAGCATCCGCACCACGCCCGTAGTGGACGCCCCGCGCTACTTCACAGAGGAAGAGGCGAAGGCAATGAAGGACTTGGCAAAGGAGAAAACCGAGAACGCCCGCCACGCCAAGAAAGCCTACAAGTCCCTGACCCAGATTGAAGAGGCCGATGCAAAAGTCCACAAGGCCCACAGGAAATATGAGGGTGCGGTAGCTGTCAACGAACTCACTAAAAAGAAAGCCGATGTGGGGCTAGCCAAGAAGTTGCACGGCTTGCGTCCCGGATACGCTCGACTGGGCATCGGCTTAGAGAAAGCGGAAAACCGCGCTACAGAACGCATTGAAGCCATCAAAGCCAAGCTACTCGGAGGTACGGAGCAATGATAAAGGCGATCGCTCTCGGCAACAATTTCTTGTTGACAGCGATTACCTCCAGCTTCCTTTGCTGGTTGGCGTCGCTGCACCCTTCCCTGCTGTATTTTGTCCAAGCACTGTTTGCTCTGAAACTGGTTGTCAGCATCAGCGCTTGGATTTTGGATGATGCTTTGGTTGCGCTGCTGAAAATCAATTTGATGCAGTTGCGCTTTCGGTTGGTTGCTAGCACGATCGGGGCTTTGGTCGGAGTGGGGGTGATGTTATGTCGCTCCTAAAAGTATCAGTTCTGTCTGTTTCCGGGCTTACCCTCTGGCTGGCTCCTCCGTTCATTTTTTCCCGCAAAATTCCCCTACACAACTTCATGCAGGGCATCGCCCTGGTGTCGGGTTTTGCCTGCTGTTTTGAGGCGCGTCGTTGTGCCTTGATAGTGGCAAAAGCGGAAGAATTTGAAGAGTTGAAAGCGCGGGCTATCACAGCCGATGTGGTAGATGAAATTGCAGTACAAAGTTACGTATCCGAACAAGAACGCAGGAAAGAAGCGGAAGCAATTCTCGCAAGTTCAGGAGAGGAAGTGGAAGCAGCGCGGAAAGCGCTGGAAGCTATATATACCAGCGACTTACAGGATTATACTTCCGCTTCCGAGCATCCCGATTACCCTATATACTTGGAAGTTCGCAAGTCAATGGAAGCGGGTAAGTCGGTGACTTGGATTGTTGAGAATATCCTCAAGATGGGAGGACGTAAATTTTCCGAGGGCAAGGCAAAATTGCAAGATTTACTCAACCAATTTGAGGGGGAAAGTAATGGTTAAATACCGTCACATTTTTGCCGACGTAAGACTGACAGGAAGTAGAGACACAATAGACCAAACGCTGCACTTCCTTACTGCTGCTGGCTGCAAGTGGGAAACTAACGGCAAGTATTACCCAAGAGGAAAACTCGAAAGAGCTTACTACTTGCACAAATTTCGAGGGCCACTGCAAGAATCTACTGACCCAACCAAGGCAGCGTCGCCCACACCAGGGGAGCCACAACCCCGACCGTGGGATGCGGTTTTAGGCGGTAACAACAAGCCAGCAGGTTGAGAAGGCGGGCCGGGAGGGGGCTGGCTTAGGGCCTGCCTCCCAGTCGCGACCTCAGTCAGCAGGCTCAGCATCTATGACGAATAATTTTTTCTTGAAACTGACTGCACACAGTTGCCCTTTCCTGAGCCTATTCAACACTTGGTATTTGCTTAGAAAATACTTGGCGCAGTAAGCCTTGAGGGGAATGCAGTTAGGCGGATTCGAGGGCGATGCCGCGCCCCTGTAAAAAGTCCAGGGGTAAACCCGCCAAGAATTTTTAGAGTTTTTATTGGTCATCTTAGCCTCTAGCGCTGAAAGCCTTGTTCTGAGCTGGTCGTCGTATACTTTTACTCTTACACTCGACGAGCAAGTTCCGTCACGTTTCCGGTTCGTGTCACGACTCAAATCTGTCCGAAATTTCGGACAAACTCTCCTCTGATTTTTTGAGCCAAACTCCTTTCCATGAGCGAGTGGTCGTATGTTTTTACCTTTAAACCCGACCAGCGAGTTTTTTTACGTTTCTGGTTCGTTTTCGGTTAGTACCAAAGCGCAAGGTCTCTATAATGAAAAAATGCGTTTATCCGAAGTGGAATCCATGCTCTGCGGCTGAGAAAGGGGATTAAGGTAAGCGCTTATGCCTACAGGTGATGAGAGATGCCGTCGATAGCAACAGTAGCCTGGGGCCAGTTATTTTCCTAATCCTCTAATGTGCAATCGGGGTTGGGCGACACGAGCGCGTCGCCAATCTTGTTAATTGCTCAAAAAATCAAAAAATTACACAGCAAAAAACCGCTCTCCTCTTGTTTTGGCGACCAGAAAGAACGGCTTTTGCATTCAACTCGCTTAGGGCGAGAAATTTTCATGTACGACAATTCTACTCCGATCGACGGTAAAACTACAAGCGTTCGTGGCAATCTCGTCAAAGTTTCAAAGTCCAACCCTTGCCCGCACTGTGGCAAGCCCGACTGGTGCTACTCCATAGGTGAGTTATCGGTCTGCAACCGCGACCAACCCCCCGCTACTGGTTGGGAAGCTACTAACAAAGCAGACCATGACGGTCACTTCTTTTACGCGCCAGTCCAACCAAAGAAAGCCGTTCGCCCCGCTCAAACTCGCCACTGGGAGTATCCAGACCGCGACGGTTCCCCGCTTGTCAGGGTACGGCGAATCGATTTCGGCGATGGTCGCAAGAAGGATATCAAACAGCAGCACTGGGACGAAGACAAAAACGACTGGGTGATGGGTTTGGGCAAAGTTGAACGTGCCAGCATCCCGGTTTACCGCCGTGCCGACGTTCAAAAGGCGATCGCCAACGGTGACTGCATTTTCATTGTTGACGGCGAGTCATGTGCGGATGCTCTGCGGGCTTTAGGCTTGGCCGCTACCACCAGCATCGGCGGCGCTGGAAAATGGCGGCTTACTGACACAAGCGATTTACAGGGCGCGAAAGTCGTTATTTGCCCTGACCGCGACGTTCCCGGTGTTGAGGACGCGGCTAAAATTTCCGAGCATTTTCCCGATGCTCAGTGGCTGTACTGCTACCCCGATTCTTGGGTTTGGGACAACCTACCAAAAAGTCAGGGATTAGATGTCAAGGATTGGATTGATGAGAAAAAACTCAGCGCTCAAGACATACTAAATTCTCTAACTCCTCACCCGCGCACGCAGGAGGAAGTAGTATGCCAGAAGTATGACAGTAGTGAAAACGACCACATCCCTGATACAGCGCCAGTTCCAGAGCAAAATTTTGTTCAAAAAGCCGAGTCGGCGCTCTATTCTGAGGGTCATTGGGTGTCTATTGGCGGGCTACTTTACCAATTCACTGGCACTTACTATGAGGAGCGGCCAGAAAAGTTGGAGAAGCGGCGTATCAGAGATTGGCTGAACACCTACTCGGAGAAGAATCGCAACGGCGTCTATGTCTGCAACCGTGCCAAGTCGGGAAGTATTGACGAGATATTTAACTGGGTTGTTTTGGGTCGCGCTGTAGACATCAAGCAAGTCAATCCACCGGGGTTAAATTGCTCCAATGGAGTAGTAATTATCCACGATGATGGCTCTCACTCCCTTGTCCGCCACAGCCCCGACAGAATTTACACCTATGTGGGCTGCAAGTATGACCCGAACGTGAACCCTTTGGACTGTGAACGCCTTTTAGAATGCCTGGAACCATCGGAGCGAGAAATTATCCTCCGAACCTTTGCTGCTTCACTGTGCTTGCCGCTCGTTCGCTTAAAGATGTCGAGGGTAAAGGGGCTGCTGCTACACGGCGAAGGGAGTAACGGTAAAGATACCTTGCGGATTGCCCTTCTTATGGTTTTGGGGCGAGGCGTGACGGGCAAAACCCTTAAGGACTTCCAGATTTACGACACCGGCCGGAAGTTTCCCCTCGCTGGTTTGGAGAATTCCTTGTGCAACTGGTCGAGCGAAAACTCAGACGCAGTAAAGCTTGACAAACTGCAAAGCCTTAAACAGTTCATTACAGGGGATGAGTTAACCATCGAACACAAGGGACGCGGGGAATATCCCTATGAGCCTCAAGCTACATTCCTAGCAAACTGTAATGCCGTGCCATCCATCAGTAGCGACGCTGAAGCAATCAGGAGCCGATATTGCATTGTTAGCTTCAAAAAAACTTACGCGGTAGGAGCGGACACCAGTAAAGGTCAGTTGGAGGCAGACCCTCGCTTAAAGAGCGACAAAGATTTTGTCCTCAAGCACGTTGCACCCGCCATGCTCAATATGATGTTGGCGCGGATTCCAGCCATATTGGCTGAAGGTATTGATTATGGTTCTGGGGATGCCGCCCTACGGGAAGCTCAAGAGAAATCCAATCACTTGTGGCAATTCATGCGAGACAGGGGTTATGAGGTCGGCAAAGGCGATCGCCTTTATGCGAAGGATGCGTGGGTTGACTTGGTGGACTGGTACATAGAGACGGGGACTCTTGAGGTTGAGTATGACCGCGACGGCAAGGAGAAACGTATCTGGAATGAGTTACCGGGGCGAGATGCTCCTGTAAAGGCTATCAACCAGCTCTTTGCCCGTCTCAGCGAGTTAGTCCCAAATCTAGAAAAATATCGACATACAGAACGAGGCTTTGAAACTGAACGAACGATGGGAGATTTTTACTATCTAGGACTCACAAAACACAAACCAGAAAAAAGTGAAAAAAGTGCTCCAGCATCTCCAGCAGTAGACACAGCAAGAAAATCGTCTCCAGCAGTGCTCCAGCAAGAAATGACTGCTGGAGCACTGCTGGAGCAAACAATCCTTACACAGCAAGCTGCTGGAGATGCTGGAGCACAAAACCCAACTATTTTGGAATTGTGCAACGCGATCGCAAAACTCACCCTCTCCGACAAGCAAAAGTTGACAGAACTACTCACGGGCGTCCCTTGCTCAGACCCGCTCAAAGCATTCAGAGTCGGAGACAAAGTAGCTGGCAACAAACCAGAGAACCCTAGTTACAACTGGCACGGCCGCATCGTTGAGATTCATACAAGCATCAGTTGCAAGGTTGATTGGCAAGAGCGTGAGGGAATGAAAGGCGGACGGGTAATCTCAATGCTCTTCTGCGACCTGCGAAAAATTTAGCCACTGCCTGACAACTGACGGTTCAATCTCATCCCCCTTGACTGGGGGATTTTTGTGTTCATAGGTTTTGTAGGCTCGCTGTAAGACACATAAGTAAGACGCAGTAAGACAACACTGTAAGATGATTTGTTTTTATATGTCTTACATCCTCTTGCTTGATGTCTTACACTAGAGTAAGACAACTCAGAAAGGTGTAAGACGATGGCTGATAAAACAATGTTGAACTTTCGCTGTCCCACCGAGATTTTGGACGCGATTGACGCGATAGGGCGAGAACGTTATCCCTCTGAAACTACCAAACACGGCTGCGATCGAAGTAAAACCTTGCTCGACATTGTGCGGGTCGGTATCGAGGCTTTATCGGATGAATCTATTGTCTTACAACTGTCAGACAATAACGTAAGACACAATGATGTAAGACAAAGTAAGACAGAAGCAACGGTCGATATTGAGGCAAGATTCGCAGCTATCGAAGAACGGCTGGGAAAATTGAGGGCCTGAGTGAAGCTCCTACCCCGGAATCATTCAGGCCAGACGTTGAGGAAGAAATTGAAACCTTGCGCCAGAGCTTACAAAGAAGCGACGGGATTATCAATCTGAGGAATCAGGAAATCGCAGCACTAAACTCCCGGCTGGCAGCAAAAGATGAAACCATCGCAGAAGCGGCCGAGCAGATTGACAGGCTCGAATCTCAACTTGAGCAGCGATCGCCAACTCAACCCAAAACCTCGGCGACGGTCGGAACCGATTTGTCAGAAATCGAACCGGCAGACTTGCTCAACCAGTTGAAAGCGCGACGCAAAAAGTCCGGGGCAAACTTGGCAGATATGGAGGTGGTTTTGGAAATCCTCAGCACCTAAATTAGCGAAGAATGAGCGGAAAGCATAAGTTTTAATGGCGTAACGAACCTGAAACTATTGATATATAAAGCGTTAAGAGTAGTGCGGATAAAAGGACTTGAACCTTCACTCCTCTCGGAACCAGAACCTAAATCTGGCGCGTCTGCCAATTCCGCCATATCCGCATTTTGACATTTAAATACTGTAGCACACAACAGAGCGATCGGTCAATCGATTTTAGATTTGAGATTTTAGATTGAAGACAGCGACCTACTGATAAATCCGTAGGCTTATGACCGCATATAGCCTTTCGAGCGTAACATGAGGTGCTCTCGCGGGCATAGGGCATAGGGCATAGGGCATAGGGCATAGGAGTCGCCCCGATACCTCACAAAGCTTGAGAACCGTTATAGCTCGATCGCCCAATCGATTTTAGATTTTAGATTTGAGATTTTAGATTGAAGAAAGCGACCCACTGATAAATCCGCAGGGTGATGGCCAAATTGCTCGATCGCTCAACATCGAGAAACCCGGTCATTTTTGGACACCGGGTTCAATCATGAGTTATCGCCACAGCAATTTTCCGTATTTTTCACTTGTCGCTTACTTTTGGCCCAGCGCTTTCCAGGTTGTTTCGTCCACCATGCCGTTAGCCGTCAAACCCTTAGACTGCTGAAAGTTCTTGACAGCCGTAGTAGTGCGAGCACCAAAAATACCGTCGATCGGACCGGGATCGTAACCCTGTATTTCCAAACGTACCTGTAGCGTCTTCACCTTGGAACCGACAGCGCCTTTATTTAGAAGAGTTGGAGGATTGCCGGCAACAGCAGCATTGCTCAGAATTGGAGCATTGCTCTGCACAGTTTCAGGAGCAGACGCCGGATCTGCTGCTAAAGCTGTCCAAGTTTCTTTGTCCACGATGCCGTCTGCCTGCAAACCCTTAGACTGCTGAAAGGCACGGACTGCCGATGTGGTCCGAGAGCCATAGGAACCGTCGATCGTCCCCACCTTGAAACTGTGTACCTGCAACCGTTGCTGTATGGCGGCAACTTCTGGCCCGTCAGCTCCCGCCGAGATAGTTTTTTCCTTTCTTACTGGGGGCTGATCGCCCGCGTAAAAAGGCTTGTTAAACATATCTGCTTGAGACTTTCCCTCGGGCGATGCTGACGCACCGGGATCGGCTGGAGCCGTAAAGTCTCTGCGGTACTGTTCCTGCACCAAGGGTTCGGAGTCGAAAGCAGCAGTTGCCTTTCGGGTTAAGCCGGGAGCGAGCAGAGCAATCAAGCTGAAAATCGTAACAGTAGTCACACGCATAAATTTCATCCTGTTAGTAAGGTTTGACAAGGTTTCGCTGTTTTCAAGTTTCTCAATCTAATTGTATTACCCGGACTGCTTTCTGATAAAGATAGCAGAATGAAGAAGGAAGAAGGCTCTTCCACTTCGCGAGGGGGTAATAAAAAGTCCGAGGGAAGGGGTAATAGACCGCATTGGTTTGGCCCATTAAGAACGTTATAAGCGTCGGGTGCGCTTGCTATATCTGCCACAGCTTTTAGAAGTTCGGCAATGGGGACGGCCGCACTCAGAAGTTATGAGTTGGAAGCAGGGAGGGGTTGGCACTATTGCTCAGAAACCCGGTTGATTCCGAGAAGTTTTTTTACTAAAGCTAATATTTTAGTAGAAACCGCGTTTTTTAGCCTCAGTCCTGTTGTAGAAAACCTGCTGTCATTCACAAATCTTTACGGGCGGGTTGTGTAAAAAGTCGATCGGTGAGAAACCAAGTTTTTTCCTTCAACCAGCCCGTAAGAAACAAAAGTCGCCACTTATCGGTTCGCGTGTTCTGCCAATAAAGCCTTGGCTCTCGGCTTGTAAATCAGATAAAACAGCGCTTCTATGTAGCGGAGCATATCTTCGCGGTTTCCCTTGGACGAGTAGTTCCAGAAACCGTAAGTCCGCGCCAGATTGAGCAGCTTGGTAGTGTGAATTTTCCAGGTATACGTGCTGTAAACTCGGTCAATCCCTCGCGTTGAAATTTCATACCAATAGTTGGGATTTTGTTCGCATTTCGATAAAAAATCTATAATTTTTTGGGCAGTTTCTTGGTGGTTGGTCGGGTTGATATAAAACCCATTTACGCCATCTTGAATAATTTCCAGCGGGCCGCCAAACTGCGTCCCGAAAGTAGGAATGCCGGTAATCATTGCTTCGAGAATTGTCAAGCCGAAAGCTTCAAATAAGGCTGGCTGCACAAATATACCTCGGCTGTCGGCGATTACCCGGTAGATTTCGCCGGACAGGCTTTTGGAAAGCCTCACTCCCAGCCAGCGAATTTTACCGTGCAGGTTGTATTGGTCGATAATTGCGTAGAGCTTTTTAATTTCTTCTGCTTCTTCGTAATCGTCGGTTTCTTCGACCCGCAGTTTGCCAGCTACTAGAATTAAGTTGCATTTTTCTTGCAGTTCCTGGCTTTTTCCAAACAATTCTGCTAAGCCTGTCAGGTTTTTAATGCGATCGAGTCTGGCGATCGAAAATAAAGGGCGCTTTTGCGGGTCGTCGAGTTTTCCAAAGACTTGTTCGGGGTCTTCTAGAGTAAACAGCAGTTCGCCCGGCCGATCGCGATCGGCTTGCACCCGGTCTTCTGTCCGCGTGTAGGGAAAGTATACGCTTTCGTTGACTCCCGGCGGCACGACGTTGAATTTTGGACTGAACAGTTCAATCCCGTTGACAACGCGGTACAAATCCGGCATGGTAAAACAATGGTAAGATTCGTACTGACCGACACTATCGGGTTGGCCCACAATCTCTTGATAGGTGCTGGTGACAATACAATTAGCTGCATTCATGGCAATTATATCTGCCGTAAATTGCAGCGCAAAATGGTATTTTTCCTCGGATTCTTGCCAGTAGAGATTGCTCAACAAATATTTAGATTTTTCCAGCGCGTGGGCTATATTGCACTGAGTAACTTTGAGTTTGCGAGACAGCAAAAACGCTACCAAGTTGCCGTCGGAATAGTTGCCGACAATTAAATCCGGCTTGCCCTGAAACTCAGCCAGCAATTCCTTTTCTGCATCGATCGCGTAAGTTTCCAAATAAGGCCAAATCTCAAATCTAGAAATCCAATTTTGAGTCAGTTTGGGATTGAACTCGCGGAAGGGAACCCGCAAAATCCAAACATCTTCGGTGTCGTGAACTTTTTCCAAACGTTCGTTGCAGCGCGTGCCGTCGCTGTTAGGAATTAACCTGGTGAGAATAATTACTTTAGGTTTGACGCCTAAACTATCGAGACCGGCAAGATGAATGTCTTCTTGCAGTTGTTTCTCTAAACTCTTGGCTTGATCGAGGACATAAACTACCTGGCCTCCCGTATCCGGCCGCCCCAAAACTCCTTCTTGGCCGAACCAGCCGTGAGGAGAAACTAGGACGATTTTGAAAATCATCGGGATGCGAGAAATAAATGTTTCTAGGGTTTGCGGATCGGGGGCATCAATTAATTCGTCAAGAATTCCTAGGGTTTCCTGCACGCGGGCTGCGGTATTTCCCCAACCTGCCTCAAAACCCATCATTTGCAGAACTAATCGAAATCTTTCGTAGGGTTCTTCTTCAGAAAGTTCGCTGACAAAGGTGAGGGCTTTTTTGACTTGTTCTGAAAGTTGTTCTTGGGATTTTATGCGATCGTTAATTAGTAATTGTACGCCGTTGCAGCGGTGAATTCCCAAGAAATTAAATAGAGTTTCCTGCGATTGTCTGGGGTCGGGGAACAGTTGGCTGGACAGGTATCGGTTGAGGAATTGCACTCCTTTGCCGATGTTTTTCGGGTCGCGAATTGTGGGGGAATAGTCGTAAAACGGGCCGAAATCTAGTTCGAGGATGTCGCCTTCTTGGGGGTGAAAGTGGTTGACGAAACGATCGCGCGCGTCGAGCAATTCTTGCACTGTCATCGGTTCGAGTGTCAAGTCGTCTGCAACTCGCACTATGTCTGTATTAGCAATTTTTGGTCGCAGCAGGACGCAAATGCTGTCTTCTTCAATAATAATTTCCTGAACGCAGTAAATCAGTTTGCTCAAATGAGAAGATTGATGGAACTGTTCGGGCTTTTCGTATTTGGTGCAGTAAGCCGCAAAAGAGTTAACTATGTCGTTTCGCAGTAAATATTTGTTTCCCAAAGCGCGTAAATCTCTGACCAACTGACGCAAGTCGTTTTTTTCGTCGCTGGCGATAACAGCTTGAAAAAGTTCAGACATAGATACTCACTTATTTAAGATTTTTGAGGGTCGCTGTTAAATTAGGCGATACTGTATTAGTATCGCCCTTTTTTTTATGCGACTACTTTTTTTAATGTCATCTTAAAGTTTGCAATCTGAACTTGCTATCCCTCAAATGACATAAAATTCCCCGTATTTGTGGCGAATGTAGCGGAGAAAGGGATCGATACTTAAAGGTGAACCTGTAACGCGATCGATCAATTCGACGGCAGTGTATTTGCGGCCGTGCTGATAGATATTTTGTTTTAGCCAGTCATGGAGTACGGTAAAATTGCCCTGTTCTATTTCTACGGGAATTTCAGGATTGAGTTTTACTGCTGTTTCGTAGAATTGGGCGCTCATCAAGTTGCCGAGGGTGTAACCTTGGAACATTCCGCCGATCGTACCAACATACCAGTGAACATCTTGCATGGCGCCTTCGCTGTCGGTGGCGGGGACAACGCCGAGGTCGGTTTGATAGCGTTCGTTCCACGCTTCGGGGAGGTCTCGCACTGCTAGTTTTCCCTCTACCATTGCCAATTCTAGGTCAAAGCGGATGGCGACGTGGAGGTTGTAGGTTACTTCGTCGGCGTCAGTGCGGACGAGCGATCGCGAGACTTTGTTAATTGCCCGGTAAAATGCGTCAGTGGATACGTGTCCCAACTGTCGCAAAAATATCCCTTGGAGTTGCGGGTAGAAACATTCCCAAAAACCGCGGCTGCGCCCCACCAGATTTTCCCAAAGTCGCGATTGACTTTCGTGCACGCCGGAGGAAATGCCGCCTGCCAGAAGCGTGCCTTCAAATTCCGGGGAATTTCCGAGTTCGTAGAGGGCGTGTCCGGCTTCGTGAATGCTGCTGAAGAGTGCTTGATCCAGGTGGTCTTCATAGACGCGGGTGGTAATTCGCACGTCGTCTATGGAGAAGTTGGTCATGAACGGGTGCAGGGTGGTGTCTTGCCGTCCCCGCTGGAAGTCGAACCCCATGCGTTCTACGACTGTGCGGGTGAATTCTAGTTGCTGGGATTCTGGGAAGTTTTGGTGCAAGCAGGAGTCGTCGGCGGGTGGTTGGGAGGTGATGGCTTCGACTATCGGCACTAATTCTTGACGCAGTTTGGCGAAAAGCGGGCGCAGCAGGGATACTTTCATGCCGTAGTCGCTGCGATCGATCAACGGATCGGCGATGTGTTCGTATCCGGGGAAAAAGTCGGCGTACTGCCTGCTTAATTCTAGGGTTTTTTCGAGATACGGCTCGACGGCTGCGAAGTTGTTGGCTGTTCTGGCTGCGGCCCAAGCTTCGTAGCAGTCGGCTTGGTGGCGGCAGAGTGCTGACATGAAGGTTGCGGGGACTCTGGCGGCGCGATCGTAGTCTCTGCGGGCGATGCGGATCAGGCTGGCTGCGGTGGAGTCGTAGGGGAGGGTTTGTTCGTAGAAACGCAAGTCTTCTAGAAGTTCACCTATTTTTGGGTCGGTAAATTTTTCGTGGGATATTTGTTTGAGTGTAGCCAACTGGCGGCCTCTGGCGCTTGCACCTTTGGGCGGCATATAAGTTGATTGATCCCAATGCAGCAGCGACGAGACTGATTCGATGTCGTTAACTTCTCTGAGGTGGGCTGCCAGTTGAGCGAATTTTGCTTGAGTTTTGTCTAGGGTTTGCATGATTGGGGTTGTTGGTGCTGTTTTGCCTAAAAAGGTTGCAGTGCGGCATCGGTATCCATCAATCATTGCTACCCTGAAATCAAGCTAAAAACCGCACTTATTCTAGTATTGTACGCAATTTTGAGTGATTTTTGCACAGTTTCCGGTATTTGTTCGGATTGAGTTCGATCGCCTCGGACAAGTTTTCGATCGCTTTGTCGGTGATATTTGCTAAGGCTTCGGGGCTGTTTGTGCTGCTGCGATCGCCTGCTTGTTTTTCCAAGGCGTAAACGCAACCTTTTTGATAGTAGAGGTTTGGATCGTCGGGTGTGAGTGCAATGATTTTATCGTAGGAGGCGATGGCTTCGGTAAATCGTTTAATTTTTCTGAGGGCGACGGCGCGGTTGTACCAGGCTTCGATGTTGTCTGGCTGCAACTCTACCGTTTTGTCCCAAGAGGCAATTGCTTCTTCAAAGCGTTTTAAGTTGGCGAAGGCTAAGCCGCAGTTGTACCAGGTTTCGCTGTCATTTGGCTTGAGTGCGAGGGCTTTGTCCCAGGATGCGATCGCAGCTTCAAATTTTCCCATTTGTGCGATCGCCGTGCCGCGTTTGTTCCAGACTTCGGGGGAATTCGGCCGCAGTTGCAGGGTTTTGTCGTAGGAGGCGACGGCTTCGGGGTAGAGTTTTTCGTCGGCTAGGGCTAAGCCGCGGTTGTACCAGGCTTGATGCAAGTCTGGTTTGAGTTCGATCGCTTTGTCGCAGGATGCGATCGCGGCTGTATTTTGGTTGCATTTTCTGAGGGTAAATGCTTTGTTGTACCAAGCTTCGCAGTAGTCTGGTTTGATGGCGATGGCTTTGTCGTAGGAGTCGATCGCTTCTGAGTATTTTTCTAAGTTGACGAGGGTGTTGCCGCGGTTCGTCCAAGCTTCGCGGTAGCTTGGGTTGAGTGCGATCGCCTGTTCGTAGGATGCGATCGCTTCTGAGAATTTGTTTAGCTTCTGCAAAACGTTGGCGCGGTTGTACCACGCTTCGGGATTGTTTGGTTTGATTTCTAGGGATTTGTTGTAGGCTGCGATCGCTGCTTCTAGCTGTCCCAATTTTCTGAGGGCTACGCCTTGGTTGTACCAGGCTTCATAAAATTTTGGTTCGAGTTCGATCGCTTCTTCCCAAGATTCGATCGCAGCTTGGAATCGTCCCATTGCTTCTAGGGCGTTGCCGCGTTCGTACAAGGTTTGAGCCTTTTGGGTATTGACTGCTATGGATTTTTCCCCTGAGTCGATCGGCTTTTCTATGCTGGCTAATTTTTGCAAGGGGTTTCACCTCTTTATTTTCTGTCTAATTGATTCTTTTCTTTTTTATCTGCGATATTTTTCGCCTTTGAGTGCTTTCTAGCGCGACTATTTGGTTATTTATGGCAATTTTACAGGATTTTTGGGACTTTTTCAAGTTTTTTCATTGTACTTCTAGAGCTAGGCTTTGAAAGTATAGATTAATACTATTTTTTTGAGCTGGCCGAAAGCATCCAGGATACAAGCCCCCGAATTTATCCGTAAGGTCAATGCTTCAATTCTTTAATTTAAAATCTAAAATCGATTGACTGCGTAGAAAGGAGGAAAGGGCGATCGTACTGAGGTGTGACAAACCTCATCCAAGATATAACAGGGCTTACATATCCACCCTATTTGTAGTGCATTGCGGCCCTTATTACTACGGGTAGTGTAAAAATTTAAAAGTTGCGTAAGTCCTGATATAAGTTTCACCTATCGGCGATCACTGACTTAGCAAATTGTAAAGCTTTTCAGCAATTTGAGCCTGTGTATCTGATGACAATTCACCCAACTCACGCTGAACAACCACTGTAGAAACAGTCACCAGTTGATGCAGCCTGATAGTAGATGGCACGCGCAACCCCGAAGCAGGAAAGTCAGGATGAGAAGCATCTAATACGATATCTGTTTCCAGTAGATTTGTGGGCAAGCGACTTGTAATATAAGCAAGAATAACATGGCGTCGCGCTCCCAAAGGGTTAGTCAAGCAAGCTGCGGGACGCAGTTTGTTGGCCGATAAATCATCATAGGGAAACGGTACTAGGAAAATCTTACCCTTGGTCATGGAATGGTTTACCGTCAGCTATGGTATAAATGTCTTCTTCGGGGTCTAGGATAGAACCAAAATGAGGCTCGATTGCTACTGTTTTAATCCATTCAGGGTCGTGGAATGGCAAGCCATCAGCTAAAGTGTAGATATCTTCTGCTGAGTCTCTCAGAGAATCAAAAGCTGGATTGCGGATCGCAGCTTTTAGCGATTCATATTCTTCGAGTTTTGCTTTGTTAATTAGGGCGGCTTCTAGTGCTTCCAGTCGCTTCAAGTCTGCATAAGTAATGATAGCAGCGATCGCCTTTCCTTCCTGTTCTATGACAATTCGTTCTCCAGTATCCTCGACATGGGCAATGAGTTCGGGAAATTTGTCAGTGGTTAGATTGACATTTAGTTGAGTCATCTTTTACCTCGCTATTAATTCTCCTATTATATCGTGTCCCTTAGCTTCATTGAAAAGTGTTTGTGATGCTGTAGGGGCGGGTTTGACCAACAATAATCGCCTAAAACCGACAATCTCATAAACCCGCCCCGCCGAAGGGCAAATCCCTATTCTTGAATCAAGGCTTGAAATTGAGGGTGCGATCGCGCGCTGTCAAAATCCGAGTCAGTTTTTGCCATTTCTCGGTATTCGTCAGGATTCAGATTGATGGCTTGCTGCAAATTCTGAATCGCTTGGTCAATCTGACTATGCAACGCATAACAGCCAGCTTTATTATAAAACGCAGATGTTTAATACTGTACCAGGCAAAGTGAGCGCCGGGTTTGATTTCTAAGGCTTTGTCATAGGAGGCGAGCGCTTCTTCTAATAAGCCTAAATAAAATAACCAGGCAAAGTGAGCGCCGGGTTTGATTTCTAAGGATTTGTCATAGGAAGCGAGCGCTTCTTCTAATAAGCCTAATTTAGATAGTGCATGACCTCGAATGTACCAGAAAAGGTGTAAATCAGGTTGAATTTCTAAGGCTTTGTCGTAGTAGGCGATCGCTTCTTCTAATAAGCCTAAATTACATAGTGCATCGCCCCGAATGTACCATACAAGGTGTTGTAAATCTGGTTTGATTTCTAAGGCTTTGTCGAAGGAGGCTATCGCTTCTTCCACTTTTCCTAACTTATCCAGTGTATGGCCCCGATTGAACCAGCCTTGGTGTAAATCTGGTTTGATTTCTAAGGCTTTGTCGAAGGAGGCTATCGCTTCTTCCAATTTTCCTAACTTATCCAGTGCCCTGCCCCAATTAAACCAGCCTTCGTGTAAATCTGGTTTGATTTCTAAGGCTTTGTCGAAGGAGGCTATCGCTTCTTCCAATCTTCCTAGATTACCCAGTGCAATGCCCCGCTGGTTCCACACTGCGTCATCATCTGGTTTGATTTCTAAGGCTTTGTCGTAGCAGGCTATCGCTTCTTCCAATCTTCCTAAATTATTCAGTGCAATGGCCCGATTTTTCCAAGCAAAGTCATCATCGGGGTTGAAGTCTAAAACTTTGTCGAAGGAGGCTATCGCTTCTTCCAATCTTCCTAAATTACCCAGTTCACAGCCCCGATTGTTCCAGGCTTCCTGTAAATCTGGTTTGATTTCTAAGGCTTTGTCGTAGGAGGCTATCGCTTCTTCCAATCTTCCTAAATTACGCAGTGCATTGCCTCGATTGTACGAGGCTTTGTATGAATCTGGTTTGATTTCTAAGGCTTTGTCGTAGGAGGCTATCGCTTCTTCCCCTCTTCCTAAATCATCCAGCGTATTGCCTCGATTATACCAGGCTTGGGATGAATTTGGTTTAATTTCTAAGGCTTTGTCATAGGAGGCTATTGCTTCTTCCAATCTTCCTAAATCATCCAGTGCAATGCCGCGATAGTACCAGGCTTCGTCATAATCTGGTTTGATTTCTAAGGCTTTGTCGAAGGAGGCTATCGCTTCTTCCCATCTTCCTAAATTACCCAGTGCTTTGCCACGATTGTTCCAGGTTACGTGATAATCTGGTTTGAATTCTAAGGCTTTGTCATAGGAGGCTATCGCTTCTTCCCATCTTTCTAAATTAGCCAGTGCAATGCCGCGATAGTACCAGGCTTCGTCATAATCTGGTTTGATTTCTAAGGCTTGGTCGAAGGAGGCTATCGCCTTTGTATATTCTTCAGCATAGCCATACAATAAACCTTGTTCATAAAACAATTCTGCTTGTTGTTCGGGTGTTTGCCCATCCTCATCAATTAAAGATTGAATCCTCACCAATTCCCGTTTTCTTTCTTGGAAAGTCAAAGCTAGATAATCTTCTCGCTTCCCTCTTTCGGAACAAGCCTGCCTTGATTCTAGTTGCAGCATTTCTTTATCCATCGACAACTTAAATAAACTCGCTCGCCAATCAAAGAAATCAGGTGCCCGCTGGATCAAATAATTAACTGCAAAACGAGGCAAAATAAACACAAAGCACATCTTAAAATCATCTCTAAACCTTTCCCGCTGCTGGTTTAAATTCATTAAAACAGGCGGCACACCCCGCCAACTATAAGAATAAATATCCTTGCTATCCCATCCGATATCTTTTTTTTCTTTCTCATATTCATAAAGTGAATATTCTAAGCCTTTCACAAACAGGATATTAATTTCATCTCGGTCTGGCAAATCTTCAATTATGTTATAAAAATTATAAACCGACTCATCCAGTGCCAACACTTCAATCTTT
Source organism: Microcoleus sp. F6_B6 (assembly GCA_036702215.1). Taxonomy (GTDB): domain Bacteria; phylum Cyanobacteriota; class Cyanobacteriia; order Cyanobacteriales; family Microcoleaceae; genus Microcoleus. Next base: position 183,131 of record JAUBST010000008.1, read on the forward strand.
TTCTGCGGCACATCGGCTTGAACTTTCGCAATCAAGCGTTCACCTTCCGCAGGCGAACACTCAACAAACAACAACCGGAAACCATCTGTCCGATTAAGAGTTCGTACCAGAGCTAGATATTCTTCCTCTGGTTCTGCTTCTGGTAAATCGGCATCCCAATCAATTATTTCTCGCGTCATGGCTGAAGTTGTGCAAGACAATCTTTAAATTGCTTAATTCCTTTAATCAACGGGTGAACATCATACCAAGGCTGCATTTCTCCTTCTTCATCATAGAATCGGTATTCCAAAATACAGCGGCTAAATAATAAATTGCGGTGCTGTTCATCGTTCAGTATGCGCTGAGTTTGCGATACTTTCGCTAAAATTTGCCATTCGCCTTCTTCAGGAGTTCTGCGGTAGACATCCCGCGCTTGAGTAATTGCCCTTTGCGCTGCTTTTGCACTAATTGGCACATCCTCGGTGCGAGTTATTGCTTCTTGCATCATCAACAGCAAATTTCTGACGTGACCCCCACTCATCAAACACAGGCGTTCTAGAGTTTCTCGACTGTCAAACAATCCTGTTTCTAAAGATTGATCCGGATTTACTTGTTTTACCCGCTTTTCAATCAACTCTTTGATTTTAGCAAGTCCCGCTTCGTTGGTGCTGCCGTCTGGATTCTGCACCATAATCATCGGCAACACTTGCGGGTCGTTATAATTATTGATTAACTCAGTAGCGCGGTTAGAATACACCATAGAAATCGGTATGGTGTAAATGACATGGCAATCTAAAGCTTTGAGTTGTTCGGTGCGGTCTAAAAATATTTCGTCGAGATTGCTGCGTTTCCCGTCCTGGGAAAACGGCACAATTCGGTCTAAATTATCGGCAATTACTGCGAGTTGCGAAGATTTATCGGGCAAGTTTTTTTTAGCATCGCCAATAAACTCATTCAGCGCATCAATCAGCGTCGTGGTGTGGGGATTAATTTTATCTCGAATTTTTTGGCGCAGACTCGGTACGGTTCTGACATTCGCGGTCAGTTTGGCAAACTGAGCAATTTGCGACTCTAAGCTCAATGTTTCAAAAGACACTTCGGTTAGGGCTAAATCTTTCAAATCTTCCCACCTATCTCGCATCCAATTGCGTAATGGTTTAGAGTTGGCATTTCTGAGTGATTCTAATAAATGCCTGGTACAAGCTAGCAAAATATCAGTATATTCAGTATCTTCGGGATTAATATCTTGCTCGTCAGCCGCGAAATAGACTACAAAGCAGCCTTGATTTTGCAAATATTCCTGAAGTCGCAGCAATTCCGTTGACTTTCCCGCACCGCGATGTCCAGCATACAACTGACAAGTCATTCGCTGCGATAGCTTAATCTTTTTGCCCAAATCTTCGATAATATCGCCATCTCCTCGCACTTTCCGACAGTCAACATACTGCGGATCTCCTGCTGGTAAAGGATAGAATGGATCGAAAGCATTGTATAGTTTAGTTAGTAATTGTTCGGATTCTTGACTCATAATTTTAAATTTTTTATAGGAGATTTGTCGTTGGTGTTGGCGGCTTTTGTATATTATAACTGGTTCCTAGGCTCTGCCTGGGAACCCATATCTAGAGGCTCTGCCTCGCCTGAGAAATTGGAGGCAGAGCCTCCGGCTCTGCGTTACCAGGCAGAGCCTGGGAACGAGTAGATCGATGATTTTGGGGTAGGGAAACGGGATTTCCGTGTCCGACCTTGCTATCTTTTAAGCTTGATATTTTTTCAGAATAGCAACTTTTTCGGGGAAGATTTCGATCGCCATTTTGTCATCATTACGAATCGCGAGCGATCGCCTCACTTCGCCCAAAAACAGCGGCTGCGACAGCCCAGGCTCTGGATGTACAATTGTCCGAACCCGGATTGTCATGTAGTCTCTGCCGCGTCCTGAGCGCCCTGGAGAGTACAAATCCGCAGCCGCTTGGCGCATCGTTGCTTCTAATTCCGATTCGGCGATCGTAGGCGGCACAGTAACTACTGTTTGAGCGCCGCCAGTATCGTAAACTAAAGAATAGCGAACTGCACCGGGAATTTCTGTGCGAGTAAACAGTCCCAAACCCAGACCGAATATACTCGCAGCGACTACGGCCATAAAACTTGTCACTCCTACCAATCGGAAGCGAATACCCCATTTGAAGATAAATGCTATAACAGTTAGAATAGCCAAGGCTGCTGTCAGCATTCCCGCCCATTGGGCGTACATTAAAAGGTTAGAATTTACGTTCATTTGATGATTCCTTGACTGTTGACTGTTGACTGTTGACTGTTGATTGTTGACTGTTGACTGATAACAATCTAAAATCTAAAATCGATTGACTGTTGACTGTTGACTGTTGACTGATAACAATCTAAAATCTAAAATCGATTGACTGTTGACCGTTGACTGTTGACTGATAACAATCTAAAGTCTAAAATCTAAAATCTAAAATCGATTGACTGTTGACTGTTGACTGTTGACTGATAACAATCTAAAATCTAAAATCGATTGACTGTTGACCGTTGACTGTTGACTGATAACAATCTAAAATCTAAAATCTAAAATCGATTGACTGTTGATATTAGTTACCGATGCCCTGTTTGGCCAATGCCCAATGCCCAATGCCCAATGATTAATTAAGCATTTCGGGCCACAAGCAGATAAGTCATCATATCGCCTTTCCCCTTCACCGGAATCACGCCCCGCTCCTCAAAAACGTACTTACCCCGCAGGCGTTCGTAGGTAGCAACTGTCACCTGAATGCTGCCGGGGACGCCTTGAGATTCCATCCGGGAAGCTGTATTTACCGTATCTCCCCACAAATCGTAAGTAAATTTTTTAGTACCGATTACCCCAGCTTCCACCGGGCCTGTGTGGATGCCGATGCGGATGCTGAGCGGCTGACCTCCCTTGGTACGTATCTTAGTCATTGCTGCTTGAATTTCCAGCGCCATTTCGGCGATCGACTCGGCGTGGTTGTCGCTGGGCGTCGGCAAACCGCCAACTACCATATAAGCATCGCCGATCGTCTTAATTTTCTCAAGTCCGTAGCGATCGGCCAACTCGTCAAAAGCCGAAAAAATCTCGTTGAGCAACTCCACCAACTGGGCCGGCGACAAATGAGCCGAAAGCTTAGTAAAACCGACCAAATCGGCAAACATCACCGTTACCTCAGCAAAACTGTCGGCGATCGTAATTTCCCCGTGTTTGAGGCGCTGCGCGATCGCCTTCGGTAAAATATTTAACAGCAAACGCTCGGACTTTTCCTTTTCCTCAGCCAACTCCTGTAAATACGCCTGTTCCTTATCCCGCAGGCGCTTCTTTTCCAGACAAGCGCTAATCCGAGCCTTGAGCAATACCGGATTGAACGGTTTAGAAAGATAATCCTCCGCCCCCAACTCTATACACCGCACGATACTGTCGATATCGTCCACCGCCGAAATCATAATCACCGGGATGTAGCGCAACTTCTCGTCCGCCTTCAGATTTTCCAGCACCTGATAGCCGTTCATTTGCGGCATCATAATGTCTAGAAGAACCAAATCAAAAGGATCTCTTCGCAACAGTTCCAGAGCTTGGAGACCATCTTCAGCAACAGTCACCGCATGGCCTTGACGCTGAAGTCGGCGGGCCAGCAAATCGCGGTTTACCTCATTGTCGTCCACAACCAGCACGCTGCCCTCGTCACCTTTCATGTCAGGGCCTCTTTCAGAAGAGTTTCAATTTTACCCAAAAGTCGGGGAAACTCGACGGGTTTGGTGTCGTAGTCGTTGCAGCCCGCGGCAAGACACTTTTCACGATCGCCCGCCATTGCGTGAGCCGTCAGGGCAATCACCGGAATCCTGCTAGTTTCAGGAGCAGCCTTAATTTGCTGCGTTGCTTGCCACCCGTCGAGCACAGGCAGACTCATATCCATCAGAATCAAATCCGGTACTTTCGCGAGCGCCATCGACACTCCCTCAGCACCGTCAACAGCAATAAAGACCTCGTGTCCCTTGCGGGCCAGACGCCTGGAAAGCATATCCCTGTTCATTTCGTTATCTTCGACCAACAGGATTTTAGCCATTGGTGTTCTCCTTGCCTTTCGAGTCGTACCTGCGATCGAACCTGTCATTCACTATAGAGCGAACATAGCGCAACAAAGTATCGCAACTGTAGAGTCCCTTTTGTAGCACCCGCTCGACGTAGCCGTTGAGCTGCTGGCTTTCGGCCGGTGTCAAGTTTTTCCCCGTGATCGCAACAATCGGTATAGGATCTCCCGAATGGGATTTGCGAATTTCCCCGATCAACTCAAAACCATCCATTTCTGGCAACATCAAATCCAGTAATATCAGGTGCGGGCGAGCAACTTTTAGCCGATCGAGAGCAGCGCGTCCGCTGTCAGCTTCCGTTACTGCCCAGCCTTGTGTTTCTAGTACGCATCGCAGTATTTCGCGCGCGGCAACGTCGTCTTCCACAATTAGAATCTGACAGGTCAAATTGTTACTTGCAACCCCGTCTTGGTCGCGTCGGTACTTGTTCAACAAGGCAGCCAGCCGTTTGCCGTCCACTGGTTTGGTGAGGTAGTCCGAGGCACCCAATGCAAAGCCGAGGCTTTTGTTGCCAACAAAGGATAGCAGGATTACGGGAATTTCGGCAAGATCCGGATCTGCCTTCAGCGCTGAGAGTACCGCCCAGCCGTCCATTCCCGGCATGATCACGTCGAGGGTAATGGCGTCTGGCCGCAGTTGCTTAGCCAGCCGGAGAGCTTGCTCGCCGCCGCCGGCGACTTCTACGTGCAGTCCTTGGCGAGCGAGGGCGCGCTGGATCAAATCCCGCGAGATCGGGTCGTCGTCAACTACCAGCACCGTGCCGACAGCGGGTGCGACCGGAGGGCTAGTGCTGTCGCGGACTTTGTTGGGGATTTCCGGCTGTTTGATGGCACTGGGCAAGAGTACGGTGAAAGTGCTGCCCTCGCCCGAGGTGCTGCTGACCTCAATGCTGCCGCCCATCATATGACAGAAGCGCTGGCTGATAGCTAGTCCCAAACCCGTGCCGCCGTACTTGCGGGTAGTCGAGGCGTCAGCTTGGGTGAAAGGTTGGAAAACTCGCTGCAATTGCTCTGTTGTCATGCCGATACCGGTGTCGGCGACGCGGAAACTTAAAAATTCGGAGTTGGAAATTAAAATTTGGGAAGATTCTTCTTGATTTTTCATTCTTAATGGTTCATTTTTAATTCTTTCCACTCCGATCGTAATTCTCCCGTTTTGGGTGAACTTGGCAGCGTTGCTGAGCAAGTTCAGCAGCACTTGCCGAACTTTGGTCATGTCCGCGTGCATGGTATCGAGGTTGTCTGGACAGTACACTTCTAGGGTATTACCGTTTTTCTCGACCAGCGGCCTGGCCGTGGCGACAGCACTTTCAATTAAGGTATGAATGTCGAAGGTTTCTAAGTAGAGATCCATTCGACCTGCTTCAATTTTAGAGATATCTAGGATGTCGTCGATCATCGAGAGCAGGTGTTTGCCGGCACTGCAGATTTTTTCGAGGTCGGGGACAAAAGCTTCATTGCCCAATTCTTCAGCTTCTTCTTGAAGCATTTCGCTGTAGCCAATGATGGCATTAAGCGGTGTGCGAAGTTCGTGGCTCATGTTGGCGAGAAATGTACTTTTTGCCCGGTTGGCTGATTCTGCTGCTTCTAGGGCCGACTGCAAGGCGGATTCTGCCTGTTTGCGATCGGTGATGTCTTGGACTGTGCCTTCGTAGTACAAAACGCTGCCGTTTTCGTCGCAGATGCTGCGCGCGTTTTCGGAAATCCAGATCTTGCTACCGTCTCGGCGGTATATTTGAGATTCAAATTTTGACACTTGGCCGCAGGCGCCCAATGCGGCCGTAAACTCGGCGCGCCGATTGGGGTTAACGTAAAATTGACGGTCGATCTCGGTGAGTTCGGCGAGCATTTCGGTACAGGATTCGTAGCCGTAAATTTGGGCTAGTGCGCTATTGCCGCTGAGGTAGTGCCCGGTCGGCGTTGTCTGGAATATGCCTTCGACTGCGTTTTCAAAGATGCTGCGGTATTTTGTTTCGGATTGTCTCAAGGCTGCTTCTGCTCGCTTGCGCTCTAGGACATTGGCGAGCATTTCTCCTACCATTTTTAGCTGTGTGGATATTTCGGTTGCTCGACTTGCTGTTTGCTGTAAGCCATCGAATCCGAGAAATCCTACTAGGTTTTTACTACAAATTAGGGGGATAATTATCAGCGATTGGATATTTTTTACCTGTTTTTGTGATTCTAAATTATTTATGGAAGCGCCAATCGAATGTATTGAGGCGGTTGCTGTTTGATTGACTGTTTGGGATGGGGAGTCTGTCTGGAATTGGGCTGGATTTTGACCGATAAAATAGGAAATTTCGGCTTTAACAGGGGGCGGGAGTTCGCCGATTTCAGGAATGTAGAGGCATTCGGCGCGATCGAGTTTTTCTGCGATCCAAGGGATTTGTGCGATGTCTATTTGTTTGTCGGTGCTGTCTTTGACTGCCGGAATGCTTTCGCCGCACCACTCGTAGGTTTTGTCGGCGCGGGTTTTGTCGAATGATAACAGGTAGATGTAACTGCGGTCAAACCCGATCGAGGTGGCGATCGCTTCCAGGGTGCGATCGATGCCTTTGTCTATTTCTGATAAGGGCTGGCTGATAAAATCGGTTGACAAACTGGCAATCAACTGAGCGAATTCTATTCGATACTGCAAAGATTGTTCTACTTCTTTGAGTTTGGTAACGTCTCGAAAGAGCCAGACTCTACCGACTGTTTTCGCTCCGACTTTTGATGGCAACGAATTTAATTCGATAATTTTTCCGTCTTTAAATTCTAATAATTCGCTGATTTCAGTATCTGGAGCGGCCGACACTTCGATCGCGTTTTGGAGAAATCCTTGCGGGTCTTTTAATTGTTCCCGGGCGTTGGGGAATCCTGTTTCGATCGTATTTTTGACTGTGCCGAAGGTCGATCTGCTCAACTTTCCTTGGCTGGCGGACAAACCCCACATCTCTAGAAATTTCTGATTGTAATTACATATATTGCCGTTTCTGTCAACGGCCAGAATTCCTGCATCTGTAGATTTTAGAACTGCTTGCAGTATCGAGAGCGATTGCTTGTGTTCTCTAATGTCAAAAAACACCAAGACTGATATTTCGCCGCCCTCAACTGCGGGATGGAAAAAATAGGAAACTGGTAAAATCTTGCCGTCGCGACACAAAAACTCGCCGTCCCAATTGTTGCAAGGTTGACCGGAAGCGATCGCCTGTTGTAAATCTAGTGTAGGTGCGATCGTCGCATCTTCAGTCTTGCTTGGCGGCTGTTTCGGAGCCGTCAAAACTTGGGATTTGTTGCCTTTGTTTTGCTTTCCGATGCGCTCTAGGAGAGAAACGCCTGCAAGTTCCGACTCTCTCCACCCCAGCAAGCGTTCGGCATCTGGATTCACCGAGATTACACAGCCCTTCGCGTCAAGGATACACAATCCCGGCCTTAAACTGCTGAAACTTGCCTGGAATCGATCGAATTCTGAATCTGTTGGAGAGTCTTGAGGGGAATGGGGCGAGTCAGTTAAATCCTCGAGCGCCACCGTCTCCAAGTTAAAACCATCTTCCTGCTGAAGTTCTTGCTGACTCTGAATTCGGTCATAGCTACAACTTACCTGCTCTAATAAAAGCTGCCACTGCTCAGCAGTGGGAGGGGGAGACTCGCCGACTAAACCTAGCTGTTCGAGTTGGCGCTGGAGGTGGGGGTGCATATTTTCTGGCGCTTTGTAGGCAACTTTCTACAGTATATCTTTTTAATTAATAGTATATATACGTAGGTATACGGTTAGGATAGAAGTACGCGATCGAAGTCTCTAACAGGTTTTATTGAGAAGCCGAGGGAGTATCTCTGCTATCCAAAATCTTTCAAACTGGGCTAATTATATTTATTCTCAGAACTTTTAAGGGTTGTCCACAAACCAATGCTCTGAATGTCGGCAGCACGCTCAAAAATAATAATATCATCTGATCGAGTCAATACTCAGGAAAGTTTGGGTAGCGATACTACAATCATTACAGGGTAAGGATAATAAAAAAGTCGAATAAAATGCAAGTCAGAGGTGGATCTGAGCTTGATTTAAGTATCCAAAGTCGATCGCTCTCAAGCGATAATCAGCCATTGGGCAATAGAAAAACTGTTCGGAGTATCAATCAAGTGAACTTCCCCTCAAAAACTAGGTGACCGCCACAAAGCGATCGCTTACGCTTGTACTGGACTGAAAAAATTATTATTCCCCTGCCATCGGAAACGATTTCAGGGCTTTTCGTACTTACACTCATAAATTATAGCCTTTCTCAAGCGTGGTGAGGTATTATTGAGAGATTATATAACAACAATAACTAAGAGGGCTGAAGCCCAACTACGTACCTAATCTTTCTGAGAACCGCTATAATTATGGTTGTTTAACCGGCCTAATCTTATACTTCTATATTAGAATAAAAACCTAGGAAAAAAACTGATTTGCTCGTGCGATCAATTATCTGCCAAGTCTCCCTAAATGCTAGCGAAATCATCAGCAACTGGCGGAGGAAAATCTAATTGGCAGGTCTGGAAAATAACTGTAAAAAAATATTATTGGTCAGACTTTTCGGTAGAGATCGAAAGGTCGGTGAAAATAGCTGGCAGCCGAATGGTAAAAGTAGAACCTTTGCCAACCTCGCTGAATGCGGTAATGTCTCCGCCCATCATTTCGCAGAATTTCTTAGTAATCGTCAGCCCCAAACCAGTGCCGCCGTACTTCTTAGTAGTTGAGGAATCGGCTTGGGTGAAAGGCTCAAAGATTCTGGCTAACTGTTCGGGACTCATGCCAATGCCGGTATCTTTGACCGTAAAAACGATCCAATCTCGATGGGAAGATAACAGAGATAAGCTATTTTCAGCTTGGCCGCCTTCTATTATATACGCTCCTATTTTTTTGCCTTTCTTTGCAGCGTCGGCGGGGGTTTCGACGGCTCGGGTAACGGCGAAGGTAATCGCGCCGGAGGAAGTAAATTTCGCGGCATTGCTGAGGAGGTTGAGCAGAGACTGCCGGAGTTTAGTTTTGTCGGTCTGCATCGAGCCAATATCCTGGGGGCATTGTATTTCTAGAATATTGCTATTTTTGTCTGCCATCGGCGCGATCGTGGCAACTACTTCCTCAACCAGAGTTGAAATTGTGAAGGTTTCGAGGTCGAAGTCGATGCGGCCTGCTTCAATTTTGGTCAAGTCGAGAATATCTTTAATCAGTGCTAGTAGGTGCTGGCCGGCCGTGTTAATTCTCTGGAGGTCGTCTATGAACTCTTCGGCACCGAGGTCTCGGGCGTCTTCTTGCAGGATCTCGCTGTAGCCGATGATGGCGTTGAGGGGGGTTCTGAGTTCGTGACTCATGTTGGCGAGAAAAATGCTTTTGGATCTATTAGCAGCTTCGGCGGCTAATGCGGCCCGGCGGAATTCTTCGGAACGCAAGCGTTCGGTGATGTCGGTGGTCATGATTAAAACGCACTGAGTGCTGCCGAGGTGGATCAGTTCCGCTGACAGCAGCCAGTCGCGCACTTCGCCGGCTTTGGTGCGAATTTTGATTTCTTGGTTGCCGATCGAATTTTGTGATTGCAAAATCTGGGCGAGCCGCCCGCCGTCTTCTGAATTGACAAATATTCCTAAGTCGCTGGGAGTGCGGCCGATAAATTCGTGGCGCAGCCAGCCTAACGATCGCAAAAAGCTTTCGTTGGCATCGAGGAAGCATCCGTCTGTGAGGGTGCAGATGCTGATGCCGACTGGGGAGGCGTGAAAGGCCTTGGAAAATCTTTCTTCAGAAGAACGCAGGGCTGCTTCGGCTTGCTTTCTCTCTGTGATGTCTTGGACGGTGCTAGTGATGTAGAGGGAGGTGACGGCGGCTTGTTCGTAGACTGTGCGGTTGCTGCCGTCGGGGAGTATGAGCCTGTAGTCGATGCTGTAAGGCTGTTGCTGGTATAAAGCGGCTTCGATCGAGGTTTTGACTAATTTTCTGTCTTCAGGGTGCACGTATTCCAAGAAGGCTTCCAGGCTGGGTTCAAAAGTTCCCGGTTGCTGTCCCAGGATGCGGTAAATTTCCTCTGACCACCGCAATTGCTGGGCGTTGCGGTCTAAGTCCCAGTTGCCTAGCTGGGCGATGCGCTGGGCGTTAGCGAGGCTGGCTTCGCTGGCGCGCAGGGAGGCTTCTGCTTGGTGGCGTTCGGCGACGGTGGCAGCTAAGACTAAGCCGGTGACGGCGATGACGGCGATGAAGGCTTGCAGGGATAACAATGCTTGGGGGATACTGCTGGCGTGTTTGAGGAAGGGGCCGCTGCCTCGGGCTATACCCCAGATGGCGAAACCGCAGAGGATGAGGTTGGAGAGGGCGGTGTAGCGCTGACCGAATCGAAAGGCAGCCCAAACTACTAGGGGAAACGGTAAGTATTCGAGGGGATAGCGGGCGTAGGCGGCGCGGGTGCGGGAGCAAAAGACGAGCCAGCCGACTGCTAGTAGCAGCAGCAGCCAAATCGCTCGTTCAGCTATCTGCGTGCGATGGATGGGGACTTTGGGCAATTGTTGCCACGTCAGCAGCAGCGGGGCGACGAGTACAATTCCCATAGCGTCTCCCACCCACCAAGTCCCCCAAATCGTGCCAAAATCGCTCCAGCTAGATAAACCGGTCAGGCAGACGACGATGCTGCCGATGGTGGAGTTGATTAGGGTAGATCCCAAGGCTGCCAGTCCGACTATTCCTAAAACGTCTTTGAGCCGATCGAGCCCGGCGCTAAAGTTAATGCCCTGTAGCAGATAAGTTCCCGTCCACGCTTGCAGGGTTCTGGCGCCTGCCGAGATCAATGCCGTGCCGATGTTGGCCGAGGGTACGCTCATGCTGAACAGGAAGCCTCCGATCGCGATTCCCGGCCACAGTTGCCGCCCAAACAGCAGCAGGGCGACTTGGGCAATTCCTGCTGCCGGCCACATCGGGTAAATTTCTGAACTGAGGGTGAGGGTGGAAACGGCGAATTGCGACGCCCAATAGTAGACCAGGGCGATCGCGCCTACTGCGAGGAAGTACCGCCAGGAATGTCCTTTGATTGCGTTAAGGAACTTTGTCTGCATGGTCGTTTGGGGAAAAGGTTGACGGTTGTTGGGGTCTCAGTAGGTGGCACGGAACAGGCAGAGGGTAGAGAAAATGTTTCTATTAGGTGATGGTAGGTCATGGGTGGTAGGTAGTGGGAGAAGCTTTTGAGCTAACTTTTTGTGGTGCCGTTGAGGGAGGGGTTTTTTTGTTCTATCAAATCTGCCCATGAATTTCGGGAGTATCGCTTTTTTGTAAATATATCTCTAATGGCTAAGCAATTGGTTTGTAAATTTTTGGTTTTTGTTAAAAATTTATTACCGAGCGACAGCGGGTGTCTTTTTGTGTCGGGCGATCGTCACTCAATTCACCCTAAAATCTTGCACCGTGCTCAATAATACCTAAAATACCTAAAATACCAATAACAGCGACGTAAAATCTCTGTTTTTAGGTGAGTTTGGGTCAAGAAACACGGTTTCTGATTAGAAGTGCAGGCGGTAGTGATTTTTACTAGATTGTCAACCAATCAATCGAGGCTTCAATTTTTTCGCTCATATCATGTCCGGTCGATCGACCGCGATTTTCGTAGGGGAGGGTTCGCCAAAAATACCTGCCAACAATCTCCCATCTCAAAAACCGTTCGGCTGACGCTCACGGCGAAGCCCGCCCCGACCGGGATATTATGGTTAATCGATCGGACATGATATCAAATACAGTGAAAGCCGATAATTTACAGCTAAAAAAAATATTTTTTCTTGTCTATTTCTCTTTGGCTGTTGCCATATCTAAGGTTAGTGTCAAACGCTCTTGAGATTCTTTAAGGGCATCTTGGGGGTTGCGGCCGAGAAGGGTTGCCTCTATGGCGCGACCGAGGTTTTCTGATAGGCGGGAGTAACCTGATATAATGGGCCTCGCTCTGGCTGAGTTCATTTGTTCTAAAAATACTCGCAAAATAGGGTTTTTTTCCACAAAGCTTTGATAAGCTTTGCTCTGTCTCGATTTTAAGTTAATTGGCAAGTAACCTGTTCCCAATGCCCATGCTGTTTGGAATTCTTCACCTATAACGTATTCTAAGAATACTAGGGCTGCTCGCTCTCGTTCTGGCGAGGTTTTCATTAAAAATAGGTTTTCACCCCCTACGACGGCTGCGGGTCGTTTGAGGATGGGTAAAGGGATTGCTCCGTAGTCGATCGCGCTTTGCTGCAACTGTGCTAGCGTCCACGGCCCCGTGAGTTGCATGGCGACTTTCCCGGCGATGAAATTGTCGAGTTCGTAACCGCGTTCGGGTGCTGACAATATTGCTGAACCTTCTTTTAACAAGTCCCTCCACAATTCTAAGGCGGCGCGAGAACCGGGATTGTCTATTTGGGGTACAGGACTTTGAGGTATTTCACCTTTGAGTTCGCCGCCTGCGCTGAACATGAATGGCAGCCAGGTAAATACTGTCCATTCTCCTTTGCCTAGGGGGAGCACTATGCCGTGTTGGTCTGTGCGGCCGTCTCCGTTGGTGTCTCGGGTGAGCGATCGGGCTGTTTGCTTTAATTGCGCCCAATTCTGCGGGACTTCTTTGATTCCTGCTGCTGCAAATAAGCTGGGACGGTAAAAGATGGCGACGTTGTTTGTCGCTAGGGGAACTGACCAAGTGTGTCCGCCGAGTTCCATTGACTCGAAGAGTGCCGGGTAGATTTCCGCTTTCCGGGGCGATTTGTTAAGCCAGTTTTCTAAGGGTTCAATTGCGTTTAGTTCTGCTAGTTTTCCTGAAATTGTGGCAGCATTACAAAGCAAATCCGGCGGTGCATTTCCAACTATTGCTGTTAGTATTTTTGGGAGCTGTTGGTCTGGCTGACCGATGTAAACTTGTTTGATATGGATGTTAGGATGTGTTTTGTTGAATTTGTCTGTCAGGGTTTGAAATACGTCGCGATTAGGCGGGGGATTGATGCCGTGCCACAGTGTGATTTCGATCGGTTCGCCGTTTTCGGAGACTGGGGTGGTGCTGTTTTGACATCCACTTAATATTAGCAGATTTAAGGTAATAAAAATGCCGATCGCTAGTTTGAGTTGTCTTTTAATTGCTTTGGATAATTTGGATAATATCATTTTTTAGTTAGATTCGGGGAAGAAGATTTTTTTAACCGCAGATGAACGGGGATGGACGCGGATAGTTAGAGGTTGGTAAAACGAGCTAACTCTAGAAAATCTGTTGGTAGCTGATTTCTTTCTCCATCCGAGGTGTTTTGAAACAAAACGGTGAAAGCTCCTGCTCCTAGTCTATCTTGCGGCCACATCCGATAGCAAGGAATTTCTGTCAGGTGCGATCGATATTTTTCTAAATGAGGAACAGTGACTGGCCCAAATTGGGGGAATTTGCTTAACAGCCATTCGCTGACTTGTTCGTTTTCTGCGGTTGAATAAGTGCAGGTCATGTATGCAAGATAACCTTGGGGCGCTACAATTTTAGCAGAATTGGCTAAGATTCTTTTTTGGCGGTTGGCATTGCTGTTGATGGTGACACGATGAAAGCAGCCGGGTGCTTTGTCTCCTTTTGCTAAGAGTGATTGACCGGTACAAGGAGCATCTACTATTACTAAGTTAGCCGTTTGTGGCATCTTTTCGGCAAGTATTTTGGAATCGACGTTAGCGGCGGCGGATGGTTGAATTTGGCAGCGTCTTAAATTCGATATCAGCATTCCCGTGCGTTTGCCTATGACTTCGTTGCACAACAGCAATTCTGGGTTTAATGTTTTCCAGGCAAATATACTTTTACCTCCGGGGGCGGCGCACATATCTAAGATTAGTTTGATTGGTTGCGGTATTGTTAATAAGGTGGAGGCGGCGAAGATTGAGGAAAAGTCGAGACAGTAGTAATTTCCTGCTTGATGTAAGGAATGTTTTCCGGGCTTCGATTCTAAGGCTAGTCTGTCTACAAATTCTGGTTGCCAACTAACTGGATCTTCGAGAATAAATGGGTTGTCTGTAGGTTTTGGTTGCAGCCACAAGATGGCAGGATTAAAAGGTTGGGGATTTGTGACGGCGTGAATAAACTTTTCTTGTTCGGCGGTGTCGGCAAATAAGCTGCGGCTGAGTTTCACCAGGAGATTCGACGGGCTTTCCATGTTCTGACAGATATGATAAGATTGAGATGAACACTAAAAACTGTAAATCAGATGATAATTCCTAGTGTAGAACAGTTAGATTTAACTTTGGAAGAATGGATGCAAAATCCTCCTGACGGGACGGAGTGGGCGGACGGTAAAGTTATAGTCAAACATCCTGTAGAATTTGTCAATGGAGAAGTAGTGGGGAAACCGGGAATGACTGCAAAGACTCGCCGCATTCAATCAAAGCTAAATTATTACTGGAGAAGTTACATGATCTCAAGCCGCCAAGGGGGCGAGGTTTATGTGGAAGTCACTTGTCAAACTATGAAAAAAGGGCGAATACCCGATGTATCTTATATTACTCCTGAACTGTTGGCGCAAGTTGGGGAGTTTTCTGTTTTGCCCCAGAGTTTTCCGCTGCTAGCTGAGATTGTTTCGCCTAGCGATTTTGCAGATGATGTTTTTGCTAAGGCACAGGAGTATTTGGATTCGGGATGTTTGGAAGTTTGGCTGCTGTTTCCTAAGAGTAGTTGGGTGTTAGTAATTACTCAAAGTCAGGTGGTTTTGTTCAAGCCTGATGAGGTGGCGGTAACTCAGGTTGTTTTGGCAGGATTTAGGGTGGCGGTGGATGAATTAATGGCGTAGTTTTGTTGTTATTATTGTACGAAATAAGTAAAAATCTATGAAAATTGTCTTTTTTGGCACTCCCGAATTTGCTGTTCCTACTTTATCCAGTTTGCTAAGTCATCCCGAATTCGAGGTAGTGGCTGTGGTGACTCAGCCGGACAAACGCCGGGGAAGAGGCAATCAATTAATGCCTTCACCTGTAAAAGATGTGGCTTTAAATCACAGTCTCCCGGTTTGGCAGCCGCAGCGAATCAAGAAAGATGCTGAAACCATTGCCAAATTGCGGGAAGCGGAGGCCGATGTTTTTGTGGTGGTGGCTTACGGTCAAATTCTGTCTCAAAAAATTCTGGATATTCCTAGTTTGGCTTGCGTTAACGTTCACGGTTCAATTTTGCCGAAGTATCGCGGTGCGGCGCCGATTCAGCGGTGTATTTATGAGGGGGAAAAGGAAACCGGAATTACGACGATGCTGATGGATGCGGGGATGGATACTGGGGCGATGCTGTTGAAGGCTTTTGCTGGGATTTCACTGTTGGATAATGCTGATTCTTTGGCGGATAGGCTGGCGGAAGTTGGGGCGGATTTGTTGATAGAAACTTTGGTGAAGTTGAGGGATGGGGAAGTTAAAGCTGTTGTTCAAAATGAGGCTGAGGCGACTTACGCGCCGATGATTAAGAGTGCAGATTATGTGCTGGATTGGTCGAAAAGTGCGATCGACCTTCACAATCAAGTTAGGGGCTTTTTCCCGGATTGTACCACGAGTTTTCGCGGTAATTCTTTGAAGGTGATGGCGACAGTACCCGTCGGACCGGAATATTGGCTGCAAATGCCAGCGGATTTGAGAGTTTTGGAACGCGAATGGCCTGTTTTGTCCCAGTTGTCGGGAGAAAATGGGGAAGTTGTCAAGGTTGTGAAGGGCTTGGGGGCGATCGTCCAAACCGGTGATGGTTTGTTATTGTTGCGGGAGGTGCAGTTAGCGGGGAAAAAGGTGCAGTCGGGGGTGGATTTTGCCAATGGAACTCGGTTGGTTGTAGGGGAAGTTTTTGGGGGTTAAATTGTATATTGATGGCGGCTCAAGGGGTGACAAGGGGGCTGCAAATCAGCTAGAATAAGGGTTTGAGCCAACCGTAACCCCAAAAAATTGGGGGTCGCTGTGACCCCCACACAAAAATATATGTTCCCTCAATTATACCAAAAAGTTTTCGAGACGCATCTAAATCCTCGCCAGTATCTAACGCTACAATTGTTGGTGTTAATGCTACAAAGCTATCGAGATGTTAGCTTATCTACTTTAGCCAACAAATTTCCACAACTGATAAAATATGAAAGTCGAGTGAGAAATCTGCAACGGTTTTTAGACTTACCTCAACTGACAGCAAAACTGTTGTGGTTTCCCATCATCAAGCAGCTCCTCAAGCAAGAGTGGAGGAGCCAACCGAGTAATCGACAACAACGAAGACGAGCCAAGAAACTCCAACTCATTCATCAAGGACATCTGTTCTTAATTGTCGATCGAACGCTGCGGGCAAGAACGAAATTTAATTGTGTTAAGTTTAGCTTGGGGTCAGCACGCGATTCCCGTTTATTGGGAAATATTACCCAAAAAAGGGAGCAGTAGTCTGCGCGAACAGAAAAAAGTTTTAACTCCAGTATTGCGGCTGTTAAAGCCTTACCCAGTTCTGGTATTAGCCGACCGCGAATTTCACAGCGTTCAACTAGCTTATTGGCTCAAGCAAAGGAATATAGACTTCGCATTGC
>JAUBST010000009.1:0-92617 GCA_036702215.1 Microcoleus sp. F6_B6
GGATGCCAGACCAGCCTACGAAGACGAAGCGATCGCGTTTGAGCCAGTCGTCGAGTACATCAAAGATGCCTCTTTCGTTCTGGGCGCGTCCGACTGCGATTGTCATTTACGCAAATCTCCAAATAGATATAATTACAGCGGATCGGTCTCTAGATCATCAATCTCCAACCGTTGCCTCTGCTTAGCAGAAAACGAGTGGGATTATGAAGAGAGTTTACTTTTCTTTACCGTATTGACGATTATAGAGGTAATTCTTTACAAGAGCAAGTTTTTATGAAAAAACTTCCGGATCTTGACTTGTCGGAAGTCCCCGAAGTCCCCGAAGCCCCCGAAGCCCGCGAATTCTTTGCCCTGCATTTGGGCACTTCTACTGTAGAGGAGTCTTTGGGCTTTGCGTCAGAAGCCCGGTGGCTTGGTAGATATATTGCCCTCAACCTCTGATTTTTCTAAGAAACTGGGTTTCCGTGGGTAAGTCCTATATATATACTGAGGATAGAGCTCCAAACTTAGGTTTTTAAGACTATATGTTCAGCATTGACATCATTGTGAAAAATACGCCCGTCTCGCTGTCGGTGCAGCGGAAGTTGGAGGAGGACGCTGAGACTGTTTACCAGCAGATTCTGGCGGCGATTCGCAACTCCCAACCGCAAATTTTGGAACTCACCTGCGAGAAAAATCCTGAGAAAAAGGTGGCTGTACTCAGCAGCGAGATTTCTGGGGTGGTGGTTTCTCAGAAATCGGGGGCGTCATCTACAGGCAGATCCCCTGGTTTTGTCTCGATGACAGCAGAATGAGGGCTGGGGGTGTTGGTGCCGATATGAGCCAGCCAGCCGTTGCTGTGCGGGATTTGGGTTTTTGCTGGCCGTCGGGCGATCGAGTGTTGCAAGGTTGCTCTCTGGATGTACCCAAGGGCGAGTTTTGGATGCTTTTGGGCACTAACGGCAGCGGCAAATCTACACTGCTGAGGCTGATGGCTGGGCTGCTGCACCCCCAGTCGGGAGAAATTGACCTCGGCGGGCGGGTGGGTTTTGTGTTCCAAAACCCCGATCACCAACTGGTGATGCCGACGGTGGGTGCGGATGTGGCTTTTGGTTTGGTGGAGGAAAAGCTTTCTAACGTTCAGGTGCGGGAGAGGGTAGCGGAGGCTTTGGAGGCTGTGAATTTGCTGGATTTGCAGCGGCGGCCGATTTATGCTTTGAGTGGGGGCCAGAAGCAGCGAATTGCCCTTGCTGGGGCGATCGCCCGTCACTGCGAAATTCTGCTGTTGGACGAACCGACGGCTTTGTTAGATCCTGATTCTCAGTTGGATTTGGTGGCGGCGGTGCAGCGGTTGGTGAAAAATCGCGGGATTACGGCTTTGTGGGTGACTCACCGTTTGGATGAGTTGAATTTTTGTGATGGGGCTTTTTTGTTGGAAAAGGGCGAAGTTGTCGATCGGGGAGATCCGGCGCGTTTGAAGCAGCGGTTGATGCAAAGCCAAGATGTTTAGCTGTTAAGTAGCGGTTGAAAGCTATTTGTTGTTAATATCAACCATTAAGTTACTAGGAAGCCGACAGAGGAATCGCCCGAAAATAATTAGAGTTTTGTTACTTATTCCAATAACATTCAGGAATAAATAGTGTTTTGATTATTTAGGAGATACTGATGAACAATTATCCTGACTTATCTTACCAAGGATATGAGGTGATCCGCGAACTAGGACGTAATCGAGAAGGGGGACGAATTACCTGGCTTGCCTCAACTATTGATACTACTGGTATAAAACAGCAAGTGGTTGTCAAGCAGTTTTGTTTTGCTCAATTTGGTTCTGACTGGTCAGCTTTTAGTGTTCATGAACGAGAGATTCTGGTTTTGCAAGGACTCAACCATCCTGGTATTCCTCGCTACTTAGGAGGGTTTTCCACGTCGGATGGTTTCTGTATGATGCAGGAGTATATCGATGCACCATCTTTAGGAGTGTTACGCAGTTTTGAACCAGAAGAAATCAAGCAAATTGCTGTATCCGTGCTAGAGATTTTAGTTTATTTGCAAAATCGAATTCCGCCAGTCATCCATCGAGATATTAAACCAGAAAATATACTGGTGGACGATCTACTCAGGGTTTATCTGATCGATTTTGGGTTTGCGCGAATTGGCAGTCAGGAAGTATCTGGCAGTAGCGTTTTCAAAGGAACGCCCGGTTTTATTCCCCCCGAACAGTTACGGAAACCTACAGAAGCCTCTGACTTATATGGGTTGGGAGCAACCTTGATTTGTTTGCTTACAGGTACGCCCTCGACAGCACTTCAGGACTTAACGGACGAGGATGACCCCTATCTTATTCGGTTCAGCCAGCTAATCCCACAGCTAAGTTTACGATTTGTTAGCTGGTTGGAAAAGATGGTGCAACCGAGGCTGAGAGATCGCTATCCAAATGCTGTTACAGCTTTGGAAGACCTTAAATCTTTGTATGTCTTTCGAGTACCAGAAGTCAGCTTAAATACAAATTCTCTGGTTTTCCAAGCAACTCGGTTAGGTGAAAAAATCACACAAAAAATTCACTTTCGCAACTTGATGCCTGACACTTTGCTAGAGGGAAGTTGGGAAGTAGCTCCTCATCTTCAAGATCCGCCACATACTCCAGATTCCCATGCTTGGATTTCCTTCTCACCTGCTAATTTTAAGGAAAATTTAGTAAAATGTGAAATTACTGTAGACACTTCCCTCCTGGCAGCAGATAAACATTACGAGCGTCATCTTCTTTTACATACAAATGCCTCTCAAGAAACACATGATGTAACTATCAGGGTTCAGACCGCACCTTTGCCAATTGATGTTAAGAAACCTCCCTACAAAAGCATGGCAGTATTGTTCATATTTTCAACAGTAATAACAACTATAGTCATCGGTAGTTTAGGTTGGTCTCACACAGCTATAGGAATTATTGCTCTAGCTGTTGCCACAGTAGCAACTATTTGGGGGACAGGAGCAAACCTTGGAATTAAAGCATGGAGTTGGATAGGGGGCGGTATAGGCCTGACTATTACGGGACTGGCGATACAGATGACTCAAGGTTTCTCTAGTGCCTTTTTCGGGCTGATTTTTGGCGCGATCTCAGGTGCAATGCTTGGAGCAGCGTTTGGAGTTTGGGTTGATATAATTGTTATTCATCTTCTGGATCGTGACTTTTTGAGAGAAATCACACTCGATCGCTTTGTATTAACGCTGGCAGCACTAAGCACAGTGCTGGGAATTGCTTTAGGTATGGGATTTGTAGTCGGCTTTATCAATCTCTATACTTTGCTAACCTTGGGGGGATCTGGACTGCCTCTTGCAGCTATGTTGTTGTATCCATCCCTTAAACATCGCTGGTTGATTGCCCGCTACCGTAAGTCCGAACACGACTTGATTCAGCCGTGAGATATAGGCGACTGCATAACCAACCTCACAGAACATTATTCCAATAAAAATTCATATAGCGTGAAGTTCTCTCTAAAAGTTTCGGGGAAATTAAAATTAATTCATCGAACGATCGTGATGAGTTAGACAACAGCGGTGTACCAGTGTTTGATACCCAATCAATCTCGCAATCCCCGATCGCGCAACCAAGCATCTGCCCAAGCTGCATCTGTGTCCGAGAGTGCTGGTATTGGCTCCCGACAGTAATCTATTTCCATGTCATAACCGGCAATATCGTATACTTGATTAAAAAGCATTTGCAAATCAACAATAGGTTCCGAGTCTTCGGGACGCAAAGGCACTGGGAAAACAGGAATTGAATTTTGAAGATTAAAAGCATACATATCGCCTGAAGGAAGGCGATTTCCCCTACAAACCAAAATCCGATATTGACTGTCAAGATTATTCCCAAACACTGGCATTGGTTCACCGTGTCGCAGCAAATCAATCTCAATCAAATGAGTGCGAATGCTCAGTATTTTTTCGCGTTTTTTTTCATACATTTGCCTTCCTTTTCCAGGTCGTTTATTAGTAGGTGAAAGTATTTCGATCGTTGTGACTACTTCTTTGGTTTCTACTCCTCTTATCTCTAAATAACCTTCCTTGATAATTTCAGGCATAGGAAGTGTCACCGTCACTGGCTGTGCTGGAGGTGACAAAACAGCCACATTTACTCCGGGGTTATTTGATGTCTGAGAACGCTGTACAGTCACATCAGGAATACCGACAAGCACTGAATTTTCGCCGCTGGTTTCATACATTCGCACTTCCACTGCAACTCGATATTTAGGACGCAGTTGGGGAGATAAAAACCTCGCAATTTCACTGATTAACAAGTGATGCAATTCAGGCCATAGGTTAGGATGCTCTAAATAAGGATCTACACCGGGAAAGGGAGATGGCATTGATTTGACTCCTTGACTCAAGTCTATTTACAGTTTAGCAAAGTTTTTGTGGGAAAATTAGGGTCGATCGCACTTCCGGTAAAATAGAATAATTCCTATTTTTGGAAGGGCGATTCCCTACGGGATAGCTGCGCTTCACGCACTTTTCAACAATTAAACTTCGATCGACAATTGCATCGGAATTGGAACGGTGTTTTCACCCAACACGGACACCGCATTTACGAACACAATTGTATGCGGGACTGCGGGCATTAAACGGCGCAGTGCATTTAGGTAAGATTCGGTATCGGGGCGGCGGGCGAAACGGGCGACTGTTAACCGCTGACAGTTGGGGAGGTGGCGAATTAGATGCCAAGGTTGAAGTCGATCGCGATATGTCGGTTGTTTTGGTATCATAGGAAAATCCTTCCCACTTTTGTGGGTGGTGAATGAAAGGCGATCGCTCTAGATTTCTCAGGTCCGAGGGCGATCGCTTATTTGATAATCACAAGCTTATGATACGTTCGTATCAACTGTCAAGTGCAAGATGGGTCTAATTCGATTGCGGGTTCGAGAACTAGCGGAAGAGAAGGGTTGGACGTTGAAAGAAGTTTCTGAGCGATCGGGCATTCCTTACAGTACGGTTAGAAGCTATGCCCATTCTCCCAAGCTGGCAACTGTAGATTTTACGGCTCTCAACAAAATGGCTCGCGTGTTTGATATTGCGATCGAAGATTTGGTTGAGATTTTGGAAGAGTAAGCTGATTTATCGCTGGGAATATGGGACGAATTAGGCTGCGAGTTCGAGAATTTGCTCGAGATAAGGGTTGGAATCTGACAGAAGTCTCCAAAAGAACAGGTATTCCATATACCACGATCGTTACCTATGCCAATTCTCCAGGCATGGCTACCGTTGACTACACAGCTTTGGACAAGATGGCCCGTGCGTTCGATATTGCGATCGAGGATTTAGTTGAGATTTTGGAATATTAAGTGCGATCGGGTTTTCTTGCTCTTACTTCGCGCCCTAGCGCTTACGCGCGGCTTCGCCTAACGCGTCTTTGCGGTTCGTTAAATAATATCAGGACTTACGCATGGGGCCCAGAAACCGGGTTTTTTTCAGAATACTTCGTTACAGCGCAAAGACTTGATAAAAACCCGGTTTCTCTGACGGAGTGCGTAAATCCCGATCGCGTTAAAAAGAGGTAAGTTGCGATTTTTCGTTTGGTGGGGGCGGGTTTTTGAGATTGTCTATCTGTGTCGTAAATGGTTGGTGAACCCGCCCCTACAGGTCGATCGAGGATGTGCGATATCTCAGATTTTACGGTTGATTCCCGTACTTCATCTCATATCCAAACAAATTCGGATCGACTTCTCCCAAATTCAAATCGGCCAAACCGTACTCGGCCCAACGCCTTTCTACCATCGCCGCCACATCCGGATCGGACTCCAAAACTTCTCCCCATTCGTGATCGGTTTCCGGCGGCATCTTCGTAGTAGCATCAATCCCCATTCTGCCTCCCAAACCGAGTTTTTCACTGGCAAAATCTAAGGTATCAAATGGCGTATTCGGCAGAATAAATACATCGCGAACTGGATCGACTTTAGAACTAATCGCCCAAACTACTTGACGCGGGTCGCGAATGTTGATACTTTTATCCACAACAATCACAAACTTAGTGTAAGTAAACTGCGGCAAAGCGCTCCAAAATGCTAAAGCAGCCCTGCGCGCTTGACCGGGATATGCTTTATCGATCGAGATAATTGCCGCTTTATAACTCAGCGCTTCCATCGGTAAGAAGAAATCGACAATTTCCGATACTTGCTGCCGCAAAATAGGGGTATAAATACGGTTAAGCGCGATCGCCATCATTGCTTCTTCTTTCGGCGGCCTCCCGCTAAATGTGGTCAGATAAATCGGGTCTTTCCGGTGCGTCATGCAGTTGAATCGAACCAGCGGCGAATCCTCCACGCCGCCGTAATAACCCATGTGATCGCCAAAGGGCCCGTCGGGCAGAACTTCACCGGGGGTAATCGTTCCTTCTAACACGATTTCCGAGTCCGCCGGTACTTCCAAATCTACGGTTTTGCACTTGGCCAATTGCACGCCGGAACCGCCGTAAAGTCCGGCAAATAACCATTCCGATAAATCTACAGGAATTGGGGTTGCTGCGGCGAGGATAATTAAAGGATCGACTCCAAGGGCGATCGCAACTTCCAATTTTTTACCAGCCTGCGCCGCTTTCCGCAAGTGCCGCGCCCCGCCCCGCACCGATAACCAGTGTACAGTCATCGTATTTTTTGACTGCAACTGCAACCGATAAACGCCCACATTCGGCGTACCCGTTTCGCAATCTTTGGTAATTACCAAACCGAGGGTGATAATTTTGCCCGCATCTCCCGGATAGGGGCGAATCATCGGGATTTTATTCAAATCCAGCCCTTCTCCCTCAATTACCACTTGCTGACAAGCTGGGAAAAAGTCGCGGCCCGGTTTGGCTTTCACTACGTCAAACAGCACTTTGCCGAATTCTATCGCTTGGGAAATCTTTTTCGGCGGTTTTGGCTGTTGCAGCATTCCCAGTTTTTTGCCGAGCTCTTCTAGTTCGATCGGCTTTTCCATGTTCATCGCCCAGCAAACGCGCTCTTCCGTACCCAACAGGTTAATGGCGACGGGGAATTGGGCCCCTTTGACGTTTTCAAACAGCAGTCCAGGGCCGCCTTTTTGCAGCATTTGGTTGGAAATTTCGGCAATTTCGAGGTCGGAATCGACTAAGGCGCTAATCCGGCGCAGTTGTCCCCGTTCTTCGAGTAGTTTGAGGAATCCCCGCAAGTCTCTAGCCATTTTTTTTAAGAATTGTTAACGTTCTTTTGTTATTATGAGCCGATCGACTGCCACAAGTTAAACTGCGATGATAAGTTAATCAAAAATCCGCGATACTCGTTCGATAGATTGTGAAAAATCCCCGACGATCACCTGAGCGATTTCGTAACAACGGTCGTTCTCGCAGCCAACAGTTTTATCGGTCTCAACCTAACCGCCAAGAATTGTTTGAGGCTTTGCTACCGCCGTCTAGCAGCAGGTGCGGGGAAGGTGCGTTAAGCGAAGCTATGCCGAAGGGAATCGCCGACAAAAGTTCAGAGTGCGATCGGGGCCTAGCTATTTTGCTCCTAGACGCAGAAAACTTGAAACTCGACGTTAATGCTGAAAATTTTTTAGCCAGTTTGTATGGCTATCCCCTACAAGTTAAAATTGCTTTTGCTAACTGGAAAAAACCTACTACTGGCAAGTTGGATGCTGAACTTTACGATCGCGGTTACGAACTTATTCACGTTCCGGGTGGTGCTAATAGTGCTGACGGTAAAATGATTGCTTTTGGCGCTGCTATTTTATACCGCTATCGGGATGTAAAACAAGTTTTTGTCTGTTCTTCGGACGGTTTGTTAAATCACCTTTGCAATCAGTTGCAAAATCAGGGAGTGACTGTGTTTCGGGTGCGACGACAAAATGCTGTGTTGTCTGTAGAAAATCTTCTGACTGGTGATACTAATCACTATTCTTGCAAAAGGGAACAGGAAGTCCCTAGTTTTGAAGAATTGGCCAATCAAATTGGTGAGTTTTTGAAGGCTGAACACAAATCTATTGATGAGCGGATAGCTCGATTTTCTAGTGTGGCTGAGCTTTTTCAAGATCGTCGTACTGTGGCTTTCAATTCTACAACTACCCATGTAGCAGCACTGTCGGAATCAGGAGAAAACGAAGTGACCCCGGTGGCTGAAGTATCTTTGGATTCTGTTGCTCTCAATCAAAATTTGCTAGAAATAATTCCCGATCTCAATTCCAATCCTATTGAGTCGCTGGATGTTTTAAAAAGTATACTTGTGGAAATAATTGAAACTGCCAAACTTGAGTTAAAAGATGATTATATCCCTGTGGCTAAAATTAAGAAAGATTTTTCTGCCAAATATCAGTTTCAGGCTGATTTAATTGTAAAACAATTTTTGGGTAATACTTCTAGTCTAATCAAATTATTCCAATCCGAATCGGCGGATTTTAAAGTAAAATTAATCGGTAGCGAACATCAAGTGGCAATCATGCCAAAGAGCGAAAGTTCAGAAGAAGGATAAGAATTATCAATTGGCGATCGCACTTTCCTAGCTTGTTCCCATCTGTTAGCACCCAGACTTATTCAAGAATTTGCAGCAGTTAACTGTTGTGATTGTGACGCACAATATGCGGCAGGCAGCTCGTGTTCCTGAGTACACGGCATTTTCTAATACTGATGAAAGTCGCATCGACCGGCTGGTGGAATTTGGACCGACAAGTAAAATTTTTACTTCTGCGGGCAATTCGAGTACGAGAGATTATATTCAAGACCGTTTCGGTTAATACTAGGGTTCTTTCCTTTCTCTCAGTCGCTATATTCCGACAGGGGCTTAAGTCCCTGTTTCACAGTTAAAGTCCTCTTAAGAACACTATGAAATAGTAATAGTATTTGAGTTAGGGTTGACTCTGATTTGGCAACATTCTCAATAAGTATTTCAGTCCTCCTAGCTGGGGACTTGATTTTTGTTGAGGCGGGAGTTTAAGCCCCTGCCGGAATTATTGCAAATATTACTAGATGTAACCTAATATCAGTATGGCACTGAACAGAAAACCGCTATATTTATGTCTTCACCACTTCTTAAGCGAGAGTTAGGTGTTTTCGGCGCAACTCTCATGGGCCTGGGTTCAATCCTCGGTACCGGAGTATTTGTGAGTATCGGCATTGCTGCGGAAGTTGCTGGGCAGGGAGTGATTTTGGCTGTGGGTATTGCAGCTTTTGTTGCTGTTTGCAATGGCCTTAACAGCGCTCAATTAGCGGCAAGTCATCCTGTTAGCGGCGGTACTTATGAATATGGCTACAAATATCTCAATCCTTGGCTGGGTTTCACTGCCGGCTGGATGTTTTTGTTGGCGAAAACGGCTTCGGCTGCTACTGCTGCTTTGGGTTTTGCGGGGTATTTTTTAAATGCAGTTGGTGTAGCCGATCGCACTTACTCGATCCTAACAGCTTTAGTCGCCCTCGCCACCCTCACTTTAATTGTATTGACGGGAATTAGGCGATCGAATATTGCCAATACTGCCATAGTCTCAGTTACACTTTTATCCCTAGCGGTATTTGTTGCTGTCGGTTTGCCAGAGGTAAGGTGGGAAATGACCGCGCTACAGAATCATAGCTCGATCGGCTCCATCTTCCAGGCAACCGCCCTGATGTTTGTCGCTTATAGCGGTTACGCCCGCATCACCACAATGAGCGAGGAAGTGCGGGAACCGAGGGAAACCATTCCCAAAGCCATAATTTTCACTTTGGTGCTGACAATGCTGCTTTACGTCGGGGTAGCAGTAGTTGTCGCCGGCGCGGGGGAACCAGATAAATTGTCGTTACAAATAGGCGGTACGACTGCACCTTTGGAAGTCATCGCCCGCAGTTTCCGAATTCCGGGAGTTTCTCAACTGCTAGCCGTCGGCGCAATTACCGCTATGTTGGGAGTCTTGCTGAACTTAATTTTAGGGCTGTCGCGCATCTGGCTGGCGATGGGGCGGCGTCGGGATATGCCGAGAGTCTTGGCGCGGCTGAATCCAGAGGGGACAACTCCCTACGTGGCTGTGGTGGTTGTCGAAGTGACGATCGCACTTTTAATCCTCCTCGGCGATGTCAAAACCACTTGGTCTTTCAGTGCTTTTAGTGTTTTAATATACTACGCTATCACCAACCTCGCGGCGCTGCAACTTTCCCCCGCCGAAAGGCTTTATCCGCAGTGGTTGGCTTGGGTGGGTTTGGGGAATTGTCTGTTTCTGGCTTTCTGGGTGGAGAGGGAAATTTGGCTGACAGGATTGGCATTAATTGCCGCCGGTTTAATTTGGCGGGCGATCGTCCGACTCCCGGCGAGAAACTAGAATTGTGATAAATTGAAACAGCATTCCGCATTGTAGAGGGCCATGCCCGATCGAACCCCCTTGGTGGCGACTCAAGAATCTCTTGCATTCAGCGCCATCAGTCGCTATATCGCTCAAACCCTAATTACCATTCAGGAACAGCATCCCGAATGGATAACTGAAAAATATAGGAAAACCCCCTGGGCCAAACCTGATTTTCAGTCACTTTTGATTGGAAAATTGACCAAAAGTTTCACAGTAGCCAGCGATACAGATTCCCTGCTGCTGACTGCGAAAAAATACCTACAAATTCTGCTGGTTCCAGAATTCGTTAATTCACCTCAATTCAGCAAATTATGTGCCAAAATTCAGCAGCTAGCTCAATCTCACACAGCATCAGCTAAATCACAAAACTCAGTTTCGTCAGAACCTCCAACTCCAACAGCCAATCAAGCAGCCCCGCTTCCTGTCGGCATTGCCATCTTGCTGCTAGATGTCGAAAACTTGCAACTCACCATCGAAACCGAAAAATTCCTAGAGGGAATTTGCCACTATCCCATCCAAATCAAAGTTGCCTTTGCCAACTGGCGCAGCATGGGCAAAAAAGATGCCGAATTTCACCAGCGCGGCTATCAACTAATTCACGTCCCCCCCGGCAAAGACAGCGCCGACTTAAAAATGGCTACAGTCGGCGCATCGATTTTCGTACATTATCCCACAGCCAAAGAGATTTTTGTCTGTTCGTCCGATCGCGCCCTCACTCACCTCAGCAACACACTGCAAGCCCACGGATTAACCGTATTTCAAGTCCGCAAACAAAGAGATAAAATCATAGTTTTAAACAGCAAAACGGGACAAGTGGAAACCCATTCCCTTGTAACTGTACCGGAAATTACACCCATAGAACAATTAATTATTCAACTAAAAGAATTAATCAAAAAAGAGCAAAAACGCACCTCAACTCAGTGGGTCAAACTTTCTACTGTTTCAGCTTTATTTAGGGAAAATTACGGCTTAGTCCTAAATCAAGTTGTTTCACAGCATTTAGTCGGCACTAAAACCCGGGATATTTTTCTTAAATATCCCACCGATTTTGCCCTCCACAAACCCTCAGAAACTTCTCAAACTTACGTCACTATTTTTGAAGTCAAACTCTCGCCCCCACCCCCAATACTTAGCCAAGAAAATCTGAATAACCACCAGGCAGCACCTGCCAGCTTGACAGATATTAATTCTCTAGAAGACTTGGAAAGAGCTCTTGTCAAAATCGTTGGCGACTTAACCGAAAACTCTTCTGAAAATTCTGTATTTCTCTCCAATGTAGGCAGCGAATTTCACCGACAATACGGCAAACAAATTACCCAAATAATTAAAGATTTTAATCTCGGTAGAAAGTTTACTAAGTTTTTGCAATCCTGCGCTTCTCTCCAGCTAAAAAAAGTAGAAAAAGGCTGGCAAGTTTCCCTCAATTAATTATTGTGATTTGTGATTTGTTATTTTATTAATTATATCGTTTCTGGTTGCATCGGAATAATATATTTCGATGATGTCGAATGCGAGCCTCCACAGCGAACCAGCGAAGACCCTCGCACTGTATAATTCCGATGCTACCGGACCTAATATTATTTGTTATTTGTTATTTGTTCCCATGCCCAATTCCCTGTTTGCCCAATTCCCAATTCCCCATTACCAGCAACTTGAGCTATCATACAATCTGGACGTAAAGAAATGTAAAGGGATATGCACGACAAAGTTGTGGTAGTGGTGGGTGCGACTGGCGGCATCGGTTCAGCAGTAGCCCGCAAACTCGCCGATGCCGGTGCGAGGCTAGTGCTCGCCGCCAGAGACAGCAGTAAATTAGACGCTTTAGCTAGCGAACTTTCCGCAACAGAGGTACTGTGCGTACCGACAGATATCACCGATTTGCCCCAAGTTGAGACGCTGATGCACAAAGCTGCGGGGCATTTCGGACAAATTGATGCCCTCATAAATGCCGCCGGTGCCGGAATTCTCAAGCAGTGGAACAAGTTAGAACCGGCTGATTTAGATGCCATGCTTGACTTGAACTTAAAAGGCAGTTTTTACACGTCTCAAGCAGCGGCGAATGTGATGAAAGAGCGCAAATCCGGCCACATTTGCAATGTCATCGGGATTTTGGGCAAGCATTCAATGGCGATGGGAACCGCTTATTGCGCTTCAAAGTTTGGGGTAGTTGGTTTCAGCAAGTGCATGGCCGATGAGCTGCGACGCTACGGCATTAAGTTTACGCTATTCTATTTTGGCGGGGTGGATTCTCCGTTTTGGGATAATGTGAGTTTGAAGGTAGATAGGTCAAAAATGCTGACTGCCGAAACTGCTGCAAATGCGATTGTGTTTGCTCTTTCGGCTGACCCGCAAGCTGTGCCGATGGAGATTAATATTCAGCCGGAAAGTCATTTGTTCTTTTAGCGATTGAGGAGTCAATCGATTTTCGATTTTCGATTTTCGATTTTAGAGGCGACCCCACGGATCAATGCTCTTGCTTGAGGATTTTCGATTTTCGATTTGGGATTGATTCCACGGATAAATCACGTGGCGGATACCACCTTTGAAATTCGCTTGTCATTTGAAGGCAGAAGACAGCGGCGCCTCAAGCCCCGAAAAATTATCATATCTTTAGGTTTGAGAACTTGTACAGCACTTAATTATTTAGGGTGCTCTTCTGCCGCGCACCTTACCCATATAAGTAGCACGTCAAACCATTTTTTGCCTTAGTCGTATTGGCTAAGGTCTAGCGGTCAAAGCTAAGTTATCGCAGACACGGAGTTTCTTTTAAGTGCCGACTTATTTCTGCCTTCAGAGGGAGCTAGGATATTCAATCTTGAGGTTATTATTAAGTGGGCGCGCAATAAAAAGTATGAAAAATATCCATTACTCAGTCCCTCCCTTGCACTTTCGCCTTGAAAATCGGCAGATTTTCCATTTTTCACTTTCCATTTTCAATTATTGATTATGGAGTTCGATCGCATTCAATTTTACGTTGATAACGCTAAAGTATCCTGCGACTGGTTTGTCAGGCAGTTAGGCTTTCAATCCATAGCAGGTTATGCCAACAGCCACACTCACACTGAAGTTGTCAGCAGCGGCAATGTATGTTTTGTTTTATCTTCCCCCCTGACACCCGCTAGTCCCGCTGCTAGTTGGTTGAAGTTTCATCCTCCAGGGATTGCCGATGTGGGTTTTCGGGTAAAAAATATTGAATTAGCGGTAGCTAGAGCGGCTGCTGAAGGCGCTAAAATCCTGGAACCGATTCAAGAAGACCTAAACGCAGGAGGCTATTTTAAGCGGGCAAAAATCGCGGGCTGGGGAGATTTAAGCCATACGCTGGTGGAGCGAATTGGCAGCCATTCACTGCTATCGGCTTCGGGTAAGATGCCGTTGTTTACCCGGATTGACCACGTAGTCTTAAATGTTGAATCTGGGGATTTGTCAAGTGCTGTTAGTTGGTATCAAAAAATATTAGGTTTTCAACCGCAGCAAAATTTTGACATTCAGACTGAGAAATCGGCTTTGCGGAGCCAAGTTATGGTGCACGCTGAAGGTGGGGTGCAATTCCCGATTAATGAACCGGCATCAGCTAATTCTCAAATTCAAGAGTTTTTGAGCGCAAATCGGGGGCCGGGAATTCAGCACATGGCTTTGCAAACTAATAATATTGTCGGGGTTGTTGCAGATTTGCGATCGTGCGGTTTGCCTTTTCTGCCTGTTCCTCCAACCTACTACTCCGAATTGCAGCAGCGGCAAAACTATTTGCCGACAGATTGGCAAGCAATTGCAGCTTGTCAAGTTTTGGCAGATTGGCAAGAAGATACTCCCGCAGCGATGCTGCTGCAAATATTTACCCAGCCAATTTTTGCAGAACCGACTTTCTTTTTCGAGATTATTGAGCGCCGAGTTAGTTTAGTTAACGGCAAACAGGTGCAAGCTGGAGGTTTTGGGGCGGGGAATTTTCGAGCTTTGTTTGAGGCAATTGAACGCGAACAAATGAAGAGGGGAAGTTTGAGAGATGATTGATAAAACTTCCTCTTTTTCGGTCATATCGGCGTGTTAATCAGCACGGCGATATCTTTCCACCCGTAAGCAATTTCTTTGAGTGCAACTCCTGCTCTACTTGTTTGCTGTTCGTCTACTTTTTCACCTCCTAAGAATTCATAAAACCTACAGGCTGAATTTTCTCCTAGTACCCAAACCAGCATCGAGTTCAAACTTAATTCTGCCAATTTTGTGGCAACTGTTTTCAGGAGTTGCCGTCCGATTCCTTGACGCTGATATTCCTCCAAAATATAGATGGCAAATAATTCTCCTTTATATACATATTTGCCCGTGCGCTCGCAACCACCCGCAGCAAAACCCACAACTTGTCCCGAGCCATTCTCAGCAACGCAGACAAAAACCCCAGTATTTTTGACGTTTGCCAGGATTTCTTGCCAACGGCTTTCCGCTTTTTCGTAGGAAAGTTGCGCGAAGTAATCTGTGGGGACAATTTTTCGGTAAGCTGTCCGCCAAGTATCTAGATTCACCCGTGCGATTGCAGGTGCGTCAGCGATTTTAGCTTCTCTCACAATCATCAGAACATACTCCTTTCGGGCCCTGAAATTCTCTTTTCAAATCTAGGCAAACTATACGATCGCGCCCTTCTAGTTTAGCTCGATACAGGGCTCGATCGGCCTGTCCAATTAACTCCTCAATCGATAAACCAGCAGCAGGCACAGTAGTAGCTATCCCCATACTGAGAGTTATGAACTTACTTACCTTGGAAGCAGCATGAAAAATTGCCGCTGCTTTCAAATCGCTGCGAATTGCTTCAGCTACCTGCTTGGCTCCTTGCACATCAGTTCGCGACAAAATTACCGCAAATTCTTCGCCGCCGTAGCGGGCAGCTAAATCTCCCCGGCGCTGAGCGCTGCTAGCTAAAATCTCGGCTACTTGTTTTAAACATTCGTCGCCTCCTTGATGCCCGTAACGATCGTTGTAAAGTTTGAAAAAATCGATATCGCACAAAATTAAAGACAGCGACTCTTTTTCTCGCTCCATCAACTGCCATTCTAACTCCAATTTTTTGTCAAAACAGCGGCGGTTGGGAATTTGAGTCAATCCATCCACCGAAGCTAGCCGCTGCAATTCCATGTTAGCTCCTTGTAATTCTAATTTGGCTTGTTCTAAAGCTAAATTTTGCCGAGCTAATTCTTCGCTTTGCCGTTTTTCTTGTTCGTACAAAAATCGGATTGAAGCTTCAGCTTCTTGCAATTCTTGCTCTGCATATTTGCGCTTGACAAATTCTCCTAATTGAGAACTTAGCACAGCTATGATCTGAAGTAAATCTCGATCCGGTGGCAGTTCTTCCCGGCAAAAAAAAGTCATTACTCCTACAACTTGGCTTTTAGCGTGAATGGGGAAACCGAATCCCGATCGCAGTCCCGCTTCCCGGGCCAAGCGCGATCGCACGAAATTGCGATCGCCCACAAGATCGGTAATCCACTGCGTAGAACCGCTCTTGGAAACTGCTCCGGGCAAACCCTCACCCGCCGCCAAAGTAATCTCCTGCTCGTTTTCGGCAAACTCCCTAACTTCCTCCGCTGCCTGCCAAACGGCCACCCGCCGCCAAGCAAGAGTTTCCTCGATCGGACAGCAAAGTGGCAGGCGCCAAAGCGAATCTTTGTCAGATTTTATTTCCTCACCCCATCTAGTTTTTTTATCCGCCTCTGCAGGCGTCCAAAGTTCGCCAAAATCCCACGCAAAACTTTGGCAAATAGCTTGCAAAATTTTCGGAGTTGCGCTATCTAGACAAGTTGATTCTGACAGGATATGAGTAACAGCATACTGTGCTTCTTGACACTTTTTTATGCGTTGTTGCTTCGTAATGTCTTTGCCGATATAAACAAAATCTTGTATAACCTTGCTATCTGCATCCCGGCTTCCTGTGCTTGTCTCGAAAGTAGAACATGAAAACGCAACAATCAGCTTTAAACCTATTTTCGTTTGGCAAGCTACTTTTACTTGAGGCCAATATTCGCTTTTAAGTGCAGGAGGTAGCTGGCTGACTTTGCGTAACAATTCCTCCTCAGCCGTAATCATAGATATGGATTGACCGATTAATTCAGCTTCGGTATATCCAAATAATTGCTGTGCAGCTTGATTCACTTTTTTTATTTTTCCCGATGTGCCGGTTACTAACAAAACATCCCCTAGGGAATTAATCATTTTGTCAATATAATCTCCAGCCGCAGCTAAGTAATCGACTTTAATACTGTTTTCGTTGGCAGCCTGAACCATGCTTTGCTGAGCTACCATGCTATCTGTCACATCTTCGCATAAAATAATCAATCTGTCAGCATTGGCTTGTCCTTTACAGCCAAAAATGTACAAATTTAGATACAAACAAGATCCATCTTTGAGAACTCTGGTAATTGATTTTAACTGAAAGTCTTGCTCTCGTTCTTCAATAATGCCTTCAAGGATTCCTTCAATTCCAATCAGTTCAGGAAAGATATCGCGCAAGTCTGTTCCTTCCGCTACTTCCTCGTGAATACAGGCAAAATCTTGGACTTTCAAAGATACTTCTTTAATCTTAAGTTCCCGATCCACTGCGAGGTATTCCATCCTGCGTAAGGATAACAGCTTATAAAGAATAATATTAATACTTCTCGGGCTGCTCTCTAGAGTTAATGTTGGAAGTATTTCGTTATTGTAGAGCATCACTCTCCAAGGTTAGCAGGTAAAGTTAGTTGTTGTTTGGCTGCTATTTCTCATGGGAATTTTGATCCTTGCGGATGCCACCACCTGTTACCGCTGGCTAATTTATAGAAACAGTGCACTTTGGATTCTCCAAACAGTTTTTTGCTGATTTTCAAAATTGGCAAAATATTAATTTTACCAACTTTTTTTTGAGAAAGCGCAGTCAAAATCAGTCTCACTTGAGGTTGAGATTTATGAACAATATGTAGCGGTTTACACTATTTGTGCGACACATTGTAATTTTAAATTCCCCGATATGGGTTACAACCGCTAAAGTTGAGGAGCGACACAGTTTAATTCAAATGTTTCATTGAATTAGGAGAATTCCTAATAGACCTTACCTCCCCGGGGTGTTTGTGTCAATTATTTTAAATAAAGTGTTACTTTTAAGTGATATAATATCCCACAATTTGTATAAAAGCTTAAAAATATTCTGCTAAATGCTGAGACTTATTACCGACTTTGACGGCCCGATTATGGACGTGTCCGATCGCTACTACCGAGTTTATCAGCAGTGTCTGGCCGAGACTCAACGTGAGGGGCAACCAGTGCGCGAACTCCCCAAGACAGAGTTTTGGGACATGAAGCGCGCGCGGGTTCCCGAAACCGAAATCGCCATCCTCTCAGGATTAGACGCAGCCCAAGCCCGCGATTTTGCCCAGAAACGCCGTCAAACCGTCCACACCCTACCCTACATGATTTACGATCGACCAGCCCCCACCGCCGTGGAAACCCTCGAAAAGGTGCAGCGCGCTGGAGTAGACTTAGCGGTGATGACCATGCGCCGCGTCAGGGAACTAGACGAAGCCTTCAACCGCTGCAATTTAGGGCAATTTTTCCCAGAAAACCGCCGCTATTGCCTCCCCAACGATTACGTCAAAACCGGGGATGTCAAAGATAAGCCCCTGTTGATGGCAAAAGCTCTCGCCGAACTCCCGCCGGCTTCTGACACTTGGATGGTGGGGGATACGGAGGCCGATATTGTAGCAGCAAAAACACACGGTGTCAAGGTAATTGGTGTGTTGTGCGGAATTCGCGATCGCACCCAACTAGAAATGCACCAACCGGATTTAATTGCTAACAATTTGAGTGAAGCAGTTGAGATTATTTTAGATAGTCAGTTGTCAGTTGACTGTTGACTGTTGACTGTTGACTGTTGACTGTTGACTGTTGGTAGTGGTTAATTATTGTTATTGGTTGGTTCGTAAATTTTAGGTGTTAGTAGTTAGTTGATTGTTACCAATTACCAATGACCAATTAACAATTACCAATAACTAATGACTGTTGATGGTTGACTAATGATTGATGACTGTTGACAACTGACAACAGTCAACTGTCAACTGTCAACTGACTATCGCAGAAAACTGCCGATCAGCCACAGAATTAAAAACGTAAACAAAGCGATAAATTTCTCTGTTGTTATAAATGCCGGACTGACCAGAGAACCCAAAAATCCTCCCAGCAACAAGCCTACAACCAAGCCAGCCACAGTCAGCAGCACAGCCCGACCAAATTTTTGTTCCTTGCGATTAACAAAATAAAGACAAGAGCCGACCCCAAGAGCCAGAGTCAACTGCAGTAAACCATCATTAGCCGCCGGATAAATACTCAGTCCGCCTAACCCCACATACACCCCAGCCGGCCACAAAATGTCCGATCGACTGGGAGTATCGATCAGCCGCTGCAACCAAGCTGGGCTGCCATTAGGAGGAGACGGAGTAAAACTTGGGGGTGGGGGAGTCAGCCGCTCGGGAAAGCGGATGCGCTCGGGCACTTTAATTTTACCTTCCTGTCGCTGCCGCAGGCGATCCATGAGGATCGCGTCGTAAGCTGCTTCGAGCAATTCCAAACGTTTCTTGTCACCGCTGTACTGCTCAGCTAGGCGCGTGCGGGCCTCTTGCACTTCATCAAAGGAAGCATCTTCATCGACTTCAAGAAGTTGATAGGGAGTTGGCTCACTCATGGTAATAACCCGCTGAAGACTCTCGTTATAGAGCAATCTTAACAAGAGAGGAAAGCGGGGCGGGAGCTCTGCCGCTTTCCCAAAAGTTTTCCTGCTAGTTTTTGGTGCTTTAAAATCAGGAACCAGCAAACCTTACGAAAATAGAAACTAGAAGGCATTTGGCATTCGTAAATAAAAAATAATGAATCCAAAGATTTTTATTTTTATCTTGGCCGTCTAAAAGTTTACCTTCTGCCAAATGCCCTCAGAAGGGACTTGTCCTGCCGGCACTCACAATTCCCGACCACTGGACTTTTTTAAGTCGATCGCGGCGGTAGGAAAAAAAGCGAGCCGAGTCAGAATAAGTACAGAAAGGAGCGATCGCCACTTGAGAAACATCGATTCCCAACTGCTGCAATTGCAGAGCATTGCAGAGGCGAACATCCAAGCGTACCTTTCCCGGTTCTGGATCGGGCAAGACAGGCGATTCGGGGAGTTGGTGCAAAAACTCGCAGATGCCGTCTGCTGTTGCACTAACGGCACTCAAAGGAGCAATGGTGGCTCCCAGTTTCGCTGCTACTTCCACAGATACCTGGTAAACCTCTCCAGCGATCGCCGGCCCCATAGCAATCTTCAGATTTTCTAGTTGACTGCCTTGTGCCACAAGTTGAGAGATCGCCTCTGGTAATATCTTAGCAGCAGTCCCGCGCCAACCCGCGTGAACTGCTGCAACGAGTCCCGTGCGATCGTCAGCAATCAGCACCGGCACGCAGTCAGCCGAGCAAACCCACAGCGCCTCCAATTCTCGCGCGGCAACCAAGCCATCAGCCTCAGCATAGCTTGGGGCAGCGGTGGACGGGCCCGGAGCCACAACCGGGGACAACTCACTCGTTTTGAGTACCGCATTGCCGTGTATTTGTTGGAGTCGGTAAACCCGAGCTCCAGGTTCGAGAACTTCCGTCAGATCGATCGGTCCCTGGGGCGAGAAATCGCGAGTAAAAAAGCCGTGAGACCAGCGGGAAAGCAAGCTGCAAGTCAGATAGGGCAAGCCTTCAGAACTCTGCCAGTCCCAACTGATACCGTCTGGCCCTCCGACACACTTAGAGTCAGGAAAATTTGTCAAGCGATCGCCAGCTACAGTCATGAAACCTATCCTTACCCAAGAGAATCATTTAGCTTGTATTCTAAACAATCAACAATTTTGTCCGCGAAGTTTAAAGGCAGGGCTAGCTTTTCGGAAAAAATCGCGATGAAGGAGGCGGTTTTAGGACGACCGGCTGCGCCGAAACTTTGCATAACCCGAGAAATACAGGCAACTAATTAACATAGAGGAACGCCAAAGCGCTATCATCAGTGTGGCCGTCACAGACTTCTAGGCAAGTGCCATCGGGATCAAAAAAAACCGGATATCGATCGCGAGTCAGTAACGAGCGGGTTAAAACCTCTGAGCTTGTAAGAGAAATCAAGCAAGCTATGCTGACGGGTCTAAGCCTTAACTGGCTACGTTATTTAGGTCACGACACCCGCTTGATGCGAAGCCAGTCCCCTGCTCTGTCGCTGGTAGTTAAACAGTCTTAAAGTCACGCTCGACAGTGCTGCGGGCCTAACAAGCCTTTATAACATTGACGAGGCTAACTTTACCCCAGAAATGGGAGAGTGGGGCAACCATACCCCAATAAATCGGAGAGGTTGCATTAAATTCCCTCTCCGACCCCGAAAGGGGATTCAAGGCGATTGAAATCGCCGCGCCGTTTTCCTCTCAGGACTAAACTCTCTGAGCTTCCCGCTTACCGAGAATTTTTTTGTGAATGCGTAAGGCATTTGAGCTTGTTCTATGTGCAAAAAAAATTGCCTCAAGCCCGGTAAAATCAGTTATGCCTGTATATAAAGACAAGGATTGCCATACATTCGATCCTGACTTCGAGATCCTTGCGCCCCCTGTTGAGTTGGGAAAAAAAATCGTGAAACCAGTTCCAGACAAGCAAATAACAGCCCATTTGAACACCAAACAGCAAAAAAAGAACCCTACAGGCACCCGGACTCGATCGCGCCTTTTGTCCGATCGCTCACTGCTGGTGGGACTGGGTTGTCTTGCCAGTCTGGGACTGCTCAGCAAAGGCTTAGTTTGGGCCCAAGCCGAAACTCCGCCAGCAGAACAAGCCGTCCCCGGCGCAGCAGACCTCCAGCCATTATTTGAAGCTCCACTCCCGCCTCCGGAACCCGAATACAGCCAAGCGGAACCAGAACCATACCCAGAACCGCAGGCAGAAGTTCCGCCGTCCGAGCCTTTCGATGCCGCACCGCCCAGTGAGCCGGAGTACGCCAGCGAACCACCTCCCACCCAATATTATCTGCCAGAGCCCGAGCTGATTCCCCTGCCAGAAGCGACGGCCCAGGAGCCGCCTTTTGAAGCGCCAGTTAACCCAGCCCACGCTGAAATCGACCAAACAGACTACAGCATTGGCGCTACCAGCGAGTACCAAGAATACGAAGCACCAACGAGAATAGAGTTTGCAGAACGATCGAGCGGCTGCGAAGGAGTTGGCGGTTCGTGCGCGCCTCCTCCTGTTTCCGAGCCGGTGACGGCAGATGCAGGAGAACCCAATTACAGAGAGGAAACTCCGATCGCAGCAGACGACGGCTATATTGCAGCCCCTCCTCCTCGAAATCTGCCAGAAAGCATTCCAGACAATGTTCGGGAAACTGTGGCAGGAAATAGTAGCGGAAATCCTGTCAGTAAACTCGGTCAAGCCGTTCAACAAATAGGCAGCCAGGTTTGGAGGGATTCAAACCCGCCGGAATCTGCTTACGCACCCCCGCGCTACCCAGCAGGCGCTGGATACTCCGCAGACGCTGGATACTCCGCAGACGCTGGATACTCGGCTAACATCGGCTACTCCGCAGACGCCGGATACTCCGCAGACGCTGGGTATTATGCCGGATCTGCATCTTACGGCGGCGGCGCTCCAGCGCCCAGCATGGGACTCGGGCCGGTTCAAGTCGGTGCGGTTAGTGTCAGCAGCGGCAGCAATACCGGTTTTGCTTACTACAATCTCACGCCTCGTCCGCCAGGCCTGCCCGGAAATGGCAACACCAGCTTGCTGTTTCCGCTATCTATTGCTTCGGCAATTACATCGCCGTTTGGGTGGCGGACTCATCCAGTTATGGGCTACGGCAGGTTTCACACCGGAACTGACTTGGGGGCGCCGATGGGAACGCCCGTACTGGCAGCCTATGCGGGTCAAGTGGCGATCGCCGATTGGTTGGGCGGCTACGGTTTGACGGTGGTTCTCAACCACAGCAAAAAGTCTCAGGAAACTCTCTACGGCCACCTTTCGGAACTGTTTGTGAAACCGGGAGAGTGGGTGAAACAGGGAGAGACCATCGGCCGCGTCGGCAGTACGGGAATGTCTACAGGGCCTCACCTCCACTTCGAGATCCGGCAAATGACTGACCAGGGTTGGGTGGCGATCGACCCGGGCTCTCAGCTAGAATTCGCTCTGGCAAAAATGATCGGCAGTTTGGAAACCGCCAAAGTACCGCAAATGCCGAAAATGGTGGAAATACAAACCGCTAACTCACTCAAGGATTTGGAAAGCGATCTGCCCCAGCTTCCACCTCTGCCGCTGGGAATGGACATCGAAGTTCACAACCTCCAGCCGCCATTCCCGGAACTGTTAAAAGCTGAAATTTCTAAGCAGCCCAAAGATACCGAAGCAGTCAAACAACCCAAAACTCAGAAGCAAGCTAACAGGTAAAAATTGGGGATTGCCGAGATAAATTTTCTTGTGGAACGGTCGAAAAGCGCGCCCCACAAGAAAATTTATGTTTTGTGCAACGAGCTCGCGTGTTCGTTGCTTTTCCTCGTTACCAGGCTCTTTCGGGTAACGAGGAAAAACTGATAAAAAATGGTAACTTGCAGCTTATGCTAATAGCGCAGCATTTGTGGGAATTAAGTTTATTTCTGATTATTCTAGTCAGTCCGATTCCCTTAAGCTTGTCTCTTGCCTTCGAGAATCAGAAAGAAAACAATAACTATTCATTTCCCCATTTTCTCCTCGTACTCCTGACGGGATGGAGTATTGCCCAAGTTTGTATCGGCTTAATTTTAGGAAGTGCCGATCGACTAAATATTGCTGCGGTGATTATAGCAGAAATTTTGATTTGTGCGATCGGCTTTATCCTGATTTATACAAAAAACCACAAAACTTTTACCTTCTCCCAGTGGCAGATTCCCCAACTCAAGCAACCTCTGGGCAAATCCGAACGCCTAATTCTTTTTGCCACCGCTGTTGTAGGATTTTTGCTGTTGGAAACTCTCGCAAGCAAACCCACAACCAATTATGATTCATTGTGGTTTCACCTGCCTGCGATCGCCCGGTGGTATCAAACCCATTCATTTACATTATTAGATGCTGCGGGAAATTGGATTTTTGAACAAGAACAAGCCAGAGTATATCCCTACCATTGGCACGTTTTATCTGCTTTGTTTGTGCTTCCCTTCAAAGAAGATTTTCTGGCAGCTTTCCCCCTGCTAATTGCGTGGGTACTTGAGGGAATTGCAGTCTATCTATTAAGCGTAAAATTTGGAGCCACCCGAATTCACGGTATGGCAGCAGCATCTTTAGTATTGACAGTACCGATGGTGCTCAACCAAGTTAACACCATTCAGCCAGACTTACCGCTAGCTGCAATATTTACAGTCGGTTTGTATCTAGGTTTATCATATCATAGCAGCAGATCGCAATCCGAACTCTCCCTATTTTTGGCAGCCACAGGAATGCTAGCAGGCATAAAAATCACTGGGATAGTCTATGGTGCCTCACTTTTAGGAGGATTAGCAATATTAGAACTTAAAAGATTCGCGGTTAATAAAAAATCCTCCCCAGCCAATTTGAGAATTCGCCACTTTCTCAAACCAGTCTTGCTGTGCGGCATAGCTTGTTGCTTGCTTTTAGGAGGTTTTTGGTATGCCAGAAACTTGCTGCAAATCAATTATCCTGTCGGCGAAATCGGCGATATTAAAGTTCCCTTAGAGCCTGTTCTCTTACCCTCTCCCATACCTGCACCAATACCTACGGTACAGCAGCCCCCCGCTTCGCCACTTCTAAAGATTTGGCAAAGCACTTTAGCAGCTCAATTTAATCCCAGCAATATTTCCCACTGGCAAACTGTCGGCTTACAAATTATCATTAGATTGCAACTGCCCTTTCTGGCGATCGCGCTTCAGGTATTGGCAGCCCCTCTGGCTTTTATCCAGGGTAAAACCAGAATAATTAATCAAAATAATATTATTTTAATTGTACTTCTCGCCAGCACGGGAATTCTGTATCTAATTACACCTTACACCTCCGGTACTGCGGGAGAGTCGATCGGTCAACTCAGCCCTATACTCGGTTTTAACCTCAGATACGGATTTCCCTTTTTAAGCGTACTCGCCATCGCCGCAGCAGCTACAGCAACTCTCTTGAAAACTCAAAATCAAGTTGTTCTAGCAGTGGTTTTAATTAGTGGTTTGTTCGGAATTACCAGCAACACAATTTTTGATTATATTAAAAATGCTTCTTTCACCGGAGATAGTATTGTTTGGGGGAGTTTGTTAATTGACAATTTGAAATCTAACCCAAGAGAAGCTCTTAATACTATCTGGAAAATCTTAGCTCCGAGTTGGCAGTATATATTACCATATCCGCTATTTTATCTTGGGTCAGTGACGCTGGCTGCGATATTGTTGAAAATAAATCCGGGCTTAGGATGGCTGAATCATCTCTTCCCCACCCGCAAAAAATCGATTTACATAGTGATAACTGGTGTCTGTATAGGATTGATAGTAATTGGTTATTGGAGGGAAAATCGAGATTTTGCACGCACCAAACTGTATCGCGGAATTTACGAGTATATTGATAAAAATACAGTACCTGATGAAAGAATAGGCTTCTGTTTAAGTTCGCGCAGCTACCTGTTTTACGGGAGAAATTTGGACAGACAAGTTTTATATGTACCGTTTAGACCCGATCGACTTTCGGCATGGATTGACAACCTGCGGCAAAATAAAATTAGGACTGTGGGATTCGGGCCCCTGACTGAGACAAACGCAGCTACCAGAAAAGCTTTATCTTGGCTGACAAGTGCTCGGGGCCCCCTGCAACCAGTTTTCGGTAAAGATTTTAATACTGAGTCGGTGCTGTATCGCTTGAAAAATTAAAAGTTATTAGTTACCAGAAAGAATTGGTTTAAAGCCGGAACCCATAAGCGGGAGAAATTAAAAGAAGACTATTCATTACTCCTATCCTCTTCCTTCCAAGTAGAAGTCGCTATAAAGCGGTCAACTGTCAACTGTCAACTGTCAACTGTCAACTGAACATGAGCCAAGCTAAAACTCTATTTTCAATTATTGTTCCGACTTACAATCGCCCCGATAAATTAGCGGCGTGTATTCAGTCTTTTGTTGAAATTGAATATCCGCGCGATAAATTTCAAGTTATCGTCGTCAACGATAGCACCGAAATCTCTGTAGAAAATACAATTTCCCCTTTTACAAATCAGCTAAATATCAGACTTCTGACACAACCCAACTCCGGCCCTGCAACGGCGCGAAATACTGGCTCTTTTGCCGCCGAAGGCAAATTCTTAGTGTTTACAGACGATGACTGTACTGTGGGGGTAGATTGGCTGCAAAATCTGGAAAAGCGATTTGTGGAAACACCAGATTGCTTAATCGGAGGTCGAACTCTCAACGCGCTGCCGGATAACATTTATTCTACTGCCAGCCAGCAACTGATCGATTACCTTTACAGTTACTATAATGCTATTGGCGATCGCGCGCAATTTTTCACTTCTAACAATTTTGCCCTTCCCGCTGAGGCTTTCCAAAAAATCGGCGGCTTTGACACGACTTTTTCTCTAGCGGCTGGAGAAGACCGGGAATTTTGCGATCGGTGGTTGCATTCGGGGAATGCCGCAATTTACGCTCCCGAAGTTATAGTCTATCACTCCCATGCACTAACTTTTCGCAAATTTTGGAAACAGCAATTCAATTATGGTAGAGGTGCTTTTTTGTTTCAGCAAACGATCTCGAAACGCGGGGCTAATGGGAAACTACAACATCCGTCATTTTATTTGAATTTGCTAGCTTATCCATTTTTCCACGCACCGGGCTTTCAAAAGCTATTAATTGCTGCATTGTTTTTAGTTTCTCAGGCGGGGATTGCTGCGGGGTTGTTTTGGGAGAAAAACAATTTTGTTGAGGAATAGAGTTTTATTATTGAACCGCAGAGATCGCAGAGAGAGAATTAAGAGTTAGTAGGGTGCATCTGCTTTGAACAGTCAATTATTGATATAGCGGTTCTCAAGTAAATGAGGTACGTAGTTGGGCTTTAGCCCTCTTCTTTAGTCGTTATATATAGCCTACAGCCTTTCTCAAAAAGATGAGGTACGTAGTTGGGCTTTAGCCCTCTTCTTTAGTCGTTATATATAGCCTTTCTCAAAAAAATGAGGTATGAATGACAGATTATATAACCACTGAAACGTATAGGTTCCTTTCGGCCCAACTACGTCCGCGAATCTTTCTGAGAAGAGCTATAGCCTTTCTCAAAAAGATGAGGTACGATCTACAGATTATATAACCACTTACACTAAGAGGGCTAAAGCCCAACTACGTACCTCATCTTTCTGAGAACCGCTATATATAAGAATTTCGCAGCAGGCGCGCCCGACAACTTTATCCTTTAGTCCGCGTCGGCGGACTTCGTTTGTATAGTAGCGGTTGCAACCGCCGAGTTTGACGATCTTGGCTGCGATTAAATAAATCCGTGTTCTGCTAAGAATTCTGGTGTAATTGTTCCCAAACTGTTGATTGCGGGGGTTTCTTCCCAAGGTTCGGGATGCGATTTTGAGCCGCTGCGGAGAAATTTGGCGACATATTTGCCCAGAATATCTGCTTCTAAGTTTACTAAACTTCCCGGTTTCAAATAGCTGAGG
Organism: Microcoleus sp. F6_B6; assembly: GCA_036702215.1. GTDB lineage: Bacteria > Cyanobacteriota > Cyanobacteriia > Cyanobacteriales > Microcoleaceae > Microcoleus. Next base: position 26,939 of record JAUBST010000009.1, read on the forward strand.
TTTGTCTCACCAAAACTGTGGGGAATTACCGCAACTTCAAACCAATTTCCGTCAGCATCGCAATCTGCCACTGTTAAGCTGATGCCGTTGACGGCGATGCTGCCCTTGGACACGATGTAAGGTGCGATTTGACGCTGCCATCCCGAATTGGCTGCTGGTGGGGCAGTAAACCGCATCTCCCAAGCGTTGGCGGTTTGGGTTGATGTCGCTAAAGTGCCGATCGCATCTACGTGCCCCGTCACGAAATGTCCCCCCAATTTGCTACCTGCCCGCAGGGAGGTTTCTAAGTTGACCCAAGCATCGGGGAATGCTCCCAAAGTAGTACGGCGCAGGGTTTCCGGGGAAGCGACGGCGACAAAACCTTGTGGCAGAACTTCCACCACCGTCAAACAGACTCCATCCACGGCTACGCTGTCCCCAACGGCTAAATCTTGTAAAATTTGGTAGGAGTTGCTGGAAGTGCAGGAAATTTGAAAATAATCGTTGCCTAGCGACTTCAGCTTTCCGAGAGATTGAATTAGTCCTGTAAACATCAGTATTTTTCCGTAGTCGATCGCTTATTTACATCAAACCACAGGGACAAACCAGATGCAGGAGCTTTCGCCGTCCCATCTCCCCCCGAGTCAATTTAAAATCTAAAATCTAAAATCTAAAATTGACAGTCTCCGATTCGTTGCAAATTCAGGCGAAGATCGAGTCATACTGGATTTAGGTGATCTAATATGTCCAAGTTCTCTACTGCCTTACAGTTTATTAATTCTATGAGGCCGATCGAATGATTGAAATGAAAGTCGCTGGAATTGCCTTAGATGCAGCCACGCGCAGTCCTATTGTCCTATTGAGAGACGCTACTGAGCGACGGGCTTTGCCTATTTATATCGGTCAGGAGCAAGCAAAGGCTATTATTAGCGCGATCGAAGGCCACAGGCCTCCTCGACCCTTAACTCACGATCTGATGGTCACTTTCTTAGAGGCCTGGAGTCTTACCTTGGAGCGCATAGTTATTCACTCGCTGCAAGATAACACGTTCTATGCCGTGCTGATCGTCCGTCAGGGAGAAGTTAAAAAAGAGATCGATGCCCGACCTAGCGACGCGATCGCCCTGGCTTTACGCACGAACTGCCCCATCTGGGTGATGGAAGAAGTCGTCGCCGATGCTTCCATACCGGTCGATCGAGATGCTGATGAAGCTGAACGCCGCGCCTTCCGGGAATTTATCTCAAACCTCCGTCCAGAGGATTTGATCAAGAGAAGCGGCTTGGGCCAGGGCGAAACTTCGTCGTAACATTTATGCGCTATCGACGGTTTGGCAAAACTAACTTGCACCTGTCCGTATTTTCCTTGGGAACCATGCGCTATTTGGCTTCTGAGGAAACTGCCTGTCAGACTGTACGGCAGGCGGTGTCTCAGGGAATCAATCACCTGGAAACGGCTGCAGGTTACGGTTGCAGCGAGGAATATCTTGGCGCGGCCCTTTCGGCTGGGTTGCCTGTCGATCGATCGCGCCTCCACGTCACCACGAAAATTTCCCCAACTGAGGATGCTGCTGCAATGGAACGCTGCATCGACGCATCCCTCAAACGCCTGAATTTAGACTATATCGACTGTCTGGCAATTCACGGTTTGAATGTTTGGGAACATTTGGCGATGGTGCGATCGCCCGCAGGCTGCATGGAAGCTGTACGCAAAGCCCTCGCCGACCGCCGCATTCGGCACGTCGGCTTTTCGACTCACGGGCCTCTGGATCTGATTTTGGCTGCAATCAATACAGATTTGTTTGAGTTTGTCAATCTGCATTACTACTATTTTTTTCAGCGCAACGCCCCGGCAATTGAACTTGCCAAGCACAAAGATATGGGCGTTTTCATCATTTCCCCGGCAGACAAAGGAGGGCAACTCTACACGCCCCCGGAAACTCTCGCACAATTGTGCTCGCCTTTCTTGCCCTTAGAGTTAAACTATCGGTTTTTACTCAGCGATACTAGGATTGGGACTTTGAGTGTGGGCCCTGCAAATGCGACAGAATTAGAGCAACCTCTGAAATATTGCGATCGCGACTTTCCCCTCACCAACGCCGAAATCGCTGCGTTCGATCGGCTAGAATCGGCGATTGCAACCACTTTGAAGACCGACAAATGCAGCCAGTGCTATGCCTGTTTGCCTTGCCCGGAAAACATCAACATTCCCGAAGTATTGCGGCTTCGCAATCTCGCCGTCGGGTGCGACATGACTGACTTTGGGAAATACCGCTACGCCATGTTTGAAAATGCCGGACACTGGTTTCCCGGCAATAAAGGCAACCGCTGCACCGATTGCGGCGAATGTTTGCCCAGGTGTCCCGAAGAGTTAGACATCCCAACTTTGCTCAAAGATACTCACCAGCGACTGGGCGGCAAAGCAGGCAGGCGGTTGTGGGATTGAAAAAAAGGTGAAGCAGGGAAAAGGCGATCGAGCGTATCTCAGTTTTGCAATAATTACGCTAAACTTTGGTTTAAGTAAATTTACGATACAGTCGATCGAAAAATTACTTAGTCTGGCGACTGTATGCAAGAGCATCCCGATTTTGCAAAAACCTTTTTCACAGGAGTGCGAGCATCCTGCACAGCCAAGCCTACATCTAAGTGCGATCGCTCCTGTGAAAGCACCCATTTGGATTCTCCCAACACAATTTAAATAGATCCGACAGTATATGTAAAAACAACTAAATAAAAAAATCTGATTTAACAGCGAGAAACCGATTTTTTTGAAAAGTCCCCTGTCATTTTCTTACTTTGTTAGACCCGGCGAGACCGAAGAATTTTATGATGATTGATTAACCGAACTCGATCTCAAATCTAAAATCGTTCGACTGAGCCCTCACGCCGAAGTCTAAAATCTAAAATCTAAAATCTAAAATTGATTGATTGTTTTCCAGATTAATTTATCGCCTGTCATTTATAACGGATTCAGCATTTACTACTATGGCTCAAACTCAGTTAAACGACAGCAAGCCAAATTGTCTGCAGCCAACTGAAGTTGCGACTTCCGAAAGATTTAGAACAGCTTTCAAGCCGTCCGCTTACAACTTGTCCGTCACCAGAAAACAGTTAATTGGACTGCTGGCGTTACAAACAATCTTGTCAGCGGGACTAACGGCAGCAGCACTTTGGCTAACATCGGCAGTTGGAAGCAACGAACTGCAAAATCAAGCTAAATCAGAACTGAGCCTTAGTGAAATTAACTACAATCTCAAACTCGATCGCGCCGCCGACCGTTTGCAAAACTCCTCTGACAGCAAAACGATCGCCCAAACAGCTTTAGCTTACAACAGCGGTAAAAAAGTATCAGATTTGGAAAAATCTGTCAAGGAACTTCTGGAAAATCAAGTCAAAACAGGGGAAATAGACAGTGCGGCTTTAGTTGGAAAAAATCGGCAGATAGTTGTTAGCGTCAACCCCAAGCAGAAGGGAAAAAGTTTTAACCTGCAAAAAATAGTCGATCGAGCATTCGCTGCAAAAAACCAAATTACAGCTACCGAAATCATTGCCAAATCAGAAGTTCAGAAACAATTGGGATCTTTGCCCCCCGGAAAGGGCGATCGTCCTGCGATCGTCCGCTACGCAGCAATTCCCGTAAAAGATCCAAAAACTCAGACAGTGATTGCTGCCTTAGTGTTAGGAAAAATTATCAGCCAAACTTCGGCAGTTGCTAGCACCGAAAACCTCAATTTACAGGGCGGCGGATATCAGGCTATCTACGCGCCGCTGGCTGACGGCAAATTTGTCTTGGCAAGTTCGCAAGCAATTACAAAAAACCAACAGTTGCCAGACTTGCAGGCAGACAAATCGCTGCTGAAATCTGCATTCTCCGCCGGCAAACCAGTCGCCGGAAACGTACAAACAGGCAGTCAAACTTATGCAGTAGCTGCCAAATCTCTTGGCAATTTAGCCGGAAAACCCGCAGCAATTTTAGTGCGGGGTATCCCCAAAACCTCGATCGCAAGTTGGTGGGGCAACAACTGGCTGCTGGCACTGTCTGCGGCCGTTTTCCCCTTCGCCTTGGCAGTTGCCGTCGCCCGCCGGATTGCCAAACCCGGTAACTCAAATTTATCAACAGCAGAGGGGAATTGGGCCTTTAACTCCACCGCCGAACCGCAGCAGCGATCCGGGAATTTGGATCTAATTTATGACAGTTTAAATTTCGGCGAATTTCCCAATTTATTTCCCAAAAAATCGAGTTTAAACGGTAAATTAGCGGTCGATTTTCGATATAAAAACACTGCGGGCGATGACCAGAACGTAAATCCCAAAATCCCGCTAACTTTCCCACCCCTAGAATTGCCCGCAAACTCCGGCTCAAATCAGTCGCTGCAGGCAAATAAAGAACTAGAAAAAAGCGCGATCGCCTTAAATCAAGTCCAGGAAGCTTGGCAAGATTTAAATCGCCTCAACTGGGAATTGCAGCCAGAAATACTCGATCGCCAAAACACTCAAAAAGCCCTGCGAAAGAGCGAAGCACTGCTGCAAGCGATTTTAGACAACTCAACAGCAGTAATTTACATCAAAGACCTTGACGGAAAATACCTGCTCACCAACCGCCATTTTGACAATTTGTTCGACATCGCCAAAGAGCAAATAACAGGCAAAACCGACGGCGATATTTTTCCCCAAGACAAAGCAGCAGCCTTGCGAGAAAATGACCTGAAAGTTCTCGAATCCTCATCGCCCGTAACCATCGAAGAAATCATCCCTCAAGACGACGGCCCGCACACTTATATTTCTCTGAAGTTTCCCATCTGCAACTCCGAAGGTAAAGCTTATGCAGTCGGTACAATTTCTACAGATGTGAGCGATCGCAAACTTGCCGAACTCACCCTAGAAAAAGCCAAAGCAGAACTAGAAATAGAAGTCGAACAGCGCACCCTATTCCTCCAACAAGCCAACGAACTTTTGCAGTTTGAACTCGCCGCCAAAGTCCGCGGCGCGATCGCCGTCAGACAAATGACTGCTCAGGTAGCCCGACACGCCAGAACAGTTGACGGGATTCTCGGCGCTTCTCTCGACCTAATTTTTCTAGTAGATCGATCGGGAAAATACACCTATGTCAGCCGCACCGCCGCTCAAGCCGCCGGCATGAATCCCAGAGAAATGATCGGCAAAACCTGGCAGGAATTAGGCTGGTCGCCAACAATTATGCAGCGGGTTCACCAAGAATGCGACGGCATATTTGCCACAGCCGAGCCCGTGAAAGGCGAAGTCATCGTCCCCACGGCAAGCTGGGGAACCCGCGACTACGAGTACATTCTCAGCCCGCTTTGTGCGACTGACGGCAGCGTCGAAGCGGTGGTGGCCACGCTGCGGGATATCACCGAACGCAAAGACGCTGAGGAAGCGTGGCAGTTGGCCAAAGAAGCCGCAGAACTCGCCAACCGCGCCAAGAGTGCTTTTCTGGCAAACATGAGCCACGAGTTGCGGACTCCCCTGAACGCGATTATCGGCTACAGCGATATGCTGGTGGAAGATGCCGAAGAGTTAGGCAATTTAGAGGTAGTCTCGGATTTAGACAAAATTCGCACTGCTGGCAAACACTTGCTGCAGCTAATTGACGACATTCTCGACATTTCCAAAATTGAAGCTGACAAGATGGAGATTTACCTCGAAAGCTTCGATGTAGGAGGCTTAATCGAGGAGGTGGCAACAACGATCGAACCGCTAATGGATAAAAACGGCAATACTTTGGAAGTATTGAGTTCTGACAATATCGGCGCGATGCACGGCGATTTGATGAAAGTGCGGCAGGTAATTCTGAATTTGCTCAGCAATGCTGCTAAATTTTCGGCTAATGGGACGATCGTACTTACTGTCGAAAGAATTACCAGTGAAGAATTAAAAAATAAATATCAACCGACAGTTCCTCAAATGTTAATTTTGGATTCAGACTTTTTAGTTTTCCGAGTGACCGACACGGGCATCGGCATGACACCAGAGCAGCAAGAGCGACTGTTCCAACCTTTCACTCAAGCAGACAGTTCAACTACTCGCAAGTACGGCGGTACTGGTTTGGGACTGACTATCAGCCAGCGTTTTTGTCAGATGATGGGTGGCGATATTGAAGTTACTAGCGAGTTAGATTGCGGTTCTACTTTTACTGTTTGTCTGCCTGCTTCATTGTTTAGGCGATCGGAATTTTAACATGACTGTAGGGGCGGGTTTTACCAACAATAAAAGCCAAAAACAAACAATCTAATAAACCCGCCCCCACACAACACAAAATCGCAATGTACATCTTTTTCAGATAATAAAATGTAAGGTTGATGTAGGCGATCTGCTGTGCGGGGGCGGGTTTTCGAGATGGCGAGTTTCAGACATAAATGGTTGGTAAAACCCGCCCCTACGGGAAATATATAAGAAAGAACACAATAATTATGAAATACGATGTTGATACCCGCAAGAATTGCATTTGGACAAAAAGTTTATTTTTGTTTCCGATCGCCTGTTCTGCGTGCTTCGGAGCCTTGCTGTGGGGACAATCTGCGGCTTTTTCCCAGCAGCCGGTCTGCCCGACTGGCAGCGCTGCTAATTTACCGTCGCCCCCGCTTTCGCAAACCGAAAAAAGCGTGCCTAGTCTCTGGTTAGCTCAAAAACTGTTTGGCGGCAAATTGCTCGATCGCTGGTTTGTCGATCCCGGCAATACTTGGGTAATTATCATCGTCAACCGCCAACTTTGGAGTTTGCTCGATTATATGGAACGCTATCAGTTTGTCAACCGCTTCGGCACTGTCGCCAGCGAATACGGTTACAATCTGCGAGTTTGCAACCGTCAAGGCACTGCTTTGGCAGTTTATTCGTGCAAGGGCGATCGGCTTACCTGTAAAATTGATTTAGAATCTCTGTCAAATCCCGGTCTTCGAGGAAAGCTGAAAGGCTTTTAGATTAGTGTCCCTACAAGAGTTATACCATTTTTTAAAAGATGTGATAGAGATAAAGAATGTAAAATCCAAGACCATCCGGTGAGAAAACCAATGACGCGATCGGTGAAAGATGCCAAAATTTCCTGAACTTTTGTGCGGAGTTCGTCAAGATTACTAAACACCGACTTTCGCTAAAAAATCTTTCAGATATTCCCACACTCTTTCTGTCGGATTTACTTCAGGACTTGCCGGAGGCTGAAATAGTAAAATAACATTGTCTGGTAATTCAGATGAGTCCAACTTATGAGCGGGTGCGTTATCACCTTGAATGATGTGTAATTCATGAGGATATTGTATTGACAAAAGTTGTAAATCGGCTTCAAAACAAACTTTGTCTAAATGGGAAAACTCCCAAAAAAAACTTTTTCCATTAGCGATCGATACTGCCCCATACAGCCAAAAGCACTCAAATTTCCATTGATGCTTCTTAAGGGGCTTTACACCTGAAAGCGTCAGCTTGCGCCGACTTTATTGTATGCAGTCCTAGCCGCGTTTCATCACGCTCACAAATAATTGACTTTTTTATATTTGTTTACTCGAGCAGAAGCTTTCTCTAGCAACGATTTTATCTGTTGATGTCAGGTATTTTTGAATTCACTAATTGCACTAAATTTTTGAGAAATACTGCCGGGTCTGGGAATCTCTAATTTACTTGTTAATTCCCTCTTACTAAATAATATACGACCGGGTAACTACTGGCTATTCCTTTAATCAACCAGAGTCAAAGATGAACTTCTCTATAACTCTTAAATCCTTCAGGGTCTCTCAACTCTTGTTGCAAGGTCGCTGCTATTTCAACTGAGAACTTTTTTGGGCGACCGAAAACCTGCCTATTTTTTAACAAATTTTCCAGACCGCCCTTTCTATATTGGGAGAGTCAGCGATGAATCGTTGCCTCACTTTTACCTAAAACTGTGGATACTTCCCGAACAGTTTCTACTTGTTTTGACTGAAATAAATAAAGCATTTGAATTTTATTATAAGCTAGTATTTTTTTTTTTGTTTGAGGATTTCTCGCAAATCTTCTACAGATTCTGTAATTTTTATATGAGGACGACCAGACATTGTAATTCTCTCCTTTACTTTTTACACAAGTCTATCACGTCTTTAAAAAAATGGTATTACCTAGAAACGAATCGCACGACTTTAGCTATTAGACAGGGGTTTTCAACCCCTGGCGGACTAATAGACAAAACACCCGATATCTGCTTAATGAAAAGCACCGGGAAAAGCTTCCCAAACTCGATCGACAAAATCTCTAAGTTGCCGAGATGCCATCGCACCATCGTTTGTCTCGGAGTCCAGAGAGTGCAACTCAGTCAACAGTGAAATTAGCTCAGTATCTAAAGCCGCGCGAAACAAGCTCAGCGGCCAAAGCAAATGAGCGCCATCCCGCAAGTCGGATAAAGTGTATTCTGCAGGTGAATCCTTCCCCGACACCGATACAACTAACATTAAAGGGCGCACCCAACAAACTTGACGTGCCTCAACCACTTGGATTACCTCTGAATGCAGGCACGCATCTCCACATTCTAAACTGACAATTTGACCGGGCTTAAAGTTCAAAGCACAATTCATTAATGCTTACACTTAATACAGACATAACAAAGCAGGGAAATAAGTGCTGCATCTCTCTACAGTACCCGAAAACATTATATCATAATTTATTCTTTCTTCTTCCTTCTTTCTTCTTCCTTCTTCCTTCTTCTTCCTTCTTCCTTCTTCTCAACTTTCATCAAGATTTTTAAGAGCCTTCTCGAGCTGGGCTGTCAACAATCGTGCTTCTTTTTTACTACCGCCGCCATTAGCATAATCCGCCACGGAAATCGCAGCACCGATCGCAATTTTTACCTGAGAGCCCCATCGAGGAATGCGCGGGCGATAGCGGATACTCATCGGTAAAATTTTTACTCCCAAACCCGGTTTGCTCAACTCTGCTTGCATTGCCAAACGAGCCAATCCCGGCTTAATCGGGTGAACTTCGCCATCCTGAAAAATGCCGCCTTCGGGAAAAATCACCAACATCTGCTTGTCGAGGAGAAGTTCCACGCCGTAACGGAGACTGCTAATTGCTGGATGCTTGATATCCACAGCAAACCCGCCTAAATTTCTGATGAACCAACCTTGCAGTCCTTTCACTTCATCAGCAGTTACCATAAACCGCAAATCGCGTCCAGTCACCATCTGTCCCGTTGAATAGGGCATCATCAGGGCATCCCACCGGGAACGGTGTGTAGGGGCTAAGATGACAGGCCCGTCTTTCGGCAAGTGCTCCTGTCCGGTTATCTCAATCTTGCCAAAATGAAACGGTAGGACAACATAGTGACCTAGCGGATAGAGCAAGGAGGTTAACCAAGGAGAAACGCGAGAGGTATTAGATGCTACCTTTGCAGGCATTGGCTTCACTAGAGATGATTTACTGGACTCAACGGCGATCGTGGCGGTGTGGGGCATAGCAATTAAGCTGCTTTCTCGAGATATGAAGTCTAAAGTAAGCGATTGGACAAATCTTTAGTTTTTGGGTCGGGACACTTTTGCTATTGGCCTTGTACCGATCGAGCGATCGCGCCCGCCCGCAAGAGATAATCTCTAACAGGTAAAACCTCACTCAGCCAACCGGACAGCACTACCGCAGAGCAGTCAGCCGCCAAGAGAGCTCGATCGGGCAATTACCGATCCATTATTTCAGTTAAATAGCCAAGTTCTATTAAACATCGCCCAGAAGAGAGTCAATCGATTTTAGATTTTAGATTTTAGATTTTAGATTGACCCCACGGATAAATTCGGGGGCTTGTGTATCGGATACAGGTTTTTTATGTCTCCACGGATGAATCACGTGGCGGGTATCCTCGATGGTTTCGGTCAACATTTTTTACCTGTTAACTTTTCCGGCGCGCTTCAAACCAAGAAAGCAACTGCTCGCGGCAAACAGACTCCATAATACCGCCGAGCACCTCTAAGCGGTGACACGAATGGGCGCTATCTGGAATATTAGCCGCAGTCCGAATCGCGCCAGTTTTCGGGTCATCTGCTCCGTATACCAGCAGACCAATCCGAGCTTGGACGATCGCACCAGCGCACATCGGGCAAGGTTCCAGCGTCACGTAGAGCGTGCATTGGTTGAGATGCCAGTCTTGCAAAACTTTGCCTGCAGCCCGCAAAGCCAAGATTTCAGCGTGAGCAGTCGGATCGCAATCTCGCTCTCGCCGATTTTGCGCTTCGGCAATCAATTTGCCAGTAACGTCAACAATTGCAGCACCCACAGGTACTTCACCAGCATCACCGGCTGCTTGCGCCAATTCCACAGCCCTAGTCATCCAGCGTTTGTGAATAAAATAAGTAGTCTCGCCAACAGACAACGGCTCAGCTTTACAATTCACGTCATACCTAAGTAACAGAAAAACTTAAGATCGATAAATAAACTTACATTACAGCTTAATCGAGAGTCTTTAATTATGGACACCAGTACGATTACCACTGAAATTGTTGAGCTGTTGTGCCGCATTAGCCGACAAAAGCTGCGCGAACAAGATATCACTCCTTTGGTAGTGTTTCTGACTGCTCTGATTTCCATCCTGCGCGGAGTGATGATTATTGACAGGACGATCGCAGTTGAAGAAGAAGAACGGCTGCAAAAGACTCTCAAAGCCTTTGCCAGCGGCGACAGCGATCGGGTAGAACTCATTCAGCGCCTTGTCAAAGGAGTATCCAAACAGCAGGTTTACTTCAACCCCACGGAATTGCTAACCCTGACAGCTTGGTTCTCAGAATCTGAAAAACTGTTGCTCATCGGTTCTGGCTACGAAATGTCAGCGGCCGACGGACACATCGACCTGCGGGAGCAAATGTACTTACAGTCGATCGCAAATCGGCTCGGCCTCGACTCCAGACACATTGCAGTCCTAGACACTTTATTTACTAAAGAAGGAACCCTCGACTCAGAAGCTTTTGGCGAAGTTCAAGCTTTACTCGATCCCAGCGAATTCGAGTCCCGCGAGCCGGTATTTGGCAAAGCAGCAAAGCACTTGCTGAGTATTTTACTCCGCAAATAATCCAGCGCATATAAATTTTGGGGCAGTAAAAGTAGTCAGAGGATTTCGAGGATTTGACAATCAAGCATCCAGGATACCCGCCACGTGATTCATCCGTGGAAAAATAAAAAACCTGTATCCGATGAAACTTGCCCCCCGAATTGAGCCGTGGGGTCAGTCGATTTTAGATTTTAGATTTTAGATTTTAGATTTTAGATTTACCCCACAGATCAATCTGGGAGCTTGAACAAGAGTCTAAAATTTTTATCTTTCCACGACAGGAGTACATGGCAGCGTATCCGTTTTTGGGCCTTGTCAATGCTTCAATTCTTTAATCTAAAATCTAAAATCGCGCAATCGATTGACGCTGTGTCCATTTGAGATGGGAATTGGGCGCTCTTACCCTCAAAAACCGGGTTGTTTAGTTTAACCCCTACCAAGAGCGCTGCACGGCGTATGTCGATCGAAAACCCGGTTTCGGCCTAAGTCCCGCTTTATTTTTTTTGGCAACAGTCGATCGACCCATGTATTCCATTGAACCGAATGCCTCTAAAATCTAAAAGCGACTTGTCGCTGCCTTGATTGACTCAGCTCAATCTCAAATCTCAAATTGATTGATTATGCAAATTGAATGGCAAACCGCCAAAACCTACGAAGACATTCTCTATCACAAAAGCGGCGGCACCGCCAAAATTACCATCAATCGACCTCACAAACGGAACGCTTTCCGTCCCAAAACCGTGCAGGAACTGTGCGATGCCTTTACTGATGCCCGTGAAGACACAAAAATCGGCGTTGTCCTGTTCACCGGTGCGGGGCCTCATACAGACGGCAAATACGCCTTTTGCGCCGGCGGCGACCAAAGCGTGCGGGGTGCGGCGGGATATGTAGACGAAGGTGGCATACCCCGGTTGAACGTGCTCGACTTGCAGAAGTTGATTCGATCGATGCCCAAAGTTGTAATTGCATTAGTTGCAGGCTACGCAATTGGAGGCGGTCACGTTCTGCACTTAATTTGCGACTTGACGATCGCTGCTGACAATGCTATTTTCGGACAGACCGGCCCCAAAGTCGGCAGTTTCGACGGTGGTTTTGGAGCTAGCTATCTCGCCAGAGTAGTCGGCCAGAAAAAAGCCCGAGAAATTTGGTTTTTGTGCCGCCAGTACAGCGCGCAGCAAGCCCTAGAAATGGGTTTAGTCAACTGCGTCGTGCCCGTCGAACAACTCGAACTAGAAGGGATTGAGTGGGCGGCGGAAATTCTCGAAAAAAGTCCGATCGCGATTCGCTGCTTGAAATCCGCTTTTAATGCCGACTGCGACGGTCAAGCCGGTTTGCAAGAACTGGCGGGAAATGCCACTTTGCTGTACTATATGACGCAGGAGGGCGCAGAAGGCAAACAAGCCTTTTTAGAAAAACGGCAACCTGATTTTAGTCAATATCCTTGGCTGCCATAGCTGGATGGAGAAATCAGTTTTTTTGTTCGCTCATCTGAAAGTAAATCCTGCTGATGTTTGTGAGTTAGTCAAGCTAAATGCACCCGATCGTCCAAAAGTGTCAATATTGATACCAGTTCTCAAAAAGAATGAAACTGCTTTGCCAGATCCAAAACATGATAACGATCGGTGATTTACCAATCGAAAATCGAAAATGGTATGAGCAGGGCAGCCGACTAACTAGACCGAGACTGCTGCTGCCGATTTTTCGGTTAACGTTGTGCCTGTAAGCTGGCCGGCCTTGCGATCGCAAAGAGTGACCGCGGCATCCTGCAGCGTCAGAGTCGATTCTTGCCAGAGCCCAATTTCTTCTATGTTTTCCCAAGAAGACCTAAAAGGCGAAACCGCTAAAGCACAAGCTTTCCAGTGACTTTGAACCGGCCCGCCCAGTAAAGCGCAAACACCCCCCCGCCTGCCCTCAGGGGTATAGTGACGGCAGTGACCACAAGCTGAGGTTAAAGGTACAGTTAATGAGGTTTGCATAAAAGTTCTTAGGGAAATCATTTTCATCTCTAATTCTCCTTTGTAGAGCTAGCAGGTTTTAGAGCATCGCAACCTTTATGCTGTCTGGGTTGTAGCGATCCCCGGAGCATAATAAAATTTTATAATTTATTTATAATCTCGTTATATATAGAAACAATTAGCTCGGTGCTTGCTCATTGTATAGGTAAAAACAAAGGTTAAAAGTTTATAAAGCCGTTAGGGATCAAGAAAAAGTACAAATGCCCCACCAGTATGAGAGGTTACAAATAACCGGTAGCTGAGAATACCAAAATTGGCTGAGAGTTTAGGTAAGCTGCCTCCGGGACACAGCAACAATTAATTCTTAAAATGAAAATGAAAAGATAACAGCAGGCGATCGGGCCCCTGTTGCATTGAGGCCAAAAGTAGCTAATCATAAAATAGGAAACTTTTCAACTAAAACAGCAGGAGTCCCGCACTCTAACGGTACGACCTTGAGTGACGGGAGGAATGCGCGTGAGGCTCAAGAACTGAACAAATTATCTATAAACGCAACAGAATTTATTCAATACGTGATACACTCTTGTTGTCATGAAACAAGTCCTGACAGTATCTTGCAAACTTCAAGTAACGCCTGAGCCGTCCCTCAAACTTGATACGACCCTTCAGGCGTTTGCGAATGCTTGTGAATATGTGAATCAAACTGTGCCACCAACCCTGACAAATGAATTGGCGATGCAATCTTTGGTATATCACGATGTCAGAGATATGTTTGGACTTTCGGCACAGCTAGCAATCCATGCTATTAGACGGGTTTCTGGCAACAGAAAAACAGCTAAAAAAGATGGGAAGCCAGTCATCCGCTTTGCTCCTACTAGCGTCACTTACGATACCCGTATCTTTTCTTTTAGGGAAAAAGATTGGACAGTAAGTTTGACCACTACTGGTGGTAGGGAAAGGTTTGCACTGGCTATCGGGAACTACCAACTTGGATTATTGAAAGGTCAAAACCCCAAGACTGCTACTTTGTGCAAACGCAAAAATGGCAGTTACTATCTTAATATTCAGCTTGAATCTCAGCCAGCCGAGCCTCCACCCAGCAATCAAGTTTTGGGCGGTGATTTGGGTAGGACTGATATTGCAGTTACTTCTGATGGAGATACATTTAGCGGTAAACAAATTACCAAAGTTAGAAATCATTATGCCAAGTTGAGAGCAAATATCCAGCGAAAAGCCACGAAAGGCACGCGCAGCACTCGGCGTAGATGTCGAGAATTGTTGAAACGGTTGTCGGGCAAGGAAAAGCGCTTTCAGACCTTAGTAAATCACACTATCAGTCACCGTATCGTAACGAAGGCTCAAAACAAAAATCAAGTTATCGCTTTAGAAGATTTGACGGGAATTAGGGAACGCACAAATCAGCAGCCACGCTCGAAAAAAGAGCGGAGACTTAGCAATAGCTGGGCCTTCTTTCAGTTGCGCCAATTCCTAATCTACAAAGCTATAAAGCATAGCGTAAAGATTTTGTTGGTGGAGCCTAGATACACTAGCCAAATGTGCCACAAATGCAATCATATTCACCCTGTAAAGGGTGAATCTTATAGAAACGGCAAAAAGTTTGCTTGTGGTCATTGTGGATGGAAAGGTGATGCCGACTTAAACGGCAGTAAGAATATTGCTGCTATTGGGGCTTTCGTAAATAAGCCCTTATGTTCGAGATTGTTTTGCAATGTGCAAGATCGTTTCAGGGCTATTGAAAGCCCACACTGTACCTGTACTCAGGGAGCGTGCTGGGTAATTTACGCTTCTTGTTTATATATACAATCAAAACATTAAAATCAATTTAGAGGCGGTAGGAGTTTTGCTAATGAGTAAGCGTTCTTCGGTTGAATCCCCAAATCATCAATCCTCTTCAACCCCAATCAAGCCTGCTTTGCAAGCAGTCCTGGGGAGTCTAGATGTAAACCTAGAAGCAGAACTGACAACATACAGAAGGCACAGGCGGCGCGCCGAACAGTGGGTGTCGCCCTCAGTGCGTACCGGCAAGCAAACAGCCACAACCGAGCAACAGCTAGCCCAAAATTTGGCGCCGGAGACGGCCGAGGAAACCCAGCAGCCGCTATCGCTGCCCCTATCCCTTGCCGGCACTCAGGGCGATGCCCCGCTAGCAACTACCAGGGGCGGCACAAAATTATCTAGCAGTGCCTTGGCACCCAACAATTATCTCGAATCAAGCGAAAAACTGATCGAAAGTTTGGACGAGTCAAAAGCTGAGCCTACGGTAGAACGCAGTTTAGCCGCCAGTTTGTTAACCCCCTTGGGACTGAGTTCGATGCTGCTGTTTTTGCTGTCGTGCACAGCTTTGGGCTACGCAGTCAGGTACCCGTCAAATCTAGTTAAAATGGCCGGGCTGAACCGTTTGCTCGATCGCACCTCACCCTCTCCCGACAGTCCCGCCTCTACTGCCATCTCAGATACCGGCACCAAGGAACTGCCGAAAGCTCCAAATCTGGTATCCAAGGAATTTGTCGAGCTAGATTTGAGCACTCTCAGCAATGTCCAGCCGACAGCCAGCCCGATTCCTTCCCCGTCACCCAAAGCATCAATCCCGCCAACTCCGCCAGCGCCTCCGGGCCCGGGCGCGGCTGTGCCGATTCCTACAGAAGACGGCAACCCGGCCAGAGGCAGGGAACAAGGACTCAACAATCTGAGCACGGCTTTGCTTCCCACTCCCAGCCCCAGCGCCGCGCAGCCTGTGCCGACACTGCCGACACTGCCTCCAACACCCTCCCCAGCCCAGCCTGCCGCCACATCCC
Source organism: Microcoleus sp. F6_B6 (assembly GCA_036702215.1). Lineage (GTDB taxonomy): Bacteria > Cyanobacteriota > Cyanobacteriia > Cyanobacteriales > Microcoleaceae > Microcoleus. Next base: position 42,690 of record JAUBST010000009.1, read on the forward strand.
CGGCGACAGCATCCCCAGCGACTGCATCCCCAGCCGCATCCCCGCTGGGAAGGCCTGCACGGGCGGCCGACGGTTTCTATTACGTTGTCACCGATTACACCGACGAAAAATCGCTGCAGCAAGCCAGAAAAGCAGTTCCGGATGCCTACGTGCGGAACTTCTCAAAAGGTGTCAAGATCCAAATGGGGGCTTTGAACGATGCTGCCTCAGCAGAACGTTTGGTAAAAGAACTCCAAGAAAAAGGGGTGAAGCCACAATACTATCAGCCATAAATTAGGCAAAGACAATTAAACTAACGATCGGGGAGTAGGTTGGGCCGAGGCACGAACCCTCGGTTTCGCTTCACCCAACATTTGCTAAGTTTTGATGGTAATGCTCGCGCCATACCCATCCTAAAAATAATCATGATGACCTAACTTAAAGGAAATTAAAATTTAAAAATTAAAAAGACGATTGAGGAGTTTTCATTTTTAGTTTTTAATTCTGATTTCTCTGTCTTAATTCTCAAGTTGAAAATCGGGAGACTGGCAAAATGGGATTATTCGATCGCCTATGGCGAGTGATTCGAGCCAATATTAACAGTTTGGTCGGGGCCGCAGAAGACCCAGAAAAAATTCTGGAACAGGCTGTAATGGATATGCAGGAAGATTTAGTGCAGCTCAGACAAGCTGTGGCAGGGGCGATTGCGGCTCAAAAACGCACCGAACGCCAGTGTTCCCAAGCTGAGTCTACAGCAGCAGAATGGTATCAGCGGGCGCAGTTAGCTTTGCAAAAAGGCGAAGAAAATTTGGCGCGGGAAGCCCTGACGCGCAAGAAATCTTATCAAGAAACGGCAACGGCGATGAAAGCCAGTCTGGATCAGCAATCGGCTGTTGTGACTAAACTTAAAGAAAATATGCGGGCGCTCGAAAGTAAAATTTCCGAGGCAAAATCTAAAAAAGATATGTACATTGCCCGAGCTCGATCGGCCGCATCGTCGGAAAGGCTGCAAGAAATGATGGGCAATCTCAGCACCGGCAGCGCTTTGAGCGCGTTTGAACGGATGGAAGAGAAAGTCATGCAGCTAGAAGCTCGTTCCGAAGCAATCGCAGAACTCGGAACTAACGATTTAGAAAAGAAGTTTCTGTCTCTCGAAGGTGCCGACGATGTGGATAGCGAGTTGGCGGCGATGAAAGCACAAATGCTTCCGGGCAACAATACACCCAAATTGCCGTCGAGCGAGCCGCCCGCATCCTGAACCCCAAACAGCAGAACAAGAGTCGGGACGAGCAAAAACTTCTCAACAGCCTAGCTAGAGATGGCTCGAAGCCTGTTGGGGAATTCTCGGATCGAAGTTAAACTCAATAATAGATAGGTGCATGAATAAGCTTGCCTGCATCACATTACTCGATCGCTTTAAACTGGATTTATCTGTCTGCAAAAATTGCCAAAAACTAAATCGCACTAAAAATCTGACAACAGTGAATTTCACAACTGCGGGCTAGGGCTATCAAGCCTGCTTGCCGCCTACTTCGTACACCTCACCCAGGAAAAATAGCATTATGGGATTATTTGACCGCATTAGCCGAGTCGTCAAAGCCAATCTTAACGATCTGGTCAATAAAGCTGAAGACCCGGAAAAGATTTTAGAACAGTCCGTTACGGATATGCAGGAAGACTTGGTGCAGTTGCGTCAGGCAGTTGCCAGCGCGATCGCCACTCAAAAGCGCACCCAGACTCAGTACAATCAAGCTGAATCTCAGTCTAACCAGTGGCAGCAGCGCGCTCAGCTAGCCCTGCAAAAAGGAGACGAGACTTTGGCCCGGGAAGCGCTAGTTCGCAAAAAGTCTCACGCTGAAACGGCGGCTACCCTCAAAGCCAGTCTGGATCAGCAATCGGCTCAGGTGGAAAGTCTCAAGCGCAACTTGATCGGTTTGGAGAGCAAAATTTCGGAAGCTAAGACTAAGAAGGATATGCTCAAGGCGAGGATATCCGCTGCTAAGGCTCAGGAACAGCTCAACAATACCATTGGCACCTTGAATACTGGCAGTTCAATGGCGGCTTTCGATCGCATGGAAGAAAAAGTTTTGCAGATTGAAGCTCGCGCGGGGGCTTCGGCAGAATTGGCCGCCGGCAGCAGCAATTTAGAGGAACAGTTCCGCTTGCTCGAAAGCGGCGGCGATGTTGACGACGAGTTGGCTCAGATGAAAGCTCAACTGACCGGGGGTTCTGTGTCTCAAGGTCAATTGCCGGCAGCGGGTAAAACAGCAGCAGCTAGTAGCTCGGAGTCGAGTCCGGTGATTGACGCTGAGTTGGAAGAATTGCGATCGCAGCTCAATAAAATGTAGTAATCTCTATCAAAATTTACCTATTTCTCAGATCGCAGGTTTGATAGAATGCTCCGCCGACCTACAGCGCTAGTTTGGGAGGTCGGAGTTTTTTTTATTCATATTTTGATGCACAAAATATAGTTTTTGTCAAGTATCTTTATATTTACTTAAGAAATTCAATGTTTAAAAAGTGATAGAGTAATTTTATTCCTTGCAAGATGGCGACCTTGGGACGTAGAAGTTGTTTAGTCATTTGTTAATTCACAAAACAGCATTGCTGTCAACTGTCTTTAGATTGAATTAAGGAATTAAGTCTTTCAAAAGTGATAGAGTAATTTTATTCCTTGCAATTGCGCCGGCCGCGCCCGATCGTAAGTGTAAATAACTATCAAATATGGCTAATCTGTCATGCCCGTGCAATTTTCTAGAGGCTTTTGTAAAATCAAGTTTTTCAAGGCATTAGCACTTGGTTTTTCAATTGCAGCTATTTGCCCCGCACTGCTATCAGCTCTAAGTGTTGGCGAGTCGATGGTTGCTACCGACTCAGGGGTGCAAGCGCCAATTTTGCAACAAGATAATTTACCGTCTCAATTCAAACTAAATCAAGAAACAGCAGACGATCGCGATCGGCTTCGTGATTTATACTCGGGTTCAGAATTAGATAGAGACACTAAAGAGCAAGAAAATAGCATCCCGGAGTTCGATCGATTGACCGAAAGTGAGGCGGCAGAAACTCTCCCTCAATTGCCTAGCCGAGGAGAAAACAGACACGAATTTCCGATTCCCAGCCCGCGGCTGCAAAATCCGCCTCCTCTGCCATAACCCGCGCGGCCAGGCCCTTGGTTTCAGGCGAACAGCTTTTGCCACCTGCTGTTCCCGCCCCGGCACAGCCTGCAGAATGGCTAACATTGCGGGTACGGTAAAAGTCGGTACATTTGAAGTAGTTGACAGTTGACTTACCGCGAGCCGATCGTGCAAAATCCGAGAAGAGAAATCGCCATCGGTATTGGTACCGACAAGCGAGAAAGCTATACATCTTCGCTGGGAAAGGATTTTCCGCTGTCGCCGGAAGCAGATAATCGGGGTAGAAATCCGGTTGCGGTGCTGAGGCTGTTCCAGGATTTTACTCAGAGGGGCGAAATGTGGAATGCTCGCGGAGGCTGGGGAATTCCTTTGATTGATATTAAGTCGAGCAACAGGAGTTTACAAGAGCGCGGGCTGTATTTTTCTGTGTAATTCAAACCTTTTTAGGAAAGCAGTCGTTTTGCTCTTGGCGGAACTGAGCAATTCCGCTATATAGTAATAAGTATCATTTGGCACTCTTCTGTAGCTGCCAAAAGTGCATTTTACTGATAATCTTTAAATTAAACTATGTCTAAGGTGCGGTTGCTGCTTTTAAGTTCTTTTGCTTCCGGTTTTGGGCTTTGCTCAATCATTTTGGCGATGTTTACGATGACTTCCCGGCTGTCGTTTACGTCTTTTTTTACATTTGTTTTAACTTTGGTATTTTTTGGAATTAATCTGCTTTTTGCTTTGCATTATTATACATCGCTTACTAAGCAATTGAGTGTGAAAAATAAAAGGAAAGCGAGAATTTAGCGGTTGTGCAGCAGAAGCGGAAAAGGCATGGAGAGTTCTTTATGGAATTTGAAGGGCATCCATAAAACGCCTCTGGGTTGAGACAATTATCTAGCTGTCAGCCATAATTATTTAAGGTCTAATTATTTAGGAGGTGCGATCGTGGTTATAACTCAAACCAACCCGCCAAATCTTCCAGATGCGACAAAGACTAGCTTTACTCCAGATGAATACCGGGCGATGGAGGAAACAGCCGAAGAACGTCACGAATACTGTAACGGAGAGATTATCCCTATGTCAGGAGGTTCCCCCGCTCACAGCCGTATTACCGTAGACATTACGACTTTTCTTAATGTGGCTGTGCGAGACACAAATTTTCAAATCTATAACGGCGATCTGCGAATTTGGATTCCTAGTTTCAATCACGGAACTTATCCCGATGTTCTGGTAATTGATGGCGAACCAGAATTCAATGGCGATCGCACGGATGAAATTCTCAATCCTTTACTGATTGTTGAGGTTCTTTCGCCCTCTACGGAAGGCTGCGATCGAGGTGAAAAGTTCAGAAAATATCGCTCTCTTGCTAGTTTTTGTGAATATTTGCTGGTTAGTCAAGCTGAACCATATATTGAGCAATATTATAATGGCGATCGCCAAAGTAGCGATCGCTGGCAATGGCAAGTTTGCGATCGGCGCGATCGGGCGATCGTCCTGCACAGTTTAAATATAGAACTTCCGATGTCTGAAGTCTATCGCCGGATTAATTTTTAAGGGCGATTTTTAAGAAGCTGAAATGGATTCTATTTAACGAGAAATATAAGTTTAGGAGAAAGCTATGGATACTCTAATTCAAAACCAAAGAGCCAACCTCGCTGAAAACCAAGTTGAAACCCCAGCGGAGCAAAAAATCTGGACTGATGCCGAATTCATGGCTCTCAACCGAGATGGACACCGGTATGAAATTGTGAATGGAGAACTAATTGATATGGGAAATTCGGGTGCAAAACACGGTTATGTTGCCGTTATTTTGAGTGCAGCCTTGTTTAACTGCGTATCAACGCGAAAATTAGGCGCAATTTTCGATTCCAGCACTGCTTTTAAGATGAAATCAGGAAACAAGCGATCGCCCGATGTTTCCTTCATGGCAAAAGAACGCCTACAAGGGCTAGACGATCTCCCCGATGGCTTCCTAGAAGGTGCGCCGGATCTTGCCGTAGAAATCCTTTCTCCTGGCAATACAGTGGCAGAAATTCACGACAAACTCGTAGAATATTTCGAGAATGGGGCGCGTTTAGTGTGGGTGATTCATCCTCAAGAACAGTATGTGTTAGTTTATCGATCGTCCCAAGAACCCGATCGCCTCCTCAAGTCTACTCAATCCCTAGATGGTGAAGAAATCGTCCCCGGTTTTAGTCTCCCGATTGCCGAGTTATTTCAGAAACTGGCTTTTTAATGAAAGTGCGATGTAATATATCTAAATGGCTAGGTAAATTTTGGAGATGAATTTGGCTGAGTGCGATAATGAACAAGGCTTAAAAAAAAATGTATGTAGTAAAATATTCAAACAGGAGTGTTATTATGAAAATTCAATCTATCAATTTAAAGTATTTTAAGAAATTTAAAAATAAAAAATTCGACTTTACCGATCCAGAAACTGGATTTGCACGAGACATTATAGTTTTAATAGGGATGAATGGGGCGGGAAAAACAAGTATTTTACAGGCAATAGCCGCAACACTGGGAGTGGCAACAGGGAGGTTGCAGAAACTTCCTGACTTAGAATGGCCAGGATTTAACTATGAATTGCTGGGGAGTAATTGGGCCAAGTTTGAACCAGAGGTTACTCTACAAGTACAATTTTCGTCTCAAGAGATCCAGGCTGTTCGTGAGTTCCAACAAAAATTGCAAGATCAAGGTAGCAATTTACGAGTTTCTCGTGCTGGCAAACATATTGTGGATCTTAGATGGCAAGGTGAGAGCGTTCAAGCAAACACTGCGAATGAATTGTTTCAATTTAAAGGACGGGAATATGCTAAACGACTCCTTCGATCTGAAGGCTTTGAGGTGTTTAAGCGAGTTGGTACGATTTTTTGGTACACAGAGCAGAGAAATTCAACCAGCTTAACTGCTGAAAATCCGGATGGAAAAGTTGAAATTACCTATGATATTCTACGCGATCGCCTTTCAAAGTTGCGGCAGTTTCATCAGGATGTTGAGAGGGGAAGAATTCAGCAATTCCGCCGTGGACATAAGGACATATATGCTCTAATTGAGCAAACTTATAAAGCTGTTTTTCCAGAACGTGGCTTTGAGGGGCCTGTTCCGCGAGAAGGGATCGATGACATTCTGAGCGAACCGTGGTTTTATCTATACTACGATAAAAGCAACCTGTATGAGATTTCTGAGATGTCTGGGGGCGAACGCGCTATATTTCCGATGCTGGTGGACTTTGCTAATTGGAATATTCATAATTCGGTGATCTTGATTGATGAAATTGAGTTGCACTTACATCCACCACTGCAACAAGCATTGTTGAGAGCTTTGCCTAAGTTAGGCAAAAATAATCAATTTATCATTACAACTCATTCTGATTACATAGAGCAGCTAGTACCCGAAGCACACATTGTTCGTGTGAAGGTGTAACTATGAGTGTTGTTAGCAGTGGAAAAATTATTTTTTGTGAAGGTAAACCAAGCAGCTTAGACTATAAATTGCTTGATAGAGTAGTCGATAGCCTACAAGGTGATAGATGCACAATTGTCCCTGCGGGGAGTAAGTTTGGCTTCTCAACCTTTGCCGAGGGCTACTTTTCAGGGAAGACAGCGGTTAATCAGAAATAGATCGTTTTTCGCGATCGGGATTTCGATGTTCAGCCAACTCCTAACTGCGGATTACTCCAACTAGATAATAGATCGGGTAATCAACCCGTGGCTTTAAGTTATCGCACTTGTGTTGAAAATTATCTCTTAGATGCTGATTTGATTCACACCTATTGGACAGAAAAGTACAATGAAAAGCAGGAAAATCCAACTACTTCTACGTGGGGACATCAAAATTCACCAGGAGTCGATCGCATTTCAGAATCGATTGAAACTAGCGCCAGGAACCTGCAACATTACCAAGCTGTAAGATGGGCATTGGGTGACTTGGTGAACATGAGTACAGCACGACAACAACTCAAAACTACATGGACGGAGAAAGGTAAACTCCCTGACTCATTAATTTTGCAAGACTGCCAATATCAAGCGTTAGAATTAGTTAATCAATTTAGACTGGCAGTTGAATCAGTTACACCGGAAAAATTTGAAGATAACCTTGTTTCCTATCAACAACGGTTTAACCAAGAAGAATTTTGGAGAGAGAAGCAATACTTAATCTGGTTTAATGGCAAGGATATTCAGAAGCAAATACAGAAACAAGACTCTAAATTCATTTCTCTAACTAATTTTTTCCATTGGGTAATTCCTCAGCTTGACATTAATCAGTATCCCGATATTATCGAATTAAGGACAAAAATAGAGCAGCTATAGCAGAAGTAAGGAAGAAGAAAGAAGGAAGCAGGAAGAAGAAGGTCTCTAAAAATAGATTTTCCTAAAACAAAAAGCGCCCCTATTACTAGGGGCGCTTTTTGTTATTATCTCAGACTAAAACTTAGCCGTTGATAGAAGGAGCAACCATTGCCACGGGAGTGGTTTCCACAGCAGCCAAGTCGAGAGGGAAGTTGTGAGCGTTGCGCTCGTGCATTACTTCCATACCCAAGTTAGCGCGGTTGATGACATCAGCCCAAGTGTTGATGACACGACCTTGAGAGTCGATAATCGATTGGTTGAAGTTGAAACCGTTCAAGTTGAACGCCATCGTGGAGATACCCAAAGCGGTAAACCAGATGCCGACTACGGGCCAAGCACCTAACAAGAAGTGCAAGGAACGGCTGTTGTTGAAGGAAGCGTATTGGAAAATCAAACGACCGAAGTAGCCGTGGGCTGCAACGATGTTGTAGGTTTCTTCTTCTTGACCGAATTTGTAACCGTAGTTTTGCGATTCGGTTTCGGTTGTTTCACGAACCAAAGAGGAAGTAACGAGAGAACCGTGCATTGCACTGAACAAGCTACCACCGAAGACACCGGCAACTCCCAACATGTGGAAGGGGTGCATCAGGATGTTGTGCTCAGCTTGGAACACGATCATGAAGTTGAATGTGCCGGAGATACCCAAGGGCATACCGTCAGAGAACGAACCTTGTCCAATTGGGTAGATCAAGAATACTGCGGTGGCTGCTGCAACTGGTGCAGAGTATGCTACGCAGATCCAAGGACGCATACCTAAGCGGTAGGACAATTCCCATTCACGACCCATGTAGCAGAAAACGCCAATGAGGAAGTGGAAAATTACCAATTGGTAAGGGCCGCCGTTGTACAACCACTCATCGAGGGAAGCTGCTTCCCAGATGGGGTAGAAGTGCAAGCCGATGGCGTTGGATGAGGGAACAACTGCACCTGTGATGATGTTGTTGCCGTACATTAAGGAACCTGCTACTGGTTCGCGGATGCCGTCGATGTCCACTGGTGGGGCTGCGATGAAGGCGATGATGTAGCAGATGGTGGCGCTTAACAGGGTGGGAATCATCAAGACTCCGAACCAACCTACATAAATGCGGTTGTCGGTTGATGTTACCCATTCACAAAAGCGTTCCCAGACGTTGGCGCTTTCGCGCTGCTGTAAGGTTGTTGTCATTTGTTTATGATTGCTTTATTTGGTTTTCAATGTTCGTGACGGCTTTGTGTTCCGCCATGTAAATAAACATAAAGCTTTTATTTCAGTTTGTAAAGGGGTTTTAAGCACGGTTTTTGTTATGAATGTCATAAGCTAAGTTTATGAATAGCCAGAATGCTTGCTGTATGGGGTTTTCAAAAAGCAGAGCGCGGAATTTTTGGACGGTCGCACCAGAAACAGAATGCTAGTAATTTAGCTGGGCAACGAGATTCCGCACTTGCGTCATTGTTAAGATAGATGAAGGGTGCCGATCGCCAACCGAAAAACTCCCAATGCACAGATATTATGTTGTTGCAGAAGTCCGATCGATAAAATTCCCAAGGAATGTCCCGCACCGTCACCTACAGCCCTGCTTACACTCTGGTTCCCACTTACGAGTGTTTTAACCGCTGCACCTATTGCAATTTTCGGGCAGAACCCCTGCAAAGTCCTTGGCTGACGCTACCAGAAGCCGAAAAACAGCTCAACTTGCTGCAAACTCAAGGTGTAATTGAAATTCTCATCCTCAGCGGCGAGGTACATCCTGAAAGTAAACGGCGAAAAGTTTGGTTGCAGCGGATTTACGATTTGTGCGAACTGGCACTTGCTTTGGGATTTTTGCCGCATACTAATGTCGGGCCCCTCAGCTTTGAGGAGATGGCACTGTTAAAAGAGGTGAATGTATCGATGGGGCTGATGCTAGAACAGCTTGCCCCAGATTTGTTACAAACGGTTCACCGACACGCACCGAGTAAAGTGCCGGCGCTGCGGCTGCAACAGTTAGAATGGGCCGGGGAATTGAAGATTCCGTTTACAACTGGTTTGCTGCTGGGAATTGGGGAAAGTGAGGCCGATTGGATTGAGACATTAGAGGCGATCGCCCGCATTCATTCTCGTTACCATCACATTCAAGAAGTTATTCTCCAGCCCTACAGTCCGGGAAATCAGCAAATTTGGGACGGTGAAGTTTTTGATGCTACAAAAATGCCGGAAGTAATTGCGATCGCCCGCAGCATTTTACCTCCTGAAATTGCCCTACAAATTCCGCCAAATTTAGTTGCACAGCCTGACATATTACTGGCTTGTTTAGAAGCAGGTGCGACAGATTTAGGAGGAATTGGGCCGCGGGATGAAGTTAATCCCGATTATCCTCACCTGCAACACCAAACTTTAACAGAAATTTTAGCAGTAGCGGGATGGCAGCTCGTGCAGCGTTTGCCAGTTTATCCTCAGTACGATAATTGGCTGCCCCAAACATTGCAAACTGCTGTAAAACAATTCAGAATTAGTCATTAATTATTCTAATTTCTTAGTCGGCGGAGGCGGAATTCGTTTGTATAGCAGCAGCGGTTTCAACCGCCAAGACCAAGTCGGACAAGGCAATGCCGTTTTCCTCCCCTAAAATAATCAATCTGCTTCGATCAAAGATGTAACTATCGCCCGATTAACTCTAGGGAAACGGCAGTGCCGTTTCCTGACTGCGGCTAAAATCAAATCCGATGGCACCGGATTTGATTTTAAATCAAAGAACCGCCACCATCAATCCAGACTTCAGTACCTGTGGTAAAGCTGGAGTCATCTGATACCAGAAATAACACTGACTGGGCGATTTCTTCGCTAGAACCGGCGGTATTATCAGTCAAAGGAATCATATCTTGAATGGAATCAGGCGCGACTGGAATGCGATCGAGATTTCGCTTAGTGGTACTTTCGTCAATCGCAGTCAGCACCCCACCCGGACAGATAACATTGACTCTGATTTGGCTGGCAGCAAGTTCTAGCGCTATCATTTTTGCAAAGGCTACTTGGGCTGCTTTAGTACAAGCGTAGGCGGTGGCGCCAACTTTCCTGAAACTTCTGGTGCCATTAATTGATGATGTAATGACAATCGAACCTCCTTGTTTTTTCAGATGAGGAACAGCATACTTAACAGTCAAAAATGTTCCTCTGAGGTTGGTGTTAATTGTCCGATCCCATTCATCCGGTTCTATATCCTCTATCGGCGACCATACACCGTTAATACCCGCATTTGCAAACACAATATCAATTCTTTGATATTCGTCAACAATTGTTTGAAATGCCTGTTGCATTTGCTGAGAATCCGCTACATCTGCGGCAATAGCCAGCCCGCAGCCTCCTTCACTGACCAATTGGCGGACGGTTTCTTGCCCTGTTTCTAAAATGAGATCGACAATAGCAACTTTTGCGCCTTCCCTGGCCATTAAAATTGCTGCTGCACGACCAATTCCCGACCCACCGCCGGTAATAACGGCAACTTTTTCTGAAAGTTTCATATTTTTTTATTTAAATAATGATTTTGCGCGATCGCATAGCCTAAAAATAATACTAGCAAGAGGACTAAAATCCTCACTACAAAAAATTTTCCTTCATCAAAATTGTGAAAGAAAAAAGTGGTTTAATATACTGATTATAGCGGTAAGGTGCGGAGTTCGCACCCTACTTTAGGCAGAGAAGTAAATCAATTTAACACAGTCCTTACGGCTGCGGAACCCAGACTGAAACTGAACCGGCGTTACACCTAAAATCTGCCCAACCATCGTCATTAGTTGTGATTGGTTCTTGGATGTGTTCGGTGATGTCAATATAAGTTCGATTCGGCTGTCCGACTTCCATAAACTTGGTGCCATCGTCTCCGTTGCTGAGTACCACAGCCATTCCGCCCGGATGTTCTTCATTTCCGAGTCGCGTCCAACCAATGGTATTGGCGTGGTCGAAGTAATCGTACTGATTGCCGTAGGAATAAGTTTGGCGCGCTAACAAGAATTTATCAAGCATAAATTGATGCTTGTCTAACCAAATCTCGTATTCGTTTCCATCGTTTCCTGTATCCTTATAGTTAGCGCCGTAATAGTCCGGGTAAAAAATGCACGGATATCCTTCGCTTCGCAGCAAGATTAAAGCGTAGGCAAGGGGTTTAAACCAAGCTTCGACAACTGATTCTAGGGATTGCAAGGGTTGCGAATCGTGGTTGTCAACCAAAGTAACAGCGAGGGTTGGTTGGTCTTTAACCAGGGTGTTATCAAAAATTGTTCGTAAGTCGTAGCTGTTGCCCGCCTTGCTAGCAGCGTGGAAGTTGTAGTGGAGAGGTGCGTCAAATAAGGTGACTTTACCGTCGGTTGCTGTAATGAAGCTGTGCAATGCTTCCACTTCGTAAGACCAATATTCGCCTACGGCAAATAGGTCGCGTTGGGCATAGTGGCGAACGTGTTCCAACCATTCTTGGAAAAATTCTGCTTTTACGTGTTTGACGGCATCGAAGCGAAAGCCGTCAACGTTTGTTGTATCGACATACCACTCACCCCAGTATTTTAATTCGCCGGTCACTTCAGGGTTGTCCATATCTAAGTCGCAACCCATGAGGTAGTCAAAATTACCTTTTTCTAAGTCTACTCCTCGATCGAATTCTTTCCCTTTTAGCAGGTAAATGGCATGGGTTTCTGTGTTGTAAACGTTGTAATCAATGGCGTCAAAATGCCACCAATGCCATTCCATGCTGGAATATTTTTTGTTGCGGCCTGGGAAAGTAAAATGCGTCCAAGCTTTGATTTTTTGATATTCGCCTACGGTGTCATTGCGGTTGTCGGGATTGAAGGGTGTGGCTTCGGATTCTTCTTCTGCATCGGCACCTAACTTGTGGTTGAAGACAACATCGGCATAAATCCGAATTCCTGCATCTTGTGCAGCTTTAATCGCGGCCAAATACTCATCTTTTGTGCCGTATTTCGTGCGTACCGACCCTTTTTGGTCGAACTCGCCTAAATCGAATAAGTCGTAGACGCCGTAACCCACATCCATACCGCCGCCCGTTCCTTTATAAGCGGGTGGCAACCACAGGGATGTAACGCCAATTTTGGCTAAATCTTTTGCAGATTCCGCTAGCTGATTCCACAGGGTGCCGTCGTCGGGATTGTACCAGTGAAAATACTGCATCATGACGCCATTGACTTCAGACATATATTTAGTTTTTCCTGTTTGGTAAATTGTAAAGTTGCTAGATATTTATTTTTTGTTCGTTGCCGATCACTCTAGCTATGCCTGCAATTTATGGTTAATAAATATCATAAAAGATGGGGTTGCTATAAAAAATCTATCTGTTGATGTATTGACAACAGAATGTAAATTTGATAAATAATTATTTTGGTCAAACAAAAAAAATTAATCTGGTGGCTATGGTGCGACAACTCGCTCTATTTTTGTATTCCAAGTACCGTCGATCGCCAATTCAAGCAATCTAAATCCCGGGGGGATTTCGTCAAGGATAATCGGATGGCTTTTGGGTAAAAGTTGGATGCAGGTGCTGGGTGTCCCCAAGTAGGTAACTGAGCCCCGCTGTTGTTGAAATTCTTGGTGAATGTGGCCGCAAAGAACGATTTTTATTTGAGGGTATCGATCGACAATTGCCAAAAATTCACCGGCATTTTGCAGCATCATTCCATCCATGATTTCACAGTCGATCGCCAGCGGATGATGGTGCAAGGCAATGATAACAGGTCGATCGCCGGTTTGTTGCAGTTGAGAGTCGAGCCAGTGCAAGCTTTCTGGGGAAAGTCGCCCGCCGTCGCATCCGGCTTCCACACTCGAAAGCAACAGAAATTGCCAGTTTCCTAGCATCCATGATTTTTCTGGGGAAAGAGGCCGTTGATTTAAGATTTCTGCCATGACTGGGATGTTGTCGTGGTTCCCAGGTATCCAGTAGGCGGGAATTCCGAGGGGGGCGATGAGGGAGACGAGGCGCTGGTAGGATTCGGGTGTTTCGTCTTGGGACAAGTCGCCTGTGAGTAGGAGTAAGTCGGGCGACGGCTGTATCTGTTGCAAGCGATCGAGAACGGCTTGGAGGGTGCGGGCTGTTGAGAGGCCTTTCCAAGTGCGATCGATCTCTGCAAACAAGTGAGTGTCGGTGATTTGGGCGACGAGTAGGGGAGAAACTGGTGTCATGGCGGGTGGTGCGGGCGATCGACGTAGTTCTAGAATAGCTTCGGATGGGTGTTGGGGGTGTGAGAAAAAAGGCCGATTCCCTACGGGATAGCTTCGCTTTACGAAATTTTTGACAGGTATGTTAAAATTTTCGAGATTTGGTGTACTATAAGAAAACGTCAAATTTCAGACGTGACGGCGGCATAGCCAAGTGGTAAGGCAGAGGTCTGCAAAACCTCCACCCCCAGTTCAAATCTGGGTGCCGCCTTAGTTTTTAGTATTTTTAATAAGTCTTAAATGCTTGTGTGACAAGGTTTTTGGGTTTGTTATAGATTTTAAATTGTATTTAAATGTGCATAATTGATTGCGGAAAGTAATGCAAATTTAATGCAATGCAAAATCCGAGACTAAATCAGGCTAATGGTCGGTTAAAAGTGAGTAAGACCGGCGTGACTATCTTGCAAAGAGGTGATCGCCTTTACCTCCAAGCTGTACTCCCCCTTCGCCCAGGGTCGAGTAAATTATCTCCCTGTCAGCAACAGATCGCCTTGGGCATTCACGCGAACACTGTTGGGATATCTTTGGCTGAGAAATACGTCACGCTTGGGCTATTCGGGCAATCCGCCTTGGGCTGGAACCCTCGCTGGCAGCTAAACAGATGGGACATTCTTTAGCTACCCACACATCAACTTACCATCTGGCTCTTAACGAGCGAGAGCAACAGCGGGCTTATGATTCTTTGGTGGCGCGTAACTTGATTCCACCTAAAACCTAAAAATCTACACCTAGCAGATTTTGTGATCGCCATTCCTTTCCCGTTACTCATTGTAAAACTTATGAAGAAAAGAACAAAAACATATGATCGGTGGCTCGAATTTTTAGACGACCATATGAGGTGGCGCAAATCGAATAATACGAGATTAGTGGGCTTGAAGTATGACACGTATAGCTCTAAGGAGGAATCTATAATATTGTATTTCGATACCTATGAACATTCCCCTGAAACTGGACAGAAAATACCTTCAACTTTGTCTATTTCAGAGGGAGATCTAGACAGTGCTGAAGCTTTCTCTTGGCTTGTAGGGGAAATCTCGAATCGTTACGAAGATGAGTGGAGGTGGTGAAGAACTTATACCTAATAAGCTTTGATAAAAGCATCCAGCGTTAGCTCTCTTAAAACACCATCCGGCCAGTACCCATCAGGGTCTACCGGGTCCCATCTGCATTCCTCTTCTCCAGCAGCAAAAGCAAAGCAATTATAATCTAATGTTTCTTCACTTGTTACTTGATATTCAGTAAGCTCTAAGTTAGGAAATCTCAATATTTTTCGGTACTCTAGCTTACCACTCATAACCGTGTTCTTTTCCCCATTGTATCCAGGCTTGGGCCATTTGCTTCATGCGGCCGCGCTGTTCGGGCTTTACCGGATTGTCACCAGTAATTGCCCTCAACGCCCAAAACCAAGGGTCTGGCTTTTGTTCGAGGTCACGCAAAATCAACGGGATAACTGGCTGTCCCATGCCGATAATTCTCTGATAAGCCTGGTGCATTGATTTCTGTGTAACTAATGATAGCATCCCCGTTTCGACGCGCCATTCTTCGGCGAACTTATTAAACTCTGCTTCGAGTTCTACCTTGCTTTTAATCGGGAAGTCATCAGCAGGAATTCCTGAAGGCAACAAATATACTTTTAAAACATCTTTGGCTTTTGATGCCGATTCTAAAAAGCTATTCGGCATCAACAAGTCATTAAGCTTTTCACAAAATCGCTCTTTTTCTTCTGTTGATAACTTAGAGAGTTCTTCAAATTCATCAACAGCCGCAATAAGCTCATCTGCTAGTTCTTCCACTGTCCAAGCATAAGTTTTATTTAAAGTGTATATAGGAATAATGCTCTCTAGTATATTGACTAAATCATTATGGTTCGTGTTTTCTACCTGTGACTCTATGTTTTTGACTACATCATCAATAGGCAACGCAGGGACTGTTTTTCTCAACGCAGTCAAAATAGCCTCAAACACTGAGTTGTCCAAGGCTATAATTTTTTCGATGCCGGATTGATATTGGCGATGTATTTTTAAAGAAGGCATATTAGTTTTCTTGTCTTTGCTAAGAGAAAGTTAACTTGAGACTAATTGGCTTACTTATAGATTCATTATAACACCCTTCCTTGTGAGCATAAAGATGTAGGGACACGGCAGTGCCGTGTCCCTACCCAATATCTGTACTTCTTGCCCAAATTATCACATCTTGCTGATAATTCTCTGCAGGATTTCCACGCCTGATACCGCTTGCCAGCCAAACAGCCCCAACAGCACAATATTCAGAAATATGTGAGTGTTTCTGGCCAAATCATTGCCTTTTTGCATCAAAGGTGTCAGCGAGGCTGCGATCGCAATTATTGCCGTCATTCCCAACCCTGCTAGCAAGTGCGGGCCGACAAATAGTTTGCCGTTGTTGATGTAGGTGACGGCCATTCCGCCGATCGCCCCTGTTACCATCAACGCTAGCAGCAAAGAACCCATTTGGTGGTGCTTGATGTTGAATTTTCCCTTAATTAACTCTTTTTTGACTTCTCCTTCGGCGCTTCTGGTACGGCGGATTTGCAGGCCGAGATACAAAGCATAGAATGAGATGGCCAGCAGTACCCACATTAACAGTGGGTGAAAGAATTGGCTCCAAACTTTAACAGACTGCGGAATTTCGAGATTCATGGTGTTCTCAGGATTAGCAAACATACTTCATAAAACTTAGCATACCAGTCAGACCGTCTCGTGCGACGGTAAAAATATACGGGATGAGACACCATTATGCCTGCCACTAAACAAGACGCTGTATTGATTCAAGCCGCCAAGACTGGCAACATTATTCACGTCCAAGCTTTACTCGCTAAGGGAGTTGACGCTAATGCCAAAGACTCTGAGGGGACGACGGCTTTGATGTTTGCTGCCCAAAAGGGCTATACGGAAATTGTGCGTATTTTACTAAACAATGGCGCTAATGTCAATCAAGCGAGCAGGCGTTTTGGGCTGACGGCTTTGATGCTGGCGGCGGCTCACAAACAGCCTGATTCTGCGCGGCTGTTGCTGGCTGCTGGTGCTGATGTTAATGCTAAAAATGATGATGGAAGTACGGCTTTGATGGCAGCTTCTCTGAAGGGAGATATCAATGTTGTGCGGATGTTACTTGATGCTAATGCTGATGTAAATGTGCGAGATAAAGATGGAGATTCTGCTCTGAAAATAGCTGCTTTATCCGGTCATCTAGCTGTTGTGAAAGCTTTGGTGGATGCGGGTGCTGGTTCTGATAATTCTATGCTATTTTTAGCTGTCCGTCAAGGAAGCGCTGAAATTGTGCGAATTTTGCTTAATTGCGGGGCGGATGCTAATGTTAAAAATCTAGAGAGCAAAACTGCTTTGATGCTGGCTGCGACGGTGGGAAATTTGGCTGTTGTCGAGGCGCTGTTGGCTGCTGGTGCTGATGTCGAAATTCCCGACAAAAACGGAGAAACTGCTTTAACTTTGGCTGCGGATTCCGGCAATACTGATGTGGTGCAAACTTTGCTTGGTGCGGGTGCTAATGCGAATGTGAAAAATGGAGATGGGGGCACGGCTTTGATGGCCGCTGCTGCTGGGGGAAATGCGCCGATCGCTCATATCTTACTCGATGCTGGCGCCGAGATCGACGCTAAGGATAAAGATGATGAAACTGCTTTGAATTTTGCCGTGGTTGAAGGCTGCGAAGATGTGGTGGAATTGCTCTTAAACCGAGGTGCTAGCGTCGGTTCTAGAAATCGGTTGGGCGATACGCCTTTACTGGTGGCGGCTGTTCACGGTCACAGTGCGATCGTATCTGCTTTGCTGCAAAAAGTAAACTCAAATCGGGATGAGTTTCTGAATGCTAAAAACTTTGGGGAGACTGCTTTGACGCTGGCTGCGTTTCACGGACATACCGAGACGGTGAAGGCTTTGCTTGACGGCGGTGCCGATCCCAATATCCCGGCGGATTTGGGGAAAACCGCTTTAATGAAGGCGTGCGATCGCGGTTATGTGGCGATCGTCCAATTATTAGTCGAAAAAGGTGCCGATGTCAACTTGCTGGATGATTCGGGCGCAACAGCTTTAATGTGGGCAGCACATCGGGGTTATGCTGATGCAGTAAAGATTTTAATTGATGCTGGTGCAGAACTAAACCACAAAAATCCGGGAAATTATACAGCTTTAATGCTGGCTGAGTTTAAGGGTTATTCTAATGTGGTGAAATTGCTCAAAAGTGCTGGAGCACTGGAGTAAAAATTAAATAGTTTTGAGTAAGGTAATTCTGTCATTTTGAGGTAGGCTTTGGGAAGTGAAGAATCTCAGATATCGGGACTTACGCATTGTAACGGTGTGGCAATAATTTGAGATTCTTCGCTTCACTCAGAATGACACAATTAGGTGATTAGTGCGTCCCGGACAATGAATTATATCATGTCCGATCGATCGACCATAATATCCCGGTCGGGGCGGGCTTCGCCGTGAGCGTCAGCCGAACGGTTTTTGAGATTGGAGATTGTTGGCGATTATGGTTGGTGGAACCCGCCCCTACAAAAATCGCGGTAGCTCGACCCGACATGATATTAACCTCAATTTGCTTTGCGTACCCAGCCGTTAATAGTAAAGCGGCTATCAGCAAAAGCTTTCGAGGGACAGCTAACTCGCAAAACTTCGTGCATATAGCGGCTCAGAAAAAATACGATGCTGTTATTGCGCGGTTCAACGGTTCTGAATGTCTCGGCCGCTACATAGAAATTGTTCTCGATTTTGCTGTCGTAAATTTGCAATTCGCCGCCTGAAAAAGCTTTGGGTTCTCGATTGAAATAGTAAACGTAAGTAAAAAAGCGGGTGGCGGTATCTGGCGAGCCGCTGTCGTTGTGAAGTTTATAAAAGTTGTTGTCATTGTGCATGGTTAGCTGAGCTTCTATTTCACCAAGCGGAAATGAGGGGATATTTAATTTTTTCAGTACGTCCGGGAGAATTGCTTTGATGCGATTAACCATCAGTTCGGAAAATTCGGGGAACGAGTGGAGTACCATCGAACGGCGGTAATCTTCGGCATTGGTTGAGGTGCTGGTAGTCACAAATTCTGATTCTTTTGCTAAGACATATTTGATGAGTTTATTCTTTTCTGCAGGTGTCAAAAAGTTGTCTATTTGGGCGTAGCGAGATATTAAATCGTCATTTACAGGCGGCGCAGGGGCGGAAATTTCTGTGGCGGGAATTTCTACGGGAGTTGCAGGCTGCTGCGGTTGCATTTCCTGCAAGTAAATTGGGGGTTCGGTGACTAATCCGACTAGGTTTTCGCCGGGAAAAGAAAGGGCGGAACGACCTCCGTCTATAGGGATTTGAAATAAGGTGGAAAAACCGGGTGTTTGTTGAGTGCGATCGACTAATGTTTTGATCAGGCTGTGCAATAATGGTGTATCTGATTTGAGGGTGACGGTGCATTGATGTCCCCCGGTGAGGAGGATTTTGACTTTTATGTCTTGGGATTTAATTTGCGGTTGAATTGTGCTAGTCATAGCCGTTAGTTATAGAAAAAGTTCGGCAACGGATTTTGTAACGGATGTAACGGATGGATGGATGGATGGGAGAAGGAAGATGGAAGATGGAAGATGGAAGATGGAAGAAAAAAAATTGAATCATTGCTTGAGGGCGGGCTAGAAGCCCACCCCACAATAGAATTGACTCTTTATTGACTCTTTGTGGAACAGGCATCTTGCCTGTTCAGAATAGAGGTGCAAAATGTCATTGCTACGAACTTAATTAATGCAAGAAGTGGCGGATGTCGGTGAAAACCATTGTGATTCCGAGTTGGTTGGCGGCTTCGATGGAATCTCGATCGCGCATACTTCCGCCCGGTTGGACGATCGCAATTATGCCAGCCTCAGCCGCCGTTTTTACGGAATCGTCGAAGGGGAAGAAACCGTCGCTGGCCAAAATCGCTCCTTTGCTTTTGTCTCCTGCTTGTTCTAATGCTAGTTTAACTGAACCCACGCGATTCATTTGTCCGGCGCCTACACCGATTGTAGTGCGATCGCGCGTCACAACGATCGCATTTGATTTGACGTGTTTCGCTACTTTCCAACCAAACAGCAATTCTTCCAACTCTCCCCCCGTCGGCTGTTTCTCAGTAACAGTCCGCCATTTGCTAGTTTCTTCTACTACATTATCTGACTCTTGCACCAGCAAACCGCCTGCAATTATTTTAACAGTTTGTGGCGGCCCTTGAGTCAAGTCTGGTAAAATTAACACTCGAACTTTCGCTTTTTTCTTGATAATTTCTTCCGCTTCTGGTTCGCACCCCGGCGCGACGATACATTCTAAAAATGTTTGAGTTAAGGCCGTTGCGGTAGCAGCGTCTATCGGGCGGTTGAGGGCAACAATTCCCCCGAAAGCTGAGACTGAATCCGTGTCGAAGGCTTTTTGATACGCTTCAGAAATAGTTGTTCCCAAGGCTGTGCCGCAAGGATTTGTATGCTTCAGAATGGCGGCGGCGGGTGTGTCGGGGAATTCTACGATCAGCCGCCTTGCTGCTTCTAAATCTACTAAATTGTTATAACTTAATTCTTTGCCTTGCAGGATGGTGCTAGTCGTCCAGCCTGTGGGTGTACTTCCGCTTTGATACCAGGTGGCGGCTTGATGGGGATTTTCGCCGTAGCGGAGAGTTTGCAACTCTTTTCCTGATAAATTAAACTGGTCTGGTAGCGCAGATTCTTCAGCGGATTGGCTGCTGCTGAGATAAGTTGCGATCGCGCGATCGTAGTTGGCTGTATGTTTGAATGTTTCTAGCGCGCATCTTTGCCGAAACTCTAAGGATGCTTCGCCGCCATTTTCCCGCAATTCTTTTAAATAAGTATTGTACTGTTCTGGGTCGCACAAAACTGTCAAATGAGCGTGGTTTTTGGCGGAAGCTCTCAACATGGCGGGTCCGCCGATATCTATCTGCTCAATTGCGTCGGCTAGAGTAACTCCTGGTTTAGAAATTGTCTCTTCAAATGGATACAAATTGACTACAACTAGATCGATCGCCCGAATTTGATTTGCGGTTAAATCTGCCTGGTCTTCCGGTACATCGCGGCGTGCTAAAATGCCACCGTGGATTCGCGGGTGAAGTGTTTTGACTCGCCCTCCCAAAATTTCGGGAGAACCAGTATATTCCGCAACTTTCGTCACTGGAATTCCTGCTTCTTTGAGGGCCGTTGCTGTCCCGCCGCTACTAATTATGTCAAATTCAAATTCTTCTACTAGACTGCGCGCTAAGTCGATTAGTCCGGTTTTATTGGATGTGCTCAGAAGTGCTAGACGTGCCATTGGTTTGAAGTTGCGATCGCAAAAATAGACAGGTTATATTTTATATCAAAGCTGGTGATCGAGACATGATTTGGTAATTGGTAACTATGATTATTTTGTACGGCTAAAGATGAGCTTGCTTACCTGAAAGCGTATTTTTTTTAAAATCCTATAATAATTTATACGGGGCAGTGGGTTCTAAATATTTAGGACTTGCGTGTCGAGGGTGTTATTTTGCCCGCTGCGAGGGGGATTGAAGGCATCTCCAGCCTTCGCGGTGCGTCTCGCTACGTAAATGCCATCTGGTTGAAATTACTTAGTAAAGTGTAATAGATAATTCGATGGGGATCGCTGTTGAATTTTAACGATCTTTTATGATGAATTAGAAAAGTCATGTGCTAGCATCGGGTATAAATTGCTGTTTCCCTAAATTTGCGACAGATTTGGGCGATCGCAAAATATTAACCTAAAAAATAAATTGGTAAGGTTTAAATATGTTTTTTCAAGAAGCCGATTCAGAGAATAAGCTCAGTAATATTAGCAATACCCCGAAAAAAATGGCTAAAAACATGACTGATAGAACAAAATATCCACAAATGCCCCAAATGTCAACTGAGAACTCGACAGCGGCTAACATTTCAGAAGCTTACAGTCTTAGTTTGTGCGAAATGCAGCAGATGCAGCGAGCAATCGAACTGCTAAAGCAGGATTTGAAAGCTAGCGAATCTCGGTTTCGGAATGCGATAGAAAAAAATGCCGACGGCATCGCAATCGTCAACAAGCGAGGACTTATTTGTTTTGCCAACCCGTCAGCAGAAGCGCTGTTTAACTGCAAAGCAGAGGAACTTTTAGGTCAAGCATTTTTTGGCAATTTGGTAGTACAAGTTTCAGCTTGCGACCTTGAGATGGCGACGGATATTATTCCCCAAGTTGGAAAAACAGAAGCACCAGGAACTCGAGTCGTGCAAACAGAAGTTGAAGCTATTCGCAAGCACAAAGCAAATGCTGTAGTAGAAATGCGGGTGGTGGAAACGGAATGGGATGGAGAAATGGCTTATTTAGCTACGTTGCGGGACATTACCGATCGCAAGCGCGCAGAAGAAATGCTTTGGTTGTACGATCGAGCTATAACAGCTACTAGCACCGGAGTTACGATTTCTGACGCCACTGACCCCGAAAATCCAATTATTTATTGCAATCCCGCTTTTGAAAGGATGACAGGTTATCGGCGGCAGGAAATTATCGGAAAAAACTGCCAATTTTTGCAGGGAAGCGATACAGATCCGGCAGCAGTAGAAAGAATTCGCGAAGCCTTGCAAACAGAAAGCGAATGCAAGGTAATATTAAAGAATTACCGCAAAGACGGAACCGCTTTCTGGAATTGTTTTTCAATATCTCCGGTGCGCGATAGAATGGGCAAATTGACTCATTTTATTGTCGTACAGAGAGACATCACTCATCGCAAACAAGCCGAAGAAGCCTTGCACAATTCCGAAGCACAAAGCAGAGAACAAGCCGCTCAACTAGCAGCCACACTTAATCAACTCAAAGCTACTAATTCCCAATTAGTTCAAAGCGAAAAAATGTCTAGTTTGGGATTGCTACTTGCCGGCGTCGCTCACGAAATTAACAACCCAGTCAGCTTCATTTACGGCAATCTCGCTCATCTCACAAAATATACTCAAGACTTGTTTCAGCACCTCGAACTTTATCAGCACCACTATCCTAATCCAGTCGCTGAAATTCAAGAGCAAAGACAAAGAAACGATCTCGATTTTTTAGCTGAAGATTTACCTAAAATACTGTCTTCAATGAGCGTTGGTGTCGAGCGGATTTGCCAGATTGTGCAGTCGCTGCGGAACTTTTCGCGGCATGACGACTCACAGATGAAACCCGTTAACCTCCACGAAGGTATTGACAGCACGCTGTTAATTCTCAATCACCGTTTGAAAGGAAACGCAGAAAAGCCACCAATTCAAATTGTCAAACAATACGGAAACTTGCCGCCTGTCCAGTGTTTTGCCGGACCCATAAATCAAGTTTTTATGAATATCCTCAGCAATGCGATCGATGCTTTAGATGATGCGAACAGTAGGCGAAACTGTCAAGAAATGACAGACAATTCCAGCCAGATTAGGATTTGCACGGAAGTTGTCGGCAATTTTGTAAAAATTCAAATTGCCGACAATGGGCCGGGCATAACTGAGGAAGTCAAGCAGCGCATCTTTGATGCCTTTTTTACTACCAAACCCATTAACAAAGGAACGGGAATGGGTTTGTCAATTAGCTATCAAATTCTTGTAGAAAGACACAAAGGGGAATTATATTGTACTTCGGAACTGGGCAAGGGCACGGAATTTACTATTAAAATGCCAATCGAAAATTAGCGCAGGCGTTCTTCGGCGCACCTTACAAATTACTCACTAACTACCGACTAACGTGGGGGTGTTCTTCGGCGCACCTTACCAACTACTGACTAATGTAGGGTGCGCCGAAAAGCACCTTACCCGCATAAATCGCGAATTAAAAAACCTCTGCACCCTCCAACTTCTTAACAGTTTCAACCTTCGCCCTCGCCGCTTCCCCGCAAGTCTTCGGCGTCGGAAACATCTTCCCGGGATTCGCCAAACCTTTCGGATTAAACACCTGACGCACCCACTGCATCGTCTCCAAATCTACCTCCGAAAACATATCCGGCATAAAACACTTCTTATCAGCACCGATGCCGTGTTCCCCCGAAAGACTTCCCCCAACTTTCACGCAAAGCTTGAGAATTTCCCCGCCTAATTCTTCCACATTTTCCAGCGCACCTTTTACCGAGTTATCGTAGAGAATCAGCGGGTGCAAATTCCCGTCTCCCGCGTGAAATACATTAGCAATCCGATAACCGTATTTCTCGCTCAAGCCCTCAATTTCTTTCAAAACATAAGCCATTTGCGTTCGCGGAATTACCCCGTCTTGCACGTAATAATCAGGGCTGAGATGACCCGCCGCCGCAAAAGCAGCTTTCCGCCCTTTCCAAATTTTTAGGCGCGTTTCCGGGTCGCTTGCCGTGGTGATATTTCGCGCTCCGTTATGCTTGCAAATATCGGCAATTCGCTGTTTGTTTGTGGCAACTTCCACTTCTAAACCGTCGATTTCTACCAGGAGAATTGCCGCCGCATCGCGGGGATAACATCCCGTTGCCACCACATCTTCCACAGCATTAATGCTGATGTTATCCATGATTTCCATGCCGCCGGGAATAATACCAGCGCTGATAATATCGGAAACCGATTCTCCCGCTGCTTCTATACTGGAAAAATCCGCTAGGAGAACGCAAATCGATTCGGGCGCTTTGAGAATTCGCAAAGTAACTTCTGTAGCGATTCCTAAAGTGCCTTCGGAACCGACAAATACACCAGTTAAATCATAACCGGGCATTTCGGAAATTTCGCCACCGACATCGACAATAGAACCGTCGGCAACTACCAATTTTAATCCTAAAACGTGATTCGTCGTAACTCCGTATTTGAGGCAGTGAACGCCCCCGGAATTTTCGGCAACGTTGCCCCCAATCGAACAAACAATTTGACTGGAAGGATCTGGCGCGTAGTAGAAACCAGCGCCGCTAACTGCTTGCGTTACCCAGTTATTAATTACTCCCGGTTGCACGACTACTTGCTGATTTTCTAAGTCTACTTTCAGGATTTTTCGCATCAAGGCAGTGACAATCAGCACGCAGTTTTCTACAGGCAAAGCGCCGCCGGAAAGACCGGTTCCTGCGCCTCTAGCCACCCAGGGAATTGAGTTGCGATCGCATATTTTGACCACTTGCGCCACTTCCTCCGTAGTTCGAGGCAATACCGCCACGGCGGGGCGCTGGCGGTAGCTGGCAAGTCCGTCGCACTCGTAGACAATCAATTCTTCGCGGCGCTGGACGACGCCATTTTTGCCAACTACAGCCTCAAATTCTTGAATAACGGGTTTCCAGTTGCGTTCTGTTTCTACGGCTATCATTAGTGATTTTTATTAAGGAACTATCAATAATATTGTTGCAAATTTTACTAAGTTTAGCCAATGATTTTTCTAAGGGTTGCAATATTGACACAGGGAAGGATCGGCAGTCTCTCGACCGTCGGGAAATAGTTTTTCTTTAGTATAACCGCACTTTTTGCACTTATAGATTGCCGATCGCGCTAGCTGAGTCGGAAAATAGCAAAGTTCGCAGGGCAATCCGATTTTCGTCTCAGCTATATCGAATCCCGGCCAACCGCACTCCGGGCAGAATTGCTTGAATTTTTTAACTAAATCGAGAGTTGCATTTTCGATGTTTTTCATCCGAGTTGGATTGTACATCGCCCGCATATCTGTTTCGATGTGAACTCGGCGGGTTGACGATTTTTTTAAGCCTGCAGTCACAGCGTCAAAAAATTTTTTTTCTGTCCTAATGCCCTTGACAATTTCGCCGTAACCGAGGGCAGCATCGCCAACTACAACCACCAGTCCGTGTTCGGGAAATCCCGCTTTTTTCGCAAAATCATCTGCTTCATCTATATTGGAAACTAACTGATGACTGTAGTTAGTTTCTACAGATAAAGATTCGCCGATTAGTTCTAGATTGTTGGCTCGATCTAATAAAATTACTATTTCTCTGTTAGCTGGCAGATACGGCATCATTGGGTGAGGGCCGAAAGTACCTTCGCTGGCAAAGGCAAGAGTTTCGCCCGCAATTTCTAGGGCTTTTTGTGCTTTCTGGCGAGCAGCTTCTATTTGTGTTCCTAAGCGTTTAACTTCTCTGGTGAAGGTGCCGAACGCGTCAGTGTCAAGCGCCGCAGGTACTAGGATATTTACGCCAAGTTCTCGTTCCAAAACGGGAGCCATCACCCGTTCTTTTTGGTGCATGGTAGCAAGAACTGCGGTGCGATCGCTCAATAATTGATTTGGATTCACAGGCTCAGAAATATTAGACATACAGCAGCATTATTTTAGGAAAAAAAACTCACATACACCCTTTCCACCGCCAACAACCGATAGAAACCGTGACTTAACTTCCGAATCTAAATTTTATAACTCAGTTAAATATCCGTGATATTCACCTGTGGACTTAATTGAAAATTCTTCAATCGTCAATCGTCAATCGTCAATCGAAAATCGAAAATCGAAAATCGAAAATCGTATTAGTTGCCTCCAGTCACTCCCCCAGCTTGACCTCTGAGTACAAAAATTACTCCCGTCATAATTAGCGCCACGCCTAGCAAGCGCAGCGGCGGCAAAGGCTCGTGAAATATAAGTTTGCCGCCTAAAACAGTAAACAGGTAACTAATTGACAGTAAAGGCGATACTATGCTAAGGTTTGCCCGCGACAAAACTACAATAAAGCCGATCGAAGAAATTGCATACAAAGAAAGACCAGTTACTATCAAAGGCTGAGTAGCCATTGCTATAATTTTTTCTATTAAATTAGCAGCGCCAATGGGCCCTAAGATTTTAGCTCCTGCCTTCAGGCTGAATTGACCTGCGACGCCGCACAATATTGCAGCAAGCAATAAAATAAAAACGCTTCTATTCATCAGTTTACTAACCTATAGTACAATCAAAAATTGCCGTTACCAAAAACCTTAAAAACTTTAATTAAGTTTTGTTAGGTTTTATTCACCGCTAATATTTTAAGCAGAGAGACGGGAAAATCAAGTATGGTCGATCGCGATCGAGAGTCGAACAAATATATGGCAGAGCAGACCAACCCAAGCGGAGAATATAGTCTAGAACTATCGATACTCATGCCTTGTCTGAACGAAGCAGAAACTTTAGAAATCTGCATCGAGAAGGCACAGAAGTCCCTGCGCGAACTTGATATTGCCGGCGAGGTCATCATAGCAGACAACGGCAGCACTGACGGTTCTCAAGCTATCGCTACCAGAATGGGAGCGAGAGTCGTGCCCGTAGCAGCCAAAGGCTACGGCAGCGCCCTGATGGGAGGCATCATGGCAGCGCGCGGAGTTTATATTATCATGGGCGATGCTGACGACAGCTACAATTTTTCAAACCTCGGCGCTTTTGTCCAAAAATTGCGAGAAGGTTTCGACTTAGTGATGGGAAACCGGTTTCAAGGGGGCATCAAACCGGGTGCAATGCCGCCCCTGCACAAATATTTAGGAAATCCGGTGCTGACATGGGTTGGACGGCTATTTTTTGCAAGTCCCGTCGGCGATTTTCACTGCGGACTCAGGGGTTTTAGGAGAGACTCTATTTTGAAACTCGACTTGCAAACAACAGGGATGGAATTTGCTAGCGAAATGGTGGTCAAGGCCTCTGTATACAAGCTGCGGATAACTGAAATCCCAACCGTACTTTCTCCCGACGGCCGCAGTCGGCCGCCGCACTTGCGAACTTGGCGAGATGGCTGGCGGCACCTGCGATTTTTGCTGCTTTACAGTCCTCGGTGGCTGTTTTTGTATCCGGGTACTGCGCTGATGATTTGGGGTTTAATTATCGTGGTTTGGCTGTTACCCGGTACTCAAAAGATTGGTAGTATTAGCTTTGATGTGCACACGCTGCTGTATGGTGCGATCGCAATTATCATCGGTTTTCAAGCAGTAACTTTCGCTTTTTTTACCAAGATTTTTGCCATCAGCGAGAAATTCCTGCCCGAAGACCCCAAACTCAACAAAATATTTCGCTATGTCACCCTAGAGACAGGATTGATTGTCGGAGTCACGCTGATTTTAATCGGAATAGTTGGCTCGTTCTTGTCATTAACTATCTGGAGCGAAACGGCTTTCGGTTCTCTCGATCCTTCTAAAACTCTGCGTTTGGTTATTCCCTCGCTCACTTGTCTGACTGTTGGTTTGCAGATGGTTTTGTCGAGCTTTTTTCTCAGCGTGCTGGGGTTGAAGCGCAGGTGATCACATTATACTGGCAACATTCCTCACAACTAAATCGCCATGCAGGGGAAGTTCAGGGCGAGCGCAATGCAGGGAAAATCAGGGCCACAGGAGCCAAATTTCAGACTATCTGGTATAATAAAATAGCCAGCTCTAATAATTTTCAATAGCTATGAACTATGAAAACTCAAGAACTTCGCCAGAATCTTAAGCAATCCATAGATCGCTTATCTCCTGAACGGCTGATCGTTGTGGCTGATTTCTTAGCTTATTTAGCAGAACGTGAAAGCAATGAAGCTACGGTGGAATTATTAAAAATTCCCGGTTTTCTTGAAGTATTTAATAAAGCCCAAAAAGATGTAGCAGCAGGTAAGGTGACGACCGTTGAGCAACTCAAACGAAAATACTGATGAAAGTCTAAAGTTTTATTCAGTCGTTCTTAGTTTTGATGCTCAAAATTGTTATAATAGTAAAAATAGAAAATAGTTGATATTAGCTATGCAGCGAATATTTGAGGCTATATTGAAAGGAAACCTTTTAGAATGGGCTAATGAGGTTCCAAGACAGGGCGATGTACCTGTCAGAGTTTACGTTACTTTACAAGAAGAGCGATCGACTTTAAGTGCTGAGCTTCGCCGTCAGAGAATAGTTGAAATATTGGAAAAAATTGCAGCAAGTAATGTCTTTGCTGATATTAACGATCCGGTGGAATGGCAGCGAGAGTTGCGTCAAGATCGTCCGCTTCCAGGTAGGGATGAATAATGCTGCTTGACAGTAATATTATTATCTACGCTTCTCAACCCGAACACGCGCAGATTAGGCAGTTTATTGGCGAACATGACATAGTTGTATCGGCAGTAAGTTACGTTGAAGTGCTGGGTTATCATCGGCTAACTGAAGAGTATAGATTGTACTTTGAGGAATTCTTTGGTGTGGTGGATGTTCTACCGATTTCTAACACTGTAATCGAGCGCGCAGTGCTGTTGCGACAGATGAGGAGAATGACACTAGGGGATGCTATTATTGCGGCAACAGCTTTGGTATATGGCAGAACTTTGGTGACAAGAAATATAGGGGATTTTCGGTGGATTCCTGAACTCACACTGATTAACCCGTTTGAGGCTTAAGAAAGAGGGGCGATCGCACTTTGGGAAGATCAGGGCGATCGCACATTTATTTATTCACTGCTTTTTACATGATGTTCAACATAAGAGCGCAGCACAGCGTTCATTAGAGATTGATAGCCTTTTCCTTGGCTTTTAAACCAATCTAATACATCGCTATCAACTCTTAAAGAAATAGCTTGTTTGGTCAGTGGTTTTACCTGTTTTGTTTGTGACCAGAAACTCGCATCTAATTCAGAAATATCAGAGGTATCGATCGCAGATTCTGGAATATTTTCTAATTCTTCAAGTCGTTTGCGCGAGATAGTCATATTCAAAGTGCCTAAAACTGTATATACAAAGCGTATATACTTATAGGATAGCATAAAGGGCGATCGGATACTCACTCAGGCGGGCCAAAGCGATCGGGCAAGTCATCAAGAGTTAACCCGCGCGAGTGCAGAAAATTTGCCAAAGCTTTCATCTGGGCAATTGTGAATGTAGGCACGTTATCTCCGGCTTCCGGTGCGACTCACAGTGCGTACCGATGTCCCAATTTGCCGAGCAAATTCTTCTTGAGACATTCCTAACTCGTCTCTGAGTTTTTTCAGCGGTGATTCGCCAGCTTCTTCTAGAGGTTGTCTTCGCTTTGTCATAATACCGGGTACGATCGCCCAGAAAGCGATGGTTTTCTAATCTTCATTTTCCTTCACAGCGATCGGTCCGAAATCATCGGGAATTTCCAGGGCTGATTCAATTTGTAGCAATCGCATCATGGTTTTCCACTGCCGAGGCGTTGGTTTTGCTTCTGTTTCGCCGGAAATCCACCGCTGATAAGTTCGCAAGGGGATACCGCACTGCACCGCAAATTCCGCCTGAGAAAGCTGCGTCCGCTCAATTCTCAGCGTCTCTATTGGTGAATCACTATCTTGAGGCCTTCTGTCTTTTTTCATAAAAAATTGGCGCGTCATATTGACATATTAGAAATAAATCATCAATATAGCGCGATCGAAGGCATGACTATCCTTCTCATGCCGATCGATCGTGCCGCAAATTGAGGGGAAATTGAATACTCACTCAGGCGGGCCAAAGCGATCGGGCAAGTCATCAAGAGTTAGCCCGCGCGAGTGCAGAAAATTTGCCAAAGCTTTCATCTGGGCAATTGTGAATGTAGGCACGTTATCTCCGGCTTCCCAGCGACTCACAGTGCGTACCGATGTCCCAATTTGCCGAGCAAATTCTTCTTGAGACATTCCTAACTCGTCTCTGAGTTTTTTCAGCGGTGATTCGCCAGCTTCTTCTAGAGGTTGTCTTCGCTTGATCATTACAAAGTGTGACATAGTGTCTAGACGAGTTGACAAAACAATTTTGTCAAGACACTATGTCTATATAGACAGCAAAAAGGCAGAGTAGGGGAAATCAGCCCTGCCTTTCTAGTGTCTCATTTTGCTCGCAATCTATTGCAGAACTAGGATGAACTACAAACAACAACTTTACCCGTGGGTGATTTACCGCCACCTGCCCAACCTGCAACGCCTGACTGTGGCGCGTTTTCGCCGCCGAAACGACGCCGAGGAACACTTGCGGATTATCAAAAAATTGCTGCCGCAAGTGGAGTTTGCGATCGCCTTTGAGGTGAATTCGCAACAGCTAACAAATTGTGCAAGATAGTATAAGAGCGATCGAACTTTGGGAATAAAAGGGCGATCGCTTTTTCCATAATTTTAAATGGAGATATAATAGAGAGCAAGCAAAAACTCTTACAACCAAGTCTATGTTTACTTATAGCAAGGTACTGAATCAAGTTAAAAGCCTCACGCTTGCAGACCAACTGCGGTTATTAGAAGACTTGAAAAAGATGATTCAGTTACGGGAAGAAGTTGCAGAAGATGATGAAGTAATTTCAGCAGAAGAAATAGCAGAGAGTGAAGCTGCTTGGCAAGATTACCAGGCCTGTCGCGATCGGGGGATATCCTCCCAAGAACTCAAGTTGAAGCTATTTGGAGAAAAAAATTGACTGACTGCATTCTCCTGAAAGCAGCAGAACGCTATTTATCGCGAATGCAACCGGATGACCAAGTAGGAATTGTCAAGGCTTTAGATACTTTAGTAAGTGACGATAGAGGGCTTGACATTAAGCAACTTAAAGGTCGTCCTGAATTAAGGCTGCGAGTGGGTAAATATCGGATACTTTTTGTAGAAGACAGGGAAAATCAAGTATATGTTGTGACTGCGATTAATTCTAGGGGGGATGTTTACAAATAAGGGCGATCGCACTTTAAGAAGAAAAGGGCGATCGTACTTCCCTCGATCCTAAATTGCTATAATGACAATCAGCCCAAAAATCTCAACATAAAGCCTATGTCTACTTATAGTGAGGTACTGAGTCAGGCTCAAAATCTTACTCCTGACGAGCAACAGCAGCTTTTAGAAGTATTGTCAGCATTGATGCGCGATCGGGTAACAGCCCAAACTCAAAGTAAACGATCGTCCATTGATGCAGCACTGATTGAAATGGCACAAGATCCAGAGTATCAAGCTCAAGTGCTACAGATGGAGGCTGAGTTTGCGGTAGCGAGTTGGGAAGCGCTGCAATTGGGAGAATCTCCTGTATGAACCGGGGAGAAGTCTATGATGCTAGACTTGAACCTGTTGAGGGTTCTGAACAAGGAGGAACCCGTCCTGTTATCATCGTTAGTCGAGCTACAATCAATACATATAGCCCTGTAGTTTTGGCTATTCCCTGCACTACTTATCAAACTGGTAAACGCACTTTGGGAAGATAAAGGCGATCGGCTAGAAGCGTGAAAAAAGACAGGTTGCGATCGCCTACCTGATGACTTAAAATAGAAGAGACATAGAGCTGCGTGGTCAAAATGGACAGAATCTCCGTAAACCCTCAAATTCACTTCGGTAAGCCTTGCATAGTGGGTACGCGCATTACTGTACAAAGCGTTCTCGAATTACTAAATGAAGGGCTTTCTTTTGGAGAAATTATCCAAGACTACTATCCCGATTTGGAAATGGATGATATTCGGGCGTGCTTGCGTTATGCGATCGCACTGGTGGCGGCTGAAGATGTGCATTTGGCATTAGCTTAAATTATGAAATTTCTGATCGATCAAGATGTGTATGCTGTCACCACAAAGTTTTTGATTGATGCAGGACATGATGTAATTATTGTCGCTCAAATGGGTCTAGCGCAAGCAAGTGATGAAGAAATACTGAGAGTAGCGCAAGCAGAAAATCGCATCCTGGTTACGCGAGACAGAGATTACGGAAATCTTGTTTTTGTGAGGGCGATCGGAACGGGTGTGATTTACCTTCGAGTCTTACCTAAAATGCTGAATGAAGTTCACAAGGAACTAGCAGGAGTTATAGAAAATTACTCTGAAGTAGAACTAAAAGGGGCATTTGTGGTTGTAGAACCTGATGGATATCGGTTTAGAAAACCGCTTAGATAGGGTGTTAATTAGGTTGGTGTAGGAAAGCAAAGGGCGATCGCGCTTCCCTCGCTCTATACGAAAGTTGCTATAATTTATTGATAATCCCACAGACTAGGAGATTAAGATGCAAGTCAAAGACATGACTGTTGACCAATTGCGGGACTTAATTCGGCATACCGTGGAACAGTGTTTAGAAGAATATTTGGGCGATCCTGATGCAGGTTTAGAAGTTAAGGAAGAAGTCAAGCAGAAATTGTTAGAGTCAATGAAGCGCAAACAAGCAGGAGAAAGTAGCGTCGAACCTGGGGAAGTTTATCAAAAAATTGGCATAAAGTCCTAATGAGCTATTCGGTTGAGTTGACAGCAGAAGCTCTGGTCAACCAAGAAAGATTGACTCAGGCTGTGCAGGATCGTATAGGTAATAAAATCAATTGGTTGGCTGAAAATTTTGAACAAATTACTCCTATGCCGTTGTCGGCTAATCTGGCAGGTTTCTTTAAGTTAAGAGTGGGTGATTATCGGGTAATTTATTCTTTTGATGAGGATTTAAGGGTGATTACCATTCACCAGATTGGACACCGGAGAGAAATTTATGATTGACTGAAGTGCGATCGCACTTTGGGAAGAAAAGGGCGATCGCTTTTCCCCGAATCCCGAATTGAGATATCATAAATAACAAGCCCAAAAATTAACGAACTTTAGTGTAAGTTAAGAGAGCCTATGTTGACTATTGAACAGATAGAAAATGCGATTCTCCAACTTCCGCCCAATAAGATTGGAGAGTTGTTAGAGTGGTTGATAAATTTGGATTACCAACGATGGGATGTTCAGTTAGAGAAAGATATTGCTGAGGGTAAACTGGATGCTTTAGCAGCAGAGGCGATCGCAGATTTTGAGAGTGGTAACTATCGAGAGATTTAATGCACTACACGAAGGAGAAAGTTTTGGGATTGTTACAATGCTTTGCCATCAAATGTACAAGCTACAGCAGATCAGTGTTATGAGTTGCTGAAGGCAGATCCGTCTCATCCTTCTCTGCATTTTAAGAAGGTTGGTAGTTATTGGTCTGTAAGGGCCGGACAAGCTTATCGGGCGTTGGGTATTGAAATTAAAACAGGTATTTTGTGGTTTTGGATTGGTACGCACGCAGAGTACGATCGGCTGATAGGAAAGTAAGGGCGATCGTACTTGAAGAAGAAAAGGGCGATCGCACTTTGGGCAAATCAGGGCGATCGCACTTTGGGCAAATCAGGGCGATCGCACTTTGGGAAGAAAAGGTCTATCGCACTTCCCTCAATCCTAAATTGCTATAATAACAATCAGCCAAAAAATATCAAGATAAAGCCTATGTCTACTTATAGCGAGGTACTGAGTCAGGCTCAAAGTCTCACTCTTGAAGAGCAACAGCAACTGTTAGAAGTATTGTCAGCATTGGTTCGCGATCGGGTAACAACCCAAACTCAGGGTAGCAGTCAAAGATTGCCCAGGAAAAATCTCAAGAGATGGCGAGGTTTTTTGCCGTATCGTGTGGATGCTTTGGAATTCCAGTTGCAACTTAGAGAAGAATGGGATGATTAATAAATATCTTCTCGATACCAACATTCTAATTTACTACTTCTATGACGAGGCGGAGGTTCAGCCTATATTTGATGAGATTGAAGCTGGAGATGCAGAGGCATTTTACTCTCCGATTAGTTGGGTAGAGTTACTTTGTTACCCGGCATTGACAGAAGAACAAGCGAATGAGATGCGAGAATTTTTGAGGCTTCTTAAGTGCGTATTATTGACAGAATCAGTGTTAGATAGGGCAGCCCAAATTCGTAGAGATTATCGCTTGAAATTAGGTGATGGTGTAATTGCAGCCTGTGCTTTAGTTGAGGGTTGTGTCTTGGTAACTCGCAATGCTAAGGATTTTAAGCGCGTTGATGGGTTAACTATATTGAATCCATTTGATTAGGTAAAAGAAGGGGCGATCGTACTTGAGGAAGATAAGGGCGATCGCGCTTTGGGAAGATAAGGGCGATCGTATTTCCCCACTGCTTAACTTCGATCGTGATTGAACATCAGCCAAAGAGCGTGGATAACTCCGGGAATCCATGTAAAAGCGAATGTGAGCACCAGGTTTATCCAAAACTGAGTGCCAAGCCCAACCGTCAAATATACGCCCAGCGGGGGGAAAAAAATCGCAGCGACTACGTGGCTCATCTGAACGGGTCTTTGGTTATTATCACTGATACTGCTGTTACCACCTGTTATGTCCAGCCACTTCATAGCCTGCTGGTATGCCTCAGTATCTCCCTGAGCCTGGGATAATCTAGCTGCACTCTCGTAATCTGAAGCTGCTGCACTTTTGTAGTCATTAGGTAACATAAAATAAGCGCCAGCTCGTCCATAGTAAGCTTTATAATTAGTAGGATCTCTGCTGATTACCTCTGTAAAGTCCTTAATTGCTTCATGATAATCTTTCATTTGATCGTAACAATAGGCCCTTTTTTGATAGCCTTTGATATTTTCTGGTTCTAAACTAATGCTTTGGTTGAAATCTTGAAGTGCTGCCTGATAGTTTTTTAATCTCAAATAAGTACCACCTCTTAAAATGTATGCCTGACAATTAAAACGACTATTATCAATAGATAAACATTGAGTGCAATCATCTATTGCTTCCTGTAAGTTACCAGTAATTTCCAAGAAGGCTGCGCGGGCTAAATAGCCTTCAGCAGCGCTGGGTCTAACTTTCAAGAATTGAGTGCAATCTTTAATAGCTTCTTGATAATTTCCTAAGCCGTGCCATGCACCTTTTCTGCACCAGTAAACTTGGGCGTCATTGGGGGTTAGTTCCAATAATTTGGTACAAGCTTCAATAGCTGCTTGGTAATTGTTATTCTGAGTATGTAAATTAGCACTTCTACGTAATTCTTCAATTATCTCCGAATCATTCATGTTAAAAAATTCCTTTTAAAACTATACTAACTTTTAAATGCTTGGCTACAAATTCACTCTGCTAAACGTTCTAGCTGTTGTCTTAAAAAGTTTTTAATCATACTGAGATGAAGCATCGCCCTCTGCACCCTGTCCCATCCTTTCCACTACCGGATAGTAGATTCGAGATGGGAGAGCAAATGCACAAAATTTACCTAATCAGAGGTATAACCTGTTTCTGCGAAAGTAGTCATCATCTCAATCGCTTTTTTAATCTGGCTCTTAAGATACGCTACTTTTTCGGGTTTCTTAAGATTATAAGCTCGATTCAGAATATCGGATGATTGAATAGCTCTCTCAATTTCGTCATCATCAGGATCTGCTGGATATCTAAAAAGCGTTTCTTTACGATTAGATTCATTTTGTACATGAACATTACCTAATTTTCGACCTTTTTCATATTCAATATCTATCCTTGTTCCTGTCTCATCTTTACGCATTATTGTTTGGCTTTCCATATTTCAACCCTCAATGATGTACCATTACTTTTCGTTAAAAGTTAACGTTCGCCCCCTGCACCTTCTCCCATCGTTTGCATTACCTCATAGTAGATTAGAGGGAGCGATCGCCTAACCTTTATTGTCCTTGCTCGCCATGAATAGCTGCGTATATCTTCGCTACCTGCAAAGCTTCATCAGCAGATGAGGTGGTGATAAATAAGGGGAATACCCACAAACTCGGTTTTTGGCAACCTACATTTTAGGTTTGATTCTGCCCATCTAATCGCCACCTTTTGTACTATCGTAATAATCTTCTTGCTTACACTTGTTGCAAATCAGAATAATGCGTGTAGTTCCGTATCCTTTATCAACATATCTATCTACGGTCATACTCGTAGCTCCGCAGTGACCACAAATATATTCTCCAACACTGCCCTTCTTAGCCATAGCTAATCTCCTCGCTTTAGTTTTATTGGTCCAGATAGTAAAATATTATCTTGGTCGGCTTTAGCTGATTGTAATTTTGTCGCTAGAGTGAAGCCAGTCGGAACTGTCGGGACTTACCCCAAACACCCCGATCGCAACTGCCAGAAATATCCACAAGCCCTGATGTAGCACGATCGCCCTCAGTGCAACCAACCTCTACTCCAAAAATCATACAATGACCACTTTGGCCCATCGCCCACCCACTCACTTTAGAAAATGTTATATTTTGTTATCTAAAAAGTTATAAAAAATAAGTTATAATCAGTAAAAATTACCCCAGACGCGATCTATGGAGCTTAAGGAAGTCTTAAGATTTGCCGATGAAAAAGTTTTTTCTAAAACAGGGAAGCACTTGGACGACCTGCAAGAAGCTATTTTAAAAGAAACGCTCCAAGGTCGAAAATATGCAACAAAAATAGCGCAAGACCGTGATTGTAGTGAAGGTTATGTTAGGGTTGCTGCTTCTGAATTATGGAAGATACTGTCAGATGTCTTCGACGAAGAAGTTAGTAAAGTAAATGTTAGAGCAATACTAGAGAGAGCGAAATTTTATAATCATTCATCAGCTATTGGTGAAAATTATGGAACAGTTAATCATAATGTCAACATTTGTCAAGAAAGGGCTAGAAGTCCAACAGAACCCGTAAACCCCCAACCAGCTTCTAAGCAACTCCACATAGATTTAGGCGACGCGCCGGAAATATTCACCTTTTTCGATCGCACTTCTGAACTCTCCACCCTCGAAAACTGGATAACACAGGAACACACTCGCTTAATAGCACTCCTCGGAATCAGCGGCATCGGCAAAACAACCCTCTCCCTAAGCCTGATCGATCGCATCAAAACCCAATTCGATTACGTTATCTATCGCAGCCTCCGCTTTTCCCCAACCCTCGATGCAACCCTCACCAACCTGCTGCAAATCTTTTCCCAACAATCAGAAATTCCCCAACACATCGAAACGAAAATTTCCCAAATCCTCGATTACCTGCGAAAATACCGATGTCTGATTGTCCTCGATGACGTACAGATGCTTTTGGGCAGCGGGCAACTAGCGGGACAATATAAAACTGGATATGAAGATTATCAGTTATTTTTTAAACTAATTGCCGAAGTTTGTCATCAAAGTTGTTTGATATTGAATAGTTGGGAAAAACCCAGAGAAATTGCCAGATTATCAAAAGATAATCATCCCGTGCGATGTTTTGTCTTGGGAAGTTTAGGAGTAGCAGCTAAAGAGATTTTGAACTCACAAAAGTTATCCGATCAGGAAAGATGGTCAACTTTGATTGATATTTATCAAGGAAATCCGCTGTGGTTGGAGTTGACTGCAACGCTGATTCAAGAATTGTTTGGGGGGAGAGTTTCTGAGTTTTTGCAGTGCGAGATGCCGATTTTAGATGAAGGGTTGCAATCTCAGTTATCTCAACCTTTTGGGCGTTTGACTGCGGCAGAATTGGCAGTGATGGTTCACCTGGCTAATCAACCTGAACCCGTTGCTGTGTCGCAAATTTTCAACAAAATACCATTTTCGCCGTCAGGAATAGTCAATGCAGTGCGATCTCTGGGAAATCGCTTTTTATTGGAAGCTGTAGAACGGGAAAAGATAACTTTATTTAGTTTGAATCCCGTGTTGAAACAGTATGTGAAAACTCACTATTCTTAGTCCGCGCACCATCCGGACTTTGTTGGTGTAGTTGCGGTTTCAACCGCCGTATTTAATTTACCAGACAGGGTTATTCGTGGGGAGTAGGGGACGAGGGCGGGTTTATTTAATCTGTCTGCAAGCTTTCAGGCTATTGGCGAACCCGCCCCTACAGGTTATTAAAAATGGTGCAAGATGTCGAGGTAATAAACCCCGATTTAATTTAAGTGCGATCGTACCCACTCTCTAAACTCTCTAATTCTTGCATTTTCTCCCTTTTCTGAGTCTAGGTGCATAAACTGTGCCAGTTCTTTGACAGGAAACGAGGCAAATGCCAAACTGGTTTCCGACTCGACATAACCCGTATCATTTAAAATGTTAATTATTAGTTTCCCCTTCTTCCAAATCCAAACCTCCGGCACTTTAAGTTCCGCATAAACCGCCATTTTAGGGATTGATGAGCTAGTCAAATCCATTTCCACAGCTAAGTCTGGCGGCGGGTCATTTTTGAGATCGATAGTTAACTTTCCCCGCATTAAAGCCTCATTTTGAATATAGAAACATTCATCAGCTTCTTTACCAGCTTTTTTCGGTTCCGAACGCCAAGTAGATGATTTTAATCCGATAATTTCAATCCCAATTTCCTCAGACAGCGCTACAATTAGCCGACCGAGAGTCCAGCTATACCTCTCATGTTCTGGTAAAGGTACCATGAGTTCTAAAGTTCCCTGATAGTAAGTCATGCGCGGCGTTGAACGTTCGGCAAATATTTCTAACAACTGTTCGTAGGTTTCCCAACTGATATCATGTAAAACCAGGTGAGAACCTGCAAGCTCTTCTTTACTGTAAGCCAGGGTTTGAACCATTGCAAATACTCCTGCGAAATCACCTTGATTTGTTTTGATACTTAACTTTTTGATCTTTTCAATCCGGCATTTATGCAAACAGCCATCTACCTTTGGGTTGAGGGACAATTCGCCCTAATTGCTGAGCCGTCTCAATCCACTCCTGCATAATCAATTCTACATTTTGCAGAGCTTCTTGATAAGTTTCACCATCGGCGGCGCAGCCAGGTAATTCAGGCACTTCGGCAATAAAAGCTTGGTCTTCCTGACTCCAGTAAATAATTACTTCATACTTCATTATCATCTTGATTGACCAGTTTATACTTCAAAACTACTGCACGAACTTGCTTAACTTGATAGGTCTTAGCTTTTGGCCTATCTCCTTTTTGTGGTTGGAGGTTGAGGATGTCTGCCAATCCCTCCTTGGTAAAAATGATGATAGAAGGCGACGCACCTTAGCATTTTTTATTGACCAGGTTTGGTTATACAGGTAGGTACTGAACGCGGTTAACTAAATCTTCAGGTTCGCTAACCTTAGCAATAATTTCCAAGTCACGAATGCAATCACCAAAAGTTACATTCTGTTGATGGGCATAGATGACGCCAGCAAAATTTACTCCTTCTTGCTGGCGGCTGTTAGCTATGGCTAAAAAATCTTCGTCTTGTGTAAAAACAACACGCTGAAGATCGGTTGCGCGATCGAGTATAATAGGGTCTGGCGTGTTTTGATGGTTATCTTCTTGAGCTCTCAAAACATCTACATCTCTTTGTCTCAGTCCATTTGTAATCGGTAGAGGCACATTCTCATCCATGTACAAAGCTATACTCATTTAATTAGTCCTTGGGCGCGGAGTTTTTTCGCCAAAGGAGATTCACCCGCTTCTAATCGCAACTTTTCGGCATACTCGAATCGGCGCTGCATATCTGCATCAAGATATTGTTTATGATCCCAGTAGTAAGCTAAGGCAGAGTAAATTTTACTCAAAGTTAGGTGAGGATAGCTTTCCAGTAATTCTTCAGGACTCAAGCTGTAAGCTTTTACCGAAGTCATTAATTCAACTACTTTCATAGTAGTCCCTTTGATGAGAGGCACATTCTTCTCATCTAATTCTACGTATTTATATTCGGTTGCAGTTAGTGACATAGTTTACCTCGTTAATGGAGCTAACTTAATTATCCTAAGCTAATTAAGTGTTAATTGCTTGCTCTGCTGCTTTAATTAAAACCTCATCCATCCAATTGTTAATACTTTTGCCAGCCTTCTTTGCCGCAATAAAGATTTTGCGGTGATGTTCGGGAGTAGTGCGGAAGGGAAGTTTACCTGAAAATGGTTTATCAGGTTCCTGTCCTAATTCTTTGCAAAACTCTAGATAATCATCTATGGAATTTTGAAATTCTTGGCGAGCTTCTTCAATAGTTTGTGCCTTAAAAGTCACTACGTCATTAATATCGAGGACTCGCCCGAAAAGAATTTCCGCTTCTAAATCTACTTCAATGCTAGCACTGTAACCTTTGTAAGTCATCATGGCTGTTAATTTTTCCTCTTTCAATAAGTGAAGCTTGTGGATGATAAATTTTATGCTAATACCCTTCTTGATTTGGGCAATCAACAAGGATTCTCCCGTTAACAGCTAAGTCATCATGGTTCAACCCCCGCCTTTATCAAAAATTCTCTGACTGATTTAACTGCTCCTTTATCTGTCTCTTTTTGAGGATGTGGTTCGTGAAATACAGCTCTAAGCTGTGGAGCATTTAAACCAGTAACGAGGCTTGTATGGTGCGTCAGGAGTGAACACTTACGTGCTTATGCGGGAAACACTTCTGTAATGACGCACCCTACTATCGTCTTTTAAATGCCGAACAGCTTAACCTCATTTAATAAAATGCGAACCCGTGAACCAGAACCTTGAGTAACAGTAGCACCGAGTGCTGTAAATAAATTTTCAATATCTTGCCAATTAATATTAGCTGGTATAGGGTCTGTAAAAATTGCTTCTAAAATCTTACGCTGTTTATTATTTAGCTCCATAAATATTTTATTTGTTGTTTTAAAAGGCAATGATATCATTTTGTGATATCAATGTCAAGAGGTGAGCGAATCTCGCGCCGAGACTACTTTAGACTGGAATAAATACCACCTTTACCTCAAAACCATCCCAAAAATATAAGGACACAGCAATGCTGTGTCCCTACAGATTAAAGGTGATTGTCCGAAATTCGGATGTTTACTCTACCCCCTCAATTCGGTCTTCCACCTCCTGATACAACTCACGCAGACGATCCAAATTGTTCTCCGAAGTCTCCCAATAACCCCGGCCGTTCACCTCAAGCAAAGTGCTGACAATCTTGCGGAACGAATGAGGATTTAAGTTAAGCAAACGCTTCTGCATCTCCTCATCTTGGATAAACGTAGTGTTGACATCCTCATACACCCAATTATCCACAGCGCCCGCCGTCGCACTCCATCCAGTCGTATTCACCAGACGCTTAGAAATCTCCCGCACGCCTTCGTAACCGTGCGACAACATCCCCTCGTACCACTTCGGATTCAGCA
Source organism: Microcoleus sp. F6_B6 (assembly GCA_036702215.1). GTDB lineage: Bacteria > Cyanobacteriota > Cyanobacteriia > Cyanobacteriales > Microcoleaceae > Microcoleus. The sequence goes on from JAUBST010000009.1 coordinate 83,959, forward strand.
GCTTTGTGCGCGAATCTAAACGCACGGTTTCTGATAGCGTCCGCACCTGCGCGTTGGCTGTTGTCGTATCAGCAACAAACGACGCTGGTTGCTTGCCGTCGCCGCGCAAACTGCCGATCAATTTAGTCGGATCGGAGTCGAAATAGTGCGACACGTCGGTTAGGGAAATCTCGGCAGAATCCAAGTTCTGGAAGGTGACTTCCGCAGTTTTCAAGGATGATTCAAAAATCTTCCGGTCTTGTTCCATTGTTCCCGGATTGTCGGAAGAAAAGGCGAAGGATTTGCGAGTTAAGTACATTTCCTGCAACTCGGCTTCGCTTTCCCAAGTGCTGTTTTCCACTGCTAAGTTGACGTTAGATGAATAGGAACCGGAAGCATTGGAAAATACGCGGGTTGCTGCTTGCCGCAGGTTGATTCCCATTTCTTCCGCTTGCTTCAGGGCGTGTTTGCGGACGAAGTTCATCTCTAAGGGTTCGTCGGCTTCCGCTGCCATTTTCACGGCTTTATCTAACAAATTCATTTGGTTGACGAACAAGTCGCGGAAGACGCCGGAACAGTTAATTACTACGTCGATCCGAGGGCGTCCCAACTCTTCTAAAGAAAGCAATTCGAGTTTGTTTACCCGGCCTAAAGCGTCGGGAACTGGCTTGACTCCCACCATCCACATTACTTGGGCGAGGGATTCACCGTAAGTCTTGATGTTGTCGGTTCCCCACAACACAACGGCGATCGTCTCTGGGTAATTTCCGCCGTTATCAACGCGCTGTCTTTCTAACAGCCGATCGACTACAACCTTAGCAGACTTAACCGCCCCCGTTGTAGGGATTGACTGCGGGTCTAAAGCGTGCATATTCTTGCCAGTCGGCAAAACATCCGGGTTGCGAATCGGATCGCCACCGGGGCCAGGCAGAACATACTCGCCTTCTAACGCGCGCAACAAAGCGCCCAATTCGTTATCGGCACAAACTTGCTGCAAGCAGAATTCCAGATACTCAAACAGCGGTTTAATCGCTTCTGAATCGACCTTTTTGTAACCTGCGGCGTGCAAGGCTTCAATCCAAGGTGTTTTCTTGCCCATGTTGAAGAAATTCAACTTAGAAACAAGGGAAACTCTACCCTCAGCATCAGTTTGTTCCTTCACTAAAGCGCCAACGGCATCCCGACAGGCCAAAGTGATGTTTTGCAGCAATTCGACATCATTTAAAATGCCTTTGTCGCTATTGGTATAAATTTCGCCGAGATCGCGTCCGAGACTGTTAGCAATAATCCGCGGCAAGCCGATCAGCCCGTCTTCTTCGCGGTCTAAATTGGCGATATTTACCAAAGTTGCGATCGCCTCTTCTGCAGTTGGCGGCTTACCGATAACGTGCAAACCGCAAGGTAACAACCGCGACTCAATCTCCATCAACTTGCGGTAAACCAAGCCAACTAAATTGTCGCGTTCCTCCGAAGTCATTCCCGCAGCAACCCCTCTTTCTTGTTCGGGAGGTAGCGCAATATCCTTATCCAAATTCACCAAACGGCATTTTTCGACGATCGCATCAACAATCGGCACACCGCGCCCAGTCTCTTTCAAAGTTTGATAAGAAGCAATTAACTCGCTGAGTTCCTGCAAACCTTTGTACAAACCAGCATTTTCAGCCGGAGGAGTCAGATAGCTGATTGTTTCAGCATAACTGCGGCGCTTAGCAATTGTTGCCTCGCTGGGATTGTTGGCAGCGTAATAATAGATATTGGGAATTTTGCCGATCAAACTGTCGGGATAACATTCCCCAGACATTCCCATCTGCTTACCGGGCATGAATTCTAGCGAACCGTGAGTGCCAAAGTGCAGCACCGCATCCGCACCCCAAATGCGCTCCAAATATGTATAGTAAGCAGCAAAACCGTGGTGCGGGCTGGCGGAACGAGAGAATAACAACCGCATCGGATCGCCTTCGTATCCAAAAGTAGGTTGCACTCCGATAAACACATTGCCGAAATGTTTGCCGAAAATCAGCAAATTTTGTCCGTCGCTGTTCAAATGTCCCGGAGGCGGGCCCCAATTTTCTTGCAAGCGTTCCGAGTAAGGAGTGAATTCTTCATACTCGGCTACGGACATCCGGTAAGCAATATTCAATTCGGGAGTTTGGTATTGGGCTGTTGCGTCGTGGATGACTTCTTGCATCAGTTTTTCGGCGGAATCTGGCAATTCGGGCAAGTCGTAGCCGTTGCCTTTTAAGCCTTTCATTACTTCATAAATCGAGCCGAAAACATCTAAATATGCTGCTGTTCCGACGTTGCCTTTATCGGGGGGAAAACTGAAAATTGTAATCGCAACTTTCTTATCTAATTTTGGTTTGCGGCGCAGCATTGCCCATTTCATGGCGCGCTGGGAAATTGCTTCGATTCTATCTTGCAGGGCGATCGCCTTACCAGTTGCGCCGTCTCTTCCCGACAAAATAATCGGTTCGATCGCGCCATCCAACTCGGGAATGGCAATTTGCAAAGCAACTTGAATCGGGTGCAAGCCTAAATCGCTATTTTCCCACTCTTCCGTCGTTTGGAAAACCAGCGGCAAAGCCACCATGTAAGGGCGATTTAATTTTTTCAAAGAATCGATCGCCTTCGGGTGATCTTGTTTCGCCGGGCCGCCGACCAGCGCAAAACCTGTCAGAGAAACCACCGCATCAACGATCGGCAGCGGTGCAACACCTTTGGCCCCAACTTCCAAGAAAAAAGTTTCGACGGGTTTCGAGAAGTCCAAACCGCCGGCAAAAATCGGCACCACCCGCGCCCCCATTGCCTCCAATTCCTGCACCATTGCTACATAGTGCGCGTCATCTCCCGTGACTAAGTGAGTCCGCTGCAACACCAAGCCGATGCAAGGTGCGAGGGGGTCTTTGAGGTCTGCCGAAATATCTTTGCGGGCGTTGTACCAGGTGAGATATCCTTTGACATCCTCAAACATCGACGGTGCCAAAGGATGCCAAATTCCCATGTCCGGGTAGACAACGGGCTCTTCAAAAGTTAGCTGTTCCTGTCCTTTGAAAACATATTTATGCGACAGCATCAGCAAGAAGTTTTCCAAGTTTTCTTGGGAACCGCCCAGCCAATACTGGAAACTCAGCATGAAGTTGCGCGCATCTTGGGCTTTGTCGATCGGCAAATATTTCAGCACTTTCGGCAAAGTTTGCAGCAGTTTCAGCATTCCGTCTTGGAAGGAACTCCCGGATTTTTCCTTCCGTTTTTTCATGAATTCGCCGATCGCACTTTTGCTTTGTCCCAACTGTGCCATCGAGAAACTGCCCATTTTATTGAGTCGCATCACCCCTGGCATCGACGGGAAGACGACGGCGACATCCAATCTGTCGCGCACCGGTTCCACCGCCGCTACCACTTTTTCTGCCAAATCTTCGATGAAAATTAGAGAAGCAATAAATACATTGGCATCCGCCACATCCCGCTTGAAGGCCTCGTAATTTTCCGGGCTGCGGAGTTCCTCGATCAGGTAGCCGCTGATTTCTATTGCCAAATTCGGATTTTTCTGGTTTATCGATCGAACCGCTGCCGACAGGGCGCTTTGATACTGCGGTTCAAGTACGACATAGACCACCTTCATGAGCGATCGCCCCTGCAAGTTTTCCGGCACAACGTGGCGAATGGTGGGCTTGACGTGAGTGAACATCCGGTTAGGCTCCTTTAAGATGCTGTTTTCGGGAATCGGGAATTTTTTTATCCCATAAGCATTTTTACCAGAAAACGCTTGCCATTAGGCGATTTGAGCCTGCACATGACACAATTCGACAAATTTAAGCCAACTTTTTGTTACATTTTTTTATAAATTCCTTGAGTAAATACTCCATATTTTATTTACAAAAATTTACTTGACAAAATTTGTTTTATGTGTATAAAACTAATGGGTTGGATAAAAATAATTAAAAATTAACAAATGATTGACAAAGAAATCCTGAAAAAAGTTCCCATTTTTGTAGAACATATCAAACTTGCGATCGAGCAATTAACAGATGGAAACAAGGCATAATTTGTGAAGGCAGAATGTAGCCTTCGGATAATTGCTGAGTCAAAAAAGTTGACATTTTACCAGGAACTTAAAACCATTTCATAACATCTGTTTTGTGTAAATTCCCGATCTGCGATCGAATTCATGGAAAACTAATCGGTATTCACGATCGAACTCATCAAAACCTTAGAGGGAAACATGGCTAACTACGCAATTTTCGACGAACAATTCTACCTCGCCTCATATCCTTGGGTCAAACCAGCCATTGACGCAGGAGTCATCCAATCCGGGAGAGAACACTTTGAAAAATTCGGGCGAGAAGGCGGTCTAACTAAAGTATCGCGTTATTTTGACGAAAATGCTTACCTTGCTGGGAATCCAGACCTAGCACCCTTTGTCCGCACAGTCAATCCAAACGCACCTTTTGCGACCGGCCTCGATCACTTTATCCAGTTCGGTTACGATGAAGGACAGCGCCGCACCCAAGTATCACCCGAATACAACGAAAGCTTTTATTTAACAAACAACTCTGAACTCCAACCGTTCGTTCAGAACGGAACTTTCAAATCAGGGTACCAGCATTTCATTCAATTCGGCTCAAAAGAAGGTCGTTTTGGAACTTCATTTTTTGAACCGGAATACTTAAAAGAAAACCCCGACATCGTGCCATTTGTCAACTCTGGAAACTTGAGAACCGGCCGGGAACACTTCTTCAATTTTGGACAATTTGAGCCTGCCCGCGACGCGACTTTTGTCGGCAGCCGCAGCAACGATGTTTTAACTGGTGTTGGCGTCGGGGATGTCGAACTGGTGGGAGTGGAAGTAGGTATAGATCCCCAAGGCAACCGTCAGTATGAAAGCTTTGGCACCAATGAATTCGATGTCCTGATTGGCGCCCCGGGAACTAATACATTCGTACTCGGAGTTCCTGCTACAGCCGGGAATGTCACCCCGACACCGCTGTATTTGGCTAACGGTCAAGCTACCATTCGCAACTTCGACATAGAAAGCGATTTTATCCAACTGCAAGGAACTTCTTTAAACGGCTACAGTCTGACTCCCGTTGGTAGCAATTTGTCAATCCAGCGTTTTGGAGACGTGCTCGGCGTGATTGAAGGAGGAGCAAGCTTGGGTTTGACTTTCCAAGAATCTAACGGCAACGGTACTTTCTTGATTGGATAGTCATCAGTCATCAGTCATCAGTCATTAGTTAATACTGATGATTGATGACTTTTTCATGTCGAGCAATTAACTGATATAAAAAAGTACATAGCCGTTCTCAGAAAGATTCGCGGACGTAGTTGGGATGCGAGCCCTCTACGTTTTAAGCGGTTATATAATCTATCAATCATACCTCATCTTTCTGAGAACCGCTATAATTAACCAGGAACTTAACACCCTTTCATAAAGTCTGCATTGTATCAATTATTGATGGGCGAGCGAATGGAAATCTGATAGGTATTCATGCTCCCAATCATCAAAACAGTAGGAGTAAAACATGGCTAACTACGCAATTTTTGACGAACAATACTACCTCGCCCAATATCCTTGGGTCAAACCAGCCATTGATGCAGGAGTTATCAAATCGGGATTAGAACACTTTCAAAAATTCGGTGAAGCAGGCGGTTTAACCAAAGTATCGCGGTATTTTGACGAAGCTACTTACCTCGCTGGCAACCCAGACATCGCTGCCTTAGTCCGCACCCCCAACAACCCAAACGCCCCTTTTGCGACCGGGCTAGACCACTTCATCCAATACGGTTACGAAGAAGGTCGCACTCGCGTATCGCCTGAGTATGACGAAGCGTTTTATCTCGCAAATAACCGACAGTTGCAGCCGTTTATTCAGAATGGAACTTTTAAAAATGGCTACCAGCATTTCATTCAATTCGGCATCAAAGACGGTCAGTTTGGGACTTCATTTTTTGAAACAGAATACTTACAAAAAAATCCCGATGTTCGGCCTTTTGTCGAATCGGGAGCATTGAAAACAGGTCGGGAACACTACTTCAATTTGGCAAAAACGATCCAAGCCGCTCTGCGACTTTTATCGGAACTCCTGGGAATGACATCATTACCGGTGCTGGGGCGGGAAATACCGAATTAATTGGAGTTGAAGTAGGTTATGTTACAAACAGCGATGGCTTTTCTATTCCAGGTCGAAATTATGAAAGTGACGGCAGTAATGAATTCGATACTCTCACTGGCGGCAGCGGCCGCGATAAATTCATGCTAGGAGACGTTTTAGTAGGTTCTGGTGGTAAGGGATACAGTTCCCCAACAAAGTTATATATCGGGCCTGGTTTTGCCACAATTCGGAATTTTACCCAAGGTCAGGATAGCATTCAGCTAGCAAGCGATATCCAACCTTCCTTAGATAAATTCTTGATATTTCCCATCAACAACAATCGAGATTTAGCTATCCAAACCAACGGCTTGTTCGTCTCCTTTCCAGATGGAAGTTCGGGAATTAGTAGCTTTGACACGATCGCTGTTATTGAAGGTGGCGGAAATCTCAAGTTGAATTTATTACCAGAATCTAGAGCTAATCTACCTTTACTTGGCTAGAAATCTCGAAGCTATTGGGGATTTGGCTGATTGCTGCTGGGGAGTGCGATAATTAATTGTACCCTTCAGAAACCGGGTCGATCGCATAAACCCGGTTGCTAAGTCTTTAATGCCGATCGCGCGCTAGCTTCAAAACTTCAACCGCATCTTTGTGGCCTTCCGAAGACGCCCAAATTAACGCAGTCCAAGTATTATTATCATACGCTTTGATATCAGCTCCTTTATCGATTAAAAATTCCACAACTTGAGTGCGCCCGCTACCTGCCGCACTCATCAAAGCCGTCAAACCAAAATTAGTTTTAGCATTCACATCCGCCCCCGCCTCCAGCAAAAGCTGTACAATCTCGGTATGTCCGGCTGCAGCGGCACTCATTAACGGCGTCCACCCGTCATTGTCGTGACTGTTGACATCCGCACCTGCAGCCAGCAATTTTTTGACAATATCAGCATTGCCAGCCTCAGCCGCAACCGTCAAAGCCGTCGCACCTTCCTCATCTTTGGCATTGATATCTGCACGCTGTTCGATCGCACTTTCTACAGCCACAACATCGCCCGTTTTGACGGCATTAATTAAATCTGTCATAAAATCTCCCTTGCATCCTCTCAAATCTTAAATCCTATGGCAGTAGATATTTTAATCCTCTCCAACGGCCCCGGAGAATTGGCAACTTGGGTGCGTCCCGCCGTGCAAGCTTTGCGCGACCAATTAGGAAACGCGGGCACTCAAGCGCGCATCTCTGTGGTGCTGTCCCCCTGTCCGCACGCCACCGGGAAAGAAGCAGAAATAGCCTCTTCCTACCCAGAAGTTGACAGAGTGCAAGCACCGGAGCATTTTTTTCCCTTCTTATTATCGGGCAAAACTGTTGAAAATTGGGATTGGCACGAAACAGGAGTTGTTTTGTTTTTAGGCGGCGATCAATTTTTTACAGTTGTGATTGGCAAAAGGCTCAAATATCGCACTGTTATTTATGCTGAATGGGACGCGCGGTGGTATCGCTGGATTGACAAATTTGCGGCGATGAAACCTGAAGTTTTTGCTAAAATTCCAGAAAAATATGCTAATAAATTTACAGTTGTCGGAGATTTGATCGCCGAAGTAGGGAACGGGAAATCGCGCAGGGCGGGTACGGGGACACCGCCCCTACGGAAAGTAGAATTAATTGGATTGTTGCCCGGTTCTAAAGCGGCCAAATTAGCTTTAGGTGTACCGTTATGTTTGTCGATCGCCCAATCCATCCACCGCATCCGCCCTGAAACTCGCTTTGTAATTCCCGTTGCTCCTACCATAGACGTGCAAACTATAGCACGTTTTGCCGACCCCAAACAAAATCCTTGCCTGCATTTATTTGAGAACGCCAGCGCCGAACTTCAGTTAACAGAACCGCCGTTTTTGCAGACAGCAAATAACTTGCAAGTAGAACTTTGGACGCAGACGCCCGCCTACGATTTGCTATCAGAATGCAGCCTGTGTTTAACTACTGTGGGAGCGAATACTGCCGAATTGGGTTCGTTAGCCGTACCGATGATTGTTTTGATACCGACGCAGCAATTGGATGCGATGAAAGCTTGGGACGGATTGCCGGGATTGCTGGCAAATTTGCCGTTAGTCGGTTCAGTTTTTGCTACGGCGATTAATTGGCTAATCTGGCAATTGGGAAAGGGAAAGCTGTATGCTTGGCCGAATATTTGGGCACAGGAAGAGATTGTGCCGGAGTTAATTGGGAAGCTCGAACCGGAAGTAATTGCTCAATTGGCGATCGACTATTTGAGCCATCCCGATAAATTAGCACAAATGGGCGATCGTTTGCGTGCGGTTCGAGGAGAATCGGGGGCGGCGAAAAAAATTGCTGAATTGGTTTGTGAAGAAATTGATTTTCAACAATAGATAAAACCTCGTAGGGGCGGGTTCCACCAACCATCTCTGACTGTAATTCACAATCTAAATAAACCCGCCCCCACCCAACGGTAAATCTCAATCTGCATGATTCCAGTATTTTATAAATAAAGGTTGATACAGGCTATTAGTTGGGTGGGGGCGGGTTTTTGAGATTGTCGGTTTTTGGCAATTATGGTTGGTGAACCCGCCCC
>JAUBST010000009.1:92627-99979 GCA_036702215.1 Microcoleus sp. F6_B6
ATACAGGCTATTAGTTGGGTGGGGGCGGGTTTTTGAGATTGTCGGTTTTTGGCAATTATGGTTGGTGAACCCGCCCCGTAGGGGAATATATGCAGGTAAAAATAGGAAATAATTTGATGGGTAATCAATGAAATCTTGTAGGGGCGGGTTCCACCAACCATCTCTGACTGTAATTCACAATCTAAATAAACCCGCCCCCACCCAACGGTAAATCTCAATCTGCATGATTCCAGTATTTTATAAATAAAGGTTGATACAGGCTATTAGTTGGGTGGGGGCGGGTTTTTGAGATTGTCGGTTTTTGGCAATTATGGTTGGTGAACCCGCCCCTACAGGAGATTAAGCCCGATCGTGCTTAGCAATCACCCAAACAGCGTGAATGATGCCGGGAATAAAGCCCAAAAACGTGAGAACCAGGTTGATCCAAAAATCCGTACCGATGCCGACAGTCAAAAATACGCCCAGCGGGGGAAGAAAAATTGCAGCGGCTATGCGAATTAAATTGCTCATCTCAGTTACTCCAAACGAATTTTCTCTTTCAATTTAACTTCACTGACTGACAGAGCCTTTCCCGAAAAACTTAGGCGGTGCTGCCATAGTGTAAACTTCGGTTTCAGCGGCGATTACCTGTCGTAAGTGACCGGGAAGCTGCATCAACCCCAACAGTGTAATTCCGTCCAACATCCGCAACCCGCCAGTTGTTTTCTCGGCAAGTAATTTGTCAGTAACTTCGGGTTCGGGTCGCGTATTTATTTCTTGATTAGAAGCGATCGCAAAACCCCAAGGAGCTCCATAAGTAGAAATAAAGCTGGTGCAGGATTGAACATTGGAGAAAACAGATTTCAGGGTATTTACAATGCGAGCGTGCATTTTCATTTCTGCCGGAGAAACGGGGCCTGCTTGCACTACGAAATATCCGTTAGGTGACATTACGCTGCGAACTTTTTCAAAATACTCCTTGGTAAACAACTGGAAAGATGGGCCTTCTTCAATGGGATCGGACAAGTCAGAAATGACAATATCCCAATCATTGTCAGTTTTGTCTAAATAGTCCAAAGCATCGCCGATTACTACTTCGCAGCGGGGGTCGTCAAAGGCATTTTGGTGCATTTCGGGCAGGTGTTCGCGGCAAGCTTCTACTACTTCGCCGTCAATGTCGATCATCACGACTTTTTCAACTGTTTTCCAGCGCAGCACTTCTCTAATTGTAGCTCCTTCTCCGCCGCCGAGAACGAGGACTTTTTTGGGTGAACCGTGACAAATCATGGCTGGGTGAACCAGCGGTTCGTGGTACAGAAACTCGTCGCCCGTACAAGATTGCCACTTGCCGTCCAAAACTAAGCCTTTGCCGTAGGTACCTGTCTGAACGACATACATTTCCTGATAGGCAGTTTTTTTGTAAGCGAGCACCGCGATGACGCCGTGAACGTAAATATCCCAAGGGGTAATGTACTCGCTCATCCAAAAGTCTGCACGAACTTCGCTACCTGACATCAATTACTCTCCAAATATAAACTGCTGTGTCGATGTTGTCACAAGTAGTAGTTCTTAGCACAAAATGGTGCGGGTGTGTGAGTACGACCGACACATTAAAGTGAGATTTTGCAGCAATGGTATAGTGTGATTGCGTTCTGGGAACTCGCAAGTGGCTTGGTACTTGAGATTGCTGGTGGGCGATCGCGCGCCCAGTCGATCGCACTTTTCCTGTCGTCCCCGGTCTAGCTTGCTCACATTTAATATTTTCGCTTTGCATTGTCGGCTGGTTTTGTACAAAGGTTGTCTGAATCGGGCAATTTTTCGCGCTGGGTCCGCCTTTATAAGTTTGCGATCGCCCTGCTTATTTATCAAGAATCGGATGAAAACCCTGCAAATCCGAGAGCGCGGCCTAAAAGTAGCGATCGGTTTTCAGCAGATTTGTTATTAACATATTGACATTTTGAATGTATCTTAGATAATATTTTTAAAGCAACCAAAATCAAGGAAATGTTGAAGTTTTCTGACAAATTTGGCTAGGCGATGTGCACCGAGATTATAACTAGGTAAAGGTGCAACTAAATTTTCTAATAAAACTGTTCTGACACTATTTTTAGTTTCAAAATAATAGCCGATGGAACCAAGAGACTGGGAAAACAGAATCAAAGAGCTGGAAAATGAAAATCGAAGCCTGCGGGAAAAACTCGACAATTCGGAAACCGAACGCAGCCAATTACAAGCCCTCAATCAAAAAAAAGAATCTTTGCTCAAAAAACTAACGGAGGAATTTAGAGATTCCGAAAATATTTTAAAAGCAAGAATGTCTACACTAGAAAAAGCTTTGGAAGACCAGCAAACAACGCAGATAAAATTGATTGAAGCCGAAAAAATGTCTGCTTTGGGCATTTTGGTAGCTGGTATCGCCCACGAAATCAACAATCCCGTTAACTTCATCTACGGCAATATTACCTATGTCAATGACTACGCAGGCGACATTTTAAAAGTCCTCGCCATGTACCAGGATCGGTATCCCGAAAAAGATGCAGAGATTGAAGATTTTTTGGAAAAAATTGACATCGACTTTCTGCGCGAAGATTTGTTGAAAACTCTTTCGTCAATGAAAGTCGGCTCCGAGCGCATCCGCGAAATTGTGTTGACTTTACGCAATTTTGCGCGGGTAGATGAAGGTGAAAAGAAACCAGTAAACATTCACGAAGGAATTGACAGCACCTTGTTAATCTTGCAGCATTTAACTAAAGAAAAGCCCGGTAATTCCGCAATTAATATTATTAAAAGCTATGGAGATTTGCCCAAGGTAGAGTGTTATGCGGGGCAATTAAATCAGGCGTTTATGAACATCATTAACAATGCTGTAGATGCCCTGCGGGAGCGAGAGCAAAAGTCTTCAGTCGAAGAGATAGAAGCCAACCCTATCCAGATTAGCATTACTACTTCTATTATTTCCGAAAATTGGGCAAAAATTAGCATCAAAGATAATGGTATGGGAATGAATGAAGCTGTAAAAGGAAAAATTTTCGATCCGTTTTTTACCACCAAACCAGTCGGTCACGGGACGGGTTTGGGACTGTCAATTAGCTATCAGATTGTTGTGGACAAACACGGCGGGAGGTTGGAGTGCATCTCCGCAATAGGAGAAGGGACTGAATTCGCGATCGAGATTCCGATCGCCAATTCCCGCAGCTAAGATCGATCGATCGAGCTAAACTGAGGGATAATGAAAACTCCCTTTGACCGCGGCTCCTCCTAGTTTGATGTGCAACCTTATGTCTACTGTCACTTTTGGTTTGTCAACCCCTATAGCGGCAGAGGCCGGGGCATCCTACGGCAGCAGCGAACCGCCACAGCGCCCCACCCTGCAAGCAGAGTGGATCGAGGTATTGGTGGACTCTCCTTTCAGGGTTGCGGGGGACTCCCCTGGGGAGGAAAATAAGTTATTTACCTATCGTTTACCTGCGGAACTTACCGTGCAACCGGGGGATATTTTGAGTGTACCCTTTGGCAGCCAACAGGTAGGGGCGATCGCAATTCGGTTCATTTCTCAACTGCCGCCCGACTTAGATCCGGCGCGGGTTAAAGATGTCGAAGATGTTGTCAGTACGGGCTTTTTCCCGCCGACTTACTGGGAATTGCTCGATCGCACTGCCACCTATTATTGCACACCTTTAATTCAAGTAATTAGAGCCTCGCTGCCGCCCGGTTTGTTAAGCCGTTCCGTGCGCCGAATTCGCTTAATTAAGGAGGCAATTTCTCCGAATGCCGAAACCTTTCTCAATCCCGCAGCCAGTCAAATTTTGCAATTGCTGCAAGCTCAAAAAAACGGCGATTACACTTGGCAATACCTCCAGCGACAAGTCAAGGGAAGTTATCGGGGATTGAAAGATTTATTGAAACGCGGTTGGGTAGAAAGTTATTTAGAACCTCCCAATCCTCCCAAACCACAACTCAAACCGGCAGTGACATTAATTGCTAGGGCATTTGTCACAGATTTAACCAAGCGGCAGCAAGAAGTATTGGAAGTTTTGCGCCGGGGTGGCGGTGAAATGTGGATGAATGATTTACTGAGAATTTGCAGCGCGAGTTCTTCGGTTGTCAAAGCTTTGGAACAAAAAGGTAGCGTTGTAATTGACCAAAGGGAAGTTCTCAGGGGCGATCGCGGAATTGCTCAATTGCCAGATACACCGAAGACTTTAACTCATTTTCAAGCTCAAGCCTTAGCGTTTATTAACTCTTTTTCGGGATTCCGTCAAGTGCTGCTGCACGGCGTTACAGGTTCAGGGAAAACCGAAGTGTATTTGCAGGCGATCGCCCCCATCTTAGCCAGCGGCAAATCCGCCCTCGTACTCGTTCCCGAAATCGGTTTGACACCGCAACTTACAGACAGATTCCGCGCCCGTTTTGGCGAGCAAATTTGCGTCTACCACAGCGCCCTATCCGACGGCGAACGTTACGATACATGGCGTCAGATGCTGACTGGAACCCCGCAAATTGTCATCGGCACGCGATCGGCCATTTTCGCGCCTTTACCTCACCTCGGCTTAATTATCCTCGATGAAGAACACGACAGCAGCTTCAAACAAGACCAACCAGCCCCCTGCTACCACGCCCGCACCGTTGCCAAATGGCGCGCCGAATTAGAAAATTGTCCCTTAATTTTAGGTTCCGCAACGCCAGCATTAGAGACTTTGGTGGGGACGCGCCGAGATTATTACTCGTTACCAAATATTCATTATTTATCATTGCCCGATCGCATTTATTCGCGCCCGATGCCGCCTGTGGAAATAGTGGATATGCGCCAAGAATTGCGACAAGGAAACCGCTCAATTTTCAGCGCTTCCCTGCAAAACGCCCTGGAACAATTGCAAGCAAGACAACAGCAAGGCATCCTGTTTATTCACAGAAGAGGACACAGTACCTTTGTGTCTTGTCGGAGTTGCGGCTATGTGATGGAATGCCCGCACTGCGATGTTTCCCTGTCTTATCACCACGTCGGCGAAGGAACCGCAGAAGTGTTGCGCTGTCACTACTGCAACCACACGGAACGACACCCCCAAAACTGCCCGGAATGCAGTTCTCCTTACTTCAAAAACTTCGGCAGCGGCACTCAGCGAGTCGAACAGGAATTAACGAGATTGTTTCCAGAATTGCGGGCTATTAGGTTTGACAGCGATACTACTAGAAATAAGGGCGACCACCGCCGATTGTTAACGCAATTTGCTAACGGGGAAGCTGACATTTTGTTAGGTACGCAAATGCTGACGAAAGGGTTAGATTTAGCTGGAGTAACCTTGGTAGGAGTTGTGTCTGCTGACGGGTTGCTGAACTTATCAGATTATCGTGCCAGCGAACGAGCTTTTCAAACATTAACTCAAGTCGCGGGCCGTGCGGGCAGAGGCGACGATCCGGGGCGGGTAATTATTCAAACTTACACTCCCGAACACCGGGTTATTCAAGCAGTTAGGCGGCACGAATATGCGGGTTTTGTGGAAACAGAATTAGCAGAAAGGGCGGCGCTGAATTATCCACCTTCGGGGCGGCTGATTTTGTTGCGGTTGAGCAGTGTAGATGCGGCGGAAGTTGCGGTGACGGCGGTACAATTGGCGTCTGTTTGTCAGGAGTATATTGAGCGATTGTCTGTACCGGGGTGTGAGTTGTTGGGGCCTGCACCTGCGGCGATTATGCGGGTGGCAAATCGCTATCGGTGGCAGATTTTGCTGAAGTTTCCTTGGGATGAGTCGGTGGATTTGTCGGATTTGATCGGGTTGCGCGATCGCACGCCGCGTTCTGTTAGTTTAACTATTGATGTCGATCCGTTGAATTTTGGTTGATTGGTGGTGGAGAAATGCGATCGTAGGGGCGGGTTTTACCAACCATTTATGTTAGAAACCAACAATCTAATAAACCCGCCCCCGCTTGGGCGACACATCGGAATCTATATTTTTTGAACGATCTCGAAAATCAGGTTAAATTGGGTTATGGGTTGGGTGGGGGCGGGTTTTTGTAGATTGTTTGTGAGCCTCAAATATTGTTGGTAAAACCCGCCCCTACAGGCCCATCGTCGGGGCGGGTTTCACCAACCATTTATGTTAGAAACCAACAATCTAATAGCCCCCGCTTGGGCGACAAATCGGAATCTACATTTTTTGAATCAGCTCGAAAATCAGGTTAAATTGGGTTATGGGTTGGGTGGGGGCGGGTTTATATAGATTGTTTGTCAGCCTCAAATATGGTTGGTAAAACCCGCCCCTACAGGCCCATCGTCGGGGCGGGTTTCACCAACCCTCTATGTGACAAACCAACAATATAATAAACCCGCCCCTACCGGCCCAACGAACAACTGTTTTATGGGGACAAAATTATGAAATACGATCCTAACAAACACCACCGCGGCTCAATTCGCCTGCCAGGATATGATTATAGGGTTCCCGGTGCGTATTTTATCACTATTTGCAGTTGGCAGCGCGAATGTTTATTCGGCGAAGTTATTAATGATAAAATGCAATTGAGTCGCTATGGGAAAACTGTTTTATTCAATTGGAGCATTCTTCCCAAACGTTACCAAAACGTAGCATTAGACAATTTTATTGTAATGCCAAATCACGTTCATGGAATTATTGTTTTGAAAGGCAGCCCAGAAATAAATTCTACAGAATTAGATAAATTTGGGCAGATAAAATCAAAAATCCATCCTTTGTCGGAAATTGTGCGGGGTTTAAAAACATCTTCGGCGCGGCGAATTAACCAAATGCGATATTTGACAGGCATATCGGTGTGGCAGCGGGGTTATTACGAACATATCATCCGCAATGAAGAATCATTAGTTGCCATTCGTGAATATATTTTTAATAATCCTTTGTTGTGGGGAAAAGATGAATTGTATCCTCATAATTCAGTCAAAATTAATGAATTTAGTCCGCTGGCGACCGAATGGAATGGCAAATCTTATATACAGTCGATCGTCCTCTAATATTATGTCAATCGATTTGTAGGGGCGGGTTTCACCAACCATCTCTGCCATAAACCAACAATATAAAAAACCCGCCCCGCTTGGGCGGGCAATCCAAATGAACGGATTTGTAGGGGCGGGTTTTACCAACCATCTTGGTCATAAACCAACAATATAAAAAACCCGCCCCCTACATTTTTGGGATGCTCTATAAAATCAGGTTAATCTGGGTTATTGGTTGGGTGGGGGCGGGTTTATATAGATTGTTTGTCAGCCTCCAATATTGTTGGTAAAACCCGCCCCTACAGGTCATCGTCGGGGCGGGTTTCACCAACTATCTATGCCATAAACCAACAATATAATAAACCCGCCCCCCAACGATAAATCCAAATGAACCGATTCGTAGGGGCGGGTT
>JAUBST010000009.1:99989-172763 GCA_036702215.1 Microcoleus sp. F6_B6
CTATGCCATAAACCAACAATATAATAAACCCGCCCCCCAACGATAAATCCAAATGAACCGATTCGTAGGGGCGGGTTTCACCAACCATTTATGTTAGAAACCAACAATATAATAAACCCGCCCCCTACATTTTTGGGATGCTCTATAAAATCAGGTTAATCTGGGTTATTGGTTGGGTGGGGGCGGGTTTATATAGATTGTTTGTCAGCCTCCAATATTGTTGGTAAAACCCGCCCCTACAGGTCATCGTCGGGGCGGGTTTCACCAACTATCTATGCCATAAACCAACAATATAATAAACCCGCCCCCCAACGATAAATCCAAATGAACCGATTCGTAGGGGCGGGTTCCACCAACCATCTCTGCCATAAACCAACAATATAATAAACCCGCCCCCTACATTTTTGGGAGGCTCTCAAACATCAGGTTAATCTGGTTATTGGTTGGGTGGGGGCGGGTTTTTGTAGATTGTTTGTCAGCCTCCAATATTGTTGGTAAAACCCGCCCCTACAGGCCATCGTCGGGGCGGGTTTCATCAACCATTTATGTCTGAAACCAACAATCTAATAAACCCGCCGCCGCCCAAAGGTAAATCGGAATCTACATTTTTTGAAGGCGATCGAACATCAGGTTAATCTGGGTTATTGGTTGGGAGTCTTACGGCAAATCCGTGCTCCCCATCAGATAAAGGTCGCACTCGCGGGCCACGCCGCGCCCTTCATTAATCGCCCAAACCACCAAACTTTGTCCCCGGCGACAGTCCCCAGCCGCGAAAACTCCCGGAATGCTGGTTGTATATTTTTCGTGCTCGGCTTTCACGTTGCTGCGGGCGTCCCGTTCCAATCCCAAGTCATCCAGTAAGGGCTGTTCGGGGCCGAGGAAACCCATCGCCAGCAACACAAGCTGTGCGGGCAACACTTTTTCGGTGCCCGGGATTTGTTTCGGAATGAACTGCCCATTCTCGTTTTTCGCCCACTCCACCTCAACGGTATGGACGGCTGTGACATTGCCGTTTTCGTCGCCCTCGAACTTGGTCGCCGTGGTGAGATAGCCGCGGGGGTCGTCGCCGAATTTGGCTGCGGCTTCTTCTTGGCCGTAGTCGAGACGGTAGACTTTCGGCCATTCGGGCCAGGGATTGTTGGCCGCGCGTTCCGAGGGCGGTTTGGGCAGGATTTCTAGCTGTACCAGGCTTTTGCAGCCGTGGCGGATGGAGGTGCCCACGCAGTCGGTGCCTGTGTCGCCACCGCCGATGATGACGACATCTTTGCCTTCGGCGGAGATGAAGTTGCCGTTGGTGCTCTTGTCTAGAAGTGCTTTGGTGTTCGCACTCAGGAAGTCCATTGCGAAGTGGATGCCTTTTAATTCCCGGCCGGGGATGCCCAAGTCGCGGGGTTTGGTGGCGCCGGTACAGAGGACGACGGAGTCGTATTCTTTTAGCAGTTGTTCTGCTGGTAAGTCTTTGCCGACTTCGGTGTTGCAGACGAATGTCACGCCTTCGTCTTCGAGGACTTTCAGGCGGCGCATGACGACTTGTTCTTTGTCTAGCTTCATGTTGGGGATGCCGTACATTAGCAGGCCGCCCGGTCGATCGGCTCTTTCGTATACTGTTACCCAATGACCGGCTTTATTTAGTTGGGCGGCGGCGGACAAACCGGCGGGCCCGGAACCGATGACGGCGATTTTTTTGCCGGTGCGTTTGGCTGGCGGTTCGGGGGTAATCCAGCCTTCATCCCAGCCTTTATCGATAATCGAGGCTTCGATGTTTTTAATCGTGACTGGCGGGTTGTTGATGCCGAGCACGCAAGCGCCTTCGCAGGGTGCGGGACAGACTCTGCCGGTGAATTCGGGGAAGTTGTTGGTTTTGTGGAGTCTGTCTAGGGCTTCTTTCCACAGTCCGCGATATACTAGGTCGTTCCATTCGGGGATGAGGTTGTTAATCGGGCAGCCGCTTGCCATGCCGCTGATAATTGTGCCCGTGTGGCAAAACGGAATGCCGCAATCCATGCAGCGCGCGCCTTGGGTGCGGAGTTTGTCCTCATCCATCGGCAGGTGAAATTCGTCCCAGTTGTGGACTCTCTCGACTGGTGAGAGTTCGGAGGGCAATTCGCGCAAGAATTCGATAAAGCCTGTTGGTTTTCCCATAGTGGTGTTCTCGTTAGAATTTACTATTCTGTCAGTTTCTCAAAGGTGAAGCTGGCGGGCTTCTGAATTAACTATTGTCATCTAAATTGTGTGCGATCGCACCTGAGATTGGGCAATTTGTACATGAAATCTTTAATATCGCCGGGAGTCGGGGAATTGTCGGCAGCGGTAAAATATAGATATATCGACAGCAAAGAAACCGGGTTTTTTACGGAGATTAAAGGTTTAAAGGTGATGCTGCAGTATTTTCGTCCATCAAACCCGGTTTCTGCGTAATTTCAGTATGGCTTATTCTCCGACGATCGCATTTACGGCTACAGCCACATCTGGAAACCCTCGCGGGTTAACTCAGACGGCCCGCCAGCGTCAACTTTCAAGCGCCGTCCCTATCAGGAGAGCTCGAAATACAATACAAAAAGTTACAGGTATTGCAAAATATTAATTTCAGGATATACTACTGTAAATCGGTCAGATATATGGAGTTAATACCATCAACTCCTAAAATAGGTACAAAAAGTCATGAGCATTACAATTGAGAACGTATCGAAACACTTTGGCTCCTTCCACGCCATTGACAACGTGAGTTTGGAAATTAAAAGGGGCTCTTTAGTCGCGCTGTTGGGGCCTTCCGGTTCGGGGAAATCGACTCTGCTGAGGATGATCGCGGGGCTAGAACCGCCGGACAGCGGTGAGATTTACCTGATCGGTGAAAATGCTACTCATCAGTCGGTGCAGGAGAGGCATATCGGTTTTGTGTTTCAGCACTACGCTTTATTCAAACACATGAGCATTCGGAGAAATATTGCCTTTGCGATGGAAATTCGCAAAGTTCCTAAAGGGTCGATTAGCAGGCGGGTTGAGGAACTTTTGGATTTAGTGCAGTTGACAGGTTTGGGCGATCGCTATCCTTCGCAACTTTCCGGCGGTCAGCGGCAGCGGGTTGCTTTGGCCAGAGCTCTAGCAGTTCAACCAAAAGTGCTGCTGCTAGACGAACCTTTTGGAGCATTAGATGCTAAAGTCCGCAAAGAATTGCGATCGTGGCTGCACAACCTTCACAAAGAAGTTAACATCACTACAGTTTTTGTGACTCACGATCAAGAAGAAGCTATGGAAGTAGCCGATGAAATTGTGGTGATGAACAAAGGTAGAGTCGAACAAGTTGGCACTCCTGCTGAAATTTACGACAAACCGGCATCAGCTTTTGTGATGAGTTTTATTGGGCCTGTCAATATGCTGTCGAATGCTGCGGGTTTGTTCGCCAGCCACGCCCCAACGCCTCGCCATAATGGAGCCGCTCATTCGGATGTAGTGTTTTTGCGCCCCCACGACGTGGAAATTAAAACTAAGCCGGAGTCGGGTTTTGCATTAGCAAAAGTCAACCGCATCATTCATTTAGGGCGGGAAATACAAACCGAGTTAGTGTTAGAATCCGAGCAGGTAGTAACAGCTTACGTGAGTCGCGAGCGCTTCGATTCTCTACAGTTAACGCGAGATCAGCAGGTTTACGTCAAGCCCAAACACGCGGTGACTTTCCCTGCTTATTCAATTTAAATCAACGGCTGTATCTTTCTCAAAATACTATCGGGAAGCTTCTACAACAAAACACTGCTGTTACATCGTTACCAGGCTCGTGCCTGGTAATGCTGTCTCGTGGCTCCAAATCGGAGGCAGAGCCTCCTGAAATTCATTCCCAGACAGAGCCCGGGAACGGGAAAAAGCTTCCTCCTGAAATTTTGAGGGAACCATAAAAAAGGTCAGCGAAGAATATGAATGCTAACAAATTGTTCAATTTAGCAACTAGCACTTTACTTGCTTATCGCCGCCACATCCAGGCAGGATTAACATTTTGTGCAGGATTGGGACTGTCTGCGATCGCCTGTTCAGTCGCGTACAATTGGGAATACAAATCCATGCAAGCCGAACTGCAAGAGCGACTGGACAAAATAGCTACAGAAATTCAGAGAGATGTTAGCGGCAATTTAGAAATAATTCGGGCTGCAGGAGCATTTTACAGCGTATTTGACGGGGTTAAAAAACCAGAAATTAATACATTTGTTGGTACTGCCCTGTACCGCCATCCGAGCCTGAAGGCGATCGCTTGGCTGCCCCGTGTTTCTGAGCCGCCGCAATTCCTGACTGATGAAGTAGATTTAGGTTTAAATTTGACTGCCAATCGGCTAGCGTTAGAAAAAGCCGTAAAAAGACAAGAAATTATCGCGACTGACCGCCAAAAATGGTCTTCACAAACTCAACCAAGCGTCTTGGTCTTTATGCCAATTTTTAGTCAATTTTCTGCTGGCAATACCGCCGCCTTGCCGGAAAATTTTTCTGCTAGGGAACCAGAAAATTTGAAAGGTTTTACTCTCGGAGTTTTGCTGGTTGATGCTATTGTTAAATCTGCTTTACAGGAAACTAAACTAAACTTTATTAACGTGTATCTTCAAGATGCTATGGCTCCTGAAGCAGAAAGATTTCTCGCTTTTTACGAAGCGAAGACTAAAAGGATAATTACCGACGAAAATATTAAAAATAAACTCCAAATAGGGGAAAGAGCTTACTGCCCGGACGGCAGCAGTTGCACCCGCATTCTCAATATTGAAAATCGCAGGTGGTTGCTGCAACTGAGGCTAACGCCAGAGTACATTAATCCTCTAAGATTTTGGCGTTCTTTGACTGTTTTAATTTTTGGGACAATCTTAACTTTGGTGGCGACATTTTATCTAATGAGTTTGTTAAATTATACCGAAAAAATTGAAAAGATTGCAGCAGAACGCACGGCCAAATCTCAACAGCTAGAGCAAGCTTTGCAAGAGTTGCAACACACTCAATCTCAACTGATCCAGCAGGAAAAAATGTCTAGTTTGGGTTTATTAGTTGCTGGTGTCGCCCACGAAGTTAACAATCCTATTAATTTTATTTACGGCAATGTCCACCACGCCAGCGCATATAGTAGCGATTTGTTGGAGTTGGTAAAACTCTACCAAAAACACTATTCATACCCTCCCTCGGAAATTTCAGAGCATTTAGAAAATATTGACTTTGACTTTCTCAGCAAAGATTTGCCGCAACTGCTGTCTTCGATGAAAATAGGAGCAGATCGCATTGTTCAAATTGTCAAATCTTTGCGGAATTTCTCTCGTTTAGACGAAAGCGAAATGAAACCTGTCAACATCCATGAAGGCATTGACAGCACTCTGCTAATTCTGCAAAGCCGCCTGAAAGCTACAGCCGATCGCCCCGCGATCGAGATTGTTAAAAACTACAGCAATTTACCTTTAGTAGAGTGCTATGCCGGACAATTAAATCAGGTGTTTATGAATATTCTGGCTAATGCGATCGACGCCCTTGAGAGTTACAACCTCGATCGCGGGCCCCAAGCAGCGAAAGCCAATCCGATCGCGATCGCCATAACCACAGAATATTCGATCCCTGACAAAATAATTGTGCGGATATCTGACAACGGCCCCGGTATGGCAGAAAATGTCAAAAAACGGCTGTTCGACCCGTTCTTTACGACGAAACCAGTAGGAAAAGGGACGGGATTGGGACTGTCAATCAGCTATAAAATTGTCGTAGAAAAGCACAAGGGTACGCTGCGCTGCGATTCGACACCGGGATTGGGGACGGAATTCTCGATCGAGATTCCGCTGCGGCAAGAAGTCAGACAAGCACTACCGTTTGTTTCGCGGAAAATATCGGAGGCAGCTTAGAAGGGGCTGGGAAAGGAAAATTTTTTTCTCATTAACTACTGTAATTAGGTCGGATTACAGTATTATATGTAATAATGCCAGAATCAAGACTGCTTTAGGCAGCTTAAACCGTCGGCACGACCGATACTGTATAACCAAAACACGGTGAGACTAAATATGTTCGCTGACTTGCAAATTATTTACGAACGCGACCCGGCGGCGCGCAACTGGCTGGAAGTATTATTTTGCTATCCCGGACTGCAAGCACTTTTTTTGCACCGGACAGCAAACTGGCTTTATTCGGTCGGTCTGCCGTTTGTACCGCGCTTGATTTCTCAACTGAGTCGCTTTTTAACAGGTATTGAGATTCACCCAGGAGCAAAAATTGGTAGGGGCGTGTTTATCGACCACGGTATGGGGGTGGTAATTGGCGAAACTGCGATCGTTGGAGATTACGCTGTAATTTATCAAGGAGCGACCCTTGGCGGCACGGGTAAAGAAATAGGAAAACGGCATCCGACGCTGGGAGAAAATGTAGTGGTAGGAGCAGGTGCTAAGGTTTTAGGCAATATTCAAATTGGCAATAATGTTCGGATTGGTGCGGGTTCGGTAGTGCTGCGGGATGTCCCTAGCGATTGCACAGTTGTGGGAATTCCCGGCCGCATCATCCCTCGTAAAAAGCAGTTAGAAGATGCTCAAAATTCTCAAGGCATACCGGATTTAGAAGCTCAAGCAATTCGAGCTTTGTTCGATCGAATTAAGGATTTAGAAGACCAGGTTAATATTTTAAAATCTCAACTATCTCCGCTCAAATCAACTGAATCAGAGCAAAAACAGGCAGAAAAACATGAATTGTTCATGTATTCTAATTTATTTATTACAGACTTTTTAGACGGTGCAGGCATCTAGTAAAGTTTTAATTTATATAGAGTTTTGCCCGCACTATCCTGCTGCCCTGCTACAAACTAACTTTAATTTATTCAGTAACTGGCTATGACTATTGCTTCTATTTCCACTAAAACTTTTGATGAAACGAGCAGACATATATTTCCTCGCCGCTCGCACTTGCCCAACAGAAGCAACGCTCTGTGGCGAATTGAAAGTGGAGTAGTGCGAACTGTAACGTGGCTTGAAGACGGCACAATTATCACCTTGGGATTGTGGGGGCCTGGTGATACGATCGGCAAACAGATATCAAAATGCGATCCTTATCAAATTGAATGCCTCACTAAAGTCGAGGCAATTTTACTATCGGGCGATCGCTGGCTAAATCGAGATATTTTGCTCAATCACATTCAGCAGGCTGAAAAATTCATGGTAATACGAGGTTACAAAAGAGTTGATTTTATGCTCTATCAACTATTAACTTGGTTGGCTAAGAGGTTCGGTTCTGAGGTAGAGCAAGGACATCTAATCGATATGATTTTAACGCATCAGGACATTGCAGAAATCATCGGTACAAGCCGCGTAACTGTCACTCGCACCCTCGGTCATTTTGAGCAGCAAGGCTTGATCGATCGTCTGCCATTCCACCGGATTATTCTGCAAGCTTCTGAGGTGTGGCACTACGAAATATAAAAAAACGATATTAACTGTTAATAGTTTACGGTTGCTGATGCAGGTGGTAGGAATGCGCTGCAAAAAAAATATTCGCTGACAATGCGATATTCGAGCAAATTCACAGTTCTCTAGACAGCAAATAATTTGTATCGAATGTGCGTTAATTAAATTTTCTCATCGACTGGTCAATAGGTTCAAAAGCAAGTGCGATGTCGCACTTGCTTTTTTCTCTTGATTCCTTTCTTCTGGCTGCCAAAAGATGCGATATCTCGCACCTGTTGACTGCAGCCAAGTAGGTGAGTATGAACTGAGTGGGGGAGGGCGGGTTTATGTAACCTATCTGCAAGCTTTAAAACTGTTGGCGAACCCGCCCCTACAGGCTACTGAGAATGGTGCAATATCTCAGTATGAATCAACTTAACGATGACACAGCATAGATCCGCCTACCTACTTAGCAGTTACTTTAAGGCGGGGGTATTGCTTGTAATATACTCGCTCCCTGGAACATTTGAGACTTTCGGGATCTACCCGCTTCTGGGTGTTCCCAAGACGGTGCAAAGGGCGGAACCAAGAAAGGGCAAGCTTTCCAGCCACCCTGTACCGCCACGCCGAGCATCTGGCAGTTTCCGCCCCTGTGCCCGTGCTGCTCGTAATACCGACAGTGCCGACAGCTTAAACCTAGATTTACGTTGCTCACGGGATTTCTCCAACCGTTTTTATAATAAAAATATATTAACACCTATACATCTACCGGAATTGTGTACTATGATATACTGTACAATTTAAACTCGATCGCCAGTGGGGAATGTGGAACTATCTTCTAGAGTAGAATATGCGCTGTTAGCGCTCTTGGAACTGGCGAGCCATTACCCGAAGGATTCGCCCCTAACAGTGAACGAAATTACTGCTTCTCAAGAGATACCGGAACGCTATCTAGACCAAATTCTTGCCGTGCTGCGGCGTGCGAGTATCGTGCAGAGTCTGCGGGGCGCTAAAGGCGGTTATTTGCTGGCAAAAGAGCCTTGGCAGATTACTTTGCTAGAGGTGTTTTCGATACTCGAAGGCGAGGGCAGCAGCCAGATTCAAAAAGTTTCGGAATCTGTAACAATAGAAAAAACTGCGGTGCTAGAAATCTGGCAGGAAGCTCGACAGGCATCTTGGGAGGTTTTGGGCAAATACACATTACAAGATTTGTGCGAACAGCGGGATATTCGCAAACAAGCACATCCCATGTACTACATTTAATTGGAGAGAAATTAAGCCATGAGAATTGCTAAGGATGTTACAGGAATAATTGGCAGAACTCCTTTAGTTCAGCTAAATAAAATTCCCCAAGCCGAAGGAGTAGTTGCTCAAATTGTGGCAAAATTGGAAGGGATGAATCCGGCTGCTTCGGTGAAAGATCGGATTGCAGCCAGCATGATTCAGGCGGCAGAAGATGCGGGGTTAATTCAACCTGGGAAAACTATTTTAGTTGAACCGACTTCAGGCAATACGGGAATTGCTTTGGCAATGATCGCGGCGGCGAAAGGCTACAGTCTGATTTTAACAATGCCGGATACGATGAGTTTAGAGCGCCGATCGATGCTGAAAGCTTACGGAGCTCGGTTGGAATTAACTCCGGGACATGAAGGGATGTTAAGCGCGATCGCCCGGGCGGAAGAAATTGTAGAAGAAACCCCCGACGCTTTCATGCTGCAACAATTTCGCAACCCCGCTAATCCGAAAATTCACCGGGCAACCACGGCCGAGGAAATTTGGGAAGATACAGAGGGTAAAGTAGATTTTTTAGTGGCTGGAGTTGGCACCGGCGGTACGATTACTGGAGTTGCTGAGGTAATTAAACAGCGGAAACCGAGTTTTAAGGCGATCGCAGTTGAACCAGCCAGCAGCCCCGTCCTTTCTGGAGGAAAATCTGGTGCTCACAAAATTCAAGGGATTGGTGCAGGATTCATCCCGGAAGTGTTGAAAACAGAGTTAATTGATGAGGCGATCGCAGTTAGCGACGCAGATGCGATCGCCTACAGCCGCCGGCTTGCCAGAGAAGAAGGATTGTTGTCAGGAATTTCTGCAGGCGCCGCTTTGTGTGCTGCCATTCAAGTTGGCAAGCGTCCCGAAAATGCAGGAAAATTGATAGTTTTTGTGCAGCCTTCTTATGGCGAACGCTACCTCAGTACAGTCTTGTTCAAAGACTTAGAATTGCCGACAGTCAGCGAACTCGAAGCATTAGTCAGCAATTATTAATACGTAGTAAGGGCAATCCCCGTGGTTTCCCTTGCGAAGTAGGGGTAGGCACGGCGGCGCACTACCCCTACTTTTCAGACTTGATACAACTTCCAACTAGCCATCGCCAACATTCCGTAAATCACAAACTTAAGCGGGCGTTGAGGCATAATTTTGCAGAATTTAGCCCCTACCAAAACTCCCGGCACCGAACCCAACCAAATTGGCAAAACTAAACTCCAGTTTACTGTTCCGAGGCTGAGGTGTCCCAGAGATGTAAACATCAATAAAATTGCCGCCTGCGAAATATCTGTACCCACCAATTTAGAAGTATCCAGGCGGAAAAAAGCAATCAGCAGCAGTGCAAACATCGCACCGGAAGACACGCTAGTGATTCCCACTATGCAGCCTAAAATTGCTGCCGCACTCACAGTACAAATACGGCCGTAATTAGTATTTAAGTCCCATTCGGGGGGTGCAGGCAATTTAAAATTAGGGAAAAATGTTTTGAGAACTAATTGAGTCAGCGATAAAGCGACAATTAGTGCGATCGCCAGTCCCAGACAGCGCAGTAACATGCAATCTAAGTTCGGATTTCCGCTGCACTTGATGCAGTGTAAAAGCCACACCCCAGCCAGCGAACCGGGTACGCTACCCAAAGCCAGCCACTTAACTACTTGCAAGTCGAGGGTTTTTTGCTGCCAGTGTTTGAAGCCGCCAACAACTTTCATCAGTGTAGCAGCTACGACATCCGAACTAATAGCAATTGATGCTGGAATTTGGAAAACAAAAATTAACATTGGGGTGATGAGCGAGGCTCCGCCAACTCCGGTCAAACCAACGATAATGCCCACAAAAAAACTGAGAAAGGATAGTAATAAGTAGTTCACGGTTATGCCCAAAAACTGTGTAATTAAGCGCTGCCAACCAACCAACAAATAGATAACTGGCGCGACTTTGGCAACACAGCTACACAGGCAAAGTATTACTCGCATTTCAATATTTCTAACCGGGACTTGTGCTATTCAACGCTTGAGAATTACCGCGCGTTCAGCTACAAAAATTTTGGTGAAAGTGAGTAAAGGCAAATAAACAAAGCTACAAAAATTGTAGTGTAAAAGCTCCCTGATTTGATTAAATCTACCTGTGTAACTGATTAAAAATCTTCGATTCCTTGATGGTTTAGATTCTGCTTTTTACCTTGAAGTGACTATCGTCACAGGTAAAACTGATCTCAGGTTAACCGACTGCTGGCCGGAAAAAAAATCGGGAGTATCGAGAACATTAAAATGAATCAATGCCACAACGACAATTGTGAAGGCGGTTGAGGAAACTAAACCCGTCAATAACTCTTTTTTGAGGTTTTTTTCCTTGGGTTTGTCTGCAAAAACATCTACAGCCCCGAATTGCATCAACAGAATTCCAACAATATTGGAAAGCCAGTAGCCGACAATTGTGCAAGGCAACAGTAAATCTGGGGAAAGCCCACTACAGATATACCCAAAGGCGTAGGCAATTGGCAGATTGAAAAATATGTCGTTCCACCAACACAGCGGTGATAGCAAATATCCAATTCCCAGAAGCAACCCGCCTCTGATTTTTTTAAACCAGACTTCCTTAAAGCCCTTAGATTGTGGCAACTGTTGGGTTAGTTGTCCTGCAAGCTGGTACTCTTGACTGACTTTTTTAGCGTTTTCCACGTTAATAACTCATAACTCGATCGACTTACCGTAGTTTAGCATCCCGGCAGAGTTATGTCTAGTAAGTCGATCGAGTTACCGTATTTTGTTGAGTCGGCTCAATTTAGTTTTTTCCCGGTATAAAAATATCTATCCGGGAGAGGTTGTTGAGAATGCTGACTGGTGCTAATTTAGGCGCCGATCGAGAAATTGAAAGTTTCAGGCAAATGCTTGACAGTTTGCCAAAGATATGCAGTGTCGATGCCCCAGTAAAATTGCAGGTAAACGAGCAAAAGCCCGATCGCGACTGTCAGGCCGAGTAATTTAGGGACTATTTTCGCGACAGTCTCCAGCACTGCGAATGCGGCCCAGATAGCAGCACCTAAGATGAGAATGGAAGCGATCGTGGCAACTGTTTCGCTGTTCATGGTTAACTCCTGTTGACACTCAATCGGGTATTACAAAACTACTCGGGCTCAGGGCGACTGCCAAAATCGAATAAATTACTCCAATCCCCAATAAGCCCAAAGCAAAACTGAAAAATAAAACCATGCCGTCTGGGGGATTGTAGGTATCGCTGTCAATTTGGTGGCGAACGGTGAAGTAGTGCTTAGTAGAGATTAAGACTGTCGCCCAACCTATTAGAGAGAAGATTAAACCCAACTTCCACCCCATCGCCTCGCGGTAATGTACGGGCATTTGCACGACGCGAAGTCGGATGATGATGACGCCAAAACCCATGAGTGCCATAGCGGCCCGCATCCATGCTAAGAAGGTGCGTTCATTAGCCGATCGATCGATCGCCCGCGACAGATTTTCCTGGTTTCGTTTCTCATCATCTACTTGCATCGGTTGGAACGATAATTGCACGCGATCGAACTCTTTAAGATTAATATAAAACTAGCCTCATTATTCAGGTGCCATCAAACCTTCTAAGCTAGAAGGAATGGTGAACATATAATAAATTACCCCAGCCCCTAGGATGGCGATCGCGAGGCTGAAAAGAATTACCCAGCGATCGGTAGGTTCATAAGTATCGTAATCGATATCGTGGCGGACGCCGAAGTAGTGCTTAGTTGATAAGAGCACTGTCAGCAAACCCACTGTTGAAAAAAGCAAACCCAACTTCCAACCGTTGCCTGGAGTTGGCAGCAGAGGGGGATGGAAGGCGCGAAGGCGCACGATAACTACGCCAAAACCCATCAGCGATATTGCTGTCCGCATCCATGCTAAATAAGTGCGCTCGTTTGCCAAGTGATCCCGCACCCGCGACGGATTTGGTCGCTTAATCTTTTCTGTATTTAATTTCGTGGATTTCCAATTTAATAGCATAGATGCGACCTTTTAATATTAACTCCAAATATGAAGGTAAACCGATATACTTTCGCTGGGACGATTATCCGCCGGGAGCGATACCCGGCGGGATTTTGCGTTGCACGATCTCTACACCGCCGATCGCATTACAACTACACCAAAACTAATCATTTTCCTCAGTAGGTGCGTTGGGAACTTGCGTATCTATGTAAGTCTGAGTCACGTCAGGAACAAACCAAGTCGCATCCCCGGGCTTGAAAATTTTAGCAGTAGGAACGTTGAATTCTACAGCCCCCGTATCGGGATTAGCTCTCGCTACAAGTTGAGTTCCGTCAACTATCTTAACAGCTAGACCGCCGGTCAATTCTTCTGAAGGTCGATCTGTCGTTCTTAAATCGGTTGCTTTGATATCGCTGGGTAGGTAAATTCCATCGCAATCCCATTTATGTTCAGTTGTTTGACCGTCAGCTAGAAAATAAAGAGCATTCTCGTAAGAAGAAGAAGGTGCTTTTTTGCGTTTCGGGCCGTAGACAGCAAGGGTTTTTCCTGTCTCGTTGCGGCACTGACCCCAAGGTTTTCCAGTTTCTAAGGTGTATTTTTGAAACTCCAATTGAGAGATTTTTTGCTGAAGTTGCTCGGGGGTATAAGTCTCGGCGAGATTGGGTGCGTCTTTCGCTGCCTTGAAAGTATTCAGAGCTTCAGTCACCTCTATGTAGTCGGGATTGCTTGCATATTTCGGCGTTTTTGGAGCATCGGCCCAGGATGGGGGAACGAATACTAAATTGGCGGTCATTACCAACAGCACTAAAACAAATTTGAAGATTTTCACAAGGTTTCTCCTTTTCTAGATTGTCAGGTTTTTTTCAACTTTCTGTTTGCTTGCTATTTTAGGACTTAGGCAAAAACGAACTATCTTTAACTGGTTTGCCGGAAAAACCCAATTTGGCAGAATCGAAAAATCTGGTTTTTTAGGATTAGACCTCTTGTCAAAGTCAATCTGCGTGGGGTAGTGGCGAAGCGATATGGCGAGCTTTTAGGGATTCATCCTCAAGTTTTTAGCTCGGTTTGATTCACCACTACAGGATTTATCGATCCAAGAGGTATATTGTTGCCTAAGTCTGGCAATGGGCTAGCTCAAAAGATGGTTTCTACTTTCGTGAATATTTGAGGCTAAATTAGTTTGAAGCTGTTTTTAGCTGGGTCACTCACTTCATTATTAAGTTAGCATATTAGTTGATAAACTTCAAGCTATTTAACGCTAAATTTAAGCAAACAATTGTTAAGGGAAAACTGATGAGTTAGGACTTATGACTTATGGCAAATTCTCTACCTATAGAGGGATGAAAGTAGCGGAAAATTGGCCAATCATTAGTTAAATTGAAATGGCGGGAGCAGCCGATAACTACCGCTTTCAATCAGGATGAATATTCCCAAGCCAATCAAGACAAAAGGGACAACAGCCTTGGTATAGCGAGTCAAAATAGGGGCGATCGCCCTTTGGCGAGTTAACCGGTAAGCGGCATAAGACCAAACACCTACCATCACCGAGAAAACCGCCAGAATCACCACCAATCTAGGCAAATCGCTGCTAGCAAACAGCGGCAAATAAATGCCGATATTGTCACCCCCGTTGGCCACTGTTACCGCAGCCACATTCAAAGTTTGGGGATTGAAAAGATTGGCGAGTTTTGACACAGCAGATGAGTTAGATTGACGGTTAAATTCGCCCGATACCGCTTGTACGTCATTTTCCTCATTTTCTCTCTTGACTAAGTGACTGATGCCGATCGCGATCGGAACCAAACCCAGCAAGCCAATCCAAGCTTTCGGAACAATTAAACCGCCAAAAAAACCGGGCAAACTAGCAGCGACGAGTGCTGCAAATCCGAGGTACTTACCGACAAAGATATGCCGGGGGCGGAAAGTCTCATTTACCTGGGCGAAGAACAGCATCGAAATCACCATATCGTCGATATTGGTTGCGGCAAAAGATGTAATCCCGGCAATAATCGCTGCTGCAATCCAATTCATGTGCTGTTCCTGCAATTTTTCTAAACTTCAGTTTCGCTGGCGTTACTTCTGCTCATACTTATCAAACAGAAACCGCAACCAACTAAAGATATTATACTGAGAGTTGGGCTTGCCAGAGTGCCGCTTTTCACCATAATCGCCATTCCCAATCCGATCAAAACAA
The DNA here is from genome assembly GCA_036702215.1 of Microcoleus sp. F6_B6. Lineage (GTDB taxonomy): Bacteria > Cyanobacteriota > Cyanobacteriia > Cyanobacteriales > Microcoleaceae > Microcoleus. Next base: position 114,791 of record JAUBST010000009.1, read on the forward strand.
AAGGCACAAGCTGATTGCCGTAGCGAGTCAGAGTATCTGCGATCGCCCGCATCTGAATTAACCGATAAGCAGCGTAGCACCAAACGCCCACCATCGCGAAGAATACAGCGAGAATCACCGCCAAACTTTCTAAAGTATTGCTAGCAAAAAGCGGTACATATATCCCGATATTGTCGCCTCCATTTGCCACCGTCACCCCTGCTACGCTGTAAGTTTGAGGAGACAGGAAACTGCTAAAAAAAGATTTCTCAGATTGCTCTAATTCTGCCTCAGCTTCCGAATCGTCAGTTTCTGGATTCAGCAAGCGGCTAAGCCCGATCGCAATTGGCAGCAAACCCAGCATTCCGATCCAATCTGGCGGAAAGATTAAGCGGCCAAAAAACCCCGGAATGCTAACCAAAACCAGTGCAGTAAAGCCCAGAAACTGACCGAAGACGATATGCCTGTGCCGAAATACTGCATTCACCTGCGAGAAAAACAGCAGCAGAATCAGAATATCGTCAAGATTCGTAGCTGTAAAAGCTGTCATTCCCGTAGAAATTGCTGTTAGTAATTCATTCATTTCTGTGTCTCCTTAATTTCAGCGGTCTTTGCGGTTGCTCCCGCGATCCGGCAGGGGTTAAAACCCCCGCCTCAAAGCTCAAGTCCTCTCAAGAGGACTGAAGAAATTATTAGTCCTCTTCAGAGGACTTTTGCTATTAGCCAGGGAATTAATTCCCTGGCGGTCTTTGCGGCTAAATTAACATCTATAAACACCGCGTTGCAACTAATCAAAGCTGTTGTTGTCGATCGATACTGTATTCAATCGAACACCGCCGTAAATACCATTTTCTTCCTCGAACTTGGCGTGAATTGCGTCAATACCCTGCTGCATCGAGCCCGCCAGTCCAGGAGAACGCCGCCGCTGCCAGAAAAACCACCCGCAACTAGCAACCAAATACATCAAGAACAAGTAAGGAAACGCATCGTAAGGAGCTTCTGGAGGTGGGAACATAGTGCTGCCTGGAATGCCCACGCTGCCCGCAATCGGAATCATCATAAATGCGATCGCCACAGCCGAAAACGCTACATCCCGCACGCGCAATTTACCAATTTTGTGCAGGTAAACCGGGGCTGCGATCGAAATTAAGACGTAAACTGTTAAAAATCCGTAGCTGCAAATTGCCCCCAAATAACCCATACAATCGAATAGTTTGATGTGAAACAGAGACATCGCAGCAGGAACCAAAAATGTCATAAATGTACACATCGTTACTGCAACGTGGGGAGTTCTATTAGATGAATGCGCTACACCTAATGAAGAGTGAAACAAACCGTGCCGCGCCATCATAAAAAACACTCTCGCCGCTGGATTGATGCTGCCGAGGACGCAAGCAAAAAAGCTAAATAAAGCGCCGAAAGCCACTAACTCTCCCAGCCAACCCATGCCCACTTGCTGCGCCAGAAAACTCAGAGGTTCTTCACTATTAGTAATAGAAACTCCCGTACCGCTAAAACCCAAAACCTCAATATAGGTCATCAGAATGAAGAATAAGCCTGCCATAACAGCACTGCCCATGACAGCCCTGGGGATATTTTTTAAGGGTTTTTTCGCTTCGTCGCCCAGAGATGTAGCACTTTCAAAACCTGAGAAACCAAACATTACTAATACAAGTCCCGTCGCTATGTTGCCGGGAGTTACGCCTTCTAAAGTTAATTGGGACATATCCAGGGCAAAACCTTTGTGCGCCCAGATGATAATTCCTAAAAGCGCGATCGCTGCCACTGATGCCCCCTCCAGCCACAGCATCGCCATAGCTGAAAGTTGGATATCTTTATAAGCTGCATACCAAGCAACGCCCGCCCCGATCGCTAACAGCGTAATCGGCGACGGATGGATGCCTAAATGACCGATGAAACTACCCGTAAAGTTGGCAAAACCGCACAAAACGGACATCCCAGTAAATAGATAAGCCAGTACCAAACTCCAGCCGCAAATTACGCCGGCCGTCGGGCCAAGTCCTTTAACAATGTAAGAATAAAGAGAACCAGCAGAAGCCGATCGACTTGCAAATTGGTTGATATTGATGCTGACAAATACTAGGCCTATCAAGCCGATGAGAAAGCTCAGCCAAGTCCCGTTACCCGAAAGAGCGACAATTAACCCTATATTGGATGCTGGTATAGTTGTAGGTGCAATAACGGCAAAGGATTGAGCTAAAACCTCCCCGAACGAGAGGCAGTCCGGCTTTAAGCCGTGTGCACTCTGATTTTTTTTCGTTTTCTTGGTCATTTATCTTCTCTATTTTGGTCGATCGATTTTTGGCGATCGGCTTCAACTTGTCGATCGTGCTTCAGCATTGGGCCCTGCGTTAGAAGCTTAAGTATCACCTTAAAGCCCTTGAGCGGTAGAATCAAATGTTGTTTTTTATCGAATTAATAAATGCAAGTGATGCAGTAGCGCCCCGAAAAGAACTGTTGGAATACGAGATATATCTGTTCCCCAAAGCTCAAACCCTTGACGTTAAAAGGAAACATTAAATACCGGCTGGCAACCGTGCTTTTTTGGGGATTCCAACCTGTACAATAGAGTCGAAAAGTTCAGGTCAAAGTTAAGCCGCAAAAGATTTTTATGTCAAAAAATAAATGTATTTAGTAAAAGGGTACTCAGTATGGCCGGAATGACACTTGACCAACTGCGAGTTTTTCTAGCTGTCGCGGAACACCTGCACTTCAGCCGTGCCGCAGAAGAACTTTACATTACCCAACCCGCTGTCAGCGCGACAATCCAAAGCTTAGAGGCACAATACGGAGTAAAACTATTTCACCGCATCGGCCGCCGGATCGAAATCACAGATGCTGGGAAGTTGCTGCAAGTTGAAACGCAGAAAATTCTCGACCAAGTTGCTTTGACTGAGAGAGGTTTGCGGGAGTTGAACGACTTGCAGCGAGGCGATTTTAAATTGGGTTGCAGTCTGACCATTGGCAATTATTGGTTGCCTGATAAACTTAGCAAGTTCAAACAGCAATATCCCGGTATTTGCGTGAATTGTACTCTGGCAAATGCCGAAGAAATTTGTGCGGGGACGGCGACGGGAATATTTGATTTGGGTTTAGTGACGGGAGACATCAAAGCTTCGCTTAAGAGCACTCTGGAGGAAGAAATTGTAGGCAGCGAACGCTTGCTGATTGTAGTTGGCAAATCTCACCCTTGGTTTGAACGTGCAGAGGTGAGTTTAACGGAAATGGTGCAAACGGATTGGGTGATGCGAGAAGCTGGTTCTGGAGTCCAGCAAATGTTGGAACAAGCTTTGCAAAGTTGGGGCATTAATCTCAATGAATTGAATGTAACTTTAGTTTTGAACAGCAGTGAAATGGTCAAAGCCGTTGTAGAAAGCGGCGTAGGTGCAGCGGCTATTCCTGAATTGATGGTAAAAAAAGAATTGCAGCTATCTACACTGCGATCGATTAAAATTATAGATAGCAAACCAAGTTCAAAGGTAGGTCTTGAAATAATTAAACCCGTTTTGAAACTGAAGCACCGACAGCGTTTTCAAACTGGAATTACTAAAGCTTTTGAACAGATATTAATTCAATTTCCTGGGGATTGGTAATTTAGGACTTACGCACCAATACTCAAGGAACCGAATTTTTGACCGACATAAAAAGCTAAACGCCGTGTATTTTTGTAAAAAAAACTGGTTTTTTGCCACCCGTGCGTCCCAGAATTATTTATTCAACAATTTACTCAAGTCCAATAAGTTTTTACCGCCATCACCAACAATCAGCGGCAATTGCCCGTTCCATTTTTCTATAGCTTGCCTTTCCAAAAGTTCCGGAGTCAAATTGTTTCGCAGCAATCTTTGCACTTCAGCTTCCCCTTTAGCTAAATTCACTTTAGCCTCTGCCTCTTTTGCTGCCTTCAGTGCTAAAAACTCCCCTTTTTTTGCTTCCTGTTCGGCAATTTGTTTCGCCTCCACCGCATCGCTAAACCGCTCAGAAAAGTGAACGTGTACTAAAGAAACATCGTCAACTGCAATGTGATATGTAACCAGCCTCAAGGTCAAAAAATCATCAACTTCCGCTTTAACTTCTCCTCGTTTAGTAATAATTTCTTCAGCCGTGTATTTTGCCATGACTGCTTTTAATACTTCTTCAACTGCCGGAGCGATAATTCGCTCGATAACTTGTTTTTCGTCACCTATTTGTTGAAAAATAGTATTAGCTTCTTCTGGGATAATGTGCCAGTTCAGCGCTACATCTGTGAAAACATTTTGCAAATCTTTTGAGGAAGCTTCAGCAGAATTTTCCTGTTTCTGCACTCGCACACTCAACTTTTTTACAGTATCAACTATGGGAACTATTACGTGAATTCCTTCTCCAAGTACCTGTTCTTGCACTTTACCAAACTGCATCATCACGCCCCGTTCTCCAGCGTTGATAATGACAAAAAAATTGGACATAATAGCTAATAAAACTATCACTACAGATAATTGAACAGCTATATAAACATCCTTATATTTTTTATTGCTTGATTTTAGTGAGTCAACATTACTGCTGGATTCTCCAATCATATTCCACCCAGATCGCACTTAATTATCGGACAAATATTGACTTAACCGCTATTCTATTTGCCTTCCACCAGCAACCGTTCAAAATCCGCTGCCACCAAAGGAGGACTGAACAAATATCCTTGCATTGTATCGCACTCGTAGCGCCAGAGAAAATCTTTTTCTGCTTCGGTTTCAACTCCTTCGGCAATTACCTCAAGACAGAGACTGTGCGCCATTTCAATAATAGCTTTCACAATCGCTGCATTTGTGCAACCATCGGTGATATTGCTGATAAAACAGCGGTCGATTTTTAAAGTATCGAAGGGGTATTGCGTCAAATAGCTTAAAGAAGAATACCCGGTTCCGAAATCGTCAATAGATATACAAACTCCCAAATTTTTCAATTGTTGCAAAGTCGCGATCGCACTTTCGGCATCCTCTACCATCAAACTTTCTGTCAGCTCTAATTCCAAACTGCTCGGTTCCAAACCAGTTTCTGCTAAAATTTGGGCAACTCTGCTGCACAGATCCGGTTGGTGAAATTGGCGCGGCGACAGATTCACCGCTACCCGCAGCGCAAAACCAGCATTGTGCCAAACTTGCATTTGCCTGCAAGCTGTCTGCAAAACCCACTCGCCTAATTGTATTATGAAGCCAGTTTCTTCGGCATCGGGAATAAATTCTGCAGGCGAAATCAGCCCTTTTTCTGGATGCAGCCAGCGCACTAAAGCTTCTGCACTCATAATTTTACCTGTCTGGACATTGACTTGCGGCTGATAGTAAACTTGGAATTCTTCACGTTCCAAGGCGTTGCACAAATTTGTTTTGATCTGCTGTAATTTGTGGGCCGTCTCTGGGGTTAAGACGCCGTTTTGCCATCGCAAATTATTGTACTGTTCGGCGACAGCTTGTTGTTTTTTCAAGCGGCTCGATATCGCTCCCACAAGTTCAGCTTTACTAAAAGGTTTCGTCAGGTAATCATCTGCTCCCAATTCCATACCTTGCCGCATTTCAGAGCGATTCGCTTTACCGGTGAGAAAAACAAAAGGTACTGTAGCAGTAACAGGATTCGATCGCAAGGCCACCAGCACCCCGTAACCGTCAAGTTCTGGCATCATCACGTCGCAAATAATCACGTCGGGAAGATTTGACACTGCCGCATATAAACCTTGTGCCCCATTTTCTGCACCTGTCACGTCGAAACCTTCAGCTTTGAGGAGTTTGAGAATATTCTCGCGAATTACTTGCTCGTCCTCAATCACTAGAATCTTTTTCATACGTCATTCCCTGAAAGCGGTATAATTGATAGGCGTTACTGAACGCGATAAGCGTCCCAATAACTGAGAACGCACAGCTCGATCGGCCCAACAGCGGAATATGTTCCGACACAAATAGCAAACGCCTGAAAAACGCTAATTTTTCAAGCACAACTAGATTAATGTTTCTCTGCTCAGTCAGTGCCGTCCGTATTATTACGAGGTTAATTAATCATCTCTAAACTAATTCTAGGCGATCGATAGTTAGCAGCGCCTTAAATAACTGCTAAACTAATTGTGCCACCTGAGCGATTGTCTGGAAACAATCTCAGCCTATTTATACCAGTTGCCAAAAATAATGCAACTGCAAGCAAGTTCCAAACCCTTGCCGAGTCAGTCTTCCCTGAATCTAAAATCTAAAATCTAAAATCTAAAATGGTATTACCTACTGGATTCCCTGAACCCGCACAGATTGGGGTCATAGAAGTTAAGCAATATCCTCACTACCGCGCTGTCACCTACACCCACGCAGGCGATTTGCGACAAGCAACTGGCATCGCCTTCAATCCCTTATTTCAACACATCAGCAACAACCAAATTGCGATGACAACGCCAGTAGAAGCGCGCTACACCGAAACTTCCGGGCAAATCGATGCAGTTCCCCAAGCAGAAGTTTCGTTCCTCTATCCCGCACCAAATATCGCCCCCAGCAGCGTTAACTCTGCTGTAGAAATCACGGATACTTCGCCCATGACGGTTGTCAGCATCGGCGTGCGCGGGGCCTACACTTGGGAAAGCTACGAAAACAACCTCCAGAAACTCAAAGATTGGCTTCAAGAACATCCCGAATACGAAATAGTCGGGCCGCCGCGCCGCTTTTTTTACAATTCCCCGATGACGCCGGAAGCAACTAAAATCAGCGAGGTACAAATTCCGATCCAGTCCCGCTGACGTGAACAACTAATTCGCGAATGTGACCCCGCTGGCGGTGTTCCCACAGGTAAATTCCCTGCCAAGTTCCTAACAGCAACCTGCCGCGATCGATCGGGATTTGTTCGGAAGTATGAGTCAGCGCAGTGCGAATGTGGGCCGGCATATCGTCTGGGCCTTCGGCATCGTGAATGTAGCGATCGTCCTCCGGTACCAGTTTAGCTAAAAAGTTAGCCAAATCCTTAAGTACATCCGGGTCAGCATTTTCTTGAATCACCAAACTAGCAGAAGTGTGGCGCAAAAATAAGCTGCAAAGTCCCGTTTCAACACCTGAATTCGCCACCGCATCTTCTATCTTAGGAGTGATGTTGCACAGAGACTTCCCTGTAGTTTTAATTTTGAGGATCTGTTGATAGTGAGACATTCGATTTTAGATTTTGGATTTTAGATTTTAGATTTTGGATGAGACTGATGCAAAAATATTCTCCTATTGTTACATCTTACTTCTTCCTTTTTTATTCTGTAGGTTGGGGTTGAGGCACGAAACCCAACACTCATTAGACAAGATTGCAAAAATCCTTTTCATCAATTGATGGGACGGGATCTGAGACCCATCCCGCAAGAGTGATTTTTTCTTGTGTGATGGGCCCCTGATCCCGTCCTAATTATTTTTGCAATCTTGTCTATTAATTGGATGTTGGGTTTCGTTCCTCAACCCAACCTACCACTTAAGCGATTTCAATCGCAGTCCTCCGGCTTTGTTGGTGCAGTCATGATTTCTAATCGCACTTATGAAAAATAGTCTACAACAGCTTGGGCGATCGCCTCCGTACCATTTTTATCCAATTTATCCGGCAAACACGGCCGATGCAGCGGTTGTCGCAAAAACTCCCAATCCCCCTCAAAAAACTCCGCCGCCGTCACAATTTGATGTTCCGCATAATTTTGAATCCCTTCCAGCAACACCGCCGCTTCTGCAAAACCTTCTCTCATGATAGAAATAACAGGTATTTCCAAGCGCAAAGCTTCTGCAAAAGTGCTGTATCCCGGTTTAGAAACTAAGCGCCCGCAGACAGGCATAATATCGACCGGACGCGGTAAAATTGGGAAAGATTGTGCAAACTCCTGATTTTTGACTTTAATCAAATTCGACAAATCGGGAGCTCCAGCATCAAAAGTAATAAATTGCCAGTCGCTAAATTGCTGTAAATTTTGATAAGGAATTTCCTCTAAACCCAGTCCGCCAAAAGTCAACAATACAGTTTTTTCCAGGGGTGTTTCGATGCCGAATACTTCCCGAACTTTATCGTTACTGTAGCGAGGATTGCCGCCAGTCAAGCCCACATCTTGAATATTGGGGAAAGCTGCCATCGGTTCGTGCAAAGGAAGACGAAAAAGTCGATCGCACATTCCAAAACACTCACCAATCCAATCTGCCATTTCTGCAAAGTCCCCGCCCCAATCTCGATAGATAAAATCCCACCCAAAATTGCTCATCATCCAGCAGGGAACCCCAGCCGATGCCGCCATTCGCGTTGCCAAAGGAGGAATATCTGCCAGCACCAAACCCACCCGATTTTGCTTGATAAAATTAACTTCGCTGGCAATTAGCGAATTTTGCTTTTTCCGAATTTCCCGCAATTTTTCCAGCGTCGCGTCTTGATCCATATTCAAACTGTCAGCTTGCACGACTCCGACATCAAAAGCGCGGGGACGGTGGATAAAGTCGCCGCCAATATAAGATTCTAGCAGCCACCGAGGTGCTGTTGTTGTGATAATTAGTAAAATATCTGGATTTAATTCTTGAATTTTTGCAGCTACGGAGGAGACTCGGACAGCGTGGCCGAATCCGTGATTCGTGATGGCAATATATAATGTTGGTCGAGACATTGATAATAGGGAATTGGGAATGGGGAATTGGGCATCGGGCATCGGGCATCGGGCATCGGGAATTGGGAATTGGGAATTGGGAATTGGGCATCGGGCATCGGGCATCGGGCATCGGGCATCGGGAATTGCGAATTGGAGGTAGAGACTGGAAGGCAACAATGCCAAGCTTCAAGCAACGCAGAACGAACAATGAGAAAATCAATAACTAATCACTATCGAATATGCAAGAACTCATCAATCGCGCGCGCCCTCAGACCAAACAGGCAATTGATTAATTTTGTCCAGGGTTATATCTACATACTTTTGACCGTCCGCCGCTTGATTTTCGCCAAAATATCCCTCATCGCCGTCGTGCTTGTGAGGGCCGCTCAAAGCTTCTGCATAGCGGCCTTGCAAACGGGCTTGATTGAAAGGAGAAGTCGCGTACAAGTACCAGCGAGTCGGAAAAACTATGCCGCCAATATCCTCAATGGAATCGCGAGTGCCGCGCAAGTGGAAAATGCGATCGGCTTCTGCAAAACCATTTTCTCCCGAAAACACGCCCCCAACCGAAACAACCGTAATTTCTGCCTTCAGCCATTCTTTAAGATAGCGAGTAGCACCCAAAGCAACTTGTGCGCCGCCGCTAGTGCCAATTAAAATAACTTTCAAAGGTTGTTGAGGATTAACTGAAATCGGAGATTTAGCATTCATGCGCTCGATAATTGCATTAGCAATTCCCTGATTGTATGCAAAGCCGTAGCGATAATCTAGAGAAATTGCAAACCTCCAGAGATTGCGAATTTTGATGAATATATCCCCCGCAATCGGTCCGCTTTTGGTCTGTTCTGCAAACCGCCAAAAAGGAGCTAGCCACCGTTCTCCTCCTAAACTTTTGTTAGAAGCTGAGTAAGGAAAAACATCGCCCACTGCTACGCACTGCGGGTGACTTTTAACTAAACGCTTGAGAAAAAACTCTTCGCCAGGGGTTAATTCGTCCCCCGAAAAATCGCCAACTCCCGGTAAAAAGATGATATAACAATTGAGCCGCGAAGACTGGCGGGCTTCTAAATTGCCCTTGTTTGAAGGCAATATCTCCGGCGGATTTTTCTTGATGCCAAAAGTTTCGGCACTTTGATTCAGCCACCAGATCACAGTTCCCACCGGGGAAAGAATGCCCCAAATTATCAGGATTACACCTGCGACAATCAGCAAATTTAAACTTCCCCCGCGCAGCCATGCAAGTATCCTTAAAATCAATCTTAGCATTTAATAAAATCTGGTAGAATGCCCGTAAATTAGCTAATTACGTAGAAATATTTCCGTGATTCTGCTGTATTAGAGCTTATTTTGTAAAAGTTGTCAACTATCTTGAGGAGCAGGAGTTCAACGTGAAGGGAGAAGATTCAATTGCAGGTTTGGGGGCAACCCTTTGGAACGCGCTTTCTTTGGACGGCAATTTTTACGAAAAAACTCCCTACACTGGCAGAACTAAGCGAATAGCTTTAACAATTGTAATTTTAGCTGCGCTGTCCCGCGTGTTGGGCAGTGCTGTCATCTTGTTAATCAACCGAACCGATCCATCAGTATTATTTCTAGGAGTTTTGATAGATGGTTTGGCAGTCGCGGGGGGTTATTATTTTTGGACTTTCACTATCTTTAAAATAGGGGAGTGGCTGAAGCCGGGGCACGTAACTTATGGGGAGTTGTTGGTTCCGATCGGCTTTGCCTACGCGCCCCAAGCGCTGAATTTTTTAACGCTGATTCCTTTGTTGGGAGAAGGAATAGAGCGCATATTAGCCCTGTGGAGTTTGCTAGCTGTAATTGTGGCGGTTCGCCAAGGTTTGGATATTAAAACTCGCTGGGCGGTGTTAATTTGTTTTGTGGGTTGGCCGTTGATTCAAATTGCGATCGGCTTTGTGAAAGTAATTGAACAGTTGCTTGCACGATGGCTTTAATTAATCAATACGGCAGCAGTATAGTAAACTCGCTGCCCTCTCCAGGTTCGGACTTGCAAATTAGCTTTCCTCCATGTTGTTCTACCACAATTTGATAACTGATAGACAATCCCAAACCCGTCCCCTTACCTATCGGTTTAGTAGTAAAAAATGGATCGAATATTTTACCCAGCACCTCCGAACTCATACCCACACCATTATCAACAATGCGAATCGCTACTTGATTTCCTTCGGCTACTTCAGTCCGAATCTCAATTGTCGAGTCAACTTCCCTCCCTCTTTTCCGACAAAAAGCATCAATCGCATTGGTCAGTACATTCATAAATACCTGATTAATTTCTCCCGGATAGCAGTTCAATAAAGGCAAATTGTCGTACTGCTTGATTACTTGAATATCAATTAATTTGCGATCCAAAATCATCAATGTGCTGTCGATACCTTCGTGGATATTAACCCATTTTCTATCTGATTCATCTAGCCGAGAAAAGTTTCGCAGGGACAGCACAATATCGCGAACTCTCGCAGCGCCCAATCTCATAGAATCTATCATTTTAGTGAAATCCTTCATCAAAAAATCTAAATCTATTTGCTCTGTTTCCTTTACTATTTCTTGCACGGGATTTGGGTAATTTTTTTGGTAGAGACGTAGTAGATGTAGTAAGTTTTCAGCGTATTCATTGGTGTAATATAAATTTCCATAAATAAAGTTAATCGGGTTGTTAATTTCGTGAGCAATTCCCCCGACCACTTGCCCTAAACTGGACATTTTTTCACTTTGAATTAGCTGCAATTGAGTGTGGCGAAGTTCTTCCAGTGCAGTTTGCAATTTCTCAGTTCTTTGCGCTACTCGCGTTTCCAGAATATTATAAAAACGGGCATTTTCTAGAGAAATAGCTGCTTGTGCAGACAGGATTCCCAAAATTTCAAGCCTGTCGCTAGTAAAAGCACCTTTTGTTAAATTATTTTCTAAATAAAATATTCCCGTAAGGTTGCCTTGATGGATAATTGGCAATACCAGGATAGATAGGGGTTGATTGGCTGCAATATAAGGGTCAAATTGGAATTGCTCGGATCGGGTAGCATCATCTAAAACCAAGTATTTTTGGGTTCTTTCTACATAGTTAATCAAGGAAATTGGGAGGATATCGGATTCGGCAATCGGGAGAGATTCTAACACGGTTACATCATTAAACTGACCTGTCAGCGCCGCTTCTATAAATAATTGATTACCTGTCTTGGCAAGAAACAATACTTTTTGAGCGCCTGCGTTTTCCTTTACAAGCTGTACGAGTTTCTCTAGCAAACGGCTGAGTATAATTTCGCTCGAAACAGCTTGAGATGCTTTGACAACAGTTGGTAAATCCAGCACCAAACTATTGTTGATAGTAGTTTGGGTAGTCGTGACCGAATTGTTATTATATATTGCTTCTTGATGGCGATCGACTAAATAAGGATAACGGCATTCTAAGTCTTTAACTTTGGCTGTAGCTCCCCAGCGGATGTAAGCATAATAAGCTTTGGTCAGATAAGCTCGAGCACTTATCTCTTTATCCAAAGATTGATAAAACTCTCCAGCTAATTCATAAGCTAATGCTTCTTCGTGGGTGTAACCGTTAGCAGCAGCTCCTTTAATAGCTAAGTCATAATAATCCATTGCTGCAAGTTTATCGCTGATAACTCGCGCTTTCTCAGCTTCAACTAACTCGTACTTGTGCTGATAATTCATGGGTGCATGGTAGGCCCACTTTTTCATAATTTGCTGATTAGAGTTAACAATAGCTAGGTATGCTTCTGGATTGTCACTGTCAGGATAGTGAGCGAGGAGGGCCAGCGAATAGTAGAAATTGTGTACCCCAACAGTGATTAAGCCGATCGCCCCATCTGCATATTCTGCCGCTAATTTACCGCAGGCAACAGCCGCAGCATAATCTTTCAATAAATAAAGCAGCATCAATTTAGCAACATAAGCTGCAAACAGCGACATTCGATTATTTTCTTCCTGCCAACGCGACATCACAGCAGGTTCATCCAACCTGCCGCTAACTAACCGTACTTGCTCTGGTGTTTGGCTTCTTAAGCTTGAAGCAACTCCTTGCCAAATTTGAGCATAACCTATGGCAAATTCGTGTTTATTTTTTAGCAAAAACTCCATATAAACGGTTTGTTTATCTTTGACATATTCTAGCGGTTCTCCCACCAGAAACAAATTTGTAATATAGTGCTTACAATTATAAACTGCCCATTCTAGATCGCCAGTTTCCAAACCAAATTTCATTCCTTCTATAAATGAAGCAAGTGTATTTTTAGTAGACTCTTTCCAGATTTTTATAGCAGCATTAAACATTACATAAACCTTAGCTTTTTGTTGGCTAGCATTAAATTGTTCTAGCAGCTTTAAAGCGATTAGTCCAGCGTAGTAGCCAGCTTCGATGTCGCCTTCTGTCCCGCACAGGATCGTTCCATAAAGAGTATAGGGAAAAGCGGCTAATGCTGAATGACCGCGATCGATACAAAGATTAACCATAGTCAAGACGAGGGAGGAAACAATTTCTGGTTTGGCAATATAAGCAGGAGGATAGAGGGCTGTCATGATTTCCATAGCTGCCAGTTGATAAGGATCTGTCATAACTGGCAGGTTTTCTAATTCCTCAAGCTGAGGCAATTTTGGCACTGCAACGGTTTCGTTATCTAATAGGTTTACTCCCAGCATTTTCAGCACTTCTATACCTGTTTCAACAGCTTTTAGCATCTGGCTTTGAGCCTGATAAAATAGGATTTTTAGCTGATACACTTTCACTATGTCAAGCTGGTTTTTAGCCGATCGCAAAACCACTTCTGCCAAAACTTCTGCTTGCTCAAAGTTGGTGTTTAAATATTCCGCTTCCAGCATCTCTACATACAACCGCAGCGTCATGCTATAGTTGCGATCCCAACTATCAGGTGCTAATAACGAAATTCCCACATTCAAATACTTAACAGCGGGTTCATAAGCGTTAGCTGCTTTTGCCTTATGCCCAGCTATTAAATTTAATTTTGCTAACTCATCTTTTCCTGATTGCAGGCTGAGACAATCAATTCCTACATTCAACTGGTTAATAATATCAAAAATTCTCTCTTCTACTTGATCGGCTGGCGTATTTTCCAATAGCAATTTACCGATGCTAAGATGAGTCGCTTTCTTTTCATCATCAGGAATCAGTGAATATGCAGCTTGCTGGACACGATCGTGCAAAAATTTATAGCTGACTCGCGAAGAATCGAAAGTTAAATTAACTCCGGCTTCTCCATCTAAAAATAAAGGAATGAGGTAACTCTCATTCAATGGAAGTATTAACCCCGCTTGCAAAGCATCCCAGAGTTCAGTCGCAGTGACTGATGGAGATTTTGCGTTGACAGTAGAGAGAACATCTAGAGTAAAATTGTCCCCAACACAAGCGGCTAATTTCAAAATTTCTTGTGTAGTCTCTGGCAGTTTTTGAATGCGACTAGCTACCAGTTCAACTACACTCTTATCTGTGATGCCAATAGCCTGAATCTCCTCAATGTTCCACTGCCAATCCCCTTTTTTTCCGCGAGACAGCAGCCGGTTAAAGTCAAACCTCAAAAGTTTTTCTTGATAAAGACTGTTGAGCAATTGCGTCAAGAAAAAAGGATTCCCACCAGTCTTATTCCAAATTAACTCCGCTAAAGGTTGAATTCTTTCTGAGTCATGCAATGTCTCCGAAATCAACTCAGTCACCTGGGCTAAAGAAAGAGGTTCCAGCACTAAATTGTTGAGAATAATCCCAGTTTCTTGAAGGTACTCTACTGTCTGCATTAAAGGATGTGTAGAGCTAACTTCATGGTCTCGATAGGCTCCAATTAATAGTAAATATCTGCTATCTGGGTCAGTTGCCAGCAATTCCATTAATTTCAATGTCGCTGAATCTGACCACTGCAAGTCATCGATAAATATGACTAATGGATGATCTTTTTGCGCGACTACGTGAATAAATTCTTTAAATAGCCTGTTAAAGCGGTTTTGTGCTTCTGTGGGGGCCAGATCCGCAACGGCAGGCTGTTTGCCAATTAACAATTCTAGTTCGGGAATCACGTCAATAATTACTTGTCCGGAACCGCCTAGTGCGGCTAAAAGTTGATGTTGCCAATATTGTAATTTTTCGTTGTTTTCCGCAAGTAACTGCTGGATCAAAGATTGAAAAGCTTGAATTAAAGATGCGTAAGGTATATTCCGTTTGAACTGGTCAAATTTACCTGAAATAAAATAACCGCGCTGTCTGGTGATGGGTTTTTGAAGTTCGCTAACTACGGCCGATTTGCCTATACCTGCATAACCCGACACTAGGATCAGTTCAATTTGGGAAGGGGAAGAATTTTCCTCGCAAGGATTAGCTACACGTTCAAATGCTGCCAATAGTTCGCTGACTTGTGTTTCCCTACCGTACAATTTTTGAGGAATCAGCAACTGACTCAATATATCTAAGTTTCCGGGCGTAAAATCGACTATTTTGCCTGTTGTTTCTAACTGATGTAAACAAATTTCTAAATCGGCTAACAATCCGCCTGCTGTTTGATATCTATTTTCGGCATTTTTAGCCATTAATTTTATCACAATTTGTGAGATGACTGGTGGAATGTCTGAATTAATTTGATGCGGTAAAATTGCTTGAGAAGCTATGTGACTGTAAACTATTTCTAAAGGGTCGTTGCTCATAAATGGCAATTGACCTGTCAGCATTTCATATAAAGTGATTCCGAGAGAATAAAAGTCGGTGCGGTAGTCGAGGGTGCGGTTCATTCTCCCGGTTTGTTCGGGAGACATATAAGCAAAAGTACCGACTAGCGAGGTAGTATTATTAATTTGGGGGTTTTCTTTAGACAATCGTGAAGCAATGCCGAAATCTGTCAGTTTAATAATTCCTGTTTGGCTGTTGATGATGATATTGCTAGGCTTAATATCTTTATGAATAATTTTTTGAATGTGCAGATATTCTAAGGTTTTGATGAGTTGGATTCCCAACCTCAAACAGGTGATGACTTCGAGCTTTTGTCTGGACATGAGGCGATCGACAGATTCGCCCTCAAAGTCTTCTAAAAGCAAGCCGAGACGGTTATCAAAGGTTACTAGGCTAATGACTTTAACTATGCCCGGATGGTCTAAATGTTGGCGAATGCGATACTCGTGCTTGATCCGGGTAATTGCATCGAGGGTGGGATATTCAGATTTCAGGATTTTGAGTACGGTTGTATCCTGGTGGGTGGGGATTTTCCCTCGATAAATAATCGTTTCGATACCTTCGTGGAGAGTAGAGTGGATTTGGTATTGCGAGAGAAATTGCATGGAGTTATGCTCAGAGTTGAAAATATATCTGATTCTAGTCCCTGTTCGCTGTTGACTGTTGGCTGTTGGCTGACGGCACAACCACCCTCAACCGTCAAAAGTCTTGACATGGCAACTGTTATATGCTTAATTCAACCATGTACTTAGACCAACAAAAATCAAGCTTTATTTACTCGGACAAGAATCTATTTATAGATAAAATGATAGTATTTATGGAATCAAGCCATTTTGCTACTATTATTCTCAATTAATATCCGATCGACAGCGGACGGCAACCACACCCCTACTATTCGGGTCTCCCCACTGTCCCTACCCCCTTAGCAAGATACATTGTTATAGAAGGAAATACACAAAAATTTACATCTATAATTTGTGTAGTGTTCCAAATCGCTCCTCACCAGCAGCGATACAGCCCTCGCCAAGACAGTAGGATAGAAAAATATGTTTGAACGCTTTACAGAACAAGCCATTAAAGCAATCATGCTAGCCCAAGAGGAAGCGCGACGCCTCGGTCACAATTTTGTAGGCACCGAGCAAATCCTCCTCGGACTCGTCGGCGAAGGCACTGGCATCGCTGCAAAAGTATTATTGGATATGGGCCTCAACTTGAAAGAGGCGCGCAATGAAATCGAAAATATCATCGGTAGAGGTTCCGGGTTCCTCCCGCCGGAAATTCCTTTTACACCCCGCGTCAAGCGGATTTTTGAGACGGCGCTGAACGAAGCGCGGCAGTTAGGCCACAATTACATCGGCACCGAGCACATCCTGCTGGGGCTGATTCAGGACGATGAAGGGGTGGCGGCGAAGGTGCTGCAAAACTTGGGAATCGATCGCCAGAGAGTCCGCACGCAGGTAATTCGTGCCGTGGGAGAAGTCGCGGCGGTACCCGGAGGTAGGGGAGATAGCGGCGATCGCAAAATCCCGACTTTAGAAGAATTCGGCACAAACCTGACCAAGTTAGCCGCCACCGGCAAACTCGACCCCGTAGTGGGCCGCGAAAATGAAATCGAGCGCGTGATCCAAGTGCTCGGCCGCCGCACGAAGAACAATCCTGTGTTAGTAGGCGAACCGGGAGTAGGAAAAACAGCCCTCGCCGAAGGCCTCGCCCAGCGGATTGTTAATAGAAACGTCCCGGAAATTTTAGAAGACAAACAAGTAATCAGCCTCGATATGGGTTCGCTGATTGCTGGTACAAAATTCCGAGGCGAATTTGAGGAACGGCTGGCGAAAATAATGGCCGAAATTCGCGCTGCAGGCAACATCATTCTGGTCATCGATGAAATTCACACCTTAGTCGGTGCAGGCGCAATTCAAGGCAGCATGGACGCCTCCAATATGCTCAAACCCGCCCTTGCTAGAGGCGAATTGCAGTGTGTCGGCGCTACTACCTTGGACGAATACCGCAAGCACATCGAGCGCGACGCTGCCTTAGAACGACGCTTTCAACCGATCAAAGTCGGCGAACCGAGCGTGGCTGAAACAATAGAAATATTGTACGGATTGCGATCGGCTTACGAACAGCATCACAGACTGACAATTTCCGACGCAGCTTTAGAAGCAGCGGCCACACTGTCAGATCGGTACATTAACGATCGGTTTTTGCCAGACAAGGCGATCGACTTAATTGACGAAGCAGGTTCCCGCGTCCGCGTGATGAATTCGCAAACCCCGCCCGAAGTTAAAGAACTCAAAAAGCAACTGCCCGCAGTAACAAAAGAAAAAGATGCAGCAGTGCGCGAGCAAGACTTCGACAAAGCTGGAAAATTGCGCGATCGCGAATTAGAAATTGAAGCCGAAATCGCCGCAGCTACGATCAACAAAACCCAACTCAAAACCTCTCCCACCGTCACCGAAGAAGACATCGCCCACATCGTGGCTAATTGGACGGGAGTACCGGTCAGCAAGCTGACAGAATCCGAATCGGAATTGCTGCTGCACATGGAAGACACGCTGCACCAGCGCTTGATCGGTCAAGAAGAAGCTGTCACCGCAGTTTCTCGGGCCATCCGCCGCGCGCGGGTAGGCTTGAAAAATCCCAATCGCCCGATCGCCAGTTTCATCTTTTCCGGCCCCACAGGCGTCGGCAAAACGGAACTTACAAAAGCCCTGGCAACATATTTCTTCGGTTCCGAAGAAGCCATGATTCGGTTAGATATGTCCGAATTCATGGAACGCCACACGGTTTCCAAACTCATCGGTTCGCCTCCGGGTTACGTCGGCTACGATGAAGGCGGCCAACTAACAGAAGCAGTCCGGCGCCGTCCTTACACCGTCGTCCTGTTCGACGAAATCGAAAAAGCTCACCCGGATGTCTTCAACATGATGCTGCAAATCTTGGAAGACGGCCGCTTGACTGACGCTAAAGGTCGGACAGTAGACTTTAAGAATACGCTGCTGATCATGACCTCAAACATCGGTTCGCGAGTGATTGAAAAAGGCGGTGGCGGTCTCGGTTTCGAGTTTGCTGAAAGTGCCGCAGACGGGCAGTACAACCGCGTTCGCAGCTTGGTAAACGAAGAACTGAAACAGTTTTTCCGTCCTGAATTTATCAACCGCTTGGATGAGATTATCGTCTTCCGCCAGTTGAACAGGGAAGAAGTCAAGCAGATTGCGGACATTATGTTGCAGCAAGTCTTCAGCCGCTTAACCGAACAGGGTATTACTTTGTCGGTGACAGAACGGTTCAAGGACTTGTTAGTTACAGAAGGCTACAATCCCAGCTACGGTGCCCGACCTTTGCGCCGCGCCATCATGCGGTTGTTGGAAGATGTACTGGCTGAAGAAATGCTGTCTGGGAAGCTGAAAGAAGGTCAAAAGGCGATCGTTGACGTGGATGAAAACGGTCAGGTTAAGGTAGTGCCCGATGGTCCATCTGAGCCGAAATTGCCCGAATTCGCATTAAGCCATTAATGCACTCTACCAACGGATAAATACAGTTAATTAAAAACCCGGTTTCTCCCAGAAGCCGGGTTTTTAATTAAAAAATAGCCGTCCAAAAAAAGCAACTTTAGGCAACATCCAAATCCTTAGATATCAAATCCGGTAGCAGCGGCGGGCGTAAAATTCAGTCAACAATCACGGACACAGCAACCGGACTCGATCTAATTCATCTGCGTTAATCTGTGTTTATCTGCCCTCATCTGCGGTTAAAAAAAGATAATTTCTAGAACCGCAGATGAAAATGGATTGACGCAGATTCACGCAGATAAAGAGAAGAGATATATGAATAATTCCCGTGCTAACAGATTTGATATCATTCCTAATTCTCAACGCTGACTCTAATCCCAGGATTGCAATTGCACAACCCAATGCTGCACAAAAGCAGAAATGCGATCGCGCCGAGTTTCAAAAGTAGCAGCAATCCAGATAAACACAATCCCAAAAGCCAAACCAATCGCCCATTTAATCAGCGGATAATCGAATATCAGAACCACCAACTGATAGAAAACATTGATTAAAAATACAGCCGTTCCCACAAACAAAAACGCCCGAACTCGCAGCGCCAAACCCGCTGCAATAGCCGCCAAACTAAAAGCTCCCGCAACTAAACCGTGGCTTTGCTGAGTCAAAAGAGGTATCCCGCAAATCAGCGCAGTTGCGAGCATTCGCAGAGTGTGGCGCAGCGGTTTTTCTGCTGGTAATTTGAGAGTGCCATCGAACTGAGTAATGTAAAGTAAAGAAAGTCCTAAAGGAGTAACATAAAACTCTGGCTGAGTCAATCCTATTTGCCAGAACCACCGCAGCAATATCCAGTCAATTATCGCCACACTCACATAGGTAAAACGGACTTCCTCCCTTTCCCAAGCTAGGAAAAAATAGAAGGTGGCAGCTATCAGCAAGCTAATCGGATAAAACTTAGCCGGACTTTCAAAAATAGCAACTATTGGAATCAGCGAAGCAATTACCTGCCAAGGTTTTTTTGACCAGCCCCAGTTGTCCCAAGGCAAAATGTAAATGAAATAGGCAAATAGAGAAGCGAGGGCAACTTTCCAAGGCCCCAGCGGCCCAGAAATATACTTAACTAAAGGTGTATTGATCCAGTAAAGCCGGATGCCAAAGGCTTCTAGCCAACCCAAGTAAATCCAAATTTTGGCCCATTGGCGATCGGGATTATTTCGCCCTTGCAAGAAAGCGTATTGAACTAATAAAGCACCAGTGACTAATCCTAAACTTAGGGCGGACTTAATATCCTCGGCAGAAGCCCAAATCAGCAGGAAACTGCTCAAAACCCAGTGCAGGTGAGCAAATATTTTTAACTCTGCATTAGTTAAATGTAAATAATTGCTGAGCCAAGGAGATAAAATGCGATAGATATAGGTTAAAGTTGTGCCGAGAGCGGCCAGGACAATTAAGCCATCGCCAAAAGCTCCTCCCGGTGTTTGAAAAAGTTGATAGAGTAGCGATTCGCAAGCAGCAACGGACACGCCAATTAATCCTAAATAAACCAAAGGTTTGAATTCTGGCTCCCGCCTACCAATACCGATCGCAATTAAAGACGCCCCCAACACCGTTAAACCAGTCCAATTCGCAAAAGTGCGCGATCGGAAAGTTAAACCCAATACCCCGTAAACCAAAGGTATAAAATGAATGCTAGGTAAGATTGTTGGATCGGGCTGACGGCGCCGCCACCAATCCCCCAGCAATTGAGTAAACAATCCGAGAGCGATATTAGCAACTGCCAAATTAATCGTAGTGCGATCGACAAAACTCAAACCGACTGCTGTCAATAACTCCAAACTCCAAGCCAAGGCATAAATTGCCAGAGGGGAAAGTTGGCGTAAACTTCGGAAAATTATCGCAGCCATTATCACCAAAATAGCAGCCAAAACTTCAGCAGATGGCGGAAAACTCAAGCTACTGCCTGCGTAGAGTTCATAGGAATACAAAGTAATAGTTGTTAACAGTAAGCTTGCCAGTAAGATTGCCCACCCATCTAAAGCTCGATCGTAAATTTCAGCTAATTGAGAAGACTCAGGCAAACGGCTGGAAAAACGAACGATCGTGCTGCGAAGCAACCACAGAGACAAAACAGCGATCGCCCCGGCAATTCCCCAAAGCCAACCAGACACAAAACCTAATCGATCGATCGCCCCAGCTACGAAACTCAAGCCAAACCCCACTCCAATTGCAGCCGCTGGTATCTCGACTAAATAGTAAGTATTGACGAACATTAATCCGGCGGCAACCCCCAAACCAATTAACCGATATCCCGGAAAAATAAAAATTAGAAATTGTGCGAATATTAGGGCGATCGCACTAAAGGTACTGGCAACTTGTTTGTGAGGAACCTCAGTATATTTAGCAACAGCAGTCAAAGCCAAAGGAGTCGCCAGCCAGAGCAAACTCCACTGAGGGCGATGAGTGGCTGTACCCGCAATCAAATAATTTTGCAACAAGATAAAGCTGAATCCGGCTAATACTAAGCCCAGATACCAGGAACTTTGGAACCATGCAGGATGCCAGCGGAAAAATGCAGAATTTTCTCGGAAATTTGCCGCTTTCATCCAGACAAAAAATACCCATTCACTTGCCATGAATATTAATAATATTGCCGACCAAATATTGGGTGTCAGGTTTGGTAAAAATAAGTCAATTGCCGAAGCGATCGCGCCTAAACCCATAATGTGGGTTAGGGGAACCAAAATTGCCGGATTTCCCTGTTGTTCAGCCGCAGAAGCCTGCCTCGAAACTCGCAGGTAATTGTCGGGAATTACGTATTTCCAAGCGATCCAACCTAAAGTTAAAGTAGAGACTAATAAATTGAGCGATCGCCAAAACGGATTGACTAAACTAATAACAGTTAAAACAATCCCCAAACCGAGAGCAAGGTTTTCGCCAAAACGGGCAAGTTGAAACTTTCGCTTGCGGTAGAGCCACTCTGCCACACTTACCATTAAAATTAAATAAGGCAACAGCAGAACACCCCAAAAAGCCCGAGGAGTTTGCTGAGAGTTTGTAAGCTGATTTAAAAACGCCACAACTTGTGTTTTAATCCCTAAAGGCAGCACTCGCCAAAACAGCCAAATACTCTGAAGTCCCACTGCCTCAAGCATTAGCAAATCAAACTTTTGCCACAACCGCACTAAACGGTTATAAAAAAACCAAACAGCCAATCCGCTAACTGCGATCGCCTGTAGCGGAATGTCGCGAAAACAAACCAGGTATCCCAAACCCACCAAACCCATTCCCGCTAATTGCCAGTTAAAAAAGTTGCTGGGGTTTGGCGGGTCAGATATATTGTTTTTAATAGTCCCAGATGTCAGGGGGTGCTGCCAATCCAGCCATGCTAAAAGTACCCCGCAAATTCCCAAAGCTAAACCCATTTTAGCGATATTGACATCCTTGACAAATATCGCTCGACCCAGTAAAATTCCCAACGAATAAGCTACTAAAGTCGCTTTTTTGTAAGTCAGAAAATCTCGGCTCAAACTGAAAGCAGGGGGGAATGTTTCAGTATTTCCCTCGCCGGGGATAGATTGCAATCGTTGTTGCTGAACTTGATAAACTGTAGTAGCAGCAGTTCCCACTGTACCCACATAAACCGCAGTAAGGGCAAAGCCGGCCAATGCCCACCAAGAGTGCAAATAACTCAATCCCAAGTGATTTATGGCGATCGATCGAGCGATGTTTTTTCCTGAAAAGCTTTGATATTGATCTTTGATAATCCGGGCAGTTATCCAAGTCAAAATCAGTGCCGCTGCGATGGCTACCGCCCAATCCCAAGGATACCGCCACAATCCAAAAGTATCCATCGCCCAAAAATTGATCGGCACTAGCAACAGCGTCACTTCTTGCAAAGTTTGAGCAGTTAAGTGCAAATTCTGCTGTCTGTTTGCCCAACTGCTAATTGCCCAAAAGGTTAAAGTATAAGCTAATAAAACTCCATATTGTCCGGCGGCAGGAAATCTTTCCCACTGACTGGCAGCTAAGACTCCAGAGGAGACAACGACCATGAACACTCCTAAAAACAACAGCCACACCACGCTAATTTCTGCCATTAGCGAGTGCAAAATTTGAGCGATCAAATTAGGGGTTTGAGTAGTTTCTGTTGGCCTAGCAACGCTTTCTCTGCTGCTAGGTACTGCTTTTTGCGTTGATAAGGCAGGTACTTTTGGCTCGGCAATAGGCGCGATCGGGCTATCGTCAATTTCAGAAAAATCTACAGCGGGAGCTCTGATTGGGCAGACTAAATACTGTCGGCACAATTGCTCAACCTCAGCGGGCGAAAGTAAACCTAGCTGCAGCCACGCATCTAAACCTGTCAACAACTCAGGATGCGACGCTAAGACGCTCAATTCTATTATTTTGCTCGATCGATCTTTGGGAGACGACATGGGCTTAAACTTGTACTAGGTACATTCAAGCTATAGCCTAGATTAATGTCGATCGAACATGGCAACATTCCGCCATCGCAATTGGCACAATAAGTATTTATAACTAAATATCTGTCGCACCCAGTGTCAACCGGTGAAAAAATCCCGCTGATGGGTCTACACCAGGGTGCATCAGCGGTGAAAAACTCTAAATTAGGACACAGCAGCGGTTTGCTTACCAGAAAGAATTGGTTTAAAGCCCCAAGCCTTGCAGGGAAAAATTAAAAGAAGACAATTCATTACTCCAATCATCTTCCTTTCAGGTAGAGGTGGCTATCCCATGTCAACTGTCAACTGTCAACTGTCAACTGTCAACTGTCAACTGAACGATCGGCATATTTCAACAAAGTGTCCGCACTAGCATTGTGGTCTATGAAAGAAAACAAATGTTTGAAGAGGAGTTTTCCATCTGCATCCAAAACAAACTGAGCGGGCAAAGGAGCACCTAAAGCCTGACCGACTTGATAAGCCCGAAAAACTTGACAGCCTGGATCGGAAAGCAGAGGCATTTTCAAGCCTAAATCTCTAACCACAATTTGGCTTTGGCGATCGTCGGTACTGGCAACCATCAATAATTCTATATTGCGATCGGCAAATTTTTCCCAGTTTTCATTCAAAGCTTTAATGTGAGGAAAACAGAAAGGGCAATATTGCTTTTCAGTAAAAATCCGCGTAAAAGCCAGAACTACCGGCTTATCGCCCCGATAATTGGACAGCCGCACTAATTTGCCATTATTAATATCCGGCAATTCAAAATCCGGTGTCATCTGTCCCAGCTTCAGAACATTACTCGCCGGAACAGGCAATAAATTTTGGAAAAACCGCTCATTTAACAAGCCGCTAAAATTAGTAGAAGTCAGCATATTTCCTAATTGGGTAATTGCTAATTGCTAATTGGTAATTAACTCTCTTTTGTCACTTCGGGCGAGAGTATAGCGGTATGGTGCGTCGCTCATTGATAGTCGTCAACAATCAGAATTCTGGCGGCGACGCACCCTACTTTAATTAGAATAGGAATAGGATAATCATCTCTACCGAAAGTGACAGAATAGGGTTAAAAATCCGGTTCCCTGAATGCCCCTGCGGGTACGGACACGGCAGCGCCGTGTCTGTACAAATATAATCTGCTTAAACCGCAGCAAAGAATACCTTAGACTTGACAGGATCGGGAGTCATGGTCTTGTCACCGGGCTGCCAGCCGGCGGGACAAACTTCATCGGGATGAGACTGGACGTATTGGATCGCTTGCAGAGTACGGAGAGTTTCGTCCACGTTGCGGCCGAAGGCAAGATTGTTGATAGTAGAGTGTTGGATGATGCCTTCTTTGTCGATGATGAACAGACCTCTGAGGGCAATGCCTGCTTCTGGGTCGAGGACGTTGTAGGCCGAACTAATTGTTTTTTTGAGGTCAGCCACTAAGGGATAGTTGAGGTCGCCAACACCGCCAGATTTGCGGTCTGTTTGTATCCAAGCGAGGTGAGAGAATTCACTGTCCACGGATACGCCTAGGATTTCGGTATCGATTTTCTTGAAGTCCTCGAAGCGATCGCTAAATGCTGTAATCTCAGTCGGGCACACAAAGGTGAAGTCCAAGGGGTAGAAGAACAGGACTACATACTTTTTGCCTTTATAGTCGGACAGTTTAACTGTCTTGAATTCCTGATCCACTACGGCTGTTGCTGCGAAATCTGGTGCAGCTTGACCAACCCGGAGGCATTCACTGGTCATAGATTTTGTTTCCTTTTTTACGAACTGTTACAAATATATCATACTCATAACGACTACAAGTATCTTCTTGAGAAATCAAAAAAAAACACGCTCTCAATTTTGAGAGCGCGGTTTTTTTGATTAAATCATGGCTCAGGCGGGATTTGAACCTGCGACCTTGGGCTTATGAGTCCCCTGCGCTAACCACTGCGCCACTGAGCCAAATCTACTTCACGATTTACTATCGTAGCACGGTAGGGCTAGCTATGTCTTCTTTGCAGACAACGTTATTTGTTATATCTTTAAGTAAAAGTTATGAGTTTTGCTAATCAATCAAAACCCATAACTTCCGACCATTCGTTACCGAGAAGCGCTGGACGCATCGTCGGGCAGAAAAGCCATTGGATTGATAGCACCCTGTCCGGCGGGATGGACTTCAAAGTGCAAGTGAGGCCCGGTACTGAAGCCCGTGCTGCCCATTTCGGAAATTTGTTCCCCTTGAGCGACTTTCTGACCCTTTTGCACCAAAATCCGGCTGTTGTGGGCATAGACAGTCTCAGTGCCGTCAGGATGGGTAATTTCCACCAGATACCCGTATCCGCCGTCGTTCCACTGAGCATAGGTAACCACCCCGTCTGATGCTGCCACAATTGGCGTGCCGATCGGCCCTGCAATATCAATTCCTTTGTGCATCCGTCCCCACCGCCAGCCGTAGCCAGAAGTAAGAACGCCCTTAGACGGCCAAATAAACCCCTTCGCCGACTGTTGTTTGCCGTTCGGCAGATAGGTATCAGGGCTCGAAAGCGGAGGTAGTTCTGGAGAAACCATGCGTCCCAAAGACGGGTTGCTTAGGGGATCGTAGCCGTCGGCTCCCAAAGGAGCAGTTGCTACCACAGGCCGCTGCCCAGCAGATGTCGGCGTCAGGTCGATCGGTTGCAGTTCCGCTGCGCGAGAGGGGTCTAAACGCTCTTGCTGCTGCTTCTGAACCTGCTGGGACCAGGCTCTCGATGGCGGTCTGCTGATTTCATTCTGCACCGCCTCAGTATAGTCGGGGGTGTAGAGATATGGATTGACACTTGGCATATCCTCAGACGGGTTGACCGAGGGTCCGTCATTTGGAGCCAGGGACACCGCATTGGCGCCGATCGAATTGCGCGAGGCACGATATTCCTCTCGCAGCCTGACAACTTCTGCCCTCAAGCGTTCGGAATAAGGGTTGAGAGCTTCGGCAGTAGGGACAGCCTCCGAATTCGACTCTGGTAAAGCGCTAGTTGGACTGGCATTTGAACCCCGGGCGCTAGTATTTGGCACGAAGCCGATCGGCTGCGGGTATTCTCCCGTAGCTATGGCGGTAGTAGTTGCACTGGCTGGCAAGGGCAGGGCACTGGTGTCAACTGCACCTGTAAATGTTGGTTCGCCTTGAAGATCGAGCTTCCGCGGATCGCTAATGGTTTGGGAAACTTGAGTCAGCGGAATGCTGTTAATTTTGGGAACCATCGGCGCTGAAACATTGTTCAGACCTTCCAGGTTCTCCAGGGGAGAGACAACAGGCACTGTGGGCGCGCCAGATGCTACGACGCCAGTACCGACTGTTTCCGAGGTAGACGAGCTGGGGTTCAAAGATGCGGGAACCGAATTCGCCGCCCAGACAGATGTAGAGTTGGAGGCAGAAAAAGAGGCTGCCGCCTGCACCCCTGGATTTTTCAACCCAACTTGGGGAATTTTGAGCCGTTGATTGACATTCAGCAAGTTGGGATTGCCGAGCTTGTTGGCGGAGATCAGATCTTTGGGCGATACGCCGTGACCTTTGGCGATCGCATCTACCGTATCTCCCGGACGCACGCTGTAGAGAACCTCAGCCGGCCGGGCGGTACTTCCTGCAGGGGGGACTACCACAGCCGAGGGCAAGCTTGGTGTTGCCAAAGACTGTTCAATTGACTCGAATGCTCGATCGGGAGATGCTGCTTGACCGACCCCGGCATTGGAAATTACAGGTGTGGCATCGAGGTCAGGAATAGTTGTCCCAGTTGTATATCCGGGGGAGGTCAGCGTCGGTGCTGACTCCGGCAAAAATGCCGCAGGTGTAGATAAATTTGCTCCCCCCTCCGACCCGAACATTGTTCGACCGGATTCTGTGGTGCGGTTTTCCTGTTTTTTCAAACTGTCGATCGCCCCGTCTGCATTCGGGATGTCGATCGAACTTTGTTCCGGTACCGTCGTGACCAGCGGGGTCGCTGCTGTTGATGGCAGCGCTGTCATGGCTGCACTATCCAATGGCTCGGAGCCTGTCAGATTTAACTCTTGTTCGGGATTGACCGTCGCTGCGCGCTCTAGCGAAGCCGATGTGCTATAGCCGGCGTTCTCTTGTGGTGTGGCTTCCGTCTCCGTCGGAATTCTGAGCTGTTGGCCAACTTGGAGTATGGTATCTGGTTGGATGTCGTTGGCAGTTGCTAGTACCAACGGTTCAACTTCATAATTCCGAGAAAGCTCCCAAAGGCTTTGCCCCTCCTGCACCTTAACCGTCACCGGCTCAGAAGGCGATCCGGGCTGTTCGACCTTGGAACCGTCAACTTGTGCCTGCGTAGCGGGCCCGTTGGCCGATACTGGCTGTACTTCAGCGGTGGATTCCGATGTCGGTGCGAGTTCAGACGCGCGAGCGCTGTCTCCATTTCTCGGTAGCAGGATGCCAGAAGCACCTACCGATATTGCCAGCCCGATCGTGGCGAGAGAGCGAACTCTGCCTGTGCTGAGCGTTGTCTGTTTGGATGGTTCCGCAGAACCGTCTCTGTCGATTTCACTAGCCTGAACAGGCTTAATTTGGGGATATGTTCGTTTCAAAAAAACGACCTCCTACTGAGAAGCGCTAACTGTCCTTGGAAACACTCAAGGGGATCGCATGACGCTGAATTTAAATCAACAAGCAAAAATATTCTGATTGTTGACAGCTATCATGCTTAGGCCAGATTACCTTGCTTTTTTAATTTAGACAAGCTCAAACCGTCAGAAATTTTAAAATTCTCGGTCAAACCTGCTGCAATTAACCCCACAAGCCTTACACCGCAATAGCTGGAACGAATACATAAAATCTTCGTCCCCGCACAGGCTCTGAACTCTTACCTATTATCTGACTTTAGGCTAATTTCCGGACAGCCTACAACCGTATATTTACTAGATATAGTGTTCAGACCCAAGCTGGTACTCGCTGACGCCCTAAATCGCTAAAATCCTCTGTTTTTGTTGCTGAATCATCTTGGGAGTAATTTGGTGTTGCTGATAACAATCTGTTTTTGAATGAATAAAATATATTAATGTCGGCTATCTAGATTTTCACCCCTTCGATACAAATTTCTTATATTTAAAAGGAGATTTGGCAGCCTCCGGCACCTATTAAATATCTATATATTTATGTGTTGATAATGATTTATCCCAGCTCCCCCAACTGTCGTTTAGCCTCAAATAAACCCACAGCGGCGCTGACGGAGAGGTTCAAACTCCTGACTCCAGGCTGGCTCATCGGAATAACAACTGTGGCGTCGCAGGCATCCAAGACGAATTGGGGAATGCCTGCCGTTTCCGAGCCAAACATCAGCCAGTCGCTCGGCTGAAATTGGAATTGCGCGTAACTGCATCGCCCCCCAGTGCTGAATCCGATCGATCGTCCCCCGCGCTGCTGCCGATAGGCCCCAAAAGCCGTTAAGTCTTCGTGGCAGTGGAGATTGACGTAGGGCCAGTAATCTAAGCCGGCCCGTTTCAGGTAGCGATCGCTAATTTCAAACCCCAGCGGGCCGACTAAATGCAGTTCCGTGCCTGTAGCAGCGCAAGTGCGGGCGATATTGCCAGTATTGGGAGGGATTTGCGGGTGAATCAAGACAAGTTGGGGCATGAAGCTAATTAAAATCGAAAACTACAGCTATTGGGAAATTTATAAAACTACCCAAAGATAGATATACCTTATAGCTTTTATTTATAACCTTTGTGGAGCTCCATTGATTAAATATTCTGATTTGTTTTTGGGAGTAGCTCTGCAATTTTTGACAATCAAGCATCCAGGATACAAGCCCCCGGATTCATCCGTCCAGAAATAAAAAACCTGTATCCGATGAAGGAGTCCCCGAATTTATCGGTGGGGTCAATCTAAAATCTAAAATCTAAAATCTAAAATCGATTGACCGGGAGGTTCGGGCTATTTGTATTGGCCCAGTACGCATCCTCATGGGGCTAGAGAAAGCCCCGGTTATAATAACGGCGGGTACTTCAGGCAACTAACTGGGCGCACAAGTTGTCTTCGAGCTCCCATTCTTGGTGAGCCATCCCATTAATCCCTTGCAGGATAATACTGCGGGGGTCCGCACCTCCCTCGTGCAGCTTCAACCACTGCTGGGCCGTGTTGCCTTCCCGGAGAATCTTTTTGAGCGGTGAGAGAAAGCAGCTAAAGCCGCGTTTTTTGGCGATCGGCCACACTTCGCGGTAAATTTCCTCAATCCAATCTCGTGCCAGAATAGTTCTGCCGTCTTGCCAGTGGGTGAGTTCGGCATCCAAACTTTGCCGGGATGCAGCAATTTCGTTGGCGTCTGTGAGGGCAACTAAGTCTTGGTTGCGGGTGGCGGCCGGTAAGGTGGACAGTTCTAAGGGGTCTAAGCTGGGGTCTTCCATCATCTGCCCAATTCGCGCTTCTAGTAAGGCAGTGATGGCTAACAAAGCCAGAGGATTGACTTCGAGGTCGCAAATTCTCAGTTCGAGGCGGTTGAGACAGTAGGGGCGCCGATCGCCATTGGGCCGCACTGCAGACCACAAATGGCGGACGTTTTGCATGGTGCCGAGTTCTAGCTGTTCTTCAGTCCACTGGATGTAATGTCTGTGACTTTCAAACAAGGGGACGATGGCGGGAGTTTTGGGAAACAAACCCCACCGAGTGGAATGATAGCCCGTCACTTCGCCGTCGAGGAAGGGGGAAGAGGCGCTCAAGGCCAGGTACAGCGGTGCTTCGACGCGGACGAGGCGGATGGCGCGCATCAGCAGTTCTGGTTGGGAGATGCCGATGTTGATGTGAATGCTGGCGGTGACGACTTTGGTGCCGTAGGTTTGCTCGATGTATGTGTGGTAGGGGTTGTTGGGATCGGATCGGTAAAATCGATCGCTCCCCCCGAGAGACAAGGTACTTCCCGGCAGCAAGGTATAGTCGCCCAATTGTTTGAGATACTCGCGCAGCCGGACTCGCGGCTTGACTAAGGCGCACAGCAGGCGATCGTAGCTCGACAGCGGGGCGGTAGTGTACTCCACATTGCGGCTATCAGGCTCCCGCACAAATCCCTCTAGATCGGCAACTATGCGATCGGAGAGACCGACAACCTCACCTTCGGGAGTGCCGGTATACATTTCTACTTCAAAGCCTTTTGATAGCAGCACGTTTGTTCCTCAGCTAAGTTGAGTGCTAGTTTCTAGTATCCCAAAAATTGACCTGTTCATACTATCTGCCACGAGGCAGAGTTGAAATTTTTCGCGACTGGCGCTGAAACCGGGTTTTTCGGCGCTAGCTTGTTTGAGCGTTTGTGTGTTAGTTGCGATTGTGTGTTTAGTTGCGATCGGGCTGCCACGACAAATACTGCCATCGCCAAGAGTTTCCGAGGTGGTTTTAGAATCACAAAGGCTGTTTGTTCGATCGCGGGCGTGTTTTATTCGGCATTCGCGATCGCACCTATGGTGAAGATCGCCCGCCCCTGCCTCAGACACAAGTGAGAAAGCATTGCCTACTACCTTTATTTCTTCCTTCCTTCTAGCTTCTGCCGCAGCCTTCCTACTGCCTGCTGCCTTTCTTTTTTCTAGCTTCTTCCTCCTCCTGTATTCCTTCTGTTCTTTTCCCTATTCCTTCTCCCCTCTTGCTGCCTCCTCCGACATCTGTTTTCAGCCTTGAGGGGGATAGCCGCAGATATATCTTGGGTGCGATTCTAAAAGAGGGTTATGCAATATTTTTTAGCTATTATTAAACCCTAGAAATCCCTGTGAAAGAGCAAGAAAGAACCCCTCCCAATTTTTGGAATATGCTGAGCAATCTAGCCTTAGTTCGCTTTTTGCTTTTATTTGCTTCAGGTTGGGCTGGACTGCAACTTTTAGCTTACTTTGAAACAGCAGTCGCGGTTTTCACGATTGCTGCACTCGTGGCTTTTTTGCTCAACTATCCGGTGCGAACTCTCCAGAAAATTTTACCGCGAAGTTTAGCTGTAGCCTTCGTTGTCTTGCTCACCATTTTAGTTTTTGGCGCTCTCACCGTCACCGTAGGCGTAACTCTTTTATCTCAAGGACAGCAATTAATTGACAGCATGACTGAATTTGTGAATGCTCTGGCGCCTCTGTCAGAGCGCATCGAAGCATTCCTGCGGGCGAGAAACCTGCAAGTTAACCTGCGAGTTATTGAGGAACAACTGCGAAATCAAGCTTTGGCTGGAGTTGTTTGGAGTATTGCTTTTTTACAAGTATTTTTAACCAATTTATTGAATTTAATATTAATTATGGTGGTGGCTTCTTTCATGTTACTTGATGGAGAGAGGCTGTGGCTGTTGGTTCTCAAATTTATACCCAGACACCTGCACAGACGTTTAAGCGTAACAATAGAGCGAAACTTTTTAGGATTTTTTCAGGCACAAATTCTGTTAATGTTATTTTTGACAACAGCAAGCTTTGTAGTTTTCCTGCTGTTAGATGTGAGATTTCCTTTAATTTTAGCATTTATTATCGGATTGTTTGATTTGGTTCCAGGGATCGGAGCGACGCTGGGAATTAGCTTAGTTTGTTTTATTGTATTGTCTCAAAATGTGTGGCTAGCTTTAAAAGTATTGGCAGCTTGCATTGTTTTGCAGCAAATTCAAGACAACTTTATTCATCCGAGACTCATGCAAAATTCGCTTAACCTGAATCCGGTAGTGGTGTTTTTTGCACTGTTAGTAGGCGCGAGAGCCGCAGGACTTTTAGGTATATTTCTAGCTATTCCGCTAGCGGGAGTGATCGTTAGCTGGTTCGACATTGCAGAAATGCAAGCGGAAGGTTAATTGATGGAGGCAATCCTATTTTATATCAAATCCGGCTGCCAAATTCGATTTTAACTTGCCGACTAACTAAAAGTTCCATGTTTCAAAAACTTTCCTGCGTGCGACGCGAAACTAAAAGTAAAGATAAAAAAGCAATGTATGGTACACCTTGCGGCGTAAAGTCAATGAATAAATTGCAAGTCAGTAGGAAATCTTTCTTCTTCTGGTTCTGGATCGTAAATGTAATCGCAGTCAAAACGCAAAGCTTGAGAGTGGCGGATGATAGAAAATCCGCAATTACTCACCATTTCTGTAGTAAAAGTTGCCATCACTAACTCAATTAGCCTTCTATAGGAAATGTTAGGTAGTTGAACGTAATAGGTGCGTCGGGCAAAAAATATTCTCTCATCTTTCGGTAGAATTATGCCATTAATTCTGTGTGCGTGTTGAATCGGCTTGATGTAGGTTTCAATAAACTGGGACTGATTTTGTTGGAGTCTCGCTAATCTTTCGTGTTGCAACCAGCTCATTTGAAACACAATTTTAATAAATTCAAAACCCAAAATGTAGTTAAAAACATTATTGCGTTCTTCTGTACTCAATACGAAGCGGAGTGCAGATTCTAAATATTGGTCAGTTTCTCGGCGCGATTGTTGAGCTGAGTGGATATAAAATTGTTTGATGTAACTTCTTAAATCGGATTCGTTTAATTGTTTTTTGACCCGAAACCTGATTAAATACTCTTTGACTCGGTGTAGAGTATCTACATCTTCAAACATCTTTGAGACTAAACCGTCGGCTGTATAATTATCTAAAAATTCTGCTTGCAAGTCGGGAGTAGATGCACACAATATGTAGCAGAGGGACAAGACATAGCGCCGTTGGTTCCAAGGCAAGCTTTGAGCCCATTCTTTAACTTCTACAGGGAGTTTTTGCAGCACGGTATGTGTGTGGGGGAGTTGAGCAAGGTCGGCATATTTATTTTTTTGTTTAATCATTGCCTGAAACCTTATATTAGTAAGTATACAGAGTAGTATATCGCAGGTGATGGGAGAGGGGATCTGCGAGGGAGGGCTGCCTGTTCTTCTGTCTTATTTTCTTGCCATCAATCTAAGTATACATTCTGTAGGGAACAGCAAGCGTGATCTGTCTCACACTTTTGGGAATTTTAAATCACAAATACTAGCTCTTCGCATCACATTTTGGGGCGGTGAGTGTCACGGATAAAACTTATTCACGTCACCGGAGAAACAGCGGGTTTCGTTGAGGATTAAGTGGGGTGATTCATAAGTTTTTGTTAGTAATGATTACTGAGGTCAATCATGAACTCGACTACAAGTATTTTTCTTAAAAATCAGTACCAAGACTTAACTTGTCGCGATCGCCTCGTCCAATCAGTGCGACAGTGGCTTGATAACATTGCCGTGGTAGATCCGCAAGTAGCTCGGTGGTTGTGCCAACTTATACCCGCACGGTGTCCTTTTGAGAGAGATGTGCAGCTATGGGGACACCATCTTTTCCACATACCGCCTATGTGCAAGCTGAATCCTGTGTATGAGGAATTAGTGGGGTTGCGTTTTCGATCGCTCTCGTTTTTGGCTGACGTATGCGGCGAAGATGTAACGCCGTACTGCTGATTGAGGGGTGTCATACCTCGATCGCCCATTGACATCAATTATTTACGGGGTGCACCGCTCTGCTAGTTGTTCGATCGCTAATTTAAGGCATAATCGTTGATAATATCAGTGGATGCCTCTAGAGAGGAGCGGACATCCATTGTGATGGTGAAGTAAAAAAACATCAAATGGTAGCACAACAGTAAGTATAAAAATAATTTAACAAGCTATTTTAACACAGGGAAGTGAATATGTTGAACGCAACTGAACTGCTGATTCATGCTTTTGTAAATCGGCTGATTGAAGGCTACCGCCACACCTACGGCGGGTTCAAATCTGACTACGGTGAAATTATTGCTTGGGTAGCGAGTATGGCTTTGGAAAATATTGCTAATAGCGATGCTCTTTACCACAATGTGGAACACACTATTTTAGTGACCTTAGTGGGACAGGAGATTCTGCGCGGCAAGCACATCCGCGAGGGAGGTGTTTTATGCGAACATTGGCTGCATTTCCACATTGCTTTGCTGTGTCACGATATCGGGTATGTGAAGGGGGTTTGCCGGCAAGATCGAACTGATTTGAGACTGTATGCAACGGGGATAGAGGATTTGCAAGTTAAGCTACCTCCGGGGGCGACGGATGCGAGTTTGACTCCTTATCATATCGATCGGGCAAAAATGTTTATTGACGAGCGTTTTGGCGGTCACAAACTGATTGATGCTGAGCTGGTTAAGCGTAATATTGAGCTGACTCGTTTCCCGGTTCCTGCGGATGAAGATTATCAAGATACTGCGAATTATCCGGGTTTAGTTCGCGCTGCTGATTTAATCGGTCAGTTGAGCGATCCGCGATATTTGCAAAAGATTGCGGCGCTGTTTTACGAGTTTGAGGAGACAGGGCAAAATCTGGTTTTGGGCTATCAGAATCCGGGGGAGTTGCGGGATGGTTATCCGAAGTTTTATTGGAATGTGGTTTATCGGTATGTGAAGGATGCGATCGGCTATTTGGAACTGACGCAGCAGGGGAAACAAGTTGTTGCTAATCTGAGCGCAAATGTTTTTCGGGTGGAGCATTCTGAGGTAGGATTGGAGGCGGTGGCTATAGTTCGTTGATTCCTGGTCTGCCACGAGGAACGAAACAATCCCATATCATGTCCGGTCAATTGACCGCAATTCCTGTCGATCGATACTTCGGACAGTTTTTAAGCAGCGAGAGTACCACAGGATAGAACTGATGGAAGGTTAGGGTGATTTAAAATTAAATTCTGGTCTAAATCTAACTTATCAATCAAGGTGTAAAGTATATGCAAGTTTGTATTCACGGCGTTTATAAGAAGTCATGGAAAACACGAATGGATCGGGAGATGAATGACGATTATAAGCTTCATATTTGGCTAAATTTAAAGCAATAAAACTGGCATTAAAATGAAAATTAAGGCGTTGACTGCTACGGGATTGACCGAAACCATCCAGGATACCCGCCACGCGCTCGATCGGTCCAGAAATAAAAAACCTGTATCCGATGACACTTGCCGAACGTATTTATCTCGCGCAAGTCAATTCTTTAATCTCAAATCTCAAATCTCAAATCTCAAATCGCGCAATCGATTGACAATCGGATCGACCCGTCAATTGTTTGGCATCACGAAAAATGGCACGATCGCACGATCGCCCAAATCTCAGTTTTGGGCCCAAAATCCGAGTAAATATCGAGCAGAATTGCTGATTGACAAATGCTTTTTTAGCTTAACTTGTTACCAATGGATTAAAGGGAAACAACGACAGCCTACAATTCGACGATATCCTGTGGTCAAAAAAGGGTTTTATCGCCCGATAAAAACCACCCCTCGCGTCCCCTTAATCTGAAGTTTTCGATCGCTCATCTTTTAGCGCATTCCATCTACAGTAATGCGCCCCTTTATTCTATTTTAGTCTAAACTCCAGTTATTCCCGGTTTCTAGGAAAAATTCCCGGTTTTAACGAGAAATCTATGAATCAACCGGGTTTTTAAGCCAAGCGCACGCAAGTCCCGAACTAGCCTTTGATGAATTTTTCTAATTTGTGAGCCATCTTCTCGACAATTCCCTCCGAAGTATCTCCCGCCGATGATTCAGCTTCAATACGCTTGACCGCATCCTCTGGAAGATTCAGCAACTGAACTAATTTTTGATAAGCTGCAGCTTCTTCAGCATTAATTTTTGGTTCGTCGGGAGTGCGAGAACTAGATGAAATCACTTCATAGCCGAGTTGCAGGACTAATTCCTTTTCATCTTGAGTTTCTAGTTGGCCGATCAACTCGTCAAGGGGGATATTTTGCATGACGTAATCCCGCAGTTCTTGTTGCATTTGTTGT
This sequence comes from Microcoleus sp. F6_B6, assembly GCA_036702215.1. Taxonomy (GTDB): domain Bacteria; phylum Cyanobacteriota; class Cyanobacteriia; order Cyanobacteriales; family Microcoleaceae; genus Microcoleus. The sequence goes on from JAUBST010000009.1 coordinate 150,750, forward strand.
CCGTCGGTATCTGGGGCAAACAAACTACAAAAGCGATCGAGCATTAAATTAACTTCTTCTGTGGCGAGTTCGCCGTCAGCCCAGGCCATAGAAGCAACTATTCTCAGCAGATTCATCTGGCGGGGCGTAATTGATGGAGGAGGTGGGGTGTGCATAATCAAAATTGGTAATTGGTAATATTAATTCCGGTGCAACCGGAATTATTGTTGACTGTTGACTGTTGACTGTTAACTGTAAGTAGAAAAACTGAATGATAGTTGAGTATTGACGGGTGATTCAATTTTACCAGGAGGATGCTAGCGGAATTGGGAATTGGGAATTGGTAATTGGGAATTGGGAATTGAGCCTGATTCCTTCTTGTCTTTTCCTTCGCCTTCCCCTTCCTTTATCTCACAATTTCGATAGAGGAACTCCCAGCCATCCAGTAAAGTTTTGTTTCTGAATAGCAGTGGGCTGTTCCACCGGCACGATCGAGTAACGCGTCGGGCGCGGCGGGGCCAGAGTAACAGGACAAGTCCGCAGTTCGTCTTGGTGAAAGACTGTCACCGAGACGGTATCCCCAGGCTTGAAATCTTTTAGTCTCTCGCCCGCTTGTTCAGAATTTACCCGAAAACCTTCGATCGCCAGCAATTCGTCTCCAGCATCAATTCCGGCCAATTGTGCCGGAGATCCTACTTCGACAAATTTAACCATTTCCCGCCCGTTTTCCGTTCCCAATGTCCAACCGATGCGAGGTATTTCGCTAGTTTCAGTTGCAGTGAGTTCCAGCCCGAAAGGTTCCAGATATTTGTTGTAAGGCAACTCTTCTGTACCGTCTATATAGCGCGCAAAAAAGTCGCTCAAATCGATGCCGGCGACGGACTCGATCGCACTTTGCAACTCTTCGGGAGTAAAGCCTATTTCTGCTGGCTGCGAAGGAGAATTTAAGTGTCCGTTTAAGGTTAAATGCGCCGATTTACCGTCTGTTCCCGAGTTCAGGTCAAAATCGCCGTTTTGGGCCTTCTTAGCATTGCCAAACTGCTGCCACATCAAACGCATCACATCGTCGAGCGATCGCTCGTTGCGGTGTCTGGCTCGAATCAACAAATCGAGCAAAAACGAAACTACTTCCCCTTTCAAATAATAGGAAATCTGCGAGTTGTCGCTGTTAGCATCCCGGCGATAAAGTTTAATCCAAGCATCCCAGCTCGACTCGCCCAGAGGCTGCACTTTCCGCCCCGGAGTCGTCTGCAATCGAGTAATTTCCTTAGCCATACCTTGGAAAAAACCTTTCACGCTGTAGAGACCCGCTCGAAAAGGAATCACCAAATCGTAATAACTGGTCGTGCCTTCAGAGAACCATAAAGAAGGAGTGTAATTCTCTTTTTCGTAGTCAAATACTTCGAGAGCTTTCGGCCGAATGCGCTTGACATTCCACAGGTGAAAAAACTCGTGAGCTACCAACTGAATAAAGCGTTCGTACTTTTCCTTTGCCCTAAAACCAAAACGCGGATAGTTGAGAGTGCAGCTCTCCTTGTGTTCCAAGCCGCCAAAACCAGAGCCAGACAAATGCAGCAAAAACACATAGCGTTCGTAAGGCAAACCGCCGAACATTTTTGCCTCGACTTCGATCACTTTTTGGATGTCTCGAATCGCCCGCTCTGGTTCTAAATTCCCTTTTCCCCAAACCACTAGCTGGTGGGGTTTTCCCATTACTTCAAACTCGTACACTTCGTGATAGCCTATCTCAAAAGGACTGTCTGCGAGAGTGTCAAAATCCGCAGCAGCGAAAGTAAGATTTTGGCCGGAAACAGGCGGCAAAGTCGTAACGGTGCGCCATTCTGGCTCAGGTGGCACAACGGTCACGGTGTAGCAGTGGCGCTCAAAACCGGGCAAGAAAAAGCACAAAGCCGCCGGATTGAAATAACCGTGAGTCGAGTCTAAATGATTGGTTCGCACTGTCAGTTCGTTGGCAAAAATGCGGTAGAAAACCGTGATATCTGACACCGAATCGGTCTCGATTTGCCAGTGATTTTTGCTTTTTTTGCGCCAAGGTAAAGCACGCGCGGCGTAGCTATCCCGTAGGGAATCGCCCGCCTGGGAGCTAAAATCTTGCAGGTGGCGGGCGTACTCGCGAACTAAGTAAGAACCGGGAGTCCAGACAGGCATTTTTAAATCCAGAACCGGCTCCGACCAACCTTGCACGCGCAAAGTCACTTCAAACAGGTGGGATTCAGGATTGGGCATCGCCACCGAATATTGAATTGTCGGTGCTGTTAGTTGCTCCTCACGGTTGCCGGCAGCGGACGAGGTATCCAAAGAAGTAACATCAGTCATTGACTTGCCAAATTAATCAAGTGCTTGAGGTTGATCAAATGGATAGTTTGGCGGTCGGGATCGATTTTGATCCAACCTTTACTATCGAGTTTTTCCATAATTTTGCTGGTTTCATCTAGGGTGATATCTGTGACATCAGCTAAGTCTTCATAAGGAATATTGAAGATATCTTTGCCCTCAGCAGTTTTCTGACCGTAGTTTTCTGCCAGCTCGACTAAAGTATTTGCTAGTTTAACCGCTGGCTGGCGGTTGCGGAGTTGATAGCGCAGATTGGTTTGGCGGAGTCGCCGCACCATCAGTTGCAGCATCCGGTGGTGCAATTGCGGATCTTTAAACAGGGTTTGGATAAATCGCTGAGCCGTAACGCTGAGCAGCCGCACGGGCGATAGAGCAAGTACGTCATTCGATCGGGGAGATTCGTCCAGAATGGCCATTTCGCCGAAGAAGGCACCCCGTCCTAAAATAGCCATTGATACAGCTCGATCGTTTGACAAGCGCCGGACTTTGACCCAGCCAGACACGACAAAGTAAATCGCGTTGCCCCAAGAATCCTCCATCACCACAGCTCGGCCCGGGGGATACTCATGCTTGACGGCATTTGATAGCAGCCCTCCCAAGGTTTCTGGGTTAGCACCCTTAAATAGAGGGAACAGCTCACTGAAAGCTTCTGTCTTCATGCAAACTCGCGGAGGTGGGAAATATGATTAGGCGACACCCAACAGCTAGGGAACGATCGATGTTTGGGAACACAAACAATCTGTTGCTCCTTTAATTGATGATAAGGGTGCAGAGGCCCGCTTCATGTAAAATCGGCAGATTCTTTAATCTTAAACGGGTTTACAAGCCTGTCACTGCCTTTTGAACTTTGCCCAGCAGAGGTTCGATGTAGTCCGGCCAGCCGATCGCGATTGACTGCGTGTGGGCCAGAGTCTCCGGCTCGATCGCATCTGCCGTCCACCTCAGCGGTTGACCTTGCAAGTCGCAACAAACCAATCCGGCTGCTTTTGCTAGTGCCAGAGGGCCGGCAGTATCCCACACTTTAACTCTGCCGTTGAGATACAGGTACAAACCGGCTCGACCGAAGATAACTTCCATTACTTTTAAGCCAAAGCTGCCCAGCGAGTAAAATTCTGCTCCGGGGATGCTTTGGGCGATCGCCCGGGCGTAGTTTTTTTGGTCTTTGTCTCCGAGAACAATTTTACAATTTTCTGCTGTCGGGGCCGGGGGTTTGCACAGGGCGATCGGCTGCGGCGCTTGGGTTCCGACAGTTTGGAACAATCCCCAATTTTTGCCGCCAAAATACATTTGGTCAAAAGCCGGGGCGTAGAGCCAGCCGGCCACCGGGTTCCCTTCCAGCAGCAGCCCCACCATCGAAGCGTAGTGCAGTTTTCCCCGAATAAATTCTTCAGTCCCGTCGAGGGGATCGATGCACCAGAGGCGCTGGTAATTGGCGCGGTAAGCTGCTCTGGAGGAGCTGTTTTCCTCCGTAATCCTGCCGTCTTCAGGAAACAAAGCGCTAAATGCTGCCGATAGTTGTCGGTCTAGGTATCGATCGATACTCGTCACGTAGTCGTTGGGCCCTTTCTCGCAAACTTCAAAAGGTTCGGCTGCGAGTTTGTAAGCTTCTTGACCGCACTCGCGCAGGGTGTAGCGAATTTTTTGGTCTTGTTCTGGAGAAATATACATGAGGTTAAACATAAATGCTTTAGCTAACTTCAGCATAAAAGCTTAAGTCCTTGGAATCGATCGGCCCCTGTCATTCGATTGCGCGATTTTAGATTTTAGATTTTGGATTGACTTGCGCTCTTATAAATTCGGGGGATGCAAGGATTTTCGATTTTTGATTTTGGATTGATTCCACGGATCGATCGCGTGGCGGGTACCATCTAGAAATTCTTGGTCACTGTTTTTGACTCCTAGAGGAGTTGCGCGCGGGTGTCGAGAAACCCGGTTTCCTAACCATCAGCACCGTTGCGATACAATCCCCAGACAGGATCGATCTGATGTGCTGCACCATTGTCAATAATCCTTTTATGAACAGGCTGTCCGGCCTGTGAAGCGAGAAATTTATCTTTTGTGGAACGGGCCCCAGAGCCCGTTCTTGAGAATGGTGCAAGATGTGAGATTGATGGAACTCAAAAAAATTCACACATTAGGGAGAACCCCCCAGATTTATCTAAAATCTAAAATCTAAAATCTAAAATCTAAAATCGACAGATCGATCGCACTAGCACTTTCAACTGCAGAGGATAGAATCTTTCGAGGTTAGATAATTTGTGCCAGCACCAACACGATTATAAGGAGAATAGTTTGAAGTACCATTTGGCATTAGGTCGCAAAATAGACCTAGATGGAATTGACCGGGATGCAAAACTCGGCAAATGCCCTCGCCACGTCCTGGGAGCCCTCAGAGACCGCTTAAATGCCGCTGTCCACGCCCCCGATGGCGAAGCGATATCTTTGAGCGACAAGCTGCGATCGAAAATTTCTTCTAAACCGGAACATTGGGCTGCCGCGCGCAAATTGTCCGAGCAAGTCAGCAGCGACGACGTGATATTTTGTAACGGCGGTGACATTGGTGTTCCAGTAGCGGCGGTGTGCGGCGAATTGCCCGATCGCCCGAAAATTGTTGTATTTTTCCACAATATCGATCGGCCGCGCGGTCGCCTAGCCTTGAAACTATTCGGTTTGGCTGACAAAATTGACCTATTCATTGTCAACGCCCGCCCTCAAAAAAACTTCCTCCGCAGCTATTTAGCTATACCTGAATCCCGCATTCTAGTGCTTCTAGAACAGACAGACACCCAGTTTTTTACACCGGGTCCCGTTTCTGCCGAGAAAAAGCGGCAAACGGTTGTTAGCGTCGGATTAGAAAAGCGCGACTACCGACTCCTCGCTGCTGCAACTGCTGACTTAGATGTTGACGTAAAAATTAGCGGTTTTTCTAAAGATGCCAAAGCTTTATCGCAAGCTTTCCCCGATACAATGCCAGAAAATATGTCGCGCCAATTCTACGAATGGCCGGATTTAGTGCAGCTTTACCGCGATGCAGACGTAATTGCAGTTTGTTTGGCAGACAATAAATATGCTGCTGGAGGTACGGCTTTACTGGAAGCAATGGCTTGCAGGCGGCCGGTCGCCATTACTCGGACTCAAGGTCTCGTCGATTATTATTTAACGGCCCCGGGTATTGCGAAAGTGGTAAATGTGGGAGATGCAGCAGGTTTGCGGGAGGCGATCGTCCATTTGCTTTCAAATCCTCAAGAAGCTGAATCTCAAGCGCAGCGGGGCTACGAAATGGTTGTGAACCACCACACCAGCGAACCTTATGTCGATGTTTTGGCCCAGAAGCTGCGATCGCTTTAAACTCGTAATATCAGCAACGGGCAGGATGCCCGTTCCGCAAAACATAAACTTGGTTGTGGAACAGGCCCGAAAGCCTGTTCATTAAAAACTCGTAAAACAGGCCGGAAAGCCTGTCGATCAAAAATCACGACTCGCGTCCGCTGGCCCATTTATCCCGCCATTTCACCGTCCCTTCCGAAACTAAAACCCAGCGGCGACAAACCAGATTTTCTCGCAGCGGCGACAGTCCTTCCCGTAGCAGCGCATACTTATAAGAAATCAACTTACCCGCACTTTCATTAAAAGGAATTTCCCCAAACCAAGTATTAGTATTGATATACTCCAAGGGATAACCCTTACTAATATCCCAATTCCCCAATTCAGGACAATCTCCAATCACCACAATTCTTTCCCCAGGCTGAGTTCTAACACTGTTAAGCTGCGCCCGCACAATAGTTTTCGCCTTAACTCGCTCTCCGACGCGACTAAAAATCATTACTTCCCGCGCACCCAACTCTAAGTTGTAGATCGTCCCATCTTTAACTTCAAACTTACGGCGCGATAAAACCTCCGTATGCTCTCCATCAGGCAGCTCAGTATCCACCTCTTCAATTGTAACAGCATTGCCGCGATTCATCGCTACAAACACCATCGAATCGCGATAGCGGCGCACGTAACAATAAACATCAGCAGTTAGATATTTTTGCCACTGACTACCCATCGAAATAGCTGGATTCAGCCGCCGCAATCCAGACAGCAACCGCACATCTCGGTAAATCGGCGAATCAGTATCCCACTTTTCCATAATCGGGCGGTTGTAAGGGTCATTTCCCCCTTCGGTATCATCGTGCAGATACTGTTCAGTGCCGTAATAAATACAGGGAATGCCGCGAGTCGTCATAATTAAACTAATCGCCAACTGCAGCATTTGCGGATCGGGATTTAACGACTGAAACCTCGGCATATCGTGGTTGTCAATAAAAGTAATCAACTCCGTCGCCCCGTAGTAGCGGTGATCCAAATCGAGAACATCCTGAATTAAGTTAAATCCCGCTTCCGCACCCTGCCCCAAAGCTGCTCGAATTGCCACGCACAGACCAAAATCTAAAATAGTCATCCCCGACTCGTTGGCAAATTCCACAGAACGATCGTTTCTCGGATCGCTGTAAATCCATTCGCCAAAAATGAAAACATCAGGTCTGTGTGTTAAAATGTCAGCATTAAATTCCTGCCAAAACCAAATAGGCATATGCTTGACTGTATCAACCCGCAAAGCATCAACACCTCTGTCCAGCCATTGTTTAATTGCTGATTTAATGTAATTGCGGTAGGCAATATTGTTTTCGTTGAAAGTTGCTAAACCAGACAGTTCGCAGTTTTGAACTTGCCATTCATCTTCCCAGTTCTTGACTTCGCCGTAGTGGTGATACCAGTTATCTTCATCGTCGTTAAAGTCAGCTATTTTTACGCCGTCGTCGTAGAGTTCGCCTTTTTTTCCGCTAAAATCAGGGTTGCTGTGATTGCAGACAATATCGAGTACGAGTTTCATGTTTCGCTGGTGCAACTCGTGTACTAATTTGTCAAATACGGTATCTTTAGTTTCTTGTGTTTGGTTGATAGAAGGATTGTCGCCTGTGGCAATGAAGCGAGGATTTAGTCGCTTGAAATCTTTAGTCCAGTAGCCGTGAATCGCGGCTTGTTCGACAAATAATGCTTCTACTTGCTCGAACAGTGGCGTCAGCCAAACTGCGGTAACTCCCATATCTTTTAAGTAGTCGAGTTTGTCGATAACTCCCTGCAAGTCGCCACCCCAATATTTCCCCCAATCTTTGCCTTCTGGATCGTAAAGTTCTGGGTTTGGGCCTTCGTTATTTGCGGGGTCGCCGTCGTAAAAGCGATCGACTACAATGAAATAAATTGTTTCTTGTCGGAATTCAATGTCTCTGGTGTAGAGGAACTCTAAATCGATTTCGCTTTCTGGCTTAACTTCTTCTACCAGAGACTCAATTTTTTCTTCTGGTTCGCTAACTTCGTATTGAGAGGAAGTTTGGTTGGGAGTGACTGATGTCATGAGATGTATTTTTTTATATTGTAAGATTGGTCAGTTATTCGGAGCTAGAGTCGGAGATAGCTTTCTCATCTGACTGACTTTTACAGCATCATACGGAATTTACTCGTTTAATGGAATCTTCCTTTAGAGAGAGGGCAGGCTCATCCTTAAGCATTACGTGGATGAGAGTTAATACTTAGCGTAATTCTCAATCAAATAGCCATAGCGTCAAAAACCTGCGCTACCAGGCTCAGTCTGGTAAAGAGAAAAGGTAGAGTAATTGTGCGATCGTACTTTTTCCCTTGCTTTCATTCCTCCCGCAAGTTTTGGATATCTTCAACGCTCAAACCAGTAGTTTGACTGATGGTTTGATTGTCAAGTACATTCAGAAGTTGCCTAGCAATTTCCAGAGCTTTTTCTCTCATTCCTTGCTGAATTCCTTGCTGCATTCCTTGCTGCATTCCTTCTTCAATTCCCTTTCGCAAGATTCCCTGCTGATCCAGAATATACCTTTCGCGTGCTTCTAAATCTGCCAACTCTTCTGGATTCAAGTTAGTTTCATTAGCAATAGCAAAAGCTTGCTGTATTTCCGACACTGTTTCCATTGTTTGCGGTACCACTTCCAAACTGGGAGCATTTTTCATAAAATAAACCCACTTATCAGTCAAAGTTTCTAATTCATCCAATTGTTTGTTGAATTTTGGCAATTCGATAAAAATCAGTTCTATATCGGGATCGACATAATCAAATAAACGCTTTTTCTCCTTAAACACAAAATGAGAAATTACTTCTCGGTCATTGTCAAACATTTCAAAATCGGTAATTGTCAAAGCAATTACAGGTTTTAAGTTAAAGTAACCTTCACCGCGAATTAGTTGAGTTGAGTAAGTTTTCGCAGCATTGTAAACCACCCGTTTCGCAAAAGATTCTACATTTAAAACTTGCATCTCGATAATTACAGTTTCGCCTCCTGCAAGTCTGGCTTTGACATCCAGGTAAGAGTCTTTGAGATACGGAACTCTTGATGCTAAATACGGGTCAATAATTTCTAAGTCGGCTATGGTGGGACTGCCATCATAAATCATTGCATTGAGAAAGCTGATTAAGATTGGCTTGCTTTGATTGGAGCCGAATATTTTTTTGAAAGCAAACTCTATTTTGGGGTTAATGAATCTCACGATCGATCTCTTTTAAAATGACTTATACTAATTGTCAAAACTCATGCAACAGTATCGCTCCGGGTGCGTCGCCACCCTTAAACCTTAAATAATATCCACAATCTTTGAGCGACGCACCTTACACAATAGTTCAGCAAACAAACCCACACTCATCATTGTTGCAATCCGAGGCGAGAATTGGTATTACCTATTATTTTAACCCATTGGGAAAATGGATTGGGGGAGTTGCCAAAACTGGATATCGGATGCTCTATCCAAACTTGAGCCGATCTATAATGAAGTCCATCAGCCATTAGCGCTTGCTCTATATTCTATTCTGTCAAATCGACTTGTCGAATCTCTTCTAGCGTCAGATCCAAGCATTGCGCGATTTGCTCGTCGCTCAAACCGACGGCTTGCAAGCGTTGGATCGCCTCTATTTTAGCCTGCTGCTTTCCCCGCAAAAACTCAGGCGACTCTTCCTGCGATGTGCAGATATTTAAAGCTCCGATTACATGATTGTGAGCGACATGATGACCAGTAATTACGCCACCAGTAACGTTGCTAATCCTTGACTTCCGAATCAGGGACGATCGCAAATTTAATTTATTAACCTCTTCTCCAAAAGCATCAGAGAACAACTCCCATAGCTCGTAGCCCACATCTTTAGCATAACCCTCAGTACAGTTCAGCGTTTGAGCAATATCGCCGTACTTTTGCCGCTTCAAAACGCCCTCAATCACGCCAACTTGCATATCATCCAAATGCTTGCCAGTTTTCGCAAACACAACTTCATCTGCAAAAGCCAGTGCTTCCTTAACGTTCATCAGCTTTCCTCACGAGCTCGCCACAACAAAATTATAACCGTCTAGATCCGACTATTTTCGCCTTAAATACAAAAACGGTTGAATAGCTATTAAAAATTTCTGTACGATCCGACTTTATCCGACTTTATTCGACTAGGCAGATCAATTTGCAACTTGTATTATTGTGAATGTAAAACCATCGCTCAAGAAAAATTAACTTATGACGACTACTCAGATCGCTCTCGACAAAAAAGCAAATCCTTTGATGATGCACCTGAGCATTTTACCAAAGTACCGCATCACCGCCAAGGAAACGTTTAGCTACGATCCCACCACGCAGACTTCCAACATCACCTCTATGAGCGGTTCTTGGTGTACTGAGAGCGCCTCCACTTTTAAGGTGCTTGAAGCTTCGGATGACGACCAGAAAGAAGATGACTAAAGCTTCTTCTGGACAATAGATTTTTTGATTTTCCTCTAATTTTTAGAAAGGCCTGTATAAATCCTTATACTACAGGTCTTTCATTGTCAACTTTATTTCAATTGATTTAGTTATGACCGACTTTTTAATCGTGACTTCCGAGACTGACATTCATGCCGATGTTATTATCAGCGAATTGCAAAAATCGAATATTCGAGCAATTAGGTTAAATTCAGAAAACTTTATTCAAAAAAGTAAATACTTTTATGAGTGGCAAGCTTCGGGCAATCCCAGTGAAAGTTTTTTGTCTTTTGAAGACTCCTTGAGAGAAGTTCAAGAAGTAGGCGTGATTTGGTGGCGAAAACCACAGGATTATCAAGTATTTCCAGAAGTTGATGATGCTTGGGCAATCAAGTATTGTCAACAGGAGACTGAATCTTTAATTTTTTCACTTCCTGGTCTATATCCCAAAGCTAGATGGGTCAATAACTACTACAAAATTAGATTGCCATCCCATCGCATCAACCAAATCCCCATTGCTCAAAAGCTGGGAATTACCATCCCTCCAACACTTGTCACAAATTCATACGAAGCGGCTTGTAACTTTGTGACACAACAGGGAAAGTGCATTGTCAAACCGATGCGCTACTCTGGATTCCTACATGATGAAAAACAGTACGCTTGCTATACTCGCCCCATTGATGTAGAAACACTCTTAGCATTTCGAGAAAGCATTCGATTAGCACCTGTTTTCATTCAAAAACGCATTCAAAAGAAGGCAGAATATCGCGTTACATTAATTGGTAAGCATGATTTTGTCTGTCGCATTGATGCCAAACATACCAACGATGCAGACGTGACTTTGGATTGGCGCGTCATCGAACCAGATAAACTCGTTCACGTTCCCGACAAGCTGCCGATCGACTACCTCAACAAACTTCATCAAATGCTTGACGAGTTTGGTTTGAATTTTGGTGCATTCGATATCATCCGCGACGAGGACGACACGCTCTATTTTATCGAACTCAACCCCAACGGACAATGGTATTGGATCGAGATTCTCACTAAAATGCCTATGGTTCGCGCAATGGTCGAACTCATCGAAGATTTAGCGCTTCAATATCAACAGGACTGCTGAATTTTATCAAATCCGTTGGCATCGGAATTGATACCCACAGCCAGGAAACGTCACTGCCGTTTCCCTACCGCAATTAATTGTAGGGAAACGGCAGTGCCGTTTCCTCGCTTATAGTTATTTCAAATAAATGTGAGACAGAGGTCAGATCGCGATCAAATCGCTATAGTTAAGTATAAAAAAATGGCTTACAGTCTAGACCTAAAACAAAAAGTAGTCAATTATGTGGAAAATGGAGGCAGCAAGAAGAAAAGGAAAGAAGGACTGGCATTGCACCAATGCTCTTTATAGGTAGTTTGAATGCAGAAGGATTTGAAAGATGGTTATCTTTATATTTGTTACCAGATTTAACAAGTCCATCTATATTAATTATGGATAATGCACCCATTCATCGTAAGACGGTCATTAGACTATTGGTTGAGTCGGCGGGTCATCAGATAATATTTTTACCAAAATACTCTCCTGACTTAAATGCTCTCTATCGTGATTTTAGTGCATGAAAGAGAGCTAAAATGTATGCGTCTCTTGCCACATCTCTTGATGAAATTATTCGTGCTTATTGTGCAGAAGAAGTGTCTCATACTTATTTGAAATGACTGTAAGAAAATTCTTGCAATGTTGGAATTAAATACTGTGTCAAAGTAAAGGCATCTACTCCTAATTCAGTCCGTTCTTTGGCAGCCATAATTCCGGCTCGAGCGTGCCACCAAGCTGCTGTTGCAGCAACTGATTCGGCGGGGGATTTGCGGGCGATCGCACTTGCTAACAGTCCCCCTAACAAGCCGGTGAGAACGTCGCCGCTGCCGCCTCTGGCGAGGGCTGGGGTGCTTTCGGGATTGAGGTAGGTGATGGTACCTGAAGCATAGCTATCCCGTAGGGAATCGCCCTCATCCTTCCAACTTATGCAAACTCTGGCTCCTTTGAGCAATACCGCTGCACCGCAAAGCTGAGCTGCTGCTTGAGTGGCGGCAATTCGATCGTCGCCGATTTGCTCGACTAATTCGGGAAATAAACGCTTGAATTCGCCCGGATGAGGCGTGATAATTGTCAGTGCTGGGCGTTCCGACAAAATCGGGACTGTGCCGAGTTGAGCGAGGATATTTAAACCGTCAGCATCTAACACCAGAGGTCGATCGCTCTCCAGTAAAGATTCTACAGCTATTGCTGCTTCCAATGTCAGACCCGGCCCTGCGGCGATCGCATCATAACTGCTCAAATCAATTGCTACTGGCAACTCGCTAATTGCACCGCTTTGGGTTTCGGGACATCCTATAACTAACGCCTCTGGCAACTGACTGCTCAACATCGGTTTAATCGACTCAGGAACGGCAATTGACAGCATTCCCACACCGCTTGCTCTTGCTCCCAATGCTGCCAAAATTGCGGCTCCGCTGTAGCGGCGGGAACCTGCAATAATTAGTAAATGACCGTTGGTGTATTTGTGCGAAATTGGCGATCGGGGTAACGGCAAATTCTGAGTTGCCGATGCTTTTGTAATGCGTTGTATTGCTGGCGTTTCGCCCAATATTGCTGCAATATCTGCTGCGGGGATATCAAAATCAATTAATTCGGAACTCCCGATATATTCTAACGCTCGGTCTTGCAGAAATGCCATTTTCCACAAACCCAAGCAGAATGTATGTTTTGCCCGGATTGCCATTCCCAAAACTTCTCCCGTATCTGTATGAATTCCCGATGGAATGTCTATACTGAAAACGGGTATATTTAAATTATTTATTTCATCAATAGCTGCGGCGGTAGCGTTATTAATTTCTCGTTCTAATCCAAACCCAAATAAACCATCTACGAGCAAATCGCACTTTTTAAGCCGGTCAATTTTGTCAACAAATTGAATATTTAAACACCGCGCATAATCAGCGTGATTTTTTGTGAGTTCTTTGAGTTTAGAAAACGGGCAGTAAATAACTACTTGGAACCCTTGAAAGTGCAATTCGCGGGCAACAACCAAAGCATCGCCGCCGTTGTGTCCCGGCCCAACCAATACGCCGATAACTGGCAATTGAGAATTGTCAAGATTTTTCCATTCTCCCCTCTTCCTTGTATCCGTTACATCGGTTATACAATCTGTTGCCGAATTTCCTTCCCCCTTCAAAAGCGCCTGAATGCGTCTGGCAATCAGTCCCGCGACTTTTTCCATTAAAGCTGCGACTGGCATTCCAGCAGCAAAGATTCGGGTTTCTATTTGCCGCATTTGGTCGGCGGTGACAACAAATTTTTGAATAGTCATATTAATGCTAAAATTTCAGCTAACAGCAGCAGTGGCAAGTTGTAGTATCTTTGTGGTATAATAAATTAGCTCGATCGAACTAACTCACAGTAAAATAGCAATTTCTCTCCGAATCATGAACAAGATTGTTGTAGGCCTCTCCGGCGGGGTCGATAGTTCCGCAGCAGCCGCAATTTTACACCATCAGGGATATGAAGTGGTGGGTTTAACGCTGTGGTTGATGAAGGGCAAAGGTCAGTGCTGCTCTGAGGGAATGGTCGATGCCGCTAAAATTTGCGAAGATTTGGGCGTTCCCCACCACATTGTTGACAGCCGCGAGGTCTTTCAGGCAAGTATTGTCGATTATTTGGTGGAGGGTTACAGTGCAGGAGTTACACCTCTGCCTTGTTCGCAGTGCAATAAAACTGTGAAGTTCGGGCCGATGCTCGAGTATGCTCGCGAAGAACTCGGAATTGAAAAAATCGCTACAGGGCACTACGCTCGGATTAGTTACGATGCTGAGACGGGTCGCTATCAGTTGCTGCGGGCGATCGACCCTGCGAAAGATCAGTCTTATTTCCTGTACGATCTAACACAGGATTTGTTGGCGGGTACGGAATTTCCTTTGGGGGAAATTACCAAGACAGAAACTCGCAGAATTGCGGCGGAATTTGGCTTGAAAACTGCTGACAAGCCGGAAAGTCAGGATTTGTGCTTGGTGGAAAGTAACGGTTCGATGCGGGCTTTTCTGGACAAGTACATTGCGCCGCAAAAGGGTGACATTGTGGACAAGTCGGGGCGGGTGCTCGGACAGCACGACGGCGTGCACCACTACACCATCGGCCAGCGGAAGGGACTCGGGATTGCTGCTGCGGAACCGCTGTACGTGATTGAACTCGATGCTGCTGGCAATCGGGTAGTTGTGGGCGATCGGCAGTTGGCCGTAGAATCTGAATGTACTGTCCAAAAAGTGAATTGGGTTTCTGTGGCTGCGCCGACTGCTCCGATTCGGGCTCAGGTACAGATTCGCTATCGATCGCAACCCGTCCCCGCTACAATTGTTCCTGTGGAATCATCCCAAGCAGAAGAAAAAGCCAGCGGTACAAGAGTTAAGTTGATTTTTGACGAACCGCAGTTGAGCGTTACCCCCGGACAAGCGGCTGTTTGGTATGACGGAGACGTGCTCTTGGGCGGCGGCATCATCGAAAGAAAGCAACTCCCAGGTTGATGTCAGGGGCGGGTCGATAGTGTTCCCGCACAGAAATAGGTATTCAGCAATTGGGCATTAACGGCAGGGCAAGCTATAGAACTACCTGCAACCACCGTCAGCGTTGCGGGTCTTTTGATTGCCTCGCCTGCTCAGAGATTGATTAATAGGGGCTCTTCTCAGGATATAAGAGCTTGATGCGCTTTTGGTGTAGTGCGGATTCTTCTTGTTGTAGCTGCTCTAACTGGTCTACTATTTCTGCTTTTACCCCTAAAATCGAAGCCATTTGCCGAATCTTTGCCTTTTCCTGTTCGTGAGATTCTCCATCAGCAGCACAAACCCAAATTGCAGTGAGAAGTATATCTCTTTGTGCCATAGATACTTGAGGAGAGCGAGCAATCACTTCTTCTATAGCTTCATCCCCTTCATATGCTTTTAGCTCTTCTATCACCCAGTCTGCTACTCCCCACGATGCACAGAATCCAAGAGCCCAATCTTTTTCTTCTTTTGAGAGAACTCCATCTGCTTTAGCGCAACATAAAACAGATTTCATATAAATGCAAGAATCTTCATCTGTAGGAATCTGGTTAAAACCAAAGAACCAATTCATTATCCACGACGAACCAAGTTTTTTGATGTCAGACATGAGTTTTATTCCTATAACTTAATTTTATGTGTTTTTTTTTTGAGTGTGTCTTTTGAATCCTATTTAGAATTTTACAGGGTGACAAGCAGGTTGAAAGGATTGGCAGGCAAGGTTTTGAGTAGAGTGACCTCAAAAAAGATGGCTCTGCGGTACTTACTTTACCACATTATTAGTTACCAAATTATTAGTTTTGTGGTGTCCTGCAACTTTGCTGGCTGGAATTTCAAGGCAATCGCCCCGATTTGAGCAAGTTACCAATGAGCGCAAGCAGATGTAAATAATCTTAAAGCTTTGCCTAGCAGAGCTTTGAGGAGAAATTTAAACTAACGCGAGCACGCGAAGTACGGAAAAGCCAAACTTCAAAGGCTTTGCCATCCCTCGACAAGAGCGATCGTCATTAATCATACTGCTTTTTTTAAGCTGATTGCTCCGACAACTGTGAATGAGAGTACCCCGATAAGAGGGTTTTCAGTCGTGACCCCCACCCCACAAGAAAACTTGCTCTTTGTGGAACAGGCCCGAAAGCCTGTTCCAAAAGGAAACTGATATTTCATTTCACAGGGATACATTTACCTAACTTTACTTTTCCAAGCGCAACACATTTCCCTTAGCATTAGTGCGGTAAACCCAAGTTTTGCTGCCATCAGAAACCACAACCCGCCAACCTTCGACAATCATTTGACCGCAAATTTCATCCGCTTTCGCGAGTCCTAAACAACTATTCGGCCAACTTTGTCCGCTTGATTCAGTTACTTTCAACTTGTCAGCAGCAATGCCAGTGGAGTCCGACAATTCTCGGCGAACTGCTTCTGCTACGCTTGCGGGCAATTGCTTGGGGGGATTTTGGCGCGTACCCTCGGCCAAATTGCCCGGTTCGGAAATTAAAGTATTGAGTGCCAATACTGAATAGCTGATTTTTGGCGGCGCGGAGGCTGAGGAAAATTGCTGCGCGGTTTGCTGCTGTTGGCTTTCCAACTGGGCAAGGGAATCTTTGATAGCGCCCGCGTTAGCTGCAGCGGTGTGTCTTAGCGCCGGATACATTTCCCAGGCCAGAATTCCTGTCAGCACCAAAGCCAAGATTACAGGATTGGGCTGGTTTTGGTCTCTGTTTTTATTTTGTTGAATTTTATTTGTGGAGATTTTTTTCATAATATGCCCTCTGCCTCACTTTACACAATGCGCGATCGCTCCTGAACACTCAACTGCAGATACTTATTTAGACGCGATTGCTGGTGCTGTTGGTTCCTTTGTGCAGAACCGCTTTGACTGCTGGTTGCTGGTGCGGCGCAAGTATTTCCTACTCGTCGCCTGCAGTTGTGTTTCACGAAACCTGCACTACCCAGTTATTACTTAGTTTTTACTTTTTGTCTCAGGGTATTAAGAAAAATTTATGCTTAAGTAAATATTCTTAAAAGCCTCTAATCCTGCCCCCGAATCTCAGTACAAATTACTATTCTTCGTTCCCAAACTGCTAAACGTGTTTTAGACTGTGGGAGACGAGCTGAGCCAAGGATATCACGGGGAGGCTGCAAAATTTGTTGCAACTGGACGAAAACGCATTAGAAATTAAATCTGCTATCGCTCTGATTAATTGTATTAGCATTGTGGTTTTCTAGAGCGATCGTCCCCTCAACTATTTTAGTAGCGACCGCTACTTTTTTAGTATCATCTTATTTAAACGTATCAATTATGGACAGAAAATCCTTGCGTATCCATTTAATGAATCGGCTGAGCTATCCTCAAAAATTTACTTTAATCGGTTTTTTATTTGCAATACCGTTAACCTCGGTCATGTACCTGCTGATTTCGGAGATTAACAGCAGGGTTGATTTTTCCCAAAAAGAAATCTACGGCAATCAATACCTGCGCCCGCTGCGCCACTTGAGGGAATACATACCGAAACTTCAACTGTTAGACGATCGGATTTTAAATCCTAATTTAAATAATTCAGAATCCCGAATCGATTTAGAAGCCAAGATAGACAAGAACTTTCAAGCCATAGCAAATAGAGATAGCCCGATCGGAAATGTATTAATATTCAGTGGAAAATTTAATAATTTTTATCAACATTGGCAAAATTTCAGACTTCGCCGCAGCCAGTGGAGTTTAGAAACTTACGATTTTGTATATCAACGTTTAGCTGCCGACATTAATAGACTGAGCGCTCGCGTCGGCGATACTTCTAATCTAATTTTAGAGCCAGATATAGATGCCTATTATTTGATGGATGCTACTTTGCTGACAATTCCAGAAATCCAAAAAATCTTGTCAGAGATTAGGCTTATTTCTCAAAGAAACAGCTTGCCTTCCGATGCTACACTTAAAGAAAGAGCGAAAAAGATTACTTTGGTCGGGCAATTGAGAGAACTAAATCAGGATTTAGCCATCAATATTGAGGTAGGATTTAGCAATAAGCCTCACCGGAATCTGAGCCAGAAATTAATCGAGCCTTTGACCAACTTTAACTCGTCAGTAGAGCAGCTAACTGAGCAACTAGATAAACCGATCGATCCCACAGCCTTAGTGGAATATTATGCCTATCTTGAAGGGAGCGATCGAGTTCTGAATTCTAGTTTTGAACTGTGGGACGCAACTCTCAATGAATTAGACTTTCTCCTGCAAAAACGCATTGATAGTTTTGTTGCCAAAAAACGGATAATTTGTCTTGTTGTGTTAATAACCTTAGCCCTAGTTATTTATTTATTGGTAAGTTTTTACAGAAGCGTTATGCAAACTGTATTTGTCCTTGACGAAGCTGCCAAAAAGATGGCAATCGGCAATCTAGACCACAAAATTATTTTGGATAACAGAGATGAACAGGGGCAAGTTGTGGGTGCGTTTAACAAAATTGCCGATGCCTTAGTTGGTGCAAATCAAGAAATTATTGTTCTCAAAGATCGCCTAAAAGCTGAAAATATGCGGATGAGTCCCGAACTAGACGTTACTCGCAAGATTCAGCAGATGCTGCTGCCGAAATACGGAGAACTCAAGGAAGTTATCGGCTTAGATATTGCGGGATGTATGGAAGCTGCTGAGGAAGTAGGCGGCGACTATTACGACGTACTCCAGCACAAAGGTAGAGTAAAAATTGGCATTGGCAATGTGACGGGACAGGGATTGGAGAGCGGCGTTTTAATGATTATGGTTCAAATAGCAGTACCAACTTTGCTCGCCTACCACGAACCCGACCCGGTGAGATTTTTAACTGCTATTAACCGTGTAATTTATGATAACGTGCAGCGGATGAAATCCGATAAAAACGCCAGCCTTGCTTTGCTAGACTATCAGCCAGGAATGCTGAAGTTGAGCGGTCAACACGAAGAAATGATTGTCGTGCGGTCTAACGGTTTTGTAGATCGGTTTGATACAATCGATTTGGGTTTCCCGATCGGGCTGGATGCAGATATTGCTGAATTTGTTGCTGAGAAAATTGTACAGTTGCATTCAGGAGATGTGGTAGTGCTGTACACTGACGGAATTACGGAAGCTGAAAATATGGATAAAGTGCTTTACGGTTTAGAGGGGTTAATTAAGGTAATAGAGATTAACTCGCAGCGTTCGGCTGCCGAAATCAGGCACGCTGTAATTAAGGACGCGCGATTCCCTACGGGATAGCTACGCTTCACGCACATCGGCGAACAAAAAGTTTTTGACGACATCACATTGCTGGTATTCAAACAAAAATAACTACTTCGATATCCCTTCTAAAGTTTAAAATGTATTCAGCGATCCCCCTCATCTCAAACTTTAGCTCTGACATCGATATGACTCAGATTTTCGGCGATTTCATCGAGCAGCCCGCTAGCCAAGAATACTTAATAATTGGATTTTCTCCGAGTTCGCTTCCTCTCAAGCAGCGGTGGCGGAACAACGGTTTGTCGGCGGATTTTCTGGCTGAGTACCTGGCGACTTTTTTTCCGGGCAACCAAGACGATCCCTCGACAATTGAAAGACAAGCTGAAATAAAAAGCGCTGTTAGCTACATTGCTAACGAGTTATTGGAAAATGCCATGAAGTTTAATGATGAAACCTCGGAGTACCCGATCGACATTAAACTGCACTTACAGAGCGACCGAGTGATTTTTTCAGTTGCTAACAGCATCACTCCCCAAGCTGTGGGGAAGTTTCAAGCTTACATTCAGCAGTTGCTGACCTGTGAACCCAGCGAGCTTTACATTCAGCAGTTGGAAAAAAATGCTGCTGACGAAAGCTTTACCGATTCGGGATTGGGGTTGCTGACCATGCTCAGCGATTATACTGCCAAAATCGGCTGGAAGTTCAATACCGTTCAAAAAAACCCGCAAGTAATTGCGGTGACAACTATGGTGCAATTAACAGTATAAGCAACGGTGGCGATCGATAATATCTAAGGGACTTTTTTTTGTGGCTATGGAAATTAATACAGAAGATTACCAGATCTGTTACGATCCAGCAACGGCGACCGTGATTTTTATTGGATCTCTAAGGCTGAGCGGGCCTGCGGAGTACGCGCCGATAGCGCAGTTCCTGACGAAGGTTGCCGACGTGGAACCGACGAAAATTATTCTCAATTTGCAGCAGTTAGAATTTTTGAACAGTTCTGGCATCAATATGCTATCGAAGTTTATTATCGAGGTTCGCAAAACAGCCAGGGTGCAAATCGCGGTACAAGGCTCTCAAAACATAGGTTGGCACGGTAAATCTTTGAGAAATTTTCAGCGCCTGATGCCTGGTTTGCAGTTGGAATTTATATGAAAACACGATTACTTTTAGGGTGCGATCTGTTGAGCAATTTTTTGTTAGTCGAGGCGCAAATTCTCGAGTTATGCTGGAAGAACAACCATCTAGAGAACAGCTACTGTTAGAGATAGAAAGATTGCGCCAGCAAGTGGAAGACTTGAAGGAGGAAAAAGCGGATCTGGAAATCTTGCTGGAAACTACTGCTGAACATTCCGATACGGTTGAAACTGAGTTGCGTTCTCGCGCATTCGAGGCGGTACGCGAAGGCGAAATCAAGCTGGCTAAATTTCTCGAAGCGATTCCGATAGGCGTGCTGGTGCTGGATTCTCAAGGCAAACCTTACTACGTAAATCACGCCGGACAGCAGTTACTCGGTCAAGGAGTTTTGCCCTTAAATTCAGTGGAGGATTTGTCAGAAAGTTATCAAATTTATATCGCGGGAACTGAGACTATTTACCCTTTCGAGGATTTGCCGATCGTCCGAGCTTTGAGGGGCGAAAACGCGACGGCTGAGAATCTGGAAATTCATCAACCCCACAAGAAAGTTCCCCTTGAGATTTGGGGAACGCCAATTTTTGACGAGGATCGCAAAGTTGCTTTTGCGATCGCAGTTTTTCAAGATGTCACGGAACGCAAAGAAGCTGAAGCCGATCGCCATTTATTTATTAAGAAACTATTTGACCTCAACCATAATTTAGAAAAATCCCTGGATGCCGAATCAGATTTAACTGATGCCTACGGTAGATTTGTGCCTCACCAATTTCTAAATTTGTTGGGATATGAAAGTATTATAGATGTCCATTTAGGCGACCAAGTGCAGCAGGAAATGTCGGTGCTATTTGCGGATATTCGCGACTTCACGACGCTTTCAGAAACTATGACTCCACAAGAAAATTTTAAATTTATCAATGCTTACCTTTCGCGAATGGAGCCTGCGATTACTAGCAATAACGGGTTTATTGACAAATACATCGGCGATGCAATTATGGCTTTGTTTAGTGACTTTGCAGATGATGCAGTGAAAGCGGGTATTGCGATGCTAAATATCCTGAATGATTACAACGAACACCGTCAAAGAGTCGGCTACGTCCCGATTCAAATTGGCATTGGCATCAATTCGGGTTCTTTGATGCTGGGGACAGTCGGGGGTAAAAACCGAATGGACAGCACTGTGATTAGCGATGCTGTTAATTTGGCATCTCGCATTGAAGGATTGACCAAAGATTACGGCGTACCTCTGTTAATTTCTCAGCAGACTTTGGAACGGTTGCGAAATCCGGCAAATTATGCTATTAGGATTGTGGATAAAGTACAAGTAAAAGGAAAGTCTCAATATGTGGTAGTTTATGAGGTATTTGATGCAGATCCGCCGGAAATTCTGTCGGCAAAGCTAGCAAATTTGCCTGTATATAATGAAGCTATGTTACTGTGCGATCGCAAGGAGTTCCGAGAAGCGGGAAAATTGTTTGAGGAATGTTTGCGGACAAATCCGAGCGATCGGGTAGCTCGCATTTACCTGAAACGCTGTCGGGATTGGCGATCGCTCCTCAAAGGAATTTAAAGCAAGTTAGCCGATTTTAGATTTGAGATTTGAGA
This sequence comes from Microcoleus sp. F6_B6, assembly GCA_036702215.1. Taxonomy (GTDB): domain Bacteria; phylum Cyanobacteriota; class Cyanobacteriia; order Cyanobacteriales; family Microcoleaceae; genus Microcoleus. The sequence continues at coordinate 172,375 of JAUBST010000009.1, forward strand.
TTTTAGATTTACTCCACAGATGAATCGGGGATATTGAACAAGAGTGTAAAATTTTTAGCTGCTTGCGACTCCTGTCGGAAAGCAAGTATCCGTTTTTAGGGTGATTTATGACTCATGACAATCAAGCATCCAGGATACAAGCCCCCGAATTTATCTCGCGCAAGTCAATGCTCAAATCTCAAATCTCAAATCTCAAATCGATTAACAATCAACCATCCAGGATACCCGCCACGTGATTCATCTCGCGCAAGTCAATGCTAAAATCTCAAATCTAAAATCTCAAATCTCAAATCGACTGACAATCAAGCATCCAAGAGACAAGCCCCCGGATTCATCTCGCGCAAGTCAATGCTAAAATCTCAAATCTAAAATCTCAAATCTCAAATCGA
>JAUBST010000009.1:172773-191723 GCA_036702215.1 Microcoleus sp. F6_B6
AAGAGACAAGCCCCCGGATTCATCTCGCGCAAGTCAATGCTAAAATCTCAAATCTAAAATCTCAAATCTCAAATCGATTGACTCATTTCAAATCCGCCGATTACACCTGACACCTAGCACCATTCTTGCTTAACAAATCCCGACTACCTGTTGCACAAAAAACTAAAAATCGCGAATTAAATCATTTACACAAGTTTGTGGGATGGGCGTCCCGCCCTTTCTGGACGGGCGGGACGCCCATCCCACAAGAATATCAAAAATGTAAGTTATTTTATTCTCATTCCTAAGCTAATGCGCCTTTAAATTGCACGGTCAAATAAACTTTCATATCAGGTCCGATCGAGTGACAGCGATTAAAAGGGCGGGCTTCGCCGTGAGCGTCAGCCGAACGGTTTTTGAGATTGTCAATTGTTGGCAGATATTTTCCGTGATGGGATTCCCTACCGTATTAGGGGTAATCGACCGGAGATAATATCACTCTTGTGGGGAGAACACGAAATACCGTCCTCAACACAAAATTTAAATGCACAACAGCTTACGTCACAAAGTCATCCCAGCCCTGATATCTCTATGGGATCGAGAAAACACAGGCCTGTCCCGTGTTTAAAATCATCCACAACACGATCGACAATCGAGCTTTTAGGCACAACCCAGAGACTGTCAAGAACAGCCGAATCGTCTCCGGTACGGTACTGGTTTTTAAGGTGAAGCGTTTATATTTTCAAGCCACTACAACTAAAATATATCTTGAGAGTGATGACTGACCTCTGGTATCTGTCAAAGGTGTAAAATATAAATAGCTTTATACCTGTTACTTCTGAGGCTTCTCAAAATAGAACGGCTGAGGGCGGAACAACCAGCGATCGGTAATTTGATGCCAGAACGGCGGCCGGCGGTGAACCTGTCTCAACACAAGTTGGTGGATGAATTAGGGATGACCTTTCCCGCGATTAATCGTTGGGAAAATGCAAAGGATACGACTTCTCGCTTGCCACTCAAGCAAATTTACATCTTGCTGGATGAGTTAGGTAATTTGCCAGATGCAACGCTTTGCGAATGCAGTAAGGGACAGCGAGCAAGATATTTTTCGGATAAGGAGTACAAAGAGTGAGTTTAGAGGGAATCAACAGCATTTTCAGAGATATTCGACTACTTCCCTATGGTGTGGCGACACTCTGCGTGGCTCTGGCACTGGCGCTAACCCGATCGCTGTTACCGTGGCTCTACCCAACTACGATGCCGCTGTTTTTCATCGCGGTGATAGTGAGTTCCTGGTATGGCAGTTTCGGGGCTGGGTTACTGGCAACAATTTTATCCACGCTGGCAATCAACTATTTTTTTATTGAGCCGTTCTATTCCTTACAGATAGCTAATGTAGAGACTATTGTTCGGCTGGGTATATTTTCGATCGCGGCAGGATTCATCGCTTCACTCAATCTATCGTGGCGCACTACTCTAAAAAACGCGAAAGCAGCCTTGCAAACTTTACAGGAGGCAAGGTCGCTAGCACAACAGGCCCAGGCGCAGAGCGAATCCGCACAAGCTGCGGCAACTCAGGCAAAAGAACAGCTAGAAACGGTACTTTCTAGCATCAACGATGGGTTTTACATCCTCGATCGCGATTGGCGCTACACTTATGCCAACGATCGCTACTGTGAAATGGTTGGAATGCCGCAGTCAGCGATTCTGGGTCAGAAACTTTGGGAGTTATTTCCGGCGACAGTTGACACCGATGCTTACGTGCAGTTTCATCGGGCAATGCGCGCGCAAACGCCGCTCCAGTTTGATTATCTCTACTCACTTTGGAAACGTTGGCATGACTGTCGAATTTACCCTTCGCCCAGCGGACTGACCGTTTTGCTTGCCGACATTACCGATCGCAAACAGGCGGAACTCCTCCTAGTCGAGCAGAAACGACTGCTGGAGTCGATCGCCTTATGCCAGCCGCTAGACGACTGTCTGGCAGCCGTGTGTGACTCAGTATCCAGGCTGAATCCGGGTACCCGCGCCTGCTTCCTGCTAGCCGATGCTCAGCGGCTGACGTTTAACAGATCCATTACTCCAGACTTTCCACCGTCTTTTGGTGAAGGACTCAAGGATGCTCCGATTAACGATTTGTGCATTGGAACCTGCGGCGAAGCAGTATATTGCGGTCAGCCCGCGACCTGCGCCGACATTGCCAACGACGATCGCTGGTCGCAAGCATGGCGAAATTTATGCGTGGCTCACGGTATTCTAGCGTGTCATTCTCAGCCCGTGTTCGGGCCGGACAATCTAGCTCTGGGGTCGCTGATGCTGTGCTTTAGCGAGGCGCGGAGGCCGACGGATGGGGAATATAAACTCGCCGAGCTCAGCACCCAAGTTGCCAGCATCGCGTTGGATCGCGATCGATCGTTCCAGGCGTTGCGCGAGAGTGAAGAACACAGCCGCAACATTCTGGAGAGCATTGATGATGGATTCTTTGCCCTTGATGAGAATTGGCGTTTCACTTACGTGAATCGGTCAGCGGAAATTCTGCTAGACGGCACTGCAAGCGATCTGATTGGGAAGAATTTGTGGGAAGAATTCCCAGGACTCGATGGCAGCGAGTTTGAGCTGATTCACCGCCGCGTGGCAAACGAGCGCGTGCCTTTGTCAGTCACGGCGTTTTATCCCGACCACGATCGGTGGTACGACGTTCGCACCTACCCTGCCGCGAACGGGATTACGATTTATTTCCGAAATGTTACCGATCGCAAACAGGCCGAGGAGGTATTGCAACAACGAGAAGCAGAACTCCGTTTAGTCACCAATGCCGTGCCTGCCTTGATTTCCTTTGTAGACTCAGACCAGCGCTATCGCTTCAACAATCGAGCATATGAAGAATGGTTTGGACATCCGGCCGCCCAAATCTATGGCCAGCACCTCCAAGAGATTTTAGGCGAAACTGCCTATGAAGGGATTCGTCCTTATGTTGAGCAAGTCTTGGCAGGACAGGAAGTGACCTTTGAAAGCCAAATTCCCTACAAAGATGGTGGAACCCGCCAGATCGATGCGACCTATGTTCCCCGCTTCAACAGCCAGGGAAAAGTGGAAGGGTTTGTAGCACTGGTCAACGATATCACCGATCGAAAACTTGCCGAAGCCACACTGCGGGAGAGCGAGGCACGGTTCCGGCTGATGGCAGATGCCGCCCCTGTGCTGATTTGGATGGCCCGCACCGATAAACTCTGTTATTACTTCAACCTCCCGTGGCTAAACTTTACGGGACGGACGATCGAGCAAGAAAGCGGCAATGGTTGGACAGAAGGAGTCCACCCCGACGACCTCGATCGGTGTTTAGACACCTATGTGACTGCCTTTGATGCCCGTCAACCGTTCAAGATGGAATATCGCTTGAAACGCTGTGATGGCATATACCGTTGGATTATGGATGAAGGTGTTCCTCGGTACGGATTGGAAGACCAGTTCTTGGGCTACATCGGTTCCTGTGTTGATATTGAAGACCACAAACAAGCTGAGGAAGCCCTGCGCGAGAGTGAATCCCGCCTCCGCCTGATCTTTGAAAGCGCCACAGATTATGCCATCTTCACCATCGACCTTAACGGCATCATTGCCAGTTGGAACTCAGGGGCCCAACGGCTGTTGGGCTATACCGAGACAGAAGCAATTGGTTGTCCGAGTCGGACGATCTTCACACCCGAAGATAACGAACAAGGACAAGCCGAGTACGAGAGGCAAACGGCTCTACTGCAAGGACGGGCCGAAGACGAACGCTGGCACGTCCGCAAAGATGGGAATCGCTTTTGGGCCAGTGGATTGATGATGCCCCTGCTTGACGAAGCCAATTGTCCGCAAGGACTGGTCAAAATCATGCAGGACAAGACCGCACAGCGGCAAGCAAGTGAGCGACTGCAATTGCTGTACGAAACTACCCGCGATCTATTGAATACAGAACAGCCTCTGGCTTTGATGCACGGGCTATTCCGCAAACTTGCAGTGCAACTCGACCTGCACTCTTACTACAACTTCATGGTGGAAGAAAAAGACAACCGCCGGATGCTGCATTTGAAAAACTATGATGGCATCTCACAAGAAAGGGCGCAGGCGATCGCATGGATCGAATTAGGGCAATATCTCTGCGGACTGGTTGCCCAAACGCAGCAGCAACTTGTCTTGAATCAAGCCGAACTCTCCACTCATCCGAATGCTAAAGCCCTCTGCGAACTGGGCATCACGGCTTACGCGGGTCAACCGTTAATCGCTCAAGGGCAGTTATTAGGAACGCTCTCATTTGCCAGTCTGACTCGGACGGACTTCACGCCTGCTGAAATCGAGCTGCTGGGCTCTATCTGCGACCAGATCGCGATCGCTCTGGAACGGGCAAACCTGAACGATTCACTCCAGCAGCAAGCACAACAGCTAATACAGGCAAATCGGATCAAGGATGAGTTTTTAGCGGTACTTTCCCATGAATTGCGATCGCCCCTCAATCCCATCCTGGGGTGGTCAAAGCTGCTGCAAACTGGCAAGCTGGATGCGGCCAAAACTGCACAGGCGTTAGCGACGATCGAACGGAACGCCAAGCTGCAAACTGAACTGATTGAAGATTTGCTCGATGTCTCGAAAATTCTCCAAGGCAAGCTAAGCCTGAATATTCGTCCAGTCGATTTAGCTTTAACTGTGGAATCGGCGATCGAAACTGTCAATTTGGCTGCTGCTGCCAAATCCATTGACATTCGGACTGTGTTAGATGCTCAGATCGGACAGATTTTGGGGGATTCGGGCCGTTTGCAGCAGGTTGTCTGGAATCTTGTTTCCAATGCGGTCAAATTCACTTCAGCCGGGGGGCGCGTTGAGGTGAATTTGACTCGTGTTGGCAATCGCGCTCAAATTACGGTGGCGGATACAGGGATTGGCATCGCACGGGAGTTTTTACCCTACGTGTTTGACTACTTCCGGCAAAAAGATGGCGCGACAACCCGCAAGTTTGGCGGCTTGGGATTGGGGCTGGCGATCGTGCGGCATCTAGTGGAACTGCACGGCGGTACCGTTGCGGCAGATAGCCCCGGTGAAGGGCAAGGGGCAACCTTTACTGTAAGTCTGCCCCTATCACCGAAGGTAAAGGGACAAGAAAAATCTTTTGCAGGATTTTCGGAACGATCGACTGCGGATGAACCCTTATGCGGGATTCGGATACTTGTGGTAGATGATGAGCCGGATATGCGAGAGTTGATTTGCTTTTTGCTAGAAGATGCAGGTGCAGAGGTAGTGACTGTTGCTGTTGCTTTTGAAGCCCTCCCAGCGTTCGCTAGGTTCCAGCCAGATGTCTTGTTGAGCGACATTGGAATGCCGGGGATGGATGGCTATATGCTGTTGGGGCAAGTCAGAGCCCTGCCGCCAGAACGGGGTGGGCTGATTCCCGCGATCGCCCTGACTGCCTATGCGGGGGAGTTCGATCGACAGCAAGCTTTGCAAGCTGGATTTCAGCGACATCTGGCAAAGCCGATCGACCCGGATGAATTAATTAAGACGATCGCTGCACTTATGAGCAAGAACACTCATGACCCAGCAAGCTCTAAAGATCGATCTCAAGGATCTCAAACCGATCGAACATCACCAAGCTTTTAAATTGCTCTGGTTAGGCAGCGATATTTGTATTAGATCGTGTCCGGTCGATTACCTTTCATCAGGTAGGGGCGGGTAAACCTGCCAATATCTGCCAACAATCTCCAATCTCAAAAACCCGCCCGACCGGGATATTAGGGTCAATCGCTCGGAAATGATATTACAGGAGAATCTACCAATCAATCCGGTTTCTAGTCTAACAGTGCGTAAGTCCTGATAATATAATCAATAATTTGGAGTGTCAAAAAAAGACGATGGGAATTAACAAGCAGCAGCCTAGAATACATATAAAACCTTCAGTGATTAAAGCCATAGCTCTGTTCTTTCTGTGCTGCTTGTTAACTGCAAGTTGCGGACAGGGATCGCGCCGTTCGGTGACTGTGAGCGGGGAAAATGCTAATAACCGCATTACTGTTGGCACAACTTTGAAATTGCGGACGATCGACCCTGCGGACGCTTACGAAATTATCTCAGGGCAACTGCTGCAAAATTTGGGGGATACTCTCTACACTTACAAGTCGGGAACTACTGAGTTAATTCCCCACTTAGCGACAGCACTTCCAAAAGTTAGCCAAGACGGATTGACATATACAATCCCCTTGCGTCAAGGCGTTATTTTTCACGACGACACACCGTTTAACGCCGCAGCAATGGAGTTTTCCTTGCAGCGGTTTATCAAAAATGGCGGCCGTCCGGCTTTCTTGTTGAGCGATGCCGTAGAATCTGTGAAAGCGACGGGCGAATACGAATTAACTTTTCAACTCAAAAAGCCTTTTGCTGCTTTTCCTTCCATGTTGACATTTGCCGGGACTTGTGCAGTTTCTCCGAAAGCTTACGAGATTGGCGAGGGTAAATTTAAACCCGATACGTTTGTGGGAACTGGACGCTACAAGTTGGCGAAGTACGGCAGCGATTCTCTCAAGTTTGACGTGTTTGACAAGTATTGGGGCGAAAAACCGGTTAATCAAGGAATTGACCTTTTGCTGCTTTCTAGTCCCTCCAATTTGTTCAATAGTTTTCGGACTGCTGCGATCGATGTGGCTTATTTGTCTCTGGATGCAGACCAAGTTCAAAGCTTGGACGAGGGAGCAAAACAAGGGAAATGGCAGGAAATTGCGGGGGAAAGCAGTACGGTTAGTTACATGACGCTGAATACTAAGTCTAAACCGCTCGACAAGTTAGAAGTGAGACAGGCGATCGCCTCCGCGATGGATCGCCCCCTGATTAACGATCGCGTGCTGCGCGGGCAAGCACAACCGCTTTACAGTCTGATCCCCACAACCTTCGACGTTCAAAAACCGGTTTTTAAAGAACTGTACGGCGATGCGAACACGGCAAAGGCTAAGGAACTTTTAACGAAAGCGGGATTCTCGGCCGCAAATCCTTTTGTCCTGCAAATTTGGTATCCTTCAGCTTCTACAAAACGAGCTTTAGTCGCCAGTACGATCGAGGCGCAAGCTAAACTCAAAATGGACGGGATAATGCAGGTAGAAATTAACAGCGTTGAATCTCCAACTTTGTTTCAAAATATAGAGAAGGGGATTTATCCTGCGGTTTTAGTTGATTGGTATGCCGACTTTTTCGACGCCGACAATTACATTCAGCCGTTTTTGGATTGTGCCACGGGTTCGGCCGCCACAGGCTGTGAAAAGGGTGCCAGTCAAGGTCAGGGTTCGTTTTATTATAGCGATCGGGTAAATCAACTGATCGACAAGCAACGAAAAGAACCAAACCCTGAAACCCGCAAAGCCCTGTTTGCCGAAATTCAAGACATACTGGGTCAAGATGTACCTTTCATTCCTCTTTGGCAGGATAAGGACTATACCTTTGCTCAGAACAGCATCACCGGCGCCCGTCTAGAACCGACGCAATCTTTTCCTTTTTGGTTCCTAAAAAAGCAATAATTCTTTACAATAATTTCCTGCAGGTTAAACGTCAATAATTATTGCATATTTTGTACGCAACAGGGTGATGATTGTCACAGTTTATCAAAGAGACCCATCACCCAACCCTCTCAAAAAATGTGGGATATTATTAAAGACAGATATTGCTGAGGGTAAGTATATGAAATTTGGCATTTTAACAACAACAACAGGCCTGCTGATTGCGCTCGGCTGTGCATCGGGAGTAAAAGCAGAAAACGTATCACAAGTCAAGCAACTATTAGAAACTAAAAAATGTAGCAAATGTGACTTGACAGGAGCGCAACTTGCTGGTATGAATCTAAGCGGAGTAGATTTGAGCGGTGCGAATCTGCGGGGTGCAAATTTGAACGGTGCAAATTTGAACGAAGCCAAATTGAACGAAGCAAATCTGAAACAAGCTAAATTGCAAGGTGCGAGTTTAATTGGGGCTAAATTGCACGGTGCCAATTTGGAGGGTGCTGATTTGAGCCGCGCTAATCTGAGTTTGGCGGGTTTAGTGATTGCGAGTTTGAAAAATACCAACCTCACCAGCGCTAATTTAATCGGCGCTAATTTAGAAAGCGCCAACTTGGCGGGTGCAAATCTGAAAAATGCTCGCCAGTCTGTAGCGAATTTAGCTAATGTCAGCCTCAGAGGTGGTAGTTTGTCGGGAATAGACTTACAGGGAGTCAACTTGCGGGATGCAAATTTGACCGATGCAAATTTGAACGGTGCAAATTTGAACGGTTCGGACTTGACAGGTGCTAATTTAAAGAATGCCAATATGGCAAATGTAGATTTGCAAAACGCTTCTTTGCCGTAGGACGATCGCCAATTGCTATATCAAATTCTGGTGCTTAACAAAGTTAATATAATAAGGTAGGGGCAATTCTGAAATTGCCCCTACAGTTGTAATTGTAGGATTTATCTTGTTTCCGGTTGCTGCGTAGGTCAATCGATTTTAGATTTTAGATTTTAGATTTTAGATTGACTTGCGCGAGATAAATTCGGGGCGAAAGTTTCATCGGATACAGGTTTTTTATTTCTCCGTCCTGAGTCTGCGAAGGAATGAATCCGGGGGCCTGTATCCTGGATGCTTTCGGTTATTGTTCGGTGTGCGAAGCTTTTCCGTTACATAAGACTTACTCACAACTAATCATAACTAGACAAATCTACTCACGTGTAGTTGGAAGCTTACTTCCTGCTTCAACCTGGTAGTGTCGGCACTCACCAGTCCACAGGCACGAGCCCCGTCTAACTGACGGTTTTTGACAGATTAATCGCCGCGTTCAAATCACGGTCAAGCTTGAATCCACAATGGGAACACTCAAACACTCGCTCACCTAGTCCAAGTGTTTCTTTTTTAGTTCCACAATTAGAGCAAGTCTTGCTCGATGGAAACCAACGGTCAACTACTACAAGTTTTGAACCATACAACTTGCACGCTCTAGGTTAATTGGCGTCGGAACTCAAACAAGCCCATATCCGCAATTGATACAGCCAGCTTATGATTAGCCATCATGCCGGACACATTCAGGTCTTCAATCACTACTGTGCCGTGGTTTTTGGCAAGTAATGTCGTTAACTTGTGCAACTTATCCTTGCGGATGTTGGCTATTTTTCCGTGCAGTCTAGCTATCTTGAGTTGCGCCTTTTTCCAGTTATTTGAACCGATTATTTTATGGCGATTTAGCCATTGCATTCTTGAGAGCTTAGCTGCGTGCTTTTTGTAGGATTTAGCACCTTGAATCACTTCACTTGTTGAGAGAGTGGCTAATGCTTTAATGCCGAGATCGACCCCTACGATGCTTGTTTGGCATGACTCTTGCTGTTCTACGTCAAATCGGAAGCCGATCGACCATTTATCTGCTTGACGGGATATCGTGCAAGATTTAGTTAATACTTGCGGTAGCCTTTCATAAGTTTTGAGAATACCAATTACGGGTACTTTAATTTTGTGACTCCCCAAGATTTTGACTGTTCCTTCTAACGTGAAAGAGTCGCGTCGCCCTTTCTTTTTGAATTTCGGCACTCCAGCAGTTTTGTTAAAACACCGCTTCCAAGCTTCGCGCAATGCCATTAATGCTTGTTGTGGCGTAGATTTACTGCACTCGTAGTACCACGGATTTTCTGATTTCACCAAGGCTACTAACAGTTTGTGCAGGTCAATAGCTGTGGGAAACTTAAGTTTTTCATCTGGATTGGCTTGGTTATGGTCAAGAATGTTTTTGGTTAACCACAATCCCCAATTCCAAGCATGACGCGCTACCCCGCAATGTTTCATTAATGCTGTGCGCTGTTGGTTATTTAGTTTCAATTCGGTTTTGAACCCTAACAGCACTTCAGATACCTCCTCATACCAGAAGAAATGATAAGAATTGATAAGATATTTAGTTACAGTTCCTTACCCTCGCGTCTGCGATTACTTCATATTTGGTACTAGGATCAATCTTCCTCGCGAGCATCTTGAGCGAAGCGGATAATGTCATCATCGCCGAGGTATTCGCCATTTTGGATTTCAATCATCACTAGAGGAATAACGCCTGGATTTTCTACGCGGTGAGCAGTATTCATGGGAACGTAGGTTGACTGTTTCTGCATGAGAATCGTCTCTTTGTCGTCGCAGATAACTTTAGCGGTACCGGAAACGACAACCCAGTGTTCGCTGCGGTGATAGTGCATTTGGGTGCTGATGTGATGCCCCGGCTTGACTTCAATGCGATTGATCTTGTAACGATCGCCCGCGTCTATAACTGTAACTTTACCCCAAAACCGGGTTTGTGTGCGATCGTCAGTTTTTTCGATTGTGTCCACTGTTTCCACCATCCTGTTTATCTCGCCAACGGTGTCTGCAAAAATATCTGTAGTTCAAAGTATAGCAGGGATAGGGTAAGTGCGATCGATTGAAACATTACTCAATTAGCCGCCATTCGCGAGCATCGACAAACTGAGACAAATGCCCCACATTTGTTGTAGCAATTACCACCTGATTTGCTTCACTTGCCTCCAATATTGCTTGAGCCGCCAAAATCACATCCCCGTCAAGTGCATTGGCTTCTGCGGTTGGTCTTCCTCTCATTCTCGCTTGCGCCCACAACTGAGCGGCCAAAAGCATTACTTCTGTAGTCAAAGGACGGTATGTAAGGACATTCTTGAATAGGTCAAGTTTTCTGATACCTCTCTCTTTTCTCGCTCGAATCAATTCTCGCCGCACCTCATAGTCAGCAATTTCAGGCAGGATTACCATTTCGCCATTTTGTAGTAAGGAGTCTAGCCAAAGTTGGCATTCCAAATAAGGAGGTTTGGCTTGAGGATTTGTTACCATCCCTAATGGGCCAGAATCCAAAATAATTATTCGGCTCATTGAAACAAGGGTCGATTAGACATCCGATCTTCATTTATCACTTGTTCTAGATATTCCGCAGTTTCTTTTTGCTCTTGTTCGTCATCCTCTTCTCGCCACGATCGCAATAATTCAATTGCACCTTGATTTCTTTGTATCCGTTCCTCCAGCGACAGTTTAGTAATGTCTATTTTCTCAGATGTCTGGGGAGGATCGGACAATACGGGCTTTACTGTCACCGTTTCCATAAATAAGCGCATCATCTGAAGTAAATTCGGCCAATATTCTCTGGGAGTTTGCTGAATTATGCGGAGGAATTCCGCGATGGGCTGGCTTAACGGGCGATCGCTCTCTTTGTCTTCAACAGTAGGAGTTGCGGGCGCGGATTTTACTGTCCCTTGGCTTTCGCTGCTTAAAACTTGTTCTGACATAATTACTTTCCTCCTTTCTGTCATTTACTCATATTATAAATAAAAGGCGGGCGATCGCCCGCCGCACTTTTTACTTGCTCAACACACCATCGGGAATCCCCAAAATATCCTCAATGCGAGGCATATCTTCCAAAGCAATCACTCGCCCTTCATCCTCAAAGCCAGCAATTCGATCGAAATTCAAATACCGATACAAATCACCAGCAAAAGGATCGATTCTCTTCGATACAATGTCATTGTATTCTTGGACTGTGGGAATTCGACCTAACAGCGAACAAACTGCGGCTAATTCGGCAGAACCGAGATAAACTTGCGCGTCTTTACCCATGCGGTTGTTAAAGTTGCGAGTAGAAGTTGAAAAAACCGTTGTCGCATCTTTAACCCGCGCTTGATTGCCCATACAAAGACTGCAACCTGGCATTTCTGTACGGGCTCCAGCGGCTCCAAAAATACTGTAGTAACCTTCTTCTTTGAGTTGCTGTTCGTCCATCCGAGTTGGCGGACAAATCCACAGGCGGGTTTTCACTTCCCCTGCACCTTCCAACACCTTCGCTGTGGCGCGGTAGTGACCGATATTTGTCATGCAAGAACCGACAAATACTTCGTCAACGCGATCGCCCGCAACCTCACTCAACAATTTAACATTATCCGGGTCGTTGGGAGCAGCCACAATAGGTTCTTTAATCTCGTTCAAATCGATTTCGATGATTTCAACGTACTCCGCATCAGCATCAGCTTCCAGCAGCACCGGATTAGCCAGCCATTCCTCCATCTTCGCCACCCGGCGCATCATCGTCCGCGCATCTTGATAGCCCCGCGCCACCATGTTTTTCAGCAGCGCGACATTGGAACGAATGTACTCGGAAACAGTCTCCACGCTCAATTTAATCGTGCATCCGGCGCAAGAACGCTCGGCCGTCGCATCGGTCAATTCAAAAGCCTGCTCGACCTTCAAATCGGGCAAACCTTCAATCTCCATAATCCGCCCAGAAAAGATATTTTTCTTGTTCTGTTTCTCGACGGTTAGCAAACCTTTTTGAATCGCCACATAGGGAATTGCATTCACAACATCCCGCAGCGTTACTCCGGGCTGCAATTCGCCTTTAAATCGCACTAAAACCGATTCCGGCATATCCAAAGGCATGACGCCCAAAGCAGCAGCAAATGCCACCAATCCCGAACCCGCCGGAAAGGAAATTCCCAAAGGAAAACGAGTGTGAGAATCGCCGCCGGTTCCCACTGTATCTGGCAATAACATTCTGTTGAGCCAAGAGTGAATTATGCCGTCTCCCGGCCGCAAAGCTATACCGCCCCGCTGAGACATGAAATCGGGCAATTCATGGTGAGTTTTGACATCAACTGGTTTCGGATAAGCGGCGGTGTGGCAAAAACTTTGAATTACCAAATCGGCGCTAAATCCCAAACAAGCAAGTTCTTTTAATTCGTCCCGAGTCATCGGCCCGGTGGTATCTTGCGATCCGACTGTTGTCATGGCTGGTTCGCAAGATGTACCGGGACGAACGCCGGACAAACCGCAAGCTTTGCCTACCATTTTTTGTGCTAAAGTGAAGCCTTTGCCCGTATCGGCGGGAACGGTCGGGCGGGTGAAAATAGTGCTGGGTTCTAGTCCTAAAGCTGCGCGGGTTTTGTCGGTTAAAGTGCGTCCAATTAATAGCGGAATTCTGCCGCCGGCGCGAACTTCGTCTAGAATTGTGTCGGGTTTGAGGGTGAAGGTGGTGATGATTTCTCCGGCTTCGTTGGTGATTTCGCCTTTGTAGGGATGGATGGTAATTACCATTCCTGTTTCCATTTTGGAGACATCGCATTCGATCGGCAATGCGCCGGAATCTTCAGCGGTATTGAAGAATATCGGGGCGATCGCACCTCCTAAAATATAACCGCCGCTGCGCTTGTTGGGCACAAACGGAATATCGTTACCGATGTGCCAGAGCACGGAATTAATCGCCGATTTCCGCGAGGAACCGGTGCCGACAACATCGCCGACGTAGGCTACTGGATGGCCTTTTTGCTTCAACTCTGCAATGGTTTGCAAAGCCCCAGGCATCTTACTTTCCAGCATCGCCAAAGCGTGTAGGGGAATGTCCGGCCGCGTGGTAGCATGAGGTGCTGGCGACAAGTCATCGGTATTGGTTTCTCCAGGAACTTTGAAGACTGTAACAGTAATGACTTCCGGCAGTTGGGGGCGGCTGGTGAACCACTCGGCATCCGCCCAAGAATCGACTACCTGCTTGGCGTAGGGATTGGTATCGGATAAAGTCAGAATGTCGTGGAAAGCGTCAAATACTAACAGCGTTTTGCTCAATGCTCGGGCTGCGGTGGCGGGAATGGCGGTTTCAGCACTGGGATTGAGCAAATCGATTAGAGATTGGACGTTGTAACCGCCCATCATTGTCCCCAGCAGGTAAACTGCCCATTTGGGAGCAATTAGGGGGCTGTGAATTTCGCCTTTAGCAATGCCAGTTAGAAAACCAGCTTTGACGTAGGCGGCGCTGTCTACGCCTGGGGGAACGCGATCGCGCAATAATTCTATTAAGGTTTCTTCTTCTTGTGCCGGCGGATTTTTCAGCAGTTCACAGAGTTCCGACGTTTGCTGGGCGTCTAGGGGCAGCGGTGGAATTCCCTCATGAGCCCGTTCGGCAGCGGTACGGCGGTAAGATTCAAGCATTTCTCCTCTCTCCTCGGATAGTATTCGGTGGTTGTTTGTAGGTGGCTTTACTTTTTAGATTAGGAGCTTCCGCTGCACATTGGGCAAAGTACCTCGCTATACATAAAAACTTAACGCAACTTTAAAAACAGTAGATTGCCATACCAAAGACAGATGTGTTCTCCACCCGGAGTGCAGGATATCAAACTCTAGCCGAGCAGTGTAGAGGCCTTCAGTTGCATTGTTGTGGTTAAGATTAATGTGTTGTGGGGTACTGTCGATCGTCAAGAGCATCCATTCCTGACAACTGAAGCTAGGGAAGCATTTGTCAATCAGCAATTATGCTCAGAATATACTCGGATTGTGAGTACAAAACTCAGATTGGCGCTATCGAGTAATCATACCGAGCGCTATATTTATGCCCGCCCACTCCCAAATCGCAAATTTTGTACTCCTAGAAAAGCAGTTTTTTTTTGAGTGATTTTACTGATTGACAAATGAAATTAAGTCTTCGGTTGTTACCAATGCTCTGCATCTGAAATTGTCATTTACCACAAGTGTAAAAAAGTTGTCTTGCTAATGGATCGATTAAACAATGGAAAGTTTTATCCCTGAAAACTCTGAAGACAGTCACGGCTGGGCTTCCAAGCCAGATTTGTCCAAAGAGTTGCAAGGAACCAAAGAATTACTCCTGACGATCGCCAGCTCGATGCCAATGCCCCTGATCGTCAGCAGTCTGGCGGACGGCACAATTCTTTATAGTAACGATTTATGTCGTCAGGCTTTCGGGTTCACAGGATTCAAGTCGATCGAGCGCCAAAAAGCCGAAATGCTATACCACAACCCAGTAGAGCGCCAAGAACTGCTGTTGCGGCTAGCCCGCAACGAACATGTCAGCGAGACAGAAGTGCAGCTTAAAAAAGCTGACGGCACGCTGTTTTGGGCAAGTGTATCGATGCGGTATCTGACATTGGTGTCGGGGAAAGCTGTTCTGTCGGTGTTCAGTGACATTACCGATCGGAAGCGAGCGGCCGCGAAGGAGCAGGAATTGCTCGCGTCAATCCACTCGCGGGCCCGCCAGCAAGCGGCCGTCGCTTACTTGGGGCAGGAGGCCCTGGCGGAAACAGATTTGTCCGCACTGATGGACAAAGCTGCGGTTTTAATTGCTCAAACCCTGGAGGTTGATTATTGCCAGTTGTTAGAACTGTTGCCCTCGGGTCATGCTTTTCTGCTGCGAGCGGGGGTTGGCTGGCAGCCTGGCCTCGTCGGCAGCGCTACTGTTACCGCTTCTGCCCGATCGCAAGCCGGTTACACATTGCTAGTGGGCAAACCGACGATCGTCGAGGATTTGCGGGTGGAAACGCGCTTTAGCGAGTTGCCGCTGCTGCACAACCACCGGGCTGTCAGCGGCGTCACTGTAATTATTCCCGGCAATCGGGGACTCTTGAGCAACTGGGGACAAGCAGAACCAGCGAACAGTTCCTCCTCGCCGGCCTGGGGCATTTTGGGGGTTCATACCAGCCAAGGGCGGGTTTTCAGTCAAGATGACGTTTATTTTGTAGAAGCGATCGCCAACGTGTTAGCTGCGGCGATCGAGCGGATTCGATCGCAAGAGCGTTTGCAAATGATGGAACGGGCGATCGAAAGTTGCAGCAACGGCATTGCGATCACCGACGCAACCGTTGCAGATAATCCGATTATTTATGTCAATCCCAGTTTTGAGCGGATTACTGGTTATCGCAGAGACGAGTTAGTGGGCAAAAATTGCCGATTTTTGCAGGGTACAGACACTGACACCCCCGCTGCCAAACAATTGCGAATTGCGATTGAAGAAGGCAGGGAATCTCAAGTTATATTACGCAACTTTCGGAAAGACGGCACGCCTTTTTGGCACGAACTGTCGATCGCTCCGGTTTACAACTCGCGGCGACACTTAACCCATTTTATTGGAGTACAAACAGACATTAC
This sequence comes from Microcoleus sp. F6_B6, assembly GCA_036702215.1. GTDB lineage: Bacteria > Cyanobacteriota > Cyanobacteriia > Cyanobacteriales > Microcoleaceae > Microcoleus. Next base: position 188,692 of record JAUBST010000009.1, read on the forward strand.
CGACCGCCAGCGTTCGGAAGAAGAATTATTTTTAAATTCTCAAGCTTTAGCAGCTTTTAGCGCTAATCTAAAACACTTGCACAGGATTACCACTTATCATTATCAAAACTTTGAAGAACTGGTAGACGATTATCTAACAGCAGGCTGTTTGATGTTTGGACTTTCTATGGGCATCATGGCTGAAGTTGACAACGATACTTTTATTGTCCGAGCAGCTAAAACAGATATAGAATACTTCGTGCGAGGCTTAGAATTGAACCTTAGCGATACTTACTGTGCCGCAGTCATTAAACTTAACAAAACTGTTGCCTATTCTCATATAGGAGCAGATATTGAGATGCGCGAACATCCTGCTTATCAGAACTGTCAGGCGGAATCTTACATCGGAACGCCGATATTTGTTAACAATAAAACTTACGGTACGTTAAGTTTTTGTTCGCGAGAAAGCAAAAAAAGAAAATTCAAGTACGAGGAAATAGAAATTATAGAATTGATGGCTCAAAGTATTGGCAAAATTCTGGCGGTTCACCAAATGGAACTCGAACGGCAGCAAGCTGAAAAAGAGCGATGCGAGTTGATAGTATCTCTCAAAGAAAGTGAAGAACGCTATCGCCGTTTAGTAGAACTATCTCCCGAAGCGATCGCCGTTCACAGTCAAGGGAAAATCGCCTACATCAATGCTGCCGGCGCGAAACTCCTCGGCGCGAGTTCTCCCGAAGCGCTCATCGGCTTTCCCATATTGCATTTCGTCCATCCAAACTATGTGGAAATAGCCACAGAGCGCATTCGGCTAGTCGAGACAGAAAATCAGCCGCTCGACCTTGCCGAACAAAAACTGATGCGGCTCGACGGACAAATAATAGACGTTGAAATGGCCGGCATCCCCGCTACTTATCAAGGCTCGACGGCCGGCCAGATTATTATCCGAGATGTCACCGAGCGCAAGCGAGTAGAACGGCAACTGCTGCACGGCGCTTTTCACGATGCGCTGACGGGTTTGCCGAACCGGGTTTTGTTCATCGACAGGCTAGGACAAGCCATCCGCAGATCCAATCAGTCCCCCGAGTACAAATTTGGTTTACTTTTCCTAGATTTAGACCGCTTCAAAGTAGTTAATGATTCTTTAGGACACGTTTTAGGAGACAAACTGCTAATCGCCCTTGCAAAGCGACTGCAAACCTGCGTCCGGGTTTCTGATACTGTCGCCCGGCTGGGAGGAGACGAATTCACCATCCTGCTAGACCACATTCAGAGCCTCAGCGACGCCACCCTCGCAGCTAAAAAGATACAAAAAGAACTGACGAAGCCGTTTCATATCGAAGGGCACGAAGTATTTACCAGCGCTAGCATTGGCATTGTTTTCAGTCGAAGCGAAGCCACCGCCAGTGGCGAATCGAATTCGTACACTCACCCGGAAGAATTCCTACGCGATGCTGACATCGCTATGTACCGCGCTAAAGCTTTGGGTAAGGCCCGCCACGAGGTATTTAATTTGGCGATGCACGACCAAACTATGTCGCTGTTGCAGTTAGAAACTGACCTGCGGCTGGCTATTTTGGGCAAGGAGGAATTAGGAGAGAGCAAAGACGAATGTTCGCACTTTATTGTGCATTACCAACCGATTGTTTCGATCGCCAGCGGTGCAATCGAAGGCTTTGAGGCCTTGGTGCGCTGGCACCACCCTGTTCGGGGTCTAGTTCCGCCGTCTACTTTTATTCCTGTAGCTGAAGAAACAGGTTTGATCGTACCTCTGGGCGCCTGGGTGTTGCGAGAAGCTTGTCAGCAATTGCGGATTTGGCAAGAAATGTTAACCGAAGAAGACGGAAGAAGTCCGATGGAAGTCGGAAGAAGGCAGAATGAAAAAATCCGATTCAAGTCGGCAAGGGGCAATCTACAGGATTTAACTAATTTAACGGATACAGGGAATGAGCAACAGGGAAGAAGGAACAGGGAAGAAAGAATCGCTAAAAAATTACCAATTCCCAGTGGCAAATTGCCGATTACCGATTCCCAATTCCCAATTCCCAATTCCCAATTCCCAATTCCCAATACTTCGGCTACGCTCAGTACAAGTCCCCAGTTACCAATTGCCAATTTTCAATTACCAATTATCGATCCTTCGCAATTAACAATGAGCGTCAATCTTTCTCCGAAACAGCTAGGTTCCCAAAATTTAATCGAGGAAATAGATGAAATTATAGCAGAAACAGGCTGCGATCCGAGCTGTTTAAAATTGGAGATTACTGAAAGCGCGATCGTGGAAAATGTCAAGAAAGCCAATATTGTGCTAGCCCAATTAAAAAGTAGAAATATTCGATTGTCGATCGACGATTTCGGTACTGGGTATTCGTCTTTGAGTTACTTGCACCGTTTTCCGCTGGATACACTGAAGATCGATCGATCTTTTGTGAGGCGCTTGGGGGCTGTCGAAAACGGTGGCGGCGGGGGTCAGCCTTTGCAGATTGTGCGGGCGATCGTAACTTTGGCTCACAATTTAGGATTAAATGCGATCGCCGAAGGTGTAGAGACAGCCGAACAGTTAGCACAGCTTCGAGAACTAGGCTGCGAATTAGCTCAGGGATATTGGTTTTCTAAACCTTTGGACAGTGATGCTATCACTGAAATGCTGATAAATCTCGGTAATATAGCAATTATGGACTGAGTGAGGTACAGATTGGTAAATGGTGCGTCACCCCGTGAAGACATTTTTGCTACAAACTCACAATCTCAAAACTGATGCACCGGGGAATAAATGGTGCATCAAAATTAGATTTTCGGTGATGATATCAAATCTGTTAGCATCGGAATTATTCATCTGCGTGAATCCGCGTCCATCCATTTTTATCTGCGGTTAATACATTCTCTTTTTTTAACCGCAGATCAGGGCAGATTAACAGATATTCACGCAGATAAATGAGTTCAATTCCGGTTGTACCGTCCGTGATTGTTGAGTATTGATATCGTTTCCGGTTGCATCGGAATGATTTAACCGCAGAGGGCGCTCCAGAACGCAGAGGGAGAGAATACAGAGA
>JAUBST010000010.1:0-121766 GCA_036702215.1 Microcoleus sp. F6_B6
CCAGAAGCTTCTGAGAGTTACTATCTACTATTTTCGCTCGCTCTACTGTGGTATTCAGTGAATTACATTTTTCTTAATATATTTTGTGGCTGAACGTATCAAATCGCGAGTTTAAAACAATACTTGAATTTTTTATGCAAGAGCTGTTTATAGTTGAGTTAAGACTAAGTAGAAGATGGAGGAGGCTAAGGCTGATTGAAAGCCAGCAGTTGATAGAAGAGGAATTTAAGAGGCTAATCAGGTACTTAAGAGTATTTTTAAAACCGATGCTTGAATGCGATCGCCTATTAAATCTTAATCTCTAGTTTAGGCGATCATTTAATGTTATTAGTACAATTCGGGCGGCTCGGAATTTCAAGCTGGAAGCAGAGAAAATTGAGTTTGCGAGTCAGATTTGGGATAAATTGGGATTCATGAGATTGCCAGCCGAATTATTTGTCCAGATGCCACAACAAGCTGCCTCGCTCTAATAAGTGAATCAGGCATTAAACTGCAAAATTCAGAATCAGACTGTGGAACTAGCCCAAGTCAATTATATTTTGCCGCTCACATACTTACAATTACCAATTACCAATTACCAATTATAGCCTTTCTCAAAAAGATGAGGTACGATCGATAGCTTGTATAACCACTTAAACGTATAGGGCTCGCATCCCAAATACGTCCGCGAATATGAGAGCTCGATCCGCTATATCTCTTTGATTTTTTTACTTCCAATACCTGCGCCAGTGAAACAAATTCTCCCACAAATTTTGCATAAAAGTGTTGCTGCCCAAGCGCTGCGACTCCCAAACAGCAGCAGTTTGACCGTTAATTGCCGAAAAACTCGACCAAATATAAGGAAGTTCGCCGATCGCCTCAACCTTCATCCCGTGACGCACAGCCAAAGCGATCGCGTGAATCAACTCAGCAGCTTGCGACCCCACAATACTCGCTCCCAAAATCTCTCCGTTGCGACGCCCGACAATCTTACAAAAACCAGTTGTCTCGCCGCACATTTGAGCTCTTTCAACATTCTTAAAATATTCCCGACAAACAATGAGATCGTCGCCAAACCTGCGCCTTGCTTGCGCTTCAGTCAAGCCAACCCTCGCCAATTGCGGATCGGAAAAAATCGCCCAAGGAATCCCGCGATAATCTATTTGAAACAGCGGCAAAAACAAAGCATTTTTCACAGCAACCGCAGCTTCGCAATTAGCGATGTGAGGGAACGGATAACCCCCAGCAACATCGCCGATCGCATAAATGCGGCGATTAGTTGTTTGCAGCTTTTCATTTAAAATCACGCCCCGATCGCTGAATTTAACCCTAGCCGCTTCGAGATTTAACGATGAAAAATTGTGTCCTCTACCTGCAGCCAGAAAAATCTCCTCAGCTTCGATCGCCCTAGACCCAGCTTGAATCCACTTTTTACCGTCAATCACCCTAGCTTGAGTCACCTCAGTAGCAGTCAGAATCCGCACTCCTTGAGCTTCCATTGCAGCTTGAACCAAGCCAGCAGCCTCTCGGTCTTCTTTCGTCAAAATGTGCGAACCCTTCACCACAAGCGTAACAGCAACCCCTAATCGAGCAAAAGTTTGAGCCACTTCGACACCGCTGGGATCGGCACCGATTACAGCCAAACTTTTAGGCAACTCGGGAAGTTTTGCTAATTCCCCGACAGTTTCGGAAGTAAAACAGCCAGCAGAAGAAAGTCCTTCTATGTTGGGAATCGTCGGCAGAGTCGGACAAGCTAGCAAATAACAGAGCGATCGCAATTTTCGCTCGCCGACAACAAAAGCCAAATCCGGTTTGGCAACAAACTCGCCGCTGCCCGAAATCACATCGACACCGCGAGCAGCCAAAACGCCCAGAGAATCAATTTCTGACAAATTAGAAACAACATTATCTGCCCACTTTAGAACCCTGTCAAAGCGCAATTTGAGGGGCATGGAGGAATTCGCGACTTCCCAGCGAACCCCCAACTGCTGGCGGCCGATCTGCTGGGCAAAACGAGCAGCCTCGCTCAAAGTTTGGCTGTATCTCAAACCAAGGTCGATCGACTCTTTCCCCCCAGTCGGCAAATCTTGGGAATTACTTAGCGGTTCCACCAAAGCAACGCGGGCGGGGAAATTAGTTGCAGTCAAAGCTGCATAGCGTCCGGCAGCAGTTCCACCAATAATCACTAAATCATAATCAAGCATAAATAAAGAAGTCAATCGATTGCGCGATTTTAGATTTTAGATTTTAGATTTTAGATTTGAAGCATTGACCACGGATATATTCGGGGGGCAAGTTTCATCGGATACAGGTTTTTTATTTCCCCGGTCCTGAGTCTGCTTTCGGAATGAATCACGTGGCGGGTATCGTGGATGCTTGATTGTCAGTAGTCATCAGTCATCAGTCATTAGTTAGTAGTTTAGGACGATCGGCGCGCGTCAGAAACCCGGTTTCTTCCTAGATACTTCGCTGCAAAACCCAAGATTTATCATAGAAACCGGGTTTCTTGGGGATGTCGGCTCAAACGACCAATAAAATCGGTTTGTCAACTTTTATTGGTTGTTAACAGTTAACCGTCAACTGACAACCGTCAACTGACAACTGTCAACTGACAACCGTCAACTGACAACTGTCAGGTAACGAATAACTTCGGCAAGTCCAGCAATCAGCCGCAGATTGTCCGCCCTCGATCGCACGGCCACCCGAAAAAACCGATCGCCCAACTCAGGAAAACTCAAACAATCTCGAATCAAAATCCGGTGTCGTTCCAACAGACTTTTTTGAATAGAAGAAACCGACACCGACGACTCAACCAACAAGAAATTAGCCGCCCCTGAAAAAGGCTGCAAACCCGGCAAATTAGCCAAACCCTCAAATAGCTCTCGGCGAGCCACAGGCAGCCAATCCCAGGTTTGCCGCTCAAAAACAGTATCTCGCACCGCAGCAGCAGCAGCAGCAGCAGCCAAAGCATTCACAGGCCAGGGATCGCGCCGTAACTGCCAGCGGCGGAGGATATCGGGATGGGCGATCGCGCAGCCCAACCGCAGTCCCGGCAGAGAATAGAATTTAGTGAGCGATCGTAAAATCACCAAATTCGGAAACTCCTCAACAGCATCGATCGCAGTTTCCTGCTCAGAAGGCGGTAGAAAGTCCATAAAGGCCTCATCTACCACCACCATACCTAACTGTTTCACATAAGGCAAAATCGCCTCCCTACCAAACAGCAAACCCGTAGGATTGTGCGGGTTGTTCAGTAGCAAACCTCGTCTGCGATCGGCATCGAGAGCAAGAGGAACTGGGAGACGGAGAGAAGGGGAGACAAGGGAACGGTTAGAAACTGACAAATCATCCGTTACTAACCGACTTCCAGCCTCCGCGTCCGACGATTTCCGATCCAACTGAGATGTTGCAGCATTCTCAATTACTTGTTTGGGGACAGGCAAGATGCCTGTTCCAGAAGAAAATTCATCTCTCGCTTCACGGGCATCTTGCCCGTTCTTGACAGTGGTGCAAGATTTAAGATCCAAAGGAGATTTCAGCACCTGCGCGCCGAAAGCCGAAAGAGCCCGCCAGTAATCGCCAAAAGCCGGAGTCACCAAATAAGTCGCCTCCAGCTTCGACAAATCCCAAGCCGCCCAAGTCAACAATTCCGCCGAACCATTCCCCGGCAAAATCCAATCCGGGTCAACATTCAAAGCCTCCCCCAAAGCAGTCCTGAGCTCCCCATAATCCGGGTCTGGGTAAGCCGTCAGAGTGTTCAAGTGTGCTTGAATCGCAGCCAGGGCAGACTCAGGAGGGCCCAAAGGACTGATACTCGCAGAAAAATCGAGAATAGCAGAGGCAGGGCAGCCTGCCAGTGCGGCTGCCCAAGTTAAATTACCACCGTGTACAGGTCTAATCAAGACTCTGTTCGCCAGCTATTGGGCGTTTTTCGGCGGTGCAACTCTGTCCTTAAACAACTTCCCTGCGGAAAATGCAGGAACTCTGGTTGCCGGGATTTCCATCTTGTCACCAGTTTTGGGATTGCGACCCTCGCGGGCCTTGCGTTCCCGCGACTCAAACGAGCCAAAACCGACCAGCGTCACTTTGTCGCCGTCGGAGACAGCTTCCATGATTGCTTCGAGGGCGGCACTCAAAACAGCATCTGCCTGTTTTTTCGTCACGCTAGCCTTTTCCGCGACTGCATCAACCAATTCACCTTTGTTCATTGCGAACTCCTTCTGGATTTGCAAAATTACGTTAAACAGAGTTAGTTCAACTATTAGCCGTGAGTTATCAACTCGATTGAGGTGTGGCTTGGGAGGTTTGGGTGGTTCCCGATTGCTCCCGTCCGGTTCCCCGAATCACAACTCCTGCTGAATACCAATTACCCTAGGATAATTGGTCAGAAAAGGAATTTTTGTTTCTAATTGCTGAAAACCCCACAGCATCTAATTTTCACTGCATTATTCTAAAGTCTTGCCGACCGTTATGGATCGGTGGAACCTTTAATTTATATGGATTTGGACAATTTTTTTAATTAATCCCAAAATTTAGGTAAAAAAATACCACCTTGGAGAGAAGATTTCTCGCCTCGGTGGATTTGAAAGCAGAAAAAAGTAGAAATAGAAGGAATAAAATGTAATTTGTCAAGGGCTAAAGGAAAAGTTTTTTCCTTCTTCCTTTTTCCTTTCCCTTCTTTCTTTCCCGCGCGGGCAGGGCTGTTTCATTCTCCCGAAACCCGCCAGGGACTGAAGTCCCTGTCTCATAGCTGAAGTCGTCTGAAGACGACTGAAAGAGTGATTTATAGTCCTCTAAAAGAGGACTTTAGCTGTGAGACAGGGGTTTCAACCCCTGTCGGACTGTCGGACTGTCGCACTCTGGGGAAAGAGCGTGGAAAGTTGACAGCAAGGCATTTTTTCGGTGTTCCTACTGTCTCGGCTGGACGGGCTGACCGCGCTGCAGCAGTTGGCGCGCGTCAGGACTGATGTTGTTTTGGTAGCCAAAGTTCGATCGATCGCTGTCGTCCAAAATCTGCGGTGTCAGCAATACAATCAACTCCGCCCGCTGGTTAGCCTTATTGGTGCTCCTGAACAGGGAACCGATAATTGGCAAATCTCCCAAAATCGGAATCTTGTTCGCTGTAGTCCGTTCTTCGTCGCGGATAATCCCCGAAACAATCAAAGTCTGACCGTCCCGCAGGCGAATTAACCCCGATTGCAACGATCGCTCGCCCAGCAGCCTGATAGTATTTGTGTTCGGGCCCGTGCTCAGGTTTTGGGGGGTGCCCGGAGTCCTGATAATCGGGTTCACCCGCAGAGAGACAAAGCCGTTGTCGTCAATCCGGTCGATCGCCACCCCCAACTGCAAACCAGCCCTGTCTTTGACTGCCGTCACCGTTGTGGTACTTGTATTTCCGGTAGTCTGGGTGTCGGACGTGATATTGCTGATCACCTCATCAGTAATATTCACATTCGCCGTTTCTCCTTCTTGAACCACCAGAGTCGGATCGGTCAGGATTTTGGCATTTTGGCTCTGAATAGTTGCCTGCAACGCCGACAGGAACCTCCTGGGATATTGGAACAGCGGGAACAAGCCGAACTCTGCACTTCCCGAAGCGGTTGCCGATCCAGGCTCGTAATCCGTAATTCCAACTCGCGTAGGGTCATTAGTAACTGGGGCTATCGGCTCGAGGAACGCACCTTTGGCCGGGCCTTGGAGACCTTGACCTGTAAACGGCACGATACGCCGGCCGTTCGCATCGTAGAAAACATCCGGGGTTCCTAGGGGATTTTGGACGATCGGTCGAGCGTTGATCCCCCCAAGGGCAGTCCCGCTGGGCGGATTGATGCCGCCAAAATTGAGGCTTGCCGCCCCGTTGTCATTGACGAAGAAATTGTTATTAATTCCAAAAGAGAAACTGCTGCTAGTGTTGTTGTTTCCCAACAAGTTGATATCGATCACCTTGACGTTGACAGCGACTTGACGGCGGCGCAAATCTAGCTGTGTCAAGAAAGCCACAGCCATGTCAACTTTGCGCGGGTCTCCTACTAAAGTGATGGAATTGAGCCGAGAATCCGCCAGCACGGACAGTCCCCTCAGCAACAGCGGCCCGGTGCCTTCCCTAGCGCCGATCGCCTTAATGTCGGGTTCCCTAATTTCCACATCCCGCGCCGCATTTCCCTGGCCGACGCTTTGAATAGTCACCCGAGTAATCGGCAGTTGAGTTTCCGCGCCTTGAGCGCTCAAAAAGTTAGCTGCATCTGTAGAGCGAACTTGATTGAGCCGCAAAGTCCGAATGATAATATTGCGCGAGTCGATCGGCAAGCTACTCCCTACAAAAATCGTCCGCCCCTGGCGGTTAGCTTGCAGCCCGCTGAGCCGCAGCACGTAATTAAAGACATCTTGCACCGACTCATTTTCGATATCCAGAGAAATTTTTGGCCCTTCATCTGAGCCGGAGGCTCCCGGCTGACCGGGTACTGCGGGCTGACCCGGTTGAGCCGCGGCCCCCCCACCTGTAAAAGCAATGTTCAAGCCTGCAGCGCGGGCGAGCAGAGCCAAAACGTCCCGGACTGGGGCATCCCGCAGCACCAAGCGGGGGATGCGTTCTCCCGAACTCAGCTCAATATTTCCCGCGCCGGGGGCGATGTTAGACACCGCGATATCTCCCAAGGGTGGCGCCACGGCCCGCGGCTGGAAAGGCGCAGCCTGATTGATCGGGGATTGTATTTCGCTGGGGAGGGGCGGGCGATCGTTTCTGGTAACAGTAACTTCGGGATTTGGCAGCAGCACGCCTGGGTTTTGCGAGGTGCGGACTTGGGGAGCCGGCGGGGGAGCTATTTGGCTCAGCGGCAGTCCCGGAGGCGGCGGGGGTGGAGTTTGGGCAGACTGTACTGTACCACCAACTCCGGCAACGCTGAGGACGATGCTTTGGCCTTGTCCGGGAACAATTTGTCCGTTGGGAACTCCGTTGGTGCCGGCTACTACAACGCGGATGCTGTTAGCCTCTACCTGGCTGATTTCTACTGAAGATATTCCCGGAGCGGGGTTATCTTGACGGAAGCTGTTGCCTTGTGGCAAGCGGAGCTGGGTGTTGATAATTGTGGCTTGGTAAGTATTGCCGCTATTGATGGCGAAAACTTGCGGGCGATCGCCCTTTTCTGTCGCCATCACAATATTTACGCCATTATTACCTTGACTTACTTGCACTCCTGTGACTTGAGTCGGCACTGCCAACACGGGGGCTTGGGCGATGAGAACCCCTGCAACGGTGCATAAGAGTCCTCCACTTAACCGTAGATGCTGTTTCACGTTCTCTCCTCAACTACAATTTGTATTTGTTGTTCGCAGTCTGTTGTTGCTAGCTGCTAAACAGACAGAAAAATTCTCGATTCTAGTCTCTTTTCAAGGAGAAGTTATGCCCGTTTCGATTTGATATTTTCGATTGAGAATAACTGATGACATAAGGCTTAGAACGTATCCTACAGTTTCACTACTTTTTGAAACTGATATTAGAAGAAATTAGGTTTAAGTGCAATTTATTGATTGCCGTATAAAAAATATTTGGTGGCATTCATGTTTTTTGACTTCTACCTTCAATCATCCAATTCAACCTTCTGCCTTCTACCTTCTTGTGAAAGAGCGATTTTGGAACAATAGCTAATATCTGCCAAACAATAGCTACTTAGCACCAGGGTTCGGAGCCGGAGTTGGCGGTTTTTATTGTTGCTTTAAGGGCAGCAGCGCGTGCAAGTCAAAAGCAGTTTTAATTTGAGTTGGTGGCTGCTCCACAGGAACTATTTTTCCTTTCAAAAATTCAACTTCAATTGGCTGATTTGATGCTAGCAATTCTGATTTCAAATTCCTAACTACCAACAGCGACTGCATCAACTCCAAGTTACGCATAAAATTGCGGGTTTGAGCGAAAGTGCCTTCAAACTCTACCTTAAATTTTTTGCGTCTGAGCTTGCCCGCTAGGGACGGCCCGAAGGATGTATCTGCCAGAATATCAGGGTCTGGAGCTCCCGGCGCGGGGGTTGCTGCTGCTGGGGGCATATCCGGCTCAAATTTGGTAATTTTAGCCTTGAGGTCATCTCCTTGCACGCCGGCGTTGATTCTATTAACGAGTTGGGTCATGTCAAGCAAAAGCGTGTTGGCGCTGGCGTCGCTGGCAAACATTGCCGTGACGTTGGCCCGGCGCTGTTTTGCTTCTTCTTGCTTGGCTTCTGCTTCTGCCTTTTTTTGAATTTGAGTTTGCAATTGCACTTGCGTTTGCTTGCTTTCGCTAAGTTTTTGCTTGAATTCGCCGCTTTTTTGGAATTCGGGCAGTACGAACTGGTAGCCTAGGCCGCCGGCAATCAGGATCCCGAGAACCGCGATGCCGATTGCTTGGACTTGGGGTGTCAGCTTAATGCCGAATATTTCCTGACCCCCTGTCTCTTCTGCTTGTCCGCTAGGACCATACTCATTTGCTAATGTCATTGTTTTTTCACCTCTGGTTTTTGTGGTTCTAGCACTCCTTTTTCTTGAAGTGTTTCTATCCGTATTGCGAGCCCGTCTGCTTGCTTGCTTCGCAGTTCGGGGAGCAACTCGGAGGCCCCCCTCGGGCTGAGCGTCGTTTCAATTTTATATTCCACCACCGGTCGCAGTTTGGGAAGTTCTGCTGGTGCTGCGTTTTGGTTGCGTACTTGCAATTGTGCGGGATTGTTTTTTAATGTAGCCGCTATCAGTTTGGTATCGGTGTTGAGGAAGAAAGGGGAGCGCTGGACTAGCAGCATAAAATCGTTAACTTGAGCAAAGGTACTGGCTATCCCTGAAATTTGTACTTTTGATGCCTGCTCCGGGACGACGGGCGGGGGAGCGGCTGCCGGGGCGGGGCTGGCTGGAGACGGACTCGCCTCTGGGGAGGCGGCGGGAGTTGCTGCGGGGGGTGGGGGTGCTGCTGCAACGGGGGAGGGACTCGGGTCGATTTGCTCGATTTTGCCAATTTGCACTCCCGCCGGAGTACGGGCACTGAGGTCTTGCAGCATCGCAGACCAAGGTTTAATTTGGTCGAATACTCCGGCTAATGCTTTGTATTCGGCGGTAACTTGGTCGGTTTCGGCGTTGATGGCTTTGATGGTGTTGGCTTGAGTGTTTAACAGGGCCAGTTCTGTGTCGATGGTTGCTTGTTGTGCGGCCAAGTTGGTATTTTCGTTAGTCGCCCACCACCAGGCGCCCATGACTGCGGCGTTGATGCCAAGGGCAAACAGCAGCGCCCCATATATGGGCAGTTGGTCTTTGGCTCCACCCGAACTTTTTTTAGCTGAGCTTTTGGCTGCTGTAACTGGTTTGTAGTCCGGACGGTCGTTGAGAAAATTAATATCTAGGCTGTACATGGCTTCACTCGATTTTATAGCAGGAGGAAGAAGGTAGAAGGTAGAAGGTAGAAGGTAGAAGGTAGAAGGAAAAAGTTATCTACCGCTTATGTTTCAGCAATTAAGAAGGTCTTAACAGTCTTGGCTGTTGCTATAGATTTAAATTGGAAATTTGAGATTTTAGACAGAACCCAAGATTGCTGGTACAAGTGAAGGATTTATTTAGGGAAGAAAGAAACAACTTTCTGCCTTCTACTGAAGGAAGGGGCTGCTGCTACCTCAGATATATTCTACCTTCTACCTTCTACCTTCTACCTCCAATATTCTACCTTCTGCTTTCTGCCTTCTTCTTTTAGAATGGGGTTTTTACCTAAAATTCTCAAATCGGTTTTTCTCTCATCTAAAACTGTTAGGTCACATAACCTCCCTCAGTCCTAAACCTAGGGCGACTCCTAAACCTGCTCGCTGTTCTGGGGTAATTTCTTGGCTGATTTCGAGTCCTAGGGTTTCGATGGGATCGACTTGAGATGCGGGCAAGCTTAATCTTTGCATGAAAAATTCGTCGAGTTTGCCGATCGCAGCTCCCGGGCCTGCTAGCAGCAGTTGCGCTACTTCGAGTTCTTCGCTCTGGTTGAGGTAAAAGTCTACTGAGCGGCGCAGTTCGTCTGCTAGTTCTCCCAATACTTTGATCATCGCATTTGTGCCGGGATTGGCGTCTCCCGATGCGCCCATTGTATCTGTGACTGGCAGGGTCATGCCTTGCAGTTCGCTGGTGTCTCTGGTTGGCGGCAGGTTCATGGCTTGGTTGAGGGCGGTCTGGATTTGGTAAGTGCCGATCGGGATTGTACGGTTGAACTGAGGTATGCCGTCCACTACTATAGCTAACTCGGTGCTGTCAAATTCTATGGCGGTCAGGACGGCGGCTTCTTGGGAGGAAAATTGTTGCAGTTGTTCTTTGAGGGTGCGGATTAGGGCAAAACTGGTTACTTCTAATACGTCTATAACCAGTCCGGCTTCTTTAAAAGTTTCGATGTATGTGTCGGTAACTTCTCTGCGGGTTGCTACTAACACGACTTGCACTTTTTCTACTCCGTCGTCATCTACAAATAAGCCGATTTTTTGATAGTCTACGTCGGCGTCTTCTCTGGGAAACGGCAAGTACAGTCCTGCTTCTGCGTTCATGTAATCCCGCAGTTCTTCTTCGTTGAGTTCTGCTGGAACTGGGATGAGGCGGATGACGGCTTCGCGGCCGGGAATGGCTGTGGCTACTCGCTTGGCTTTGATTTTGTTCTCGGCGAGGACGGTACGTATGAGTTCTGCCATTCCCGGCGGATCGACTATTTGTCCTTCTTGTACTATGTCTTCTGGAACTTCTATTGAGGCTAGGGTGGCTAATTTTAATGCCTGAGCTTTCTTTTCGAGCTGAATGATGTTGATGCGGTCTGGGGCTATTTCAATCCCGATTCCTGGCTGGCGTTGGGAAAGTAGACCTTTGAAAAAGTTAACCATGTGATTGGGTCGCCGATAATTGCTATTTTTTGCTTTTGTAGTTGGCCAGCCCGATTCAGCGTGCAGGCGTGTTGGAGAGTTGGTTTCCAACTGCAGCAAGAGTGCTGTAATCTCTGTATCCCGCCGTAGCTACGCAGATCCGTCTGTGTTGCGCGATCGCTAGTTCCGATTTTATGCTATCCAATTTACTTGACAATAGCTATTCTGCGGAGAATGTCAATAAATTCCAGCTCGATCGACTCAAAACCTGCCGATTCTGCACAAAAACAGACTATCTCGCTCGCCGCGCCCAGGTACTAAACTCTGTGACTGACTCGTGAGCGTTTGAAGAGGGCGATTCCCTGCCCTACCCTACGGGAACCCCTGGGGGAAGATAGCTGCCCTTCACGCTTTTTTGTCTGACGATTCCCATAACTCTCAAATTTTATTCTATGAAACGTAAATCTTGGCAACTGTTTGCTGTTTTTGGGCTGGTGGGGCTGCTGCTGGCTGCGGTGGTGAGTTGCAGCAAGCCGGCTGTGAATTCCCAGGCAAATAATACGCAGGAAATCGAGTTCTGGACTATGCAGCTTCAACCTCAGTTTACTGAGTATTTCAACAAGACGATCGCCGGTTTTGAAGCCCAAAATCCGGGGGTGAAGGTGCGTTGGGTGGACGTTCCTTGGTCGGCGATGGAAAGCAAGATTTTGGGGGCTGTTTCGGCGAAAACTGCGCCGGATGTGGTTAACCTGAATCCCGATTTTGCTTCGCTGTTGGCGGGACGCAATGCTTGGCTGGATTTGGACTCTCGAATTCCGCAGCAAGTTCGCGAGATATATCTCCCAAATATCTGGAAAGCTAGTGTGCTCGACGGCAAGACTTTTGGCATTCCTTGGTATCTCACGACTGGGGTGACAATTTACAATACGGAGTTGTTGAAGAAGGCTGGAATTGCTAAACCTCCTGCTACCTATGCCGAGTTGGCAACTGTTGCCAAGCAGGTGAAGGAGAAGACTGGTAAGTTTGCTTTTTTTGTGACTTTTGTGCCGGAAGATTCGGCGGAAGTTTTGCAATCTTTCGTGCAGATGGGTGTGCCTTTGGTTGACGCTAAAGGCAAGGCTGCTTTTAATACTGCTAAGGGGAAAGCAGTCTTTCAGTATTGGGTGGATTTGTACAAGGACGGACTTTTGCCGCAGGATGTTTTGGTGCAGGGACATCGCAGGGCGATCGAGCTTTATCAAGCTGGGGAAACTACTTTTTTAGCTTCCGGGCCTCAGTTTTTGAAGGCGATTGCTGAGAATGCTCCGACTATTGGTGCTGTTTCGGCTGCTGCGCCTCAAATTACCGGGGAAACCGGCAAGAAGACTGTGGCGGTGATGAATTTGGTTGTGCCCCGCGACAGCAAGCGCCCTGATGATGCTGTCAAGTTTGCTTTGTACCTCACTAATTCTCAAAATCAGTTGGCTTTTGCTAAGGCTGCTAATGTTTTGCCTTCTACGGTTGAGGCTTTGCAGGACGATTATTTTAAGAACGTTCCGACTGATGCTCCCGCAGCCGATCGAGCTCGGATTGTGAGTGCTTCTGGGTTGAGTTCCGCCGAGCTATTGATTCCGCCTTTGAAGGATGTTAAGAAGTTGCAAAAGGCGATTTATGACAATTTGCAGGCGGCAATGTTGGGTGAAAAGTCGGTAGATCAAGCTGTGGCTGATGCGGCTAAGGCTTGGGATCAAAGGTAGTTTTTAATTGAAGCTGGGGCGGGATTTTTTTTAAGTTCGCCCCTTGCTTTTAAGGTTGAATTGTCCAGTCTTCCTGCACTAAATCAGGCACTTGCGAAAAATCTCGGTAGTTGCGCGTAACGAGGATAGCATTATTAGCAAGTACAATAGCAGCAATCCGCAAATCTTGCGTGCCGATGCGAATTCTTTGACTGCGGAACTCAGTGTAAATAGTGAAAGCATTCTGGTCAAATTTCAGAATGTTGAGATTTTTGAAAACATCTAATGTATCCCATAACTTGGTGTAAGCCAATACTAATTTGTCCGCTTGCGAAGGTTCAGAAGCCTGTCTGATAACATTGAACCTGCCGCGAATTACTTCCTCTACGGTTACGATCGTCACAGCAAGGTTTTCTGCGTTAACCTCGACCCGCTGCACCATCATTGGATGATTCTTTCGCCAAAGGGAGAAACAATCCGTATCAAGTATGTATCGGCTCATTTGGTTTCAGCCGCAGCGTCAATTTGACTGTAATAAGCTTCGGTTTCTGCATCGAGTTCGCGGCGATATTCTTCTATGTGTGCCAATACCTCATCGTATTGCGGATCGTTTTCATCCTTACCAGCTAACCTCACCCAAGGATTGTTCGATCGACTATTCGTGAGTTTGACCGAGACGATTTCTGCTTCGGCTAGCTGGGCATTTACTAAATCGTGAAGGTTTTGCAGTGCTTGCGATCGCGTCTCGCCAAAAGCTTTACATTCGGGCCATCCCAGCAACGCTGCACTAACTGTTCTGTCTGATTCGTTTTTAATGATTATGTGAGCAGTTGAGCTGTCGAAGTCGCCCCCAAAGTTAGTGCGATCGGCTGCGCGAATGTCGCAGGTAGCGTTACCTGTTAAGAGTGTTTTTGTCTTGACTGTCTCCTTGGTGTCTTCCTGGCGCGGCTTTTCTCTTTCTCCAATGATAAGCGGGTCTGCTTTGCGAAGTGCGTCAAGAAATTTGACCATGTTTACTCTTTCCTTGGTGTTTTCCTGGCTTAACTTTTCTATTACTGGCCAGATCGCCGAGGTCGGACTTACCTTGACTGTATAATAATCGATGTTTTCCTGACGCTGCTTGATTATGTTTCGCCTCAAAAGCTCGTCAAATAGTAAAGTTTGCTCTTGGGCTGGCAAAGCTTCTATATATTCAATTAGCGTTTGCACCGATATAAGGCTGCTCATAAACTTCTATCTCTAAATTTTTCTAAACTCACTTGTATTGTAACAAAAATTGGGCATTGGGCATTGGGCATTGGGCATTAATCTTTTTTGCTCTCGCCCCTTGCTTTTTTCTGCCAGTTGACGTATTATTAAATAATGGGAATCTGTGTCGCCATATATAAGCATATATAAGCTTTTAAGTTATTATCGAATGATGAAATTACCGCCTATTCACAACGCGGAGTCGGAGGAGAACTCTGGATAGGTCAATCTCGACTATTTTAGAGGGAAATGTTTGTCGATCAGGACGATCGCTCATCCCAGAAACCGGGTTTCTTTATCCCGTGCGAGCCTCTTTCTCAATGCAGCTTGAGTGATGATTTGTAGGAAGATAGCCGGAATTCCTCAAATATTCAGGAATTTGACTCGTGTTAAAATCAAAGCTCAGATCGGAATAGGAGAAAATTCTTATGCCAGCGATGACAGTCAAAGATTTAAACCAAGTTCAAACCGTTTTTTCCGAAGCGGGTTTAGATTACAAAATTGAACTAGAAGACGGGAGACTTTCAATTGTGGGGCCATCAGACATCGTATCCAGTGAAATCAGCAGTATTTTGATTCGCTTGCTGGGTAACTGGGTTTATCCCCGTCGGTTGGGGAGAGTCTTTGACTCCGCAGGCGGTTTCATCATGCCGGATACGAATGTCAAAGCACCGGATGTTTCTTTTGTGCGCGCCGCCCGCTTGCGCCAAAGTCCGCGTTATTTTGGAGAACTTGTCCCGGATTTGGTGGTTGAGATTAAATCTCAGAGCGATCGCATTAAGCCTATAGAAACCAAGGTTTTGAAGTTTATAGAACTGGGTGCGACCGTCGGAATTCTGATCGATCCTGATGAAGAAACAGTGACTGTTTATCGCTCTACAGGTGAACCGACTGTTTTAGGAAATGGCGATATCTTAACAGTAGCAGAACTTTTTCCCGGTTGGGAATTGCCCGTTTCGGAATTGTGGCCTCCTATCTTTACGGAGGAAGAAACACAATTCTGATGCGTTTAAGCTTGGGATTGTTGTTGTTGCAGAAAATAGCCGACGAGATAAAGCGAACCGCAAAGGATTGTTGGGTTGTCGCCTGTAACAGCAGCATCTAAAGCTGTTGTTAAGTCGGGGAAGGCTTGACAGAGAGTTAATTCGGGACAGATAATTTGAGCGAGTGCGGCTAATTCTGCGGGGGATGATGACTTTTGATCGGGTACGGGTACTAGGTAAAGTCGATCGCCCTTTTTGAGTAATGCTTTCAAAATATCATCGCAGTCTTTAGTAGCCAGAATGCCAATTACCCAGTTAATCGGTGGCTGGGAACTGTTAAGATTATCTACATATTCGCGCAGGGCGATCGCTGCTGCTGGATTGTGCGCGCCGTCAATTAATATGTTGCGGTTTTTCCAAGTTGTCTGCTGGAGTCTTCCGGGCCATTGGGTTTTGGCGATACCGTTTTCAATGGCGGTTGGGGAAATTTGCCATCCTTGGTTTTGGAGAGTTTGCAAAGTTGCGATCGCAATTGCTGAATTCATTAGTTGAATTTTTCCCAGCAGCGGCAATTGATATTTTATTTTAACCGCATTTTGATTTAACTGATATTCTGCGAATCCTTGTCCTAAATCTATTGCTGGTTTTACCCAAGTTGCCGGACAGTCTAATTCTTTAATGCGTTTTTCTACTACTATTCTAGCTGATTCCGGCAATTCTCCGATAACTGCCGGACATTTTGCTTTAAGAATTCCCGCTTTTTCCCCAGCAATATCTGCGACGGTGGGGCCGAGTATTTGCCAGTGTTCGAGACTGATAGAAGTAATGACGCTAGCGAGAGGTGTTTTGCAAACGTTAGTCGCGTCTAATCTTCCTCCTAATCCTGTTTCTATGACTGCGATGTCTGTTTTTTGTTCGGCAAAATACAGCCAAGCTGCGGCGGTGATTATTTCAAATTGAGTGGGTGTTTCGGTGTTGTTTTCGGTGGCGGCAACAACTCGTTCTAGACACTGTTGCAATGCTGTTGTAGAAATTGGTTTTTGGTTGATGCAAATTCTTTCTGTCCAATCGATTAGGTGCGGGGATGTGTAGCGCCCGACTCGATAGCCTGCTTCTGTTAGTACGGAAGAGAGATAAGCGCAAACCGAACCTTTGCCATTGGTGCCGGCAATGTGGATAATGGGTATTTGTTGGTGGGGGTTGTCTAGTTTTTGGAGAAGTTGGTGGATTCTTTCTAGGCCGAGATGGACGCCGAAATGTTGGTAAGATTGAAGGATGGATTCTGCATTCATTGAGGATTATTGGATTTTTTAACGAACCGCGAAGGCGCGAAGGGCGCGAAGGAAGAAAGGAGATAGATGTCGATTGGTATGAATATTATTTCTCTGTTTTCGGGTTGTGGTGGGTTGGATTTGGGTTTTCGCTTGGCTGGCTTTAATACGGTTTGGGCGAATGAATATGATAAGTCTATTTGGGATACGTATAATTTCAATCATCCTGAAACCATTTTAGATCGCAGAGATATCAGAAAAATCAAATCTGATGAAATTCCCAACTGTATTGGGATAATCGGCGGGCCTCCTTGTCAAAGTTGGAGTGAAGCCGGGGCGAAACGAGGGATTGATGACAGTCGGGGTCAACTTTTCTGGGAGTATATCAGAATTGTGCGGGACAAGCAGCCTTTGTTTTTTTTAGCTGAGAATGTTAGCGGTATTTTGGCTCCCAGAAACAAGGATGCTTTCACTTATATATTATCGCAGTTTGAGGAAATCGGGTATCGGGTTTCGTACAAGTTGGTGAATGCTAGAAATTTTGGTGTTCCGCAAGATAGGCAAAGGGTGATTGTTGTTGGTTATCGGCAGAATCTGGGTGTGGGTTTTGAGTTTCCCGAACCTGGAACCGAGGTTTTGACGCTGAAAGATGCGATTTTTGATTTGCAGGCGATCGCCCCTATGTCAGTTAATGGTAAATTAGATAATTATCACGATTGTGTCCAAAATCACGAATGTGCGGATTTAGGGTTTTCGAGCATTTATATGTCGCGGAATCGAGTTAGAAGTTGGTCTGAACCTTCTTTTACAATTCAGGCAAGCGGCAGACACGCACCTCTCCATCCTCAAGCTAGTAAAATGATTTTGGTTGGCAAAGACAAACGCATTTTTGACCCTAATTCGCCTCAGCCTTACCGTCGGCTTTCTGTGCGAGAGTGCGCGAGAGTTCAGACTTTCCCGGATGAGTTTATTTTTAAGTACAAGTATATTGCTGATGGATACAAAATGGTCGGCAATGCTGTTCCTGTGAATTTGGCTAGAGTTTTGGCAAGTAAGATGTTTGAGGATATTTCGACATTCTGAAATTAACCTTCTATGTGAGTTTTACCCTAGAGCATCTCGGGTAAAGTTGTAAGGATTGTCGATTTTAACTGTAATTATAATCGCGGGTATCAAATGCGGCCATTAGTGTCAACCTAAGACTAAAATCCCCGCTCAATACCCACATCCCTATCGCGGCCAAACTTGAATTGCTATGTCGGCTAGGTTCTCAGCACGTTTTTTGATTGCGTCAGTATTCCAAATTGTTATATCCTGAAAGTATTTATTCAGGGAAACATTAGATTGTAGGTAAAAGGATTTCTTTTCATCAAAAGGTTTGTCTCCGATTTCTGTATTGTACCCTGTTAACGTAAGATTGCCCAAAGTATGTAGAAACTTCTTCTGTACATCAGCATAATTTGCACCTAGCATGGATTTCCATTGGGAGTTTAATTTTGATGTTTGGGGGATAATGTGTTCTATGGTTAGATTTTGCTTATTTACCTGCTCCTTGCTAAGTGAATCAGTTAAACTTTCCAGGATAAGTTTAACTCGGTCGTTAGAACCCTTCGAGGCATAGACAGAGGTATTGAGAATGCCTTGGCGAAACTCTTCATCTGAAGGCCACCTTTTGTTTTTTTCGTATCCACCCAGAACTTTCCGCAGTCCCTCCACCAAATCATCAGGATTGGCTTCCTTGACTTCACCGTACAAATTATTAAATACATTGCCTAAGCTTCTTGTGGAAACGTTAGCAAACCAACGACGCACAAAATAAGATTCTAAGTAACGTAGAATTTTTTCAAAGTTTTCAATAGAAAGTTTCTGATGCTCATAGTCATAATAAACGTTGAGGAGAAAAATATGGCAAGTAGTGAAGTCTAAACGGAGCAATCGCTTGAACCAACTTTGCAGACTCACTTGAGGCTCATTGTTATCAAACTTTAAGCATTGGTAGTAATTAGCAAATTGGACAAGTTCTTCCAACTTAAGTTCACTGTCATTTTTGGCACGATCAAAAATATTTTTAATTTCTTTATAAACTTCTTTTTCCCCAACTGATCTTCCGTCTTTACGCAAATAAAACCAAAATGCAGTTGTCAGCTCACCCGCATATTCTTTGGGGGCCATATTAGCCTTGAACTTATCTTGAAGAGGCAACCATTTATTCTTGTATATCTCTTCTTGTCTCTCACGAGGCAATTGCATGAAAATATAGTTGCGAACTAAGTCAGCTTGAGTTAATTCTTGTCCCTTATAGTTTAAGCTTTCAAAAATCAGATAGGGGTTGTCTTTATCATCAGAAGTGATACTGACTAGAATTAAGCGCTCTAAAATGACAGCCTTAAATTTGGCTATATCGAGTGTAAAATCTTCATCTTTATTAGGCTTTTTTAGCTGCTTTTTAAAAAACGTATAAGAGGCATATATCTGATCTTTTTTTGGTGATACTTCTTTTTTAGTTTTTTTATCTTGAAGAATAGTTTGGTAAGCCTCTCTATCTTCTTGAGTCGGTAAAATTTTATAAAATTCTTCGCCTTTTTTATATTGGTTAATTAAATAAAGATTGTATAATTCTGGAGCAAGTTCTGTCTTTTTTTCTCTTTTTAAATGATCCCACAGAGCAGCCAATAAAATAGTAAGAGTAATCAGACGCTGCTGCCCATCAATTACCAGATAAGGAGATATGCCATCTGCTGTTCCAGCTATTGATTGAGTGACAATAGCTCCTAAAAAATACGAACCTTCTACTTCATCATTATAAAGTTTCATCAAATCTTCCCAGAGAGTCTCCCATTTGTCTTCTGTCCAGGAATAAGGTCGTTGAAAAAGCGGGATTTGAAATTGCTTAGTACCTTCTAATAAATTGCGTAGACTGGTTTCTGATGCTTTCATGTTTATACTGAATATAAATACACATTTAGTTTACAACTTCTAGTGTATCAGTATAAACATAGAAAATGTTAATTATTGTTAATAGGATCGGGGTAAGCTGGGTGATACCAAATTCGGTTTACCAACCCGAAGCAGACTGGGCTTTTAATCCGCGATTAAAAAAGTGAGGTACACATTGGTAATGGGTAATTGGTAATGATAAAAGGGTCTTTTAACGCAGATTTTGTATAAATCATGTTAATTAATTTCCAATTCTCACAAAAATTTTGTTAACTCGCCGAGATTGTGCTGAATTGCATTTATCCCGCGAATATGAGACAAAGGAGAACCTCCGTACAAAAAGCTGTTTAAACTAACTTGATAATTTTGTTGAACTGCTAAATCCAGCCACAAATTGTTAATCGCATCTCCGGGCTTGTAGTCGGGAATGTTGTGCTGATAGTAAGGAAAACTGTCTATACAAGTATTGAAAAAGTTCTTGCGCCCGCAATGCTTTAAATACTGATATCGCGGTTTGAATTCTGTTTGGTTTTCCAATACTGTATATATAGTATCTGCGAGAGATTCTGGGTCAAATTTGGCGTAAAGACCCGCACCTTCGGGGAAAACTGGCGAGTTTCCTCTGGCGTATTGGTTGAATTCTTCAAAACAAATTACTGGTAGGTTGCAACTCATGGCTTCGGTAATGCCCCGGTTTTTTCCTTCTAGAAGGGAACCGAGGACGAATGCTTGCGCCCGCGAATAATATGTGGGGATTTCGCTGTAGTAGTCTACTCTCGGCACTAAGTTAATGTAGTCGGAGGGATTGGTTAAAATTGTCTCGACTTCTTGCCATTCTTTTAATGCGTACTGGTCGAGAGTTTTCAGGTTGCTAGCATCAAATTCGTGGCCGGTGACTACTGTTAATTTTATCGGTTTTTGCGGATATTTTTGGCGGTAAACTTTTAATGCTTTGGCTATGATGGGCAAATTTTTTTCTTCGGAAATGCGGGCGACGGCTAGCAAGTCGATGTCTTTGGCGGGGACGTTGCGCGGGGAAATTAAGTATTCGTTGATGAAGTCGGTGTCTTGCAGTGGTATGATTGGTTTGTGGGCGCGATCGACATAAGTTTCGCGAAACCACTTTTCTCGCTGCGGGTTTTTGTATAAACTGGAGTAGGCGTCGGCTATGGGGGCCCAGGAATAGGAGATTCCGGGGGAATAGGTGAAGGAGAAAAAGACTGAGGAAAGTTGGGGAAATAGTTTGTTGATGAGTTCGACTGCTTCGCTGAAGTAAATTCCTTTGATGAAACGCCCTTCGTAAAACAGCGGGGGAAGCAAGACGTAGAAACTGACGGTATCGAAGCGGTGGGGTTGGTCTTCAAATATCTCCCAGGTAAAGGCGTCTAAGTCTGCATAGATTTCGGCGATGGGTTTGTTGATGTGGGGGTTGCGTAAATATGGTTTTTGTCGATCGTAGTTTCCGCGTACCATATAATTCTGAGTGCGAGTATCTAGCTTTTTTTATTTAACCGCAGAGGGCGCAGAGGGCGCAGAGAATAAGAGAGATATTCACAAGTCATCTAAGGGTTGTTCTAGTGATTCATTGTCGCCAATTGTGAGGGCGAGTTGGTAGATTTGGCGGCGGGGGAGGGATGTTTGTTGGGCTAACTGGCGGCTGGCTTGGGAACGACTTATGCCTTCTGCTATTAATGTTTGCAATTCTGCTTTGATGGCGTCTTCGGAAAATATTGGTGAGGCTGTTTGAATGCCGGCAATTACTAGGGTGAATTCTCCTTGGGGTTCGCGATTGGTGTAAAGCTCGATCGCACTTTCTATACTACCACGCCAAAACTCTTCGTGCATTTTAGTTAACTCTCTCGCCAGTACAATCTGTCTGTCGCTTCCCAAACTATTTGCTAAATCTTGTAAAGTTTGGCGCAATCGGTGGGGAGATTCGTATAATATTATAGTGCGGGATTCTATTTGCAAAGCTTCTAAACTCTGTTGGCGTTCTTGACCTTTCACGGGTAAGAAACCTTCAAATACAAATTTATCTGTGGGTAATCCTGATGCAGTTATCCCAACAATGCAGGCGGTCGGGCCGGGAATCGGAATAATGTTAATATTAGCATCAGCGCAGGCTTTGACTAACTCGTATCCGGGGTCAGAAATTCCCGGCATTCCTGCATCGGTGACGAGGGCGATATCTTTGCCTAAATGCAGTTTGTCGAGGAGTTCGGGGAGTCGCTGGTGTTGGTTGTGTTCGTGATAGCTGATTTGGGGGGTTTTGATTTGGAAATGCTGCAAAAGTTTGCCTGTATGGCGGGTATCTTCGGCGGCGATGAAGTCTGCTATTTGCAAGATGCGGATGGCGCGAAATGTCATGTCTTCCAGGTTGCCGATCGGGGTTCCTACGATGTAAAGTGTTCCTGTAGTGGGATTTGCTTGCATTTTAAGATTGGGATTTTTAACCGCAGATGAACGCGGATTAACGCAGATATGAAAACCGGATTGTTTTTGGGATTGGCGACTTTAGATTTAGTTTATTTGGCTGTTGGGCCTCCGGGTGAAAATCAGAAAGTTGTTGCTTCTGATTGTACCATTGCTGCGGGCGGGCCGGCGGCCAATGCTGCGGTCACTTTTAGCTATTTGGGGAATGCGGCGGTATGGGCTGGTGTTTTGGGCACTCACGCGATCGCCCAATTAATTCGTGCAGACTTAGCGGAGTATAATGTGAGGATAATCGATTTGGCACCAGGGCGATCGCACTCGCCGCCAGTTTCCTCGATTATTGTAACTGAAGCAACGGGCGATCGATCGGTAATTTCCATCAATGCTACGAAATCGCAAGTTGACAGTCAAACAATTAACCGGGATATTTTAACATCGGTTAATATTGTACTGGTTGACGGACATCAAATCGCAGCCAGCAAAGAAATTGCTCGACTTGCCCACTCAAAAAACATTCCCATTGTCCTCGACGGCGGCAGTTGGAAACCCGGATTAGAGGAAATATTGCCTTTCGTTGAATGGGCGGTATGTTCCGATAACTTTCATCCACCAGAGTGCAAAAATGCAGAACAAGTTTTTGCTTACCTGTCAGCAGCCGGAATTCCCAATATTGCCATCACTCGCGGCGAAAAATCAATTTTATACCTCAGCAATGGCAGTTACGGCAGTATAGAAGTACCTCAAATTCAAGCCGCAGACACTTTAGGCGCTGGCGATATTTTTCACGGCGCTTTCTGTCACTACATTTTGCAAAATAACTTTACAGATACTCTCACCGCAGCAGCTAAAATCGCTTCCCATTCCTGCAAAAACTTCGGAACCCGCGCCTGGATGAATAAGGGTTAATATTAATTAAAAATTAAGCAAAGTATCCGGGGAAAACCCCTCCCAGCTAGAAAACTTGAACTGGCAACACCTGTTAAGTTAAAATGCTGACAGCAACCTCGACAAAATTTGTGAACTTCTCTCTTCTCTTCCTTCGCGCCCTTTGCGCCTTCGCGGTTCGTTAACAAAATTGCTATATTAGTAAGACAAGTTAAAGTCACACCAAACACTCCCAAAACAACATACCCGAATCATGCCTGACACCCAACCTCTAAGTATCACCCTTCCCCCTTTACGGATTACCCTAAGCGAGCAACAACAGGTTAATCTAGAATGGCTGACGCAAAACTTGCCCAATCTACTCGCAGCGCCGCCAAGCAAACCAGAAGTCCCCGACAATATGAAACAGTGGGTGGCGGCCAACAAATTATTAAATCAACCCGACGCCGAAATCATTCAAGCGCTAATAAGTACGGGCATAGATGCGGAAACAGCCACCGCAGAAGTTAGGGAAATATCATCTCATCCCTACTTTCAAGCAGGCAGCCATTACGTCCAGTTATTGCAGAAATTAGAATCGCATCTCAGGATTAACAATCAATTAGCCGCCCTGTCTTCCAAGTTTGGCACAATCGAACGCAAAAGCAGCCTTTCCAGAGAGTATTTTCTCGAAAATTACTACGCAAAAAATACTCCCGTAATTATTACCAATATCATGCACAACTGGAAAGCGTTGCAGTTGTGGACGCCGGAATATTTGCAGCAAAAATACGGCGATGCAGAGGTACAAATTCAAGCCAACCGCAATTCCGACCCTAACTACGAAATTAAGATAGAAAATCACAAAAAAATTGTTTTGTTCCGCAAATATGTAGAGATGGTGGTAAAGGGCGGGCCTAGCAACGACTACTACATGGTTGCTAACAACCAAACTCTGGAAAGAGAGGAATTTAAACCGCTATTTAACGACATTGAAATATTCCCAGAATACCTCAATCCAACGGATACAAAAGGCAGAGTTTTCTTTTGGTTCGGCCCGAAAGGCACGATTACGCCACTCCACCACGACCCAGTTAATTTAATTTTAGCTCAAGTGTCGGGTCGCAAACTAATTAAATTGATTTCTCCGCAGCAAACACCTCTGCTTTACAATCATGTCGGTGTTTTCAGCAAAGTTGACGGCGAAAATCCCGATTATGACAAATACCCGCTTTACAGAGATGCGAAAATTATCGAAGTAATTTTGGAACCGGGAGAGGCTATCTTTATTCCAGTCGGTTGGTGGCATCATGTAAAATCATTGGACGTTAGTATTTCGGTTTCGTTTACTAATTTTGTGTTCCCCAATTATTACGAATGGAAATATCCTCATATTAATTGGTAATTGGTAATTTCGGGTCTCTCGTAAGGTGCGTCAGTGGGGATTTTTCGATTATTATGAAGAAGATGCAAGCTGACGCACCCTACTCGATTTGTAAGGTGCGTCAGTGGGGATTTTTCGATTATTATGAAGAAGATGCAAGCTGACGCACCCTACTTAAATTTATAAATAAAACATGAAAAGTCTTGAACAGTTAAGCGAAATTGCCCGATCGATCGCCTGGAGTGCATCAGATATCCTACAATCCTATTATCGGCAGGACTCGAACACTCCTAACCTCGACATCCAAGAGAAAAAAGACGGCCCCGTCACCGCGGCCGATGTCGCTGTCAATTCTTACATTCTCGACGAATTGCAGTCGGCTTTAGGGAATGCAGAATTTGGCTATCTCAGCGAAGAAACTTACAAATCTTATTTAAAAACCAACGGTCAAGTTCCCTTACCTCAAAGTTGGGTTTGGATTATTGACCCTTTGGATGGAACGCGAGATTTTATTGACAGGACAGGGGAATTTGCCGTTCACATTGCTTTAGCGTTCGAGGGAAGACCGGTATTAGCAGTTGTGGCTTGGCCGCAACTGCAAAAGATTTATTACGCAGTGCAAAATGCTGGCGCTTTTATGGAAAGTCGGGACGGTTCTGCGGTAAAATTGCAAGTTTCGGCGCGAAATATAGTGGCAGATTTATCTATAGTAACCAGCCGCAGTCACCGGGACGATCGCTTTAATCAATTGTTACAAAAACTGCCTTGTCAAAATCAACTAGCTGTCGGCAGTATTGGCTGTAAGATTGCGACAATTGTGGAACAAAAGGCTGATGTTTATATTGCGCTTTCGGGCAAGTCTGCGCCGAAAGATTGGGATTTGGCGGCGCCGGAATTAATTTTGACTGAAGCGGGCGGTCGATTTACTCGTTTTGACGGTTCTGCTTTGCAATATAACCGGGGAGATGTGAGTCAGTGGGGGGGATTGTTGGCGAGTAACGGTTGCTGTCACGCTGCTTTGTGCGGGCAAGCTGAGGGGATTTTAGCGGGGATAGATGCGAGTTTGAAGTAAGTCCGCGCGTGCGAAGCTATCCCGCAGGGAATCGCGCCTAAACATTGCCACGAATAACTTGTAGGGGCGAGTTCATCAACAATAATTGCCGATCGCAGACAATATAATCAACCCGCCCGCACCCAACGGTAAATCGCAATCTACTTCTTTCAAAATACAAGGGGTGGGTGTTACGAAAAATTTGGGCGATCGCTAACAGCATATAGTCCTGGACGCATCAAAAGCAAAGAAACCGGGTTTTTTCCTGTTTCTGCGGCTGTAACGTGTCTTCTGGGCAAAAAACCCGGTTTCTGACCGCGCGATCGACCCGCCGATCGCAGATATGTATCAAAAATCTCGTTCTTAATATTTCAATGTAATTACACTTGCTATTGAATTGTTTTTTGTATTGTGTCATCTACCTCGCGCTGGCTCGTCCTTAATATTACTTAATAAAATTTCCCATTTTTATCAAAACTTTAATTAAAAAGGTGTTTATCAAGAAAACTTTATAGATATTATCTTAAAAAACAGTTATGGTTGCTACAACCTTCAGACCGTGTTTCCGATCCCAGTCGCGAAACATTTGTTCTTGTTTGGCTGACAATATAGCAATCCTCGCATCATTTGTGAATTTCTTACTCCGTCCCCTCGATAAGGGGAGGGTTGGGGTGGGGTAAAAAATTTACGACTCCTGCAAGGATTGCTATATATTAGATTCTTCTGAGTCCTTTTGTCCAGCGTGATTGAGATGCTTTTACCCCGGAATCGACAGCAGTTTTTTTGAATTCTAAATAATTCTGAAACAACTGAGTCAAAATCTGTTAGGGTTTGAGCTTGACAGTCTCAATAACAGTCAAGTGAGTTTGCGGTTTGTATTTTGTCAAAACGATCGAACTTGATATCAGATTCAATCAGTTGGGCTTTGGCTTGTGCCAGTTCCCAGTTTCTAGGGCTGTCAGACAGGTTCAGGTACAGGTATTTACCATCGCCCCCGTAAATCTGGCGGGGCAACTGCAAGCGCAACCTACCACTGCAAGTCTGGACAACTACTGCTCCTTTTTTAGCCCTACTAAGGGATGGGTCATGGTAAAATCTCAAAAGGGACAGGACAATTTTGGCAAATAGGAGACAAAAATCTGTGCAGAGGATGTAACCCTTTGCCAGTATAAGGTTCCCTGAGTCATACTTACTGCTTCCACGCTCAGCGTCGCAGGTTCGAGTCCCACCGTCGGCTTTGACTGAATTTTCATAGAAGTATGAAAATTAATTAGTGCTATAAATTCAATCTATGGCTTATTTCTTAACTGCTGCTTTATATAAGTTCGTTGAACTACCTGATTTTGCTGACCTGAAAGCACCGCTGTTCGATTGTTGCAACAACAACAACGTCAAAGGCACTATCTTGCTGGCCGAAGAAGGCATCAACGGCACGATTGCCGGCCCGTCCGAGGGCGTACACGCAGTGCTGGCATTCTTGCGTAGTGACCCGCGTTTTGCGGATCTCGTGCACAAAGAATCTTTCTCGGAAAAAGCACCTTTTTACCGCCTGAAAATACGCTTGAAGCGCGAAATCGTCACGATGGGAGTACCGGAGATTAATCCCCGCCTGATGGCTGGCAAATATGTCAAGCCTGATGAGTGGAATAAGCTGCTTGACGATCCCGATGTTGTCGTGGTTGATGTGCGTAACGACTTCGAGGTATCTATGGGTACTTTTGAAGGCGCTATTAATCCAAAAACAAAAAGCTTTTCCGAGTTACCTGAATGGGTGCTGCGGGAAACTGCTTTACGCAATAAACCCAAGGTGGCAATGTTTTGCACGGGTGGTATTCGCTGCGAGAAATCGACTGCTTTTTTGCGTACTCAAGGTTTTGAGGAAGTCTATCATCTCGAAGGCGGAATTTTAAAATATTTGGAAACGGTTCCGGAAGCAGAAAGTCGTTGGGAAGGTGAATGTTTTGTCTTTGATGAACGGGTTTCTGTTGGTCAGGGGTTAAAGCCGGGAAACTATGAACTTTGTCGCGGTTGTCGTCATCCGATTAGTCAGGAAGATAAGGCTTCGGAATTATTTGTACTTGGTGTGAGTTGTCCTCATTGTCATGACTCAAAAACAGAAACCAAAAAACAAGCTTTATCTGAACGCCAACGTCAGATTGAGCTTGCTAAGCGTCGCAATCAAGTACATATAGGCGCGCGCTACGAGGCGAAGGAAAAAGTAGATGAGGCCTGCGACTAATAGTATTAAAACTAAGCTCAAAGAAACCCGGTTTCTACGAAAAATCTTGTTTAAGCTGTCGCGCATTTAAATTGCCTATTCGAGGCGGGCGGGACGCCCACCCCACAAGAGTTTTATTGTTTTTTGACAGACAATTTAAATCCCGCAACAGCTTAGCGACAAGAAATCTACGAAGAAACGGGGTTTATGACCCGAAAAGCCCGATCGCGCGATCGACTAATTATATCGTTTCCGGTTGCATCGGAATAATAAAATCCAGTCAACCGTTAACACTCAACCATTCAGTTTTTCGACCCCCAGTCAACAGTCAACAGTCAACAGTCAACAATAATTCCGGTGCAACCGGAATTGATATTATATGTCAGCAACATACCCGATTTTGTATTCCTTTCGCCGCTGTCCCTATGCTATGCGGGCGCGCTTGGCCTTGATGGTTAGCAATCGGGTGTGTGAGTTGCGGGAAGTTGTTTTGCGAGACAAACCACCAGAAATGTTGGAAGTATCTGCCAAAGGGACAGTACCAATATTGATTGATGTTGACGGGCGGGTACTCGATCAAAGTATTGATATCATGCTGTGGGCATTGAGACAACACGATCCTGAAAAATGGTTGATGCCGCAGCAAGGTTCTGTTGCAGAAATGCTGGAACTAATTGCTCTATTTGATGATAGATTTAAATATCATCTTGACCGTTATAAGTACCCCGATCGCTATCCCGGTGTTGATGCCCGAGTACATCGTTATGAAGGTTCTTTATTTCTGGAAAAACTCAACTCACAGTTAAGCGCTACTAAATATTTGTTTGGTAACAATGTAGCATTGGCGGATATGGCGATCGCACCTTTTGTTCGTCAATTCGCTCATACAGATCGAACTTGGTTCAACGCACAGCCTTGGCCGCCGCTACAAGCTTGGTTAGCAGAGTTCACAGACTCGGAAATTTATAGCAGTGTGATGCAGAAATATCCGAAATGGGAATCCGGTAATCCAGGCGTTATTTTTCCTTCCTCGTAAGTAGGTATTCTTATTCGCTGCCAGCATATTTATTAATATCATGTCCGGTCGATTAGTCGTAGTTAAAAATAGGTACGTAGTTGGGCTTTAGCCCTCTGCTGAAGAGGGCTAAAGCCCAACTACGTACCTAAGAAGATTGTGGGCGATCGTGCGGACATGATATATTCCCAAAATGTTATTTACCGTGCTAAAATTATTGTTTTGAGAAGACCAGATTGACTGTCATTTGACTAAAAAAGTGACCGACCAAAAAATTGCCTTTTGCTAATTTTTTAAACGTGAAAGGATTTGCTGTATTCTAGTAAGTATTATCAGGCTAAAACTATGATTGATGTTGGTTCGTTAGTGCGATCGCCCAGAAACGATTTGGGAGTCGGAAAAGTTGTCGAGGTATCGCGTACCGATGCCGTAGTTGAATATTTTTGCTCAGTTAAAAACCGCTTCCGCAAAACTGTACCCTTGGGTTTGCTGCAAGAAGCCAGACTTCAGCGCCAAACGCGCTGCTACCTCTGGAGTACAACTCAGGAAAGATGGATTATCGGGCGAGTTTACGACTGGGATGAAGATAAATTAGAGTACGAAATTGACCTGCCCGACAGCCAAAGTTTGCAAGCTGTTGAAACCGAACTGTACGTTCGCTGCAATATCCCGATCGCCGATCCGATCGACATTTTAGCAGTCAAAGGTCAAGAAACGCCGTATTTTCACGATCGCCGATTGGCATTCGTTCAATCTGCGATCGAACAGCGGGCCGTCAGCCGCGGCATGACCGGTTTAATTTCTGCTAACATAGACCTCTATCCGCACCAAGTTGAAGTCGTGCGGCGCGTCCTAGAAGACCCAATCGTGCGATATTTATTGGCAGACGAACCAGGACTGGGAAAAACAGTAGAAGCCGGGACAATTCTCCGCCAATTTCTGCTAGATGAACCCAACGGACGCGCTGTGGTACTGGTTCCGAAATACTTGCTCGAACAGTGGCGGCAGGAGTTGGAAAATAAATTCTATTTGTCTCATTTTGCTGACCGAGTGCAGCTTGTTGCTGTTAGCGACATCAATCAAATTAGCCGCAACGCCAACCTAGATTTTCTAATTGTTGATGAAGCGCATGATGTGGCGGCAATGGCACATTCGAGCGATCGCGCTCAGCAGCAGTCCTTTGAACTCTGTCAGAAACTAGCTCACAAAAGCAAAAATTTATTGTTATTATCTGCAACGCCAGTTCTCGGTCGCGAGCAAGATTTTCTAACGATGCTGCACTTGCTAGACCCGACAACTTACCGTCTTGATGACCTGGAAAATTTCAAAAAACAGGTGCAAAACCGTCAAGAAATCGGCCGCGCTTTGCTAGATTTTCGAGAAAATGCCAAGCCTGCTGTTTTGCAAACAACACTCGCTAAAATTCGCACTATTTTTGCCAAAGATGATTATTTAATCGGATTAGCAACAGAGTTAGAAAGTTGTTTGAAAACAAAAGAAACGGCAGAACAGGCTCGCCTTGTCCGAATTATTCGCACTCACGTTAGCGATACCTACCGCCTGCACCGCCGCCTCCTTCGCAACCGCCGCGATGCGGTGGAAGATGTGATTTTCGATCGAGATGCTGTCCCCAAAACCGAGTACGATCTGAATGACGAACAGTGGGCGGAAATTCAAACCGTACTCGATCAATGGCGCACAGTAGCTCCCAAGTCGAGCGAATATCAGAGAATTTTTCTGCTGTTTTTCCGCGCTTCCGGTACTTGGCTGAATCTTTTAGAACGGGTTGTCAAAGCTCGTTTGCAAAAAAAATCAACTCCAGAACTCGATCGCGAATTTGGACAAAATGACACGGCAATTTTGACCCAAACTGCGCTGTTTCCCGAAGAAAAGGAAATGCTGGAAACCTTGCTCAACACCCTGGAAAAGCCCCAGGAAGGACTCGACCGACTGAGTTTGTTACGAATCGCGATTCTCCGATTTCTCGCAGTTGCTTTGAAGGTTCCGCGCGAGTATCACAGCAATCCTCGCGATTTGCTGTCGAGAATTCAACAGCAAATTAAACGGCCGATTCCGGGCGAGCGTTTCCCGAAAATTGTGATTTTTACCAGTTTTACTGCAACTTGTAAAGAGATTGCGGAAAATTTAGCGAAAATCTTTGGTAAAAATGCGATCGCCAGCCATGACACGAGCAAATCGGCTGATGATGTTGAGGCGAATGTCAAGCGGTTTAAGACTCAGCCCCATTGCTTTATCTTAGTGTGCGATCGATCGGCGGAAGTAGGGGTAAACCTGCAATTGACAGATTGGTTAATTCACTTCGATTTGCCGTGGTTTCCCAACCAGTTAGAACAAAGACTCGGCAGAGTCGATCGCATTGGCAGCAAAATGGGAGTGCAATTTTGTTTGTTTGCAGGCCCGGATTTGCCAGAGAGTCCCCACGAAGCTTGGTTTCAAGTTTTCAAAGATGGGTTTGATATCTTCAACAAATCTATTGCCAGCCTTCAGTTTTATGCTGAAGAAAAACTTCTCAAACTTGAAGAAAAGTTGTTTGCTGAGGGAGGCAAGGGCTTATCCAGCGAAATAGAAGCGATTAAAACCGAAATCGAACAAGAGAAAATCAAAATCGACGAACAGTACGTTCTCGATGAAATTGATACTCTTGATGACAGTGCATCTCAGTATTTTGAATCTCTCGACAACTGCGATGCTAAGCATAAAGAAATGCAGCGGGCTACTGAAGGTTGGCTGTGCCAAGCTCTTCACTTCAAACAAATCGAACATCCGAGTATATCGGGGTTGCTGCGCTATCAACCCACTCAAAAAACGTTGATTCCCTCAAACGATTTGACAACCAGATTGATTCCTTATTGCCAGCAGTATGGCAGTTACAATCGCCGCATTGCTCATCAAAATGCGGATGTCGCTCTTTACCGCATTGGTGAGGGATTGATCGATGCAATTGGCTCTTATATTCGCTGGGACGATCGCGGTCAAGCTTTTGCCATGTGGCGGCATGATGAAAGTTGGGATGCGGAACCCGGGCAGGAGTGGTTCGGCTTCCAGTTTAATTATTCCATCCAGACTGATGTGCAGCCGGCCGAGCAAGTTTTGCAAGCACAAAATATCGAAAATTACAACTTGAAAGCTTTGCAGCGCCGCGCTGATGCTCTGTTTATCCCAACTTTTGAAACTGTGTTTGTAGATGCTCGTACCGAGCCGATGTCTCTGGTGGAAAATGCGGAAATTCTAGCGATTTTGCAGCGGGCTTATAAGGGGAAAGGCGGGCCGAATCGGGATTACAATTTGTCGAAAAATCGCACGTCGCTGCTTGACAGTTTTGTCGATCCGCTAGAATGGGATGATTTTTGTCAAAAGGGACGGGTGGTATCGGAGGAATTGCTGCGCGGGCGATCGGCTTTTGTGGAAATGTGCGATCGATCTGCTGTCACTGCTGCAATCCAACTCGAAAACCGGGTCAATCAATTGCAGTTGCGATTGAACCGACTTTCTAAAT
The DNA here is from genome assembly GCA_036702215.1 of Microcoleus sp. F6_B6. GTDB lineage: Bacteria > Cyanobacteriota > Cyanobacteriia > Cyanobacteriales > Microcoleaceae > Microcoleus. The sequence goes on from JAUBST010000010.1 coordinate 31,442, forward strand.
CCGAACAACTTTTAGCATCGGTTTTAGCTGATGAAATGAATACGGAAAGTTTGTTGAGTGAAGCGGTTTTAGCTGGGATTCGCCGCCCGCACATGACTCTTGAGTCTGTGGGTTTTATTGTGATTTCTGGGCGTCCTCCTGTCAAGGAGGATGAAGGATAATTTGTTTGAGAGGGCGATCGCTCTTTTTGAGGGCGATTGCTTTTTTAGCAACCGCAGATGCAGGCGGATAAACGGGGATGGACGCAGATTGATGGAAGGGCGATCGGTTTTATCTAAACTGCGGAAGTGACAGCAATTTTTAGGTGATGGGACTGCAAAAAGCGTAAGATAAAAGCAGTAGTAATGAGTAGCAGTGATTTAGTTAAAAGCCACCCTTCGGCCTGACATCAAAGCGCGTCGATCGCACGGAAATTTAACCCCACAGCCAAAATGAAGAAGTCTCCGATCAAAATTCTGCTAGTAGAGGGCGATGGAGGGCTGAGTGCAACACTGGCAAAGGTGTTGGAAGCAAATCATTACGGGTTCGATCGGGCAAATGATGGACAAGTGGGCCTCGACTTGGCAGCAGCAATTGAGTATGACCTGATTTTGTTAGACGTGCAGGTTCCCAAACTAGATGGAATTAGTCTGTGTCGGCAACTGCGATCGCAAGGCTGCTGCAAACCGATTCTGTTAATGACTGCAAAGGATTCAGATGCTGAGGTGGTGGCTATTTTCGATGCGGGTGCCGATGATTACATCAGCAAGCCTTTTGCTGCGGAAGTATTGCTGGCAAGAATCCGAACTTTATTGCGACGCAGTAAAGCACTTTCTCCAGGAGGTTCTACTCAGAATTCAGCGGCTAATACATTGATTTGGGGAGGTCTTTGTTTAGATTTGGATTCTGGTAGAGTGACATTTTGCGAACAAATAATTTCACTGACAGCGACAGAATATAACCTGCTGGAATTATTGCTGCGAAATCCCGATCGCATCTTTAGCCGCAGTGCTATTTTGGATCGTCTGTGGGGATTTGATGACGCACCAACCGATCGCGCGATTATCACTCATATTAAGGATGTCAGAAAGAAATTGAAGGCCGGCGGCTTAACTGAAGAAATCATCGAAACAGTTTATGGCATGGGCTATCGACTGAAACCTTACCCCCAATCTACGTTGTCTAGTTCAAATAATACCGGGATTGAGCGCACTAAAAAACCTCAATATCGCGGGCTAAAAAAGTCCGAAAGCGACAAAATTTTAGAGCGGTTTCGGGGAGGATTCAACCAACAAATTGCTGTATTGGATCGGGCAAAAACTGCTCTATTTGCAGGAAATTTAGAAACAGAATTACAGCAAGAGGCAAAACATGAAGCTCATAAATTAGCCGGGTCTCTGGGATCTTTTGGTTATCCAGAAGGCTCGAAATTGGCACGCTCAGCAGAGCATTTGCTAATCAACGATCGCTCTTTGACTGCTGAGGAAATTACCCGCTTCTCGGAATTGGTGACAGGATTACAGCAGGAATTAGCCAAAACATCGATTACATCAACGGCTGTACCAGTTTCTAATATTTCAACTTTCAACTATCGGGTTTTGGTAGTTGATGATGATGCTGCATTAACGGAGCGATTGAAAGTAGAATCCGAAGCTTGGGGATGGCGGATGAAAATTGCGCCGAATATTACTGCTGCCCGATCGCGTATTGCCCTGTCAATGCCCGATGTGATGTTACTAGATTTAAGCTTTGCAGAGACAGAGGAAGATGGATTGACGCTACTGCGAGAGCTGACCGAGCGATCGCCTAACCTGCCTGTAATTGTCTTTACCGGACGAGATAGCCTTGCCGATCGCTTGGCTGTATCGCGCTTAGGTGCTAAGCAATTTCTCCACAAACCTGCAACCACCGAGCAAATTTTTCGAGCGATCGCCCGTGTTCTACCCAGTCCCAAAACTTCAGAAGCCAAAGTCTTAATTGTAGATGATGACCCTGTGATGCTGGTTCTATTATCAGCGTTACTGACTCCTTGGGGAATAGAGGTGACAAATCTCAAAGAACCACAGCAATTTTGGGAGGTGTTAATTAGCACTGAACCCGATTTAGTAGTGCTGGATCTAGAAATGCCGATCGTCAGCGGCTTAGAATTGTGTCAAGTCGTCCGACAAGATATCCAATGGGAAAATTTACCGATTTTAGTGGTGACAGCCCATACCGATCCAGAATCTCTCCAACAAGCCTTTGCAGCCGGAGCCGATGATTTTATTACCAAGCCGGTACTAGGGCCTGAATTAGTCACGCGGGTACTCAGCCGAATCAAGCGCGCTCGTCCTTTACTTAAGCCTGGGAATACTTAAATATAGCGGTTCTCAGAAAGATGAGGTACGTAGTTGGGCTTTAGCCCTCTTATTTTAAGTGGTTATATAATCTATCAATCATACCTCATCTTTTTAAGAAAGGCTATAGAACTTACGCACGAAGGCTAAAAACCCGGTTTTTGCCGCAATCTAAAAAATGTAATTAATTAAGTAGATTAATGATAGAACATACTGATGAAGATTATGGGAAATGGCAACAACAGCAACAACAAATCCTGGCTAAAACAGCACTTTCTCTCCCCGAATCCCTCAAACTAGAAGACATTCTCAACACTGCGGTAACTGCCCTCAGAAACATTCTGCAATGCGATCGCGTAATTATCTTCCAATTTGCTCCCGACTGGAACGGAAAGGTGGTGGTAGAGTCCGTTGGTTCAGAATGGACAGCAATCTTATCCACTCAGATACACGATCGCTGCTTCGGTGAAAGCTATATCGAACCCTTCAAACAAGGCTTATTTACCTCTAAATCAGATATTTATACTGCCGGAATTGATACTTGTCACCGGGAATTACTGGCAACTTTTCAAGTTAGAGCTAACCTGGTTATTCCTATCCTTAAGGGAGAAGAACTTTGGGGATTGTTGATTGCCCATCAGTGTGCCAAACCTCGCGAATGGCAACCATCAGAAATTGAACTCATGCGACAGCTAGCAACTAAAGCGGGAATTGCCATTCAGCAAGCTGATTTATTTGAGCGACTGCAAACGGAACTGAGGGAGCGGCAACAAGCAGAAATTGCCCTACAACAACTCAATACTGAACTCGAACAACGAGTCAGAGAACGGACTGCAGAACTCACTGAAGTCAACCATAGCTTGCAACAATATATCAATCAAGTTGAAGACCTCTATAATAATGCTCCCTGTGGCTATCATTCCCTAGATGCAGCAGGAACAATAATTATGATTAATGATACGGAACTGAAGTGGTTAGGCTATACCCGCGATGAAATTGTGCATCAAAAGAAATTTGTTGATTTGATTACACTTGAAAGTAAAAATATTTATTATCAAAACTTTCCCTTATTTAAAAAACAAGGCTGCATCAACAATTTAGAGTTTCAGCTCTTGAATAAAAACGGAAAACCCATTTGGATCAACTTAAATGCTACAGCAATTTATGATGAAGCAGGTAACTTCATGATGAGTCGTTCTAGCGTATTTGATATCACCGAGCGCAAACGTACTGAAGAAGCATTCCGCCAATATGAACGCATCGTATTCAATACAATAGATGGGATTGCGGTGATGAATGTTAACTATATTTATCAAATAGCCAATCAAGCTTATTTGAGTTGGTGCAACAAATCTGAAAGCGAAGTAATCGGAAATTCTGTTAGGAATATCCTGGGCGCCGAGCTGTTTGATAACTTCATCCAACCTCGCTTAGACAGATGTTTGGCTGGAGAAACAATTCAGTATGAAAAGTGGTTTGACTCTCCCAATTTAGTCCCGCAATTTTTGAGCGTTACCTATACGCCTTTCCGTGATGCAGGTGAAAATATTTCAGGCGTTATCGTCATTCTGCGCGATCTGACTCAGCTCAAACAAAAAGAACAAATGCTGGATCTTCAGGCTGTCATTACCCGCAACATGGCGGAAGGCATTTGTTTAGTAAGAACGGAGAATGGAGTAATTGTTTATGCCAATCCTAAATTTGAGCAGATGTTTGGCTATGACTTTGGCGAACTCAACGGTCAGCACGTTTCGATTCTCAACTATGCCACCGAATCGGTCAGTCCTGAAGATGTAAATCAAGCCATTCGGTCTGCCGTTTTACAAAGGCGTGAATTCAGCTATGAAGTCCACAATGTCAAGAAAGATGGGACTCCATTTTGGTGCAGTGCAACTTGCTCTGTATTCAATCATTCTGATTATGGGGAGGTTTTCGTGGCCGTTCATCAAGATATCACAGTAGCGAAGCACCTCGAAGAAGTTCGACAAGAGGCGGAAGCAGCCTTACTGCAGAAATCCCGAAAGGAACATTTGCTGTGGAGGATTACTCAAGGGATTCGCCAATCTTTGGATCTGAATGCCGTTCTAAATACTGCTGTTACTGAAATTAGGGAGACATTACAAACCGATCGCGCTGCCATTTACCGCTTTAATCCTGATTGGAGTGGTGATTTTGTCGTGGAGTCAGTTGGCGAGGATTGGGTAAAAGTGATAGGAAGCGATCTGCAAAAAAATTGTGCAGATACCTATCTGCAAGAAACTCGCGGCGGTCGATTCCGCAATCATGATTTTTTAGTGGTTAATAATATTTACACCGCTGAACTTCAACCCTGTCATATCGAGCTAGTGGAACGATTTCAAGCCAAAAGTTATGCAGTTTTCCCGATATTTTTGAGAGAAAATCTCTGGGGTTTGTTAGCTATCTACCACAATACGGCACCTCGTCAATGGCAATCGTGGGAAATAGAATTACTTGAACAGATTGCCAGCCAATTGTCGATCGCCATTCAGCAATCCAAACTCTACCGACAACTTCAGGTCGAACTGCAAGAACGCCAGCAAGCCGAAGCCACGATCCGAGAAGCCGAACGACGCTGGCGATCGCTCTTGGATAACGTGCAGTTGATTGTTGTCGGACTCGATATAGAGGGAAATGTCAATTACGTTAATCCTTTCTTCTTAAAACTCACAGGATATACTCACATAGAAGTTTTCGGAAAAAATTGGTTTGAAAACTTCTTACCTCCTGCTAATCAAGAATCGATTCAAGTTGTTTTTTCGGAAGTTTTAGCCCATAACTATCATCCCTATTATCAAAATTTTATCTCAACCAAATCGGGTGAGGAACGATTTATTGCCTGGAACAATACCATGCTGCAAGATGCAGAGGGAAACATCATTGGAACTATCAGCATTGGGGAAGATATTACCGAACGAGAAAAGCTAGAACACATAAAAAATGAGTTCATAGGTATTGTCAGCCATGAACTTCGCACTCCTTTGGCAGGAATTCAAATGTCATTGGGACTAATAAAAAGTGGGGTTTACGATAAAAAGCCCGAAAAATTGAGACGCATGATTGAAATTGCCCACCTCGATACCAATCGTTTAGTGAACCTGGTTAATGATATTTTAGATTTGGAGCGCCTAGACTCCGGGCGGGCAATTGTCGAGAAAACCGTTTGCAAAGCTGCCGATTTGATGCAGCAAGCAGTAGATAGCTTTCAGGCGCTGGCTGCTCAACAGCAGATATTATTAATCGTTACCCCCACGGATGCAGAAGTCTGGGCAACAAGAGATGCGATCGTCCAAACCTTAACAAATTTGCTCAGTAATGCGATTAAATTCTCACCTGCCGATTCCACAATTCATCTGAGTGCCCAAAACCAGAAAGACTTCGTGCTGTTCCAAGTTAGCGATCGCGGACGAGGCATTCCAGCAGATAAACTAGAACTGATTTTTGGGCGATTTCAGCAAGTCGATGCCTCCGACTCCCGCGAAAAAGGAGGCACGGGTTTAGGTTTAGCAATCTGTCGGAGTATTGTTGACCGGCATGGCGGCAAAATCTGGGCGGAAAGTATCTTAGGTGAAGGCAGCACATTTTGCTTCACCCTACCCTTACCCACCGTAGAATAACCCTTAGATTAATCTGCAGCATCAATCCCAAATCTCCAATCCAAAATCCCATGACAGACAGACAAATTTTAGTTGTTGACGATGAAGAACACCTTCGGGAACTTGTGCAGGCTTGCTTAGAAGATTTAGGCGGATGGAAAACAGTGGGGGCCGGATCGGGAGAGGAATGTTTACAAATACTGCAAATAGAACAACCCAACGCTATTTTGCTGGATGTATCTATGCCGGGAATGGATGGTTTGGCTGTGTACGAGATCCTCCAATCCGATCCGATTACCCGATCGATTCCAGTGATTCTGCTGACAGCGAAAGTTTTGCCCAGCGATCGGGCTAAATTTGCCCAAATGGCGGTAGCTGGGGTAATTGCCAAACCGATCCAACCCATCACCCTGACGGAAGAAGTAGCAGAGATTTTGGGATGGGTTGAATAACTTTCACCATTTTTGTGAATTTTTGTAACAATAACGGAATCTTTACCAATTCCTTACCGTTGCTATTTAGTCTCCTGTTATGCAGCTAACAGTTCTTTGCATTAAAAGGAGACTCGATGAATGATTTTCAGGCTTTTAATGATGTAAATCAGGATCTGGCAGGTTCATTTTCCGGTTTGCCCGCTGGTTGTCAGCAATCCACACCTTGGATCGATCGTACAGAGGAAACACCGATCGCAGGTATTAAAATTCAAGAAAAGGATGTGACACTTATCCTTAAAGTTCACATTTCTGACCTTCATCTTGTCAAATTGAATCTCCAAATCACTCCAGAAACGGTTTTAATTCAAGGTAAACCTACCGAAGCTGCTGGACTAGAAGGTTATTTCCTTCCTAGGGGATTTCAAAGTCTCATCCCGTTGCCCCACCGCGTACATCCTGAAATCTATGTGACTAAAATACAGCAGGATTGTTTAAAAATTTGCTTGCTAAAGATAAAGAGTTGAGAGTTGAGCAATCCGAAGTTCGGATTCAACTCTCAAATACACATCTTTCAACGATTGCTTAAAGATGTGTATTTGAGACTCAATTGGCAACCAAAAAATAGATTTCTAGTCAACCCAAATAAAATGAACACTTTGCAAGTAGCTAATTATGATGGCAGTCTCCTGTCCGAAAACAAGAGGATAGGGAAACAAATTCTCATCGTTGATGACCAAGAACACCTCCGCGAACTGATACAGTTGTGCCTGGAAGACCTCGCGGGATGGAACACCCTGGTGGCCGAATCAGGACAAGAATGTTTACAAATCCTACAAACAGAACGACCTAATGCTATTTTGCTGGATTTATCAATGCCGGGAATGGATGGGTTTGCTGTGTACGCTCGTCTCCGATCCGATCCGATTACTCGATCGATTCCAGTGATTCTGCTGACAGCGAGAGTTTTGTCAAGCGATATGGCTGAATTTGCCGAAATGGGTGTTGCTGGGGTAATTCGCAAACCATTTGAACCCACCAGCCTGCCTGGAAAATTGGCAGAGATATTGGGATGGAATGATTGACACTCCCCGGTATGGCAGAGGCAGGATTCTGAAGAATTTACCAAAAAATGGGGTCTAAATCCCCGTCCTTCTAGGACGGCTTTAATTTCCACTATAAAATGTAAATAAGCTGTTGTGCCTTTAAATAGGGTATATAGCCTTTCGAGCGTAACATGAGGTACGTAGTTGGGCTTCAGCCCTCTTAGTTTCAGCGGTTATATAAGCTGTCATTCATACCTCATGTTATTGAGAAAGGCTATATAGCAAGCCTCGCATCATTTGTGAATTTCTTACTCCCTCCCCAAGGCATCGGGGAGGGTTGGGGTGGAGTAAAAATTTGACAACTCCTGCAAGAATTGCTATATATTGCTAATCTAGTTTTTCAATCACTTGAATAGCTAGAGTATTTATTGCATCGCCTCTTAAATGAAAGAGAATTAATAATCAAATGGAACCGCAAAATCAAAAACACGAGTAATGCTTTGATAACAGCTTGGTGAGAATGATATCTTTGCCTTAAAAGCTGGTCAATGATTCGATATCATCGCTGATTTTACCCTGGGTCAAGATTTGATTGGATTAAGCCGAGGTTTAAGCTTTGGTCAGTTAGCGATCGCTCAAAAAACTCAGGGAAATCTCATCCAAAATGCCTTGACAGGAGATGAGTTAGGTGTGATGATTGGAGTGAGTGCCCATGCGATTGCATCTGCTAATTTCCGGTTGATTTAGGAAAAAAATCAAAGGCGAGGCTGGTTTCTTTATCCCTTGGCTAGCTTCAAATATTTTTGATGAAACCCGCCCTTTGTATCTAGAAATAGATAGATTGTGATTCACCGTTGGGTGGGGGCGGGCTTCGCCGTGAGCGTCAGCCGAACGGTTTACGAGATTGTCGGTTTTAGGCAAATATTGTTGGTAAAACCCGCCCCTACAGCATCAAAAACACTTGCACAACCCATGTTAGAACCCCGACTTCTTTAAGCTGTCGGGATTCTCGGCTTTACGGCAAACCTGTTCTAAACTGTCTTAGCCCACTCGATCCAAGTTTCCATCGGGCGGAAACCGACTGATTTGTAAAGCTTTGTCGCCCCCGTCAAACTGTCAGCATCAACGCTGAGTTTAGCTGTGTTTGCACCCGCTGCTTTCAACTTATGCAAACCAGCTAATAGCATCGCTTTTCCTAAACCCATTTTCCGAAATTCGCGCCGCGTACCCAACAATTCAATCCAACCGTCTTTTGTGCCGCTGCGGGCGTTTTTTTGGGGTTTGATTTGACAGTCGCAGAAAGCAGCAAATTTGCGTGAAGCGAAGCTATCCCGCAGGGAATCGCCCGAAACAGCAATCAAGTCTAATTCCGGCTGATAATTCGGATCTTGCATCCAGTAGCGCACGGTTTCCGCAGTTAAATCGTGGTGATTCCAGTGGTCGATAAATGACTGGTTGAACATCTCTACCCAGGGTTGGATGTCTTGTTCTCCGGATACGTGGGTTAGGGCAAAATCTGCGGGAAATTCCGGTGTGGGAATCGGTTCGGCGAGGGATCGGGCCATTGTCCAAAAGTAGCGATCGACCTCAAAGCCCTGTTTCTCTAACAGCCGCATCTCATCGGTTTTGTCCTCGCGGCTGTAGGTACGCAATTTCGCGGGCAAATTCCGTTCTTTTGCCACTTCGCGCAGCCGTTTTTCGGCCCATTTAATGATATCTTTCTCCAAACCTACGCCGCGCAGGTTTGGATGCACGTAAAACCAGAGACAAGCGTCGATTTCAGCGGGGGAATCGGGCATATCTAGGAGTGCTAAACCGATGAGTTTGTAATTACCATCTTCCCACAACTGCACGTCGCGGGCTTTGTCGAGTTTGGGGGCATCAAGTATTAGCTTGAGTTCAGTTGCTGAAACTTCTTCGCCGAGGCGATCGACTGCTTCGCAAGCATCGATTAAATTGGCGATCGCGCACCAGTCTATTTCGCCTTTGTAGGAGCGTGTTGTTAAGATATTCATAGAAAACTTGCAATCCGTAATTTCGGACTGTTCCTCTTAATTGGTATTGGCAAACAAGTACAGTGAATTTCTGTCAAAAATCCGAGTTTTTGATGATTAACCGCTTCGGAAAGCGGATAAACGCGGATGTAATGCAGATTTTTTGTGGTGTCGATAAAACTCAGAAACCTGTTTATATCACCCAGGCTTTCAGGTTTTATCTAATTAGGCAATCATAAAAATTGGTTTGCCCTTCCGGGCTAGTTTTGTATGTTAGTTTATGGCTGGATGTGGATGAGTCGCGCTCTCTTTCGTTACCAAGCTTGGTGCTTGAGTAACTACTATTGTTTGAATAAAATTTTTACAGCTAAGTAAAGAAGTTGTCACCCCCACCGGGTAGTTGATTTTTACTTTTGCTCTGTTTTACACTAAATCCTTTTTCAGGGATTTTTGGCTCCTCCTGTTAACTCGCCCGATCGGGCGAGGGGAGAAGTTGAACTTATTTAAAAGTTACCTATTTCAACTATAACCCGAGCCGTTTTTTTTGGCAAGTTTTAAATAGAGGGAATCTTGCTAGTATTAACGAGGCTGCCATTTGAGGGCTGGAGCGCTCCGGCTTTCAACCTGCCGGAACTGTAATTTTTATAACGCTTTTCCCGGACTTGAGGATTTAATTTTATCCAAACGTTAAACTAACGTTAAACTGTTTTTTCAGATTTATATGAGGTAAATATGCTCGACAACCTCGATTTAGATATCTCCCTGGATAAAGAAACCTACGATGCCAAGATAGAAGTTTTGATGCAACAGTTGCGATCGCTCCAACTAGCTTGCTGGGAAAAAAAATTGCCGGCAATCATCGTCCTCGAAGGCTGGGCCGCCGCGGGTAAAGGCGCGCTGGTCAAAAAAATGGTGGGGTACATGGACCCGCGGGGGTTTGCCGTCCACCCGATTTGGCCGCCGTCAGCAGCAGAAATGGGCTATCCTTTTCTGTGGCGGTTTTGGCAGAAACTCCCCGCCCGCGGACAAATTGGCTTTTTTTATCACAGTTGGTACACTCATGTTTTAGAAGACCGGTTGTTCGATCGAGTCTCCGACGCCCAAGTACCCACAGTCATCAGGCAAATCAACGCTTTTGAGCGACAGATGGTTGATGACGGCGCGGCAATTGCCAAATTTTGGATTCACTTGAGCAAAAAAGAACTCAAACATCGCCTCAAAAAACTAGAAGACGACACCTTACAAGCTTGGCGAGTGCGGCCCGAAGATTGGAAACAAGCCAAAAAATACCAAGAATACACAACTTTTGCCGAAGAAATGGTAGCCCAAACCGGCACCGGCCCGGCACCTTGGACGCTAGTAGAAGGCGATTGTCAGCGGTGGGCGAGAGTCAAAGTTTTAACGCAAATGGCAGCGACAATTACAGAAGCATTGGACAGACTGCCGCTGCAATCTGCACCCGTGAAAATGCCACCTCAAGAAAGCTTGCAACCCACCGAACCCGACTTGCTGGCCCAAGTAGATTTAACTCAATCGCTGTCGCCCGACGAATACAAACAGCAACTTCGCGAGGAACAAACCCGTTTTGGCAAACTGCAACAAAGCATCTACGAAGAGGAAATCCCCGTGTTGGTGCTGTTTGAAGGTTGGGACGCCGCCGGTAAAGGAGGAGCGATCAAACGCTTGACGGACGTATTAGACCCCCGCAGTTACACCGTTAATGCCTTTGCGGCCCCGACGGACGAAGAAAAAGCCCACCCATACCTCTGGCGGTTCTGGCGACGGCTGCCAACTGCCGGTAAAATCAGCATTTGCGATCGCAGTTGGTATGGTAGAGTGCTGGTCGAGCGAGTCGAAGGATTTGCCTCCGAACCCGAATGGCGGCGAGCTTATCAGGAAATCAACGAATTTGAGGAGCAACTCACCAGTTTCGGTTGCGTGTTAGTTAAATTCTGGCTGCACATCAGTCCTGACGAACAACTAAAGCGGTTTACAGAGCGGCAAAACAATCCATTTAAACAATACAAACTCACCGACGAAGATTGGCGGAATCGCCAAAAGTGGAATTATTATGAAGTAGCGGTGAATCAAATGATTCAGCGCACCAGTGCGCCTGCTGCTCCCTGGACGCTAATTGCGGCCAATAACAAGTATTATGCTCGTGTTAAAGTAATTCAAACGGTAACGCAGGCAATTCGGAATCAACTGAAGCGCCGATAAATTGGGATTGGTGAATCGGTAACAGGTAATGGGGAAAAAAGTAGGCAGAACAAAGCAGGGTTGAATTGTCAATTCCACCCGCGACGCGCTCGCTCCATTACCAATTACCAATCAACTATTACCAGTTATCAATTACCAATTAACTGTCAGCAATCTGTGACTGGAAGTAGCGGGCTTGCACCCTGCAACCAATAGTTGATAGCTGACCGGAATCGAGCATCAGGATAAACGCGATCGGACTGCGTTATTGGCGAAAGTTAAAAACCCACCGATGCCCGTATTTCCTCCCGCAGCTAAAGTCGCGCTCGTTTCCCCACTTCCCTACTAATTTATGAAGAGACAGAATATTGCAAGATGCCAGAACTCTTAGCTCGCATTCTATTTCTATTCCTCCTGTTCTCACTGATCAAATCGTGGTGGGATCAATCAGGAGGTAAAGACAATCCCTTATTAGACCGGCTGCGCGTTTTGCTGCTGATCAGCCTTTTGATCCTAGCTTTTTTTGCACCAGACACCCCGGTCGGAGCAGCGATTTTCGGGCTCATAGCCTTCTTCTTTAAGCCGCTGGGTTTTTCCATCACGCTGCTGGTGATTGCATCGGCGCTGATCACGAACGGGGGCATCCGCAACCCGGCGCCGAGAATGATCCTGGCAGCGCTGCTAGTTTTGATCCTTTCGAGTATGCCAGTTGTCGCTTACTGGTTCGCCGACCAAGCAGAACGGGACGCTGCTGCTGCATCCCGCACAGTTTGCTGCGATGAAACAGCCGCGGCGATCGTCCTGCTGGGCAAGGGAACCACTCAGCCTCACCTTCCCAACCGAGTGGCGATTCAACTGACAGATACAGGCAATCGCCTCCCCTATGCTGCCGTTTTGTACAGCAAAAAAGTGGCGCCTATGGTCATCGTTACCGCTGGCCCGAGAGACGAGTTGGAGGGTTATGTTGGCGAAGCTAAGGATATCGAGACTTTGCTGGCAAACAACATGGGCGTGCCGCGCAGCAGTATCGTGCTCGACGATAACGGCAGCAACATACGCACCAGCGCTCAAGAGGTGAGAAAGATACTCGACAGCCGCGGCGTCCCGCGCAAAGTAATCCTGGTAACATCTGCGATTCAGATGCGCCGTGCCAGCCTCGCTTTTGCGAATATGGGAATCCAGGTGATTCCTAGGGCTACCGACTTCTACACTTTTCAAACCACCTCGGCAGGAAGCTCCAGACTGCGTTTAGACGCGGGAGATTTTTTGCCTAGTGCAGAAGCTTTGGTAACTACGACCCGAGTATTCGATGAATATTTCGGGTCTTTCTATTACTATTTGCGCGGCTGGCAAGCTCCCAGGGCCTAAAGTGGCAAGTTGCTGGTGTTTTTCTGAGGCAACAGCGACTGCTCCCCAGATTGGTTTAACATCTGATGAGAAGAAGACCTTTGTGGGGAGCTGTATTTTTTTCTCATTCCGGCGGGGTCGCCGACGATCAAGTTTGCCATGAATGCAAACAATACCCAAAAGATAACTGGCTCCCACTGGGATTTTTTGGGCGTTGCTTCTGGGGTTGTGACAGATTCGACGTTAACTTTGATATCTAGTTTGCCTTCAATTTCTTTGCCTTTGAGAACTCCGTCCTTGCACACACCCTTAAAAATCATGGGAGCGGGTTTTGGTGCTTCTGCTTTCGCATCTTCTGCCATTTTTTTATCTTGGTTTTGGTAGATCCGGTTGGATAGTACATTCTCAGAGGTTCGGGGGTTTTCCGGAAAGGATTGCGCGAACTCTGAAAGAATTAAGTTAAATATGCACCCCGCCCCTTGCTGGGGCTTAAACATAAGAATCTGAAGGCATTTCAAGCTAGTGCTTGTTTGTTTTGGCTAGCAGCGTTGCCTTGAAGCTGCTACTTATATATCCGGGTGAAGGCGAGATTTTTATGCAAAGTACAGGTTTTTTATGAAAAATTGTCAAAAAATTTAGGAATAAGGCCAACTGGCACATTAAACAAAGGTATGTAGTTGCGCTTTAGCGCTCTTTCCTCAGCTATAGCCTTTCTCAAGCGTGGTGAGGTATGAATGACAGCTTATATAACCACTGAAACGTATAGGGCCCTTTCGGCCCAACTACGTCCGCGAATATGAGAGTTCGAACCGCTATAAGAGCGCTAAAGCGCAACTACATACCTAAAAATTCACCCCTATTTGTGACAGTTGGTTTTAGTCCTAAAATTTATTTGCTCCCGGCGGGTCCAAACGTCAATAGCCTGAAGTTCGAGCTTGGTTTATCTTCCCTCAGAAACCCAGTTTCTGGTCGCAAAGAGCTGAAGTTACCCAATTCCGTTAATAAATCGGGTTTATGGCTCAATATCGCGCCAGGACGGCCAATATAAAATCTCAAATAATCTAAATAATCGAGAGTGAAAATATCCACCAGCAAACTATCTTCCTTGGAACCGGAACAACTGGCAGCTTGGGCAACAGAGGCAATAAATCGCAGTAAATCCGGTCAAATTCCCGCGTACATACCTCTGCTTGCGCGAGCCGACAGACAAGGGTTTGCCGTGCAAATTCGGGCAAGTGACGGTCAAATTTTGAGCTGGGGTAGCATCGATCGAACATTCCCGCTGATGAGTGCAGTCAAGCCCTTTGTGCTGCTTTATTTGCTGTGCGAATTGGGCGAAAAAAGGGTGTTTGACTGCGTTGGCTGCGAGCCTTCGGAACTGCCTTTCAATTCGCTAACTCAACTCGAAATAGACCGAGGGAAGCCGAGAAATCCGATGATTAATAGCGGGGCGATCGCCCTAGCGTCTTTGATGCCCGGTCAAAATGCTGTCTCCCGCTGTCAAAACTTGCTCGATTGGTTAAATCAACAGGCAAACAGTCAGTTATTTGTTGACGAGTTAATGCTCGATTCGGTGAAGACAAATCCGAATCAAAATAATTGGAATCTCGCCTTAAAAATGGTAGAATCTGGTTACATTCAAAATGCGGAAATTGCTTTAGAAACCTACAATCGCGTTTGCTGTTTGTCGGGAACAGTGGAGGATTTAGCCAAGCTGGGAATGGTTTTGGTAAATAGCGGCGATCGAGCAATTTGGGAAAACTGCCGCACTGTCAAAGCACTGATGGCGACTTGCGGTTTGTATGAAGCATCCGGCCGCTTTGCGCTGCGGGTGGGACTGCCGGCTAAGTCGGGAGTTAGCGGGGCAATGCTTTCGGTAATTCCGGGTCAAGGTGCGATCGGCTTTTACAGTCCGCCCCTGGATAAAGAGGGAAATTCTGTAGGCGGCTTATTTCTGTTAGAAAAAATAGCTAAAACTTTGCGGCTGAGCGTATTTGATTAGATGAGATTGCACTTTTATTTTCCATTTGATTTCCGCAAAATATTGGCAATTAGCAAGCAATATAATTTCGTAGGGGCGGGTTTTACCACAATATCTAATCAGTACAAACAAGCTTAATAAACCCGCCCCCACACCGCTAATAATCTACATCAACCAACACGGGCGATCGCCTGACAAAAATGTATATTTCGATTTCCCGTGGGGCGGGGGCGGGTTTTTGAGATTATTTGTTTGAGGCGTAGATTGTCGAAAAACCCGCCCCTACAACCAATATTTTAATTCCCCAGTATCAAGTAATTGAGCATAATTAACAGGACATCATATCACAACTAATGCCCCATGCCCCATGCCCAATGCCCAATGCCCCATGCCCAATAACTAATGCTTTTCCCCCAAAATAGCATAAACCACAGTCTCTTCTTTTTTGCCGCGCAATTGAATCGCTCCTACTTTTTGGCCTTCGTAGCGATCGCGCACGTAAGAAAAAGTCCTCGCCGTCACCAACAAATTAAAAGGACTGTCAGAAACAATTTCCTTATTCATCGCCTCCAATCTAGCAGCAACGTTAACAGCATCGCCGATTACAGAATA
Organism: Microcoleus sp. F6_B6; assembly: GCA_036702215.1. Lineage (GTDB taxonomy): Bacteria > Cyanobacteriota > Cyanobacteriia > Cyanobacteriales > Microcoleaceae > Microcoleus. The sequence continues at coordinate 46,981 of JAUBST010000010.1, forward strand.
ATTCAAACGCCGGGAACCGCCCACGCTGCCAGCAACTAACTGCCCGGTATGCAAACCGATGCCAAACTTAATTAAAGGTTTGCGTTCGCTTCTAAGCTGCTGATTAAGTTGGTGCAGCCTTTCGTGCATCGCAATGCAAGCCGCAACTGCATTCAAAGCATCTTGTTGAATTTGTCGATATTCAGTATGGCAAAAAGGCACTCCAAAAACTGCCATAATTGCATCACCGATGTATTTATCTACAACGCCGCCGTGATCCATAATACAGTTAGTCATCGCTTCCAAATAATTGTTCAGCCAGGTGAGCAAATCTCGCGGCCGCATTTTTTCTGAAATCGAAGTAAAACTGCGAATATCCATAAACAGCACCGTTGCTGTAAGTTCTTGAGGTTCGAGTTCTCCCTGTTCAAATATCTCCGCTTTGCGTTCCCAAATAAGCTGAGCAGTCTCTGGAGCGACGTGCTTTTCAAATAAGCTCATCAACTGCTGCTTTTCGTACTGTTCCCGCAGTTGCAAAGCAGTGCTAGATAAAATGAGGGTGCCGATAGGTGCGGCAATCGGAACCCACCAAAAAAAGAAGCCAAATAACAAAGCAGCAGCCGCAATCCAAACTACAGGTAAACCGAGAGCGATCGCAATTCTCTCTTTAACACCTCGGTTGCTCAGAACCAAAGCGGTAAGCGGGCCAATCCCCAACAATAACAAAATTTCTACGAGTACCGGCAGCCGCAACAGAAAGCGTTGATTGAGCAAATTGTCAACCAATGCTGCATATAAATAAACCCCAGCCGTAGTCTTGTTTAGAGGTGAAGATATCGGGTCGAAACCGGTAGCAACTATACCCACTAAAACTAACTTATTGGTGAGGGCATCTGCGGGAATGTTACCTTCTACGACATCAACAAAAGCATAGGTAGGTAGATTTTCTGTTTTCCCCGGCCAGTTAACCCAGGCTTTTTTTTGCGGCTTATTTTTTGAATGTGGGAGCAATACTGGATCTTGGGGATTAGCAGCATTGTACCTGTGAATCATGGCTAAGCCGAAATTGGGAATCCCGTTGAGAAAGATTTTTGACACGCGGGTAATACCGTCGCTATCGGCTTCTTGGCCGATGTGGCCGACACCTGCGGCGGCTGCTTTTAAAGATGCTACGGGTTCTTCTTTGATGGTTCTAGGGAGTACAACTTTGCCGTTGGCGGCGATCGCAGCGGCTAAAATATCATCTTTCGGACTCGGATCGAGGAAAAGAATGTCAAAACCAACGGCTGTGGGGGGAGATTTTTTCAGCGCTTCTAGCAGTTGGGCGTAGCGGTTGCGGGGCCAAGGAAATTTACCGTATTCCTGCAAGGAAGTCCGTTCGATCGCAATTACCGCAATTCTTGAGTCCCATCCTGGATTTGGCAAAATTCCCGATTCTCGAATTTGAAATAGCATTTTGTATCCCAAATATTCAAGGGGTTTCCACATTCCCAATTGCAGCATGGCTACAGACATTATACCTACTACTGCCCCTGTCATCCAAGGAGGATTTGTGGTTATATATTGCCGGAGGCCGAGCAGTTGATTTTGTTTGATATCATCAATCCATTCTTTGAACTTCATGCAATTAAGTTGACGCAATGATTGACCTTCGAGTCCGAATTTCGAGAGGAGTGGGAGTCATTCGATTTTAGATTTTAGATTATAGATTATAGATTTTAGATTTTGGATTGATTCCACGGATAAATCGCGTGGCGGGTACCATCAAAAAAATTTTGGTCATGAAGTTTTACAATACCGTAAGGGCGAAGGGTTGGCGCAAAGTTTATTGATTTTGACCGATCTGTCGGGCATCTAAATTGTATTTTTTGACTGGCGGGACACCGCACAATAATTGCATGAAACTTAACTGTAAGATTTAGATGCACCTGGGCGGAGGGAGTTTCACCGCGAAATGCTTCGCACTTACACAAAATAATCAACTCAGATAGGACTTACAATCTAACTCATATCCTCAGAGACTGCCCGCGCACTTTATTCTTAAATAGGTTGTTTAGGGAACGGCGAAGCTGTAATGCCGTTCTGTGATTGACGGGCCTCGCACTACGATTTTGAGGCGGCGACTTGGAGGTAAAATTCCTTGGATTTTGAAGTTGCCCTTTCGATCGATCTTAATCGCTTCGTTGTTGACATAAATTATGTCGATCGGGTTAATTTGACCGCTGAAGCGATAGATATTGCCGCTGAGTCTCCCCAAACTGCGGACTTTGAGTTTAGCTAGGCGAGGGCTCGCTGAGGGTTCGACGGGCGAGGTTTGAGAGAAAATAGTCGTGGCGCTGCCGCCGTTGACAACTACTTCCGAGTCAGTGTTGTCGGATACTGCGACTGCACCTTCAATAGTTTCGACTGCGGTTTTGCCTTCGCCGACGCTGACGCCAAAGGATGTGCCGCGAACTCCGGCAACGCCTTCTGGGGTTTCAACCCTGACTGGGGCGCTTTTGGTCGAACGGGTTTTTTGGGCAATTTGACTGGATTTGCCGAGTCCGCTGAAGCTATTGAGGGCGACTATTTGGTTTGACGGGATAATTGTTGAGGTGTTGGCTGCGGGAGTTGTCGCAGCAGTTTTGCCGATCGACAACCTGACTCGCCCCCTGCTGACAAAAATCGCTGTGTCTTTTTCGCCGCCTGCACTGCTTGACAAATTGGATATTCTGACTGCGGTTTTTTCGGCAACTTCCACGGTGCCGGTGTTGTTGTCGATGCCTAAACGGGCTGTGGAATCGGGGCCGGTGATGATTTCGTCTCCGGGGGCAAGCAGCCGATCGCCCACAACCGCCGGCCGCCCTTTAAAGCTCACTTTACCGCGAATTTCTTCTATTTCGAGCCATCGCCCACCCGCTGTTCCCTGAGCGTTTATCGTCTCTGCTGGGGATGAATTCGCTGCCGCTATTGCCGGATTTTTTGGAGATTTTGAGCCGGTTGGCTGTGCTGGCGGTCGATCGACGGAGACCATTTTAGTAGCGTTTGACGGCTGTTTGAGGGATTGAGAGAGCGGACTGGCGATCGTCCCGCGAAAGGGCGACAGACTCGCGATCGCAGCCAAGGACAAACTTAGGAGCGGAATTTTGGTCGATCGCCAGCACGAAAACATTTTATTCATTATTTAAATTTTGTGATCTTGAAGTTCCTTGACTTCATTTGCTCTCTTAGACTCCCTAAATCCGGCAAGCGTTCCACTTTTTATGCGGTAATACAACAGCCAAAATAGACTTTCTCAACCTGAAATTTTAGCATTAATTTTTTTTTATGTTCATATTTTAGTAAACTGTTACAAGATGGCAGTTTACTAAAATCTTACCTTGGGGAAGCTTGGCCAGCCAGACTCAAAGTGCTTTGCAGTATGGATTTTAGCCGAGGTCAACTTTAGAGAGCGCAGATTTATATATAGCAAACATAAAATTAATTATTGCTTCAGAATGCCTTTTGGCTTCTACCGGAAGGATGACTAATTGGGGAGAAATCCTGTAGTTGTGGCAATTAATAAAAAGATGGTTTTTGCGAAGGGATAAAAAATAATTATCTTCGCGGTGCGCGAGAGTCTGGGAGTTGAGCTTGCCGCTGTGGAACCTGATGAGGCAAACCCAAGCGAATCAAGGACACGATCGGCCAACTCTGACTAGAATAGCGTTTTTTAGGGAAAGTTGGTCGAAATTTCGATGGAAAATCATCGCGGGCGATCGGCTGCTGGCGTTGCTGTTGAGAAGTAGACGCCAAACTGTAAAATGGACGGTTGTATATAGGTTATATAGAGCAGGAGAACAATTTCAGTGGCAATAGAAGTAGGTCAGAGAGTGAAGGTGCGCCGTCTCAGAGATCGGATACCTGCAAATATGGTGGGCAAGATAAAGGAGAATCCAGTAGGCACTGTTGACGGATTCAAAATGGTTGACGGTAGCGGAGTAGGCGTGGTTGTCAAGTTTGACGGTTTTGCGACTTGGTTCTTTGAAGATGAGCTAGAATCCGTTTAACAGATGTAGAAGGAAGAAGGAAGTTCGGCAACGGATTCTGTAACGGATGTAACGGATGTAACGGATGTAACGGATGTCAGTCCGAGGGAAGTCGGAAGAAGGAAGAGGAAAAATTTTCCCAATTCTTCCCCTCTCCCACTCTCCCACTCTCCCACTCTCCTCTTCCTCCCCACTCTGGCTGAAGGTTGCGCTTAAATGTTAAAGAGTAAGCTTTGGCAGTGAGAACAGAAAATGGCTTTGATTTTGACATTTTTGGGCAAAGGCGGCACTGGCTGCAGCACGATCGCGATCGCAACAGCTAAAAAATATGCGGCTCAAGGCAAGCGAGTTCTGCTGCTCGGCCAAGATCCGGGCCCTGGATTGGGTATTCTGCTAGGGGTTCCCCTGACTGTCAACCCCCAGGAAATCGCCCCCAACCTCAAAGCAGTTCAGGTGCAAAGCGCGCCGCTGCTAGAACGCAGGTGGGACGAAGTTAAAAAGTTGGAAGCTCAATATGTCCGCACTCCGTTTTTCAAGCAGATTTACGGTCAAGAATTAGGAGTGTTACCGGGAATGGACAGCGCGCTGGCGTTGAACGAACTTCGGGAATACGAGGACAGCAAACAATACGATGTAATTGTTTATGACGGCAATGGCGGCATGGATACGCTGCGGATGCTGGGAATGCCGGAAATTTTGAGTTGGTATATCCGTCGCTTCCGTCAAGCTTTGGTAGATTCGGATTTGGGTAAAGCTTTGTCGCCTTTTATTCAGCCGGTTTTCAGTACCGTGTTGACTGTGGATTTGTCTGGGGATAATCCTTTTCAATCTACTAAGCAAGTCGATAATCTTTTGGATAAGGGTAAGGAAGCGCTGGCAGATCCGAACCGCACGGCGGCTTTTTTGGTGACGACTGGAGATGCAAGCGCGATCGCAACTGCCCGCTATCTTTGGGGAAGTTCTCAACAAGTTGGTTTGACTGTGGGCGGTGTCATTGTCAATCAAGCACCGATTACAGAAGCTATTACTGGCGATTTCGATCCTTTGACGGCTGTTTCGGTTCCGGCGCACAGTGACAATAACTGGCAGCCGCTAATTGATGCTTTGCCAGATTTTTCTGAGGCCGCAAAAGCTCCCAAACCGATTAACATCAACATTGCACAGCGTCAAGTTAGTTTGTTTTTGCCTGGGTTTGACAAGAAAGAAATTAAATTGATTCAATCGGGGCCGGAAGTGACGATCGAAGCGGGGGATCAGCGGCGCAATATTTTGCTGCCTCCGGCGCTGACTGGGAAGTCTGTTACTGGTGCTAAGTTCCTAAACGGTTACTTGATTATTTCTTTTTAGGGTAAGGAAGAAGGCACGACACGGATTTTGACACGGATACAGGGATTAATTATTGAGTTCCTTAATATCATGTCTCGTTGATTCGCGATCGTATAATTTGCGATGTCGTAGGGGCGGGTTTCACCAACCATAATCGCTCCAAACAAACAACCTCGAAAACCCGCCCTCTCCCCACGGTAAATCGAAACGTACATTCAGATTTACCGTGGGGTGGGGGCGGGTTTATATAGATTGTTGGTCATCGTTATATATTGTTGGTGAACCCGCCCCTACGAACCAAATGTACATTCAACCGCCAAATCTGCTACAATCTCCAGACAGGTTTCACGATTACTGGTAAAGTTAATCCCTAACTTCCAAACCATCGACTCTTATGAAAGAAACAGATATTATTAGGCTGCAAGCCCTTGGCGCTGCTTTAGCTAAACTAGATTCATCTGTCCAGCTTGGCGAGTTGGAAGAGAATATAAGTCGTCAGATATTGGCTTTAGAAAAATTAGCACAACAAAACGACACTCTGAACGAAATTTACACAAAAGAACGCCTCGACTTAAAAGAGCAGTACCAAGCAAAATCAAAAGACAAACGATACCAGCCCACAAGTGACAGCATTTACAGCACCGACGCTATAAATTTAAGCCCTTCTTTTCCTCAGCCGCCAGAAGCAAGGGAAAATCCCTCTGAAATAGCTAAAACATTTGACAATTTAATTGCATCTTTTAATAAAATCAAAAGCCTGTACGCGGTTGAAAACCCCCTAGAAAGTTTTCAAATCATCATGGAACAAGAAGCGATCGCACCTTTGATTCTGGAAGGTTACGATCGCATTCGAGCGCTATTCCCTACGGAAAGATTAGGCTTGGAAGTGAAAACCGATCCAGAAATTGCCAACTGGCGATCGCTGTGGATTACTATTTACACCAAACTCGAAGTCGATGAAGCTTTTGCAAAGTTAAACATCCTTGATGATAGTTGGTGGCTCGAAGCTAAAATAGCTGCCCCCAAAAATGATTTACATATTAGCCTTGAATGGGAGTCAAATGAAATTTGATTGGTCTGAATATTTGAATTTAGCTCAAGAGTTAGCTGCCACGAATAGTGACAGTTCAGCTAACAGGGAAGCCAAGTTGCGATCGGCGATAAGTAGAGCATACTATTCGACATTTTGCCTAGCGCGAAATTACTTGCGCGACATTGAAAAAGACCCAAGACTTTTTCGTAAGAATCGCGATATCAACGAACATCAATATGTAGCAGAGGAATTTATATACCACCCAACTAAAATGAAAAATATGGTCAAAATAGGTGAAAATTTAAGCAGATTGAGAGAACTTAGGAATAAAGCTGATTATGAAGATACTATGTTTAACTTACAAAGAGAAGCGAGAAATGCGTTAGTGCTAGCTCAGAATATTATTTCAGCGTTAAGTAAGTTAACTGAATAATCAGGTAAATGTGAGATGTTGCACCATTCTCAAAAAGCTTTTTATGAACAGGCAAGATGCCTGTTCCACAAGAACATTCACTCTTTGTGAAACAGGCATCTTGCCTGTTCTTGAGAATGGTGCAAGATGTTAGGTAAATGGGAATTGAACCCAATAAACTTTAATTGCAACTCGTGCAAAAACCCGGTTTCTTGAAGAAGCCGGGTTTTTTAAGACAGCTAACTAACTTTTACCGTTACCGTTTCCATTTCCGTTAGTCGTTAGCAAAACCCGCTTAGCTAAAGGTTCCGGCACTTCTTGCAATCGATCGAACTCCCAATTAAAAAATCCGACTCCCATTGTCTGCGATCGCAATTCTACGATCAAATTCTGCATTTCTGCGATCGGCAAATAAGCCGAAACAGCATCCCATCCCTTCCAGTCTTGTTTACCTTCATAGCCGAGAATTTGGCCGCGGTGTCCGCTGACCAACTGCAACACCTTTGATGTACACTCGTTCGGAGCGCAAATTTCAACTTTGGCGATCGGTTCCAGCAATGCCGGTTCGCACTTTGCCATTCCCTCCTGCATCGCCAAACGCGCCGCTTGCTTGAAAGCTTGTTCGGAACTGTCTACAGAATGGTAGGAACCGTTCGTCAGCGTCACCGCTACGTCTACCACCGGGAAACCCAGCGGGCCGCGATCCAAATACTCGCGCACTCCCACTTCCACGCCGGGAATATACTGTTTTGGGACGACGCCGCCGACTATTTTGTCGGTGAAATTGAAGCCTTCTCCTCGTGGCTGCGGTTGAATGTCGAGGTACACGTCGCCAAACTGTCCGTGTCCGCCGCTTTGGTGTTTGTAGCGCCCGTGGATGGAAGATGCAGGTTTGCGGATGGTTTCTTTGTAGGGCACTTGCGGTAAGTGAGTTACCATCGGCAAATTATACTTGCGGCGCAACCTGTCTAAAGCTACTTTCAGGTGGATTTCGCCTTGACCCCAAAGTATAATTTCGTGAGTGTCGCCGTGCTGTTCCCAGACTAAAGATGGGTCTTCTTCTAGCAATTTAGCTAAAGCTGAGCTCAGCTTAACTTCATCGTTGCGCTTTTCTGGGGCGATCGCCAGTGCGTAGACAGGCGGGATGATTTCGGCTTTTGGCAATTCGGACGATCGGTCGATCGCCAGCGTATCGCCTGTTTTCAGGCCTTCTAGCCTTCCCAAAGCCACAATTTCCCCGGCGCTGACAGACTGCAAACTTTGCGTTTGCTGGCCGGTCAAGCGGTACAAACCGTTAACTCGAACCCCGTTCAAAATTGCTCCGTCTGCCAGCGTCCCCCGCCACATTCTCACTAACGATAGTTTTCCTCCCTGCGGCGTGTAATAGGTTTTGAGGATTTGAGCCAGAACTTTGTTTTCACTTAGTATAATGCCGCGGCGATCGGCTGTAGTTTCCGGTGTCGGCGCTTCCCTCAGCAAAGCTTGCAGCAGAGGCCGCACGCCGAAATCTTGTTCGGCGATGCCGATGAATACTGGCACAATTAAATCTGCGCCTAATTCCATCTTTAAATCGCGGGTAATTTCTTCGGCGTCGGGATTGATTTCTTCGAGCAATTCTTCGAGTAAATGGTCGTCAAAATTCGCCAATTCTTCGAGCATTTCCTGCCGCGCTGCGCTTTCTTGTGCTTTGAGGTGTTCTGGAAGCGGGACGGGATCTGCGGCGGCGCCCGGATGGTAGTGGTAAGCTTGTTCGGTTACTAAGTCGATAAAACCGATGATTTGTTCATTTTTACCGATCGGATATTGGTGAGGTACAATTGGTCTGCTGGAAACGGATTTGAGCGCGTCGAGCACGTCAGTGAAGTTGCTGCCGCAAGTGGTTTCGTCCGTACAAGCCCGATCGATCTTGTTGATAAAAACTAGGTGGGGAATTTCCCAATCATCCAGGAATTTAAACAGGGGTGCGAGGGTTAAAGTGCGATCGGCAACGGGTTCGCAAACTATTATTGCCGCATCCACACCAATCAGCGCATTGTAAGTTTCTTGGGCAAATTCTACCGAACCCGGACAGTCGAGAAATGTGAAGCGGACGCCTTCATATTCAGCGGTGGCGGCGTTTACTTCTACGCTCATTTTGCGATCGCGCGCTTCCGGCGAACTATCACCTATTGTGTTGCCATCTTTGACATTTCCTTTGCGGGTAATTGTCCCTGTCACCGACAGCAAACTTTCGAGGAGTGCGGTTTTACCGCTTAAATAAGGGCCAACAATTGCAACGTTCCGCGCGGCCCCAAGGACTTTTTCGTTCATAATAGCCTCCAACAGAAAACTTGTTTTCCATTGCTCTTGGTGCAACCAGTTCTATACCATTTTCTAGACTTTTTCTAGGTTAATTTTTATTGCAGTTTCGAGCAATTTCAGATTTTGGTATGATTCTATACTTTTGACGCTAGCGTATTTTGAGTAACGCAAACACAAATTGTAGTTTTTCTTAATATTTTTATTTTTTAACCGCAGATGAAGGCGGATTAACGCGGATGAACGCAGATATAGCCTTTCTCAAAAAGATGAGGTATGAATGACACCTTATATAACCATAATAACTAAGAGGGCTAAAGCCCAACTACGTACCTCATCTTTCTGAGAACCGCTATAAGACTCTCGTTCCCAGGAAGAGCCTGAGAACGCATTTTACTCTTGCTCTGCTTCGATTTTAGCGGTTTTTGGTGTCTAATTTCTCAGGAGTCGCAAACCGCTTAATGTGACTATTACTGTAGACCCTTCGTGACCGATGACGCCGAAAGGCATGGTGATATTTCCGAAAAAATTAGCAGCCAATAACAGGACAATGCAACTGAGTGCAAAAACAATGTTTTGTTTGACAACTTTTTGAGCGCGCCGGCCCAAACTAATTGCTTTAGCTAGTTGCTCTAATTTATCTGCCATTAATACGATATCAGCCGTTTCTAAAGCAACATCGCTGCCGGAAATTCCCATCGCAATGCCCGCAGAAGCTTGAGCGAGGGCGGGGGCGTCGTTGATGCCGTCTCCTACCATTGCTACAGTTTGATACTGGGTTTGCAGTTGTTTAATTGCCTGCACTTTGTCTTCTGGCAAAAGTTCGGCGTACACTTCATTGATGCCTAATTGACGGGCGATGTGTTGAGCTGTTTGCTCGTTGTCGCCGGTTAGCATAATTATATGTTCTACGCCTAATTTTTGCAAGCGTTTTACTGTTGCTGCTGCTTCGGGGCGGATGGTATCTGCTACTGCAATGATTCCCAAAAGCTGCTCGCCCTTTGCCACCCAAACAACTGTTTTACCTTCGGCTTGCAACTGCTGGCTGATTTGAGCTAATTCAGAAGTTGCTTCGACAAATTTGGCTTTACCAATGGCAATGATTTCATTGTTGACTTTGCCGACAATTCCTTGACCGATTTTTGCTTGTACGTCGGTAGCGGTTGACAATTGTAACTGTTGCTGCTGGGCGGCGCTGACAATTGCTTGGGCGATCGCGTGTTCGGAATGAGATTCTAAAGCAGCAGCCAATTGCAGAACTTCTGTTTCAGTATTCCGGCTGCTGGTACGATTTGGATAACTTCAGGTTTTCCGGTGGTGAGGGTTCCGGTTTTGTCAAAGGCGATCGCCCTGACTTTACCAATCATCTCTAATTGCGCGCCGCTTTTAAACAAAATCCCCTGTCTCGCCCCGTTAGCAATTCCCGAAAGCAGCGCCGGCATAATCGAAGCCATCAGCGCGCAGGGGGAGGCGACTACTAGGAAAATCAGCGCCCGATAGATTGTCTCTTCCCAATTCCAGCCCAAAACAAAGGGGGGCAAAGTTGCCAGAATCAAGCCTAAACCGACAATTAATTTGGCATATCCGCGCTCGAATTTTTCCACAAACATTTGAGAAGGCGGCGCTGCTGTTTGCGCTTCTTGAACTAGCCGAATCACTCGCTGAATCAAGCTGCTTTCTGGAGTTTTATGAACTTCTAGTTTCAGCGCGCCGACACCGTTAATTGTACCTGCATAGACTTCATCGCCGCTGGTTTTTTCCACGGGCATCGATTCGCCGGTAATCGAGGCTTGATCGATCGCGCTGCAGCCTTCAATAATTATCGCATCTGTGGGGATGATTTCTCCGGGCTTGACCAAAATGCGATCGCCAATTTCCAATTTGTCGATCGCAACTTCCCGTTCCCCGCCGTACATTACCACCCTAGCAGTATCCGCCGTCAAACTCATCAAACTGCGGATGCTGCGTTCAGTCCGCTGCATAGCATAACCTTCCAGCGCGCCGCTAATTGCAAAGATTAAAATCAACACCGCACCGTCAACAATTAAATGATATTCTTGCCGCCAAAGCCCCAAACCGGCCGCGCCCAAAGCAGCGACAATCATTAACAAATCTACATCTAATTCGCGTTCTTGAAAAAGCGTAGTTAAGCCTTCGCGGGTACTGGAATAGCCGCCGATAACATAAGCTGCGGGTAAGATTAACACGGCTACACCCAGCCAGCCGAATTGCAGGGCTAGCGAACCCAAGATTACTAGAATTCCGCACAGGGCGGCAGTCACAGCATCTGGATGTTCTTCGGCGAGGCGCCAGAGGCGAGAAATCGGGAGGGAATTGGCAGTCATCGGGGAAATTTGATTTGGTAGAATGACTCTTGTAGCCTAAACATTGACATCAATGTCAATGTCAAGAGTAAAACCAAACAAAATTACAAAACTCAATAACCATCCATACCCATCTGCGTCCATCCGCGTTTATCCGCCCATATCTGCGGTTAAAAAATCCCATGCAAGAATACCTGACAATCAAACAACTTACAGAAGCGGTAAAAGGCACAATTACCCCTCGGATGGTGCGACATTATCACGCTTTGGGGCTGCTATCTCCGGCGGTACGATCGACCTCTAACTACAGATTGTATACCCGCAGCGACGTGCAAAGACTGCAAAGAATAGTGGCACTCAAGCAGCAAGGCTTTCAACTGTCTCACATCCGCAAACTGTTAGAAACTGATGCGGATGCTTCGCCTGACGCGCTGATGGCGACTCTGCAACGGCAATATCTGTCGGTTATTCAGCAAATTGTTCGCCTCAGAGAAACGGCTGCGGCGCTGGAAGGATTGCTGGGGCGGGATATTTCTTGTCAAGCGGTGCAAGCGGACGCCTTGGCGCAATTAAGGCTGTTGCAGGCGGAAACTGAGGGGGGGTTGGATGAGTTGGAACAACTTTGGGATGGTTGGGATGCGGGGGCACACACTCACCCGGAGGATTTTGGGGAGTCGTTGCAGCTTTTGTTGCCGGATTTGGCCGATCGCTCGGAAATTGAGGTAGACTTGCTTTCTAAACTGGTATTAGCCTGCGGAGATTGTTCGCTGCTGCCGTTTGTGAAGTTGAGCGCAACGGCGATTAAATCGGCGCGGGAAGCTTTGAAAAATCAGTGTCAAATTATGGCTGACGTGCCGCCTGTTTTTGCTGCTTTGGATCGGACTAGATTGGCGCATTTAGGAACAAGTATTGCAACTTTAATTGATGACCCGCACATCAATTCTGTGCCGGAAGCGGAACAGGAATTCTGGCAGCAGCGCGAGTGGTTTGAAAAGTTGTTGAAACTGGAAAAAGGCTGTATTTTAGTGATAGGATATGCGCCGTCTGTGCTGATGGCGGTTTGCGAGGCGATCGAGTGCGGGCAACTGCAACCGGCTTTGGTAGTTGGAATGCCGATCGGTTTTAGTCATTCTCCGGTGGCGAAACGGCGCTTAGTGCGATCGGGCGTTGATTATATTACAACTGTGGGAACTTTTGGCGGCGGGTTGTTGGCCGCGGTTGCTTTGAATGCTTTGGTTGAGTCTTTGATTGAAAAGCCCAACTGTCACTGTCATCTCAAGTAAAAATTGGCTTGAGAAAAGCGTACAACTCAAATTCTCCTGTATCGGGATTTGTTTGATAGCGCAATTCTGACTTGAAACCTAGTTCAAAGTTGACTGTTGTCAGTTAAGTGTTGTCAGTTGAGTGTTTGAGCATTTGAACAATACCGATGCCACCGGAAACGATATCACCCACAAACAAGATTTGGATTCTATTTTAACCTGAAAATTGCGGATATTCAAGCCAGAGCAATTAACCCTCTTGTGTCACTTTCGGTAGAGATGATTATCCTACTCCTATTCTAATTAAAGTAGGGTGCGTCGCCGCCAGAATTCTAATTGTTGACGACTATCAATCAGCGACGCACCATACCGCTATACTCTCGCCCGAAATGACAAAAGAGAGTTAACCGCCAAAGGTACTCAGCTACTCACCATTGTCTTTGACCGTGGTGAGTATATCTTGTACTTTTTGAAAGGGTAGTTCAGTTATTATGGCTGCCGATCTTGGACTGAGGCTGCATCTTTGACTCGTGTTTTTGGTTGGCTGTTAGCATAAGCACGAATCAAGGCTGACTTCTTCAGCCGTTTGACGCCACTCAAAACCAAGAGTGCAAACAGGGTTCCTATCAAACTCATCACCCACAAACCGCAGCCTGCCGCGGCACCTAATCCGGCAGCCAACCAAATAGTTGCGGCGGAAGTTAATCCTTTGACTTCCGCTTTACCCACTGGGTATTGAGTTTGTTGCAGAATGATTCCGCCTCCGAGAAAGCCTACCCCTGTGGCAACTCCTTGGATAGTTCTGCTCAAAGCATTGGAAGAGGAAAAGGTGCTGTCGCCATCCATCTGCAAAGGAATCATTACAAATATAGCTGCGCCTAGACTCACGATCGTAAAGGTTCTTAAACCTGCCGGTCTACCTGGCTGCTGGCGGTTCATGCCGATCGCGAAGCCTACCAGTAGTGCAGCCGTCAGCCTCAAGGTGACTGTCTGCCAATCGTTGGGGCTGAAAAAGATTGAACTCATTGCCTGTACTCCTACTAGAACTGGCTATTCACGCGGACGCATTCCCAGGCGGGGCAGGCTGACTCAAGGTAACTCCGGTTAGCCGCTAGATTTACTAGGGAATTAGGTTAATTTTAAGTTAAGACTAAGTTAGATTCAAGTAGAGGTTCGGCTCGTCGATGTGCGACCCGGAAACGTCAAACGCTGGAACTCCCACGCTAATAGGGAGTTAGGTGAATTGCGGCCTTAGCGGATGACACCTATGGCTCACGACAAAGTTTTAACTTTACAGTTTCAATCCCTGATAGGGAGTTAGGTTAATTGCGGCGGGAATAGCGAGCCAAAAACCGATCGGAGAAAGTGTTTCAATCCCTGATAGGGAGTTAGGTTAATTGCGGCCTGATTTTGAAAGAGAGGTTGATGAATAATGAACGAGTTTCAATCCCTGATAGGGAGTTAGGTTAATTGCGGCTATCACTGATAATGTGCTGACTTTGAATCATGTAGGATAGGTTTCAATCCCTGATAGGGAGTTAGGTTAATTGCGGCCGCCCGTTCCAGAAGCTTTGCTGTATTTGGTTTTCAAGGTTCATTTGCGTCTGCATAAAACAAAAGTACCATTTCAGCCTTCGACTTGTCAATACCCAAATTTTCATACAGCCCTCAAACCCTTTTCCTGTATAGATTTCAGCGATTGCGTCTGCCATTTTATTGGTTGAAGTGCCTCTAACCCTTACAGGATCTACATTATAGCCACCCAATTTAACACCTCGATTTTTACACCTACTCCTAGACGCATTTTCAACCCAAAAACAGACATCAACCCGATCACCACTTCCCCAAAGCCCCCCAAACAGCACCCGAAACCACGCCCCAAATCGCCCCCAAACCAGCCCCCACGATCGCCCCCGCCCCCGCCACTGGCCCCAACTCCACCGGCACCCCAGCGCTGACAGCCGGAAACATCGCAGACACCACCGCCCCCAACACAGCACCCGCAAAAGTCCCCAAAAAACTGCCCCAAATCGCCCCCAAACTCGCACCATTGAAACCAGAAGGCTGAAACGAAATCGGCAGCTTCGGCGCAAACCCGCAAAAACCCAACAAACCCCCAGAAACCACACCCCCAACAGAACCCACACCAGCCGCGAAGATCGCCACACCCAGCAGCCCGAGCGCAAACTCATTCACCGGCCGCATCTGGACACCGTACTGCTGCCAAACCACCAGCCCAGCCCCCAAAAAAACACCAGCCAGAGTCCCCACAAAAGAGCCCCAGACAGCCCCCAAATACCCTCCCCGCCGGCCCCACACCCTCCCCACCGGCAGCGCCAGAGGAGGCCGAAAACTCGCCCAAACACAGCCCCAGACAGCACCAACCACCGCGCCCGACAAAATCGCCTCCCCGATTCCGGGATTGTTATTGATCGCGCCAAACACCGCACCGCCGATCGCCGCCAACAAAAAAGCCCCCCAAGCCGCCCCCACCAAAACTCCGCCCCACTTCCGCCAAATCTGGTTCGGCGGCAAAGTAAAAACACCCCACATCATCCCAAAAAAACAGCCCCAAATCGAACCAACAAAAATCGCCCCCAAAATAGCACTGCCACCCTCAGCTATTACCGAATAAATCCCCCCGATCGCCGCCAAACACAAACTACCCCAAACACCTCCCCAAGCAGCATCCTGAACAATGCGCTCAAACTTGCCCGCCGGAAGCTGAGGCGCAGGAGTCCGACTCCGAGAAGACATCGGCATCGGCAGCAGCGGCACTGCATACTGGCCCAGGGGGCGCGGCAGCCCCGCGGCGCGCTGTTGCCGGCGGACTGCGGGCTGGGTCGCGACAGGCGGTGGTTGGGGCTTTTTACGCTTGGTTTTCGCGGGCTGCAAGTGCAATCCGTTGCTGACAGCTTGCCGCGAAGGAAACGGATCGCGCCCTCTGAGGAGTTTTGCCCGATCGCACCAAGGGCACCGACTCAGATGATTTCCGTATTTATGCTGACTGTTTTTGCTGCAAGTTACCAAAGCATCTTCCGCTTCCCGAATCGCATTCACCCAAGTTTTCGCATCCGGGCGCGCCGCCGGATTGCCGTGCCCTTCCTCAAAACAGCGGACAAACATCTGCCGCAGCCGGGGATGCAGCATCTCGAAAGGAGGCGCAGCCGGCATCGGGCGGTAGGGAATCCGCTTCGTACCTGTGGGGAAATGGCCCGATCGAATTCTCGCTTCCAAAGACGGCGGTTCGTCGCTACCGAGATAAACTCCCGAAAACGGGTGCGTACCTTCCATCAGCAATTGAAAAATTAATACAGCTAAACCGAACAAATCGTGTTCGGGAGTTCGATCGATATCGCGGAAAGTCTGCCCCTGCAACTCCGGCGGCGTAAACTCCGGTTTCCCCACCGGACACCGATAAACGTAACCCGTATAAGGATCGCGGACTTGAAACGAATCCGTGTCTACCAGCGTTACCAACGCCGTATCCGTCACGAGAATGTTCGACTCGTTTACGTCGCCGATGACGTAACCCCTGACGTGGAGGGCATTTACAGCCGAGGCGAGATTTCTGGCGGTACGGTGGAGGTAAAGATAGCTAAATAGCGGTTTTTGTTCGCGCCTGGTTTTGGGTGTGTAGAAAGTGTGTACCGGCATCACTTTGTTGACGCGCGGCATCACAAAACCGACGATTTTTTCGCGCCCGCCGACAGTATGCAGCAGATCGATCGGCCAAGCAATGGAAGCGTGCCCGGGTTCGGCGATCGGCGCATCCGGCGGCATACTGAACATGACTGTGAGTTTGTCGCCGTCTTCGTCTGTCGGTTTGTGGTAGATTTTTGCTACAAGGGACGAGTCTTGGGCGATCGGGTAGATGCGACCTTCACCCCCGCTGGCGATCGCGTTTTTGGTGTCGATCGCAATCAGTTGTCCGCTAAATTGGCGCTGCAACTGCATAGAATTCGCTTAGGGTATGGGGGCATCAATCGATTTTAGATTTTGGATTTTAGATTAAAGAAAGCTACCCCACTGATAAATCCGTAATTCTATTTTATTGTGGGGAGTAGGGGTTGGGCAGGAGAGCCCGCCCTGGAAAATTCAGCAACAGGCTACGAGGGCCTGTTCCACGATAATTCTATTTTATTGTGGGTTGGGCAGGAGAGCCCGCCCTGGAAAACTCAGCAACAGGCTACGAGGGCCTCTTCCACAATAGTTCAATTTTATTGTGGGGAGTAGGGGTTGGGCAGGAGAACCCGCCCTGGAAAATTCAGCAACAGGCTAGGAGGGCCTGTTCCACAATAGTTCAATTTTGCAGTTGTGCTTACAATTGATTCGGATCGATGCCCATTTCTCGGAGTCTTGCTTCCAAAGCTTGCGATCGCGATCGTTCTTGTTCCAGCAGCATTTCTGCCTGTTCTGCCCGCGCCTCGGCTTGCTGTCGCTGTCGATCGAGTTCCACAAAACTCATAAACGGTTCTCCAGAGGGCCCGAACATTTCGAGTCCTGTTTCTGATAATTGAAACCGCACTCCCAGTCTCGGACTTACCCAACCATCAATTTGTTCGATCTGTTCTAATTTTCCCTCAGCCCGCAACCATCCTATCAGTTCCAATTTTTCTGGATCGTACAAATAGTATTCTTCCACACCATAGCGTTCGTAAAATTGAAATTTTTGCATCATCGGAGTCAGACGATTTCCCCGCGACCAAATTTCAAATGCGACTTGTGGCGCAATATCATTTTCATACCACTGTTGATAGGAACCTCGATATCCTTTGGGGATGCCAAAAACTGCCATTACATCTGGTGCTTGAGACAGTTTGTTATTGCCTTCCACCGGATACCAAAGCAAGTCACCTGCTACAAAAACATTCGGGTCATCGGCAAACAGCAATTCTAAGTTTTCTTTAATCCAAACAATTAATCGAAACTGATCCGTATTGTTTGACATCGGTTCGCCGTTATCGTCGGGGTAGATGATATTTGATTTTTCGGGAGATTGCAGTTGTGTAACCATTGCTGTTTTCCCAATTTTTTTGACAAGTTGATTTTATTTTAGTCGATCGCCTGTTTCCTCTTCCAGTTCGTCAACTGCGGTTTGGATAAAGTTATCCACCAGCCAGTCGCGGGTTCGCGAGAAATTGCTTCCCAATTCCAGGTACTGACTGCCTAGTTTTGCCTTAAAGTCTTTGGGAAAAATCTTGTTAGCCGCCAACTTATTTTTCCAGCGAGTTAGCTGGCTGGCGTTGCGTTCGGGAAAGCGGTTGTACAAATAGTCGATCGCGATCGCATCTAGAATATCCCCACCCAGGATTTCCCGCCGTTTCACCTCGTTTTCGTGCCCTATTTTTCGCCGCTGAGTTAGATCCAGATGCTGGCTAACTGTTGGTTCAATCAAGTGCTGAATCAGCCAGTTTCCCCCACGAAAGAAATCGCGGTCGAACTCCAAGTAAATCGCGCCAAACACAGCTTCAAAAGTCTCAGAAAAAACTTTATTGTACTCGCTTTTGTCTGTTTCTCTCCCCCCATTCCAGACGCGCCAACTGAGTTCGTTTAATTTCAAACTTTGTGCAAACTCCCCAAGTTTTTTGGGGTCGGCGAAACGAGCTTTTAAGGTTGAGATAGCATCGGCATCTAGTTCTGGATATTCGCGGTAGAGGTAATCGGTAACAACAGCACCGAAAATCGATTCCCCTAAGAGTGAAAGCCGTTTGTACTTAACCTCTTGCCAAGCGGGAGACTCCTCGGGGCGATCGGAGTAATAGCTGGTAAAGTAAGGGCAATTCAAGGCAATTTCCAGCATTTTTGTCTGCTGAAAGCTGGGAATGTCGATCGCTGCTTTGACTGCTTCAATCTCTACTTTTTTATTTTTTATTAGCTCTAATTCTTCTTCACATTTTCCCCACTTTTCCAACCAATCACCTCCTGCATCTTCCACATACAAATCCACAAAATCTACCCCGTAATTCATCCATTCATCCTGCATTTTTCTGGCTGCTTCCAGTTCTTCCCAGACTTTTTGCAAGTTATTTTCAACAATGCTCGTACCTTGTACAGTCATAGTATTTGATTTTGATGTAATTTGATTTTATTTCCAACAATTCCACGGCGATTAAATCAAATCTCAATTTAATTTAGGCCGAGTTGCTAGTTATTTCACTCTTATTGATGGCTGCGGTAAATCTTCCCGTTGCTTAGCCTTCGGATCAAGCACCTGTTGTCGCCGTCTGGCAGACTTCTCCCGGAACCAGAAAAGGGGAGGAAGAATCTTGCTCCGCCTTCCCGTTTGCGGGAAGCTGTCTGGGGACTAGGCTTTTGCCATTGTCGAGAATTGTGCAATATGTGAGTTAGTCAAAATTTTTTTTCACCGAGTTAGGAGCAGTCGAACTATTCTCAGCAGCATATCTGCTTGATTTACGGGAACTTGAGGTAACGACCTGCGGGCAAATTATCACTATTATATAATGCAATGTTAACTAACTGGTTCAGGAAATTTGCATCGTTTTTATCATAACTTAAAAATAATCCTCTGTCAATCCCCCAATCTTGAAGAGTTTTTTGCCAATTTTGATATTTTAGTTCAGAAAATTCATCCGAAAGAGTAGTGACTTGAATGCAGAGGGGTTGCTGTTGGCGGCTGCTAACGATGGAATCGGTTGCCATAGAAAAATCTGCAACATATCGATACAAAACAGTGCCTTGGCGATCGACAATTCTGGCTGCGATCGCTCGAATGACGATCTCGTCAGCCGGATCGAATTTACCGGCTTTGAGTTTTTGTTTCCAGATGTAAAATTTGCGATCGGTTTCGCTCAGCCATTTAGGAAATAAATAGCTGTACCAATACCTTTCCCCGGGCGTCATTAACTCAAACGCGGCTTGCTGTTCTCTTTCCGAAGGTAGAGATTGAACTGCCAGCCAAACCTGAGAATCTCGGATAAGCTGCAGCAAAAAAGCCATCACAAATTTTTTAGCCGTTAGAGAACCGGGTTTAACATCTTTCACCCAGCGATTGATTTCATCCAATCTTCTCGCCAAACTCGGATCTATTGGATCTGCTGCGCTAATTAGGGAGTTGAGCTTATCCTTAATCTCTTGTGCTTGCAAATGACGACCTACTGTACAAATTAAAGCAGAATTGTTGACTCCTCGATTTTATTATAGAACTGCACCAAATTTTCACCGCTGATTAGGTTGAACGCATTAGACTTGTTGCAAAATTCAGAATCGGCAATTTTTAACCGCAAATCAACGCCAATTCACGCAGGTGGGTGTTGGCTTTGGCAAAATGTCTATTTTTAATTGTCCTGTGCGTCCGAACTCGAAAAAGTTGCTAACAATAAAGTTAAGTCATCATCGGTGCGTTCCGAAACGCGGGGCGATCGCAAAAATGACTCTAACTGCTGTTTCGCATCTTCTGCTTCTTTCCACTCGCCAGAAAACCGAAACAAAGGTGCAAAAAACGGCCCGTGCGGCGTGCCTTCTGGGATTTTGAGAGCTAGCATTTGCAACCCGTCGGAAAAAACGGCCAAGTGCCGCAGTTTTTCCCGAAGTACCTGAAATTGCGCCGTTTCAATTGCATTCGGCGAAATCAAAAAGATAGTTTCGTTGATGTATTCGCCGCAGGGAGGTACAGTCAGGGCGATCGCATTTCCTGCACTGTCACCTGCTACCGCCGCCCCGTCGCCGATTTGAGCAACAGCGATTAATTCCGGCGTAGCAACAACCGCAATTAAAGTGCAGGCTAAATCTCTGGCAGCCACTTCCCGGGCTGCTGCTGCTGCTTCTACCTGCGCCCGCGCAACTTGCAGCGATGCTGTCAAGAATACCTGCCATTCGCCGTCATTTTGAGGCAGCCTTTCCTGTTGCTGGCAAATCGTTTCGACAACCGCTTCCACAGCAATTTTTGCCCCAACTTCTGCGAGTGCTGCAGAACCAGCGCCGTCGGCAACCGCTGCCGCTAAAACACCGTTTGGCAAGAGACGCCAGCAGTGAGCATCTTGACAAGGCTGCGATCTTTTTTCGTGGCTGGTACCTATCACCGATGCCGCTACAACTTGCCAATTAAAGGATGAATTCTGCATTAATAACTCTTTAATTCAAAACTTCGTAAATTCACAACTATGCAAGGTCAGGACGGGTTTATTTATCCCTAATTACAGCACTTTTTTGGCTTCGCAGGTACTACCCCTTGTAGGGACGCGGCAGTGCCGTAGAGACACGGCACTTTTACTAATGACCGATGACCGATGACCGATGACCGATGACTAATGACTAATGACTAAACAGTTCCCCATCCGGGTGGCGGCAGCGCTACTTGTTCGTCAATTTTTGAGTGAGAAACTCTCTGCATACTAGCCGACAGCCAGATGAACATCTCTCTAAAGTCTAATCCTCTCAATTTTACAGGCGTGCGCTCGACAATTTGCGCCAGACGGGGGATATTAGCACCTTCCACTCCGACTGCAAAAAATGCCACGCGCTTGTTAGTTTCTTCCTCTTTAATCCGCTGTGCTGCTATTTCCACAACATCGTCGGATTCGCCTTGAGGTTCGCCGTCGGTAATCATAAATACCCACGGCCGGTAATAGGTAATGCCGTTGTTGCGGTATTCGGATTTGCGGGCCGCAATGGTATCTAATGCTAGCTGAATGCCTGCGCCCATGTGGGTTTGTCCTTGAGCTGTCAGCAGCGGCGTCTCGAACTGGTCGGCGGTCACGAAGTCTTGTACGACTTTGATATGATTGTCAAATGAAATAATCGCGACTTCGACTCGCTTTTTAGCTAGTTCGTCTTTAATTAGGTCATTCCTAAAAATTTCCAGCCCCTCATTCAAAGCATCTATGGGTGCGCCTTGCATGGAGCCGGAGGTGTCCAGCAGGAGGACGCAGGGACAGCGCGGCTCTGGGTTTTCGGCAAATTCTACGGCTTCGTCTAGTCTCATGGTTCGGGGTTGACCTGGGAGTGGCTCGATTTCTAGGTTTGTTACTTTACTGTATCAAGTCAGTAACAAATTTAAGTGCAAATTGCTAGGGCGATCGCATTTTACCATTGGCGCGAAACATAAGTATAAAATATCAGTGTCAAATATCAGAAGGGCGATCGATTTTTTTATCCATCCGCACTCATCCGCCTTCATCTGCGGTCAAAAAAACAGATTTATTCCTGGCTGTGTTAGTATAGACCAATAGTATTCCTGCAAAATAAGGGCAAATCTTATGATTGCAACAGCCACAAAAAAAATTACCTTTGACCAATTTCTTGTAGAATGTCCAGAAGATGGACGCTATGAACTTGTGAACGGAGAGATCGTAGAGATGAATGCCACCCGAAATCATGATGATGTTGCTAAATTTATGTTATTTGGCTTCAATGATGAAATCCGGCGACTAGATTTAAATTATGAAGTCAACAATACAGCAGTTATCAGAACTGTAAGCAAAGCCGGAATCGAACAAGGGCGGAGACCGGATGTCAGCGTAGTCGATCGCGATTTGTGGCGATCGAACCGTTCTGCTTATGCTGCTTTGCGCGAACCAATTCAATTAGCAGTGGAAGTAACATCGACAAATTGGGATGACGATTATATCGATAAACTGGACGAGTATCAGCTCCTCGGAATTCCTGAGTATTGGATTGTCGATTATTTAGCAATTGGCAGTAGGGAATTTCTGGGAAATCCCAAACTTCCAACTATATTTGTTCACCTTTTGGATGCAGATGGTAAATATCAAATAACTGCTTTTAAGGGTAGCGATCGAATTGTATCTCGGACTTTTCCAGAATTAACACTGACAGCAGAACAGGTGATGAATGTTTAAATTAGGTTGAGTAGCCTAACTTTGTTATTATCTATAAAAAATTACTGCAAATATGAAATCTGTTTCTGAAAAAAAAGCTATTAGTCCTTGGAGTTACAAACCTTGGTGGTGTCAGCCTTGGTCGATTCTTTTAACTGGTATTAGCCTGATTAGCGGTAGTTGGTTTTTATTAAAAACTGTTTGGATAACTGTTTTAGTCGCGATTCCTTTATTAGCCTGGATGGGTTTTTTCTTGTTAGTATGGCCGAGATTGATGCTGTCTAGCGGAGTTTTGGATTCCGATACAGATTAGGTTGTGATGGTGTGCACCCTATGTTTAGGGTAAGGTGCGCGGTGCACACCCTACCTTTGAGTGTTTCGCAGTCTATGCTTGCGGGTAATAGTCTTGAATTGCTTTTACTTGCATCGGGTGGGATTTGAGCGATCGAATTCCCGCTGCTGTTGCTTTGGCCCCGGCTATTGTGGTAATAATAGGGATTTTGTAAGTCAAAGCTGTGCGGCGGATAAAGATGCCGTCGGCTCGGGATTCTTCGCCGGAAGGCGTGGTGATAATTAGTTGAATTTTCTCATTCTTGATCGAATCCAACAAATTCGGCCGCCCTTCGTGCAGTTTCAATTCCAAATCTACCTCTAAACCTTGGTCTCGCAAAACTTTGCGTGTCCCGTGAGTTGCGACTACTTTGAAACCCAATTCTAAGAATTCCTTGACAACGGGTACAACTGCTAGTTTGTCGCGATCGCGCATCGAAACCAGCACAGTTCCCAACAGCGGCATCATTTGTCCGGCACCTAATTGAGCTTTGGCAAAGGCTTTGCCAAAATCGGTGTCAATTCCCATGACTTCGCCGGTCGATCGCATTTCTGGCCCTAACAAGGTATCAGTTCCCGGGAACTTACCAAAGGGCAATACAGCTTCTTTTACCGAAACATGAGTGGGCATAATCTCTTCAGTAAAACCCAAAGCTTCTAGAGTTTTGCCAGACATGACTCGCGAGGCCATTTTTGCTAAGGGAACTCCGATCGCCTTGGAGACAAAAGGCACTGTTCGAGACGCCCGCGGGTTAGCTTCCAAAATGAAAACTTGTTCCCCTTGAACGGCAAATTGAATATTCATCAACCCGATTACTTTCAGGGATTTTGCTAATTCTACAGTCCAGCGGCGGATTGTTGCCAAAGCTGCGTCCGAAAGCGTTTGGTAAGGGATAGAACAAGCAGAGTCGCCGGAGTGGATTCCCGCTTCCTCAATGTGCTCCATAATACCGCCGATCGTCACATTGCCAGTAACATCGGCGATCGCATCAACATCCACCTCGATCGCATTCTCCAAAAACTTATCAATTAAAATCGGATGATCGGGTTCTACTAGGACGGCATAGGTCATGTAACGTTCCAATTCCGTATCGGAATAAACAATTTCCATTGCTCGCCCGCCCAACACGTAACTCGGGCGCACAACTACCGGATAACCGATCCGTTGAGCTACTATTAAAGCATCCTCAAAACTGCGCGCTAAACCGTTAGCTGCTTGCTGGATATCCAACTCCCGCAGAATCTTTTCAAATCGCTCCCTGTCTTCAGCAGTATCAATAGAATCCGGCGAAGTTCCCCAGATTTTTGTTTGTACGTCGGGGTGATTTTCCAGAGCTTTTTGTAAAGGAACCGCTAATTTCAGAGGCGTTTGCCCGCCAAACTGAATAATTATTCCCTCTGGATTTTCGGCTTCGATGATGTTGAGAACATCTTCTTTTGTTAGCGGTTCAAAATACAGGCGATCGCTCGTATCGTAATCTGTCGAAACCGTCTCCGGGTTCGAGTTGACCATAATTGTCTCAAACCCGTCTTCTCCGAGGGAATAGGAAGCGTGACAGCAGCAGTAATCAAACTCAATTCCCTGTCCGATTCGGTTCGGCCCGCCACCTAAAATCATCACTTTTCGTTTGGTAGAAGGCAAAACTTCCGACTCCGGCGCGAGACTGTGGCCTACAGGCGAAACTTTCTTTTCTTCATCGCCCAATTCCCCAATTGCCGCTCCCGCTTCGTAGGTGGAATAATAATACGGTGTAAACGCTTCAAATTCAGCGGCACAGGTATCTACTGTTTTGTAAATCGGAATTATGCCTAACTGTTTGCGGTAAGCGCGGACTTGATCTTCCGATGTTTTGGTGGCGTAAGCAATTTGGCGATCGCTAAAACCCAACTGCTTTACTTCAAACATTGTCTGTTTTGTCAACTCTTCCAACCGCATTCGTTTCAAGAACTTCTCAGTTTCCAGCAATTGCTGCATTTTATCCAAAAACCAAGGGTCGATTCCTGTGAACTCGAAGATATCTTCCACCGACATTCCCATCATCATCGCGTGGCGAACAGTAAAAATGCGTTCGGGATTTGGCGTCCGCAATCCGGCGCGAATTTGTTCCAAACTCGGCAACTTTTCCGGTTTGTCGCACCCGAAACCTGCGCGGCCTGTTTCCAATCCCCGCAGGGCTTTTTGGAAGGATTCGTTGAAGCTGCGCCCGATCGCCATTACCTCTCCTACTGACTTCATTTGCGTTGTCAAAGTCGGTTCTGAACCG
The DNA here is from genome assembly GCA_036702215.1 of Microcoleus sp. F6_B6. GTDB lineage: Bacteria > Cyanobacteriota > Cyanobacteriia > Cyanobacteriales > Microcoleaceae > Microcoleus. The sequence goes on from JAUBST010000010.1 coordinate 72,016, forward strand.
GGGAACTTTTCAAAGGCAAATCGGGGAATCTTCGTCACCACGTAGTCAATTGTCGGTTCAAAAGACGCCGGAGTTTTCTTCGTGATATCGTTGGAAATTTCGTCTAGGCTGTAACCTACCGCTAATTTTGCCGCCATTTTGGCAATAGGGAAACCAGTTGCTTTCGAGGCCAACGCGGAGGAACGGGAAACCCGAGGGTTCATTTCAATAACGATGAAATCTCCGTTGACAGGATTGACGGCAAATTGAATATTGGAACCGCCTGTTTCAACTCCGATTTCCCGAATAATTTTCACCGAAGCATCGCGCAGGCGCTGATATTCTTTGTCTGTGAGAGTTTGCGCCGGGGCGACCGTGATAGAATCGCCGGTGTGGATGCCCATCGGGTCGAGATTCTCGATCGAACAAATAATCACCACATTATCTGCCAAATCCCGCATTACTTCGAGTTCGTACTCTTTCCAACCAATCAAAGATTGTTCGATCAAAATTTGCGATACTGGACTGGCATCAATCCCGCCTTGTGCCATTTCTTCAAACTCTTCTTGATTGTAAGAAATGCCGCCTCCCGTGCCGCCCATTGTAAAAGCAGGACGAATAATTAACGGATAACTGCCGATTTGGTGACCGATTGCTTTGGCTTCGTCGAGAGTGTTGGCAATTCCAGAAGGGCAAACGGCGACCCCTATTCGCGCCATCGCTTCCTTAAATAATAGCCGATCTTCTGCCATTTCAATTGCTGGCAACTTAGCACCAATCAACTCGACGTTGTATTTTTCTAAAACGCCATTTTTAGCAACGGCAACTGCTAAATTTAGCGCCGTTTGACCGCCCATAGTCGGTAAAATTGCTTGAGGTCTTTCTTTAGCGATGATTTGTTCGAGCATGGCCGGCGTTAGAGGTTCGATGTAAATGCGATCGGCAGTTTCCGGATCGGTCATAATCGTTGCCGGGTTGGAATTCACCAACACTACTTCAAAACCTTCTTCTCGCAAAGCTTTGCAAGCTTGTGTTCCTGAATAGTCAAATTCGCACGCTTGACCGATAACAATTGGGCCGGAACCAATGAGAAGAATCTTTTTTAAGTCTTGACGACGGGGCATAGGTTCGTAATTAGTAATTGGACAAGGTTGAGGATTAATTTGATATTTGGCAGCATCAGTCTTAGACACAGGCTTTCTGAGCTGTTCCACCAAAATCTTACTCAAAATAGTGCAAATTTTGTTGTTAATTTGAAATTGTGCACCATTATTAGCATTTTGGAAGCAGAACCTCACAACTCCGGCTGACAGACACCCCCAGCTAACCAGAAATATTGATGAGAAAAGGGTGCAGTCGATCGGTAAATCAAGACTATTTTAAGTGTTGCGGTCAAATCGTGTTCTAAAATACACAATCCATTTATTCCGCGCCGTTAATCATTCTAGAGACTTAGGCCAAGGCGTGTCCTGACTGTGGGGAACGGGTAAAATTAACCGGGTTGGATGATGAAATTTCCCGTAGCGCGGGCGAGGGCCCGACGCCATCGCCCTCCGAAGAGGTGACAATCAGAGATCCAGCCATGCAGCCGCGGCGGTGGAGGACACGGCATTGCCGTGTCCCTAGAGTATTTCAGCCTATTTTTAGGCTTTGCGCGATCGGCGAATGAGTACGCTTATCACTTGTCCCGGCTTTCCACCTCGCTGGGGCGGACTCCAATCCCCGACGGCGGCAAATCCCAGTCGGTACAAGGTGTGGATGGTTTCTAACACGGCTGCGCGGGAACCGACAACCGTTATCCGCACGACTTCCTGTTCCGATACTGCTGAGGCGTCATTTGGACGCGCGGAAAAGTTATCGTCAGGCACGAATTCCTGTGACATAATTATGTTCTCCTGGTTTTTGGTTTTGTAGGAAAACCCAAAAACCCAGCCGCCCCGCACGTTAACACAGAGCAGGGCGGCTACAGAGAATGTTAAAATTCTCAACTAGCCTCCAGACTGCTGCTATCAGTTTGGCGGTAGCTGTCTATTGCTGTTGGCGCAGCAATGGGCAGTGCAACTAGATTTTTGGGCGACGCGGGCCGCTTCCTCTGCAAGCAAAGCAACCTTAATTTCACAGCGTAGCCGCAGATGGGGGCCGCCGTCAATCGATTTTAGATTTTAGATTTTAGATTTTAGATTGGGGTTTTCCTGCAACAACTCTATCGATTTTAGATTTTAGATTTTAGATTTTAGATTGGGGTTTTCCTGCAACAACTCTCCGGTCTCTCCCACCCTCCCCTTCTCCCACTCTCCCCCTCTCCCACTCTCCCCCTCTCCCACTCTCCCCCTCTCCCACTCTCTCCCTCTCCCTCAATCCAACCTACTAGATGAGGGAATGCGTCGAGGAAGAGGTAAAATATGGAATCGTTCCAAAAGCTTAAAATCAAAAAACTAAAATACAGATATGCCTAGAACACAAGTGCGAATATTCCTTGCACCTGCTGCTTGAGGGCAACCACATCAATTTTTGATTTTTGATTTTTGATTTTTGATTGTCCTCCAACAACTCTCTCCATCTTCTATGCCTAGAACACCCAGCGAATATTCGGTACACCTGCTGCTTGATGGCGGCCATCGCGAAGAAGTACGTTTCGCAACACTGCAAGATTTTCAAAAGTGGTACAGCAGTACGCTGGTGCCCAAACAAGATTCAAGAGAATTTCTTAACGTCCCGATCAAAAATATTCAAGGCGAATACATGGTAGTTCGGCCTACCAGCGTTATCGCAATTCGCGTAGAACCGATATTTACTTCTAGCGTCGAACGATACGATGAATAAGGAAAACAATCAATTTAGTAGGGAAGATTGGAAATTGAGCAAGATTTTTCGCTATCAGCTATTAGCGATCGCCTGTTGCGTTTTGGCGATCGCTTTTTCGGTGCCCGCCATTGCAGCCGGGCCACTGCAACCAATTACTCTAAATCAGTTACAAGCGAGTGAATTGGAGTCGATCGCCTTTGACGATCAAATCTGGGGCGAAAATGGCAAACCGGGCGATAAAGAATTGCTGTTAAGGTCGATCGACCACAGCCTCCGCTATCTCAATACATCGGCCGCAGCCACTGCTTACAGCCGCTATCCAGTAGCAGGAGTTACGCGCGATCGAGTCCGCCGTTCCCTCGATCGGTTCCGCCAATTAGTTGTCAGTTCCACAAACCCTGCACAACTCCAGGAATCTGTCAAGCGCGAATTTGTATTTTACAAATCCACGGGCAAAGACGGCAAAGGAACAGTCGCATTTACAGGTTATTTCGAGCCTACTTACGCAGCATCTCGCACGCCGAATTCCGAATACCGTTATCCCCTGTACCGGCTGCCGCCAAACATGGCGTCTTGGCCGAAACCTCACCCGACAAGATTGCAATTAGAAGGCGAAGATGCTTTGCAGGGAAGCAAAGGATTGCTGCGGGGATTAGAATTAGTTTGGTTGCGCGATCGCTTCCAAGCATTTCTCGTGCACGTTCAAGGTTCTGCGAGATTGCAGCTAACAGATGGTAGCGTCATGACAGTCGGTTTTGCAGGCAAAACCAGTCACAGTTATACAGGTGTCGGGCGAGAATTAGTTAAAGATGGAAAGTTTACTTTAGAAGAGTTAAATTTGCCGAAACTAAAGGAATATTTCACCAACTTTCCCGCAGATATGAACAAATATTTGCCCAAAAATGAAAGCTTTGTATTCTTCCGGGATACTAACGGAGTTCCAGCCACAGGAAGCATTGGAGTGCCAGTAACTGCCGAAAGGTCGATCGCCACCGATAAAGCCTTAATGCCCCCAGGCGCACTAGCATTAATTAGTACAAAACTCCCTTATCCGAATGCGGCAGGACAACTCGAACAAAATGCCGTGAATCGGTACGTTTTGGATCAAGATACCGGCGGTGCAATCAAAGGCGCGGGGAGAGTTGACGTATTTATGGGGACGGGGAATTTAGCGGGCGATAGGGCCGGTTATATCAACTCAACAGGAGAACTGTATTATCCGCTTTTAAAGTAGATTAATTCTACTTCATGTGATTGTTTGCTGTGCGTCGCCATCCCGGACACGGCACTGCCGTGTCCCTACAGATATCTCCGACAATCAATATGCAATCTATTTTTGATAATTGCTATAAAATAGAAAATACCCCACCCTCCCAACCTCAAAAATGCTCAACAAAATTCTGCAATTCTTCAAACGACTATTTCAGCGAATATTCGGAACCCCAATCCCGCCCACCCCGCCTTCGGAAAATACCGCCATCCGCCCAACCTTAACTGATGCGGAATACGAGTCGAAATTCATGGAAATTCTCGAAGGGGTGAATGCCGGCTGGAGTCGAGGGGATGTAGCGGGATTCTTAATCGCAAAACGCCTTAAAGATGGTGAATTGGCTGCTTGGCTGCGACGGTTTGGGCAAAGATTGTTAGAGGGCGAACATGATGGCACCGCTGCTGCGGATGCGGTGTCATCGCTTCAGGAATTGGCGCAGCGGCTGGTATTGTTAGGTAGAATTGGCAGCGGGGAATTGTCAGAGGTGGCGAGGCAAATTGGGCGGGAGATATTGACACGGTTTCCGCTGCCGGAGGTTGAGGAGGAGGATGCAAAGGGGAGGGTGATTGAGGCGGTGTTTGTTGGGAATGGTTTGGGTTTTTCTGGGGAAGGAAACCGCAGAGGCGCTGAGGGTGCGGAGGCAGAATCGGCAGTTAATGCAGATGCTGAGGCGTGGTGCGATCGGGGGAATGAGCAGTATAATTTAGGACGATTTGAAGAAGCGATCGCATCTTACAACCAGGCAATTGCTCTCAAACCAGACTATCACGATGCTTTGCACAACCGAGAGGTAGCGCAACGCAAGTTAGGACAAATTGAATAGGCGAACTCGCTTTTATCTATAATTTTTGCTAAGTATTGCGATGGGTGTGATACTATTAAGAATTAAGCGCAGTCGCCGCTAATTATTATACACTAAAAGAGGAGTTGGAGGACTTAAATCCTCACTACAAATTTAATTGGTAAGGTACACAATCCGCATCCTAAAATAGGTTTATCCTATGAGGATTAATCCCAAATCCTTGCATCCACAATCCAAATCGAATGACACAAGTAATCGGCATTGACTTAGGCGGAAGCGCCATTAAACTCGGCAGATTTAGCGAAAATGGTCTTTGTCACCAATCCTTAACTGTCCCAACCCCTCAACCCGCAACGCCAGAAGCCGTTTTAGCCGCGATGGCGGATGCTATTTTACAACTAAATCCGGTCGAAAATGCTGTAAGTGCGATCGGCATCGGCACTCCAGGTCCCGCAGACGCCGCAGGCCGCATAGCCAGAGTTGCAATTAACCTCAAAAACTGGCATAACGTCCCCCTAGCTGACTGGCTGGAAGCTAAAACCGGACTGCCGACAATATTAGCAAATGATGCCAACTGTGCCGGATTGGGAGAAGCTTGGTTGGGCGCAGGAAGGAAGTTTAAAAATCTAATTTTAATAACTTTAGGTACAGGCGTCGGCGGTGCAGTTATCCTAGACGGCAAACTATTTGCAGGCCATCTAGGCGCGGCCGGAGAACTAGGATTGATTGCTATAAATCCCGACGGCCCGGAGTGCAACAGCGGCAATCGCGGTTCTTTAGAACAGTACGTTTCGGTGCAAGCAATTCGCCGGGAAACTGGTTTGGAACCGCTAGAATTAGCAAATTTATCTAAGTCTGGAGATGCCAAAGCTTTAGAATATTGGCAAAATTACGGGCGCTATCTGGGTATCGGTTTGGCAAGTCTCATTTATATTTTGACGCCGGAAGCTATTATTATCGGCGGCGGAATTAGTGCAGGTGCAGAATTTTTCTTGCCGAAGGTTCGAGAAGAAATTGAGCGGCGGGTGTTGCCGACTTCTCGCGCAGATTTGCAGTTATTGGTTGCTGAATTGGGCAATCAAGCAGGCATAGTAGGTGCGGCAAAATTAGCTTGGCAGCTTGTTCAATAGTTAAAATTTAAAATAAAATTTAAAAAATTAGCGCATTTTACGGCGCTTTTTTCATATCTAAACTTAGGAGCAACCTAAGCATTTTAGGTCAAAACAAATAAAATGAATGTGAGGAGTTACTAAACATATAGCCTTTCTCAGACAGATGAGGGAGGTACGACTGGGCATAGGGCATAGGGCATAGCAGGGCATACCTCACCACGCTTGAGAACTGCTATAGTCTCCTTCATCCTTCATTATTCATGCTTCTAACTAAGGACTAATGACTGATGACTAATGGCTAAAGACTTCTTCATGGCAGAGATTGTCCAGTCGTCTTTTTAATGTAGTCCTGAATTTCTTGATAAGCGTCCGGGTTGCTTTGGCGCAGGATAATAATATTAGTTGCGCTGTCAGGCAGGTAAAAGCTTAGCCGACCGTTCTGTTCGCAAGCAAAAGAGCTAATTCGACTCATATCTATCGCAAATTCTTTGCGGTCATAATGAATTTTAATCCACGAACCTCTAGAATTGCGATCGATGGTTTTTTTGAGGTAATCGAGAACTTGCTTGTAAGCCTCATAATTGCCTTGGGGATTGAGGATAATCGGCTGACTGCTATTAGGCAGCCAAAAGGTGAGACGCTTGTTATCCATTTCGCTTGAAAAAGCACTAATAGTGTCAAGGTCAATTATGTATGTACTTTTCTCATAAGTAATTTTGCTCCAATAAGCCACAAAGCCTCCTCAAACCTGTGTTTCCTGGTATTTTAGGATAGTTTGACAACTCCTACCATTTTAGATTTTAGATTTTAGATTGGGCATGACAGATGACTAGCGGGGTTGGGAAGTGGCCTAAAGTTGCATTTTTTTTGAAACTGGTATCACCATTCTTGAAATCCGTAAAAAGTTAAGTAAAAATATCAGCAAATTTTTACCTTCTGCCTTCTGCCTTCTCCCTTGTGGTACTATCCCCCCAGCCCTAGCATGAGGGTTGGGGGGGAGGTTTTTCACTCGTTGAGAATGCTGCCCGATATCTAACCCCGTAAGTGCGACCCCTATCAAATCCTATTGGTCTGTTGGGTGGGTTTTGTAATGTCAATTGTCTGGGCGATTTGAATATTGTCTACTCTAAACCGCCCCTACAGACATCTAATATATCAGAACTAATCGATCGCACATGATATCAGATCAGTTTGCGACAACTTTCCCGGCCACCAAGTCGCGACCCTCATCTTGTAAAAGATCGTGCTTTCCCTGGATGCTAGCCGCCTGGATAAACCCTTGAAACAATGGGTGGGGGGTGCTAGGTCGAGATTGGAATTCGGGGTGGAATTGACTGGCTATGAAAAACGGATGGTTGGGCAATTCTATCATTTCTACCAATCGGCCGTCTGGAGATGTACCGGAGACTGCATAACCTGATTCTAAGAAAAGATTGCGGTAGGCGTTGTTAAATTCGTACCGGTGGCGGTGCCGCTCGTAAATCACTTCTTTCTGATAAAGTTTGAAAGCTAGGGTGTCTGGGTTGACGCGGCACGGATACAAACCCAGTCGCATTGTACCGCCCAAATCGACTACATCTTGCTGTTCTGGCAATAAATTAATTACCGGATTTGCTGTATCTGGGTTAAATTCAGCGCTGTTGGCATCCTCTAGTTGGGCGATGTGGCGTGCCCATTCAATCACAGCACACTGCATCCCCAAACACAATCCCAAAAAGGGTATTTTATGGTGTTTGGCATATTCGATCGCCGCTATTTTGCCGTCAACTCCCCGAACCCCAAAACCTCCCGGTACAAGAATGCCGTTGATATCTTTGAGATAATTATCGAGGTTGCCCGATTCTAAATCTTCTGAGTTAATCCAGCGCAAATTCAGGTCGCAGCCGATCGCAATTGCTGCGTGCCGCAAAGCTTCGACCACCGAAAGATAAGCATCGTTCAACCGCACGTATTTGCCAACTAAAGCAATATCAATTTTGTGATTGGGACTGTAAAGCCTGTTGACTAAAGTTTGCCACTGATGCAAATCTGGCTGGCGATGTTCGAGTTGCAGCAAATTGATCGTTTGTTGGGCCAAACCTTCCTTTTCCATCATCAGGGGTACTTCGTAGATACTTTTAGCATCTTGAGCGGTGATGACACATTCTTCGGGTACGTTGCAGAATTCCGACAATTTCTGTTTCATGCCCAAAGACAGCGGGCGATCGCACCGACAGACTAAAATATCTGGTTGAATGCCGATCGACCGCAATTCCTTCACCGAATGCTGAGTCGGTTTAGTTTTCATCTCCCCAGCCGACGGAATCCAAGGTATCAGCGTGACGTGCATATACAGAACATTTTGCCTGCCGACATCCTTGCGAAACTGGCGAATCGCCTCCAAAAACGGCAAAGATTCAATATCTCCCACCGTTCCGCCGATTTCCGTAATCACGACATCAGGATTAGTATCTTTTGCTACTCGGTGAATTCGCTCTTTAATCTCGTTAGTGATGTGCGGAATCACCTGCACCGTGCTCCCCTGATACTCGCCGCGGCGTTCTTTGTTGATCACCGCTTGATAAATGGAACCCGTGGTGACGCTGTTGAGGCGAGACATGGAAGTATCGGTAAAACGCTCGTAATGCCCCAAATCCAAGTCAGTTTCCGCACCGTCTTGCGTGACAAAGACTTCTCCGTGCTGAAACGGGCTCAGAGTGCCGGGGTCAACGTTAATATAGGGGTCTAGCTTCAAAATCGAGACAGAATAGTCCCGCGACTTCAATAGGCGGCCCAGGGAAGCACCGACAATTCCCTTGCCGATGCTGGAAACCACGCCGCCGGTCACAAACACAAATTTGCTCATAGGATTTTCGACTTTAGATGTTTCAATGTCAGGTCAGACTCAAATGTGACATAGGTAATCCATAAGGGCAACCACGGGGGATGGCCCCTACACCCATTTGACCAAATTATTGACGATTGTTATGTGCTTGCAACCAAGTTGTCAAATCTGACACACTGGCAAAGTCTAATAGTGCCTCTCCTAGATTCTCTAATTGCTGAGCGGATAACTGAGCGATGGTGGTTTTGATCTCCGGCGACAGCAGGCCGACACTGCGCTCCAACTGACGAACAATTAATGTCACATTTCCTTGTTTGATGCCTTGTTCGATGCCTTGTTCAATGCCTTGTCTGATTCCTTGTTCTATCCCGATTCTGGTAGCTTTGGTAATTGCACCGCGCTGGTCTTGAATAAAAATTTCTCGCCTTTCTAAATCCTCCAATTCATCCGGATCGAGATTTGCTTCATTGGCAATTGTAAAAGCTTTGCGGAGTTCCGGTACATTTCCCAACTCTTCCGGCACAGATCTTAACGTGCGAGCGGTTTTCATGAAATATATCCACTTGTCAGTCAGAGTCTCTAATTCTGCTAAAGTCTTGTCAAATTTGGGCAACTCAACAAAGACAAATTCTAATTCATCCGCCAAATACTCGACCAGATTGTTTTTTTCTTTGATACAAAACCGCGAAATTACTGTTTCCAGATGCTCAAACATTTGGAAATCTGTAATCGTCAAGGCAATCACGGGATTTAAGAGGTTGTAGTTTTCTCCGCTTTTTAATTGCACTGAGTAAGCTTTGGTAGCATTGTATAAAATCCGCTTCTCAAAGGATTCTACATTCAATACCTGCATTTCAATAATCACAGTTTTGCTGCCACTAATTTTAGCTTTGACATCCAAGTAAGTATCTTTGACTCCCTTGATTTTGGGAGCTAAATAAGGGTCAATAATTTCTAAATCTTCGATGACTGGCTGCGCTTCATAGAGGATGGCATTTAAGAAGCTAATCAAGATGTCTTTGCTGTCAGCCGAGCCGAAGATTTTTTTAAATGCAAAGTCTGTTTTGGGGTTAATAAAGTTCATGGGTTTTTCAATTTATTAGAAGTTGAGAGGTTGAGATTAGAGTTATTTAATTATTTAACTATAGCGGATCGAGCTCTCATATTTGCGGACGTAGTTGGGCCGAAAGGGCCCTATACGTTTCAGCGGTTATATAAGCTGTCATTCATACCTCATCTTTTTGAGAAAGGCTATATCATACAATCTTCTAGGTTGGGGTTCGCGGACGATCGCCCCAACCGACCTCACCCAAATACGGATCGAGCGGCCGACAGCAGTCGCCCCGAGCAATCACGGCTTAGACAAAAGTTCCAGCGCCCAGTTCGCCCCTAGGCGAGTCAATCGATTGCGCGATTTTAGATTTTCGATTTTCGATTGAAGAATTGAAGCATTGACAAGGCCCAAAAACGGATACCGTGCCACGTACTCCTGTCGTGGAAAGATCAAAATTTTAGACTCTTGTTCAAGATCCCAGATTTATCTGTGGGGTAAATCTAAAATCTAAAATCAGCCCTACGCCCTTGGTGATTTTTGCCAAAAAGCTAACTCAGGAACGTTTCGGCAATTGTAAAGTCATGGTATAAAAAGCATCTCAAGTCTGCTAAAAAAACAGCTATGAAGTTTGTCTGCGTTCTATCCCCTCAACGGTTGCTTTGTACTGGTATGGCATTGCTCGCTGCGATCCTCTTCGAGGGCAACGCTCACGAGTGTAGCGCGTGGCTCGCTCCCAATGCCGCGCGGGCAAAAACTCCTGGGGAAAAATATTCGTCTCTGCCGCCCAAAATCCTCGCTGGTAACGATGTTAATTGCAATGGCGGACGATCGCCCGAAACTCGCTGTCGAGTCGGCGGTTTGTTCGTCAAAACTCCAAATACGACCCCAGAACAAGTCTTTCCTCTCAAGCAGACTCAAGTTAAAGCCAAAATTGCTGGCAATATCTCCCGCGTCGAAGTTGTTCAGAAGTTTGAAAATCCTTTTCCCGATTCTTTAGAAGCTGTTTATGTATTTCCTTTGCCCGACGAAGCGGCGGTGGACGATATGGAAATTACAATAGGCGATCGAACTATTAAAGCTGATATCAAACGCCGCGAGGAAGCTTTGGAAATTTACGAACAAGCCAGAAAGCAAGGCCGGACTGCGGGTTTGTTGGAACAAGAGCGCGACAATATTTTTACTCAGTCTCTCGCTAATATCAAACCGGGAGAAAAAATTGAAGTTACGATTCGCTACACCGAAAGTCTCAAGTTTGCCGGCGGCGATTACGAATTTGTGTTTCCAATGGTGGTAGGGCCGCGCTATATTTCGGGAAATTCAACAGATGCCGATCGCATTAACCCGCCTGTCTTGCCTCCCGGAAAGCGATCGGGTCACAATATTGCTGTTTCGGTAGAAATAGATGCCGGAGTGGCGATCGGCGATGTCCGTTCTACTTCCCATCAAATTACAACTGACCGCAGCGGCAATATTGTGCAAGTCCAATTAGCCAATTCAGACACAATTCCCAATAAAGATTTAATTTTGCGCTATCGAGTGGCGGGCGAAAATACGCGCTCAACTGTCTTGACTCAATCCGACCAGCGGGGCGGTCATTTTGCTACTTATTTGATTCCGGCTTTAAACTACAAAACTAATGAAATTGTACCTAAAGATGTCGTGTTTCTAATGGATACTTCCGGTTCTCAGCGGGGCGAACCGCTAGCAAAATCTAAGGAGTTGATGCGCCGCTTCATTCAAGGGCTGAATCCCAACGATACTTTTACTATTATTGATTTTGCCAACACGGCAAAAGCACTTTCAACAACTCCTTTAGCAAATACGGCTGCCAACCGACAAAGCGCCATTAATTATATCGACAAGTTGCAGGCTAACGGTGGCACTGAACTGCTTAACGGCATTCAAGCAGTGATGAATTTTCCGGGTGCGGCAACGGGAAGGCTGCGGAGCATTGTACTAATTACTGACGGTTACATTGGTAATGAAAATGAAGTGCTGGCTCAGGTTCAGCGGAGTCTGAAACCGGGAAATCGACTTTATAGTTTTGGTGTCGGCAGTTCGGTGAATCGGTTTTTGCTCAACCGTTTGGCGGAAGTGGGAAGAGGCACGTCTCAAGTAATTCGTCAAGATGAACCGTCGGCAGAAGCGACAGAAAAGTTTTTCCGCCAAATTAACAGTCCGGTACTGACTAATATTCAAATTAGTTGGGAAGGAGTGGGGGAAAAACCGGAAATTTATCCGATCGCACCTCCAGACTTGTTTGCGAGTCAGCCGCTAGTTTTGTTTGGCAAAAAGACCGATCGAGCTAACGGCCAACTTCGCATCCGCGGCACTATGGCGGGCGGCAAAGCTTACGAGCAGATTTTACCTGTCAATTTTGCTCCATCCGGCGCGCGGCAGCGGGAGTCAACTTCAGTCGCAGCAACCGCTACGGATTTTGGCAATCCGGCGGTAGCTCAACTTTGGGGTCGATCGCGCATTAAAGATTTAATGAATCAAATGTTTGGTGAGGAAACTAAATCTCTGGTGGAAGCTGTAACTAATACTGCTCTGACTTATCGGTTGCTGTCGGAATACACGGCTTTTGTGGCCGTGAGCGAAGAAGTGCGAGTCGATCCCGATGGAACTCGCCGCCGAGTGCAAGTACCGGTGGAATTGCCGCAGGGTGTCAGCTATGAAGGTATTTTCGAGTCGGGAGGGGTCGAGTCAACTAGGGGCGGCATTAGGAGCTTGACCCCGACTCGCCGCCAGGCACCGGTGATGCCAGCTCCTGTTATGGCGCCGCGGCAGCGAGGTAACGGTGAGCCGGAACGCTTGCAGCCAAAGGCTTCTCGCTGGGAAGTAGTCAGTGCCGAAGGGTTGGATGCCGGGGCGATCGCCGCTTTGACTCAATACCTGCAATCTGTAAATCTCCCGGCGGGGGTTAGCGGTGAAACGGTGTGGGAGTTATCGGTACAAGACGGCCGCGTTGCCCGAGCGGCGATTGACACTCAAAGCTCGACGCTGCAAGCAACAGACGCCGTAGAGACTCTCAAGAGGGCCTTGAGTTCCTGGCAACCTCCCGCAGGATTCAAGGGCACGCTGCGCCTGAAGTTGCGAATTACGGTCGATCGTTAAGGAATGACTATTTATGTCAAGAAACATTAACTTTTAATTCAAAAATGCCGAAAGGGCGATCGCTACCGCGCGGAAGATATAAAATCTTTATTAAGAGATTGCCTTTAAACAGAAAGTGATGTTAATGAAACTTATACCGTTGGAGGCAAACGCTAAAACAGTTTCCTTTCTGAAACAGTTTCCTTTCTGAAACAACCTTAACAGTAAAGATTTCTGGATCGAAACCCCCCAATCATAGAAGGTATGATGCCCTATGGAAGTTAGTGAACTGCTCAACAATTACGAAAAAGGACAAAGAGATTTTACTGGAGCCGACCTCAGCGGGAAAAACCTCAGCGGAGCAATCTTAATCGGAGTCAACCTTTCGCGAGCTAATCTTTCCGGGGCGAACCTCAGCAGGGCGTTTCTCACCAAAGCAAAACTCCAAGGTGCACTGCTGCACAGAGCAAATCTAACTTTTGCCAAAATGGGTGAAACCCAAATCTCAGGTGCAGATTTGACAAAAGCTAATTTGAGTGGAGCTTTTTTGGTAAAAGCAAAATTGCCCAGGGTAAAGTTAAGCGGCGCAACTTTAACTGGGGCAAACCTGCGGGCTGCTGTGTTGTGGAATGCCAATTTGTGCAGCGCCGACTTGCAATTAGTTAACTTGCTGGGCGCGAATCTGACGGCAGCTAATGTTAAGTGGGCAAACCTTTACGGTGCAAAGCTCAATTGTGCAAAACTTTTTGGAGCTCAATTAACCGGAGTCAGTCTGCGGCGAGCGCAGTTGACAGGGGTGAATCTCTGCGGTGCCGATCTAAGCGGCGTCAACGTGAGCGAAGCTAAACTAATGGGAGCTAATTTGGAAGGCTCGAATTTGGCGGGGGCGAATTTCAGCGCGGCTCAGTTGCGTGGGGTGAAGTTGGCTGGTGCAAACTTAACCGGGGCTAAGTTGAGGGGAAGTTGTTTGAGAGGGGCAAATCTGAATTGGGCAAAGTTGTGCCAAGCAGATTTGATTGCAGCAGATTTGAGCGAGGCGACGTTAATAGGAGCTAGTTTAGATAATGCTTTGTTGGCGGGAGCTATTTTGCCGGAATCTACTAGGCGCTATTTTTCCTTAGCTGGGGCTGGCAAAGTCAATTCTTGGGAAGTTAATGAGATTAATGGTTGATTCTTGACTGTTGACTGTTGACTGTTGACTGTTGACTGTTGACAATCAAGCATCCAGGATACAAGCTCCCGAATTTATCTCGCGCAAGTCAATGCTTCAATTCTTCAATCTAAAATCTAAAATCTAAAATCGCGCAATCGATTGACTGTTCACTGATGACTATGACTGTTAATTTTGGGGTGGTGCTGGTAACTGCGGCATCGGAGGCGGAGGCGGAGAATCTCGCGAAATCTCTAGTTGAACACAAGCTGGCTGCTTGTGTGAGTTTGTCACCCATTCGCTCTATTTATAGTTGGCAAGGCGAGATTCATGCCGAGTCAGAGTGGCAGTTGCTGATTAAAACTGATTTGGCTAAATTTGAAACTTTAAAAACAAAAGTTCAGGAACTCCATTCCTATGAAGTTCCCGAAATTATTGCTATTCCTATTATCGCTGGCAGCGATGCTTATCTGAATTGGCTGGGACAATCTTTAAGTTTGCAGTCTTGACAGCAGCCCTAAATTATCCAATGAAGAGGAACTAAAGCCTTTACTAAAAACGGTCAGGAACCTAGGAATTATGACTGGTAGGGCCGATGACGCCGATTTTGTGGCGAAAACTTAGTTCGCCGCCGAACCAGCCTGTAACGCCCAGCAAGGTCGCCACGACGATCGATATTCCTAAACCTGTATATACGATCGGCTCAGCCGGATTTCCTTGTCGCAACACCAGGTTAATCAGGGTAAGTACCATAACCGCCACGTTGCCGCCCATGTGCAACCAGCCAGCACTGCGCGAGCGCACTCTTTTAACTTTGAAAAAATCTAAAAAGCCCGTGATTGCTGCCAAAATCCCCGCAGCAAAACCGACACCGATCAGCCAAACCGAAGCTCTCGCCCAAAACGGATCGCTTGTCAGCCAATAACCGATGTCCGAACCGGCGGCTCCTACTAAAAAGGCTACCGGAAAGATGACGATGATGGGGTGGATGGGATGGCCTGCAACTGAAAGCGTACTCGTAATGCCGGCGTCGCGATACTCTGTGTCGTCACTTTCGAGAATCGGCGGAATATTGGGATATGGCGTACTATTTCTTTGATTTGTTTCCATGATTTCTACCGATAACTTTTGTACAACAAACCCGTTTTTATTGGATTAAAATTAATCCCAAATCCGCTCCCCATTTTCGTCAACGCGGGCCTGCCGAATTACGTCGGAAATTTCCTCAGCGTCTTTGACGTGGTGCAAAGCTTTCTTTTCCCCGTCTGGTTCTTCGACGATCGCATAAGTTGGAACTGTAACAACATCTCCCGTGATGTCGGGTACGTGGTCTACCGCCAGTTGCTGCGCTTTTTCTTCGATGGTTTGCGGTTCGTCGGAAATGCGATCGCCCGGATTGACAGTGCGCTCCATATCTTTGCCTGGTTTGTCGATACTCATAAAAACCTCTCTGGTATTTCTAATTTTTTGCTGACTCTAATTCTTACTATTGAACGAAAAATATCCCTGCGCCAACATCTCCCGACGGGTGTAAGTTTCAGTTATGCCGATCGCAGGCCGCCTCTACCTACAGGAAGAGGCTTTTCGATTGGTTCGGAAAAAAACCTAAGCTAAAATCTAAGCATGATATTTTCCTTCCCTTTGAGTTGTCCATGAAAAGTTACGATTGGATTGTTGTCGGCGGCGGCATTACGGGTGCGGCACTGAGTTGCGAACTGGCAAAAAAAGGTTTTGCTGTGCTGCTTTTGGAGCGAGATGCTACTATGCAAAATGCTACTCGTTTTAGTTACGGCGGCTTGGCTTATTGGTCGGGAACGACGGATTTAACTCGGCAATTGTGTCGGGAAGGTATCGAACGCCACCGCCATTTATCGGCAGAATTAGAGGCTGATACTGAGTTTCGCGAGTTAGATTTGTTGCTGACAATTGATGCGGGTTCCGATGCCGAAAAAGTGGCGGCTAATTACGCGCATTTTGCGATTGTGCCGCAGCTTTTGAGTGTTGCAGAAGCTGGCGAGTTGGAACCTTTGCTGAATAAAAGTGCGATCGCCGGAGCTCTGACTGTGCGTCACGGTCACATTTCGCCGACTGCCACAAATAAAGCTTATTGTCAAGGGTTTCTGCGGTTGGGAGGAACTATAGAATTTGGTGAAGTAATTGGGTTGATAAAAGAGGGAAATCGGATTTCGGGAGTCCAGACGGTACGCGACAGTTATGCCTGCGAAAATGCGGTTATTTGTGCTGGAGGTTGGAGTCGGAGTTTGCTGAAGCTGGCTGGTGTTTCTGTGGGAGTTTATTTTACTCGCACGGAGATTTTGGAAACTGCACCTGTGGATTTGAAACTCAGGACTTTGGTGATGCCTGCGGTATTAAAACGTTTTGAATTGGAAGCGGAATCGAGTAGAAATGAGGTAGATTTTCTTTGGGATGAACCTGGTAAAGAGTTACAGCCGCCGATTTTAGATTCTGGTGCCATTCAGTTTAATGATGGGAGTTTGCGGATCGGGCAATTGTCGCGCACTTTGAGCGATTTGAATGCTAAAGTCGATCGCGAAACCAGCGAAACGGCAATTCGTGCAGGAATCAGCAAGGTTTTGCCTGCTTTGGCAGGTTTACCGGCAACTTGGCACGATTGTACTGTGGCATTCAGCGCTGATAATTTGCCTGTAGTGGGGCCGATTGCCGATCGCCCCGGATTGCACGTTTTTTCGGGTATCAGCAATCCTTTGGTGATTGTACCTGCTTTGGCTGAGCGATTTGCGAAGGCGGCGGCGGGAGAAGAAGATAGGGCGATCGAGCTTTTATCTCCCAATAGATTTATCGCAGAAGGAAGAAGGAAGAAGGAAGAAGGAAGAAGGAAGAAGGAAGAAGGAAGAAGGAAGAAGGAAGAAGGAAGAAGGATAGATGACTAATGACTAATGACTACTGACTAATGACTACTGACTACTGACTACTGACTACTGACTACTGACTACTAACTACTGACTAAAAAAGGCAGCGCGACAATAAATGTAGTACCTTTGTCGATCGCGCTTTCCACACTTATTGTACCGCCGTGCAGGTCAACTATGTGTTTGACAATGCAGAGTCCCAAACCCGATCCTTTAATCTTGCCTACATTAGCACCCCGTTCAAACTGCTGAAAAAGTTTTCCTTGATATTCCGGTGTCATCCCAATTCCCTCATCTCGAACGCACAAAATTATTTGTTGGTTTTCGCAGCTTAAGTCTAAACTGACATTGCCACCGTTTGGAGAATATTTAATGGCGTTTGAAAGCAAATTAGTCAGAAGGTGGTGCAGTAGTTTTGCATCGAGATTGGCGTGCAGTGGATTTGTGTGACTGCGGAAATGTACTAGGTGTTTGTCGGTGACGATAGGTTGCAGTTCTTCTAAAATAGAATTGCATAAATCCGTCGCATTAATCGGAGTTAAATTTAAGGAAATTTTCCCGGATTCTGCTTTGCTAAGCATTAAAATATCTTCCAGCAGCCCGCTCATATTACTGACGGCTTTTTTAATCCGATCGACATTTTTATGGGTAGTTCCGGGGTTTCTATGCAAGTCGCTATCTTCTAGCATTTCAGCCGATAACTGTATAGCAGTTAAAGGAGTGTTTAAATCGTGGTAAGCCATAGAAATAAAGCGCGATCTACTTTCGCTTTTTTCTGCTGCTAATGCCATTATTTCTTTAAGAATAACTGCTTCTTGATGTTTGCTAAGCGCTATCTTGATAGTGGCGTGCATTTCTCTTTCTTTGAAAGGTTTTAGCAGGTAGCCGTAAGAACCGGTATTTTCGGCTCGCTGCAAAGTTTCGTCGTCAGCATAGGCAGTTGTATAGATAATTGGTATATCTAATTCTTGATTAATTATTGCTGCTGTTTCTATGCCGTCAATATCACCTTTGATAACTATATCCATTAAAATTAAATCGGGTCTTAGTTCGCGGGCGCGCTGGATGGCATCCGCTCCTGAAGAAACGATATCGGCGATTTGATATCCCAATTTTTCTAATTTGGGGGCTAAATTTTTAGCAATCAACAGTTCGTCTTCGACTATCAAAATATTAATTGGTTTTTCGCCGGGAAAACTCATAGTTTTACAATCTTTGAAAGTAGTTTAATTCGTTGAACTTTAAGTGAAACGATGTCCCAACTTCTCTGGATATTTCGATGCTTCCTTCTAACTGCTCGGTTAAAGTGCAGACAACTTGAAACCCCATTGAGTGAGTTTTCCGAAAATCTAAGTTTTGAGGAAAGCCAATGCCGTTATCCTTAACTAAGAGGTTAATTTTTCGATCGCTCGTTTGATAGCATTCTACACTAACTGTACCAGTTGTGCCATCAGGAAAAGCGTGTTTCAGGGTATTTGAAACCAATTCATTGGCAATTAAACCGCAGGGAGTAGCCGTTTCAAGATTTAGGGAAATTGGTTCAGCTAATACCTGCAACTGAATTTGGTTGTTGCTAATATTGTAAGAGTGAAACAAGTTACTTACCAAATCTTCGAGATATTCACCAAAATTAATTTGGGCTAGGTTAGTCGATCGGTACAGTTTTTCGTGAATCAGAGCCATAGAATAAAGGCGATTCTGACTTTCTTCAAACATTTTGCTTACTTGCGGGTCGGCAACTGTGTTCGATTGCAATTCTAACAGACTGGCAACAACGCAGAGGTTGTTTTTAACGCGGTGGTGAATTTCTTTGAGCAAAATTTCTTTTTCTCTGAGGGAGTTTTTCAAATTTGCTTCCGCTTGTTTGCGGTCGCTCAGTTCAGCTTGCAGTTGCTGGTAAAGTAGAGATTGCTGAATGGCGATCGCCAATTGATTAACCAACTGCTGGAATAAATTGATTTCGGATTCTTGCCAATTACGAGATCGATCGCATTGGTGGGCAATCAGCAATCCCCAAAGTTGGCTGTGCTGAATAATCGGAACTACTAACTTTGCCCTAACTTGAATCTCTGTCATAAACTGGGCCACACAAGCTGTAAGGCAAGGAGAATCTAGTGCACAGATCGCAGAAACTCGCCCTTGCAAATAAAGCTGATAACTTTCAGCCGGAAAAGCTTCTTCGCCAAAAGATCTATCCATCAATTGGCTGCATCCTTCTGCCACGGCTTCAGCAATGACTCGACCGCCGTTTTCGGGTAAAAGTTGATAAACCAAAACTCGATCGGCTAATAATACTTGCTGGAGTTCAGCAACCGTGGTGTTGAGAATTTCCTCTAATTGCAAAGACTGGCGGACGCGGCGGGCGATCGCCTCCACAAGCCGTTCTTGCTCGAACTGCTGCCCCCTAGCGAGTTCGGCGTGTTTAGAATTGCTGATATCAGCGACATAACCAATAATTTCGATCGGAACGCCCCTGCTGTCAACCAATAGTTTTAGTTCCGTCCTTAGCCAGCGGTAAATTCCGTCTTGGTGTCGAAAACGGTACTCGCAAAAACAATTTTGTTCTGCGGACAAATTAGAATAACTTACTAGAAATTGTGACCGATCTTCAGGGTGAATTCTGCTCGACCAAAATTTACAATTTGCTAACATTTTTTGGGACTCGTAGCCAACGACTGTCTGAACGTTGTCGCTGATGTAAGTAATACAAAATTCCCCCTTCGGTGCGGCTGTAAAAATTACCGCCGGATTAGAACCCAGCAAAAATTGCAGGCGTTCTTTTAACTGCTGAAATTCCATTTCTGCCCGCTTGCGATAACTGATATCCTCGATCGCCTGCATGGTGTAGAGAGGAATGCCCTCGCGGTCGCGGATCAGCGTCACCGTCAAGTTTGCCCACATCAGCTCGCCATTCTTCTTAATCAAGCGTTTTTCCCTTTGGAAGCGAGAAATATTGCCGCAGACCAACTGCTTGAGTTGCTCCACATCTGCTTGTAAATCTTCTGGATGCGTGAGTTCGGTAAAAGTCATCGCAGCCAACTCCGAATCGCTGTAGCCCAACATCTGGCGGTGAGCTTCATTCACTTCGATCGTGCGGAAGTCGCGCACCCTTGCCAAACCAAGTGCGATCGGAGCATCGTCAAATAAGTTGCGAAATTTTTCCTCGCTCTTTTGCAGTGCAGCTTCTGCGCGTTTGCGGGCGGTAATGTCTCGGGCGACCCACATCACCCGATCGAACTCCAGCGGCGAAATACTGGCATCAAACCAAAATAATTTGCAGCCAATCTCCATGCTGTATTCAACTCTGTGGGTTTGCCCAGATGCCAATGTTTGGCGAATGTGACTCAGGGCAAAATTAGCTTCGGCTTCTGGGAAGATTTCGGCGAGGGTTTTGCCCAGCACTTGATTAGCGGGTTTGTACAGCAGTTCGGGAGCCGTGGGGGCGATTTTGAGGTAGCGCCCGCTGGCGTCGAAAACCAGGACGATATCCGTCATGGCGTTAAACAGCGCCTGCATTTCGGCTTCGGAGTTTTGGAGTTTTTCTTCGGTCAATTTGCGATCGGTAATGTCGGTGTCAGTGCCAGTCAGGCGGAAGGCCTTGCCGCCAGCCGATCGGATCGCGCTGCCGCGGGCAAGTATCCAGCAGGTGCTGCCGTCTTTACGCAGCATCCGGTGTTCTACTTCATAAATTTCTGTCAAACCCTCTAGATAAGCATTTACTGCTTCGGCGACGGCAACTCGATCGTCGGGATGAACGTGAGACACCCAATTTTCCATGCGGTTGGGAATCTCTGCATCCTGGTAGCCCAACAAAGCTTTCAAAGACGGAGCAATGTAGATTTCGCCGGTTTCCAAATTCCAGTCCCAAACGCCCACTTTGCCGGCCGATACTGCCAGTTCGTACCATTGAGTCCGCTGCTGGACTCGTCGTTCTAATTCTGCATTGAGCTGTTGCAAAGCGATTTCTGCTTGTTTGCGATCCGTGACATCCCGACCTGCTGCTTGATACTCGACGATTTGCCCGCTCTCGTCAAATATCGCCCGATCGATCCACTGCTGAGTGCGAATTTCCCCGCTCGGCAAAATGACTCGGTGTTCGCACGTAAAAACAGGCTTGTCGGGAGACACAGAAGTATATTGCTCTTGAAAAATTTCTCGGTCTGGTTCTGGCAGCAGGGACATGAAGCTGTTGCCGAGCAAGTCTTCTGGTTGTACGCCGAAATAACGGCAGTAAGCTTGATTGACAAAAGTTATTTTACCGTCGGGGAGGTAGCGGCAAATCAGTTCGGTTTGGTCTTCCACAATCGCCAGGTAGCGCGCCTCGCTCTGCTGCAGGGCATTTTCGGCATTTTGGCGATCGCTGGCTTTTTCTAGTTCGCAATTGGCCTCTAACAGTTCGCATTGTTCCTGCTGTTTTGCTACTTCTCGATCCAGTGCCTCGATCCGGCTATACATTGCTGGGCGAATCCTTTTTTCGCTGACTGTACCTACTAGCTGACCCCGTTCATCTACAATTGGCAAGCAATCGATCGCGTATTGACAAAATAGCTTGAATGCGGTAGTAATATCTGTAAATTCTGATTCTTGTAAGACAATTAAATTCCGGGTCATTGCGTCGGCAACTTTCATGCCTTGCCATCCGTATTCGGAGGCGGCTAAGTTCAGCACATCTTCCGGGCTTAGCAGTCCGACTAGCTGATTTTCATCGACAACTAAGACGCAACTAATCGATGCTTTTACAGTTTCGTTTGAGTCGGGAAGTGCAGGTGAATTAGGCAGCGGGCAAGGGTTGCTCGTCCGACGCATCAGGGCGATCGCCTCGGAGATCGCAGTTGAGGGCGCAACCGTGGCAGGATGGCGATCGACAGCTTCGTTGGGCGATCGTAAGTTTGCCGACAAATTAGCAAGTTCCATTAGTCTCGGTCAAAAAGTATTGCTAATTAACTCTAGCAACACTTTTAGTCATCAGCCAGATGACTGATGACTGATGAGCTGCCTTATTTTATGCCCGTGAGAATATAAGTTTTCATTCCCCCTTTGCCTTTAACTTCAATCATTCCTCGCTCCTGAAACAAATATTTATTTTCCAACAAGTTATAAGTAGTTTCGCTCACTTGAATCCGCCAAGGCAAACCCTGAGATTCCATGCGGGAAGCAATATTTACGGTGTCGCCCCATAAATCATAAATAAACTTCTTTATACCAATTACTCCGGCAACAACCGGACCGCTGTGAATGCCGATGCGAATGCTAAAATATTTATTATTGTTAGAATTAAATCTGGCTATTTCTGCTTGCATATCTAGGGCAAGTTGGGCGATCGCATCTGCGTGGTCTGCCCTGGGTTCTGGCAGTCCTCCTACTGCCATGTATGCGTCGCCGATGGTCTTGATTTTCTCCAAGCCATGCCGTTCGCACAAAAGGTCAAACCCTGAGAAAATCTGATTGAGGAGATCCACGAGTTCGATCGGATTCATGACGGCAGACAAAGCAGTAAATCCCACAATGTCGGCGAACAAAACAGTCACTTTCGGAAAGTATTCGGCAATAGTGGTTTCGTTTTGCTTGAGGCGTTCTGCTATTGCCTCGGGCAAGATATTTAACAGCAGCTTTTCTGATTTTTCTTGTTCTTCCCGCAGGGCATCTTCTGCTTGCTTGCGTTCCGTAATGTCGTGGTAACTCCAGACTCTGCCAATAATTGTATTTCCCAGCCGCTGCGGTTGCGAATAGCGTTCAAAACATCTGCCATCTTGAAATTCCAACAAGTCGTAACTTTCGGCTTCTGGCTGGTCGTAAAGCGATTGTATTCTTTCTTGAAATCCTTGGGGGTCTTTGAGTTGGTTCAGGACAAAGGCGATCGTTGTGGCATCGTCTCGCAGTGCCATCACTTCATTAGGTATGCCCCACATTTCCACAAATTCTCGATTGAAAGTGACAATATTTCCGCTCCTGTCAGTAGCTAAAATACCGTCCGCAGTAGAATCAAAAGTTGCTAGCAGCAGGGACACAGATTTTGCTAGGGCGTCTTCGGCAACTTTTCGAGCAGTAATATCTCGCAAAATAGCGCGAATCGCTACTAGCAAACCTGCCGCAAATTTACAGCTTATGCTGCCTTCCAGCAAGATACTTTCATGACTTTTAGTAATAAATATTATTTCAATAGACGCTGGATATAATGTATTTTCATTGACGGTATTTTTGATAATAGCTTGATACAATATATCCACAGACTCTGGCGAACTGTTCGGATGAATGATATCAAAAACAGTCATTTGAGCAATTTCTGCTTCGCTGTAGCCCAGAGTTTCCCGCCAAGCCCGATTAACATACAAAAAATGACCGTCTGCTCCAATACTTTGAATTAAGTCAGTAGCATTTTCAAATAAGTCTCGCAGTTGTTCTTCACTTTCCCGCAAAGCTATTTCCGCTTGCTTTCGCTTGATAAATTGACCGACTTGGCTACCGATTGTTGCCATTGTCTGGAGCAATTCTTCATCGAAAGACTGCACTTCCCGGCTAAAGAAAGTCATCACCCCCAAGACAGACCGGGCAGAATTTTCCGACTCGTAGTCGCCCAAAATCGGGAAGCCAAAAGCTCCGTGCAGTCCTTCTTGGGCGGCGATTTCTCGGCGTAGAAACCTGTCGCTTTCTGTGACATCTGCAATCCACTGAGAAGAACCGCTGGCCCAAACGAGACCGGGCAATCCTTCGCCAAAGGCACAGGTCATTGTTTCGGCAAATGCGGCAAATTTGGGGATGGAAACTGAGCGTTTTTTCCAACTGGCGACGCACCGCAGCAAATTGGGGTCGGAAACAGCATTTATTCTGTTACTTCCTGACAGCAGTTTTTCCCCAGCTTCGGGCATCCAAAGTTCACCGGTATCCCATCCCAAACTGTTGCAAATTACAGGAATAATTGCTGCTAGAGCTTTTTTGATTGTTTCGGATGCCGACAGGATGCGAGTGGTGACGTACTGAGCTATTTTTCGCTTGCTGGCTCGCTGTCTGTCTGTAACGTCGCGGCCGATGTACACGAAATCTTGGACGGCGGCCCAAGAGCCAGAAATGCCTTTAATGTCAGCCGGAATCGCAGTACAGGAAAATGCAACTGTTAGCTTTTCTCCGGTTTTTGCCCTGCAAATTACTTCGGCGTTAGTTTGCGATTGTTGAGGTCCCTCTTGGCTGACTGCTGGCAAAGAGGAGCCCACAGCAGCAAGAGCATCTATTTGCTGGCCGACTAATTCCGATTCGCTGTAACCGAACAAATCTTGAGCCGCTTGATTGACTTTTTTTATTTTTCCCGTGGCCGTTGTTACCAACAAAACTTCTGCCATTGAAGTAATAATTTTTTCCACATAATTATTAGTAGCGGCTAAGGTAGTCAACAAAATATTCATTTCATTGGTAGCTTGGACTAGAGTTTGTTCCAAACCCATCCTGTCGGTTACGTCTTCAAAAAATATAATTAATCTCTGATAATTATCGTCATTGCTGAACTCGATATACATATCAAAATAAAGCTGCAAGCCATTTTCTAATACCCGCGCGATTGCTTTTAATTCAAAATTGGGCAAACGTCTTTCAAAAATATCGATTAAAATTTCTTCAGTTCCCACCAATTCTGGAAAGGGAATGCGGACATCGTTGCCGGCGACTACTTCTTCGGGACTATCGGCAAACCGCTGCACTTTGAGAGAGATTTCTTGGATTATAAAGTCTTTATCCAGTGCTAGGTACTCCAAGTGGTGGGGAACTAACAGTTTTTTTAATAAGGTTTTCATGTGATATTGGTAGTATTGAATGCGCCCTCTGGTGTACCGATTTATCTGAAATTAATCTATTTATCTCTGTTTGTAAAAGGGAATAGTGACTACAAAGGTAGTGCCTAACCCTGTGTCGCTGGAAAATTCGATTTTACCTCCGTGCAAGTCTACACACAGCTTCACTATGGATAAACCCAGTCCTGTACCTGGTATTTTTCCGACATTTTGCGCTCGGTAATAAGATTCAAAGAGTTGTTCTTTGTCTTCGATAGGAATGCCAATGCCTGCGTCTTTAATTTGAAATTTAGCTTCTTCATTGTCACAATTTAATTCAAAATAAATATTGCTGTCGATCGGCGAATATTTGACAGCATTTGAAAGCAAATTTGTCAAGATGTGACGCAGCAATTTTGAATCGAGTGCGGGCCAGTGTTGTTTTTCCTCCGACTCCGGATCTGTTTTTTTCGCGGGCGCCACTAATTCTGGGCAAATAAAGTTAATTCTATGATTTTTTCCGTAACTCATTTTAATTGATTCTACTAACTCGCTGCAAAATTTTTGTAAGTCAACTGGTGCGGGATTGAATTCGAGTTTTCCGGCTTCGGCGCTGCTGAGCAACCGCATATCATCTAATAGCTGAGCCATGTGTTTAGATGCTGATTTAACGTGTTGGAGGTATTCTTGTTTTTCCGCGCGGGTGATTTCGTCGCCGTAGTCTTGGAGGATTTTAGTAGCAAATAATACTGTACTTAAAGGATTGCCTAATTCGTGAGCGAGCATCGAGAAAAAACGAGATTTTACCTGTCTGAGTTCTTGCTCTTTTGCCAAAGAGCGGCGAATTTCTATTTCTTGTTGCTTGCGTTCTGTGATGTCCCTGCCGATATAGATGAAATCGTAAAGTTCCTCTAATTCTGTCTGAATTGCCGCACAGGAAAATTCTACCCAAATTTCTTCTCCTGATTTAGTAGTGCAGATTACTTCCAGTTCTTTGAGCAGCTCTTTATGAAACATAATATAGCGGTGGCGAGCTTGGTAAAGCAATTTTTCTTCGACTACTATTGTGGAGAGGGGGTTGCCGATCAATTCTGCTTCGCTGTACCCAAATAACCATTGTGCTGATTGATTGACTGTTTTGATAGTTCCTAATGTTGTTGTCACCAACAAAGCATCGCCCATCGAGCGAATAACTTTATCTATATAATCGTTAGAAGCGGCTAAGGCGCTCACCAAAAGATTAGCTTCATTCGCCCTCTGAATCAACGATTGCTTCATTACCATCTTTTCGGTGGTATCTTCAATCAAAATTAGCAATTTACTTGGCACATCTTCTTGTTCGCCTTCATGTTTGAGAGCCAACATATCAAAGTATAAAGGGCGGTTGTGGTCGGCAAACCGAGCGATACCTTTGAGATCGAAACTCGGCAGCCGTCCCATAATGATAGACATGAGGATATTTTCAATGCCAATCAGTTCAGGAAAACTCAGGCGAGCATCTGCACCGGGTATAGCCTCGCCCGGAGTATCGGCATAATACTGCACTTTGGCGGAGGTTTCCTGAATGATGAAATGGTGATTTACTATAAAATACTCTGTTTTTCGCGGCTCCAACAGCTTTTTCAAAAGGGGATTCATACTTGTTCTACCATTGTGTAAGCTAGTTTATAGAAGATTTCGTCAACGTCTTTGCCTGTTTTAGCAGATGTCGCGTAAACTGCTATTACTTTGTCTTGACCTATAGAATGGGATATTTCCACTAGCAGCTCCAATTTTTCCTCGTCAATCAAGTCTACTTTGTTCAAAGCGACGATAATTGAACCTTTAGGATTCACTGAAGTATAAAGTTGAATGTGTTCGGAGATTCGCTCAACTGTTTCGGATCGGCTGACATCGGCAACGATTAAAACGCCGCTCGCTCCCTGCAAGTAAGTAGGCGCTATTCCTTTGAATTTTGTATGCCCTTCTAAGTCCCAAATTAGCAACTGTGCAGTCACGTTTTCCCGCTGTTTTACGCCTTCTAGTTCTACGCTTTTGCGGGAAATTTTTACTCCCACAGTGGAGAGGTACTGGTCGCTGAATTGCCGATCGACAAAACGGCGGATCAGGCTGGTTTTGCCGACGCCAAAGTCGCCGATCATGCACATTTTTTTAGATATAGTAACTGACATAATTATTTACTGTTTGCGGTCTTGGTTATTGGTTCAAATAGCACGCATCTGCTTAAAAGTAGCGGTTGATTGGGTTCCAAGCCGGGAGGAGGATTTGGGCTGCCGACCGTTTGGAGGCGCTTCGGGTCAGCACCTTGTCGCACTAAAGCATCTCGCACTGCTGCGGCACGCTTGAGCGACAACTGTTGATTTGTAACAAGTTCTCCAGTTCGATCGCTGTGCCCAATTATCTTAATATGTTTTTGAGGATATCGATCCATGAATTTTTTGACACGGGCGATGGTTTCTCCGTATGTAGAGTCTAATTTTGTGCTTCCTGGCTGGAAGTAGATGCGGGTTGTAATTTTTAGAGGCTCTAATTTAATTGTGCTAATCACCGATTGAACACCGGGAATTTGCTTCAGGGACTGAGCTATTTTCTGTGCGTCTGCACCGTCCCTGACAGTGCCCTCTACTGTAACTTTGCGGTCGCCGTACCGAGTAGAAATTAAAACGCCCTCTCTCTGGTTCAAAACAGCGGTAATCCGCTGCACCTCGGCCGCCGCCAAAACTGGATCTGGGGGGACATCTACAGCTAGAATCCTATTATCTAATTGCAATTTCGGTGCAGTTGATGCGGCTATTTTTTCGGCTTGTGCCCGCAATTCTTGATTTGGCAACTTACCGGTTAGCTTTAAAGTTTTGCCATCAACTCCAACATCTAAGCGGTAAACTGCTAATTCGGGAGTGGATGCTAAAGCTGCGATGGCATTTGCTTCGAGGCGGCGCTCAACACTGCTGCGGTACTGATAAATTCCCCAAGGTACTAAGATGAAGCTCGAGGCAGCTAAACTGATAACGGCTAGGGCGATCGGAGGTTTGGTTGATTTTTCCGTTTGCAGCGGGTCGAATAAAGTTTTTATGTACGGGTGCAGCGACTCGGGTACAGTACCGGGGTCGCCGTTAAACTCGTGAATTACTTTAGCGTAATTAAGGATGATATTACTAACTGTTTGCCGCAGTTTGTTGATGAACGACTGTGGCGGTTCTCCTTTGATCACGACTGCCAGGTAGCAATATCCCGCTACTTCTAGCATAATTTTTGAGTCGCCGTATTCAATTTGATTTAGTTCGGAAACTTCTCCCGGCTGCACGATGCACTCGTTAACAAAGCTGCGAATAGCTGTGAGCATTCCGGCTACCATTTCTGATTCTAACTGGTAGCTTTCTGAGTTTTGAACTTCGGAAATTATCAAGCCAGATGCTTTGTGAATTAAGAATGCTGCTTGGACGGTAAAGGGTACTGATTCTTTGAGGATTAATTCAGCTTCGGAGACTCCTTGTACTTTGGAGCGAATTTTGCGCTGGAATCCTTCGACGCTGATGGCATTGGACACTTTTTCATTGATTGTCTTGATAGCTTCTGCCATGTATCGGGCAATTGTACTGCCAATTACGGGATAGAGGGCATCCACCATAGAGTCGCGTTCGAGTTTTATTTGGGCTGTAATCGCTTTGCCCATTTCCGGGGCGAGGGCTTGAGCGATCGACTCTTGGTCGAGGCGAATTTGCTCTTTAATTGCCAGACCGATTTCTGGGGCGATCGCCTTAGCAATATCCGCTGGCGAATTCACTATTTGTTGGGCAAGTGCGTCTGGAAGCAGCTCAGCTATTGCCGCACTCATTGCCGACTTGTTTTCCTGAGTTTTTGCCCTAATCACTTCGTCAATAATTGGCCCGATCGCCTTGACAACTTCTTCTCTGGAATCGGCAATTTTGCGGCTGAGAATTTCTGCGATCCAAGGCAGCATTAACTGAATCAACTCTTGGGGTTCGTAGATTTGGTGCTCCAATTTTCCTAATTTATCGTCGATTTTTGCCATCAGGTGGCGCACCCCCGGCAAATCGTTTTCTGCCAGCAAATTTTTGACTTGCTCGATATCCGACATTTTTGAGCCGAAAATCAGATTTTGCAGCGTTTCCATCGCGCTGTCGGCTTGATTTAAATCTTGTTTAATTTGGCCTAATATTTCTGTCGGCTGCGATATCGGTGTCGGCTGTTCTACCAAGTTTGGCATCGATTGAAGCGAAGAAGCAACTACCGGATCTAAATATGCAGTTGATGGTGGCTCTGAGACTGTGGAAACTATGGGACTATGGGGAATTTCCGAGGATTTTGACTCGGTTTCGGGAGGGGAAACATCCTGTAAATCGCGATCGCACCCGCGGGATTTTTGAGCCTGTACGTACTGTAGAGAATCTTCCATTGTCAAGTTAGACAATTCTTCGACAGGCTGTGATTCCTCCTCCAAATCCGGCTGGGCGATCGCGGAAACATCTATAGTTTTAGCGGAGGAATAGTTTCTTTCGAGTTCTGAAGTGTTGAGTTTTTGAGTAGCGAACAGCAAACTTTTGAACTCTTCTTTAACATCCCAGGAATCGCCAGACTCAGGTTCGCGATCTCCAGTTTCGGGTACACTCGCTGCAACTTCCTCTGGCGCTTGCTCAGAAATACCTAACAAATCCATCAACCCGCCGAGATCCCCAGCTCGATTGTTTTCGCTGCTGCTGTCACCTTCGGGCTCTGCATTTTGCTGGTTGGAACCAGCAAAAATTTTGAGATCTACTAACAGATTCAGCAAAGGTTCTAGCTGGGTTGCTGCATCGGCAGCAGACTCGTCAGGTTTAGAAACAAAACCCTCTAACTCATCTTCGTCAGCCGGATTTTCTTTCGGTAAAGCCATGCGTTATTATCCGTGATGGTGGCGCTCCGGTAACAGAAATTCGTTATTTAACTTATTATCAGCAACGCCTTTAAGTTCGGGCACAAATTCTGTTCCTTTGAGCCTCATGCCTAGTTCAAACAGAATTTCTGCCATGTCGTCTCGCGAAACTTTAACATCTCTGAGCATGGAAAAGCGGCGATCTAGTTCTTCAAAAACCTGTGTTTTCAAAGTGCGGGTTTCTTCAGATAGTCGCTCTCTGGTTTGGGATAGTTCGTCGCGAAGCGAATTGGTTTGATTGTCGATCGCCTCGTCGAGGGCTTCAATGCTGCTGGAGAATTTCCGGTTAACGCGATCGACTTGCTGACGGATGTCTGCGCTTTCTTCTTGGGTGTTTGAGGTGAGCGATTTAACTTTTTTTTCTAACGAATCAACTGCCGCCTTCATTTCTGCAGACAGAACAGTTTTGACTTGTTCGATGCGAGCTTGCATATCTTGCTGCATCATCGACAAGTCTGAATCTATTTTATCGAAGCGGTTATCGTATTCTCTAAGCTGCGCTCCAAAAATTATATCGCGAATCTGGTCGATATTTCCCAGCCGTTCCCGCATTTCTTCTTTAGTTATTTCTGCCATACTTGTACCTGGAATCTCCGGAGATTGTGAGTTTAAGAACTGTGCTAGTGATTTACGAAAGTTGTTGGCGGCACTAGCTTTTTTGACGGGGCGGGCTTTTATTGTTTGAACTCTCACCCCTGCGTCGGGGATGGGATTTTTTAGAGTTTTGACTCTAAATATCCTGAGATTCAAATTTTTGAGCCAGGTCTTGTCACCAAAAATGGCGGTTTGCTATCCTTGCCTTGCAGTAAGCTCACAGCAGCGTAGACTGCTATACAGCGGCTGGGTTTTAATGTCTTGACTGACATCCTCAATGATATCGCATCTTGAGTGTGCCTCATACCACAGCGTTTGAGTCCCGCCAAAAAGCGGGCGGGCGCGATCCGCGTCCCATTATATATAATATATAACTCAAAAGCTGCACAGATCGCCGATCGGCTCCGAGGGATGTTTCTTTTGAGCAGAAAGCACTTACACAGTCGAACTGTGCCCTTTCTCCCTCTCTAACCCTCTCCTCCTGCGATCGCCCTATAAAAATTCATAGGGCCCGATCGACAGCGATCGGACCCAATAATATGAGAACTTTGTTTTTTCTAACAAACGAGATGTGTTTCCGGTTGAGAATGTTTACTTACTAGGGTTTACAACTTGTGCAGCTTTACTTTTAATCCGCCACGACAACTATGTCTGACTCGACTGCGGTTTGGCTTGACTGCGGTTTGGCAGTTCGCCACTATTTCAAGTTGTGTTCGGTTAATTTCTGCTGCGCCTGGGAATCTAGACCGGAGACACCATGTCTATATCCTCGAACTTTCTTTCTAAATATAGCGACCTCCTTTCTCTTCCTGTCCCGGTGTCTATTATTAAGTTAGCACGAGCTTTCGGAGGAGTAAAGCACTATTTGCAAAACTTGATAGCTCTTTACATTACTAAGTATAATGATATGAATATCCAAATAGATGTAAGTTAGCACCCACGCACTCGCCCGCAAAGAAACCGGGTTTTTTCACCGAGATTGAGGATTTACAGCCCGTGTATTTTGGTTTAAAAACCCAGTTTCTGGACACCCGTGCGTCCAGGACTATAAATTCTATTGTTGCTACATCTTTACATACTTAACAGTTCTTGTCATGTCTATTTCTCCTAAGTTTCTCAGTGGCAGCCAAATCCGCCAAACATTCCTCGACTTTTATGCCCAGCGGGGACATAAAATCTTGCCTAGCGCTTCTTTGGTGCCCGAAGATCCGACTGTGTTGCTGACGATCGCCGGAATGCTGCAATTCAAGCCGATTTTCCTCGGACAGCGCGCCGCCGAATCACCGCGCGCCACCACTTCTCAAAAGTGCATCCGCACCAACGATATCGAAAACGTCGGCCGTACCGCCCGCCACCACACGTTTTTTGAGATGTTGGGCAACTTCAGTTTCGGGGATTATTTCAAGAAACAGGCGATCGCCTGGGCTTGGGAACTTTCCACGGAAGTTTTCGGCTTACCAGCGTCGAATTTGGTTGTTAGCGTTTTCCGCGAAGATGACGAAGCTTTTGCGATTTGGCGCGACGAAATTGGCATTCCGGGCGATCGCATTCAACGCATGGGAGAAGATGACAATTTCTGGCAATCCGGCCCGACAGGCCCCTGCGGCCCCTGTTCGGAGATTTACTATGATTTCCACCCAGAAAGAGGCGACAATATTGACCTCGAAGATGATACCAGGTTTATCGAATTCTACAACCTGGTTTTCATGCAGTACAATAAAGATGCAGAGGGCAATTTAACACCGCTGCAAAATCAAAATATTGATACTGGCATGGGACTGGAACGGATGGCGCAAATCCTCCAGAAAGTCCCCAACAATTACGAAACAGATTTGATTTTTCCGATCGTTCAATCGGCCGCAGAAATTGCCGGGATTGATTACCACAATAGCGATGAGAAAGTCAAGGTTTCGCTGAAAGTAATTGGCGACCATATTCGGGCTGTGGTGCACATGATTGCGGACGAAATTCGGGCGTCGAATGTTGGTCGCGGTTACATTTTGCGCCGGTTGATTCGCCGGGTGGTGCGCCACGGGCGGCTGATTGGAATTCAGGGCGAATTTACGGTGCGGGTTGCTGAAAGGGCGATCGGCCTTTCGGAAGCAGCTTATCCGAACGTGCGGCTGCGGGAAGCTCAAATTAAGGCGGAATTGGCAAGGGAAGAAGCGCAGTTTCTCAAGACTTTGGAACGCGGAGAGAAGCTGCTGGAGGAAATTGTCGATCGCACAAAACAGCAAGCAAACCAACAAATCAGCGGTCAAGATGCTTTCACTCTTTACGATACCTACGGTTTCCCCTTAGAACTGACTCAAGAAATTGCTGAGGAACAGGGAATAACTGTGGATTTGGACGGATTTGAAGCGGCGATGGAGGAACAGCAAACTCGCGCTAAAAATGCTCGCCAAACCATCGATTTAACCGTGCAGGGTTCTTTGGATAAGTTGGCTGAAACAATCCAAGGAACTGAGTTTGTCGGTTATGCTGAATTGTCTAGTTTAGCTGAGGTGGAAGTTATCTTAGTTGACGGCAAATCTGTCGAGGAAGCAGCGGCCGGCACTGAGGTACAAGTTGTGTTGAACCAAACGCCGTTTTATGCAGAATCCGGCGGACAAATTGGGGATAAAGGTTATTTGAAAAGCGGAGATAATGGTGATGGTTTGTTAGTGAGAGTTGATGATGTGAAGAAGGAATCGGATTTCTTCGTGCATTTCGGCTTTGTGGAACGGGGAACGCTGAAAGTTGGCGACAGTATTACTGCGAAAATTGACAATAGCGGTCGCCGCCGAATTCAGGCAAACCACACAGCAACTCACTTATTACAATCAGCTTTGCGGAAAATTGTGGACGGTTCGATTTCGCAAGCTGGTTCGCTGGTATCGTCGGAGAGATTGCGGTTTGATTTTAATTCTCCGCGCGCTGTCACAGCAGAAGAGTTGCAGAAAATTGAGGATTTAGTTAATAGTTGGATTGCTGAGGCCCACGCTGCGGTCGTTGCAGAAATGCCGATCGCCCAAGCGAGAGAAAAAGGCGCAACTGCGATGTTTGGCGAGAAGTACGGCGATGTGGTGCGGGTGATCGATTTTCCCGGCGTTTCGATGGAATTGTGCGGCGGAACTCACGTCAGCAATACCGCAGAAATCGGGCTGTTTAAGATTGTTTCCGAAGCGGGGGTAGCGGCGGGAACTCGCAGGATTGAAGCGGTTTCCGGTCAAGCTGTTTTGGACTATTTGAACGTGCGGGATAAGGTTGTGCGCGATTTGGGCGATCGATTTAAGGCGAAGCCTGAAGAATTGCCGAACCGGATTACTAATTTGCAGAATGAGTTGAAGGATACTCAGAAACATTTGGCTGCTGTCAAGTCGGAATTGGCGATCGCGAAATCCGACCAGTTACTGAGTGCAGCGGAGGCGATCGGCGAATTCAAAATCATTGTAGCTCAATTGGGAGATGTGGATGCAGAAGCGCTGAAAACTGCGGCGGAAAGATTGCAACAAAAATTAGGAAATGCTGCGGTTGTTTTGGCATCAATTCCTGAACCGGATAAGGTAAGTTTGGTGGCTGCTTTTAGTCCCGAAGTGAATAAAAAAGGATTGCAAGCTGGCAAGTTTATCGGGGGAATTGCTCAAATTTGCGGCGGAAAAGGCGGCGGCCGGCCTAATTTAGCGCAAGCTGGGGGACGCGATGCAAGTAAGTTGCAGGAAGCGTTAGAAAGTGCCCGGAATTTTTTGGTTGAAGGGTTGGGTTAATCTGCGTTTTTTGTAGGGACACGGCATTGCCGTGTCCTGCTTCACTACTAAAGAAATTCCCCTTAAAAAAGGGGAATTTAGAGGGTTCTAGACTCGGCTGTGAACGACGAAAGATACAAAGGTTTTTCAGCGTAAGTTGACACTAATGACCACAGTCTACTCGCTTATATCTCGTGATATGAGCTAAACCCGCCCCAGAAAAAGATTGAGCTTAATATTGAGGTACAGATGGGTCTACTTCTTCACTCCAAGCAGTAATTCCGCCCTTAACATTAATCCCCTCAATTCCAGCTTCCTTCAAAATCCCCAAAGCCTTCGCAGAACGCCCGCCCATTTTGCAGTGTGCAATCAAGCGGTGGCCGTTCAACAATTCCTTGACTTTAGCGACACCTGCGCCCTGTTCGATATCCGGCAAAGGAACCAAAACCGACCCAGGAATTTGACAAATTTGATACTCGTTGGGATTGCGAACATCTAACAATACAAAGTCCTTCGCACCGCTGTCGATTAACTGCTTCAGTTCTGTGACAGTCATCTCAGAAACTTGGATTTTGGCTTCATCTGCTTTCGCTTGAGGAATGCCGCAGAATTCTTCGTAATCGATTAACTTTTCAATTACCGGACGCACTGGATTCGGCCGCAGTTTCAATTGCCGGAACGTCATATCTAAGGCATTGTAAAGCAACAATCTGCCGCTCAAAGTAGTGCCTTGACCCAAGATAATCTTGATAGCTTCCGTTGCTTGGATAGAACCGACAACTCCGCACAAAACGCCTAAAACGCCGCCTTCGGCACAAGAAGGAACCATGCCAGGAGGCGGGGGTTCGGGGTACAAATCGCGGTAATTCGGGCCGCCTTCGTAGTTGAAAACAGTTGCTTGCCCTTCAAATCGGAAGATGGAACCGTAGACGTTGGGCTTGTTTAACATCACGCAAACGTCGTTCATCAAATAGCGAGTCGGGAAGTTGTCCGTACCGTCGATGATGATATCGTAAGGAGTGGCAATGTCGATCGCATTTTCGGAACTAACGCGAGTTTCGTACAAATCAACTTGACAAAAAGGATTAATTTCTAAAATCCGATTTTTAGCCGACTCAATCTTCGGTTTCCCAACCCAAGAAGTGCCGTGAATTACCTGCCGCTGCAAATTGGAATGGTCAACAATATCAAAGTCTACAATCCCAATGCGGCCAACACCGGCGGCCGCTAAATACAGCAGCAGCGGCGAACCGAGGCCTCCCGTACCGATGCAGAGCACGCTGGCAGCTTTGAGACGCTTCTGCCCTTCCAATCCAACTTCTGGCAGGATCAGGTGGCGAGAGTAGCGTTCGTATTCTTGTTTGTTGAGCTGGATCTCGTCCAGATTAGGATTTAGCATGATATTGTGTGTAGCGCCGATTTAGAATTATATCCTATCTGAATCTTTCGCCTTTTTACAAGTTTGTTATTTTTACTAATTATTTCTTAATCTGAGTCGGTTGCACTGCGAGGATTTCCTCTGCTTGAAAGTTCCCCTCTCCGTCAAGACTCCAACTGCGGATGTCTTCCGAACAGCCTTGTCGGACGGACACAATGATGTAAGAGTATTGGGCCCAAGCCAATGCCCGATCGCACTCTGAGGGCACTGCCGGACAATCCGTGTGAGAATGATATATGCCGATAATATCCAGAGTGCGATCGCGCCCGTGTTTCATCGCCCGCAACATATCTTCGGGACTTATAGCATATCTGCGTCTTTCTGTCAATTCTTTTTGTTCCGGCCAATTCTCCTCAGCTTCCGCACTCCAAGCATTTTCAGTCGGCCAAACTTCTACTAAATTTTTAACACCGTTAGTAACTCGACCGAGCAACAAACCGCAGCATTCTTCAGGATAAGCGCTTTCAGCGTGGGTGCGGATGGATAAAATATGAGAGTCGGAAAGTGCGATCGGCTGCATGGGATTTTATTGTAGTTTTTTTTTGTAAAGTGCGATCGGGCTTTTTTTTTACGAACCGCGAAGACGCGAAGGACACGAAGGAAGACAAGAGAAGGGAAGAGAAAGAACTCACAAAAGTAACCTAATTAATTACCTCAGTTAGATATCTAAAAGTTAGATTTTTCCAATATTTCTCACCCTTCTTCTCAGCGCCCTCAGCGCCCTCTGCGGTTTGTAAAAAAAGTGAATGTAGGGTCTAGCCCTCAATTGCAATCAACTCGGAGTTTGCTGCAACTCAGGCCGCTCATCTGGAACGATCGCACCTTCGACCGGACACACCTGCAAACAAATGCCGCAGTCAATACAGGTATCAAAATCAATCCAAAACCAATCAGTACCCTTGACATTTTTGCCGGGCCCGGGGTGAATGCAAGCAACCGGACAAGCGCCGACGCAATCAGCAACTCCTTCGCAAATATTCGTAACAATAGTGTGTGGCATAGTGTTCTCTCAAAACATTTTAGTTAGATCGGGAATTAGCAATTAGCAATTGGCAAAACCTTCTCTCAATCAGCAGGATACATAATATCATATCCGGTGATTTTTAACCAATTACCAACTACTAATTACCAATTACCAATCAGCCTAATTTACCGTTTCAATTGTTGGCAATCCTTCGGCATTTACCCAAGCAATTTGAGCAATTCGCCGATCGCGCGCGTATTCCCGCGCCGCCTCCGCCGTCTCCCGACTCTCTAAATCTATTTCTACCCGCACTAGGTGAGTAGAGTCTCGGAGTTTGCGAGCGTAAGCAAACGCGGCGGCACTAGCTTCAGGAGTTTGAGCCACAACCAACCAGTCGCTAGCGGGCGTCTGGGTGGGCAATTGCCCCTCTGTCAGCAACACTTGGTGCAAATCTTCAATATTCAGACAAAACCCGATGCCGGGGGAATTTTGCCCTTGGGGATCGAACAGTCCCAACAGTTGGTCGTAGCGTCCCCCTTGTCCTAAAACTCGCTGTCCTGTCTTGCTGCTGCTGACAACTTCAAACACAATTCCAGTGTAGTAGTCAAATGTTTGAATTAAACTCAAATCGAGGTGAATGTGAGATTTGAGATGGGGAATTTTTGACTGGCATTGGTGCAGCAATTCGATCGCCGATTTGAGATTATTTAACGCGGCTTCCTGCGGCAAATCTAAATCTAGTTTGGCAACAATTGGCAACACCTCTTCGGGGCGGCCGCGCAAGTCAAATAACAGCAGAGCTCTTTCTCGCAATTCGGTTGACAGCGGCAAAGTTTCCAAGGCAATTCGATCGAGATTGGCGATCGCCCCCCGAACTTTTTGGCGCACGTTTGGCGGAAACGGTTCTAGCAATCTTGCTGTCAAGCCCGCTTCTCCCAAAACCAAATGCCAGTCATCAATTCCCAAGCTCTGCAAGCACTCAGACAGCAGCAGCAGCACTTCCGCATCCGCAACCGTCCCCCCCGCGCCGAGGAGTTCTACCCCAGCTTGATAGAACTCCTGTTGCCCGCCTGAGCCAGTATCTGGGCCTTTGCGGAACACGTTGGCATTGTAGTAGAGGCGCTGAGGCTGCCAGCGAGTCCCGGCCATCCGCATCGCAGCCGCGCGCGCGATCGAAGCTGTCAATTCCGGCCGCAAACCGAGTTCTCCATCCTCGGCGTCTTGCAGTTGAATTAAGGTCGATCGGTCGATCGCGCCCCCAGCCATCAATGTCTCCAGCCTTTCTAGAGTAGAGGTAATAATCCGGTGATAGCCCCAGCGGTGAAAAACCTGCTGTAAGCGCCGTTCGATCGAAATTTTTTGAGCAACGTCAAGGGGCAATAAATCTCTTGCACCGGATGGGGGTTGGTGAACCATATCAATTTTAGATTTTAGACTTTAGATTTTAGATTGGGCTTAGAAGCTTAGCTTTATGGACGGTGTTAAAGTCTAACGAGGCAAGCTTAACATTTGACTTTAACAAATTAAGGCGTCATATCAATTTTAGATTTTAGATTTTAGATTTTAGATTGGGCTTAGAAGCTTAGCTTTAGGGAACACTGTTAAAGTCGAAGAAGGCAAGCTTAACATTCGACTTTAACAAATTAAGGTGTAATATCGTTTTTGTTTGCATCGGAATTATCATTTTCCCCGTCAGTGCGATCGTCCCGTTCTTTCTGGAGCACCCGCGAGCGCGGGACGATCGCACTGATGGTATAATTCCGATGTCACCCGATTTGATATCACCAAGTCTTGATTTTTTTGCTCTAGCTCACTCCACTGCTGAGCAGTTCACCCGTTTCTCAATATTCAAGACTTACCACTCACAACTTCTCACTTCTTCTTCCCGCCAAACAAACTTGCAAAAAATCCCGGTTTCTCGTCATCTTTTTTGCTCTTTGCGGAATTTTGTTCCAGCTTTTTCTTAACCTCCAAAGCCGTCGGTTCTTCAGGATTTGATGCCAAAGCTTTGTTCATCTCAAGTTTCGCCATTGTGGCTTGATTTTGTTCGAGGTAACACATTGCTAACAAAGCGTGGGCCTGGCTGTGTTTTGGATCGCGCTTCAGGCCTTCTTTCAACTCTATAATTGCTTTGGCGTAACTTTTGCTGTTCATGAATCCTTGAGCTCGGCGGCAATAGGGTTCGGCCGACGAGACTTCGGGTTTGGGTGGAGGCGGCGGTGGAGTTGCTGTGGCTGGGGTGGCTGCTGCTGCTGTTTTTTCTGTACTAGGGGTTACAGCTTTTGGGGGTGAAATGGGTGCAACCCCACCACCAC
Organism: Microcoleus sp. F6_B6; assembly: GCA_036702215.1. GTDB lineage: Bacteria > Cyanobacteriota > Cyanobacteriia > Cyanobacteriales > Microcoleaceae > Microcoleus. The sequence goes on from JAUBST010000010.1 coordinate 110,725, forward strand.
CACCAAGGCGCTCTTTTCGCAGCAGGTAAACCATATTAAGTTCGCTAATTTGATCGATCGCCTCTTGCGTTTCCTTAACTGATTCGTACTGCTTGAGAGCGAGTTTGCTAACTGCTGTTTTGTAAGCTTCTTCCCAATTTTTAGCGGTAGCTAACTGTTTGGCTGCTTCGCTTTCAATTTGCATTTTGGCCTGTTCTTTGACGACGCGCTTGGCGATGGCTGCTAATAGCAGGCTGTATTCTTTGCGATCGCTTTCCTTAGAGAATTTGTTGTAAGCCGGATTGACTACTTTTGACAAAAATTGGTTAGCCCAATCTTTATCTGCTTGGCTTTCAAAAGAGCAAGTATCCGAATGCAAACGGCGGGCGATTTTCATGTAGCGCTTGCGGATGTCGTTAAACTCGGCGTCTAAGGGAATTCCCAAAATTGCGTGCTGATCTGTAAAGTCATACTTGAACAGCCCTTTTGTCATTTCAAAAGACATAACTTTTACTCTTCCTTTCCTGGCTTTTCACTATTCTTTAATGTAGCTTGAGTCAAGGGGTTGTGACCCCCGTACTACCCCCGATCTATTGCTGGGGGGCGCTACTTCCAAGAAGATAAGGGAGGAACGGCTAGCAGTGCGCCGCTGAGTTCGGCGTGTATTTTGCCGTTTGTGGCCAAAATCCGACCCGAGTTCATCTCAAAGGCACTGCCGTCATAAGCTGTAATTTGACCTCCGGCTTCGGAGACGATGAGTACACCGGCGGCTACGTCCCAAGGGGAGAGTCCCCGTTCCCAGTATCCGTCCGATCGCCCCATGGCCAGGTGTGCGAGGTCTAGGGATGCGGAACCGCTGCGCCGCACGCCTTGGGTGAGGTGGGTGAGGTGACAGAATTCGGCATAGTTATTGTCTGCTGTTTCGCGCCGATCGTATGCAAAGCCAGTGACTAGCAAGCTAGTTCTCAATTCTGAGATTTGGGAAACTTCGATCGGCGAACGGTTGCAGGTTGCTCCCAATCCCTTGCCTGCCCGAAACAATTCGTTATGAAAAGGGTCGTAAATTACTCCAATTTGTGGTATCCCGTCGATTAAAAGTCCGATCGACACGGCCCAAAAAGGATATTGGTGAGCATAATTGGTTGTGCCGTCCAAAGGGTCGATCGCCCACAGGTATTTGCTGCTGGCATCCCCTAATTTGCCGGATTCTTCGGCGAGGATGCCGTGGTCGGGTACGTGGCGGCCGAGAATTTCTAAAATGACTGCTTCTGAGGCTTTGTCGGCTTCTGTGACTAAATCGCCCGATCGACCTTTTTCTTGAATTTTTTCTAATTTTCCGCAGAAAGATTTCAGGACGGAACCGGCGGCTAGGGCTGCTTCGGTGGCTATTTCTAAGAAGTTTTGCAGTTGAGTGTCAGTCATTGGGAATTGGGAATTGGGCATTGGGCATTGGGCATTGGGCATTGGGAATTGCTTCCAATGACAACTATCAACTGTCAACTGCCAACTGCCAACTGTCAACTGTCAACTGTCAACTGTCAACTGTCAACTGTCAACTGTCAACTGTCAACTGTCAACTGTCAACTGTCAACTGCCAACTGCCAACTGTCAACTGTCAACTGCCAACTGTCAACTGTCAACTGTCAACTGTCAACTGTCAACTGTCAACCGACTATTTCCGATTTTGCTGGCGAAATTCTGCGGGAGTTTGGCGCAAAGCTCGTTCTGGATTCCACAGGCCTTTACCCATGAGTCTCGCCCATTCTTGAGCGTTCACGAGTCGCTGCTGATATTTGGTGTTGGGCGATCGCACTGAGGCCAGGACATAACCTTCTTTGAGTAGCTGTTCGTTGAGCAAATTTTTATCTTGCCACAAGTAGGCTAGTTTGCGATCGAACTGGTCTTTCTGTTCGATGTCTGATTCTAACAATACCTGTTTTCCCCCAGTTAGCTGTTCTAGTCTTTGTTTGGCTGCTTCTCCCCAAGGCTGCTGTTTTAAATCCGGCGCATCAATACCAATCAGCCTGATTTGTTCTAATAAGGCTATTTTGTTGGCTGTACTGATAACTTCGATTGTTTGGCCGCTGATGGCCCTTTCTACTTTGGCGATCGTACCTTGGGGCATTTCTGGTTTTTGGCAGCTAGCTAGCAACAGACAAAGGGCGATCGCGAATAACCGATAAAGCATGGATAATTGGTAGTTGATAATTTATCAAATTGCCTCATTCTTCATCCAACGGCAAACCGGCTTTAACTTTACCTTTGCCGAAGTAGCGGCCGAATTGCAGTTCGTACACTTCGTCTTCGTCTTGCGTCTCTACCTCGATGTTGGAACGGGGATAGCTGACGCACAGCAGGGCATAACCTTCTTTTTGCAGTTCCACAGAAAGCCCCATTGCTTCTGGCTGGTACAGTTCCCCCGACTTGACGCGCACCGCACAGGCGGTACAAGCGCCGTTGCGGCAGGAAAAGGGCAAATCTACTCCTTGGTTTTCCGCGCTTTGGAGGATGTAGCGGTCTTCGGGTACTCGCACGGTGTGGCGATCGCCTGTCTGTCTGTTATGAATTTTAATTGTGTAAGAGTTAGTCATGGAATTTTAGATTTTAGATTTTAGATTTTAGATTGGGGTTGGCGGGGCAAGATCCTTGAAATGAATGGGTTTGCGACCCATAGATGAGAACCCGATCCTGCCAGTTTCACACCCTACCCATAGTGACATCCTCCCACACCAAATCAAAGATTATGGTATGGGCTTCCCAACATCACTGTTGGAAGATTTCCTAGTTCTTCCCTTGCGGGTTTTCGCCTCTGACAAGGACTGACTTTCATCAATCCCCGGCAGACCGACTGCATAGGCATTTTCTATTCCGCAAAGTCCTTGCGTACTAATGAGTTCTAAACCACGCAACCTAATAACTTCGGATGCTGCGTGATCTCTATCGGTTTGATATCCGCACTCACCACATTTATGAACTCGTTCGGAAAGCTCTTTTTTACCTGTATGTGTGTTGCACTTAGGGCAAGTTTGAGAGGTTCCATCTGGATTGACGCGACAAAAATAGATTTGATGCTTCTTGGCGACCCACTCCAACAGATTGAGAAATTGACCTTCATCAGCATCCAAGGTATGTTTTCTCAACATCCCCCTGGACATCGCTTTCAAGTTCAAGTCCTCAACAAAGACCATCCCAATACCTTCCTTGGTACACAGATGGTTAGCCAGTTTGAATTGCCAATCCTTCCGAACTTGTGCGATGTGGTTGTGGAATCTGGCAACCTTGATTCGAGCTTTCTCACGGTTCTTAGAACCCTTTTTCGTTCTGGCATACTTACGTTGCAGCAATTCCAGCTTGCGGTACAAAGATGTCAAGAATCGGGGTCTAGCAATAAACTCTTTATCCGAGGTTGTCAAAAACTTGGACAATCCCAAGTCGATACCCAGCCCATCTCCATGCGGTTGAGCGTCAGGTATCGACACATCAGACTCAATTGTCACTACAATGAACCACCTATCAGCTTTCCTCAAAACCCGTGCTTGCTTAACCACAAACCCTTCTGGGATAGGTCGATGCAAGTTGATAGGCATCTTCCCAACTTTGGGCAAGCTTATCTGCCATCCCGTAATAGGATTGGTTTTGAATTGAGGAAACAGCATGGACTTGATTTGTCCAAATTTCTTGAAGCGAGGAAAGCCAAACCCCCGCGACTGAAAATAATTCCAAGCATCATGCAATCTACGAATAGTAGTTTGCAGAACTTGAGAAGGGGCTTCGCCCAACAACGAGAACGTTTTCTTCGCTTTGGGAAGTTCGTTCTGTTGAACGTAATAGGTAGGGAATGGCTTGTCGGCTGGAACGATGTATTCTCTCTCCAGCGAACAATAATCTAAACTACATTTACGCGAATTGACCCAATCTTTGATTTCTCGCAAGGCGTAGTTATAAACCTTGCGAGAAATTTCCAACCAATGAAGCATCGTTTCTTCTTGGCTGGCGTCGGGATAAATTCGGTAGCAGTAGTTCACGATCAGAGTCATGCACTCAAGTCTAACACAGAATTGCCAATCTATAAATCTATACCTGCTAACGATTTGACGCCTGATTGACCGGATAAAATCGGTGTGGGGGTGTCCGTGTATCCCAACACCAAATCAAAGATTATGGTGTGGGACTTATTGCCCCCAGACCCCCTTGAATAGTTAAACAGCAAATTTATGCCGTTACCCCTTCCCAAATCAGATTTGTTCTGCTAAGATAGTTGAGCTGTGGCTAAATGAATGAATTTAGCCCTGGAGAGGTGGCCGAGCGGTTGAAGGCGCACGCCTGGAAAGTGTGTTTAGGGCAACTTAACGAGGGTTCGAATCCCTCCCTCTCCGTTAAACAAGCTGTTTAGGCAAAAAAAACAGCTTGCAACCAAAATCTCTGATATGAGATAAATACTTTGATTAGAGCGATCGCCCTTGAATTCTTGTGGAAAACTCAAGGGCGATCGCTTTTCAATGTTTGAGTGTAATTTAGGGCGATCGAACCCAGAATAAACCCCCACATATAATGCCAATAGTAGAAAACCATAGTGACCTACACCAATCGCCAGCGTTTGCAGCCAAGCGTCGCTTGCTGCAGGATCAATTGCTGTTTGAATATCAGTCGGGGAATTTGAGATTTTAAATTTTAGATTTTAGATTGAGGTAATTTATATCGAACTTAGCATCAGCGAGATTTGCCCCTCTGAACGAAGTACCCTCAGCATTTTCAATCTCTCGAACAATCGCCGAGAAAGACACAAACGCAAACCAAAGATACAGCAGCGACAGCAAACCGAAACACATACCCCAAAACAGTTTGTGAGTGCTCAGAAAAGCGCTCGCCGTTGCACTGAACAAAAAAGCCGCTGCGTAAGTCGCCACACTTCCAGCGGATGCGATCGCCACCTGTGGAAATTGCCCGCGAAGCCGCGAACACAAAAAAAACATTAACACCCCGCCGAACGCCATTCCAGCAATAGCAGCCTGGGAATTATTATCAGTTGCAGTGCCAGCATAGAAAAATCCCAACAAAGCTCCTGATAGAATAGCAGAAATTGTTCGTGCCAATCTACCCGCTTTTGAGGTTTTTGGCTGTTTGCTGGCGATCGCCGAAGCGAAACCCGCAGCGCTCAAAACCCCGTACAGCAACATAACAAAAGGCCAACTGCGAGAACCAGGTACTTGTCCTTGAGCTCCCAAAATCAGTCGAGTCAGAACATCGCCCACAACCAAACAAATCGCGATCGCCCCAGCACTCAAAACAGCTATCTGTCGCCGAGAAAGCCCGATTTTCGCACCGATAAAATTCGCACCCGCTAACTGAGCATTTCTAAAATTGCAGCCTCTAACATCCGCACCGCTGAAATCAGCACCGTTAAGAACTTGTCCTTGGAACGATCGATTTCGTAAAATTTGATTGCTAAAATTATTGGAATCCGAATACTTCATATTAGTAGAGGATGCTTGAAAATATATAAATCTGTCAGTGTCCCCGTCCCCTATCTAAAATCTAAAATGGTATGACTTATCGACCCACCCTAAAACAAATTTGGCAGATTCTCGGTCTCGGAATATTGCTCGCACCAATACTACTCTACAACATTCCCTACTTTTTGCGTCCCCAACAAACAAACGAAGCCCGATCGCTCTTTCAAGGAATAGCCTACCGCAGGGAATTTTGGCCTAATCCGCGTCCCGCCCTAATTCACATTGTTAGCATCGACCTAAAAGCGCCGGGAATAGGAATTTTTGTCACTCCCGGAAACCCAACACCCGATTTAACAGAAACCAATGCCCGCACGGCTACTGAATTTCTGAAAGAATTTAAGTTGCAATTAGCAGTCAACGGCAATTTTTTTTATCCCTGCATCGAGAAAGCACCTTGGGATTACTATCCCCGCAGTGGCGCTCGAGTAAATAATATCGGACACGCCATTGCCAAAAGCCAAGCTTATTCTCAACCAGATCCAAGCTTTCCCGCCCTTTGTTTTGATGCCAAAAACCGCGTTCAAATCATCGAAAACGGCACTTGTCCTGCAGGGACAGTCTATGCAGTTGCCGGAGATACTTTGCTGGTTAAAAATCGCAAACCCGTAGTACAAAGTGAGGAAAAACGCAAACAGGATCAACCCTACCCCCGTGCAGCCGCGGCGATCGACAAAACAGGCAACAAATTGTGGTTAATTCTGGCAGACGGCAAGCAGAGGCTTTACAGTGAAGGGCTGAAAGTGAGCGAAATAACTGATATTTCGCTGCAGTTGGGAGCCGAGACAGTGCTAAATTTAGATGGCGGCGGGTCGGTAAGTTTTTCAGTAGCATCGCCGTCAGGAGCGAAACTGTTAAATGCTCCGATTCAGAATAAAATTCCCATGCAAGAACGTCCTATTTCCAATCATTTGGGATTTTATGCGCGGGATAATTAGGAGTGTAAATTGCGCTTTTATCTCCGATAATTGAGGTGAAAAGTCATTGTATTGTCCCCGATACCCAAGCCGCCGATCGTAAATAATCATTGGAATCTGCCCCAAATCCGGGAATAATTGCTAAAATTGTAAAGAAACGTAACAAAAATATATAATTGGCTTATGAAAATTAGCGAAATCCAAGCAGCGCTGGAAAGTTCGGATTCTCAAGAGAGGCTGCGGGGGGTAACGGCTCTGAGAAAGTGCGATGCTGCGGTGGCGCTACCGATGTTGCTGAGCAAAGTGGACGATCGGGAGTTTATCGTGCGATCGTGTGTGGCGATGGGATTGCGGCAGACTCAAAGTGCGGAAGCTTTTGCGGCACTGTTAAAAATGATGCAGTTCGATCGCGATCCGAACGTGCGCGCCGAAGCCGCTAACTCTTTGTCAATGTTCCAAAGCGAGGCGATTTCTCACTTGGTGGAAGCTTTCCGCCGCGATGACAATTGGCTCGTCCGCCGCAGTATCATGGCTGCGCTGTACGAAATGCAGTGTCCTGATGCAGTATTTGAAATTTGTGCGATCGCTCTTGGCGGCGAAGATTTTTCTGTTCAGGAAGCAGCAATTGACGGATTGAGTCTGCTGGCAAATACCCAGAAGCAAGAAGAAGCATTGCAGCAATTGTTACCTTTTGTAAGCGCGGATTACTGGGGAACTCGGCTGCGAGTTGCTCGCGCGCTGAGCAAATTTGACAATCCTCAAGCTCGCGCTGCTGTCAGCTATTTGGCAAAAGATCCAGATCATCGGGTTGTCGGTGCGACCTTGGAAGCTTTAGGGTAAGATACTGTAGTTCTCTATCAGAGTATTTGACTCATGAAGCTCAATGAATCTGAGAGCGATCGGCTTGAGCTTTTTACTTCCATCCCTGAATTATACGAAAACCCTAGATCCAGAGTCATCCACGAAAGGACAGGTACGTTCACAGACAACATGAAATTACCTATTCATAGGTGGTTTCGCTATTCGGCGGGATTCTCAGCAGCTTGGGTCGAACAAGTCATCACAGAGTTAAAACCTCAAACTATCCTCGATCCATTTGCAGGATCTGGTACTGTTTGCCTCACTGCCGATAAGCTAGGTATAAATTCTTACGGTATCGAAGCGCATCCTTTTGTTTGTAAGCTTGCAAAAGGTAAACTCGCTTGGATGGTAAACATTCCTCAATTTTTGGCAGCAGTTACCGAAATTAAGCGTTTGGCTGCAACTTTACAGCCAAAGCTTCCCAAAAAAATTCCAGTATTACTGACCAAATGCTATACAGAGGAGAGGTTAACAGACCTCTTCAAAATTAGACAAGCTTATCTTGAAATAGCCCCGTCTCTATCTGAAGAATTGCAGTCTCTCATTTTTATAGCCATTTGTGCCATTCTACGGCCCTCAAGTCATGTAGGTACAGCACAGTGGCAATATATTCTCCCTAACAAAGGCAAAGCTAAGACTTCTGAACCATTCGATGCCCTAGAAAATCAGCTTGCTATGATGCGAGAGGATCTGTATCAAATGCAATTTATTTCTAGTGAGAGTCGAGCGACTTTCATTCAAGAAGATTCGAGAAACTTAAAAAGTATTTCCGATCGCTCTATAGATTTAATAATAACTTCTCCTCCCTACGCAAACAACTACGATTATGCAGATGCTACACGTCTTGAAATGACCTTCTGGGGCGAGGTTGATTCTTGGGGAGATTTACATGAGACAGTTCGTAAATATTTAATTCGTTCAAGTTCACAGCACGTTTCAAAGGAGCGACTCAGCTTAGATAATCTAATAGCTGAATCAATTATTGAACCGATTCTAGACGAACTGATACCGGTTTGTCTAGAACTAGACAAGATTCGAGTAACTAAGAGCGGCAATAAGGCATATCACACAATGATTGCCGCTTATTTTATCGATATGGGATTTGTATTTCACGCCCTGCGTCGAGTTGCAGCACCTAATTGCAAAATTTGCTTGGTAATCGGAGATTCTGCTCCCTACGGAGTCTATGTTCCGGTCGAGCAGTGGCTCGGCAAACTGGCTGTTGCAGCAGGGTTTGATTCATGGTATTTTGAGCAAATCAGGGAGCGTAACGTCAAGTGGAAAAACCGAAAACACAATGTTCCGCTGCATGAAGGACGACTGTGGATAGAAAGTTAATACCATTTTAGATTTTATAGCGGTTCTCAGAAAGATGAGGTAGGTAGTTGGGCTTGGGCCCTATACGTTTAAGCGGTTGTATAATCTGTCAATCATACCTCATCTTTTTGAGAAAGGCTATAGATTTTAGATTTTAGATTTTAGATTGAGCATAATTGATTGGATATCGGTTTGGATATTCTCTATAATTGCATGGTTTTGATAGAAATAGTATAATCTATGGCGGAATCCCCATCACATAAGTTCGGCCAGGCTCTCGGCAAACTTTTTGAAGATATTGTACTCGACGATATTCTCAAACCTCGGCTAGAACTGTTTGCAAAAACCAAAAACTACTACCTCGATTCGCAGCGTTCTCGTCCAGTTAGAAGCGGTAAAAAAGTTACTTGGGAAGACAAATACGGAAACAAACATGATTTAGATTTTGTCATTGAAATCGACGGTACAGATGACCAGCTCGGTAGACCTGTTGCATTTATCGAGTCTGCATGGCGTAGATATACGAAACATTCAAAAAACAAAGCTCAAGAAATCCAAGGCGCTATACTACCTATCATTGAGCTTCATCATTTGTCAGCGCCATTTTATGGTGCGGTGTTAGCTGGAGAGTTCACGAAACCCGCTTTAGATCAACTGAGAAATAATGGATTTGCAATTATCTATATTCCTTACAAAGATGTGGTAGCAGCATTTAAGGAAATTGATTTTGATGTTGCATTTGACGAAACAACTGCGGACAAAATCTATACCGCAGCTTCAAACAGGTTGGCCGCTCTCAATAGTTCAGAAAAAGATAAGCTGCGGCAGGCTTTGATGCGTGTTTCAAAAAAAGAAGTCGATAGGTTTATGGATACGCTCAGAAACTGCCTCGATCGTTTCATTTCCCAAATAATTATCATGCCGCTTTTCGGTAGAAGATACGAGTTTAAGAATATTGATGATGCACTAACGGAGCTAAACACAGTTGATATCGATCGCCCAAGCGGTGAGTTTGAGAGGTTTGAAGTTATTATTGATTACAACAACAGCGACACAATTCGAGCAACTTTTCAAAATAAGATTTTGCTGGCAGACTTCTTGAGGAAGCTAAAAAGTTGAACTCTGTCTAATCGGGGCGTTGGGGCGGACGCAACAGACCATATCCTCCATTGGGGGGATGCCCCGGGCCCGATCGCCATCACAATATTACGGATTGTTACTTTGTTTCTCATAAACGAGACAGGGGCGATCGGCATCCTTGACGATCGCTCTTAGTTTTGCCATCTGAGTTAATTCGCCATGTACCGGCCTTTTTGGGAATACCTAGAGCAATAGCTGTTTGAAAAGTTTGATTTGCCAACTCGCCCCATTCTTTCGGCGTTGGAAGTAATGTCAGCCGCGGCAAAACCCCCGCTACTATCGCCAGTTGGTGTTGCGACTGCCGGCAATTACGGAAAATCCCCACACTTACATCGATGCGGGTGAATCTGCTCGAGTTTTTAATGGCGTGATTTATCCGACTCACAATTACGATTTGCCGCTGTTGGGAATTCACCTCTTGTCTTTGAGCAAGAAGATAATTTTGGTGGTTCTCGACTTGGGGCCGCCGTTTAGAGATGAGGCTTATATAGCAAAATACGTTGTGGCGGTTTATTTGGATTTGGTCGATCGCGCCGAACCGGTGAGATCGGGCGCAAAGTTAGATAGTATCTAACAAGCTCAACTGCGCTCTCTGCGGTATCGTGCCGAAAAAAAATCTGCCCGGCGAATGTTTGAGCGGTTCTGCAGCGAGGAATGGATCGAAAAATACATTCACGGATTTTTGTTCAATTGGGAACGCAAGCTGGCACAATTGGTAAGTAACAAGAATTAATTTTAATACAAGCTTCAGCCACTATACTAATAAGTGTAGGTTGGCATGAGGAAAATGCCAATGGTCAAAAAAAATCGCAATGTAGTTAGTTCCAATTCAGACAGCAAAGTCAAAGTCGGACTTTCGCTGACTTCTTCTAGTGCCGACCGATTGAACACGATCGCTCGAAAGCTCGGAATATCAAGGTCGGAGCTCCTAGAACGCTTGGCACAAGGCGCTCTGGATATTTCTAAGGACAAGACGGAAGTTACTGTCACTTGGAAAAAAGGTGAAGAAACGCAGGTAGAGGCAGCCCACTTGCAAGGGGAAACAGCCGAAGAAAGCGAAGTTAATGACGCTGTAACGGCAGAAACTCTATCGGACTCGGTGAGTGTAAAGCCAAATCCGCTGCAAGAAAGTTACGAAAGTTTACAGCAGCAGTTGAGTGAACGCGAAAGTTCGATCGCTTCTTTGCAGCAGCAATTAGCCGCCGAAAAGCAAAATCTCGAAAGCCAATTGCAGGAAACAGTAGCGAAGTCAAGTTACGAAAGTTTACAGCAGCAGTTGGCTGAACGCGAAAGTTCGATCGCTTCTTTGCAGCAGCAA
>JAUBST010000010.1:121776-185983 GCA_036702215.1 Microcoleus sp. F6_B6
TAGCGAAGTCAAGTTACGAAAGTTTACAGCAGCAGTTGGCTGAACGCGAAAGTTCGATCGCTTCTTTGCAGCAGCAATTAGCCGCCGAAAAGCAAAATCTCGAAAGCCAATTGCAGGAAACAGTAGCGAAGTCAAGTTACGAAAGTTTACAGCAGCAGTTGGCTGAACGCGAAAGTTCGATCGCTTCTTTGCAGCAGCAAGTCTCCGAAAAAGAACACCGGGAACACGAGTTTCAGCAGCAATTGGCCGAAAAATCCAGTGCTCTGGAATCTTTGCAGCAGCAATTGGCCGAAAAATCCAGTGCTCTGGAATCTTTGCAGCAGCAATTGGCCACCGGAAAGCAAAATCTCGAAAGCCAATTCCAGGAAACCGTGTCGAAGTCGAGTTACGAATCTTTGCAGCACGAGTTAGCAGAAAAGTCAAGTGCGATCGGCGACTTCCAAGTTAAACTGAGCAAGTTGCAATCTCTAGAAAATCAATTGAGCCAGAGTGCGGCGATACAGCGAAATTACGACGCTTTGCAGCAACAGTCTCAAGAACAGCTAAGAACCATCAAAGCTTTACGGGAACAGCTAGCTCAAATGCAGGCTGTGGCTGGGATTGGCGAAGCTTATCTCAACAAGTGGCGCCGTCCCTGATTTTCTCACCAGCACAGCACAGTCTAACGCTCCGGGTGCGCTCGGAGCACTTTACCCCTAAAACGTCCTCTAAACTCGATCTCCTTCCTCTTGTAGCGATAGATTTCAACCTGTCGCTACAAGAGCTTTTTATTGCAAAATATGAGCATAATATTAAGAAATATTACAATAAATAAATTTATGAGAGGCGATCGCACCCCTTTTGACAAATCCAGCCCCACAAACACTAAGGGCCGCGTCACGGTAATAGGAGGCGGCATCGGCGGGCTGACAGCAGCAGCCCTGCTAGCCCGCAGAGGATACAAAGTGCTAGTCTTAGAACAGGCGATCGTCCCCGGCGGATGCGCTTCCACCTTCAAACGCAAAGGCTTTACCTTCGATGTCGGCGCCACGCAGGTTGCAGGATTGGAACCCGGAGGCATTCACCACCGAATTTTCTCAGAATTAGACATACAACTCCCCGCCGCCACACCCTGCGATCCCGCTTGTGCGGTGTTTTTGCCGGGAGAAACCGCACCGATTAGCGTGTGGCGAGATCCGCAAAAGTGGCAGCAAGAAAGGCAGCGGCAGTTTCCTGGAAGCGAACCTTTTTGGCAGTTATTATCTGCATTGTTCAAAGCTAGCTGGAACTTTCAAGGGCGCGATCCCGTTTTACCACCCAGAAGCTTCTGGGATTTCTGGCAATTAATTCAAGCAGTTCGCCCGGATACTTTAATTACTTTGCCTTTCACTTTTATGACAGTGGGAGATGCTTTGCGGCTGTGCGGGTTGGGCGACAATTTGCGCTTGAAAACTTTTCTGGATTTGCAGTTAAAATTGTATTCTCAAGTCGATACCGAAGAAACGGCGCTACTTTATGCGGCGACGGCTTTAGGAGTTTCGCAAGAGCCGCAGGGATTGTATCATCTACAAGGAAGTATGCAGGTATTGAGCGATCGACTGGTAGAGGCGATCGAACTCTACGGCGGCAAAGTCTTATTGCGGCACACAGTTGAAAGCATTGTCACCGCCAACGGCAAAGCCACCGCTACAGTGATTCGCAATCAAAAAACAGGCGAAGTTTGGACAGAAACCGCCGATCGCATTGTTGCCAACGTGACCGCGCAAAATTTAGTAAAATTGTTGTCAAGCGAGCCGATTGTCGAAAATTTAACAGATAATTTATCGGTTAAATCAGAGACTTCAGCAACAACAAACCAACTCCCAAATCAAATGGCAGGCTACAAATATCGAGTAGATAAATTGCCGCCCGCATCCGGTGCATTTGTCATATATTTGGGAGTGCATGAAAGCGCAATTCCGGCAAATTGTCCGCCGCACCTTCAGTTTCTCTACGATTACGACGGCGAGATTGGGGAGAATAATTCATTATTTGTTTCAGTCAGCCATCCGGGTGATGGGCGAGCACCGGAGGGAATGGCGACAATTATCGCTTCGTCATTTACTGATACTCGAATGTGGTGGAATGCGGTTGATTATGAAGGATTGAAGCAAAAATACAGCGCAGGGGCGATCGCCCGTTTGAGCGAATATTTCAATTTGACGCCAGAGTCGATCGTACACCAAGAATCAGCGACACCCCGCACCTTTGCCCGCTACACAGCGAGAGATAGAGGCGTTGTCGGCGGTATCGGGCAGCGAATACCAACCTTCGGCCCCTTCGGATTTGCCAACCGCACACCAATTAAAAACTTGTGGTTAGTGGGCGACTCCACCCATCCCGGAGAAGGAACTGCCGGCGTTTCCTATTCAGCTTTAACAGTAGTGCGGCAAATGGAAGCAGAATTTTGATAATTGGGTGAGTAAGTAATACCAATCATGAAAAATCATGCAGCAGTATTTGTAGGGTGTGTCGCCTGCGAAAAATTCCTAAATTAAGTCAACAATCTCATGGCGACGCACCTTATACTTCGGGCCCGTGAAAAAAATTTTTGGGTTTGTTGAACTGGGTCTGTAAGGATCGCGAATTAAATAATTTACACTCTTGAAAGTGGGGAGTAGGGGTTGGGCTCTTATAGCCCGCCCTTTCTGGACGGGCTCTCAGGCCCATCCCACAAGAACCATCACGCATTGTAAGTTATTTAATTCTCATTCCTAAGCATAGGTGCGTCGCTATCAGATTGTCGATATTGAGTTAAAGATTTTTGATGGCGACACACCCTACAACTCAATATGAATTAACCCAAAAAACCTCAGTCTGCACCAGCAAACTGAGGTCTCATAGCGACAGGTTTCAACCTGCCGGCTAGACTCTATGACTACTTGATAGAAATCTTTGCGCCCACAGCTTCAAGCTGTTTCTTCATTTCTTCAGCAGCTTCCTTAGCAATAGCTTCCTTAACTGCTTTCGGTGCGGCTTCTACCAAGTCTTTCGCTTCCTTCAGACCCAGACCGGTAATTGCGCGGACTTCCTTCAGAATGGCAATTTTCTTGTCAGCAGGAACTTCTTCGAGCATGACAGTAAATTCGGTTTGCTCTTCTACGGGTTCAGCAGCAGCAGCAGCAGGGCCGCCCATCATCATCATGCCGCCTACAGGAGCAGCAGCGCTGACGCCGAAAGCTTCTTCAATTTGCTTGACCAATTCAGAAGCTTCGAGCAAAGTCAGAGACTTAAGTTTTTCCAAGATTTCGTCAGTTGCAGTAGACATTCGTTAAACTCCTAGTTCGATTGTAGATTTGGGATTTGGGATTTGAGATTTGCTCCTCCATCATTAGTTTCTCGTCTCCAGTCTTCAGCCTGTGGATTAACACTAATGACTGATAACTAATGACTGAGGACTAATGACTAAGCAGATACGCTTTCTGCTTCAGGTTGTGCTTCTGCTTCTGCTGCTACTTCTGCTGAATCGCCGTCTTTTTCAGCATAAGCTTTAAGACCGCGAGCGATCGAAGTAGGAACTTGATTGATACCCACAGCCAGCTTGGTTGCGACACCGTTGATAGCGCCAGCAATTTGAGCCATGAGTTGTTCTTTCGACGGCAGATCGGCTAATGCTTTAACATCAGCTTCTTTGAGCACCCGTCCTTCCATTACGCCGCCGCGTAGTTCAGTCTTCTTAGAGACTTTTTGGAATTCTTGGTAAGCTTTAATCGCGCCGCCAATATCTTCTTGAACGAACACAAATGCCGACGTACCTGTCAGCAATTCTTGTATCGGCTGCCAGGTTTCGTTGCCTTCAACAGCAATTCGCATCAGCGTGTTTTTTGCCACTTGGCAACTGCTGCCTTTCGGACGCAAACGCCGACGCAAATCTGTGATTTCAGCAACAGTTAAGCCCCTGTAGTCGATCGCGATTACCAGTTGAGATTCGCTCAAGGTTTGCTTGAGGTCTGCAATAATCTCATTTTTTACTGCTAAAGTTTTGCCCATACTTATTTCACCTCCTTTCAGGATAGAAAATTGCCCGTCAAAAACCCCGACCTTAGAGCCGGGGCAGAGAATTAAAAATTAACAAGTCAGAATTAAAAAATAGAAATTTTCTAATCTTTGAGTCTTGAGTTTTTATTTCTTCAGCCTCGGCAGGAAATTAAGCGGTCGGCACCTGCGGTCTTCAGCTTATTGATTTTTGATTAGGCTATCACTAGAAGGCAGACATAGCAAGGCTATGACGCAAATCTTGTCAGAGATTTACACAGACAGCCGAAGCTGTCTTTTACCTTCTGCGTTCTGCTTAATTCTGTACTAGGCAGCGTCAATTTTCGTATCGCGCAGAGCACTGATATCGACTTCGATCGACGGGCCCATTGTCGCGGATACGTACAAACTGCGCCAGTAGCGACCTTTAGCACCAGAAGGACGGTTGCGGTCAACAGTTTCTTGCAAAGCATGAAGGTTGACCAGCAAATCTTCCGCTGAGAAAGCTGCCTTGCCAAACATAACATGAACGATGCCAGTTCGATCGGCACGGAATTCTAGTTTACCACCTTTAAACTCGTTGATTGCCTGAGCAATGTCAGTCGTCACCGTGCCACCTTTCGGAGAAGGCATCAAACCGCGCGGGCCCAACAACCGACCCAATTTTGCCACCAACGGCATCACGTCTGGGGTAGCAATCAGGCAATCGAAGTCCATCATGCCCTTCTGAATTTCATCGATCAACTCTTCAGAACCAGCAATATCCGCGCCGGCATTCTGAGCTTCTTTAACTTTTTCGCCCTTAGCAATCACCGCAACTCTGACTACTTGACCAGTTCCTTTTGGCAGCGATACAGTTGTCCGCAACTGTTGGTCAGTATATTTCGGGTCAATTCCCAAACGGATGTGAGCTTCAGCAGCTTCGCCAAACTTAGCGGTTGCTGTTTCTTTCAAAAGTTGCAGAGCTTCCAGCGGTAGATAAGGTCTGTCTTCAACTTTCTTTTGAAGTTCTTGCAGTCTTCGCGATACTTTCTTTGCCATTGTTATCTCCTGGGGTCAGTCGATTTTAGATTTTAGATTTTAGATTTTAGATTGAACTGTTTAGCTCATTTCTAATCTCAAACATTTGCGATTCCTAGCGAAGCTTTGCTTCTCCCCCTGAACCGACTTAGGATTTGCGATTTGAGCTTGAAGATTTTAGCTTCAAAATCCTGAATTACTGACAACTGCCAACTGTCAACTGACAACTGACAACTGACTTCAATCCGCGATCGCCACGCCCATATTTTTAGCCGTTCCTGCCACAATTTTCATAGCAGCCTCAACATCATTAGCATTGAGGTCAGGCATTTTCGTTTCAGCGATTTCTCGTAACTGAGCCTGTGTAATCGTCCCTACTTGCTTGCGGTTAGGTTCTCCCGAACCTTTAGCAATGCCAGCGGCTTTTTGGATCAAAACCGACGCCGGCGGTGTTTTGAGAATAAACGTAAAACTGCGGTCTTCAAAAACCGAAATTTCTACCGGAACCACCAGACCCGCTTGGTCTGCGGTTCTAGCATTGTACTCCTTGCAAAACATCATAATATTGACGCCGTGCTGACCCAATGCCGGGCCGATCGGAGGAGCTGGGTTGGCTTTTCCCGCCGTAATCGCCAACTTAATTACTGCAACAACTTTCTTTGCCATTAGTTAGTTCTGTTTCTGAACCTGATTGAACTCCAATTCTACAGGCGTATCGCGCCCAAAAATCGAGAGTAAAACTTTGAGCTTGTTTCGTTCCGGGCTAACTTCAATCACATCACCTTCAAAATCCTTAAACGGCCCGGAAAGTACCACAACGTGGTCTCCAGCAGACATCGATACTTTGACAACCGGTTCTGATTCCTGAGCGTTTCTGAAGATCCGTTCTACTTCCGAATGACTCAGAGGTAGCGGTTTGACGTGACCCCTGCCGCGCCCGTAGCGGCGTTTCTGCTCTGCCCCGACAAAATTAATTACATTCGGGGTATTCTTAATCACCTGCCACGTATCCTCGTCCATAAACATGCGGATGAGTACGTAGCCGGGAAAGATTTTTTCATCTGACTGCCGCCTGGAACCGTCTTTGCCGACTTTGATCGCCGGAGTTTGCGGAATTTCTACTTGAACGATGCGATCGGCAACATCCAAAGTTTGAATCCGCTGATCCAAGTTTGCCTTCACCCGCTTCTCGCAGCCCGAGGCAACTTGAACAGCATACCAGCGAGCATCCATCTCCGGCACATCTGGCGATGCTGCCTGTCCAGTCGCTTCTGTGGAATACTCAGATTCTTCTGATGCAAAAGTCATGGCCCAAACACCTTTCCCGCGCCCCAGTTAAAGAAGTTATCCACCAAATAGATCAGGCTTGCTGAGAGGATTACCATCAAAAGCACGGCCAAAGACTCGCTGATTAGCTGCTGCCGGCTGGGCCAAACCACTTTGTCGAGTTCTTCTTTAGTTTCCTTAAAAAAACCCGCAGGATTAAACCCTGGCGCCGTTATTTCTTGAGTTTCTTGAGCTTCGTCTTTTTTCGCCACGATTCCATCCCCCTTGCGATTTTAGATTTTAGATTTTAGATTTTAGTTGGTGTGAGTGGCCCGCGGCTCTCAGATTTTGTGACACTAACCACTTACGCCCAAGTCCCAAATCTCAAATCTAAAGCCACGACTTTTTTACAAGCCCAACCAATCAACGGCGTAAATGCCGATCGCCGAAACCGACGATCGAGAAGCCACACCGAGCATTTGTTGATGGCATTTTTTGCGAACCGCCCACAAAAATTAATTCTACCCGAAAGTTTGCGGTTTTGACTGTTGCCAGCCAATAATCCGGGCGCTTTCGGGCAGAATTTAAAGTTTGGTGATTCAGCGCGCCCTGGAGGACTTGAACCCCCGACATCAGGTTTTGGAGACCTGCGTTCTACCAACTGAACTAAGAGCGCACAGGTGAGGTTGCTGAAATTCGCTTAACCTCTAGATTTCTATTTTAACACAGTGCGCTCGTAAATGGGAAACTTTTTTTTAATTTTTTTAATTTCCCATGAACCATGAACCAAGGGAAAGCAGGGTGCATTCCTACAGGGAGCGATCGAACCGCTGTTTGACGCGAGTAGCTTTGCCCACCCGATCGCGCAGGTAGTAAAGTTTTGCTCTGCGGACTTTCCCGCGGCGCATCACTTGGATCGTGGCGATGCGGGGCGAGTGAATCAAAAACACCCGTTCCACTCCGACGCCCTGAAACACGCGGCGGACGGTGATTGTTTCATTAATCCCGCCGTTGCGCATGGCAATCACAGTCCCTTCGTAGGGCTGAACCCGTTCTTTGTTACCCTCTTTAATTTTCACGCCGACTCGCACTGTGTCGCCCACGTAAATTTCGGGAACTTGTTTATTGAGTTCTTGCTTGACTCTATCTATTTCTGCCGTTTCGATAGAACGGATTATTTCTGCGCCTTTCATCGGATTTACCAAAACTCACAATCCCTTATCATATATCGAAATGCCCGTTTTATGTCAAAAAAATTCTATGTTAAATACCTCTGAGGTCGTATTTCTCCAACTGGGGGCAATGGCTGCACTGGCCTTGTACGTCGCCGCCAACTTGGGGGCAAACGATGTCGCTAACTCGATGGGAACATCCGTAGGCTCGAAGGCGCTAACGCTGCGACAGGCAATAATTGTTGCAGGCATACTGGAGTTTTCCGGCGCAGTGCTGTTCGGTCAAGGAGTTTCCCAAACTCTCGCAACAGGAGTTGTGAATGCAGATGTGTTCGCGGCAAAACCGCAAGTATTTTTAATCGGGATGGTGTCAGTGCTGATAGCTTGCGGGATCTGGCTGCAAATCGCTACCAGTCTAGGTTTGCCGGTTTCTTCATCTCATGCAGTGGTGGGCGCGATCGCGGGTTTTAGCTGTGTTGCAGCCGGAATTAATGCAGTTGATTGGCGAACCATCGGCACGATCTCCCTAACTTGGGTGGCGACACCGATCGCCAGCGGTGCTTTAGCCGCGCTATTTTACAGTGGGGTGAAGTATTGGATTCTCGATCGGCCAGATCCTCTATTTCAACTGCGCGAGTGGATACCTTGGCTGAGTGCAGCAATGCTGAGCGTATTTGGCATAATTGTACTGCCGTCTGTTGTGGATGTTGCTTTGGTGCAGACAGGGGCGATCGCCGCCGCGCACGATCGATTTGGCTGGAATCTTCCCATTCACGATATTGTCATTGGCATCGGGAGTATTGGGGCGATCGTCCTCACACTCAATAGTTGGAAAAAATTAGAATCAGTTGAGAAGGAAGAAGGTTCGGCAGCGGATTTTGTAACGGATGTAACGGATGTAACGGATGTAACGGAGGCAAGGAATAAGAAAGAGAGAATATTTTCCCAATCTCCCACTCTCCCCCTCTCCCCCTCTCCGAAACTGGGCCACTCTCTCATCGAGCAACAAATGGCGAGATTTCAAGTCTTGAGCGCCTGTTTTGTAGCATTTTCCCACGGTTCCAACGACGTAGGAAATGCAGTTGCTCCCCTAGCTGCGATCGCCTACATTCAGCGCACAGGTTCCTTTCCCTCAGGGGATTTCAGCGTTCCCCTGTGGATTTTAGTCCTCGGAGGCGCAGGAATAGTCATCGGTTTAGCCATCTGGGGTAAAAATGTAATTGCCACAGTCGGCGAAAAAATCATCGAACTCCAACCAAGCGGCGGATTTTGCGCGGAATTAGCCACAGCCACCACAGTCTTGCTAGCATCCCGCTTCGGTTTGCCAGTTTCCACATCCCACGCTTTAGTGGGTGCAGTCGTCGGAGTCGGGCTGATCAAAGCTTGGAAAACAGTACGCTGGCAAACTTTGCTGTCAATTGGTTCGGCGTGGCTGGTGACAATTCCGATCGCAGCAGGTTTGGCTGCTATCATCTTCAGCATCGCGCAATCCATTGGGCAATTTTAGATTTTAGATTTTAGATTGAGGCAATCAGAACAGTCAACTGCCCACTAATCCTTCTGATTGCCGCGGTTGGGATATTCTCGCAGCGGCAAAAGTTTCCAAGCCGCAGCATCTGCACCCCAGTTGCGAAAAATCTTCACTGAGGCGAAAATTTTAGCGAAACGCCAATTATAGTAACGCTTCCAGTCAGGAGGCCACTGGGCGGTTTCGTCAGTGGCTTGCAAAGCTCTGACTTCAGCTTCGAGTGCTGCGGCGTGGCGCTGCATGATGATTTCTAGTTGCAAAAAGTGTTCTTCGGGCGATCGCAATTTTTTTAGATCCTAACTACAAGGGTGATAAGCTGTTGCGGCATTTAAATTGTATGTTAAAGAACAATCAAACTCTTGTGGGGTGGGCGTCCCGCCCGCCCTGAATATACAATTTAAATGCGCGACAGCTTAGACATCTCCAGAAAAGCCAGCTTTGAACAGGCAAGATGCCTGTTCCACAATAATTATTGGAGATGGCTAATAGAAATTTCGCACATCAAACCTGGTTTCGGCACACAAGCATGCGGGTTCTTCAATCACTTAATTCCTCCTCAAAGCAATGCTTCAGCTTTTGAGCCAGCACCTCGACACAGGGCTTTTTCAGCATAGTCAGGTGATTCCCTGGAACCCTAATCACCTCTACTTTTTCCGTCGTTAATTCACTCCAGCCAAGAGTCGGATCTTGATGACTCATGCTTAGCTGTTCCCTCGATCTAAACAGAGTAATTCGCTGCGGATAAATTTTCGGTCGATAGCTGAGAGTTGCTTGACTGTTAGCCTGAAATACAGTAAACATTGAAGGAATTGCCAGCTCGCGCCAGTTGGGTTTTTTTGACTCCTGAGATAGGATGCTAACCATAACGGCCTGTTTCCAATTCCAGCGATGCAAAAAATTAGCTACCAAATTAAGCATCTTATTTAATTTCGGAAATTTGGCAGCAATACCGCCACTTTGAACATTTTTCGCAGCAGCCACCAAGCGAAAATAATCTACTACAAAAGGCCAGATAGAGCGCGAAACAGTAGTCAGAATAAACTTGCAACCGTCCCAAAAAGAAGGTTTGTTAGCAGAAACCGGCGCTAAAGTATCCAGCACAGCAAGTAAAGCCACTTCATCCCCCGCTGCGAGTAACTGTTGAGCCATCTCAAAAGCAACTAAACCTCCAAAAGACCAACCTCCTAAAAAATAAGGCCCTTTTGGTTGAACGGTACGCAAGGCTGCGATGTAGTCAGCCGCCATGTCTTTAATGCTAGTTAATGGAGAAGTTTCGCCGTCAATCCCTTTAGGTTGCAGCCCGTAAAACGGTTGATTTTCTCCTAGCTGGAACGCTAACTCGCAATAAGGAAATACGACGCCAAAGATGGGATGGACGCAGAAGAACGGGGGATTTTTACCGCTAGGCTTAATTGCAACTAAAGGCGACCATTCCAGAGAATTTGTTTCTGAAGATAGCGAATCGGCTAAACCTTCAATTGTCGGATTTAAAAAAAGAGCAGACAGCGGCAACTCGCGCTCAAATTGCTGGTTAATCTCATTGATGAGGCGGATTGCTAGCAGGGAATCTCCACCCAAATCGAAGAAGTTATCGCGAATACCAACGGGTTCGGCATTCAGGATTTGTGACCAAATTTGGGCGAGGGTTGACTCGGTTGGTGTGCGAGGTGCAATGCAGCTTTTATCTATTGAATTGCTAGTTAGGTTTCCCGGTGCAGGTAGGCGCAGGCGATCGATTTTGCCGTTGGGGGTTAGGGGCAGAAAGTCGATCGCCACAAAAGCACTGGGAATCATGTAATTGGGCAGTTGTTGTTTGAGGAAATTGCGTATTTCCCCGGGATTAAGCGTCTGATTGTAATTGGGTACGACATAAGCAACTAGGCGTTTATTGCCAGACAAATCATCCCCAACAACCGCCGCTGTTTCTTTGACTGCTGGATGCTGAACTAGCAGCGCTTCAATTTCTCCCAATTCTATTCGATAACCCCGAATTTTTACCTGTTCGTCAGTGCGGCCTAAAAACTCAACATTGCCGTCGGCAAAATAGCGAGCTAAGTCACCAGTTTTATAAATTCGTTCTCCTGCTTTCTGGCTAAACGGATTAGCAATAAATCGCTGGGCGGTTAATTCGGGGCGGTTCAGGTAGCCTCGCGCCAATCCGCTGCCGCCGATGTACAATTCACCGGGAATTCCGACGGGTACAGGCTGTAAATTTTTATCTAAAATATAGAGTTGAGTGTTGGCAATTGGGCGGCCGATGGGCGGTTGTTTGCGTGAAGCGAAGCTATCTCGCAGGGAATCGCCAATTTCGGCAAAACTTGACCAGACAGTCGCTTCTGTAGGGCCGTAAGCGTTAAAAAATCTGCGTCCCGAAGCCCAGCGTTTAACAATATCTGGGGAACAAGATTCGCCAGCACAGATGATTGTTTGCAGTGCGGGAAGTTCGGCGTTTGGAAGGACAGCTAGCAGCGAGGGCGGGAGGGTAGCGTGGGTAATAGCATTGTCCTGCAAAAATTGGATTAATGTTTGTCCGGGCAACAAAGATTCTTTTTTGGCACAGTAAAGTGTTGCTCCGGTTCCTAATGCCATGACAATCTCAAATATTGAGGCATCAAAACTCAGGGAGGCGAATTGCAAAACGCGGTGATTTGAGTTTAAGTTAAAAGCTTCGATTTGAGCTAGGGCTAAGTTGTATAGTCCCCGGTGTTCGATTAAAACGCCTTTAGGTTTTCCGGTTGAACCAGATGTGTAAATGACGTAGGCTAGGTTTTCTTGTAGGATATTTGTAGTTGGATTTTCGGGGCTTTGTCGGGCGATAATTTCTCTGTCGGAGTCCAAACACACTACTGAAAAAACTCCGAAGTTTTCCGGCTGCGTCAAGTTTTGGGCTAAGTGCTGCTGAGTTACTAAAATCGACACCTGAGCATCTTCTAACATGAAGTTAAGTCGCTCTTGAGGATAAGTTGGATCTAAAGGCAGGTAGGCTGCGCCTGCTTTGATAATGCCTAGCAATCCGACGATCGCATCTAAGGAACGTTCTACACAAAGGCCCACTAAAACTTCTGGTGCTGCTCCCAATTGCTGCAAGTAACGTGCAAGTTGGTTGGCTCGGCTGTTGAGTTGGCGGTAGGTTAACTGCTGGTTTTCAAAGACGGCGGCGACAGCATGGGGATCACGCGCGACTTGCTCTTCAAATAGCTGATGGAAACACTGGTTTTGCGGATAATCTCTCTGAGTGTCATTCCAATCGATTAATAATTGCTGGTATTCTGGCGCTGTCAGCAAAGCCAAGTCGCTGAGGCGCTGTTTGGGATTGGCAACAATGGCTTCGAGCAGCGTTTGGAAATGTCCCGCGATGCGCGCAATTGTAGGGCGATCGAATAAATCTGTGCTGTAGACAAATTGCCCTTGAATACTTCCTGCATCTTCCCACAAGTGGCACTCTAAATCGAGCTTGGCGGTTCCCGCGTCAAAGTCGATCGCCTCTCCAGCAATTCCCGGCAATTCTAGCGCTGCTACAGGAGTGTTTTGCAGGCTAAAACTGTGTTGAAATAGGGGGTTGCGGCTCAACTCGCGATCGGGGTGCAATTCCTCAACCAACTTCTCGAAGGGCAAATCTTGGTGGGCGTAGGCTGCCATTGCGACGTTTTTTACCCGATGCAATAGTTCCCGAAAAGTTGGGTTTCCTGATAAATCTGCACGCAGCACCAAACTGTTGACAAAAAAACCGATTAATGCTTCTATTTCGCTCTGGTTGCGATTGGCGATCGGCGTTCCTACTGCAACATCTACTTGTCCTGTATAGCGGTACAGCAAAGTTTGAAAAGCGGCAAGCAAGGTAATAAATAAAGTCGCGCTTTCTTGCTGGCTCAACGACTTTAGCGCCTCGCTCAAAGCAGGTGATAATGCGATCGATTGTTTAGCGCCCCGATAGGATGGAACGGCCGGCCTTTGCCTGTCTGTAGGTAGATTGAGTGCGGTAATTCCGTTTAACTGCTGCCGCCAATAAGCTAACTGAGTTTCTAATACTTCGCCCTGCAACCATTGGTGCTGCCACTCTGCAAAGTCGGCGTACTGCACGGGCAGTGCTGGTAAGTGCGAGATCCCATTTTTTACAAATGCTGTGTAGAGCATTCCCAGCTCTCGAATTAGCACTCCAATCGACCAACCATCAGCCACAATATGATGTAAATTCAGCAACAATATATATTCTGTTTCACTGAGTTGTAACAGCGTTACTTTGAATAACGGCCCGGCGGCTAAATCGAAAGGGCATCGCGCTGCATCGGTTGCGAGTTGCAGCGCTGCGGTTTGCTGCTGATTTGGCGAGAGATTTTGTAAGTCGATTGTGGGGATGGATACGGTTAAAACGGGAGCAATAATTTGTACGAGTTCCCCTTCCAAAAGCGTAAAAGTGGTGCGTAAAGTTTCGTGCCGCTGTACAATTTCGTTGAAGGTTTGCTCTAAAGAGCTTAAGTTGAGCGAACCTGTTAAGCGGAGCGCTGTTGAAACATTATAGAAAGGATTGCGCGGTGCTAATTGATTGAGGAACCAAAGCCGCTGCTGAGCAAACGAGGCGGGGAATACAAAAACTTCAGTTTCTTGCTGCATATTTATCGAAATTGCATCCTGTTCAACAGCCATCGTTTTTATTTACTTTCTCGATTCGACATCTTGCCAAATTCAAAAACAATCTTAAAATTATCTGCGTTTATCAGCGTTAATCTGCCCTTCATCTGCGGTTGCTCTATCAATCAAAAAATTATGCAAGAGGTCTATTAAAAGATGATAGCTTCCGCCGCCGACTAGCGCGCGAAATCGGCACTAAAGCCGGAGCATCACTTTTAGCATTCTTATCTTTTAAACTTTCCACAATCTTAGATAATTCTGAAATTGTCGGCGCTTCAAAAACCCGGCGCAAAGGCAACTCTACCCCGAAAGCATCTCGCACTCTAGAAACAAGCTGAGTCGCCAGCAGCGAATGGCCTCCCAATTCAAAGAAATTGTCGCGGATACCCACTCGCTTTATCCCCAAAACCTCAGCCCAAATTTTCACTAAAACTGCCTCAATAGAAGTCTGAGGCGCAACATAACCGCCAGCCCATTCTAACTTAATCGGCTGCGGTGCAGGCAAAGCGAGGCGATCGACCTTTCCGTTAGCCGTCACCGGTAGCGACTCCAGCACCACAAAAGCCGACGGAACCATATATTCCGGCAGTTTTTCTGCTAGATAAGCCTGCAACTGTGGCACTAATTTACGCGCTGCTTTAGCTTGTAAGGGATTGTTAGCATAAGAGCGCCAAGGACGCAAGTTATCGCTTCTGGTTTCTCGTACAAAATCTCTAGTTTCGCCCCGCGCGAACACTACATCGTAGCGCCCTTGACTGTCGGAATTAGACCAACTAATATTAACATTATACGGAACTTCCAAAGCATACCACGCTTCGGGATCTACTCCTAAATCCTCGACTTTTTCCACGGCTTTCTGCAACTGACCTGCTGTGGGAAATTTATCGACAACAGACAGCAACTCTGCCGCCTTAACTGCTGCCGTTACCCGCGCATTAGGCACATTAGCAATTCTTAAAACATCGAGTTGATTTTGCAATAATATTTGTTGCACCTTGGTAACAGTCAGATTCTGATTTTCATCCAACCAATCCAGCCGTTTTTCTGCGCCAGACTCCCCTTTTGGCGCTGATTTGGGGCGTGCTGTTTCAGACGCAATATGCAAAATAGCATTGTACCGAAAATCAGTTAACTCATTGTGGTAACTACCGCGAATTAATTGAATCTCTACGCCGCCAATCTGCGGAAAGCGGTGCTTTAATGCGCTAAAAAACTCTGGATCAATAACTAACTCTGTTTCTTGAAAAATTTGCATTTGTACTCGCTGCTGCAACTGTTCGCCCGCGAGAGAAGGTTCGGCTTGATACAGTTGTACCGAAGCGTGAAAAGCTGCCAGCAGCGGCAAGCTGCGGACATCTCCGATGAATATAAAGCCGCCAGGGGCAGTTGCTTTCACCGCACCTTCTAGCACCTGCACGAGATAGTCGATAGTCGGGAAATATTGCACGACTGAGTTGAGAATTACTGCGTCAAAAGCTGCTGTCTCTACTCCTTCAAAGTCTGTCGCCATTTTCTGAAGCAGCGTTACATTAGTTAACTGTTGATTTGCCAAGTGCTGCTGAATATAGTTGAGCGAAATAGGGGAAAAGTCTGTTCCGCAATATTGAGTGCAGCGAGAGGCAATTTGGAATAGCAGCAAACCTGTGCCGCAGCCAATTTCTAACACTCTGCTGGGCTGCAAAGCTAAAATTTGGGCGGCTTGATTTTTCGCCCAGTCGCGCATCTGTTCTGCTGGGATTGGCCGATCAGTATAACTGCTATTCCAGCCCACAATATTAAAGGTGGGATCTGAGTCAACAGCAGGTCGATCGTAAGTTTCATTGTAGAGCATTTGCCACTGCAAAACCTGTTCGTCCTGCAATTGCATTATTTGGCTTTTTTCGCGGGCAACGCTATATTCTGCATTCAGGGCAATATAAGCTACTAAACGTTTATCTCCTTGTCCATCTTCGGAAGCTATTGCTACAGTTTGCTGCACGGCCGGATGTTGAGTTAATACTGTCTCGATTTCTCCTAATTCGATGCGGAAACCGCGAATTTTTACTTGTTCGTCAATGCGTCCTAAAAATTCAAGGTTGCGATCGCCTCTGTAGCGCACTAAGTCGCCGGTTTTGTAAATTCGCTCTCTTGAATTTGGTTTAAAAGGATTGACAATAAAGCGTTGTGAGGTTAAATCTGGGCGGTTGAGGTAGCCGCGAGCGAGTCCGTTTCCGCCGATGTACAATTCGCCAACAACGCCGATCGCCACTGGCTGCAAATATTTGTCTAATATGTAGATTTGAGTGTTAGCAATGGGGCGGCCAATTGTCGGGGCGCTGTCTGTTTGCTCTGTTACAGGAATATAACCGGAAGTTGTGACGACGGTGTTCTCGGTTGGGCCGTAATTATTTACTAGCTTAAATGGATGGGATTTTAAAGGATGCTGTTGCAGTTTTTCGCCGCCTGCGAGCAAGATTCGCAACGCTGTTGTTTGAGGCAAATCTAATAGCAAAACTTTCTCGGCTAAAGGTGTTGGCAAAAAGCTAATTGTGATGGCTTTTGATACTAACCAGTTTTGCAGTTTTTCAGGATCTCGCCTGATGTCATCTTCTGGAAAGTAGATGCTAGATCCGGCGGCGAGATAAGGCCAAATTTCCCACCCGCAAGCATCAAAGCCGATCGCAGCAATTTGCGTAGCTCGATCGCCCGCTGACACGCCAAACTCTCTTTGATGCCAAAAAACGAGATTTAACAAGCTGCCGTGCTCAATTTCCACTCCTTTCGGCTTTCCCGTGGAACCGGAGGTGTAAATCGCGTACACCAGATTTTCGGCTGTGGCTGCGCTGGTGGGATTGTCGGCGATTTCTTGGGAAATCATCTCCCAGTCTGTGTCTAAACAAACTATCTGTAAATTGGGGGAGCGCAATTTCTCTACCCATTGTTGCTGAGTTAACACAACAGATAATTGAGCGTCTTTTAGCATAAAGCTCGATCGCTCAGCAGGATAACTCGGATCTAAAATTAAGTAAGCTCCTCCCGCTTTCAGGATACCCAACATCCCCACGATCAGATCGAGCGATCGCCCGCAGCAAAGCCCGACTAAAACTTCCGCCCCAACCCCAATTTTTTGCAAATAACGTGCTAGTTGGTTGCTGCGGAGATTTAGCTCTCGATAGGTGACTCGCTCCTCTCCAAATACCAGCGCCACCGCATCCGGTGTCCGATCGGCCTGCATTTCAAATAGCTGATGGATGCACAAATCTTGCGGATAATCCGCCTGAGTATTGTTGCATTCAACTAACAAACGATCGCGCTCTTGGGCGCTCAAATATTGCAAGTTTGCTATGCGCTGTTCGGGATTTGTCACAATGCTTTCTAACAGAGTTTGAAAATGCCCGATCGTGCGGGTAATCGTAGCTTCATCAAATAAATCGGCGCTGTAAATAACCATGCCGCTGATGCCCTCGGAGCTATCAACCCACAGCTTATTGCTGGGCGATTGGTTGCTTCCCGAAGTGTTGGGCGATCGCTCCCACAAATGAAACTCCAAATCAAACCGCGCTGTACCCACATCTAACTGCTGCGGGCTGAGTGTTAATTCTGGCAATTCTAACGGATTCCCCGGCGCGTTTTGCAGCGCAAACGCCACCTGAAATAAGGGATTTTGGTTCAGCGCGCGATCGGGGTGCAGTTCTTCTACTAACTTCTCAAACGGCAAATCTTGGTGAGCGTAAGCTCCTAATGCTACCTCTTTGACTCGGTTTAAAAGTTCCCGAAAAGTTGGATTTCCCGACAAATCGGTACGCAGCACCAAACTGTTGACAAAAAAACCGATTAATGCTTCAATTTCACTGCGGTTGCGATTGGCGATCGGCGAACCTACAACAATATCTTCTTGCTGGGCGTAATGGTAAAGCAACGTTTTAAAAGCTGCCAGCATTGTCATAAACAGCGTCACTCCTTCGCGCTGGCTCAAAGTTTCTAAAGCCTCGCTCAGTTGTTTTGGCAGTTGCAAAAATTGCCTTTTGCCTCGGTAACTTTGAATTGCTGGCCGGGGGCGATCCGCAGGCAAATTTAGCATAGAAATGCCATTTAACTGCTGCCGCCAGTAAGCAAGCTGCGTTTCTAAAACTTCCCCTTGCAGCCATTCGCGCTGCCATTTTGCAAAATCTGCGTACTGGATCGATAAAGCAGGTAAAGGCGAAGGTTTTTCGCTAGCAAATGCCGTGTAAAGTGCGCCTAATTCCTGAATTAGCACTCCGATAGACCAACCATCGGAGACAATGTGGTGCATATTCAGCATTAGTAAATATTCGGCATCATCTAACTGCAATAATGTGACTCGCAGCAACAAGTCATTGGACAAATTGAAAGAGCGTTGAGCTTCCTGGGCGGTGAGCCGGTTTGCTTCAGTTTGTCGAGATTCCTTTGGCAAACTTCGCAAGTCCACTACATTAATCGGAAGGTGGAAAGCAGCAGCTATTCTCTGAACAGGTTGCCCCGAAACTACTGCTAAAGTCGTGCGTAAAGCTTCGTGGCGGCGCACAATTTCATTGAAGGTTTGTTGCAGCGCCGAAAAATTGAGCGAACCTGTCAAATGCAATGCTGCGGGAACATTATAGAAGGGATTGTTCGGTACTAATTGGTCGAGAAACCACAAGCGCTGCTGTGCAAAGGAAAGCGGTAGATTTCCTTCCCGCCCCATCGGAACAATCGGTGTAGGAGTGAAACTAGAAGTCCGATTAGCTGCTTTTAAAAATGAAACAATTTCGGCTTTTTTATGAGAAATTTCGGCGCGCAGTTCTGGTGTAATAATTCCTTCTGGAGCGTTGCAGCGCAGGATCTCGCCCTCAACAAAAATATTAATATCTAGACTGCGAAGGTAAGATAAAAACTCAACTAACTCCACCGTGACAGAATCTCTGGCATTTGGCGATGAACTCGATATTTTTGGCTCTGGCATTTTGAGTTATCCTGTGATTACTTTTGCAAATATAAAAGAAATTCCACCAGCGCACAAGCTCAGAGCTTAACTTACCCCTTGCCGACTGTGGCCTAACCTCAGTATGATTCTGTTTGAATCCGCAACCCAAATTCTACCCAAGGTTTCAGCTTATGCCGTTCGTGCCTTTCAATTTTCTGTTTCTATGGCTGGTGGGACTGCTGTCGATCGGGGTACTTGGCGGAGGTATATACATTATTTACGAATGGTACATCGGCGAACTTGTAGGGATTTCCTACTTAATCAGCGGAGTGTTGATGGTTCTTTGGTCTGTTGGCGGCCGCTTTATCAGTTTGCCGCTGTTCCGCCGCCCGGGTGCTGACGAACCCAAGGCGACGCGGACGGGTACGGTGCAGCGGGTAGAGAGGCCTGATGGCACTATTTTACAAGTAGAATTCTACGGCCCAGAGGACGGACAGCCGATTATTCTCTCCCATGGTTGGGGACCGAACAGTATGGTTTGGTATTACGCGAAACGGCAACTAAGCGATCGCTACCGAGTGATTGTTTGGGATCTTCCAGGTCTGGGAAAATCCACTCGACCAAAAAACAGCGATTACTCCCTAGAAAAATTTGCCCGCGATGTCGAAGCGGTCATTGCCATAGCAGGAAATAAACCTGTTATCCTACTCGGACACAGCATGGGCGGCATGATTTCTCTAACATTCAGTCGGCTTTTCCCAGAACTTCTCGGTAGTCGAGTAGCTGGTTTAATTCTGGTAGATACGACTTATACTAATCCCGTCAAAACCGCTATTTTTAGCGGTTTATTACGCGCTTTGCAGAAGCCGCTGATCCAACCTCTGCTCTATCTCACCATAGCTCTTGAACCCATTATGTGGGGAATGACTTGGCTGAGCTATCTCAATGGTTCACTGCACATCAGTGTAGAATTATCGGGATTTAAAGGCACTGAAACGCGGGGTCAATTAGAGTTCTCAGCTTTCTTATCAGCCTTGGGTTCTCCCGGCGTTCTCGCTCGCGGCACGCTGGGAATGCTGAAATTTGAGGAAACAAAAACTTTGCGATCGATTGACATTCCTGTGTTGGTGATCTGCGGCGATTCAGATATCGCCACTACGCCCCCAGCTAGCCTGCGAATGAAAGCAGAATTACCTCAAGCAGAGCTAGTTACTATACAGAAAGGAGGACACATGGCATTAATGGAGCACAACCAACAGTTTGCCGAAGCTGTCAGGGCATTCTGCACAGAAATTTCTTAACTAAAAATGTGAGTTAAAATCCTGTAGGTTCAGTTAAGGAAAATTGTAGCGAAAATTTTGGGCGGAGTGAAACGCAGGGTTCGTTCCCTCGGCGCCCAACCTACGCACTGATTCGGTCTAGTTCCTAGACCTCTTTGTTACCCTCCCACCTTTAACTGAAAATGCGCTTGAGGGCAGGAATACGAGCCAACACGAAATAATCCAACAGCAGAACGGTGACGAGTGAAAGTCCTACAAGCGGGAAGGCAATCCCTAAAACAGCAACGATTGCGAGTGGCACTTTCCATCCCTGAACATGGGTGGGCATTGCAGGCGCACCTAGCCAACCCGTCCCTTTCGGACGGCGCTGCCACCACATCACCGTACCGCTGACTGAAAGCACAATCGCAATTAACGCTGCAAACAACATCAGCAGTTGATTGCTCAATCCAAAATATTTGCCCATGTGAATGGAAATTCCCATTTCTACGGCTTTGGGTATTAACCCGTAATCCTTCCACCGCACATCTGCTAACACTTTGCCACTGTATCGATCGATGTGCAGAGTGACTTCTTGCGCCGGATTATTTGGAAATGCCGAAACCGTATACACACCCGTTTTGGATTCTGGAAAACTAACACTAAATCCAGGGGGTGCGCCTTTTTCTTGAGCTAAATTTACAACAGAATCTAGATTTACGGACGTACCAACAGAAGTTCCCCCGATCGTTTTGTTGTGTCCTGAATGATGCTCCCCTCCAGGCTTACTAGATTTGGGAATTGGTAATTGCTCTACTGCCCAAGGCACAATTAAATTGCCCTGTTGATTGAGCGAGCCTGTGAGTGTTGTCGATTGAGGGACGTTATCCCACATTTGTGCAGGATAGTGACTCGACAAACGAGCGAAGGTATCTCCCCAAAAACCTGTCCAGGGTAGTCCACTAATGATGAGAAAGCCAATTAGCAATACGCCATAAAATCCCGAAACGGCGTGTAAGTCCCGCCAAAATACCCGCTTATTCTGGCTCCACACACGGGGAATTAATGTTCCTAAAAAATTTACTTTGCCGCGAGGCAACCATAAATATAATCCGGTAATTAGCAAAATCAGTCCCCAACAGGAAGCAAGCTCTACTAAATAATCTCCCAATTTTCCGATCATCAGTTCGCCGTGAATCTTGCGGGCGATCGCTTGGAGATTATTATTTTCATCGCGATCGCCTAAAATCTTAGCCGTATAAGGATTCACGAAAACGGCTAGCGTTCTTTCATCTTCAGTCGCGATCGTCACTTCAGCACTGCGATTAGACGCAACGCTCGGCGTAAATTTTGTTACTTTGGCATCAGGATAAGTTCGTTGAACAACTGCCACCTGTTGAGTATAAGGCATCACCACATCCGCAGGCTGCACAAACATATTCTGGTGATACATCGCAGCATCTAATTGCGGTTTAAACAGGTAAATGATGCCTGTGATTGACAAAATCAGCATGAAAGGAATAACAAACAAGCCTGCATAAAAGTGCCATCGCCAAACTGTCCGATAAAAACGATTACTGGGAGGTTCAGCAACCAGTGAAGCGTTTAAAACGCTGTTTAATTTACTCATTGTCGTTTGCCAAAATATCGAGAAAAAATCATTATGTTACACAACTATGAACAATGTCAAAAGACAGGCTGTCAAACAGAGTTGCTGCGGATGCCAATTCCACAAAAGAATCAACATCATCCCGCAATTATGTAAAGCCTTAAAATTCCACATCTTCTCGCTCATTTTCGTCTGTTCTGGAAGTATCCAAACCAGTCGCGGCCCAGCGCATTGTTTCAATGTATTTTGCCAGACTCGCCACAGTCGGGGCCTCAAACAAACTGCTGACCGATAACTCGACTTGCAAAGCGTCTCGGATGCGAGAAATCAACTGAGTTGCTAGCAGGGAATGTCCGCCTAGTTCAAAGAAATTATCGTAGATACTCACCTGCTGTTTTCCCAAAACTTTAGCCCAAATTTTCCCGATCGCCTTTTCGATATCTGTCCGAGGCGCTACATAATTTTCTGTTAGATCCTCGCTGTCTGTATCTATATCGGGCAAGGCGCGGCGGTCAACTTTGCCATTAGGCGTCAGCGGCATATTCTCCAACACTGCATAAGTTGCAGGAACCATATATCCTGGTAACTTTTCTTTCAAAAATTGGCGCAAGTCACTTGGTTTTAGATTTTGACTTTCGGATTTTTCATTAATGCCGTCAGGAATAACATAAGCTACCAAATGTTTATCGTCAGGGATGTCTTCTCTCACAATTACTACTGCTTCGCGCACTTGTGGATGCTGGCACAAAGCCGCTTCAATTTCTCCCAACTCGATGCGGTAGCCGCGAATTTTTACTTGGTCGTCAACGCGGCCTAAAAACTCGATGTTGCCGTCAACCCAATAGCGGCCTAAATCACCTGTTTTATAAAGCCTAGAACCAGGTTTATTGCTAAAAGGATTAGGAATGAACGCAGCAGCAGTTAAATCTGGTTGGTTGAGGTAGCCTTTCGCCAATCCGTCACCGCCGACGTACAATTGACCTATAACACCGATCGCCACCGGCTGCAAATCCGCATCGAGGAGATAAATTTGCGTGTTGGCGATCGGGCGGCCGATGGGGAGAGATGTTGCGGTTTCTGGTACGTCTTGCACGCAATAATAAGCCGAAAATGTGGTATTTTCTGTAGGCCCGTAAACGTGAATTAATTTAGTGGTTTGATTTTGTTTTATAACTTTTTTTACCCATCTAATATCGACCGCTTCTCCGCCAAACAGCAAGCAGCGCAGCGAATCAAAAGCTTGCGGTAAAACTCTAGCAATTTGATGAAATAAGGCAGTTGTTAAAAACAAGACAGTGATGCCTTGTTGGCGCAGTTCTAAGGCTAAATCGTGAGGCGAAAGGGTAATATTTGTGCTAATTACCGCGAGTTGAGCGCCGTTAAGCAAGGCTCCCCAAATCTCAAATGTGGCTGCATCGAATGAAGCGTTTGATGCTTGGGCAATTTTATCGGTAGGTTCTATTTTTATATAGTTGGTGTTGAGGACCAGCCGATTTACTGCTTTGTGGGTGACAGCAACTCCCTTGGGTTTTCCTGTTGAGCCAGAGGTGTAAATAACGTAAGCTAGGTTGTCTGCTGTTACGGTGTTGGCGGGATTTTCGGCGCTTTCTTTGGCTATGTGTTCCCAATCGCGATCGAAGTAAATCACCGAGTTTGAGAAGTCTCGGAAATTCTCAATCAATTTATCCTGAATTAGCAAGACTTTAACTCGAGCATCTTCCAGCATCAAGTTTAGCCGATCGCGCGGATAGCTCGGATCTAACGGTAGGTAGGCTCCTCCCGCTTTCAGTACAGCCAACATCCCGACAATTAGGTCGATCGATCTTTCTGCACAAAGCCCCACTAAAACCTCCGCCCCCACGCCCTGTTTTTGCAGGTAGCGCGCCAGTTGGTTGCTGCGACTGTTGAGTTCTCTGTAAGTGAGGTGCTGGCCCTCGAAAGTTAGGGCGACATCCTCAAGATGCTGCCGGGCCCGCTCTTCAAATAACTGATGAATGCACTTATTTTGAGGATAATCTGTCCGAGTATCGTTCCATTCTCTGAATAATTGATTCACTTCATCCTCGCTCAATAAAGGTAAGTTAGCGATTCTTTGTTCTGGATTAGCCACAATGCTTTCCAGCAGCGTTTTAAAATGCCTCAGCATTCGGGCGATCGTAACTTCATCAAATAAATCCGTATTGTACACAGCTACGCCTCTGATCCCTTCCGAATCTTCCCAATGTTCGCCGTATCTGCTCCTAAAATTATCGGAAGCTTCCCACAAATACAGCTCTAAATCAAAGCGCGTTGTTTGAGTCTCCAAAGGAAAAGAACTCAACTTTAATTCAGGCAATTCTAGCTCGTCCAGCGGCGCATTTTGCAGCCCGAATACCACCTGAAACAGCGGGTGGCGATTCAACGATCGCTCTGGGTGCAATTCCTCGACTAGCTTCTCAAAAGGCAAATCTTGGTGAGCGTAAGCTCCCAGGGTGACTTCCCGCACCCGGCCCAAAAAATCTCGAAATGTCGGGTTTCCCGAGCAGTCTGTTCGCAGCACTAAAGTATTGACAAAAAAACCGATTAATGCTTCTATTTCGCTGCGGTTGCGATTGGCGATCGGCGAACCGACAACAATATCTGCTTGTTGCGAGTAGCGGTAAAGCAAAGTTTGAAATGCTGCGAGCAATGTCATAAATAAAGTCGCTCCTTCTCGCTGCGACAGCGCTAAAAGTGCGTCCTTCAAGTTTTTTGGCAGTTCTAAATATTGAGTTTTTCCCCGATAATTTTGTCTAGCTGGTGCAGGGCGATCTGCGGGCAAATTTAACGCCGAAATTCCGTGCAATTGCTGCCGCCAATAAGCTAGCTGAGTTTCTAATACTTCACCTTGCAGCCATTCGCGCTGCCACTCGGCAAAGTCGGCATATTGAAGTGATAATTCTGGCAGGGGAGATGGCTGTTGATTTATAAATGCTGTATAGATAGCTTCTATTTCTCGAATTAGCACGCCGATCGACCAATCATCGGAGGCTATGTGGTGCATATTTAGCAATAGAATATGCTCGGTTTCTGTCAGCCGCAGAACGGTAATTCGCATCAGCGGCCCGGTAGATAAATTGAAAGGGCGAAGAGATTCTGCTGCGGCGAGTTTCTTTGCTTCTGTTTGCCGTTGTTCTGGTGGCAATTTTTGCAATTCTAATACTTTTAAATTAGTCTTGAAAGCCGCAGAGATTATCTGCACTGGTTGACCTGATACCGCTGCAAAAGTGGTTCGCAAAGTTTCGTGTCGCTGCACTATTTCGTTGAAGGTTTCCTCTAAGGCTGTTAAGTTGAGGGAACCAGTTAAGCGCAGTGCTGTTACTACATTATAGAAAGGGTTTTCCGGTGCGAATTGGTCGAGAAACCACAAGCGCTGCTGGGCAAATGATGCCGGAAAGACAAACACTTCGGCTTCTGAAGAATTATTCAGTTTTTGTATATCGTTTGTAAAGGAATTGTCATAAATTTCTGATGCCATATCTGTTGCTCTTGGGGGATGGGATGCCTCACATCTTGCACCATTCTCAAGAACGGGCATCTTGCCCGTTCCACAAAGAGTAGATTTTATTGTGGAACAGGCATCTTGCCTGTTCCTAAAAAACTAATTGAGAATGGTGCAAGATATAAGATGTGTTAATTTTTTGATGGCGCGGGTTAGCTTTTTGAGGGTGCGATCGCCTCTTAAAACTTTCGCGAGCAAAAGATCGGAACCTTTAATATAATAAATCTGGGTGCGGAAGTGCGGGAGAGACGCAGGGAATAGAAACGGGGTTTTTGCCTGCAGGATCGAGTTATCCGTTGAGGGGCTAGGAGTGCCACCCCCCAATCAAATTTAGTCGCGGAACTGGCTCTTAGGTTTGTGAGTCGGGTGCAATCGGGTGAGTTATATGCGAGAATTACCGGGAGCAATTCGTGGAGAGGTCAAGGTGTAGTGTCAGGAACCTCAGCCCTGACGGCATGAGGCTTGAAGGAGAAATCTAACAAGCCGTTCTGACGGGCCTAAGTCTTAACTGGCTACGTTTTTTGAGTCACGACACCGGGAGAATGCGAAGCTAGTTCCCTGCTCTGTCGCTGGTAGTTAAACAGTCTTAAGGTCACTGAGACAGTGCTACGGGCCTAACAAGCTCATTAAACCTTGGCGAAGCTAACTTTACCCCGCAAGGGAGGCTCGAAAGAGCAAAACACTATGCGTACAGGGCTGGGAAGTTTGAGGCGGTAATTGTCCCGTTGAAAGTGCAACACAAAAGCACACCGAGCCAACCAGTCCCAAGGCGGTAGTAAATCAAAAATGTAAAGCCGTCCTAAAAGAACGGGGTTTCTACCCATTTTTATGATGATTTCTAATTGCAAAAAGTGTTCTTGGGGCGATTCCCTTCGGGATAGCTTCGCTTCACGCAAATTTTTCACATCTCCAAGTGAGCGACTACTATTGATTAAACAGTGTTCGCAATCTTTTAGATCGACTCACTATAACTTGCGACCTGATTTGCCAAAATACTTAAGAACACTGAACGTGCAGTTTAAATTAGAGGTTATAGGCTAATGGCGCAGCGGAACGTATACTCGTCAAAGGGCGATCCAGAGGATGCACAATCAGCAGAAGAAGTCCTCCACTCAGTAATGCAAGAACTGGACGCTTTGCATCAAAATGTCAAAGGCCAGTTAAATCAAGACATTACTCGGCTGCAAACTGAAAAAAATCACCTGATTGAAGATATTGAAGACCTCCGGGAGCAATATCGCAAATTGCAGTCTCAGCAGATGGAATCTCTGTCTGGGCGATACATTCAGCAGCAGCAATTGTGGCTGAAGCAATTGGCTCAAGTTTTGGCTCACAATTTGCAGGATTTGTTGGTGCAGCGGTTCAACGAACTCAGCGCTAACTCGGGAAATTCTCTCAGCAGCCCGATTCCCAGCGGCGAGTTCCCGATACCCCTGCCGCCGAGCAACTACGACGAACGGGCCTCGCAGTTGCTGGCGGCGCTGGATGAAAGGATCGATCGCAGTTTCCAGATGCTGGAACAAGATTTAACCAGTTACGAAAGCGAGCTTTCCGTGCGGCTCAACAACATGAAAACCCTGGAACTGCAAGGGGAAGAGCTGTTACAAAATCTCGTCAACCGCATCAGGGAAGAACTCGAATCAGAAGAAGAATATCTTGAGAATCCTTTCGATGCTCAAGATTCCTATGTCGAGGAATCAACTAATTCTCTTAATTCTGTCCGCCCGCAATTTCAGCAGCCAACACCTGCGGATGCGCCGCGGGAAGCTGTGCCACCGGCGGCAACCGCTAAAGCATCTTCTCAAGTGCAGGCAGGTTTGGTGCTGGCTTTGTCTTCGGCGGTGGTATTGTCGCTGTTTAATGTTTGTTTGAGAATTTTGATTAAAAGCAAAAATCCTCGGATGGTTTTTGGCTTGTTTGAATTTCCGGGCGTGGTGACTCCAGGTTTTGGAAATTCTTTGTTGATTTTGTTGATGCGGCTGATCGTGGTGATGGCTTTGATGCCGATATTGGCGACATTTCTGTATCCTTCTGTGTGGAAAGATATTAGGCGGTTGTTCCAGTCGGGCGATCGAGCTTTGTGGGGCAAGGTTTTAGGAAGTGCATTTTTTCTGTTTTTGTCTCAGGTTTTGATTTATTTGGCGATCGGCAATATTCCAGCCGGGATTGCGATTACGATTTTCTTTATTTACCCGATCGTCACCGTGCTCGGTTCTTGGATCTTGTTTGGCTCTCGCCCCAGCACAGTCGGCTTTTTGGCAATGTTGGGAATTACCGCCGGTCTGATTTTGGCCGGATCGCCCAGTTTTGCGGCCCCAGCTCCGGGCGGCGGCAATGTCGGGGTGGGAGTCGCTGCGGCACTGGCTTCTGGGATTACCTTTGCAGGTTACGTATTGCTGACGCAAATGGCTGCGGGCAAGCTGCACCCGATTCCTTTTAGTTTAGTTAATTTCGCCGCGATTTTTGTATTTTCCTCGCTCAGTTTGTGGGTGCCGCTGTCGGAAAATTTGGCTCCTAAAATCGACCAAAATGTTTGGCCGGGTTTGATTGTGGGAGGCGTTGTTTTAGGGGTGCTGACCCTGTTTAGCTATCTTTTGAATAATTTTGCCATCCGGTTTGCGGGGGCGGCCTTAGCGTCAGTAATTGGCACTTTGGGGCCGGCGATGACCGCACTCTTCGGGTTTCTAATTATCAATGAGAAGTTGCAGCCTGTGGCAATTCTCGGCATGGCTGTGGTGACATTTAGCGTCGCTGCTATGAGTGTGGAACGCATAGTGGCTCCTCAGAAAAAGGCTAGTTAAGGCAAGAATTTGTCCTTCATACAGCAGATTCCACGTTGATGAAGGACATCCGCCGATCGCTCAATTCCAGTAGGGACAAGGCACTGCCTTGTCCCTACTGCTGTTAATAAACCTGGGATACGCTGTATCTATCCCATCTAAAATATCTAAAATCTAAAATCTAAAATCTAAAATCTAAAATTTACTTTACTTATGACTGCAGTCATTAAAATCTCGCCCAACTTAGAGGAATTCCTAAAACTTCCAGAAACTGAGCCAGCTTCCGAATATATCAACAAAAAAATCATTCAAAAACCCCTGCCTCAAGGCGAACATAGCAGATTGCAGGCTAAGCTTTGCAATGTCATCAACCAAATAGTAGAAACACCAAAGATTGCTTATGCTTTTCCAGAGTTGCGCTGCACTTTCGGCGGTGTATCAATCGTCCCAGATGTAGCAGTATTCCGGTGGGCAAGAATTCCCTTTCTACCATCTGGTAGAATTGCTAACCGCTTTGAAATTTATCCAGACTGGGCGATTGAAATTCTTTCTCCCGAACAAAGCCAAACAAAAGTGCTTGCTAAATTACTTGCTTGTTCGCAACAAGGCACTGAATTGGGGTGGTTAATGATTCCAGAAGAAGAAAGTATTTTAGCGGTGTTTCCCGGGCAAAGAGTGGAGTTATACGAAGGCACAACTGATTTACCAATACTTAATGGGATTGAGTTAGAATTGACTGTTGAAACAGTTTTTAGCTGGTTGAGTTTTAGTTAAGTTAAAAAGTGCGTGAGTACGCGCGTGCGGATCTATCCCGTAGGGAATCGCCATTCTTAAACAACAGAAACAACCACTCGAAAACCCACAATACTAGCCTTGCAATCCGGCTGATATCTGAGGCGACACGCGCTGCGACAATTCGGAGGACGATCGTTCCAAGAACCCCCCCGCAACAACCTCAGCGAAGAGTCCCCGTCCGACTCCCAAACGCTGCCATCAGCAGGCGCACCGTTATAATTATTGTGCCAAGAATCCGCGCACCATTCCCAAACATTTCCGTGGAAATCGTACAATCCGAAAGCATTAGGTTGAAAACTGCCAACATCTGTAGTTTGAAAGCGATAAACTCCCTTCGGCGCGTCAGCGTAATTAGAATTTCCGTTGTAATTTGCTAACTCGCTGGTAATCGTTTCCCCAAAGTGAAACTGCCCCGTAGTTTGCCCCCGGCAAGCATATTCCCACTGGGCTTCGCTAGGCAAGCGATAATTATTACCAGTTTGGCGAGAAAGTCGATCGCAAAACTCCACAGCCTCGTACCAAGATACATTTTCTACAGGTCGATTCGCACCTTTAAAACGGGCCGCATCTGGATTGAGAAATATTTTAATTTCCGGCAGCGCCGCAACTGCTTTCCACTGGGCCTGAGTGACTGGAAATTTGCCAATATAGAAAGATGCTAAAGTTACTGGATGCTGCGGTTTTTCGTCGCTGTCACCCCGATTTTTTGGGGAACCCATCAGGAAAGTACCGCCAGGAACAGATACCATTTCCAGGACTGTACTGTTACCGAGAGGTTCTTCAAAAAAACGCGCTTGGCGGCTGTTAACATTAGTTTGCTGCCCGTGCTTGTCTACTGTCACCACCTGAAATTCAAAAGTGCTTTTGACAGCCGCAATTCTCGGCGATGCCTTGTTCTGAGGCGGATTGGTGTTGGATTTTTCCCTGGGATTGACAGAGATACTGCTATTGATTTGCCCGCTTTGATTGAGGGGAGTATGGATAGCAAGTGGGCCTGCTTTTGTCACGGCAGAATTTAAAGCAAGTGGGCCTCCCTTTGTCACAGCAGAATTTAAAGCAAGTTGTCCTCCCTTGACAAAAGGGGGTTGGGGAGGTAAAGAATAGAGATTTAAAGCTTTGATTACTTCATCAGCAGATTGATATCTATTTTTGAGATAATCTTGAATTAACTTATCTAAAATTTTTGTCAATTTGCTGCTGAGTTTTGTGCCTGCGGGCAACCGTTCTCTCCAAATCCAGCCGCCGTTTATCGGGTCATAAAGGTCATCGGAACCGTCAACTTTTGGCAAACATTGAGTTAGCAGTCTCAGGCAACTTATTCCCAAACTGTACAAATCGCTTCCGGGGAAAACTTGACCGCGCATTTGTTCTACAGGCGAATATCCGGGCGTTCCTACCGTCGTGCCTACTTTGCTCATCAGCGAGCCCGTCACTTGTTTGGAAATGCCAAAATCTATCAGAACTAACTCTCCGCGCCCTCCCCTTCGGAAAGCTGAATTCCGAAAATTTCCCGCCTTTGGCAGAGATGAGCTAGCAGAGGTGCGGCGGCGCATGATATTCTCAAGTTTGATGTCTCGGTGAATGACATGGCGATCGTGCACAAATTTCAAAATCGGCAAAATATCTGCCAGCAACTGCCAAATTTTTTCTTCGCTAAAAACACCCTGCTGAGTTAATTCTGCTAGTAAAGTTTGCCCCTCAATCAACTCTTGTACTAAATAAAGTCGCTGGTCTTGTTCAAAATAAGCAATTAATCGAGGAATTTGGGGATGTTCGCCGAGTTCGTAAAGTCGTTTCGCTTCTTGCTTAAACAATTCTGCGGCTTTTTCAAGCGCTGAGGTTCCTTGAAATTGGGGTACAAACTGCTTGATTACGCACGGATCGTCCATGCGATCGGTATCTACCGCTTCATAAGTTCTGCCAAATCCCCCT
The DNA here is from genome assembly GCA_036702215.1 of Microcoleus sp. F6_B6. Classification (GTDB taxonomy): domain Bacteria; phylum Cyanobacteriota; class Cyanobacteriia; order Cyanobacteriales; family Microcoleaceae; genus Microcoleus. The sequence continues at coordinate 152,183 of JAUBST010000010.1, forward strand.
TCGCCCAACAGTCGAATCACGCGGTAGCGGTTTCTGAATAGAGGGTTGAGGCCTTGAGCTCCGCAACTTTGACAAAATTTAGAGTTATCGGGATTGAAAGGATTAGAGCACTTGGGATTAGAACAGTAGAACATATCTGGGAAGAAATGATCCGGTTAAGGTTATGATATATCTTTTCCGGTTCCTCATGGAATATTAACAATTAATAATTGATTATTGACAATTGACCGTAGGGAGGGCATTACCCCCCGCTTGTGTGGCCCCAAGGGAGAAAGTAGAAGGCAGAATTTAAAACGCCAATTAATCCAAAGAAAGCGATTTGAGGGCAAAAAATGCCAGCGCGATCGACCGATTTTAGCAACCTGCTTACCGCCCATGTTCATCTGGGGATCTTGGTAATTGCTTTACAGGGGTCAGTATAGTACAACTTGGCGATCGCCCAACCAAAAAGCGATCGCACTCAAAGAACTATCAAACTATAAACTAAGAAATCAATTTCAATAAGCAATTCCATCGCTTCATCGGAGTGTAAGAATTATACCAATTTCTATCGTCCTTAAAGGCGATCGGGGTATTTTCAACCTAAAATGTCATATTTCTGCTGCTTTAACCAATTTTGTATTTCCGCTAAATAAAATTATTTTTGAATAACTTGACTGCTAGAATAAGTAATAAAAACAGACCGCAGCATGATACTGACACTATTGTTTCGGTCATATTTGGTGAGATGAATACGATAAATCCCTGCTCTTTAATCAAGGCAGAGAAGCTTGAGACACAAAATGGCATGAGATATAACCTGAATGCCTGCCAACGATCTCTTTTGCCTTTACTAGAAGAAACACTTAGCATCAGACCCGTACCGATTACAGCACTTATACCAATTGAATTGAGCCATATCTTAACCGAAGGGTCAAAATGAAAACAAACTACTATAACATACCAAATGAGATAGCACCAGAGAATAGCTTTATCTAATTTGATTTCGCAAAGATATTGAATCAACCATTTCATTGCTCTAAAAATGCTTTGATTTTTTCAATCTAATTGATGAATACAACCCGGTGAATTGAAGAATTAGGGATGGAGAGCAAAAGAGTTTTCTAACGAGACAAGTTGATACCCCGCATCGGCTGGTGACACAACTGAGATAAAAACCAATGGCTCATCACCGTTGTTGAATACTCCATGTACACATCCGGTATGAGCGACTACAACATCCCCAGCAGCGATCGACTTCGTAGTGCCTGCTTTGTCCAAATAGTAGTCTCCCTTCCCGGTTAAAACAGTCCAAGTGTCTTGCCCGTTGGGATGGGTGTGCGCGGGGATTGCCTGACCTGGCTTGATATACCAGGCGACAACGACAGCCTCCTTAGATTCGGTAACGATCGAACGAACAGGCTCTCCATCACTCGGTTGAAAAAATTTAGAACTTCTGAATATCCTAGTTATACTCATCTTTGCATCACTCTTTGAAAAACTTCTCAAGAGCGATCGTCTCACCGATCGCCTACAAAGAACTGTCTCACCGATAACTTTACGGAAAAAAGTTTCCCTGATTTTTCTCGATCGCCCCAAAAAAATAAAAACCCTCAAACTAATTTAAAAATCGTGGTTTGGGGGTTTTCTTCCTAAAACCCGATCGCATCACAAATTGCAAGCAGCGCGATCGCCCTTGACAAATATCGTACTCTTCGTATAACAATAAGACTAGAAACTCAAAGAGCGATCGCACCGAATTAAATTAAAGAGCGATCGCCCGCAGGTAATTTTGAAGTATTGGGTATTGCGATCGCTAGTTAACGGCACATCAAACAAAGTGAAAAGACTCTATTGAGTCCGTTTAAACTGAAATATTGCAACCTTCTGGCTTAACAGGCTTTTCGACCTGTTCTACAAAAAGTAAGTGAATTTTATTGTGGGGCGGGCAGGATCTCCCTTCGAGTGAAAGGCTGATTGCAACTGGTGCAAGATATCAGTTCCAACGAGTTATCGTGATCGAGAGTGCGATCGCTAATAACCTCAACTGATTGCGCCTCAATCTTTCACCGCTACATTAGATCGAGCTGAAACTTTTGATCCCTAGAAGGAAACACTAGGTATTTGTTCTTTTTCTTGATTGTGGCAATTACACTTGGATCACAATAAGATTACTTTTATCTGCTTGTTATGGAAATAGATCGTCTGCCATTTCTGAATCGCCTCCGGCGCACCATGTCCTCTGCAGAAGCTTGGGGGTTTAGTGTGGTTGGATATCTGATGTGGTTTACCTTAGCGCCGTCGGTGCAAGCAGAAATTGGCTCCGCATCGCTGTTGGTCTGGATTCCTGGTGCGATCGTCGGAATTCTGTTTAACCTTCAAGTTCAGAGTTTGGGTGAGAAATATCCAGATGTATCCGGGGGAACACCAAATTACATCACGCGACTGCTGCATCGTTACCCTGCCCTTTCCCGTTACTTGGCGATTGCCTACTACTTTGGGTGGGTTTCTTTTCCGGCCATTAATGCGATCGTCATCACAGATTTGATCCAATTCCATTTAGAACCGATGGGGCTGAATGTTCCAGAAAAAGTGTTTGAGATCGGTTTTACTGCGATCGCTTACTTTGTAGCATTCAGCGGCACCCGCGCCGTCGCCATTCTGCACCTGTTTTTTGTCTTTCCTTCGATCGGCTTTTTACTCCTCTTCTGCGTTCAGGGTTTAGGCTGGCTTGCCTTGGAGCCCCAAAGCCCCGGACTCTTGCCCAGCAGCATTGATGCCATCAGTGTCCGGGACTGGCTGAAATGGTACTTGTTTGCAGCTTATAGCTTCTGTGGCTGCGACACAGCTTCATCCTTTGTCGCAGACAGTCTCCACCCAAAAAACACCATCAAGGCGCTGTCTTGGGTTGCCTGGTTCATGCCTCTGGTGTTTGTCGGTGGCAGTTTAGTGCTGTTGCAGTTGGCAACAGATCCCGGTTTAGAAGACAATTTGTACGGCAATTTCCTGGCGGCTGCCAAGCCTTTCTGGGGAGACGCTGCCCCTGTCACAGTCACATTGCTGGTTGCCGCTAGCTGTTTGTTGGGAACTGCGACTAGCGTTTGCAATACGCCCCGCATCCTTTTCCAACTCGCGCAGGATGGGCTGTTGTCTCCAGTGTTTGGCGCAGCGTCCCGTCGGGGTTCCCTAGAACCCGCGCTGCTGCTAACCTTTATCTGTAGTTTAGGATTTTTAGTCTGGGGCAACACCACTCGAATTGTCGTGGTGTCAGGGGTGAGTTTTTTCATTTCTATCATGGGGTTGCACTTGGGGCTGTGGATGCAGCGCCACGATCCAGTCGTGCGCTGGGGGCGACTATCCTTAGCATTGCTGGTGGTGGAGTTCATTTCCCTGGTGGTGGGTGGTGTTAGCTGGGGATGGATGGATTTTGGCCTCGGGTTGCTGTTGCCGTTAGCAGCGATCGGGATCGACGCTGCAATTCGGCGGATTCCTTGGGCCCCTTTGCACTTACCGTGGTGGGATCGACTCCATGCCAAGCCGCTGAACCATCCTGAAAACCAAGATTTTGTAGTGCTTCAGATCGGAGTTTTGATTGCGCTGATTTGCAGTGCAGCGACAATCAGTTGGCTGATCAGATCCTGGCTGCGGGTAGAAGTCGGAACCAACAATCCCTATCTGCTGATTATTGTGTTGATGACGCTGGCATTTGTGGGAGTAGCGATTGCTTGCTGGACAACTCTGCCCCAGGTTGCTGCGATCGAAGAACTAGCCATCTCCTCAACCGCGCAAGCTAAAGAATTGGAGAGGACTCTAAACGAACTGCAAAAAGCCCAGATGCAAGTTATCCAAAGCGAAAAAATGTCTGGCTTGGGACAGTTGGTGGCGGGAATTGCCCATGAAATCAATAACCCGGTCAACTTCATCCACGCTAATCTCACCCACCTGGACGAATACACCCAAAATCTGCTGCGGATGATCGAACTCTATCAACAGCGCCATCCCAGCAACGATCCAGACGTGCAAGCAATGGCAGAGGAAATCGACTTGGAATTCCTCACTGAAGATATCCAAAAGATCGTGTCATCTATGAAGGTAGGCACCGAGCGAATTCGCGGTATTGTTGTCTCGTTGCGAAATTTTTCTCGCATGGATGAAGCAGACTTCAAAGATGTTGATATCCATGAGGGAATTGAGAGCACTTTGCTGATTTTGCAACACCGGCTCAAAGATCGATCGGATTGTCCAGCCGTGGTAGTAATCAAAGACTATGACACATTGCCCGAGGTGGAATGTTATCCCGGACAACTCAATCAGGTATTCATGAATATTTTGGTCAATGCTTTGGATGCCCTAGATGAGATGAATGACAAACGCTGCGATCGGGAACTTAAACACACCCCGAACCAGATTACGATTCGGACTTCTGCGATCGACGATCGATGGGTGGAGGTGGCGATCGCTGACAACGGAATCGGTATGCCAGACCCAGTGAAGCAGCGCATTTTTGACCCCTTTTTCACCACCAAACCCATCGGTAAAGGTACGGGTTTGGGGATGTCGATCAGTTATCAAATCATTACTGAAAAACATCGCGGTAAAATCAAGTGTTTTTCTACACCTGGATCGGGTACTGAGTTTGTGATTCAGATCCCCATTAGGCAACAGACAATTTCAGCATTCCAGATCGCTGCTGAATCTTAACCAATTCGGGTTAAGTGCAGCCCTCAAACAATCTGAGGCGGTACAATAATCGATCGGGGTGTCAATTACCGCTAACTGCTCGATCTGAAGCGGAAAGAATCAAAGATAGCGCGATCGCCCTTGACAAAAATCGCACTTTTGGCATCACAATAAGCATAGAAACCCGCGAGTGCGATCGTACAAAATTGAAGAGCGATCGATCTACTGGTAATTTTAAAGTATTGGGTATTGCGATCGCGACCTAACGACTTGGTTCAGTGGCAGACCGCCCCGCAAGACCCCAAACATACACGCAGGAACAGGGTGGGCTTTCCGCTGCACCTTCATTGTTCGGCGACTGTTGATAACTTCTACCTCATTGGAACGAGGTTAATTAATTGTGCCAAAGTGGATAAGTGCTGCGCGGATCGCGATGAACCACACCGCGATCGTGGCAAATAGGTAGAGGTAGAACCGAAGTATGATGAGATTGAATGTGCAATGAACAGCACTATGGAATGTGCGAAACACAACGAATACCCACGCGGCGTTCACATACACTGTATCCACCTGCTTTGTGACGAACAGGTACAGGACAAGCGCATAGAAAAGTACCGGAATCTCGAACAGGTTTTTTAGGTTATCCGATGGATTGGATACGCTTGGTGGGGAAATTTGTGCCAGTGTGCCCGGTACAGCAAGTTCATTTGGGGCGATCTTTCTACTGGTGATAAAACTGATACGGCGGATGTACATATACACCCAGACGAGGAATGTGAGAAATACTGTTGCAAAGAAGGGACTGAAGATTGTATCTTGCGTCATTTTTACCTCTCAAATTTGATGGTTGTGATTGTTGTTGGGCGAGAAAGTGCGCCCTAGGGAATGTACAAGACTTGAAGAAACATAGAGCAATGTAAATCCAATTAGAGGATGGAGTATCTCTAGGTGAAGTGGACTTTTGAGATGAATGCTGGCAAATTGCAGTCCAAGCAGCACTGGCAAACTTGTGGCGAGATGTCGTATTCTGCGTGAAAATGGGGCGATTAACGACCATCCCAGCAATACTAATGACAATCCGCCATAACCTCGCACTAGCCAAACATGAATATTCCACCAGGTAGGGTCATTGAAGTAGGCAACTCCAACTGTTAATAACTGAGCGATTAAGCAGACATTAAAGATAATTGAAGTTACATAAAAGCTGATGAGTATCCCACGTGCGGGAGTGCGATCGGTTTCCAAATTTGTTGTCATGTCAAGTTGCTTTTGAGACTGCAAGAGTAATATAATTCGAGTATGGCAATGCTTCTAGACCTCGATCGGGTACTCTTTTTGACAATCAAGCATCCAGGATACCCGCCACGCGATCGATCGGTCCAGAAATCAAAAACCTGTACCCGATAAACGAGCCCCCGACTCGATCCGTCGGGTAAAATCTAAAATCTAAAATCTAAAATCTAAAATCGATTGACACTCAAGCAATTTGGTTACAAGCCCCCAGATTCCTCCGTGGGGTAAAATCTAAAATCTAAAATCTAAAATCTAAAATCTAAAATCTAAAATCGGTTGACACCATGACGATGAAAAGTCCCTTGCAGCTTTTATTTGAAGCGATCGACCAGGTAGAGGACGAACAAGATTTGCGATCGCAAGTCGTACCCAAAATCGGCGAGTATTTTGCAGCTAAACGATCGGGAATCTTTTTCTTCGATCGACTTCCTTTAGCAGATAGCAATTTTCAGAAAACATTGAAAGTTGCGCTATCGATCGAACACAATCCTGTTGCACGTTATTTAGTGGAACGTCATTCTCCTGTCCATGAAGCATTGGTGGCATCTCCCAAGGTTTGGACAATAATTTGTCCCCGACCCGATCATTGGCACGTGATGGCGGGGCCGATTGTCAGTCGCGGTCAATTAATGGGTGTAGTGGGCTGTACGCGCGATCGTTCAATGCCCGCTTTCGATACAGAAAATTTAGCCGATTTGAGTGCGATCTGTTTGCATTTGTCTGTTTGGGCTGCAACAGTACGGGCGGCGAAGCTATCCCGCAGGGAATCGCAACACCAACCTTTCAAGACCTCACGCTTAACGCCTCGTGAATTGCAAATTGCCGAATTGGTTGCTTTGGGGCGAACCAACGCAGGAATCGGGAGGGAACTTTGGATTACTGAGAATTCAGTAAAGCAAGCTTTGAAGCGAATGTTCCGCAAGCTTGAGGTTTCGTCTCGTGCAGAAATGGTTGCACAGCTTTCCGCGACAAAATATAATTTGCCCAGCGTAAAAAGCTCTCCATCCAACTTGGTGCAGAACATCCACCAATAAAATTAACGCTGGAAAGCCCAAGTGCGATCCTCTTCGTTGGCGTAGCCCCCGTAGGGGCGGGCAACGCTTACGCACAGAATTGAAGGGCGATCGACCAAATGGTAATTTTGAAGTATTGGGTTTTGCGATCGAGTGTGGGAAACTATAGCGGTTCTCAGAAAGATTCGCGGACGTAGTTGGGCCCCGGCCCTCTTAATTTCAGTGGTTATATAAGCTGTCATTCATACCTCATCTTTTTGAGAAAGGCTATACAATTCATCAAATGAATGATTGCATATTACTTGGTAGTTTGGGGCAACAATTGATTTAGTGCACCGCACAAGTATCCCTTCACCGTGTCTTTACTTGCACCCACCCCACTCGGAAGGGTAAAGATCATCTCAACATTTAATAGATTGCCGTCCATTGAGGCAAATACGTCAATTGGCAAAGCACGCTGAAATGCTGTGGCGGGATTTTCTGCTTTCATGACACCTAAGTTCAGATCCGTGCTGAGAGTCTTGATGCCCTCGCGCGCCAAAATTGGTCGCAATTGGGAAAATGCTCTCTCTATCGATAACCCCTCAACCTGAACACGTGCAGAAAAGGCGGAACCATTCAAAAAGTCCCCCTTTTTTTGAAAGCTTTCCTCGCAGGTTGTGGCAACAGCGGGGGCGGCTAAACTTATGAGAGCTAGACTCAAGACAAGCGATCGCATATTAACTGAGTTATAAGAACGAAACAATCATCAAGATCATGATGAACCATCATAGGATTGTTTGGCAAGTGATGCAAATACCTTTGATAGTTTTTAGTATGAGTTGCAGTCCGGTTAGTATTCGATTTTATGGTAGCAAGTATCGGAACTAGAATAATTAAGGGTAAAGACTAAAAGAGCGATCGTACTTAATTGAAGCTCCTACTGAATAGAAAGTCGATTTAATGCGGCATTCTCATCTTCCAACAGCATTTCGCTCGCTTCACGTAAGTTCGCTTGTAGGCCGTCTAAAGTTTCTCCTTGAGAATGCGCTCTCTTAGAAACCGGGAACATAGACTACATATAAATCAGTGTCAGGGCTTTTGGGAAACACCGCAGTAAACATTCTCATAAATTCCAACTCAAACAGCTTGACTTTCAATCAAAATCCAATAAACTTAAGTTTAGCATATCTATCACCTACCATACGTGAAATCACTTAGAGTGAGACTCAATGACACTACCTAGAGATGCAGCAAGTTTATATCCAATACGGATACGCTAGAGTCTAGCATTTGGATGTTTCGCACTCAGGTAATCAGCAGCGTGTAAACCAGTTTCATCAACTTTATAGTCCGCTGTTTCTAGCTCCATGATGACGATATTGCCAACATTCTCTAAGTTCTTCCACAATCATTGAGGCGATCCTCTTCGTTGGGGTAGCCCCCGTATTGGCTGGCTTCGCTAACGCATCTCGATCGCTTACAGGCCAGGTTTTCAACTTAGCGACGATCGCGCGCTCAAGTAACTCAGTCATGGTTAGCAAACTCTTACAATAGACCTCTTAAAAAATTAGGCAAGGATCTCGCAACTTGTACCCTGGTAAGAACAACGATCGCCCCCGGTTGAAGTGCTGCAAATATGTTGTAGTAGGATGTATAATCCTGGGCTGGAATAATTCAGGCACAGACACATAATGAGCTACTCGGATGTAATAAAAAACCTGAGTTCTCAAAACTTTAAGCCTCTGTCCGGAGTAAGTCCAGAGAACTTTAAACAGATACTTTAGGTAGGGCGATCGCATAATTTATCTGGACGCCCCTAGGAAAGCGCCAATTCTGGTTTGTCCGATTCCAGCAGAGATATGATAGTTAAACATCAGACCGTGATGCACATTAGGATTGAATGAGCGGAGAAAATATTGCTACTTGCTAACAAGCTAATGCTCGGCTCGTTTAATTTTTACCCACAGGCGATCGAATATCGCTGTCTCAAGTTCCCATCCATCAATTCCACACCAGAATAATCGGACTCATCGAAAAAACGAATATGAAAACCACGCTGCCCGGTTACAAACTCTTATCCTTGCCCCTTCATCAAGGTGTCAATACAGTTATTTATCGCGGGGTTAGGGAGTCCGACCAAACTCCGGTTATAGTAAAAACTCTCAAAGCCGAGTATCCCACAATAGAAGAAATCGCACGATTGAGGCATGAATATAAAATTCTCAAAACTCTCGACATAGCCGGGATTATCAAAGCTTATTCTTTGGAAAAGCATAATAACGGTCTAGCGCTGATATTAGAAGATTTTGGGGGGGACTCCCTGAAAAACCTAATCACAGCAAAACACCTTGAAATCAGCGCTTTTCTGAGTATAGCAATTCATCTAGTAGAAACCCTAGCTCAACTGCAGGAAAATAAGATTATTCATAAAGATATTAAACCGCAGAATATTATTATCAACTCCAAAACAGATCGAATAAAACTAATCGATTTTAGTATTGCCACGTACCTAGAGCGAGAAAACCAGAGCCTCAGCAATCCCAACTTGCTAGAAGGCACCCTCGCCTATATGTCTCCAGAGCAAACCGGGCGGATGAATCGCTCAATTGACTACCGCAGCGACTTTTACTCATTAGGTGTCACCTTTTATGAAATTCTGACTGGAAAGCTGCCGCATCAAGCCAGCGACCCCCTGGAATTAATTCACTGCCATATCGCTAAAAGACCAGTGCCACCCCACGAGCAAATCGGTGAGATTCCCAAAGCGATTTCTGACATCGTAATGAAATTATTAGCCAAAACTGCTGAAGACAGATACCAAAGCGCCCTGGGGCTAAAAGCTGACCTAGAAATGTGCCGTCATCAACTGCAAACCCATGAGAAAATTGGCAACTTCTCAATCGGTAAGAGGGATAAATTTGGACAATTTCTTATCCCGCAAAAACTCTATGGTCGCGAGCAAGAAGTAGCCACTTTGATGGCAGCCTTTGAGCGAGTCTCCGGGGGAACCAGCGAAATGATGCTAGTGAGCGGTTACTCAGGGATTGGCAAATCTTGCTTAGTAAATGAAGTTCAAAAACCGATTGTCAGGCAGCGCGGGTATTTTATATCCGGTAAATTTGACCAATTAAAGCGAAATATTCCTTATGCTTCTTTGATTCAAGCCTTGCAAGGCTTGATGCGGCATCTGTTAACAGAAAGTTCGGAAAAACTAGCGATTTGGAAAGAGCAACTTTTAGAAGCTTTAGGCTCAAATGGCCAAGTCATAGTAGATGTCATTCCCGAAGTCGAACTGATTGTCGGCCCTCAAAGAGCTGTTCCGCAATTAGGGCCATCTGAATCCCAGAATCGCTTTAATCGCGTGTTTAAAGAATTCATTCATGTATTTACTAAACCCTCACACCCGCTCGTCGTCTTTTTGGATGACTTACAGTGGGCAGATTCGGCATCGCTCAAGTTGATTCATCTGCTGATTTGTGACCCGGACAGCCAATATTTACTGCTGATGGGAGCCTATCGAGATAACGAAGTTAGTCCGACGCATCCGTTGATGCTGACGTTGGATGAGATTCAAAAAAATGGGGCGGTTATAAATAATATCACCCTCCGTCCTTTGGATATTGGCAACGTCAGCTTGCTGGTAGCGGATACCCTGAATGAGTCTTCTGTTCCGAGAAACCGGGTTTCTGAATTGTCCGAGCTACTTTTCAATAAAACCCAGGGCAATCCTTTCTTCTTGACTCAGATGTTCGCTACTCTGCATCAAGAAAAGCTATTGACCTTTGATTTCAGTGCTGGGTGCTGGCATTGGTCATTGAACCAAATTCAAGCAGTAGGCATCACTGATTATAATGTCGTCGAACTGATTGCCAGAAATATTCAAAAACTCCCGGAGGAGACGCAGAATGTCTTAAAATTAGCCGCCTGTATTGGAGACAAATTTAATTTAGACGTTCTGGCTATTGTCAATGAAAAATCTCAGTCGGAAACGGCGGCCCATTTGTGGGAAGCACTTCAGGCTGGCTTGGTTTTGCCCCTGAGCGAAGCCTACAAAATCCCTCTCGTTTTTACCTCTGATGAAATGAGCAGGGAAGTAAAGGAGAGAATAGTTCCCGATTCTCCTCTGCTATCATCCTTACCGGGCCCTTTGCCTTACAGCCATCACGCGCCTATCGCTTACAAATTTCTCCATGACCGGGTGCAGCAAGCGGCGTATTCTCTTATTCCCGAATCTCAGAAAAAACAGACCCACTTAAAAATTGGTGAACTGATATTGGAGCATACTCCAGCAGAGGAGATTGAAGAAAATATCTTTGAGATTGTCAATCAGTTAAATGTTGGGGCTGGCTGCATCACGGATCAGAGAGAAAAAGAGCGTCTAGCCAGATTAAATTTGATAGCAGGCAAAAAAGCTAAGGCCGCAACAGCTTATGAAACTGCGGCCCGACAACTACGGGTGGGGCTAGAACTCCTCAGAGAAGATAGCTGGGAAACTCAGTATGAGCTGACGTTTCCTCTGTATGCCGAAGCGGCGGCAGTGGAATTTTTAAACATCAACTTTGAGCGTGCAAAAAAGCTGTCTGAGGAAGCTCTTAACCACGCGAAAACTCTGCTTGAACAAGTCAAAATTTATGAAATTCAAATGCAGTTTTATACCCAGCAAAACCAGATGCAAGTCGCGTTCGATATTGCGCTGCAAGTTCTGGGTATGCTGGGTGTCTCCCTTTGTTCGGAACCTCCACAAGACATGAATACTGAGGCGTTAGCTAATCTGCCAGAAATGACCGATATCAATAAGCGGGTAGCGATGGGGATATTATTGAAATCAGCCCCTCTTGCTTTTCATGTGGCTCCTGCCTTATTTCCACAAGTTCCATTTACAATGATTCATCTGTGTATCCAATATGGTAATTCACCACAGGCTACTGCCGGGTATGCGGTTTATGGCTTGCTTTTGTGCGGGCCTCTGGGTGAAATTGAGGCGGGGTATCGCTTTGGAAAACTAGGTTTAAATTTGTTGGATCGATTTGATGCTAAAGAACTGAAATCTTACGTTTATGTAGTTTTTAATGGTCACATTAGACACTGGAAAGAGCATGGAAAAGAAACCTTAGCACCATTAATTGAAGGCATTAAAAGTGGTCTAGAAACTGGAGATTTAGACGATGTTGGTTATAATTGTATTTACTATTGCGATCATATCTTTTTTACAGGTCAACCGCTGGAGTTTGTGGATCAGAAGCAGGCGCAGTATCTTGATTTACTGCTGAAACTTCAACAAGATTCGCATATTAATTATTTAAAAATATGGAGATTAATGGTATTGCAATTACTCGCAGCCCCTGAAGAAAGATATACGATTAAGGGCGAAGTTTTGAATGAAGATGAACTCCTGCAACAGTCAATTGCTGACAATAAACATATGTTTATTTTTGTTGCTCACCTGACAAAATTGATTCGATTTTACTTGTTGAAAGATTACGCTCAGTCAGTGAAAAGCGCCAGCGAAGCAGAAAAATATAAAGAAGGTTCACCGGCGCTGATGACTGGTGGGGAACACAATTTCTACTATTCTCTGGCTCTCCTTGCTTTATATCCTGAAGTTTCTCGCAGCGAACAAGAAAAATCCTTGAAGCAAGTGGCAAAAAATCAAAAACAAATGCAGCAATGGGCCGTTCATGCTCCGGCAAATTATCAACACAAGTACGAGTTAGTGGAGGCAGAGAAAGCACGGATATTGGGCAAAGTTGGCAAAGCGATGGAGTATTATGACGCCAGCATTCAAGGAGCCAGAGAACAGGGATACATTCAGGAAGAAGCCCTAGCTAATGAACTGGCTGCCGAGTTTTATTTCTCTCGCGGTCGGGAGAAGATAGCGGAGATTTATTTGACGGATGCTTACTATGGCTACATTCGCTGGGGAGCGAAAGCAAAAGTAAAAGATTTATCAGAAGAATATCCTGAATTACTCTCGCGAATACTGACTAGAGAAGCCCCCAGCTTCGACGTATCGCGGACGACCAGCTCGACGACTACGGGGAGTTTTGCAGCATTGGATTTCGCCTCTGTTATGAAATCTTCTCAAGCTATTTCTGGGGAAATTGTTCTGGAACGCCTGCTTTCTAAGTTATTGAAAATTGCGATCGAGAATGCTGGCGCTGAAAAAAGCTACTTAATTTTAGAAAAAAATGGTCAAATGGTGGTAGAAGGGACGGCAAGCATAGATAATAATGATGTAGTCGTGCTGCAAGCCACACCAATAGAAACAAGTCACAACTTGCCGTTTTCTCTTCTCAATTATGTGGCTAGAACTCAGAAAATTGTGGTCTTAAATGATGCGAGTCAGGAAGGAATTTTTACCGGGGATAGCTATATTGTTAAGGCCCAACCCAAGTCAGTTTTATGTATGCCGGTCGTCCATAAAGGAAAGCTCATTGGTCTGCTTTACTTGGAAAATAATTTGACAAGGAGTGCGTTTACTCCCGATCGCCTGGAAGTTTTAACCGTGCTCTGTTCTCAAGCGGCGATTTCCCTGGAAAATGCCCGACTCTATGCCACTTTGTCTGAGGCGACTGACAACCTGAAACGAGCCAATGAGCAATTAGAAGATTACAGCCGGACTTTAGAACATAAAGTGGAAGAGAGGACGCAGGAATTAAAGGAAAAAAATCTGCTACTGAGCCAGGAAATTCGCGATCGCGTGCAGATAGAGCAAGCTCTGCGACTATCAGAAGCGCAATCAAAAAAACAAGCCGAACAACTAGAGCTTTCTTTCCAAGAACTCAAGCGCACCCAGACCCAGCTAATTCAGACTGAGAAAATGTCCTCCCTGGGACAGATGGTGGCCGGGGTGGCCCACGAAATCAATAACCCGATTAACTTCATATATGGCAACCTGAGTCACGTCAAAACTTACACTGAAGACATACTAGGACTGGTGAAACTCTATCAAGAACAATACCCCCATCCCACAGCAGCGATTGTTGAGGATATTGAGGCGATCGAATTAGAGTTCTTGATGGAAGACTTACCCAAAGTGCTGGATTCGATGAAGGTGGGGGCAGACCGAATTCGCGAAATAGTCCTCTCCCTGCGAAACTTCTCGCGACTGGATGAAGCGGAAATGAAAGAGGTCGATATCCATGAGGGCATCGATAACACTCTACTGATTTTGCAGCACCGACTGCAAGCCAAATTAGACCAGCCTGCTATTCAAATCATTAAAGAGTACGGCCCGCTGCCGCTGGTGGAGTGCTATGCCGGCCAACTTAACCAGGTGTTTGTAAATTTACTGGCGAATGCGATTGACACTCTCCACGACCAAAGGGGGGCGCGCACGATCGCAATTCGCACCTCAGTGGGCTATGCGGAAGAAGAAAAACCCCCTATTTCCCATCCCCCCCTTGCCGAAAGCCCTACAGTTTCTTCGGCTGAGGTGGATTCCGAGAACCTCGCCCCGACCCCGAAAGGTCCCCAATTTGTTGTGATTCGCATTGGCGACAATGGCCCCGGTATGACGGAGGAAGTGAACCGGCGGCTGTTCGACCCGTTCTTCACGACGAAACCGGTAGGGAAGGGCACGGGTCTGGGGCTGTCAATCAGCTACCAGATTGTGGTAGAAAAACACCGGGGACAGTTGAAGTGTGTTTCTCATCCCGGTGAGGGGGCAGAGTTCATCATTCAGATTCCTATTCGACAGGACTCTCAAAAATTGGCTTTGCAAAGCCAAACCTGATGAGTAGTTGTTATTGGTATTTCCAGGGATGCGATGGCGGGAATTGTGTCGGGATTTGTGCGATCGCAGAAGTCTGAAACAAGCTTGCCTTAGAGATGAACAGCAAGACTGAAACGATAAGGGCGACGATCGAGAAGCGGAGAACGATTGGGCGATCGCGGAACAGTGATTGCAGCCTTTGAACTCTCATCTGAAGCTGAGAGGTTCTGTGGCATAGCTCAATGAAGTAGACTGTGGAACAAATTTTTCATTAATACTAACCGCTATCCTCCAAATCTTTTTTCACAGAAGACTCGCGGCATAACGGTTCGGGTCAGCAGTTGCCAAGGCATTTGCATCCCACTCAAGCGGCTTAGGCCAATCCCTGCACCAGAATTGTTAGACAGCTTTTCTACCAAAGCTTTCAAGCATAGAGTTAGTAGCTTGTGCCAAATATCTTCTCATTGTGGTATTCAATAAACTCTTCCCTGATTGCGTGACCAGTATTCATCTGAATCTCACGGCTATCAAGCTTTATGACCCCATAATCAAGCATTACGTGATGGTTAGGACACAGGACAATAATATTACTTGCTATATCAGGACCATGATGTGGATAGCCTAATGGTTTAATATGGTGCGCTTCTGAGTAATTTTTGCCGTCCGCCAGAAGAATTAAAGTAGCACATAATTGACAGCGATGATGGTTTAAAAGCTTTATTTTACAAGCAAGTTGCGTATCTCGAAGAATGCGGTAAATTTCTTGCCGTTTTCGCTCAGGAGATTGATTACCACTCAACTCATTATTTTGATGGCTGGCTCCATCATTTTCATCATCACTCGCCTCGTCTATATCAACTGCCTTTGGAGTTTTTGTAACAAATGAGTGTAGTCCCCAAACTCCACTGCCAAGCCCTTTTACAGAAAAAAATAAATCTTTCCCCTTATACCTAGCTGAATCGGAGGAGTGGTCTTCAATAGTTCCTCTAACAATTGCAGTTAAACTTTCAGGATGTGGAGATGGGCGTACTTGTCTGACTTCCTGGTAAATATCAGCTAGTGAAGCTACACCACCAAGATTAGCAAGTGCGCTAACAATGTCATCGACCCATTTCGATTTCGCCATGATCTAATCTCCTAAAGCTACTATCAACCTACATACATAAGGGATAACAAGCTTGCTACTGACTACAACTCATAAAATACCCAACAGGGATTGCTGTTTAACTATCTATTCAACATCAGATGTGCTGGATAGCACCCCCTAAATTGGTCTTATCCAGCATTAACCTAAGGTCGTAACCACCGCTCCGATGAGGCTTTGCCGCTTGTTGGAGGCGGAGCCTTCGCGGAATATGCAAAGGCGGAGTGTTGGAACGAGTTCGATCGCCCCTCGCTGTAGGTTGAGTTGAGCCTGTCACGTCCTTACTTCTAAATCAGTAGATAGCGTGAAACCAAACATGACTCGATCGGGCGATTGCACTGCTGGTTGAGGTGTAAGGGAACGCGAAAGAACAGCTCACTAAGTATTATCAATGGCTAGCAAAGCAGCTAGGCATTGATAATGGTTTAACGGTGCCAATAGTTGTTTTTGGGATGGCACCAGAAGCAGACTCTTGGCTGTACGGAGAGAGTGCAACACCTTTGTGCAAAGATAGCTAACGGTTCTGGTCAGCGGTTGTTGGGATCTCTGTATCTCACCTAAGCAGCTTCAGGCAATCCGCTGCACCAGAAAGTTATATTTCTTTTGATGCGATCGCCTGAACTACTGCGCCAATGCCAGTGTGATAAATACCTTCTACTACATCACGCTCAAGCTCAATTAGATGCTTAAACTTTAGGCCAGCCAACTCAAGGCTTAAAGATTCTTTAGATTGCATCACATCTACTGAATTTCCGCCGCCAGTACCATACTTCAACTGATCTGGTATATAAGCCTCAAGCAGAAAAACACCGTTTCCCTTTAACGCTGCTTCAACTTTTTTATGAAGTTGTTTTCTTATTGAAGAGGGCAATGGACAAAATATAGATACAATTCCGTCCCATTTATTTTCGCCTAAATCATACTCTGCTAAATCAGTATGAATAAACTCAACAATTACCCCATTATCTTCGGCCAACTTTCTGGCCTTATTCAAACCAACTAAAGAGGCATCTACAGCGGTTACAGAATAACCCTGTTTCGCAAGGAAAACGGCATTCCGCCCTTCTCCTTCGGCCAAGCTCAGAACTTTACCTTTTGGAATACTGCTGACGTTTGCTTCCAAAAACTTGTTCGGGTTTGTGCCATATGCGTACTCTTGGGCACTGTATCTTTCATCCCACATCTGTTTTCTCCAATTGTTACTGTTGGCACATTTGATGCCAAAAAAATATAGCTATGTATTCAACCGCAGATCTGCTGGATAATACCTTTACCGGGGGGTGGATTATCCATCATATCTGTTAGACAACATCCTAGTTTTAAGGAATTAAACAGAAACGAAAGCAGGTTAAGTCCGGGTTCTTGGGTGTTATCCATCGTTTCTGATAGTTAATCCTGGAAATCAGGGGTATTATTTGTCACTTTTGCTGATAATATCCTCTATATCGGTCTTATCCAGCATTAACCTAATGTCGCAATCTACCGCTCCGATGCAGCTTTACCGCTTGCTTGAGGCCGAGCCTTCGCAGAGCAGGAACGAGTACGATCGCCCCCCGCAGCAGGTTGGGTTGAGCCTGTCACGTCCTTACTTCTAAATCAGTAGATAGCGTGAAACCAAACATGACTCGATCGGGCGATCGCAATTAACTAGCTATAGAAAAAAGTAAACCTTGAGACTTAAAATCTGTACTTAGAGCTTCTTGAAGTATCTGGCGACTGGAAATAGCTCGAAGCCCACCTTTTCATAGGTGTAACGGGCTGAAGCATGGCCGGGATCGCCCCCAGTCTCAACCATAGCAATAGACATCCCCGCATCTTTCATCCAAGCGAGAGCGAATTCTATCAAAGCACTACCAATGCCGCGACCTTGAAAGTCTGGATCGACAGCAACCATGTAGATTTCACCCATGCTGTCGTCTGAGTGTAGTTTCACGGCTACAAAGCCCACAGTAGAACCTGCATCGATCGCAACCCATACATTCGTATCTTCCGCAGCACAGACATCCTCCACAGCTTTTTGCTGGCTCACACGCCAGTGATTGGGATAGAATGCCTGGTACACATCAGCGTTCATCGCCTTCTGAATCGAATCAAAGACCGGAGTCCAGGCGCGAAGCGAAAGACGAATAACAGCATCAAGGTGGCGAGGGTCGTAGGGTTCAATTTGCATTCCCACATGAACTCCTGTTAACTCTGAAAGCTGGCGTTGCTCAATAGAGGTATGAATTCAAGATTTCCCAATAGCTATAACCCCGCTTGAGGGTGAGTTTTGTAACTTCAAGGGAAAAGGTGATTCATACAGTGAATCAGCAAAGCCCAAAGTTTTATCATAGCTTAGTCGGCTGCAAGTGCTGTGTGCGATCGAGAGTGGTGCTAAAAATGTCACTAAATCTAACTATCTGCACGCTTATAATTCATCACCAAATCCAACCGCGATAAAGAACTTGTCGCTGATTCCCGCACATAAGAATCCACCGCTTCATCATTCGCAAATGTGGTCAGAACTTCTACACAACGTCGATCGCCCACAGAAGCAAGAGCATTCACGATCGCCACCTGTACCGCCACATTATCCGTTGTTTTCAGCGACTCCACCAAAATCTCAAAAGCAGACGAACCCATCTGCCCCAAGGCCATCACAGAAGCAATATTAACCACAGGATTCGGATCTTCGATCGCCTTTTTTAATCCCTGCAAGCCCGCTTCAGGAAACGGCAACTCTGGATAATTAACCGCAATTTGTGCCAATACCTTCGCCGCACTCCCTCGCACAGTCACATTATCACTGTTTAACAATGCGTCCACCACCGATGGCACGGCATCTTCACCAATCACGCCCAAAGCTTTTACGGCCGCCCGACGATAGGTGACATCTTCTTCATCTAAAATGCCCACCAGTCGAGAAATTGTATTTTCATCGCGGGAATCGGCAATTTCAAACATTGCCCGCTCGCGCAGATGAGGATTCGGGTGTTTTAGCTGTTCAAACAAAGCATCTGTTGTCATGGTTTTTGGGGTTTTATAGCAGTTGACAGTTGACAGTTGACAGTTGATAGTTGACAGTTGTATGGCGGTTCTCAAGCGTGGTGAGGTATGCCCTATGCCCTATTCCCTATGCCCTATTCCCTATTAAGATAGTTCGGATGTTACACAAGTATGAGCATCTACTTTAGCTCTAACCAACCAATCTCGATCTGCCGCAGCAATTTCATAACCGCTGACATCACCAAGTTTTTCTAGTGCCATTAATGCAGCATACTTCAAATCCCAGATTTTAGTTTCCAGACAGGATTTCAATTCTGGAACAGCACGTTTTTCTCCCAGTTCTCCCAGGGCGATCGCCGCCGCTGCACGAGATTTCTGAAACTGGGGTTGGGGGTGATGCAAAGCTTCCAATAACAAATTGTAGGCTGGAGAATGTTTTAACCAACCAAACAATTTTACCACATGAAAATGCGCTCCATAGTCATTATTTGCTTCTTCTGCAAAGGTAGCAAACAGGGCGGTTGGTGCATCCTCTGAGTAATTTTCAAGTATTGTTTTAGCTGCTAAATAGCAACGTCCAAAATCTGTTTCGTATAATTGGCGAATCAAAAACGGTAAGTCGGGTAATTTTTCATAACTATGTACTAAATCTAAATCCCCTGGATAGTCTCTCAAGGTTTGTTCCAAATGCGGTTGAATGCGGGCAAAGGTAAGGGCTTTGTCAGCAATTCCTGCTTCTGCTAACATCCTAATTCCTCTGAGCCGAAAGACTAAAGATACCGGACATCGGGCAATATTTGGAATTGCATCGTAGTAACGCGCATCTATCAAATCCTGAATAGATAATCTGCGCCCAAGGACATTTTTGTGTTGCAACATCGCGACAACCTTTCCCATTTGAGAAAAGTCTCTGGTTAAGCGACAAATTGCGGCGATCGCAGCACTAGCAGTCGGCGGGTCAATATCATCGACAAATCTGCGAATTCTGGCTACGGCTGGCTGATAATCTAATTTAGTCAGGGTGTGGATAATTACCCGGTAGGTTTGTCCCGGTTTGTCCAGCAATTGAGCAACTTCTGCTAAAATATCCGGATCTTGAGTGCCAATTTCGCCGATCGCCCAAACGGCATTTTCCACCGTGTAGCAGTCATCATCCGCCAGACAGGTGCGAATCACCGGCAATGCTTGCACAGCTTGCAGCCTTCCCAAGGTTTCCACCGATTTGCGGCGCACAATCCGGTTTTCCAGCGCCGGATCTGTTTGTTGTACAGCTCGCATCAATGCTGCGATCGATCGATCTGTTGAGAAATTGATCAAGTGGGAAGCAGCTATGTAGCGGGAATCCTCTTCGCCGATTTGGGCTTGGGGCGTATCTAAAAGGGCGATCGCCTGGTCTTCCGTTAAATTAAAAAAACTAAAAAAGCGTTTATCCATAAAATTAGCAGTCGGCAATAACTATAATATAATATGCCTATTAAAACACAATAACAAGCCTAGGAATTCTTTACCCTTACCTCACCAAAATCGGTAAAGCAACGAGCCAAGAGTTCCTAGACTTGTAGGGTAGAAACTACCCAGTCACGACATTACAAACCTGCCAGTTAATTAGGACAGGGAGTTGATCGCGTAGTCGAGGAGAGCATTGTACTCAGTCAAAGCTTGAGCGGACATATCGCGAGGAGCGCAACCGCGGTTACGAGCAAAGCTCAATGCTTCAACGTAAGGAGCAGTAGGCAAGCCCAAAGCGCGATAAACTTCGCGTTGACCGGCAATACCCCATTCGTCCAGAGGGCCTGTGCCGCCAACAACTAAGCAGTATTGGACTAAGCGCAGGTAGTGCTTGATGTCACGATGGCATTTTGCTTTGAAAGTATCGGTGGAGTTAGCTTGACCGGATTCGTTCAAGTAAGGATACTTTTTGATGCAAGCATCATAAGCTTCTTTAGCAACTGCGTCGAGGTTGCTGCCTAGTTTTTCTGCAGCTTCTAAACGAGCAGCAGAGCGTTGGATAGAACCTTGAACGGATTCTAAATCTGAGGTGCTAGGGAAGCGGCCTGCTGCATCAGCAGAGGCAATAGCTGTGGTGAGAACTGATTTCATTTCCTAAAACTCCTAAAGTGATTTTGATGACAGTGAGCGTAGTTTCAATTTTGCTGAGCCAATTGCGATTAGCAACGGACTAGCTCAGTGCAGAAATGATGCGATCGAAGTAGCTGGAAGCTTCAGCAACGAGGCTAGCACAACGATCTTCTACTACAGGACTGCCCATTTTGCGGAGCTTAGCACCAGCAAATTTTTCGCTGGGATTGTCTTGGATGTGAGCGGCGGCTTGAGCCTTCATGATTTGAACGGCACGCACGGTGGAGGTGGTGGGAACGCCCAAAGCTGCGTAGGTTTCTTTCAAACCATTCAAGCAACGGTCATCAAGAACTGAAGCATCACCAGCCAACAAGGCGTAGGTTACATAGCGCAAAATGATTTCTGCATCGCGCAAGCAAGCAGCCATGCGGCGGTTGGGATAGCAGTTACCACCAGCTTGAATCAAGCCTTGGTTTTCGCAGATCATACCGGCAACAGCATCAGAAACCATGCAGCTAGCGTTGCTGGCGATCGCGTTTACAGCATCCAAGCGTCGGTTGCCGTTGGCAACGAAAGCTCTGAGGGCACCAATATCACCGACGGTGGAGGTGCTGGCATCGGCTGCAACTACAGCTCTTGAAAAAGCGTCAAGCATTGAGTTCTCCTTAACTTAGAAAAATTTTTTCCGATTTGAGTTGGTCAACTTGGTGACTAACTTTAATGGTTTTGAATATATCTCTGGGGTGTTGCCTCTGTCTCATTCCTGAGAAACAAAGTAACAATTTGTTACTTTTGTGGCTAAAAGCACTTTTTTTTCGTGGACAGGGACGCAAAAAGTGAAGTTTTGAAGACAAGAATATTTTGGCTCTTGCCCCTGTACAATGTTTTCCATGAACCATATTAAGCAGTTTGTTGAAAATTCTCTAGGACGGTGGCGATCCCAGCGCAGCGCCCATCATTTGACTTTCAGACACTTTGAGGCTGTGCAGTCAGTCATTGATATCGTTGCTATCTCACCGGGCGATCGGGCAGTAATGGAACTCTGTCAATTGTATAATGTTGACCCATCCCAAGCAGTAATGCCTTTTCAAATGAGCTGGGAGGGTGAGTCAGATTGGGATGAGAATTCTGAGGTCAAGGGGAGTTGTATTCTGGTACCAATCCCAGATCCCAATGTACCTAATCGGGGTAAGTTGTTACGAGATCAAGGTTATGCTGAAACTATTGCCGCAGCAGGTGACTATCACATCACAGAGGATGGAACTTTTGTGCTGTTGACTAGCTACGAACACGCCGCAGCAGAAGAAAAAATCTGGTTTGCTAATCCTAATTTACGCTTTCGTGTTTCCCTAATTAAAACCAGTGGAGGCAGTGGGGTAGTAACCGCATCATTTTCCTCAGAGATTCGTTCGCTGTCAGGAGATTAGTGAATTACTAATGGCTGTTAATAAACTTTCTTCTACCTTCTTATTAGCTTATGAATTACGTTAAAAGCAATGATTTAATCACTTTGGCTCAGTGGATGGCTGGGGATTTTAGTAACTATCAACAATCCTTTGATAACCCACAACAATTTGCCCATATTCGGATATTTTTTCGTCCCTTACCCTTTGAATTTTTCAATGCCATTGGCTTTTACTCGGAACAGGTTTACGATCACGATCTGTGGACTCCCTACCGTCAGGGAGTTCATCGGTTAGTAGACCAGGGAGATCGGATTTATATTGAAAATTATAGCCTCCAAGACCCCATACAGTATGCCGGAGCCGCACGAGAATTAAGCATTCTCAAAACTATTAAACCAGATAGTTTGCAACGACGCTATCACTGTTCCATGATTTTTAAACGAGACGGCGAAATGTTTCGAGGCGGTGTGGAGCCAGGAAACCTTTGTCTCATTGAAAAAAGAGGTTGTTCCACCTACTTAGTCAGTGATGTCGAAATTACAGAAACAACTTGGAGTAGTCTCGATCGGGGTCTCGACGTGAATACCCATCAACAGGTTTGGGGGTCGGCTTTTGGATCTCTACAGTTTGAAAAGCGTCAAAGTTTTGCCACTGAGTTGCACCAACTATTATAACTTATCGGCTTAATAATTTCAAGTCACATTCGCTGTATATTACAATAATTCACGACGTATTACAGGACAAATATTGCAAAAAGAGAGTCACAGCCAAAATATCAACCTCTTTGTGTAGTACGAATTAGCTCCCAGAGCAGATTTTATGTTAAGTTATGTAAAGTTTTTTAATATAACGTCTAAATATGGTAGTTTCTCATGTAATACAATTGTGGAGATTTTTTCAATGGTTTTTGGACCTGCATCTCGACTTGGAGTCAGTTTATTTGAAGAAACACCCCGTTTAGAACTAATTCCAGGACGTTCACAAGAAGAAGTAGAAACCATTATTACTGCCGTTTATCGGCAAGTTTTGGGTAATGCTTACGTCATGGAAAGTGAACGGGCGACGATTCCTGAATCCCAATTCAAAAGTGGCGAACTCAGCGTGCGCGAATTTGTCCGCGCTCTGGCAAAATCAGACGCTTACCGCTCTCGCTTTTTCGATACTTGTCCTCGCTATCGGTTTATTGAACTCAATTTCAAACATCTTTTAGGTCGGGCTCCTGATGGCTTAGAAGAAATGAGAGAACATAGCACCATTCTAGATACTGAAGGTTTCGAGGCAGAAATTGATTCTTACCTCGACAGCGATGAATACCAAAATGCCTACGGGGAAAATATCGTTCCCTATTACCGAGGCTACAAAACCCAGCCAGGACAAAATATGGTTGAGTTTACTCACATGTTTGCTCTGTTGCGGGGAGCTTCCAGTAGCGACCTCAAGGGCAGTCTTTCTGGAAAAACCCCTGTTCTGAATAAATTCGTGATTCAGCAAACCCCCCTACCCATAGTTCCCCCTTCAGGTGGTGCAATTGGAGATGGTTGGGCATTCCAAGAGTCTGGTATCAATTCACGTACTCGTGCTGGATTAGGCGCCTCAGCAGAAGGCAAAGTTTATCGCATTACTGTGACTGGATATCGTTCTTCAGCAACGACTGTGATGAATCGAGTCTCTAAATTTCGCTCTAGCAATCAAGCCTATCTCGTACCATTTGATAGGCTCTCGCAAGAATATCAACGCATTCACAAACAAGGCGGCGTAATTTCCAGCATCACTGCTGTCAACTAACAACCGCTCAAACTTCTGCCTTAACGCCTTGGGGAATTATCTCCCTGAGCGTGTCTTTCACAATCCCTAATTCAGTGTTTTGAAGCGTTATTTATTCTTAGGAGAAACTCAATGAGTGTCGTATTAGATGCGCCAGTAGAACTTTGGTCTACCAGCAGCTCCGATGATAAACAGGCAATAATTCGCGCTGTTTACAAGCAAGTATTGGGCAATCCCCATGTCATGGAAAGTGAACGCCTGACGATTGCAGAATCCAAGTTGTGCGATGGCTCGATAACAGTACGAGAATTTGTCCGCGCTGTGGCTAAATCTGAGTTTTATCGCCGTCGGTATTTTGAATCCTGCGCTCCTTACCGCTTTGTCGAGCTAAACTTCAAACATTTGTTGGGACGCGCTCCTTTAGCTCAAGAGGAACTTTCCGAGCATATTTGTCGGTGTACCCAAGAAGGCTACGAGGCAGAAATTGATTCTTATCTCGATAGTCCAGAATATCAGGAAAAATTTGGCGAGAATACAGTCCCTTATTATCAAGGGGCAAAAAGTCAAGTCGGACAAAAGCAAGTCGGCTACAATCGCACCCTTTCCCTGTATCAAGGTTATGCAGGAGTTGATAGTGCTTTTACCGCTTCTCGCTTAGTAGATTCTGTGGCTGGCAATAGCGGTAACAAGATTACTTTACCAACAAAAGGCGGTCGGATCAGCGCTTACAAAGATGCCACTGATAAGACCTTCAAGATTTTAGTCAAGGGGTCTAAATTTGATAGTCCTCGCCGAGTAAGTAACACTGAATATCTTGTATCCGGTGCGAATATGACTCCGCAAATTCAGCGAATTCATCGGGCAGGCGGTAAAATTGTCAGCATCACAGAAGTTGCTTGAGGCATAGAGTGATGAGCGGGTAGAGAAGTAAAAACTTACTTCTCTATCCCTCTATGAAAAAATCGCGATTTTTATCGTTATCACCCTCGCAATTATGAAAGTGATAACGATAAAAACAGATAGTTTTTCTATGCAAAAATAACAGATGTGTTCGCCTATGTCAAGCTATTTCAACTAACACTCACACCTTTTGGCAGTCTCAATCAAACTTTAATTAACTTTAGGAAAAAACAATGTCCAGTTTAACAGCCGCTTTCGTCAATGACCCAGTAGAACTGCGACCCAATTCAACGGAAGACGATTTACAAGTCGTTATTCGTGCTGCTTACCGACAGGTGTTAGGAAATGCTCACCTGATGGAAAGTCAGCGTCTCAGCAGTGCTGAATCTTTGCTTCGCAATGGTGATATTACTGTGCGCGAATTTGTCAGACAAGTGGCAAAATCAGACCTGTATCAATCTCAATTTTTTAACACCAATTCTGCCTATCGGTTCATCGAGTTGAACTGCAAGCATTTACTTGGTCGCGCTCCTTTAGAACAGAAAGAAATTTCCAATCACGTCCAAATTTGTAACGGTCAAGGCTATGAAGCCGAAATCGATTCTTATATCGATAGTGACGAGTATACCCAGAACTTTGGCGACAATATTGTGCCTTATCCTCGGAGCATTCGCAGCCAAACTGGTATCAAGAATGTCGGGTTTAATCGGATGCTTTCTTTGCTGGGAGGAGCAGCTACTAGCGATAGCAGCAATCAAGCTCAATTAATTGCTACGGTTGCGAGCAATCTGCCTCAGAAAATCAAACTTTCTAGCGTTGGTAGCAGTGGAGCCTCTAGCACAACTGGTAAACGTTTTCGGATTACTGCTGCTAAGTCTGGTGGTGCTAAGGTCAGAGTGAGCAATATCAGCTATGAAGTCAGCTATGCTCAAATGTCTAAGCAAATTAAAAATATTCAGAAAATGGGAGGCAAAATTCTCAGTATTACTGAAGTTGGCTAAATTTACCTAGACTTCACGTTTGTCTTGATTGAAGTTTGGTATTTCCTGCTTTCTATAGAGCGAGTTTATTATTCGCTCTTTTTCTTCTGTGCAACACTTGAAAATAAAAATAAATCACTCAGTTTTTAAGCTGAGGATCTGAAAAATGCTACCCCCAATAGCTTGTAAAAAAATTCAGGCTTGGATCAGAAGTCGTCACCTAATTTTTTGCGGTCAATTGCTAGTTTTTGAAACTTTAGACTATCCAGCAGTTGAGCGATTTGAGGAATGTGTTAACAGTCTAGGAGGGTGCTTAATTTCTGTTGAACCAACCAAACGACTTTGGATGGGAAATCACCGACAAGTGATTCTCTATCAGGCTAAAGCCAGTTTGCATACACCTCATCATGAACTGCGGCAATATTGGTTCAAGTACGGCTGTTTTCAGACTCGATTCGATCAAAGAGCTTAGCTATAACAACCGGGAAGGTGATTAATTATTAGAATATCTTTGGTTATTTGCATAATTAGGAACTTTTTGGTTAAAATCGAGAAAAATTATACTTTGTTGTGGTTATGGATCTTCACGAAATCGAAACGTCTCTGAACAATCCTGATTTTCAGTATCGACTCAAGGCCGTCGCGGCTCTCAAGGATTATCAACCAGAGATTGCTGTTCCCTTGCTCAAGGGCAAACTAAATGACCCGGAGTTCTTAGTACGTTCCTTTGTTAGCAGGGCATTTGGGACACAACAAACCGCTGAATCCTTCGCGGCATTACTCCAAATAATGAAATTTGATAATACGCCGAATGTGCGAGCAGAGGCTGCTAATTCTCTTTCACTTTTTGGTCGATGTGCTGCATCTCATTTAGTCTCGACTTTTTTTCAGGATGACCACTGGTTAGTTCGTCGTAGTATTCTGGCGGTTTTGGTTGATATGGAGTGCGAAAACGAACTTTTTGAGGTCTGTATGGAAGGCTTAGCTGGCGAAGATATGACCACCCAAGAAGCGGCTGTGGATGCACTTGGTACATTAGCCGGAACGACTCAGGAATCGGCTGCACTTTCTCAGTTATTAATGCTGGCTAATTCGGAGTACGAAGGTATGCGTCAGCACGTCGCATCTGCTTTGCAGCATTTTGACGATCCGCAGGCTAGGGAAATTTTAGGTCAACTTCGGCAAGACTCAAATCATCGAGTTGTTGCTACTGCTTTAGAAAATCTGCTTTAGACAATAAACAGTAAGGAAGTTGATTAAGCTTGACTAAAATTTTTTAACCCACTGATTAAATGGTCAAAAGAGAGACTCAATAAATCCCGGTCTTCAGAATTAAAATGCTGCAAGCTAACTTTTTTCAACTGTTCGAGTCCACAAAGCATCGCGGAAACAGGAACCCGCAATTCTTGGTACAGTAGCTCCATGTTTTTGAGTCCTTCTGGGCTAGTAAATTGAGGATTGTTGCCTGCAATTCCATAGGTGATACACCGTAGGAACTGCCAAAAATCTCGCCAACAGGCTTCAGCGCGTTCGGGAGGATAAAGGTCATTACCAGGCTCAGTGATATTTGGAAAGTCCGCTAATACCTTTTTCCTTGCATCAGCAACAATATTAGGAGCATGCTCTCGCAATAATCTGGCTTTTTCCAGCATTAAAGAGAGATGAGGATGAAGATTTTCAATGCGTTCTAAATCCTCATCTGTGAGATATCGACTTTGATTGTCAGCATCTTGAAAAATGGCAATTACTTCATCTGAATATAAATTTTTCCAAGTTGCAAAACTGACAATTCTCGCTTGGGGAATTAATTGCTTGGCTCTTTCACTTAGTTGCATATTTATTAAATTACACTCACTTAATTTACTAGGATAGACTAAATTTATGAGCGAATTGGTTAAGATTTATTACAAAACGAGCCGTTTGAATGATGGTTGGTAGAGGTTTTTCTGGGGAATCCCGATCGCACAACAGATGTTTGTAACGAAATATTACTTTGTTTGTCAAAAACCGAGACAAGATTTAAGGTAATCCCTTATGATTTTGTTTTGAGGGAAAGATTGAAGGAGCTAGATTTTAATCTATGTTTAAGCCGTTTCAGGAATTCTTAGAAAAAGAACTGTTTGGACGTTTTGCTCTAGAGAGTCGTCCCATTCCCTCTGGGTTGGAATCGGTGGTGAGTGAAAGAGGCAAAAATCCCGCCACAATTCAAAGCTGGTGCTATCAATGTCCCGAACTGCGAAAGATTCGTTACACCTACATTGATGCTGGAGAAACGGCACAAATTTTCAATAGTGTCATTTATCCGAACTATAATTACGATCTGCCTTTACTGGGAATTGATTTTTTAGCCTTTGGACAGAAGAAAATCTTGGTTGTCTTGGATTTTCAACCTTTATTCCGCGATGAAGCCTATCTAGAGAAATATATCGGGCCAATGAGCGCAATTAAGGATAAATACAAAGATTTAACGCAAGACTTAGAAATGAAGTTTTACGATGCGAACCAGTATTTTTCTAAGAACTTGCTCTTTGCTAAAACAGATGCAGAAACTGTTGTAACTCGTTTGTTTCCCGCCTATCAAGAATATGTCCAGTTGTATTGGCAAATGCTAGAGCAAGCCTCCCCGCTTAACACTCCAGAAGAGATGCAGCGGATTGTGAAGGCACAGAAAGATTACGACCAGTATAGTGCGGAACGCGATCCAGCATCAGGGCTATTCGGCAGCTATTTTGGGCATGAATGGTCAGATAGATTTCTGTACGAATTTTTGTTTGAAGATGCTGTTCCCTTAGCTGTTCCAGCGGGGGTAAGATAAGTTAAAAATGACTCTTTATCAGCCTTTCTTAGATTACGCTATCCCACTTCTAAAAGCACGACTTGACTTGGCGCCCTATCCCATTCCGGCAGGTTTTGAACGGAAAGAAGCTCTAACTGGGAAGGGGAAAAAAGAGCAGTTGGTGCTGACGACAAGTCATGGTTTTAAGTCGTCAAAATTACGGCAAATTCGGGCAGCTCATGTTGAGGGTGGTGATGCTCTCCAGGTACTTAATTTTGTGATTTTCCCCCAGTTAAATTATGACTTGCCCTTTTTTGGGGCGGACTTAGTAACCTTGCCGGGGGGACATTTAATTGCTTTAGATATGCAGCCTCTTTTTCACGATGCTGCTTATCAGAAGCAATACTCAGAGCCAATTTTGCCGATTTTTAACAAATATCAAAAGGAGTTGCCTTGGGGAGGAGATTTTCCTGACGAGGCAAAACCTTTCTTTTCACCTGCTTTTCTTTGGACTCGTCCGAAGGAAACAGAGGCTGTGCAAACTACGGTCTTTGAGGCTTTTAAGGATTATCTTCAAGCTTATCTCGATTTGGTGGAGCAAGCGCAACCTGTCACAGATAGTCAGCGACTTGGAGAGATTCTTGAGGCACAGCGACGTTATATTAATTATCGTGCTGCCAAAGATCCGGCTAGGGGGATGTTTACGCGGTTCTATGGTGAGGAGTGGACTGAGGAATATATTCACGGTTTTCTGTTCGATTTAGAACGCCACATTCCAGAAGTTCAACAATCAGTGTAAGTTTATCCTACCGGAGAGCCAAGACTCTGAGCCGTATTGTTACGAGTAAAAGCATTCCAAGTTCCTAATTCTTTGCGATCGCGACTGCGAAGCATGGCTTTCATCTCTTGGGTCAGTCCTTGTGCTAGGGTAAAATCAGCGCCAGCAATACTCTTTAATTGCTCTAAATTTGCCCCGGTTAAGTCAGCCCCTCGTAAATCCGCTCCTTGTAATTCGACTCCAATTAAGATAGCATTTCGCAAATAAGCACCAGTCAGAAAGGCATTTTGAAGACTTGCCCCACTTAAGGCGGCTCCCTCTAAATTGGCCCCAGTTAAATCGGCTCCACTGAGATAAGCACCTCGCAGGTTACAGCCGTGTAAATCTGCGCCTCTGAGGTAAGCTGTATTCAGAAAAGCTCCACTGAGATTGGCTTGGGGACCAATTGCTCCCGAATTTTTGTAATTAAAACCCTCTGGCCAAAGGGTATGAGCATCATATTGAGCTAATTTTAATTTGGTCTCTTGTAGCTGGGCATCGACTAAATTACAGCCCTGTAAATCTGCACGAAAAAGATAGCTTTCTTGTAAATTCGCTCCACTCAAATTGGCATCTCTGAGATTTGCCCTTCGTAAATCAACCCCTTTGAGATTTGCCCCTTGCAGATTGGTTTGACTGAGGTTTGCCCCAATCAAGTTCGATCCGCTTAAATCAATACCAAATAAATCCATCTGGCTGAGGTTGATTCCCGCGAGGTTGCTTTGGGCTAGACTTTTCCCTTGCTGAATGGTTGCCAATATTTCTGTTGCAGAAAGGGGTTCGGAGAGGAAAGATGAGTGTTGACGAGGTGACATTATATTTTTCTGAAAATTTATTGGTCGATTTGCTCAAAATTGTCCTGTGTCATTTATCCTAGAATTTGAAGGATTACAGACTGACGTTTGTTTATTTTTCTTAACCAAAATCAGCTCTGATTCCCTGTTCGGCTAAACTCAGGTCAAAGCCTAAATCCCCGTTTTTCATTGAGATTTGTCTCAATCCCTCTGATTCCTCTCGCTAAGTTGACACAGAAATGCTGCTAACACCACCTATGACTATGATGGATTTCTTTCGCAAGAGTGAGGGCGTTTGGTTTACTCAGCGAACAGTCCATAATTTTGATACTGCTGCGGCTGATGAGTCGGGAGAGTCAAATGTCATCGTTGAAGTTTTGTCAATAGACGATCGCAGACTTTTAGATGTTTGTCAAGAGCAGAATGTCGATCCCGCTTTAGTTAGTGGGGGATGCAGTTTTATGTGGCAGGACAATTTAGATGATACAGTTCCGAACCAAAACTATGCTGCTATTCTTTTAGATGTGCCTAATCCTACTAATCCGAGAACGGGCAAGTTTCTGCGAAATCGAGGCTATGTTGAAGGTATTCCGGTCATCGGTGTTTACCATTTTGCGGATGATGGGGTGTTGACTATTGAGACGGAATATGAGACTAATCAAGGACAGGAACGCTGTTGGTTTATTAACGATCATTTTCGGGTACGGGTGATGACTGTGCAGATGGTAAATGGGGTTAAACAAATGGCATACTGTTCTGAGCGTCGTTGTATTTCTCACTCGGCTTTAGAAGAGATGATTGAACAAAATCGCTTGAGATTTTCTGGGGTGGGTGTGCTGTCACCTTAAAGCACAAATATCCAGTCTCTTGCAATCGCAGCTACACACAGTCAAAATATACTGGTGAGTGAAATTGCGGTAACACAAACAAAAAATATCCCGACGACTGCAATCGCATCTACACACAAAGTTCGCAGACGCGGACTAATTATTGAACTCTCAAAACTATGTCTGAAAACGAAGAATTGAATCCATCTGATAATGAGGAAACTGTTGCTACTTCACCAGAGACTAATGTTGAAGAATTGGCCGAAGTTATTGCTGAATTTGAGAAATATCGCGAACGTTTGGTTAATGAAACGATGACTGCGGCACAAAAGGCAAAATTACCTCAGAAGGCGGCGATGGCTAAAATTGAGCCGGAACTTGCTAAGATTGATGCTGGACTGGATAGTCTTCGCGCTCAATTGGCTGCTCTAACTACTAATAATTAGGTGATGGTGATGGTCAATTCTAATGCTCGATCGGAGGTCGATCCAATTCTCTTGGCTCACGCTGAAACAGATGCTTTTCTTCAGGAAGTTACTGAACAAATAGATTTAGATACTTTCGACGCTAACGATCCCAATCTGTTGAAGCGGTTGGTTGAATGTTTGGGAGATACGCGGGGGATGACTCGACTGCGTTTCGCGGAAACTTTGGCGGAAATTGGCGAAGCGGCGACTCCTTTTTTGTTGGATGGTTTGGCAAATCATGTTAATCCGGTTGTGCGGCGCGCTGCTGCTAAAACTCTGACTTTGATTGCCGATCCGACTGCGGTTCCTCATTTAATTCATGCTTTGTTGAACGATGAGGATACGGTGGTTAAGGGTTCATCAATTGGCGCTTTGGCGAGGATTGGGGAGCCTTCTGTGCAGGCTTTGTTGGATATTTTAGGGTCAACTGATTTGCCAGAGAGTACGATCGGTCATGCGGCTTGGGCGTTGGCTTTTATTGGGGCGGGGGCGAAGGAGTATTTGTATCGGGCGATCGCGTCTGATTCGCCTGTGGTGCGCGGTGCGGTGGTGGGTGCGATCGCGAAGGTTGCACAGGAAGAACCGAAGGATGAATTATTCGAGATTTTGGTTAAGTCTCTGACGGATGTTGATGTTGATGTGCGCTGTGAGGCGGCGGCGGCTTTAGGAAATCTGGCTTATAAACCGGCAATTCCTAATCTGATTGAGTTGCTGGATAGTGGTGATGGGGAAACTCGTAGGGCGGCGGCTTTGTCTTTGATGAAAGTGGGCGATCGGGCTGCGATCGAACCGCTACAAGCTGCATTGGAAAAGGAGTCAGAAGCGGCGATTCAAGGTGTGATTAAGTTGGCAATTTCTCAAATTAAGTAACTAAAAGTATGACTGAATCGGGAACCGGGCGGATGTTGCTTTCTCATAATTTTGATATGCCGGAGGGTGTTTTTCCAACTTTAAGTAGGGAAGAATTTACTCGGGTATTTGCTGAGGGTTTAAGTCAATATCCTGAGATTAAGTGCCGTCAATTAAATCATGCTCATTGGATGGTAGAAGTTTTATTTTCTACTGATGCTTTTTCTCCGCCTCAAGTGGGAGAATTTTGTGCTCAAAGTTTGGTGGATAAGCGGATGAGTCAGGGGAAAACTGATGATTCTTTTCCTGATATTTTGATTTTAGCGGGATTGAAGAAGACTCCTCCTTTGAGTAGCGATGCTG
The DNA here is from genome assembly GCA_036702215.1 of Microcoleus sp. F6_B6. GTDB lineage: Bacteria > Cyanobacteriota > Cyanobacteriia > Cyanobacteriales > Microcoleaceae > Microcoleus. The sequence continues at coordinate 184,995 of JAUBST010000010.1, forward strand.
AGGCGTTGCAACCGGGAGAATGGGGGGTGGATGTGGTGGAAACTCAGTCTGCTGAGAGTTTTTTGATGGCGATGGGGTGGGAGGATAAAACGGCAGGGAAAAGTATTGAGGATGTTTTTAAGGTTGAAAGGAGAAAGGTGTAACGGGTTACAGGTTGTTGGAAAACTAAGAGCTAAGTCCCAAAAGACTGATTTTGATGTTGGCCGGCATATTATCTATCTCCCTCCGATCAAAAAATTGAATTGAAGGTAATGTGGGGAACTGATTTTCAGCATATTTTCTGGACAGTCATGGTTATCAGTTATTGCCTCCCGTGTTGGTTTCTTAGGAATATTGATATTTCTGATAGTGACAAATCGATAGACATAAGCATCAAGGAAGTGCTTTGCACACCAAAATTCTTTGCCAATTTTCTGACAATAGGCGACAAAACACTGTGCACCTTTAAGTTGCTGAATAATTTTCCATTCTGGGCTGGTTGTAGGTTTTGCCTTCATCTCAATACAGAGGATCACTTTTTTCTTACCAGTATCAGCAATTATCACAAAATCTGCACGTTTGCATTCACCTTTTGAACCACAAAATATCGCTTCAGGTGATGTAAAATCATCTACTTTAATGATAATAACTTGATCGTCATTGGGCATTCCACGAATTGTCACAAAGCAGTTGGCGAGAGCGGGTTCTCTGAGTGTCACTTCCTTTTTACCATAGCTATCTTCTACCAATGGCACTGTAGCACTTTGTTTAATCATCTCTTTGAGGATAGCAATATCAGACATTACTCCTCGCCCCAGACAATCGCTTCCTGAATCCGGTTCATAGTCTCAATAGTTGTATCAAAACTGCGAGCTTCAATACCCATTTCTGGCTCAATATCTGCTCGTGTCAGGGTTTGACATTTAGTTTTTCTGTAAGGATTCAGGTAAAAAAAAGTGAGAGTGAGAGCCAAAAAATATGGTAATGTAGTCAGATGAGGGAAAAATCAG
>JAUBST010000011.1:0-90286 GCA_036702215.1 Microcoleus sp. F6_B6
ACCCCCAATTTTTTTGGGTTATGGTTGGCTCAAACCCTTATTCTAGCTGATTTTCAGCCCCCTTGTCACCCCTTGAGGTCACCCCGTCAAGATATTCGCCGCTACAACAAAACAAAAAAACCCGATTTCTTGGAGAAACCGGGTTTCTGAATACCCTCACATTTTTAGGTTCAATCAAGTTTTGATTCTTCTTAACTCAAAACTCTCGCGACTCACAACTTAAAACTCTTGAGATTTTGCTGTTGTTTTTGCCCGATCGAGCTTTAAAATCAATACCCCCAAAGGTGGCAAACACAAGTCGATCGAATAAGCACTGTTGTGGAACCACCACTCATCAGTCCACTTACCGCCCAAATTCCCCATATTGCTGCCGCCGTACTCCCGCGCGTCGCTGTTAAACAACTCCGTATAGAAACCCGCTTCCGGCACTCCTACCCGATAGTGAGAGTGCGGCTGCGGCGTAAAATTGCACACCGTCACCACAAACTCGTCGCCATCCTTCTCTCGGCGCACAAATGCCACGACACTGTGTCGGTTGTCGCTGCAATCAATCCACTCAAACCCATCCTCAGCAAAATCTTGACTGTAAAGTGCCTTTTCGCTGCGGTACAAATTGTTCAAATCCTTAAAAAACAGCTTCAACTTTTGATGCGGCTCAAATTGCAGCAACTGCCACTGCAAATCCCCCCAAACGTTCCACTCGTGCCACTGGCCGAACTCCATCCCCATAAAGATCGTTTTCTTTCCGGGATGAGTAAACATAAAAGTAAACAAACACCGCACGTTTGCAAACTTTTGCCATTCGTCCCCGGGCATTTTCCCGATGATGTGGGCTTTGCCGTGCACTACTTCATCGTGGGACAAAGCCAGCATGAAATTCTCGCTGTGGTTGTACCACATACTGAAAGTTATGTTGTTCTGGTGGAACTGGCGGAACCACGGGTCCATGTGGTAATAGTCGAGCATATCGTGCATCCAACCCATGTTCCACTTCAGGTTGAAACCCAAACCCCCTACATAGGTCGGCCAAGATACCATCGGCCAAGAGGTAGATTCTTCGGCGATCGACAGCGCACCTGGAAAATAGCTAAAAATGACGTGATTCGCCTGACGCAGAAAATCTGCCGCCTCAATATTTTCCCTGCCTCCGTACTGGTTGGTCAGCCATTCTCCCGGTTCGCGGCAGTAATCCAAATAAAGCATCGAGGCTACGGCATCTACGCGAATCCCGTCGATGTGGTACTTGTCAAACCAGAACAGAGCGTTTGATACTAGAAAATTCCGCACTTCGTTGCGGCCGTAGTTAAATACTAGGGTTCCCCACTCTTTGTGTTCGCCCTTGCGGGGATCTGCGTGTTCGTACAAGTGAGTTCCGTCAAAGAAAGCCAAACCGTGGCCGTCTTTCGGGAAATGTCCCGGTACCCAGTCCACCAGTACGCCAATGCCGTTAGCGTGGCACTGGTCAACAAAATACATGAAATCTTCAGGTTTGCCGTAGCGGGAAGTTGGGGCGAAATAGCCAGTTACTTGATAGCCCCAAGAACCGTCAAAAGGATGTTCTGCTATGGGCAGCATTTCGATGTGAGTGAATCCCAAATCTTTGACGTAGGGTATCAGCCGATCGGCTAATTCCCGGTAAGTCAGAAAGCGCGCCCCGGGATTGAGTTCCGAAACCTGCACGGGGGGTTCTATTTCCCCATTTGGTAGCACGGCCGGTTCGTCAGTAGCGGCGTGCAGCCAAGAACCGAGGTGGCATTCGTAAACCGAAACCGGCTGCGTCAGTGGGTCTGTGTGTCGCCGCTGTTCGATCCAAGCGCTGTCGTTCCAAGTGTAGGTGTCTAAGTCGGTGACAATTGATGCTGTTTTCGGCCGCACTTCTTGCTGGAAACCGTAAGGATCGGACTTTTCGTAGGGATGTCCGTCTTGGTTTTTCACTTCGTATTTGTAGGAAGTTCCCACTTCGAGTCCCGGAATAAATAATTCCCAGATCCCGTTTTGCGATTTCCGCATTTGATGTTTGCGGCCGTCCCAATAGTTGAAATCTCCTAAAACTGATACATTTCGGGCATTCGGTGCCCAAACGGCAAAATATACTCCTGTGATGCCGCCTACTTCGGTGAGGTGCGCCCCCAGTTTTTCGTAAATCCGGTGGTGGTTGCCTTCTGAGAATAAGTGAATGTCAAATTCTGTGAGTTTGGGCGATCGAAAGGCGTAGGGATCGTAGATGAAGCGCTCGTGTTCCCCTTCTTTGACCCGCAATTGATAGTTTGCTAGTTCTGGGGTGTCGATCGTACATTCAAAAAAGTGAGGGTGATGCTCTGATTTCATCGGGTATTCGGCCCTGGCTTCCGGCAACACCACCGATACCGCATCCGCATTCGGCAGATAAGCTCGGACGGCCCAGACTTTTTTGCCATTTTCTTCGAGCGCGTGAGGACCTAGCACTTCAAATGGATCGTGGTGCTGATTCCAAACAATGCGGTCAATCTGTTCAAAGGGGACGGTCGCGGGCATAAAACTACTTACCTCAATCTTTTAACTAAATGGCTTTCAAAACCTAGAGCGGCGCTGCACTTTACATTTCGATACATTTTTGATCGCTGATCCTACCACTGATTAGCACGATCTTGCCGGCTGCTGCTCCAGCGCGCGCCCTTCCACACACAGCAGGCTGTTGCCTTGCCGGGGGCCGATCTGGGGTTTTACTGCTAACATCTAAGTATAGAAATATTAAAACAAATTGAAAAATTTATCTTTTTCCAAAATTTCCTTGACTTATTATTTAATATGTGATACCAAAAATTTTCAAACTATTGTCGATTGGTCGCTTCCGGAGGGTCCACCCTGTAAGTGTTGGGGAGCAGTTAATAGTTTACCGGGAATTTTTAGGCAGGGAGGATCGCCCGATCGGTAGACTTTCACTTCCCGGAGGCTGGGTTTTCCCAAAAATTCCGTAAATTTGGGCCATACGCAACAGGGAAGGATGCTCAACTCGGTATTCAGGAACCAAAGCTAAAGGACTCAGCAGGGCGACAGTGGCAAGCAATATCTGCCACGATCGAGGAATCGCCTACCAAAATAGGACTATCCTACCAACGACGGTGCAATAGGTTTAAAGCAGCACTCAGGTGCAACAGGAGCGAGTTTTGCCGCAGGGTTAATACCGAATTGGCGCCGCGCCAATTGAATTACTAAACTGGCTCAAAACAGACCGGTAGATTTGCTTGCCTGCCGCGGCGCGAAACTCGTAGTAAACAAATCGAGTAGCAATATCGATGCTTTCAGCGAGCCAGTCTTCGAGCATCCAAGCCTCAGCTTGCTTTCCTCTCGTCTGCAGGCAACAGCGGCGGGGAAAGAAAACAAGACTCGATCGAGTGCCAAATTCTCGTCGAGTCGGCGATCGCCCTTCGGTTGAGATTCAGTGCAGGCAGCAGCACTGGCAAAGTCCTCAAACATCCTGTCACAGGATTGAGTTTCCAAACGTGCGGGCCGGGAGTTAAATTTTATACTTGAAAAGGAATGTTCTGATTAAGGCAGCGAGTCAGCGGACTTTGCTGCTGTAACTGGACGCATTGAAGTTTAGCAGTAAAAGCATCAGACAATCACTACCACCCAACTTGAGACCTAGACCGATGAGATGAAAAAATGCGAGGAGCAAACAATTTTTCACCCCGAGGCTAGGCTCGTTGGGAACCTACTCCGGGATAGCCCTAGTTAGGGAGTCTTTTTAGGAGCAGGGGTAGGGCTAGTAGTTGGAGTAGCCTTTGGAGATGGAGAAGAAGCAGCAGGAGGAGTAGTAGTAGTGCCAGGGCCGCCCGGAGAGGGGCTAGGGCTGGGGGCGTTGCTAGAATCTCCGCAGGCGCCGAGGGCTACTGCCAAGCCCACGACCAAAGTCAAACGAATTAATCCCTTGTTCATAAAAACTCCTTAAGATTGAAAACCCATCGCAAGGAAGGGAATAGTGTACTAGAGAAACAATGCTGGCACGAATAGCTCAACGATTCGCTCGTTGATTACAATACTGCATTTATCAATAAATTTCACATAGATTATCGCTAACCAGCAAAGATTTCTTTTTTTTGGCAAATCCTGAAGTCCAAGGAACCAGTGGTAGGATGGGTTGGTTGGCTTGTGAGGTATCTTTGGTAAGGATAACCGATCGAACGCAGATAGCCACCACTGGCGATCTGGGAGACAAAAAACTCTTAACCTCAATCAAGCTGAAGCTACCCCACTTTACTTATTGGTGAACTTTATGACCGCTGCTATCAGATCCCCGGATTCTCCCCGCTCCAGATCTACCCGCAAGCCCGCTGCTGGCGCAGCCAAAAGCAAAGTTACTTCTATTGCCCGAGCTAGGCGGGCGAAGACAGGGCCGGTATTGCCCAACTACTCGCCAGCAGACGAACAGGCGATAGCCCGATCGTCCGCATCGGTGCTGAAAGTGTTGCCAGATCGCCAGCAGCAGCCAGTGTGGTTGCGATCGCTCCTGCAAGCACAGCGCGCCTCCTCAGCGGTAGCAGTTATGCTTTTGGGCGGCGCTCTGAGTCTCTACGGCTTGACAGTTTACGGCGAGCAGCGCTGGAGTCATGATTATCAAAAACTGGAAACTCTGCGCCTCCAAGAACAGCAGTTGAGTGCTGCTAGCGAAGTTTTGAAACACCAACTTGCTAAAGAAGCCCAAAATCCCGAAACCGGTTTGGCTCCGCAAAATCCTGGGGACGCGATTTTCTTGCAGCCGGCCCCTGAAACCCGATCGCCCCTGGCGCCACCAAATTCTGAGCCCGCTCTCAACAATCGAGCCGGTGTGGAAACACCGCTGGGCTATTAAACCTGTGTCAAAGCGGAGAGCGCCCTCCGGGCCTGAGTGTCCGAGGGCCTGAAAATTCGAGGCTATAATTTCCTTTTGACTTTGAATGCAAGTCGCGATCGATTTTCTGCTTCCCACCGGAAGTTACAAATTAAAAATAATTAACACCACTTCAACAAACCGAATGCAACTGTCTGTTCGAGCCCAACCCCGATCGGGACTGCTCATTCCCAAGTGGGGAATTTTCTCTTTTAAAATTTAAGTTATAAATTATAAATTCTAAAACGCTCTAACTTGCTATTGAATTTTTAATGCCATGAGCTACGATCCCCGTTTTGACCGCTACAGATCGCCGAATTTTAAACGCCCAAAACAGTCGGGCGATAGCACTGGGTGGGAAAAACCAGCCAAATCTAGATATTCCGGAAGTTTCGGCCGATCGCCACAACAGGCGGCTGCATCTTGGGGGCGACCGGTGGAGCGTTTAAAGCGCAGCAAGTTCCGTTTGTGGGCCGTGTGGGCGGTGTTGATGCTGGGGGGGCTGGGGCTGGCTGTGAATTTGTTTTATTTGCAGGTGACGCGAGCTCCGGCGCTACGCAAACAGGCCGAGCAGCAGCAAACTCTCAAAACGAAGCCGTTTGTACCGAGACGCCCGATAATTGACCGCGCAGGAAATGTTTTGGCGATCGACAGACAGGTATACACGCTCTACGCTCACCCGAAGTTGTTCAATCACTCGAAGGCGGAAATTGCTGCTAAATTGGCTCCGATGCTGGCGATCGAACTGAGTCCGGGCACTACGTCGGAAACTGAACTGATACGCAGGTTTAATCTTGGTGAAAGCGGTATTACAATTGCTGAGTCTCTGCCTCAAGAGGTTGCCGATCGCGTCGCTGGGATGCAAATTAAAGAGAGTCTGGTCGATGGCTTGGAGTTGCTGCGCCAGCAGCAGCGTTTTTACCCGCAGCAGGAGTTGGCGGCGGATATCCTCGGTTATGTGGACGGGGAACGGAAGGGACAAGCCGGAGTGGAATACAGCCAGCAGAATTTGTTGGAACGATCGATGCCGTCGATTCAGTTTAGCAGGTCGAGCAATGGGAATTGGGTTCCCGATCGGCTGACGGCGGGATTTGTGCAGCTTGATGACTTGAAATTGCAATTGACGATCGACAGTCGCTTGCAGCGGGCTGCCCGAATTGCCCTCAAGGAAAAAATGAAGCAACACAATGCGAAGCGGGGCACAGTTATTGTGATGGATTCCCGTAACGGCGAACTGCTGTCAGTTGTAGCGGAACCTTCTTATGACCCGAATCAATATTTTAATTTCGATTTGTCGCGTTATAAAAATTGGGCTGTAACTGATGTGTATGAGCCTGGTTCGACTTTTAAAGCGATTAATGTGGCGATCGCTCTGGAAGCGGGTGCGGTGAAACCTAATACTGTCTTTAAGGACGAAGGTCGGATTTACATGGATGGCTGGACTATCCAAAATTCCGATTACCAAAGAGCAGGCGCGCGCGGACCTTCCACTGTTACTGAGATTGTGAAACATTCTAGCAATGTGGGGATGGTGCACATCATGAGAACCATGAAACCTTCTCTTTACTATCAAGCTTTAGAAAAACTCGGACTCGGACAAACTGCGGGAACTGATTTGCCTTTTGAAGTAAGCAGCCAGCTTAAAAATCGAGAGCAATTTATTAATTCTCCTGTGGAAGTTGCTACTACTGCTTTTGGTCAGGGTTTTTCGATTACTCCGATGCAGTTGGTGCAGCTTAACGGCGCTTTGGCTAATGGTGGCAAGTTGGTGACTCCTCACGTTGTGCGGGGACTTTTTGATAGGGACGGTGAAGCTTATTGGAAGCTTCCCAGGCCGATTCCGAAGCAGGTTTTTTCGCCGGAAACTACTAAGCAGGTATTAGAAATGATGGAAACTGTGGTTGATGGTGGTACGGGGAAAGCTGCACAAATTCCTGGGTATCGGATTGCTGGAAAAACGGGTACAGCTCAAAAAGCTAAGGCTGGTGGGGGTTATTCGGACAAGGCGATTATTACTAGCTTTGTGGGGATAATGCCTGTGGACGCTCCTCGGTATGTGGTTTTGGCAGTGATTGATGAGCCGAAGGAGGGTTCGGGGGGTACGGTGGCGGCGCCGATTGTGGAGTCGGTGATGGAGGCGCTGATTTCTATTGAGAAGATTGCGCCGAGTAAGAAGTAGTTGATTAGACCTCTTGCAAAAAAAATCTATAGCCTTTCTCAAAAATATGAGGTATGAATGACAGCTTATATAACCACTGAAACGTATAGGGCCCTTTCGGCCCAACTACGTCCGCGAATATGAGAGCTCGAACCGCTATATGTTATAATGAAATTTTTTAAATTTAATCGCCTAGAGTTAACTCATAATTGTAAATTGCTGACAACAAATTACAACGCAGACCATAACGGCGACGACGATTCCGATAACGACTCGACAAAATGCAAGAAAATTTTGAGACTCCGATTAACGTGTTCAATCACAATTCGTTTCTGGGCTAGAGTTCGATTATAGTTTTTTTCTAAGAGAGAAAGTTGCCCCTTTTTAGGTTTCTTTCTATGAATATAACTATTCCGGTGATAATCCTTTATGCCTTGATAGCCACTATCTTGTTGTAACCCACATTCCGCACCCTCAACTGTCACAAGAGCCTTCCCTTCCTGCTTCGCCATAGAAACAGCACCTCTGGTCAAATAAATTAAGTATAAATACTTAACTTATTTGACACAAATAAATAACTGGGCCGATGTTTAAAATTTCATCTTGAGTCGGGGTGAAATAGCACTCGCTCTTGATACAATAGGGCTTGTGTCCCCCGAACAAATATCAAACCAAGGGTGTATAATTTCCCAAGACTCCGAACAAGTGTGATAGTAGAATGAACCCTAATCTTGAAATTCAAGTTCAAAACCTCGCTCATTTAGGTTGAGTGGCTGGGGTCATTGATGAAATAGGAATTGTTGAAATAATCAATGAAATAGTCCCAGAAAAAGCCGGAGAAAAAGTCAGTTCGGGACAGGCGGTAAAAGCCAGGGTAAGAGCATCTCAATCAAGCTTGACAAAATGAGTTGAGAACAGTCATCATATAATCATTATTCATAGAAGCCTGTTTGATTTTTTGACGAAGACTACGCTGCAATGTTTTCTCGTGATTAAGAGCGTTAAGTGCTATCCGTCTCAGGATGGCAAAATTACGAGGACTATGACCTGAACGAATCCGACATTTATCTTCATGGAACGTGACATCTAAAGTCCAATGAACTTGGTTTTCAATAGTCCAATGTTGACGAATGGCACGACCAAGATGTTGAGCATCCGCAGGCAGAGAAGTCAGATAAAATGGGACTTCATGAGTCGTTTTGTTCCAAAGATGGCGGATGCTTTCAATAATGACGATGGTTTGCAGTCCCGACCACTGGTCTTGTTGATAAAGACCACCGAAAGCCTCTAAAGGAACAGCCCAAACATAACGTTTTTCAGTGCGATGGTGTCCCTTTTCAATCTGTTGGTTATAACTAACGTTAATGCCTTCAAAGTTATTAGCTCTTCTGGTATCAAACCATTCTTTAACCTGAGAATGTAAAGTGGGGTGATTAGCTTTAAGAGATACAATATAATCAGCTTTTTTGTGACGAATTTGTTTCACAATCTCGGTTTGAGTTCCCATCGCATCAATGGTAACGGTCGCCCCGGTCAGGTCTAATAATTCTAAGAGTGCCGGAATTGCCGTAATCTCGTTGGAATGATCCTCAACTTTAACTTGCCCTAAAACTAAACGCTGTTCACTTGCCCAAGCCGTGACCAAATGCAAAGCTTTTACGCCTTGATTACGGTCATAAGAACCTCTAACACTTTTGCCATCAATGGGGATAATCTCGCCAACTATCGAACCAAGCATACTTTTAAGCCACTTCGCTAAACATTGTTCTCTCATCCTGAGGATTAATTCTTTCACTCGACGAGTCGAAAAGTATCATCACTGGGAATACCATTGGGTAATTTGAGAAATTTCTCTAACCATTGCTGTTTAGCGATGCCATAATTTTCCATGTCTTCCCAACCCTCGGCACCGCCAATGACGGCTAAAATAGAGATTACTAAAATATCTTTTAATGAGTGTTTTTGGGTTCTTTGAACTCTGGGGTCCGGGATCTCTGCTACATAATTCAATAAATTGGCTTGGATGTCGCCCTGAGGTGTTAAATGTCGTTTTTCTGCTCTTTTGGCTTGAGATTTTACAGCGAGTTTCAATATAGGTGCAAAACCCTTTGTCATTGTCTTTGACTCCGTTTCAACTTGATTGACTTTGTTAAGATTCAAACTTGATTATAGGTTTGAGTTCGGTGCACAGATAGAGAGCCTATTGGCGGCTTTTTGTCAAGTACAATTTATACCAAATTAGATGAGCTTACCCTGCGCTATGTACGCGTGTCCAAGAGTAACGAGGGTGCGTATCAGATCGAGCCAAGAAAAGTGACAACTGGCGGTAAACCTGTGACTATATCAGGAGGGGATTTTTTCAAGTAAATAAAACATCGAACTTAGAATTTTCTAGCAAGTGAGTATAGTTGCGTTAGCCGATGAGGTACAGCTAGGGAGCAGGTTCTGTTGCAAAAATTGTCCGCTCCGAGACCCCGATTGCTTCCCCTAAATTCCGATCGCTAGCCCACAAAACCTTCACTCAGCAACGCCAGAGTTTCCATAAAACTCTAGCAAGTATAATTACTTTAGGACTTACGCAAGTCTCACAAGTATTAAGGTACTCTACTATTTCAAACACTCGATCGCCGCCCTATAACCAAAGTAGTAGAGTACCCTACAAGTCAATATAAATGATCCGCTTGCGTAATTTGTTTACTTGTCAGGCACTACTAACTTTCAAAATTCAAGTAGGCCGACATCAATACAAACAAAATCAAGAAACCCGGTTTTTGTAGGCAATCCCCCCGCAGTTGCCATCGGGTTTCTTTGCAGTCTTTACCTAGCAGCAATCATTCCCGTTTGGCGCGCGTAGTCAAACAACCCTCCGGCATCTATTACCGGGCCTACTTCTCCTAAAGGTTTGAGGGAGAAAGTTCGATCGAGAGTGTGGTTGATAATTTGCTCTGCTGTAAAGTCGATCGTCACTTCTTGGCCCGTAGCAAACAAGTCGCACAGCCTCTCGACTGATTCGATCGGGTACAATTCGCCAGTAGCCGAGCAATTGCGAAAGAAAATGCGCGCGTAAGACAAAGCCACCACCGCTGTGACGCCGGCGGCCCCCAGAGCGATCGGAGCGTGCTCCCGCGAAGAACCGCAGCCAAAATTTTCGCCTGCAATTATAATCGGATACCGGGTTTTCTGTTCGCCGGATTCGATAAACTTACCGTAGCGATCGGGCAACCCAATCATCGCGTAACTGCCTAGTTTCTCGTACTCGTCCGGCTTCGAGGGAACCAGGGTCAGGTATTCGGCAGGGATAATTTGATCTGTATCGATGTTGTCGTCTACAACAAAAATTTGACCGCTAATTACTTTACCCATAGTTTATTTTCTGTTAGCCTCGCTCGATGCTGTGGTGATAATTTTAAGTGGATCGGTATGCAAAATTTGCATCAGTTCATTTTAACCTGGCAGTGTCAGTGATAACCTGTATGAGTAAAAATTAGATCCGATACTTTGGGTTAACAATTAAAAATTGCTAAGCGTCAAGATAGTTTTATGGCAAATCCAATAGATGACATTGCTCGACAAGCTCGCGAGGGCTCCGTTGCATCGATTATTCAAATCCTTAATGACGAATTGGCACAGGTAGGGGTCAGGGCCCGAGCCGTGTTTGCAGACGGGGTGCTGCAACTGCTGTGCGAAGCTGCAACGCCCCAACTGCTAGAAGAGTCTAGTTTGGTCGATCGAGTCCGAGAAATATTGGAGGGCATTTCGCCCCGCAATATTCGCCGAGTCAACATCAACAGCCGGCTTGTCCGAGAACACCAACTGCTGTGGCTCGAAGAAATTAGCCGCGATCCGGAGAATCAACTGCTGTGGTCTCAAGAAATTAAACTCAGAAAGCCCAATTTGTTCAAGCGTTTGGCTACCGCCCATCACGAACGCCAAGCTCAGGCAGGGAAGCGGGCTTTGCCGAGAATGGCTGTACCTCGATCGATGCAGCAACCGCGGGAATTTCAGCGCGGTATCGTCGGCGGCATCAGCTTGACCGTGCTGTTGCTAGCAGCAGCGGCCGCCATTCACAAAGGACTTAATTCCCAAGTCCCAAACAGCACACAAGCCAGCACCCAAGCAGTTGCCACTACCCCTCCAAGGGAGGCAAAACCTGCTTTGAAAATTTCTAAGGAGACTGTTAATTCTGCTGTTGACTCGTTTGCACAAGCAGTGCGAGTAGCCGAACAAGCAGCCACCGAGGGCAAAACCGCTCAATCTCGCGAGGATTGGTTAGTCGTAGCTGCTAAGTGGCAGCAAGCTTCGGATTTGATGGCCGCCGTGCCTTCCCAGCATCCCCGCTACACAACGGCTCAGAACCGGACGGCACTTTACCGCCAAAATAGCGATAACGCCCAACAGGAAGCACAAAATAAGTAACCAGGTAAGTCGGATAGATTTAACAATAGAGTTGGCTCTGCTGCTCTAGGAGTTGTGAAAAATGAGTTTTTGAGTAAAAACTCGGAAACTCTCAGCTATGTTATGAGTGATAATTTAGGGATTTTGAATTTTTGCGATCGGGGTCACTCGATCGGCGGATTTGTATCACAATAAAAATTTGTTAGGATCACGAGCTTAAATAGGAAACATCACACAGTGACAAGAGGGGTGTCACTAAGCGGTCTTTAGAAAAGCTTCATACTACTAATAACCGTCAACTCCAGCGGGAATGAGATTGATAATCATCCGGTAAAGGATGGTAAAGTTCATCCCGTACAGATCGAAGGGTAGACCGCAGGAAAATAGAACTCAGTCAGCTCTGGGTATATTTTTACATATCGAGCGACCCGCCGACCGGCTGCACAAACACAGAAAGCAGGCTCATAACGGTCAAGCCGACAGTTATGGAGAGGTTCTATATTTGCAGCGGGAGCCGGCTCAAACATCTTAGAATAAAGGCTTGGTTGCCATGATCGATCGCCAGGGAAATCAAGACTTTACTTCGATCGACAGATCGCTGTCAGAGTCTTGCACTTTGCATCTACCGCCAATCGCAGAACCACTATCAGTCCAAAAATTTCTGGATCGTCTTATGCAGTACCAGGTCGATCCTGCCCTTATCGGGCGACAAATTTGCCAAATTCTCGCCACCAGCTTCGATCGAGAACTCCTGCTGCTGCAAATAGCCAATACTTTGGGGGTTGCATGGGGGGCAGATTTCTGTTTGGTTACTGCTGTGGTTGACCAAAAAGTAGTATATCCGAATGCTTGCTGGCAAAATAGCAGCGATTTTCCCTATGTTGTCGGCGTTGCCGATTCCACGGAAATACCGGAACACCCCCAAACCACTAGATTAAAACGGCCTAGCATATCACTCGAACATCCCGTCTTGGCAAACGTGCTAGCAGACGGCGAGATAGTGGCCATATCCGACTATCTGGATACTCCGGCAGCTTCCTCGCCCAATTCCCCTGTGACTGCGCTGCCTTTTCGGGCAATTTTGGCGGGGCCTGCGCGATTTGGAGGGGCTGTAAATGGCTTGATGATTGTGGGTAAGTCGCAACCTCACGAGTGGTCGGCAGGCGATCGGCAGGGCATTGAAGCAGCATCAGACGCGATCGGCATGGCGATTTCTCACATTCAAAAAACTCAAGAAATTGCCAGCTTAAACGAACAGTTACAGCGACAAGCTAAATACAAAAATCTACTCCTGTCAGTTGCTGCATCGATCGACACAAATTTAGAAGTTGAGCGAATATTGCAGCAAATTCTTGAAAATACCGTCGATATCTTGGAAGTAGATAGAGGTCAAATCCTGCTATTAAAATATGCAGACCCTCTATTTAAAACTCGCTCCCCCAATCAAACACCCAAAGCCAAAGTCGAATTAATTGGCGAATCCGCTCTGAAAAAAGATGCAAACAAACAGGGAATAGCACAAAGCGATGCGGCAAAAAAAAGCTCGACATCCCCAACAACAAACAAGGATAAAACTGCTGATTCCGAATCCAACATCCCCAACTCAAAACCAAATAAATCTCCCGCTTTTTGGCTGTCGGAATCTAATTTGTGCGGCGAAGCATTCCACAGTGCACCCAAACCCCTCGCCCTCGCTGACGCAGGCGCATTAATCGGCAAAGAACAAGAAGCAGCCGCAGAAATTTTGAAACTCCAAGACATTCGCAGCTTGCTGCTGGTTCCCCTCACGGGCGGTAGCTGTCGCGAAACAGTTTTAGGTTTCTTGGTTTTGCAGCACTCCGATCCGCGCGCTTGGAACCCGGAAGAATTAGAAGTTCTCGAATCAGTCAGCGCTCAAGCCAGCACGGTGATTATCCAAACTCAGACGATCGAGGAAGCGCAAACCTTAGTCGAAGATAGAACCGCTCAGTTGCAGCAAAGTCTCGACGTGCAGGGGAAACTGTACGAACAATCCGCCAATCAACTAGAGCAAATGCGGAAATTGAAGCTGATTAAAGACGAGTTTCTCAGCACTCTGAGTCACGAGTTGCGTACCCCTTTAACAATCATGAAGCTGGCGATTTTGATGCTCAAACAAACTGAACAGCCGTCAGCGAGTCGGGTTAAGTATCTCGACATTCTAGAGCAGCAGTGTTCTAAGGAAACTGCTCTGGTTAACGATTTGCTGGCCCTCAAGCAGTTTGAGCCTCAGCAAATCCCGATTTCTCTAATCAAAATCGATCTCAACCTTTTATTTCAAGATTTAGTTAGGGATTTTGAAAAACAGTGGGCGGATAAGCAATTGACTCTGAAAGTGGATTTGCCCGAGTTGACTCCTTGCTGGGAAACCGACCCGGACATTCTCAATCGGGTACTGCTGGAACTGCTGACGAATGCTGGAAAATACTCTGCTTCTGGAACAGCGGTAGTTTTGGAGGCGTCTGAGGGAGCCGGCTATATTGTCCTGAGCATTTCTAATTTCGGGCGCGGCATTTCTGCTGCTGATTTGCCCCACATCTTTGACAAGTTCCGCCGCGGCACTGGCATTACTGACCAAGCTATCGCGGGTACGGGTTTGGGTCTGGCTCTGGTAAAGTCTTTAGTGCAGCACTTAAATGGTACTATTGATGTATCTAGCTGTCCGGCAGAAAGTTCAGACGCTGACAATTTGTGGCGCACATCTTTTACTCTGACTCTGCCAGAATTTGCAGCGGAACTCTGTAATGTAGAAGAATAGTTCGGTTGAGAAGCTGCTCTTAATTATTGGCAGCGAACAGGCGAAACTAGAAGACTTGCCAGAAGAGGGAGGTTGGGAAATGTCGCAAACGCTACCAAGTCCTCTGTTTTGAATTGTTGGTCTCGTTGCAGTCTAAATTCCCGGTTCTCGATTGCTGATTTGCTCCATAACTTATATTATGTCTGGTTATTGACCCGTAATTAGCGCGTGTTTTTAGTGAGTACGACTGTCCTCTATTTATGAATTAATCAGGACTTGCATTATTTACTAGGAACTTAATTATAATTGTATAGATACTCGGACACGATATTACGCAGCATAGACCAAAGAAACTGGGTTTTTAACTGTTTCAAAGGTCTGCAACCCGTCTTTTCGTAGAAGCCGGTTTCTGCGTCCTGGATTGTCCCCTAAAAATTGTCACGGTGCATGGAATTCGATCGCCAATATTATGCTCACAAAAGCTGCACCTAAAACCCTGCGTTGGCAACGTTCTAAATATTCGCCACTGGCACGGCAAATAGACATTTTTGCAGCGGCGGGAAAGTTTATGTTTTTTTTGTGGTGGGACGCACTGCTGCAAAATAATTCGCCTCAAACTAGAAGAATTCGCGCTCATTGGTTGGTCAATACTTTGCTCAATTTAGGGCCGACTTTTATTAAAATCGGGCAGTCTCTCTCGACTCGGGCGGATTTGCTGCCGCTTGAGTATGTGAAGGAACTCGAACAGTTGCAGGATCGGGTTCCTCAGTTTAGTTCCGAAGAGGCGATCGCTCTTGTAGAATCAGAGTTAGGCAAGGATATTTATGCTTTGTACCGCGATTTTGACCCGTTGCCGATCGCTGCTGCGAGTCTGGGACAGGTGCACAAAGCGAGGCTGCACACCGGGGAAGATGTGATTGTAAAGGTGCAGCGTCCGGGTTTGGAAAGTTTATTTGATTTGGATGTGAAGGCGGTGCGCCAAGTGATGCGTTTTTGCGATCGCTATTTGCCTGGGACGCGCAAATATGACTTGGAATCTATTTATCACGAGTTTTTTAAGATTTTATATCAAGAAATTGACTACGTGCAAGAAGGTAAAAATTCCGACCGCTTTAGCCATAATTTTCGAGAATATCCTCAAGTTATTGTGCCGAAAGTCTACTGGCAATACACTACTAAAAAAGTGTTAACTCTAGAATACGTACCAGGGATTAAGGTGGACGACCGCATTAGTTTAGAGGCGATTGGAGTGGATATTGTGAAACTCAATCAACTGGGAATTTGCTGTTATTTGAAACAGTTGTTAATAGACGGTTTTTTTCAAGCTGACCCGCATCCGGGAAATTTGGCGGTGACAGAAGATGGTAGCTTGATTTTTTACGATTTTGGGATGATGGCTGAGGTGAAGTCTCTGGCTAAAGACCAAATGGTCAAGACTTTTTTTGCTGTGATGAGAAAGGATACTGACGAGGTACTCAATACTTTAATTTCGATCGGCTTGGTTGAGCCGATGCCGGATATGATGCCGGTACGCAGGCTGATTGCTTTTCTGTTGGATAAGTTTATTGATAAGCCGATCGACTTTCAAGCTTTTAATGAAATTAAGAACGAACTTTACATCATGTTCGAGCAGCAACCGTTTCGCTTGCCTGCAGAAATGATGTTTATTGTCAAGTCCGTGACGACTCTCGACGGCATTGCTAGAACTCTCGACCCTAACTACAATTTCCTAGCATCCGCTCAGCCTTTTGTCAAGAGTATTGCGGTGAGCAAGGGCCGGGGAAATGCGATCGGAGAATTGGCAATGCAAGCGCGAAGTTTTATTGCATATAAGTTACGGCAGCCGAGCAAATCGCAAGTTTATCTCAAGCGTTTGGAGCAGCGAATTGAAGAGGGCGAACTGCAAATTAGAGTGCGAAATATCGAGAGCGAAAGAGCCTTGAAACGAATTAATTTAGCCCTGAAAACTCTAATTTTTGCTTGTCTGACTGGTTTTGTGTGTCTGTCGGGTGCTGTGCTGCTAGTGGGCGGATATCAAACGGGGGCGATGGCAGCTTTTGCGGTTTCGGGATTCAGTGGTTTGTTTGTGTTGCGCTCGTTGTTAGACTTGTTGGTTAAGGAAAAGCTGGATCGAATGGTCGATCGATAAATATACTGGGTAATTGGGAATTGCGATCGCCGTCAAACAAGAGAATTGGTAATTTTTTGAGCCATCAAGTTCTTAATCTCCTGAGACTCACTCTTGATGAGATAAAAAGGATATAGCGGATCGAGCTCTCATATTCGCGGACGTAGTTGGGCCGAAAGGGCCCTATACGTTTCATTGGTTATATAAGCTGTCATTCATACCTCACCACGCTTGAGAAAGGCTATATCCCTTTTTTGGCACAGTATATATAGTCGGTCTGCGTAAGTCTTGTCAAAGCTAAACTCCTCTTAGATACGACTCAACAACTCATGAGTCCTCATAGCGAGCACTTTAGCTAAACGTGGATTTCAACCCCTGGCGGACTTGCGGACGATCGGCAGACGTTGGTACTGCAAACTAAACTTGTTAACATAATTTGCGACTTTAGGTAGGGGCGGATTCTCAAAGCACGAAGTTATACTCCTAACATATATTAAACGCGATCGCCCGCCCCTACAAAAAATGTACGCCCAAACATTGCTAAAACCAGACGGCCGCCCACTCACACTGTACAGCCGCTACCCAATCCCAGAAGGTATCGCGGCCGTAAGTCCCAGCAATGAACCCGTACAGGCAAACCCGCACTTTCGCTGGCATCCTTTGCGGGGGGAATGGGTAGCATACGCCAGCCACCGTCAGGGAAGAACTTTCATGCCGCCGCCGGAATACAACCCGCTGGCTGCTACAATTAACCCTAAGTTTCCGACAGAATTGCCGCCGGGAGATTACGATGTAGCAGTGTTTGACAACCGCTTTCCCTCGATGACTTTGCAAGCAAAAAATGCACCTGCAAATATTGTCGAAACTTTGCCCGCCCAAGGCATTTGCGAAGTCGTTGTTTTTACTCAAGATCCGCTGGCTTCCTTGGGTTCTTTGGAGTTATCTCACTTGGAATTGCTGTTAGAAGTGTGGGCCGATCGCACTTCAGTTATTGGCAGCAATCCCGAAATTCAATACGTATTGCCATTTGAAAATCGCGGCGTCGAAGTAGGAGTAACTTTGCACCATCCCCACGGTCAAATTTACGCTTATCCGTTCGTCCCTCCGGTGCCGGCACGGATGTTAGAATGTCAATCAGTTTACTATCAAAAACACAGTAGCGGTTTGCTGCAAGATTTGATTCAAAAAGAGATTGCCGACAAACAGCGAATTATTTATTTAGACGAAGAGGCGATCGCCTTTGTCCCCGCTTGTGCCCGCTACCCTTACGAAGTGTGGATTGCCCCGATCGCCCCCGCTGCTACATTTATCGATGTGACGGAAAAACAGCGGCAATCACTCGCTAAAGCATTAAAAACAGTCACCCTCAAATACGACGGTTTGTGGCATCGTCCTTTCCCTTATTTGATGGCTTGGTTTCAAGGCCCTACAGACGGGAAGCCCCATCCAGAAGCGCATTTGCACGCCCAATTTTATCCGCCCTATCGATCGAGCGATCGACTAAAATACCTAGCAGGAACCGAACTCGCCGCCGGAATGTTTGCCAACGACGCTTTACCCGAAGAAAAAGCTAAAGAATTGCAAGCAGTATCTATCGATTTTAGATTTTAGATTTTAGATTTTAGATTTTAGAGATTTTAGATTTTAGAGATTTTAGATTTTAGAGATTTTAGATTGTAGATTGTAGATTGTAGATTGTAGATTGTAGATTGTAGATTGTAGATTGTAGATTGTAGAGATTGTAGATTTTAGATTTAGTAAATGTTAACTAAAATCAGTGATTTTCTTCCTTCTTCCTTCTTCCTTCCCCCCTTCTGGGGTAGGGGGAGTTGACTTCTTCCTTCTTCCTTGTTTCATATATGATAAACTCATTAAACCCAGAAGTTGAAAGCAAACTCGAATTCATCCGCAAAGCCTTAACCGAAACAAAAGCGATCGCCCTTCGCTTGCGAGGCACCGACTGGTTTGCCTGGACCACAGCCGGCGGTTCCCATACAGTATTGCTAACTGCAGAAACCGGAGTTGCAGAACTTTTAATCACCGCCGAAACAGCTTGGGTTCTCACCGATGAAATCGAAGCTCAACGCTTGCAAGATGAAGAATTGCCAGCCAACTTTCAAATGCACATCTATCCTTGGGCTGATGTTGCACAGCGCGAAGCTTTCGTCAAAGAAATTACTGGTGGCGGTAACGTCATGAGCGATCGGCCAAATGCCCGAGAAACACCAATAATCGCATCTTTACAATCCCGCAAACAGACAATGATGTCAAGCGAATTAGATCGATATCGGCGAGTCGGGCGTCTAGCCAGCGAAGCGATGACAGAGGTACTTTCCGCAGCCAAACCCACATGGACAGAATATCAGCTAGCGGGAGCCGGTGCAGAGGCATTGTGGGCGAGAGGTTTGCATCCAGCGCTGACATTAGTTGCTGGAGAAAGGCGTTTGCCGCTGTACCGCCACGCTACAGCAACCGCCGAACCAATTGGACGCCAAGCAATGTTAGTATTTTGCGCGAGGGGATGGGGTTTGTATGCAAATTTAACCCGATTTGTCAGTTTTGACTTTCTTGGGGAAAAGCATTCAGAGTTGCACCGAAAAGTCAGAGAAATTGAAGCAGCGGCGCTAAATTTTTGCCGGCCGGGAGTAACGCTGAATGCGGTTTATGATACGCTTAAAACTGCTTACGCAGAGCACGGATATCCTCAAGCAATTGCGGAACACCATCAAGGCGGAACTACCGGATATTTGGCGCGGGAAATTGTGGCGAACCCGTCTACTTCAGATATTTTGGCAGAAAATATGGCTGTGGCTTGGAATCCGAGTTTGTCGGGAGCAAAAATTGAGGATACGTTTTTAATTCACAGCGATGGAACGTTGGAAAATTTGACTTTCGATCCGAATTGGCCGAGTGTAGAAGTAGCGGGAAGGTTGCGCCCTGTGCCGCTGGAAATATGGGACGATCGACCTTAGTCAATCTCAAGCAGTACCGAGCGATCGCAACGCGCTACGACAAATGCGCTGCCAACTTTTTAGGTGCAATTTATCTGGCAGCTTCTGTCATTTGGCTTAATTTAGGACACGACAAGCGAGGAAAAGAGGACACTACCTTACAAAAGACATTAAATTGAGTTCCGATCGCCTTACTTAATGTTTTGTTACATACTGATGATTTTTCCCACCAACTTACTGAAGCAAAAACGCTGCTACATCAGGGTTTCTAGGAATTGCAGTCATGTAAAAAATTTTTCAAAACCGGGAAATTCTCACTCCGTATTGGTTTGGATCGGAACGATAGCAGCAGGCGGCGGAAGTTCGGCTAACTCAACCCCGCAGCCCTGTATTTTAGTCTGCCGTTTCTAATTCCTCTAATTCTTGCGTAGACTGCCATCCAGCTTGCCAGAGCGATCGGTCTTTTAGCTGTGCGGCGTTCAGCCAAAAACGGACATTTGGATCGCAAGCCGCCACCATTTCTGCAAATACCCATTTACCTTCGTTTTTTCGGTTGACGACTTGAAAGTGCCGCCACCCCCAAGTTTTTTGGTGTGAAGTCCATCGGGAACCAACTAAATAAGGAAATTTTTGTTTTTTGATCACAGTATTTTTGTGGAAAAATATATTAGAAAGCAAGTGAATTGTAATATAGCAATCCTCAATCCTTTGTGTAATTCTTGTAGGGGCTCTCCCCCCCGTGGTTGCCCCCATGAGACAGGGGTAGGCAAATAAAGGCACTCTCCCTACATCTTTGTACGACTCCTGCAAGGATTGCTATAACTCGTTCTGTTTGATGATATTAATTCCCTATTAAAGCTCGTCAAATCCTTTCCCCCTCTGCCCTTCTCTCGAACATACCAGATAATATAGAGCCGCTGCAGCTTACAGGAGAGTTCACCTAAACTCTATCTACAAGTAGATGCGTTTATTGTAACTTGCAGCAGTTTCGCACCGGGTTCAAAAGTAAGGGCAGTTCAATGACTGCCCCTGTAATTAGTTATACCTATATTGTAACTTGCAGCAGTTTCGCATCGGGGTTCAAAAGTAAGGGCAGTTCAATGACTGCCCCTGTAATTAGTTATACCTATTGAATAGGATTATTTTTCAGGCGATCCACAAATAGCAAATTTATCCACTACGCGCTAAATCGTGAATCTCAAATCTAAAAGCAAATAACCCAGGTTATAGTTGTGCAGAATAATCACTTATGTGAAACTTACTCAAATCTACTTTTAGAGCAGGTTTGACGCTCACTTCCTGCTTCTGGCGAGGCGGTCGGCCGCTTCTTGTCCGCAGGCGTGTTTTCGAGCCCAACTTTCCCTACACACATTTTTTCAATCTTAATCGTGTTTCATTGATCCTGTACAGCTCAATAAAAACGCACTTTTAGGCAAGATTGACTAATTTCTTTGATTCTGTCGCTACCTCTTGATTACTTCGGTTTTAAGGCTTTTGGCCTGATAAGTCCAGAGGAAGTTGTGGAAGCCGGAGGCGAACCGCATTTGTTTGCAGCCACAGAGTGATAGCGTGCTTCCGTTGCGGAGTCACGTACTCTCCGGGTCGGATCACGCCAGCACAGACGCCGATGTTTTTAATAAGGGTTTCTCGCTCCGATGAACTTGCACCCTGTAGCAACCTGACTTGGGCTTTGATAAAATCCACGTTCATAGCTGAAAGTAAAAGTAAGTAAAGAACTCAGTTAAATAGCGATGCTTTGGTTCCGATTGTAACTCTAAAACCACTTGGTAGGAATCAAATTGATTCAATATCCCCAGGATGGGGATCGGGGCGTCTAGAGCTAGCCAACTTTATTTACTTTATCTGTTTTTGCTAGCAAAAGTGTCACTATGCTAGCAGTTTTGGCAGAATTATTTATAGTTAAGAACTGTTACAAATTTGGCTCGATTTCCATAATACGGCAGAGTTTAGTGCTAACGCTACTCTCGGATACTCAAAAAGTTCAGCATTGTCTCCAACTCCTTGCCTTCCTAGGTTTTACACTCCCCGATTGGGAAGCGATCGCTCCGGGAACACCCCTCTTCGATCGCCCCTCTTAACACCCGGACACTGCCACATCACCCTATTGATTTAGATCGTCCCGTAGACTTGGCTTTGGACTATAACTTCCGGCATACGTGTTGTTACCGGGGCTACAATAAGCGAGCAAGTTTTTATTCTTGTTTCTCAAGGAAATATTTTTGGGCTTTTCTTGAAAAGCCCCTATTCGTGTTAATTAAGGCAGCTTTGCGAGTTCCGGGTCAATGAAGACTCGCAGCTTGCGAATCCCGATATTTTGTGCTGTGTGGCGGTGAATCTGTTTCTTGAATTCATTGGGGGCGATCGCTCGTCCGCGAAAATTGCTCGTAACGGCTCATTTTGTATAATTTATAACATATCGGTCACTGCTAATAATTTAAAAACATCACAAGTTTAAACAGTTTTTCATCAGTCGATAGCTCCTAATAGCCCACAAAGAAGGATAAAAACATTAACTCTGCATACCTAATTTTTTAAAGTTATTTTGCCTTAGCCATTGGCTTTATATAGCAATTCGATAGAGCCTTTTTTGCTGTAATTTAAGTTAGCTTAAGTATAATTATGCTGATAATTTTGCACAATAAATACTGCTATAACTACTTTCAATTAGTCATTTAAAAATAAATTATTTATTATTTTTTAATGTTTGTTGAATATATTTACAGCAAGGCTTATTATTAAAACAACCTCATATTTGACGGTGCAGGAGCTAATCTAGGGAACTCTGGACGTGAATTTAAAATATTAATTAACGGGGGTTGCACAATTTCAGGATTATTGTGGTGAGTAGGGTTAGGCGTCCCGCCTGCTTTGAAAATACACACCTTCGGGCTCATGGGCCCATCCACAAAAAAAATTAAAATCATCCCGCTATTATGCAACCTCTTTAACCAGCTCATACGATATATTTCACTCTACAAAAACGAAGCGACCGGGCAGCATATAAAATCCCCTCGCGCCGAAGCTGGGGAGGGGAAAAGGTGAATAAAATTATTGGTTTTAAATTACCGATATGTAGGTCTCTTTTTGCAGTATCAAGAGGTATCCAGCGATCTATCGACCTACTTCGGCCAGTCGCTCAGATAATTTCCCGGTGGGAAACCGAGAAATTATCAACTAAATCAATCTTTTTTCTGCTGGCGTTGGAGCTTAGTT
The DNA here is from genome assembly GCA_036702215.1 of Microcoleus sp. F6_B6. Classification (GTDB taxonomy): domain Bacteria; phylum Cyanobacteriota; class Cyanobacteriia; order Cyanobacteriales; family Microcoleaceae; genus Microcoleus. The sequence goes on from JAUBST010000011.1 coordinate 22,471, forward strand.
TTCCAATTGGCGATTTCCTTCTGAGCCGGCTGATAACTCTTATTACCCGACGGTATCAGCGAAGCAGCTTCAACTGCCTCTTTCAGCTTTCCTTGAGAGCCGCGCAACTGAGCAATTTTGAGAATACTTTCGCTCCACTCTCCAATTAACTGTTGAGCTTCTTCATACTTCGGCTGACCGGGTTCAATTTTATTAGCTTGCTGGATGCCTCTACTGTAAGAAGAGGCAACCCCCCGCTTAATTTGACCCTTAGCAGCCGATAGCAAAGCAATATTTACATCCTGGTCTTTGGATAGCTCCTCCCACTGAGCGATCGCCTCTTTCGACTGGTTGTAAACAGGCTTATTGACATCCGGCATCAATTTAGCGGCGCCGATCGCCCCCTGGAAGTCGCTCCGAGCAGCCCGCCCGTTAGCTATATCCAAAATCGTTAAACTCCAGCGCTCAATATCCTGCTGAGCCTGCGGGTAGAGCGGATCGCTAGCCGGAATCGTTCGAGCCTTAGCCACTGCTTTATTAAAACTAGAAGCCGAACCATCCTTGAGGAAAGTTTTCGCCTCAGCCCACACCTGCTGGCTGGATGGTGGCTGCTTGGTTCCAGTCCCTGCTTGCACCGCCCGCGGTTGGTTCTGCGACCCCCCAGCACCAGCAGATTTTTGAGATCCAGAGTTTTGGGAATTTTCAGCGGGCGATCGAGGATCTCCTTCCTGCTGACCCATAAAAATTGATTTGTTCGTCACAAAAACACCCAACAGCAGCACCAAAGCGGTAGCTGAGCTCCACAAAACTAGCTGCTGCAAAAATGACTTATCCGACCCCCCGTTAGGCTCATCCTCCGGCTTTTGCAAGTTCGGTCGATCGCCCCCCCCACCAGCACCGGCCACAGCACTCGGCTGCGACACAGGCGGCCTCTCAACCTGGGAATCCTGAGCGTTGCCAACTGCCGGAGGCTGATCCGTTCGAGCCGTAGCCGTCGCCATTTGCGAGCGATCGAACCCATCACCCGTACCAACCGTCATATTGCCGTTGCGTCCGGCCAACGCAGCAGTTGGCACCCCTGAAGCATCCGGCAAAATCACCAAATTAGCCTTTCCCGGAGGATTCACCACCATCAAAGGTTCTTGTTTCGGACGCAAATGGTGGTCGCACAGATCCGGCAGCCGATCGCTCAAAAAACGGTCTAAACCCTTAATGGTCGTGCACTGTCCCGATCGCAGTCCTTCCAAAAGCGCCGTCGTAAAAAACCCCTGACGCAAAGCCGAAGTTTCCCGCGAAACTTGATTCGGGCGGCAAGAAAGCACCGTCGGGATTTCCAGTGCCCGCGCCAGATCGACCGTTTGAGAGCCGATCGTGTCCCCCGCTTTCACAATCTGGCTGCGGTTCATATCAACCAGCACCAACACCGTTTCCGTAGGAGCGTTTTTCAGAGTATTCAACAGCAACTCTACCGGAATCCCGGTACCCTGAATGTCCGCCGGATTGCCGTCAACTGGCATTAAATAATCCTTACCTTGATAGCTGACACCGTAGCCGCTAAAAAAACACCAGAGTAAATCTCCCTGTTGCACGCGTTCCGCGCACAGGCTTTGGGTCAACCTCAGAATATTCTCCCGATTCGGATATGTTGATTGACCCCACAGCGACGGCGAGCTATCAGTCATCAGCAGACATCCATCCGGCGCAAAACCCGCCTCCTCAGTCAAAAAACCGTACAGTGCCTCTGCATCCTCTCGGGCATAACTCAAAGGCTGGAGTAACTGATATTGATTGATGCCTATTGCAATACAAGCGTGGTTTTTCATCTCATATGCCCTATACATATAGTGAACAGCTTGCACAAAACGATAACACATAGCCGTTTAAGGTTATACACGCGATCGCCAGCAGTCTGACAGCAGTTGGCCGAAGGCAGAAGTCCCAACCAGCGCCCAAATTGAGCATCCTAAAATTTTAACTTTTTATATTGCCATAAAAAATTATGGCCTGTGCCTGCCTTGAGAAAAATGACGTTAAATTGGATACACAGGCCAGTCTATTTGAGTCTTATTTTCAGAAAACAACACCAAAAAGGAATAACCCGCCAATGATCTCTATCGCCCAAAAAGAAATCTCCCCCCACACCGAATCGCGGCTGAAGCAAAAGCATCCTAAAACTCACAGCCATTATAGGTTTCAGGATTTTTTTGCCTTCGATCGCCAGATGGGTACCATTGACGACTGGAATCAGTCGCGCAACATTTTTACCAGCGAAGACTTCATTATCGGTTTGGTGGAGGGGCTCGAAGAAGAAGTCGGCCCTGCGTCCTCTGTCATCATGTATACTATTGGTTGCCAGTGGGGACTCCAAGATTCCGAATTTTTTCAAAAATGGTTTAGTGCCGAATTCAGCCAGAACATTCGCCAGTCAAATCTCATGTTTCTGCTAGAAACTTGGTGGTGGCCTTTCACTGCTCAAGGTTGGGGTCGCTGGGAAGTTGACATGAGCGATCGCAAACACGGGTGCATCTTCATCAATATCTTTGACTCAGCAGTTGCGCGCACTTTGGGCGACGTAGGCAAACCGGTTTGTCACCTATATGCCGGTTTGTTCGCTGGTTTCTTCGGATCTCTAGTCAAAAAGCCTCTGAGCTGCATAGAACTCCAATGTTACTCAATGGGAGAAACATATTGCAAGTTCCTGCTCGGCAACCCTGATAAAATTGATGCAGCAGCATTCTGGCTCAACGAAGGTGCCAACGCCCGCGATATTCAAACTCGACTGCAACACGGTGAAATATTGCGGTAAACAACGTGGAAAGGCACATCCCCTGCCCTGCCTTTCCTCCCACCAATTTCGCGATCGAAAGTGCGGTGGTGGGCCTCTCCAGGCAGGAAAAAAGATGAAAAGTCAAACTTCATGGTTGGACAAGTCTGTCCAGGATTTCTTTGGCCACTATAATTGGTTGGGAAAACCTTTAGAAACCCAAAATGGCTCGACCACCGGTCAACTTCTGAGTTTAACCCAGCCAGTAGCAGACTTTTTTCAAGCTATTTCTTGGGAAGGAATTCCGGAAGTAGGTGCCCTACCCCTACCGCCACCCTTGCCAGTAATTTCTATTTCTGAACAAGCAGAAGTCACGATTGATGACCTATTCGACCTGTTTTAATCTGTGTGCGAAATGGAAAACAAAAAATATGGCAATCCTTCATCCCTCATTTTTCATATCTCCTCTCTCAAAATCCCTCCGTTAAATCCGTTAAATCCCGTACACTGCTCCTTGCAGAACTTCCTTCTTTATATCAGTTACCGACTACCACTTAATAAAAACCATGCACCCTGAGATTGAGTCGCTGCTGGATCAGGCAGAAAACCGCTTTTTAAAAGGCGAAGAACTCATAGCTTTTAAGCGTCAAGCTACAACTCTTGCCCAGCGCTTAAAAATTTACGAATTTTTGCGAGATAAGGAAGCAAGCATCTTCCAACCAATAGCCAACCAGCTACAAGAAACATTCCCCGACGAAAAACAAGAAACCTTAGAACGATCGCTCAAACATTGGGTGTTAGTCTTGCGGTACTGCGCTATGGCCATGCTGCTAAACGATCGCAAATTCTTCGAACAGCGCCTTTTAGACTGGCTTTCCGGCATAGTCGAAGCCCACCAAACTCAAAACATCGAAGCAACTGTTTGCAATCTGCTGCAAACTCGTTTAAAAGAATTGCTTTCCGAGCAAGCCCGGGCTATCTTGCAACCATTTTTCGACCAAGCACAGTCAATGATTGTTGACCAAGGCAATCAATAATCAGCTTTCTTCCCAATTTCCAATTTCCAATTCCCGATTCCCAATTCCCAATTCCCAATTCCCGATGATTAATATTGGCAACTTACTCAAACAGCCCCGACTCCCTGGAAACTACTTTGCCAGCGATGCCTACATCAGAGGCGACCTCGAACTCGGCCTCCTGGAGAACCGGCGGGGCGATCGGCTCATAGCGCTCCCAGAAACACTGATTCAAGCGATTTATATCGGCTTGGAAAAAGAAACCGGTCAAGCCTCCCGCCTCGTGCTTTTCAACTGCGGTCGCTGGTGGGGTAAAAACTTCTACGTGCGTTTTTGCGAAGAAGTCAGCGAATACTACGGTCAGCCAGTTTCTGAAATGGAAATGGTAGAATTTCTTCAGTCGTTGCAACAGTGCTGGAAAACTCACGGATGGGGAACACTTGAACTGGACCCCAGCTATGCCGAACACGGATTTTTAATAGTAAAAACTGCTAATTCTCTTTTTGCCAAAACAGCCCCTAAGTCTAAGCAGCCAGCCTGTTTTTTAGAAGCAGGTATTTTAAGTTCGTTCTTTAGTCAGCTTACAGGTCGAGAACTCCACTGCCTGCAAAGCTCCTGCGAATCCTTGGGCTCGGACTGCAATCGCTTTATTTTAGGGCTGCGCGATCGCCTCCAACCGGCAGATACTTTCCTCGAAGAAGGACAACAACACGAAGCTATTATCAGTCAACTTATCCAACAAAAAAATTGACTTATTTGACAGCTATTAGCAACTAACTAATAGCTGTCAAATTGATGGCTGCCCAGCCCTAAAATCCACTATAATCAAAACTGTGAGTTAACTTATAAAAAAGCTAAAGAGTTGGAAAATCCGATTTTAGCTATTTAAATAAAACCCGATTATAACTAGGAGCTAGATAATTCATAACCGATCCTAGAAACTCATAAAAATTAAAAGCAATCGCAACCTAAAACATTTTGCTAGAACTTAATGGACGCCAACGAACTTCTAAATCGATATGCAGCCGGCGAAAGAGATTTTAGACTGGCAAATCTGCGCGGCATTGTCTTGAGTCCGATCGATTTATACCGTTCCAGCGATGCCCCAACTCTAATCTTGGCAAACCTCAACCAACACCAGCACCGACCCTACTTAATTGGTGCTAACCTCAGCGGTGCCGACCTCACCAAAGCCCATCTGAGCCGAGCCAACCTCAGCAAAGCTGACCTCAGCGGAGCCAATCTCACCGGCGCCAACCTCATGGCTGCAAGTCTCAGCGGCGCCAATCTCAGCGGCGCCAATCTCAGCGGCGCCAACCTCGCCGGATGTCACCTGAATTGGGCAAATCTGACCGGAGCAATTCTCCCCAAGGCCAATCTCGCAGGTGCAGATTTGAGCGCCGCCAACCTCACAAAAGCCGATCTGGGCGAGGCAAATCTAAGTAAAGCTTATCTGATTAAAGCCAATCTCAACGGGGTCAATTTCAAAGATTCCTGCTTAAGTTTGGCGAGTCTGAAAGAGGCAGACTTGACCGAAGCACAGCTAACCGGATCTGAATTGTTCAAAGCCAACCTAGCCGGAGCCAACTTAACCCGTGCTAACCTCAGCAAAGCCAAGCTGTTGCAAGCTAACCTCAGGCGAACCAACTTCACTCAAGCCTATTTAAACGGCGCGTGCTTGAGCGAATCAGACCTCAGCGAAGCTTGCTTGGATAGAGCCAATTTGTGCAAAGCAGACCTGAGCAAAACCTACCTGAGAAATATTACTTTGAATGGCTGCCATTTAAGCGGTATCAACCTCAGCGGGGCAGATCTGAGCGGTGTAGACTTGAGCCGCAAACTTTTAACTGGAATTAATATGGCAGAGGCATTGTTGAACGAAGCCAACTTGAGCGGTGCTTATCTGATAGAAGCCAACTTGAGCGGAGCCTACCTCAGCAAAGCCAACTTGAGCCTAGCCTACCTGATCAAGGCCGACCTGTCTAATTCTTGCCTGCAGGAAATTGACTTGAGCAAAGCTAACCTGAGTAAAGCCAAATTGCAGAAAGCTGACTTGACAGGAGCCAACCTCCGGGGAGCCATTCTCACTGAGGCGGATTTGAGGGGAGCCAAGTTGATTGGAGCCATTCTTCCTAACGGCACAGTTTTTCGCCATTAACCTGTCAACCCCCCTTGATTATTTGCCCAGTAAAGTGCGGTTGTTGTCGAGAATTGGAAAAAATAAGTTTCTTTCTTCCACAGTGAGATATTGTTTGAGTACCTTTTTCATTACATCGTAGGTCACGGTCGCAGTATTGCGAACTTGAACAGCGCCTAAAATAGTTTGCAACCAAAGCAGGAGCCGATCGCGCAACCGTTCAGTATCGTCAATCAACATTGCAGCAGCCGAATGCCTCAAGACCTGCACAATATCTCCACGGCACTTTTGGGTCACATCTTGAGTCCCCCGGCGAAATAAATTAGGGTCGAGAGACTGCATTTGTGCTTCCACTTGTTGCATAATTTCTGTTTCAGACGCTTGAATTTTTTTATAAGCACTGATCCGGTGATTCAAAGACTGAAGGTAGTCTTTCAAAAATTGGAGTTCTTCAGCACTGGCGTAGCGTCCGTCTGCTTCCGTACTCAAACGTGCAAGTTGGCTCAACATAAGTTTTTCTCTACTACTAAAATACAAACATATCAGTTTTAAGCTTCTTTAGTCCGAACTAAATACTGTCCTACTTGAAAGCGGGTTTCATTAAGCTGTGTAACAATCGAACGGGTAATTAACTTTCCTGATTCTACAACTACTTGACCCGTAATAGGGTGTAATAAATCTTGCTGAGCCCGGCGGCCGATCAGAGCTTCGACATTTTCAATAGCATTAATGTACATCCCCGCAGGCAACTGTACAACTACACCCTCGCCCATAATTTGAGCCTGACAAGCAAGTCGCGAATTGGCTTGAGCTGTAGTAATGACTTCCAAGGTCCTCTTCTCGCGCCGGTTCATGTCAGATAAGCCTTCCATGCCTTCTTTAATGTAAACGTGGCAGGTAGCGCACATTCCCCGCCCCCCGCATTCCTTGAGAACGTCTAAGTCTTTGGAAAGTAAGGCAGACAGGATATTAGATCGGGTTTCGACTGCCATTTCCTCGGAAATTGGATCTAGTCTAATAATTTTAACCATATTGATTTTTGCTCCTGTCAAGTTCAGTATTTAGCAAGTACGATCGACATATTCAAAGCCAAAAAAATTTGGCTAACACTCAAAAAGGCTAAAATGGCTCGATCGCACCATCGGCTTCCGGCTCTCTAACCCTGATAGTATAACCGCGCTTCTGTTTTGGTAATCGCTGTTCCGTCTGCCCTATTCTCCAGCTTAGCTGCGATTGCTCAAATCTAAGATTTTTCGTTGACAGTCTTGAAAAAACTGTAATAGTCGCGATCGACTAAAATAGCAGCCATAGGTAGTTGTATATCTCGCACTCGAATCCGGCAAGATTGCTACTGATTCCGAAACTCAAGGATTTTAGTAGGCGCGACTGCGCGATCGCTCGATTGTCGGCTGAGAATCAACCTGAGATAACATAGGCTGTACCTTGCTAGCAATTTAAAAATTTGAATTTTTGTCAGAATTCTTTACATATTTTAATACTAGCTCGAGCATTTTCTACAATTAGACCGATGCAACATTCTAAGTACCGCATTTTAGGGCTAGTCGGACAAGGACAATTTGGTCAAGTCTTTTGTGCCAGCGTTCGAGAAGCTCCCGCCAAGGACTCCCGCCTCACCAGCCAACTGGTCGCTCTCAAAGAACTCAGCCATCAAAAAGCCCCAACTAGCGAATTTTTGCGAGAGTTATGGTTTCTGATCACCTTGCAGCACCCTAACATTGTCACCTGCCGAGCTCTAGAACACACAGCTACAGGCAGGTACTTGGTTATGGACTACTGCGAGGGAGGAACCCTCCGCAACCTGCTCAAACAAGACCGCCCCTTGCGGCTGATCGAAGGTTTGCAGCTAGTCATGGAAGTTTTAGCAGGCTTAGACTACGCCCACCGTCGAGGCGTAGTTCACTGCGACATCAAACCCGAAAATATCCTCCTAACTTTGGGCTCCAAAGGTTGGTCGCCCCGGCTGTCTGACTTTGGCATCGCGCGCCGCCTGCCAGAAATCGGTACGACTCGCCTCCACCAAGAAATTTCTCCCGACGCTACCGTAGGTTCCCCTGCTTACATGGCCCCCGAGCGGTTTTACGGTCTTTACTCTCCCATGTCAGATATATATGCAGTTGGAATTTTGCTGTTTGAATTGCTAATGGGCTACCGCCCTTTCGGGGGAACCCCCGGAGACTTGAGGTGGGCGCACCTGAATCAACGCTTGCAACTTCCCGACGCCATCCCCGAACCTTTGCAAGCAATAGTCAAAAAATCTTTAGAAAAGCTGCCAGCCCGCCGTTTTGCCAGTGCTTCCCAAATGGCTCAAGCTCTGCGGCTGATCATGTACGACCCCGCTGTCAGGCAATTGTGCGACTGCATTATTCCTTGGGAAAACCCCACAACCAGCGGTGATAAAACTTTGAAGTCGGAAACTGAGTCTTGGCTAAAAGTTGAAGAGGAAAAAGCATCACAATCGGCTATTAATTTACTTCGGACTGTGCGCTATTCGCTGTCGCAGCCAAAGCCACTGATACTTCCTGCACCATTGACCGCTTTAATTGCCACTGAAACGTATCTCTATGCTGCTGTAGGTACAGAGGTGAAGGTTTGGTCTCAGCCAGGAAAACAGCTAGTTACAGGAGAAATGTCTATTTCTATTTCATTCATGCCGGAAATCGTGCGCGGCATTTTACCTGTTGCCCACGGCTGCTGTGTTCTGACACCGCAAAAAATTTACTGGCTCAACGATCGCTCGTGGGAGCCTCAGTGTTTGCTGGATATGGGTTTGAGCCAAGGTCCAGATGCTTTTAAAGCTGCTGTTGACTCTCGCGGCAACTGGTTGACAGTAGCGGTTCGCGGCGAACTGCGTTTTTATTCTTTAGCAGGAAACAGCACTGCGGGCGATCGGGAAAAAGCCCTGAAGCCGATCGCTACTGTGCCGTTACCAGAACACTATTTACCAGAATTAATTTTTTTGGATCGGCGACACGTCTTAGCAGTTTGGCCGGATAACGAACCAAAAAATCCCCAAACTATTTTTAGAGTTTACACTCGCCGCGGCACGTCGGTGGGTTCTGTACGTTTGTCTGCCAGCGTCGGACAGATCCTGTTGACACCTGAGCCTTATACTTTGCTGGGAATTCCCCAAGGTGGTAAAGCAGCGGTACTGTTGATAAAATTGTGGCCGCTTAAGGTAGCGCGAATTCCCCTTGAAAGTTTGCCCGTGTCTGCTTGTGTGGTTAATTGGGGATGGGTATTGGCAGATGTTGGGGGGCAGATAGAAGTGTTAAACAGTCAAGGGATTCAAGTAGGGAATTTTAGCAGCTTCGCCTCACCCCGGGCGATCGCTTCTTGGGGGAATAGAGGTTTGGTGATTGCTGTCAATTCTGAGGAAGAAAGTCACTTGCACTTTTTAGATGTAGATGTTGAGGAGACAAACTCGCGCTAGCCGATCGAAGGCTGATAACTGGCGTGACTCAAGGAGTTTCGGGGTGTAATTCAGGAGAGTGTATTTGCCGGCGATCGATTCCTGGGATCTCGATCTGGGCTATACCGTTTTCCTGGGGGGGCGACAAAGATGCCTAAGAGTTGGACTGAATCTGACTTATAGCCCTCATCCCCCGTTGATAAAAGTAGCGCTTAGTCGCGGTTAATGTCATTAACTCGCTTAACTGCTTCGGCATATTTTTCCAGGTAAGCTGTTTCGCATTTAAATTGTGATAATAGCATTTCCTTTGTTTTTAAGTTTTCGTCCCCATTTAATAACCAATTCTCCTTCATTTAAAAGCTTATGCAACAAAAATTCTAATTGTTCAATTGATTTAAAAAGTCGATTAGCAATATATTCTTTTGCTGAACGCCATACCAACTCAATTAAGTTATAGTCTGGGCTATATTCAGGTAAGTATTCCAGATGAATATTAGGCATTTCTGTTTTTATTATCTGGATATAGTCTTGTTTATTGTGAAAGCTGGCATTATCTAATACAATCACTATTTGACACCCTTTTTCTGTAAAATCTTCCCGATTGTTTCCCGCTTCTACCCATTCAATTATTAAATTTCGATCGACAAATAGTTTCAAGACTTTATAGAAATTATTAGAGTTACTTTTACTGAGAAATTCAACAAATCTTTTTTTGTCTGAATACCTGATTGCTCCCATGACATTCACTCTTCCTTTTCTTCGATCTCCCATCACTTTTTGGCGATGTCCTTTTTTGCACCACGTCTTTCTTTTTATCACCCTTAAACTCAACCAACTTTCGTCCCAGAACCATACCTGTAGGCGATTGGGACTTGATTTTTCAATTCTTAAATATTCCTCTATTTTCTCTTTAAAATGTTTTATTTTATCGGGAGCTTGTTTGCGATCTAGACTATATTTTGACCACAGGTAAACGTACTTTTTTTTGAGATAATTCTCCATACTTGTGAGCCACTTAACTTAATTCCCGTCACTTCCTCTAAATAAGTAGCCAATCTTTTAGCTGACCATCGACAAAATTGATATCCTAGTTCTTGAGGATATGAGTCAATTGTTTCGAGTAATATTTCTATGTATTTTTCTGTAGCTTTGTGATGGTTCCCTTTCATCTTCTCATCTTTAAGACTATCTAAATTATCGGGATCGCCATGTACGCACCAGAAACAGATTTTGTTGTGCGAACACCCGATAAATTTAGCAATTTCTTTTTGCGTTTTTCCGTTATTGAGCAATAGTAAAATTAAGATTATTTCTCTAATTTTTCCATTTTATTCTTGTTTTAAGGCTTGCTGAAGCTTTTTGAGTTGCTCGGAATTTAGATAATTTTTTGCTGGCATACTTCTGGCTTTTCTGTGACTTGTCATTTATTATTATACCAGTTTTAATGCGAAACAGCTTAATCATCCAAGATATCAGCTTGGCAACCGACAACATATTGTTCCGCTTTCCAGAAATATTACTCACCCTCACTCCGAAAAACTTATGTAGCAGAGTTACCATCAGGCTACGAAGGAGAATTTGGACCGGGAATCAAAGCCCTAATCATCAGCTTGTACGCTAGGTGGCAATATGACGCAAGGCAAGCTACTGGAGTTGTTAGCCGATTTAGGTATTTCCATGTCAGCCGGTTATTTATCCAACCTATTAATCAAAAACCACTGCCTTTTTGAAACCGAGAAACAAGAAGTTTATGATTCAGGACTAGCAAGTAGCCTGCGGGCAGCACTTCGACCAAACAGGTGCGCGTGTAGGTGGAGTCAACCATACCACCAATATCATCTGCAACCCTTTATATACAGTCTACTTCACAACAGCGAATAAAGACAGATTGACTGTCCTGAAAGGATTACAGCCAGGACGAGAACTAAATTTTATTCTTAATCCACTGACATTCTCGCTAATTGAGGACTTCAAAATCCCTACTAAATGGCAGAACGCTCTCAAGCTACTACCTCAAGGAACTGTGTTGAGTGAGGCACAGTTTAATCACCTACTTAATAAGTATGTACCCAAACTGGGTGCTCAGCAAGTGACCCGGATTAGGGAAGCAGCAGCTATTGCTTTCTATCACCATCAAACAGATTGCCCAGTCGTACAAACCCTCTGTTGTGATGATGCTCCCCAATTCAAGTTAATCACTGCCGATAGAGCATTATGTTGGGTGCATGAGGGAAGACATTACAAGAAGTTAAACCCGGTATTCCATTGCCATCAAGTAATTCTAGAGCAGTTTCTAGATGATTTTTGGGATTATTATCGGGAATTATTAGCTTACAAAGATGCTCCGATTCCCGAAGTGGCACTGCTTTTAAGGTCTAAATTTCGGCGGCTTTTTGAAACTCAAAGCGGTTATGAATTGTTGGATGAACGCAAACAATTAACTGCGACAAAAGTATCGGAGTTGCTGAGAGTTTTAGAGCATCCTGAATTACCTTTACACAATAATCCGGCTGAGTTAGCTGCCAGAACTATGGTGCAGCGACGTAATATTAGCTATGCAACTGGGACGATTGAGGGTACTCGGGCATGGGATACTTTTATGTCTCTTGTTGCTACTACTCGTCAGTTAGGAATCAGTTTTTTTGATTATGTCATTGACCGAATTTCTCACCTGGGAATTATTCCCTCTCTATCTACTATTATTCGCTCCAAATCTTCTCTTTATCCCTTGGGCAAGTCGGTGGCAGCTAGATTAACTGCTACCCCTACTTATTGAGCCGATACGTTATGTCCAAGTATTGGAAAACGAGAGGTAACGAAAACTGGAGATTCACAGCCCAGAATGGAATGGCACTAGCGAAACATCTAGATACCAAAACTAAAGTCCATGAAAAGGTGAAGGGTCAAAAGAGTCCATACGACGGAGACTACATCTATTGGGCAGCCCGAATGGGTAAACACCCTCAAATCTCAAGCAGGTTAGCCACTCTACTCAAGAAGCAGCAAGGAAAATGCAACCATTGCCACCTCTACTTCTATGACGGTAACTTGATAGAGATATACCACAAACAACCCATTTCACAATGAGGAAGAAATGAGTTCAATAATCTACAGGCACTACATAGGCACTGTCATGATGAGAAAACAGATCGTGACCGACTGGTACAGATGACAAACGCTAGGTAATAAAGAGGAGCCGTGTGCCAGGAAACCAGCACGCACGGTTTTGAAAGGGAGGGTGATAGGGCGACCTATCACTCGACCCTAACAGGGTGGAAAGCATCGGGGAAGCGCGTCAATCGCGGATTATATCGGTCAAAAGACGAAAGCAAAATCAATGCAGATTGTAATGCTGCTGGGAATATTTTGCGAAAAGTAACGACAACTTTAGGGCTATGCCTGAAGGGAGTTTGTAGGGGCGCTTTGATTGCGCCTTTGAAGGTTCGTATCTGGACTCTTTAAGAATCCCCCTGATTCATCAGTGGGGAGTATCAATCAATGCTATCAATTGCTAGTCTGCTAGCCCAAAACACTGAGTACCCTTTAGACAATTGAATTTAGATTTTGGGCTGCCTCATTCAATTGTTGAGCGCCTAATTTGGTTTGACTAATACCGCTAGCGGTTTCTTTTGCTGCTAGGTTGAGGCTGTTCATAGCATCGACTACTTGTTGAATGGCAACTGCCTGTTGTTGAGCGGTTAGAGAAATTTGTTGATTGTTCAATACCACATTGTTAACAGCATTTGCTACTTCCGAGAAAGCTGCTGCCGTTTCTTGACTGATTTTGGTTCCTTCTTCTACTGTTTTAGTTCCTTCCTTTGTCACCGTTGCGGTGGAATTGATCGCATTCTTGATATCATCGACTAGGCGGTTAATTTTCTCGGCAGATTTCTTACTTTTATCTGCTAGTTTGCGGATTTCTGTGGCTATGACAGTAAAACCTTTGGCGTTTTCGCCCGCCCGGACTGCTTCTACTGAGGCATTCAGTGCCAGCATATTCGTTTGATTGGCTAAATCTGTGACCTCAGTAGAGATATTGCCAATTTGATGGATTTGTTCGCTCAATCGCAGAATTTGTGCCGCGATCGCCCCGACATTTTCTTTCAAAATTGTCATCGATTCCAGGGTTTTCTCCACTGCTAGGGTTCCCTTTTCGGCGATCTGTAAAGCTTGCCGTGCAGATTCCGCACCAGCTTGGGCTTGCTGGGCTGATTGTTGGGAAGCAGCACCCAACTCATCCATTGTGATTGTCGTTTGATTTACAGAGCTAGATTGCTGTGCTGCTGTGCGTTCCTGTTGTTCAACTGTGGCCGCAATCTCTGTGGAAGAACTGGCGATCGTACTGACTGACTGATTCATCCTCTTTGCAATACCTGAAGCAATCCACAGAGCGATCGCAATTGCCGTAAGTGCAGCTAAAGCAGTGCTTAAAATCACCACTGCTGTCAGGAACTGCAAAGCTTGAATTTGCTCTTTTTCTTTGTTAATTAAAATTTCTGCCTCGGTGCTTTGAAATTCCTTAGCTATAGCATCAACCTGACTGAGCATTGGTAAAACTTGTGTCTTCCACAAGTTAAGTCCATCGTCTCGCTTACCTCGATCAACCAAAGAAAAGGCTTGTCTATAGCGTTTATCTATCTCATTTTGTAATAGATTCATTTCATCTAGCCGCTGGCGCTGTTTCGGGTTCTGAACCCGCTGAAGTAAATTATAATAGAGTTGGTCAAAGCTGTTTGCCGCTTCATTGTATTCTGTTAAAAAAGCAGCCTCTTTTGCCAAAAAATAGCCGCGAGCAGATTTTTGCATACCTGCAAATCCTAGCTGTAGAGATTTCAAATCTCTAACAACAGCATGAGAATTATTTAGTTCCTTGGCTTGTTTTTCTACTTTTTTAGCATTAAAAAAAACCAAAGTAGCTGCTCCGATTGAAAGCAAAATAGGTATAGAATATCCCCACAATATACGCTCTTTTAATTTTAAGTTTTTAAATTTAATCATATTCAATTTCAATTTTTCCTATTCTTATTCCCAAAATACCAATTAATCGCCTTCAAAGCAATGGGAACAGCAGAGCCGAGTAGCCTCTGTTTTCTCAGCTTTAAGTTGGCAAACATGGGAAGATATCCTGTTGGGTTAGGTAGCTGCATTATTTCATTCTCAACCATTGACTCAGACTCATTAAGAAAAACCTGAAAAAACTTAAAATCCAGCAAGCTATGCAGGTCAAAGTCTTGAGGATTGATGGTTGTTTTGCCTGCTTCGATTTTGGATAAATCCTGTTTATTCGATTGTAGCAGGAAATTCAGGAATGAAACCCAAACATTGTCAAATTCTCTCCCCCACTCTTTCTCTCTCCCACTCTTGATGTGCCTCCAAGTCGATCGCATAAATGTTACAACCTAGTTAAGCAACAAAATTTTGAGTTCATGGAAATATTAGTGACGCTGGTGCTGGGTTCGGTGCTGTTTGTCTGGGGAATGCGCTTCGGGCGGGTGTTAGTTCGATCGGGAGTGACGGCTAACGATTTGTTTAAGGGCAAAAATTCGATCGCCCTGCTGTTTTTAGGTTTTTATATTGCCTTGCTGCTGCTGGCTCTAAATCTGCCTCAAATGCCAGCTTTGCCGATCGAGTGGCGCTTTCACGGCATGGCAGTTACTTGGACTTTGCTCAGAGTCATGTTGATGGGAGTCTGCGGTATTGGCTTTACTGTAAGCTGGCAGACGGCGCGATCGCAAGTAATCGCAGTAATTTTAATTTGTTTGTTGGGATTGGGAGGATTTACCAGCGCTGAAGCCTATTTTCTGGCGCCAATTTATGCTGATTTAATCGATAATTTGCAGCCAAACGGTGTGTTTCGGCAAACATCTAGCAGCAGTTGCGCGCCCGCCGCCCTAGCAACAGTGTTAAGGCGTTGGGGAATCGATGCGACGGAATCAAGTGTAGCGCGTTTTGCCGGGACGAGTCGCTTGGGAACTTCGATGCCACAAATAATTGTGGCAGCAAGAGCTTTGGGTGTCAATGCGATCGAACTAACGCCGACTTGGGAACAAATTCAGCAAATTAATCGCCCCGGAGTGCTAGCAGTTTGGCTGTTTGACGGCCCTCGGAAGCTACCGCACGCGGTGGCTTTGCTGGGAATGAATGACAGTGTAGCTGCCATTGGAGACCCGGCGCGGGGCAGGATTTTCTATTTAGATAGGGCAACTTTTGCCTACATTTGGCGAGACGAATACGTGCCCATTTTCCGGTCTGCGGATATCTTGTTAAGCAACCAGCAAGCTATTGACTATTTGAGTAAATTAGGATATAATTCTGGTAATTTGCAAGCCGATATTGAGCGGTTTCAAAAAGACAAAAAATTAAATATCAGCGGCAAGCTAGATAGGATTACTGAGTTAATGTTGAGCGGCAGTTTTTTGGAAGGAGTCCCCAGATTGGATGGGAAATAGTTATTAAAAATTATCAAGGGCAGACGTAATTTTGACAGACAGAAAATAGGAATCATGCGGTTTTTTTTCAAACAATCTTTGAGTCATTCTTCATAGCGATCGCATCTTTGCGATCGCACTTTGGTAGCGTGGCTGCCTTAAATTACCGTAAGTGCAGGCAGTTGCATCTAATTCCTCGTATATTTTTACCCTGTATCTCACCTTGGCTACCCCTCACCGTTTTTGACAATTGGGAACAGTTGAATCGGTCATTTTAGGCTCAGAAAGTTTGACTTCCCATCCATTTGAATTCCACCAACTAACTCGCTGATTCGGCTGAATCCAAAAGTTTAGTTGCGCGATTTTGCCATCCTCAAACCTGAGTGTAGGAAAGTTAGGGTAACTGGTATCATCGGTTTCGCGATAAGTGCGTCCCAGGTAATTAATGCAGGTCGTTAATCCCTCCGTAACTCCCAATTCTTCCACTCCCGTTCCCTTCAATTTGGCATCATCGTAGCTGAAAGAACCGTTGAATGAATTGCCGGCTAACCTGCCTTTGGTAACAGTGACGGTGAAATCGTAGGTGACGGGAACTGCGCCGGCTTGGGTTGCAGTTACAACTGTGCTCAGAAGAGTCGTGGCGATGGCCGCCGAGAGTTTTGAAATTGCTCGCACAGTCGCGTCCCGAAAAAGAACAACACTATAAATTTCGCTTTCAGCCATCGGGAAACTCCTTGATTAAACTTCTACAGTCAGCGTGCGTTTCGGATATGATATCATAAGCTATCAGTTAAATGCGATCGCAGCAGAGTGCCAAGGAAATAAAAATTGCCGCCTCTGGTTAATCATGTATACTTTTTTTGCACTGAAAACCCCAACAGAAAACGATAGTCTTTAATCGCCCAGAATTAACTCAGTAGATTGAACAACATTCATTCCCGCCGCCGCAAATTTTTGATAAGCTGCATCTGCTTGTTCGGTAAAATCAACAACACCCGGAACAACCACAGGCGAAGTGCAATCTTCCAGCAAATAAACCTTTTTTGCCAAATTCGGGTCTCGCGACAAAATTTCCGTTAACAAATCATCAACTGTCCAAGCAACGCAGTGACTTTTGGCTTGTCCGGCAATAATTACTGAATCAAAATCGAGCAATTTATCAATAAACTTAGCATTCTTTTCCGCAATCGGATTGCCGTCGAACCCATCTAAAACTTCCGGTCGCAAAACCGAATAGTTTTCTGTTAGCGGATTACCGCCTTTGATTTCAAAAAGTGCTTGGCTGTTGCGGGCTATAGTATGAAAAAATATTGCTTCTTCCACAGCAGACACCAGGGCGTGTCCGATGCCGCCCAGCATCGAGTGATAGGGCCAAATTGTCAGGGGATATTTTCCATCGTCGCTAAGTTTTTTGACGTAGTGGCAAGCCTGTTTTTCCAGTGATGAAAAATTGTCTCCGCTGATGCTGTGGGCGATGGCGGGATTGACTTTCCAAATGCCTTTTTGAACATCTTCGAGTGTAATAGAAGTTGCGGCTGGTATGGGGTGTTCGCCTGCTTCGTCTATCCAAAAGATTGGATGAAAAATTTGCATGGCGGTGTGGGTGTCCATTGTCGGCGCAATGGTTGTAATTGCGTTTAAATTGCGGTAGATGAATTCGCACAACCGCAAATTATCGTCTACTGCACCGCTACCGGAACGCCCGCCCACAAATAGTTCAAATTCTGGCAAGCAAAAGGTATTTTGGGCGTCGATTATCAGCAAACAAGTCTGATTTTTGTCGCTGGCGGCGGGCTGGATGCTGTGCTGCTTTGCCCAATCTTTCGCTTGGGTGGCGCGTTCTCGGTAGGGAACTCGCCAGACTTCGCCTACTTTTTTGGGGTCGAAATGTTCGGGGATTGGAAGTTGGTTTTTTTGTGTCATGACGATCGCTTTTAGGGTAGTTTACAGTAATAATTTAAGTGTGGAGTATAATGCTGATAAATATTTGCGGGTGAATCATGGCAAAAGAACGAATCCAAGATTATGCTAGGGTAAAACTTAAACGCATCCTGTTGTTGTTTTCGATCGCCCTTTTGCTTGCTCTCATCATTGTAGCAATTAGATATGACTACGTTCAAGATGTTTTGAGAACTGTGTTAATGCGGATCGAGGATTTAGGGTGGTGGGGGCCGGTAGCTTTTGTAGCTACTTATAACTTGGCTACTGTGCTGCTTGTACCGGGTTCGGTACTGACGCTGGGAGGGGGGGCGATTTTTGGTTTGTGGTGGGGTTCAGTTTACGTATTTGCGGCGTCTACTTTAGGTGCTGTATTTGCTTTTGCGATCGGGCGCTATTTGTGTCGCGATCGCGTGGTAAAATATATGGAATCTCACCCCAAGTTTAAAGCTCTCGATCGCGCAGTTTCCCAACAAGGATTAAAAATAGTTTTTTTAACTCGTCTTTGTCCTTTATTTCCTTTCAATTTATTGAATTACGCTCTGGGAATTACTCAGGTTTCTTTGAAAGATTACGTGCTGGGTTCCTTTGGCATGATACCGGGCACAATTATGTACGTTTATTCGGGTTCTTTGGTGGGGAATATTGCGAATATCGGCGCGTTTTGTCAGTCCACAAGTCCCCAAACAGAAGCAGCAAAATGGTCGCTCAATATCCTCGGTTTTCTGGCTACAGTCGCTGTTACTGTCTTTATCACTCGGATAGCCAGCAAAGCTTTGGAAGAAAGTATTTAATTAGGAGAATTTACCAATGCTGCCGTCAAAAGTCGATCGCGTAACTGTCCCGCCGATGGACGAACACAACCAGAAATTAGTCTCCTATTTGCATCCGCCCGATTGGGTAAATCCGCAGCCCGCTAGTTCTTATAATTTAGTAGTAATTGGCGCGGGACCCGCCGGATTAATTGTGGCGGCAGGTGCCGCAGGTTTGGGCGCGAAAGTTGCTTTGATTGAAAAACATTTGATGGGCGGCGACTGTTTGAATGTCGGTTGCGTGCCCTCAAAAGCTTTAATTCGATCTTCCCGCACTGTCGGCGATATCTGGAATGCCCGTAAATTTGGCGTTCATGTTTCTGACAGTGTAGAAGTGGATTTTGCTGCTGTGATGGAACGGATGCGGCGCATCAGGGCGGGAATCAGCGATGTTGATTCTGTTCAACGCTACCAGCACAAATTAGGAGTCGATGTTTTCTTAGGTTCCGGTCGTTTTACTAGCAATAATACCGTAGAAGTTGCAGGTAAAACTCTCCGGTTTAAAAAAGCAGTAATCGCCACAGGTGCAAGGGCGCTACAACCGCAAATTCCCGGTTTACAAGAAGCTGGATATCTGACAAATGAAACTGTCTTTAACCTCACGGAAAAGCCGCAACGTTTGGCAGTAATTGGTGCAGGGCCGATCGGCTGCGAATTGGCTCAAGCCTTTCGGCGGCTGGGTTCGGAAGTGGTATTGCTGCACAAAAATGCTCAGATTTTAGACAAAGAAGATGCGGATGCTGCTAAAATCGTGCAGCAGGCTTTTGTACGCGAAGGAATTCAACTAATACTAGAATCTACAATAGAGCGGGTTGAGAAAACCAATGCAGGCAAAGTAATTTATTATAAATATCAAGGTAAGGAAGCATCGGTAACAGTAGATGAAATTATTGTGAGCGCGGGGCGATCGCCAAACGTCGAAGGATTGAATCTGGAGGCTGTGGGCGTTGAATACGATACACAAACAGGCGTATTTGTCAACGACAATTTGCAAACTACTAATCCCCGGATTTATGCCGCCGGTGACATTTGCATGAAACATAAATTTACTCACGCTGCTGATTTTGCTGCGAGGATGGTGATTCAAAACACTCTATTTTTCGGGCGCAAAAAGCTCAGCGCTTTGACGATACCTTGGTGTACTTATACTGACCCGGAAATTGCGCGCGTCGGAATTGGGGAACACGAGGCTAAGGAAAAAGGCATTGATATCGATACATTTTTAATTCCTTTCGATAAAGTCGATCGGGCAATTATTGACGGTGAAGAGGCAGGATTTGTGAAAATTCACGTCAAGAAAGGCAGCGACAAAATATTAGGTGCAACTATTGTAGCGCGACACGCTGGGGATACGATAAGCGAGATTACTTTGGCAATGGTTAACAATATTGGTTTGGGAAAGATTGCTAGCACAATTCACCCGTATCCGACGCAAGCTGAGGCAATTCGTAAAGCTGGAGATGCTTACAATCGCACTCGTTTGACGCCGTTTGTGAAAAATTTGTTCAGTCGTTGGCTGGCTTGGACGCGGTAGTTTGAAATATATTCAATCAACACCAGGTACAATTGAACCGTAGGGGCGGGTTCACCAACCATCTATGGAAAAAATTAATAATCTCCTAAACCCGCCCCCACCGATCGCAAATACAAATTTACCATTAATTTATTGAATCAAATGTTGATGTAAAATTGGGCGTTGGAGGGCGGGTTTATCAGATTGTTTGATTTGTGTTAAAGATTTCGGTGAACCCGCCCCTACAGAGATTTCGGTTTTCGACATTCCCATTTACGTTTCTGTTTCTGTTTCAAATCCCACACCTTCATACAAAAGTGCGATCGGCAAATCAAACTCAATGCTTGATAAAGTGATAATCTCCCCAGCAGTGTAAGAATAGTACAGCCACATTCTCCCCTCTCCCCGACAGTAACGCTCAACAAAAATCTTTTGTGAATCAATCAAGATATACTCTTGCAAAGTCGGAATTTTTAGGTAACAAGTGAATTTTTCATCCCGATCTTTAGCACTTGTACTGGGAGAAAGAACTTCGACAATGATTTGAGGATTCTGAATGAAATTGCGCGAATTAATGTCTTCTGGATCGCAACTGACTATCACATCAGGGTAGTAGTAACGGCTTTGAAAACTGACTTGCAATTTCACATCTGACACGTTCATCCGACAGCCTCTGGAACGCAGATGCGGGCGCAAGTTCCTGTAAAAGTTAAGTGCAATATCGTTATGGGGAATTGTACTGCCCATTCTGGCAAAAACTTCGCCGTTGACATATTCGTAGCGAATCTCTTGTTGAGCTTCCCATTCGAGATATTCCTCAACGGTCATTTTTTGTGGTGATTGGGGAATGGCTATCATAACAAAATTTTTTGTAATGTTACTTTGATTATAGCATTAAGCCTGGGACAATTGTCATAAAAACCATAGGTCAAAAATCCCCTTCATCTACTTGGAATACCGTCAATCCCAAGCTTCTCCACATATCAACAACTTGCTGGCGATCGTCCAACACAAACTTAACATTATATTTCCCTGCAATATGCCGCCGATAGAACTCCTCTTTAATAATCGCATCCTTCCTCATATCTCCGGTTTTCCGCATATAAAGAGCGGCATAATTGACCTCATACTGCTGCAACCATTTTTCAGTTTGAGGCTGACAGTCGTCGGTTCTTCCCGACACTACAATAATATGGGCGCTGGACTGCCACTTGCGAACGGTATCTAAAACTGGCGGATTGGGCAAATCGCGATCGCACGTCGAAGCATCAAAAGGATTTCTGCCATTGAGAAGCGCTAATGTACCGTCCATATCCACAATAATTGCATCCGACAAATCCGGGTTATATTCAGGCGGCACAACGGGAACCCGCACGTACTTATTGTACATCTTCATTATCACATCTTTGCCCACCGAATTAAGTCTTTTCAAATCCCGTTTAATACATTCCTCAACCGGAACTTGCAGGAAAGAATCATTAACTTCGACAACAGCTTTACCTTTAACCAATTCCTTGATATGCTCGATGTGAGGCCCAAAATTAGTATCATCAACAATGACGTGCTTGCCGCTTTCCAAAGCCATCAAAATAATCGTATCTCTCAACTGCACAATAAACTTTTCATTCGCCGGCGACCAATGAGAAGCGTGAGCCATTTCTCTGAGCAAATCTTTATTGCTACGCACCCACTTTGCAGGTTCTGACAGCAGCAACTCCCTAGCAAATTGAGATTTTCCAGAAGCAGGTAAACCGACAAGTACAATAACTCTTTTCATGGCAATTGGTAATTGGTAATTTGACATTGGGCATTGGGCATGGGGCATTGGGCATTGGCCATTGTTTAAATACTTACTTCTTCATTCCATCCTTTACATCCTTTACGTCCCGTACATTGCTCGTTGCCGAACTTCCCTCTTACCTCTTTCTTAAACATTTGCCTTAAGCTCGATCGTTAATCCGTGTATCTCTGTCGTGCCTTCTTCTTCACAAACCTAGATGGAGAAAATCTAAATCCAATAACTCTTCTATTTTATGAATAGTAACATCGCGGAGAGCTTCTTTCACTCCCGCAACTCTTCGGGCCCGCAAAGAAAACAAAATCCCGGAATAGGGTAAATGTTTCACAGCTAAAGCAAAATCTTTCTGAACTTCGATATGTTCGTGCTGTCGGTAAGCTTCCTCGATTGCTTCAACCAAACATTGATATTTGTCCTTAACTTGTTGATACAACTCACTCCACTCAGGAAAATAAGCTAAAAACTCTTCTCCTTCATTAGTTAAAACAATCTCGATCATCCTGCGGGTAGAAAACCCTTCGCGCAGATGGGAAATCGCGACATATTGAGGCGACTTTACTTTAACTCGGTTGAAGTTAGCGTCGCAGATAATATACCCTTCCGAATCCATCGGATCTAAATGTTGAGCCGCTTCGATAACTTCTTTCCAGCTAGTTAAAGGATAGGATGCTACCAATTCCCAGCCGTATTTATTTGCCCAAAGACTCGGGTCTGTTTCTAGCAGTGTTTGAGTGTTGCGAACCCCGTGCAGCACGATTTGATTGTTTTGTTGTTGGACAACTATTCTATTGTAAGGCGTCATCAATTCAAAGATAAAACACTGGTCGGTTTCTTGTGGCAATTGATATCCTAATTCTTGCCAGACTTTCCAAAAAAGTTCGGCAAAGCTGAACCCAAAACCGTTAACTTCGCCCGCGGCGTCGGGAGTGCCGCTAGATTGCACTCTCCATTCTCCCTTGTAAAAATAAAGTACAGTCAGAGAACCGTCTAGTTTTTCGTAGACTTTGGCATGACTCCAATCGATTGCAGCGGCGTGAATTTCTCCGTAATTAAAAAATTTGTCGTAGGGATAAGAAACTATCTGCCAATCTTGAGATGAATCTAAAATAATGCCTCGGCACTGCTGGACTATTTTTTCGCCCAAGGGAGATTCTATCTGCGAGTATTTCAGACAGACTAGATCGGGATATTGGCGGTGGCGGGTAACTTTGATATGATAAGTTTCGGACAAGGTTTCCAATCCGTGCTGGCGCAAATACTCTTGCAGTTCCACAATCGACTCCTAAATTGCTCGCCTTCTCTATATTATAGATGACTTCATATTCTAGCAACCTTGTCAAGACAGTCAAAAAACATTTTTCCCGGAAAAGCGAGTGTTAATTTTGTATTTTGAATTATGGTTGTACATAGGTGAATGCGGTTCGCCGCCCAACTAAACTCTTGGAATATTGAGGGAAAAGACCGTGAAGAAGAAATTATTACTTTTGGCTGCTTCGGCTGGTGTATTGACTGCTTTAGTACCTCCATCGGTTGTTTTTGGATCTTCGCAATTGTCGCAGCGACAATCGCGAACAACACAAATTGCTCGAGGAGACACTGCGGTTCCGGTAAGTGAAATTTTGCCAAAGTTAAAAGGCAAAACGCAAGTGCCTATTTTTATTCCCAGCAGGATTCCGCTTTCCCAAAAAATGTACTATCCAACTACAGCACAAGCAAACAGCTATGCTATTTCTATCGACTATACAGCAGATTGCGGCGGTACGACTGTTTGCACTTTTGGGTCAATTCTAGGTCAAAAAGGCGGAGAGTTTGCTAAAAAAATAGATGGTGTAACTAAGACATTAAAAAATGTGCAACTTGCGGGCGGTGTGAAAGGAGTTTTTCATAATGGTTGCGGGGCTTACTGCACGGCAACTCTTCAGTGGAAAACTCAGGGTTTTATGTATACCGCAGCCATTAAGAACGGACGAGAATCTGATTTAATTTTAATAGCAAATTCTGCTATTCAAGCTGGGAAGCGTTAAGTTTGGCAGTCGGGAGGCACAACTTCTACATGTAGGGTGCGTCAGCGCGCACCTTACCGTTATTGTATGATATATCTTAACTCGCACTCGCCCCTTACAAGATGCTATGGTTTTTTGCGCTTACCGACTTCGGGGGAAATCAGGATGAGGAGAAGATGGCTATTTGGGGCGATTTTTGCTGGTGTGGTGACTGCTTTTACGATTCCCTTCGGGATAGCTTCGCTTCACGCACCTTTGACACCAAACTCAGTGTTAGCAAGGACTGAACTCTCAATTACAGAAATCCGCTGGTTTAATTATTCCCCTGAAGATAGCTGGCAACCGATACAATTTATTGTACCCGATCGCAACACTGCAAAATCGGCCGGCAGCCGCAAGTTGCGGTTGTACGATGTTCATATTGCCAAGATGTTTGAGATTTCTCATTTTCTGTGCGATCGCGATCGGGCTTCTGAGGGTTACAATTGGTCTTATCAAGCGGAAAATGGCAATATTGAGATGGGACGCTTCAAAATTAGCTGCAATCTCGCCCGTTCCATCGCTCCAGCTTACGGCTTAGGGAAACCAGAAATTACAGTGATTCGCCGCAGCTTCAACCTGACCAACGGTCGCCCTTCTTTTGCGCTAGAAAAATACTCGATTCCCACTCTCAACATTGCTAAAAATAGAGTTGTGCAGTGGAGGGATTTTGTGCAAAAGTTTCCCCCCATCCCCGATAATTCAGGTGAAAACCAAGCTAACAGTATTTTTCCTGCGAGTAACATTTCTAGGCAAATCAAAGGCAAAACGCGAGTGCCTGTTTTTCTTCCGAGCATACTTCCTTTATCTGACACTCAGCAACTTGATTTTGATGTGCAAGCGGGGGCCCACGGTTACATTGTGGGAATGTATTTAGGCAAAGGATGCCGCGTCGGAGCCTGTTATTTCGGCACAATCGAAGCTAAAAGAAATGAACCGTTTTCGCCTCCTTCGCAATTGCCGCAGGATACTTACAGAAGCGTTGAATTGGCCGGCGGCATCAGGGGAATTTATTTCAATAACTGCGGTGCTTACTGCACTGCTTTTGTTGAGTGGCAAAGGCTGGGGGTGCTGTACCGAGTCACAAGGAAAAACGCACGGCAGCAAGAAGTTATCCAGATAGCAAATTCTGCACTTCAAGCAGGACAGCGTTAAATTTTGGTGGGAAATGGAAAAGGTACGCGCGCCATTTTTCGCATTAAATATTCCGTTGCTGTACACTTAAAAAGTACCTAAAAAACTAATGAGATGCCTGCGATTAGCGTTGAAGAAGCCAAGCAGAGTCTGCAAGCTATCTTGGAAAAGGTGGCCAAAGGAGAAGAAGTGACAATCCTACAGGAAGGCCAAGTAGTAGCTCGCGTAGTCCCGCCACTATCCAAGGAGCAGCGGTTAGCTAGGCGTAAAGCATTCCGAAACTCCCTTAATGTCAAGGGCGAGCCAATGAGTGCAACAGTCATTAGGCTAAGGGAGGAAGCACGGTATTGATTTATATAGATACCAGCGTTCTTGTCCCCTTCTATTTACCAGAAGCTCTCAGCGATGCTGTTGATGAATTGCTGAGGATTGAAGACACACCTGCACTAAGTCAATTAGTTGAGGTGGAACTGTTTTCAGCAGTTGCCCGAAAATTGCGAATGAGGGAAATTTCTCCCGAAGAGGCAAGACAAATAGCGAACAATTTTCAAACTGACTTGGATGAAAATTTTTATACTCGCATCCCCTTAGAGCCAATTCATTACAATTTAGCTCGCGATTGGATTAGCCGCTTTGAAGTACCGTTGCGTACCTTAGATGCACTGCATTTAGCAGTAGCAAGTTGTAATCAGTTGCTTTTGGTGACTGGCGATGAGGCTTTGGCTCGCAGTGCTCGGACTTTAGGAATTGAAGTTCAGTTATTGATTGCCGTAGATGAGGGCTAAAAGGTCGATCGCCCTTTGGTCGCCGAAGCTGCTACAAATAAATCCGATCGCCCTTTTCCCCTCGCCACTACATTTCTCTCTCCAAATCCCGCAACTTTTGAGCTAATTCTTTCTCGCGACAGCTAAGCTAACTCCTCATGTCAACCAGGTTCATCCGGCTCTAAGCTAGGTAAATCGTACATTGCCTGTAGCCTTTGCTTTGGAATGTCGATCGGCCCCATGCCAGCGACGCCAAATCCTGGATGGGAAACATCATCAAGACTCGCAGCAGCAGGCGGTCATACAATTTTAGATTTTAGATTTTAGATTTTAGATTGGCAAGGGCTTATTATGTAAAGGTTTGGAGCTTGCTTACCGTTGCGTCCTTTTTTCAAACTGGCGGTCATGCGATTTTAGATTTTAGATTTTAGATTGGCAAGGGCTTATTATGTAAAGGTTTGGAGCTTGCCTACCGTTGCGTCCTTTTTTCAAACAGGCGGTCAAAATCCGGTATTTCTCTTTTATCGCCCGAATTATCCCAACCAGCAATTAAAGTCCCCACCTGCGGTACGCTAGATCAGGTGAATATATTGGCTGATTTCAAGCTATCCTCCGATCGATCTTATGTCCTCAACCACATCTGCTCCTTCCCGAACCGTTCGCATCGGTTCCCGCAAAAGCCAACTCGCTCTCGTGCAAACCCACTGGGTGCAAGAACAGCTACAGAAACACTTCCCTGAACACACTTTTGAAGTCCACACCATGTCCACCCAAGGGGACATAATTCTTGATGTCGCCCTCGCTAAAATTGGCGATAAAGGACTTTTCACCAAAGAATTAGAAACGGGAATGATTAACAATGAAACCGACTTTGCCGTTCATTCCCTCAAAGATTTGCCTACCAATTTGCCCGAAGGTTTAATTTTAGGATGCGTCACCGAACGGGAAAATCCCGCTGACGCCCTGGTAGTTCACTCCAAGCACAAAGACAAGCAACTCGACACCCTCCCAGAAGGTTCAGTAATCGGCACTTCTTCCCTGCGGCGGCTGGCTCAACTGCGGCACCATTTCCCTCATTTTGAATTTAAAGATATTCGCGGCAATCTCAATACTAGACTCGCTAAATTAGATGAGGGCAGTTACGACGCGATTATTTTAGCAGTTGCCGGCCTCGAAAGATTGGGAATGGGCGATCGCATCCACCAAATTATCCCTGCTGAAATCTCCCTTCACGCCGTCGGACAAGGTGCTTTGGGCATCGAATGCCGCGCCGGAGACACAGAAATCATGGAAGTGATTAAAGCTCTCGAACACTCGGAAACCGCCCAAAGATGTTATGCCGAACGCGCATTTCTGCGGGAATTAGAAGGCGGCTGTCAAGTGCCGATCGGCGTCAATACCAAAATAGAAAACGGTCAATTAACCTTAACTGGAATGGTATCGAGTCTCGACGGCAAGCAATTCGTCAAAGATACTGTTTCCGGCGCCGCCGAGACTGCTGAAATGCTGGGAATTGACCTCGCTCACCGACTGCGCCAACAGGGTGCTAGTGCAATTTTAGAGGAAATATTTGCCCAAGTTCAACGAGGTTCCTAAATCCGAGCGGCATCTATTTGTTAAGGATTTGAGACGCGAGCTATCGCCTTTAGAAAAAAAAATAACAGGCGGTTCGCTTTTGCTTTCACAGGTAGAGTAGCAGTCTGATTGTAGATTTTTGGTGGGATTTTAGATAGGACTTGCGCGATAGATTTCAAAAATATCTGACTAATTTAGGACGCACCGCACGGGTGTTAATCAACCCGGTTTCTGATGTAAGTCTCGCTTTACGGCCCAAGATTTATGGTAAAAACCGGTTTTTTTTTCGTAAGCCCTAGAAATATTAACACACCCATCCAAAATCTACAATCGCACATCCAAAATTAATCAGCAATTAATTTTCAGGTAAAGGCAAAATATGAGCGCTAGAGAAATTCAATTAAAGCTGGAATTGAAAAAGGTTCAGCAACTCTACAGCAAAATGCAGGCAGACCAAAAAGCTTTGCAGCAGCAATTGAAAGAGTTGAAAACTCAGGCAGGAAATCTTTCGGATGTAGTCGAGCAAGTGTTGCCGTCCTTAGTTTCAATTTACGTCATGGATTGGGATACAGAAGAAGAGATTTCTTCAGGGAGCGGCTTCTTTGTATCGCCGGACATAATTGTCACTAACTATCACGTTGTAGAAGATATTGCCGATGAAGATTACTTCTATGAAGAAGATGAAGTCGAACAGGTTTTAGTGGAAACTCACGACGGAAAATTGAGATTGGCAGAGGTGGTGTTTACTGGTAATGCCGAAGAAGATTTAGCATTGCTCTTAATTAGCGATTTTACCTTCGACCAGAACACAGGGGAACAAGTGGAATTTCCCCAAGAATATCCTCCCCTAGAGTTGTCTTTTGATGTGAAAGTGGGAGATAGAGTAATTGCGGTGGGCAATCCTTTGGGGCAGTTTGCTTCAACTGTAACTCAAGGTATTGTGAGTGCTATTCGAGAACCTGACGAGTATGAAGAAGGTGACGAAGAAGATGATAGTGTTGCTGAGGTAAAGGTGTTACAAACGGATGCGGCGATTAATCCGGGAAATTCCGGCGGGCCGCTGATTAATATGACCGGTCAAGTCGTTGGGGTGAATACGTGGGGATGGGAAAATGCTGATAATATTAATTTGGCGATCGCCTCTGAAGCTTTGGATGATTTTCTAGCGGGATTTGAGGAGACTTTTGAGGACGATTCTCAGAATTAGTCGGGAGTTGTCGGTAGATTGTATCCCACATTTAACCACCAATGTAGGGGCGGGTTAGCCTAGATATTTGACACCACCGAGAAATGATAAAAACCCGCCCCCAGCCCACCCAGAAATTAAAAATTAATTGTATTTAACGGTGGGGAAATGGTCGATCGGGGTTATTGGTGGGGTGGGGGCGGGTCGATCGAGATTATCGGTGGGTGGCAAATATTTTGGTGAACCCGCCCCTACAGATTTTATTCAATATTTATCATAAAATCGATCGCTCTTTTTTTCACCGCACAGCGACGCGGATGGAAAAAGGGCGATCGCATTTTTGAGTAAACTGCGATCGCAGCAGCAACTCAGATTTATAGTTGTTTTTGAAAGACGCGTTAATATTGTGCCGCTCGCCATTTAAACTTAATCTAGACTAACAATCTCAAGGAACACAAAAAAATAATGCGTATTTTATTTGTATCCGCCGAAGCATCACCCCTCGCCAAAGTGGGCGGTATGGGCGATGTCGTCGGCGCTTTGCCGAAATTTCTGCGGCGCATGGGCCACGATGTCCGCATCTTCATGCCCTACTACGGTTTCATCCCCGACAAAATGGACGTTCCCAAAAAACCTGTTTGGGATGGGGGGGCGATGTTCCAAAGCTTCTCCGTCTTTGAAACTGTTTTGCCGGGAACCGATGTACCTTTATACTTATTGCAACATCCATCTTTCTTGCCGCGCCGCGTTTACGGCGGTGTAGATGAAGATTGGAGGTTCACTTTCTTTGCCAATGCTGCGGCTGAATTTGCCTGGAATCATTGGAAGCCCCAAATTATCCACTGTCACGACTGGCATACGGGGATGATACCTGTTTGGATGAGCCAAGACCCCGATATCAGCACGGTTTTTACTATTCACAATTTAGCTTATCAAGGGCCGTGGCGCTGGCGTTTGGAGCAGATGACTTGGTGTCCTTGGTATATGCAAGGTCACAATACAATGGCTGCCGCAGTACAGTTTGCCGATCGAGTCAATACAGTTTCGCCGACTTACGCCGAGCAAATCAAAACCCCAGCTTATGGGGAAAATTTAGAAGGTTTGCTGTCTTACATCAGCGGTAAAGTATCGGGCATTTTGAACGGAATAGATACAGAATCTTACAACCCAGAAACTGACAAGTACCTCCATCAACAATTCAGTGTTGATACTATTGAAAAGCGCCCAGCTAACAAAATTGCCCTGCAAGAAGAAGTCGGTTTGGAAGTGAATAAAGGTGCCTTTTTAATGGGCATGGTGACGCGACTGGTAGAACAGAAGGGGCTGGATTTGATAATTCAAATGCTCGATCGCTTCATGGCCTATACCGACGCTCAATTTATTGTACTAGGAACGGGCGATCGCTACTACGAAACCCAACTTTGGCAAATGACAGCCCGCTATCCAGGTCGGATGTCCACCCAATTACTCTACAACGAAGCCCTCTCCCGTCGCGTTTACGCAGGCTGCGACACCTTCCTGATGCCCAGCCGTTTCGAACCCTGCGGCATCAGCCAAATGCTCGCCCTCCGCTACGGGTGCGTGCCAATGGTTCGCCGTACAGGCGGTTTAGTCGATACCGTTTCCCACAACGATCCGATCAATAACACTGGTACAGGTTACTGTTTCGATCGCTACGAACCCCTCGATTTGTTCACCTGCATGATCAGAACTTGGGAAGGTTTCCGCTACAAAGATAAGTGGAAAGAACTGCAACAGCGCGGCATGAGAGAAGACTTTGGCTGGGATATTTCTGCCCGGAAATACGTCAACTTGTACAGCGATATTTTGGGACTGCCACCCGAAGGAACCGCACCGGAACAAGAACCAGAATTGAGCGTTGGCAATGGGTAATTGGTAATGGGTAAGTTGACTGTTGACAGTTGACTGTTGACAGTTGACTGTTGACAGTTGTTATTTGTTAGTTTTTAGTTTTTGGTTCCAATGCCCAATGCCCAATGCCCAATCCCCAATCCCCAATCCCCAATTCCCAATTAATCAACAAATAAATCGAGAGGTAAATGACCGTAAGTGCCGCTAACTCCACCTTCCGAGGAAGATTGACACGAAATCAAAACGCCCCGGTAAGTTCCGGGATAACCGTCCACATAATACGAACCCTTCAAAGTATTAAACTTAATATAAACCGAACCAGTAAATGAAGAGACAGCATTGGGATCTAAAACAGCTTGATATCCCAAAGCTTTCAAATAAGCTTCTAAAGCTAAAAACCCCTCATCCGTCGAAGCAGCGCACACTCCCAACATTTGATAATCCGACAAACTTGCTACCAGCAAAATCGCTTGACGCAGCGCCTGTTTTTCCAGCGGCGATGCTACAGATTGCATATCCAGACAAGTAAAATCTTTGAGGATTTGCTGTGCTTCTTCAACAGTTAGGGTAGTCGGGTTTTGAGTAGACATGAATTGCTCTGATATTTCCCAAAATTACGATCGACACTGGGGTACTCGTCAACGAATTTCTGTCATTGCAACCCTCGATCGACGGCGGTAACACTTGCACAAGTCCTGATTATAACCGATTGTGTGCTCTGGCAATCAATTCGGGCGATCGTCTTAGATGGCTTAGCCAACGCCCGTATCGCACAAAAAAGCTAGTAGTTTTTACCGATGTTTTCAAGTTTAGATCGGTCCGCGTTTTTTCAGCTTTGCTAGCGCATCTTCGGCCGCATTTTTCTCAGCATCTTTTTTGCTTTTGCCTTTACCTTCTCCATAAAGTTTCTCTGCAACATAAACTTTAGCGAGAAATTCCGGCTTGTGGGGTGTGCCTCCTGCTTGGACTGTCACGTATTTGGGGGGAGTCGTGTCACCGTTGGATTGTACCCATTCTTGAAAGCGATTTTTCGAGTCTACAGTCGATCGAGTTTCCACCACATTTTCGGGAACAGAATCAAACATTTGTTGCACAAAGTTGCGAACTTTGTCCATGTCTTGCGTGTCGAGATAGTAAGCGCCAATAAATGCTTCAAAAGTGCTGCTGAGCAAATTTGGATTGGTAATCCCACCTTCTCGATAAGCTCCTTTTCCGAGCCGCATTTTTAAGTCTAAACCTATTTCAGTAGCAAATCTGGCTAATTGTTTTTCATCTACTAATGCAGAACGCCGGCGAGTCAGTTGGTCTTCTCCCATTTCTGGATGACGCTGATAGAGATATTCGCCGCTGAGAAAAGTCAGCAAAGCATCGCCGAGAAATTCTAAGCGTTCGTTGTCTGCTTCGCGATATGCGGGGTTTTCGTTGACGTAGGAACGGTGGGTGAGCGCTTGGCGCAGCAGTTTTTCTTCTTTGAATTCGGGAAGGCTAATTTTGAGTTCTTGTGTTGGATTAGTTAGTGGCATAGGAGTTTTGTAATGGTTATTGTTTTTGGAGTTTGGTGTTATTATGTTGGCGGACATGAAATAGCCGCAGATAGCGGTAGGTTTGGAGAATCTAGTTTATCAAATAAACTGGATTTTTGCTATCTGCGGCGGGAATTTTAGTGAGATTTAGGCTGCTAGTTTGTAGCTTTCAAGCAACTTCGGTAATTCATCCAGAAAGTAGAATTCATTTGCGAGCCTTTCCAGATTTTTATTTACACTACTATCTCGTCGAGCCACGATTATCACCTTTTTACCCTTGTCTTGCAGCTTAGGAATCAAGATTTCGTTATAGCCGTCTCCAGACCCAATGATAAATGTATGTGAATATGGACTAATTGCTGCTTCTCCAGAACAGTCGAACAACAAACTAAAGTCAGCAGCATTTTTGATTGTCTGGACTACAGTAACACATTCCCAGCCAATATTAACTAAGGTTCTTTTTTGAGAAATCTTATTTCTCTGTTCCCAATTGTCGTAAACCTTTCTGGTAACTACATATCCTAATGAAGCAGCAAAAAGCAATAAGTTTTTGGCTTGCTTTACATCTGGGATGTTCTGATAATCCCAATAATTGGAAACTAAAGCTTGCTGTTGGTCGGTTGATCGGTTTGAGGTTCGATGATTGTCCGCCATTGTATTATTTCCTAAAATTAGGTGGGCTGGACAGCCTCGACATATCACGCATTTAGCATTAATGGAGTGTTGTCTGTGGGTTTGCTCAAAAATGAACATCTCGGCACAGGACAATCTGTTACCACAAAACACTGTAATTTTGTTGGATTTGATTAGCGTCTTAGCTACAGGGTTTACAGAACGGGAACAAGTTTAGTAGCAGCCCGCTGAAGGGAAATGGAACTCAATAATGTTTCGATTTACTCAAGCTTGTATCAACTTGTTAAAACGACATTAGATGTACTTTCCGCTCAACGGGGTGCTAGAAACTTGCCCCAGTTCTATAAACCGTGTAGCTAAGACGACTCAATCAACATTCCTTAATTTTGAATGCGATATTTAGTTTTAGCTGTGATGCTAGGGTAGCATTCTAATTATTGGATGTCAAGTATTCACTCAAAATATTTTTCTTACATCCTCAGACATCTCACCAAGGTTTTCGCCAACCTGACACCGATCGACCCTTCCCACATCAAAAACCCTCTCGCCTCCGATGCGATCGCCCCTCTCCCTGCGGGCCCATCCCGCTTATATGTGGCATTTGAACAGTTAATGTAAAAATATGTTGCAAACTTTGTACTGCTGTGTTAAGTTTAGTTACAGAAGGTTGAAATTAAACGAGGTTTATGGTCATGGAAAACAAAGACGCAAAAGTTGGCTTCACTGAGTTTGCTGAAACCTGGAACGGCCGTTTGGCAATGTTGGGCTTCGTTATCGGCCTAGCTACCGAATTCCTCACCGGTCAAGGCATTCTCTCTCAAGTCGGTTTGATGTAATCAGCTTAACTGCATACAATAGCTGAAATTCTGTAGGGCGATCGACCCCATCACAAGTGCACTCATCCCCCCGCTAATCAGTCCCCTTCATTTCACACGGAAGGGGATGAGTGCATTTTTTATCAAAAAATTCAACAGATGGCACAAACAAAAATCTTTTCCGTCTCAATCTTTATCGCGAGACTAACTCCAGCAGACTAAGCAATTCCTACCGAATCCAAAATCCTCAATTTAGGAGTCAAAGCAGGAAGCTTCACCAAACTGTCGCGTTTGTGAGTCCGCGCGCTGTGACCTAAAATCATTTCCGACAGATCCGGCATTTCCTGCCAGCAGTGCGAGCAGAACCAATACACGCGATTGTGGCGAGCGTGGCGGAGCAATTGAGAGGAGCAACAAGGGCAACTATTCATGATATTTTAAACCTTTTTTGAAGATATGGAGCTATAACGCAATCATTAGAGAGATTCACAAATGCCTGCACATCTCAATTCCAGGCACAAAAATAAAAAATCTCTTTCACTCGCAGCTTTCAGCGTCGCGCAAGTAGCACTTTTGGAGGCCCAACAGTAACACCACAATCAAAAGCTGAACGCTCCAAGGAGCCCAAGAGAAACCCCAAATAAAAAAACCTAGCCCGGCCCAAGCCACAAGAACAAAAATATCTTGAGAGGTTTGCCAGTAAATCCAGACTGCTGCCAGAGAAACTATTAGTAGCAAAATGTAAGCTGAGGGCATATTTGTCTTCTCCCAATGTGTCTGTCAACAGTCAGGAGCGATCCCTGATGTTCTGCTTAAACATAAAACTAAAACCTGAAGAACTTATGAAGACGAGTGAGTTGTCACAAAAAGTAAAATACTCCTGCCAGCTTATATTTGTCCGAGAAATCCACAGGAATCTTCAGTTCATGGCTGAGGCCGAATTAGGTTAAATGAACGCACTACCAATAGGAATTTAAGCATCCCTAATTCGTATCAATTTCACCCCAAGACCGACAGGGTGGAAATTGATACCGGACTGAGGCTTTTAGTCTTAAGCTGACAGGACGAAAGGCACGGCGTCTAAGTCCCTACATATATCCTGTCCGATCGACTCAATTCGATCGCTCGGCACAATACCAAATAAACCAAGTTTTTTTAGCTCTCTTTGCCTGCAATACTAATGCTGGAAAAGCTGCACAATTCAATAGGGGCGATCGAGCTATTCTTGCTCCCAACCCAAAGCTTCAGCGACCTGAGCCGCCAAAAACATCGGTTCAAAAGGCTTAGCAATCACGCTCACAACCCCCAAATCCGCGAACATCCGCCTGTCGCCAGCAAGAGCCTTAGCCGTCAATAAAATTACCGGAATGTGCTGCGTAGCATTATTAGCTTGTAACTGTAGAAAAGTAGTAGGCCCGTCTTGGTCGGGCATCATCACGTCCAGTAGAATAGCATCAGGCTGTTCGGCAAGAGCCTTAGCAACACCCTCGCGGCCAGAACTCGCCGTCAGGACTTCCCAGCCCCCCACCATCTCAAGACTGACTTGAGCCACTTCCCGAATATCTTCCGCATCGTCAATAACCAAGATGCGCTTGGCAGTCAAAATTAACATTTTTTTAGGAATCAGAACTGATCGCAGATTAGAAGCGAAATGTGAATATTTTATAAAGCAAATTATCTTACCCGATCGGACTTTACAGTGAATTTTCAAAACTGCATAGCAGATGTTGAAGGCCTTTCGGCTCCCGGAGACTTCGCGAC
This sequence comes from Microcoleus sp. F6_B6, assembly GCA_036702215.1. Lineage (GTDB taxonomy): Bacteria > Cyanobacteriota > Cyanobacteriia > Cyanobacteriales > Microcoleaceae > Microcoleus. The sequence goes on from JAUBST010000011.1 coordinate 57,591, forward strand.
CGGGTAAAAAGAAGGAAAAAAGAACACCTCCGTTGCAATCGACCGCCTGGGTTTCAACAATTAAGAATATCCTAACCTTCGGGCGCGGTTGCTGTAAAATCTCCCCCCCAAAAAAAGCCGCTTTTCCACCTCTAATCGCGATTTTTGCTCGCAGTCCCCGATGAATCCAAAAGGCTGAGATTGTTTGTCGGTGACAATCGAGCATCCAGGATACCCGCCACGCGATCGATCGGTCCAGAAATCAAAAACCTGTATCCGATGAAACTTGCCCCCCGACTCGATCCGTGGGGTCAATTCTAAAATCTAAAATCTAAAATCTAAAATCGCGCAATCGATTGACTCGATCGAACAATCTGCACAAAATCAGTAATTTTGGGTACACCAGAGTAGAAATTAACTTTCAGTTGCCAGCCTCTCCGGCAAGAATTGGCAGACTTAAGAAAAAAGTGCTGCCCTCCCCCAAAACGCTCTCCACCCACATCCGGCCCCCGTGCTGCTGCACGATACTGCGACAAATAGCCAGCCCCAAACCAGTACCTCCCTTCTGGCGAGAATCAGAAGCGTCAACTTGCTGAAAGCGTTCAAAGACCATCTCCAGTTTGTCTGGCGGAATACCCCGCCCTTGGTCTTTCACAGCAATCACGATGTACCGCGAGCTCGTTCCTGGCAAATGCGGAGGCGCGGCGGGAGGCTCAGGAGACAGCAAAGACGGAGACGACACCGACTTGTGCGCTGCTTTTGCTGCCAAATCTGGATTGTGGCTCAACTCCGCGCTCAGCCAAACCGTAGCGCCGGAAGAAGAAAATTTTATAGCATTACTGAGTAAATTTGTCAAGGCTTGAATTAGCCGATCGGGAACAGCTTGCAACTGGGCCCCCACAGGCTTCACCGACAGAGCAACTCCCGCCTGCTGAGCCATTCCCTGCATCTCGTCAGCCGCCTGCAACATCAGCTCAGCCACATTGCAAGTTTGTTTGATGGCAGTGCTGTAACTCGACTCCATCCGCTCTAAATCCAGGATGTCGTTGACCAAGCGCACCAAACGGTCAGTGTTAGCCACAGCAATCTCCAGCATCCGCTTAGCTTTCTGGGGGTAAGCGTCAAGCAGGCCGCTGTTGAGGAGGCCGAGGGCGCCGTGAATTGAGGTCATCGGCGTCCGCAGTTCGTGGCTGACAACAGAGATGAATTCATCTTTCATGCGCTCGACGGCAAGCTGCTCCGTGATATCTTTAAAAGTCACTACAGCTCCAATAATTTCGCCTTGTTCTCGCATCGGAGCGACAACGTACTCAACCGGAAAACTGCTGCCGTCGAGCCGCCAAAAAATCTCATCGGTAACGCGCCGCGCCTCTCCGTCTTCCAAGGTGGCTAAAATTTGAGAAGTTACCCGGTTCGGCAGCAGTTTGCCCGCCTGCGGTGCGGCGCAGTGCGGGACAAGTTCACAGCCTGAATTGATGTCTGTTGCAGGTGAGAGTTGCTGGATCGCCTTTGAGGATTCTTCCTGTGAACGGTGCAAGCTTTCATAAAGCGGTCGATCGATCAATTGCTTCGATTCGCACCCAGCCATTCTCACAGCCGCAGGATTGACAAAAGTTACTTTTCCCTGTTTGTTCAACCCGCAAATTCCTTCTCCTGCAGAGAACAAAATCATTTCTGTTTGGTGGCGGAGTTGTTCAAAGGCTTTTTCGACTCGCTTGCTGTCGCTGATGTCGCGAGAGATTGTCGAAACGCCCGTTACCGATCCAGTCGCGTCTTTAATCGGAGAAATCGTCAGGGACACATCTATCTGTTGGCCGTCTTTCCGCAAGTGCACGGTTTCGTAATGGTCGATGGTGGCTCCAGCCCTAATATTTTCCAATATTTGAGGCATTTCCTTGGGGCGTTCGGGTATTGCTAAAATCTCGATCGACTGCCCCTTGATTTCCGCCGCGCAGTAGCCGTAAATCTTCTGTGCTCCTGGGTTCCAGCTCTGAATTGTCCCGGTGAGGGTTTTGCTGATTATACCGTCGTCGGAAGACTCGACAATCGACGCTAAGCGCACGAGTTCGTCTCTAGCTTGCTTGTATTCGGTGATGTCGCGGCCCAAAATGACGATACTTTTGCGTCTGCCGTCGGGGTGAAATACGGGTACTTTAATCACGTCGTAGATTTTCACAGTACCGTCGGATCGGGGAATCATTTCTTCCCCCCTAGAAAGCTTACCTTTTTCCCACGCTTCTCGATCGCTGACCTCGCACGCCTGTAGGGCCTCGCAGTAAAAACTGCTGAGTTCTCCTAGCTGAAAATCTTTCAGGCCGCGGTAGTCTATTTTTTCTAGCTCGAACACTTCCAATATCGCTTGATTTGCCTCCTGCCACCTGCCCTCGCCATCTTTGAAGCAGACAATATCTGGCATGGCATTCATCAGCAAGTCGAGATAGCTGTTTTCTCGCCGCACAGATTCTACCTCCGCCCGCTTGGCGATTTCCCGTTGCAGGTTTTCGTTTGCTGTTTGCAACGAGTCCTTTAACAAACTTTCTGTAAAAGTCCTTTCTTTAATTACTTCCTGAAGTCTGTGGAGTTCTAGCGACAGCCACCTGCGGGCTAACAAATTCTCTACCCGCAAATGCAGTTGGGCGAGTTCGACGGGACTTACTATCAAATCGTCGATTCTGCCTTCGAGTTGTTTTGCATGCTGCGAAAAGGGCTGCTCAAAAAGAGCAGGCGTTTGGGATTTACTAACAAGCAAAAACGGTAAAAATATCGGCTCGGCGGCAGTTTTTAATGATTCTACCAGCGGCCCGATGCGATCGAAATTGGCCTCGTCGAGAATGCACAAGTCAAAAGCGATTTGGGGAAAGGCAAATTCGGAGTTGGGATCTAAAGCGCGATCGAGTACGATCACCTCATGCTCGGTGTTGAGGTGGGAGATCGGCAAATTAAGTTGTTGGTGGCGATCGACCAAGAGTAAAATGCGGCTCATTAGTTTGTTAATTTGCCCGTGACTAATGATATGATGTGCGGTAAATTAAGCATTCGTTGGTAGTGAGGGCTAAAGTCCTATTTTTTATGAGGATTGAAGCCCTCACTACCAACAAATTTTATAGCCCTCGATCTGCCGGACGCGATCCGACGAATGATGAAGGCATTAGGCAGCCAGAGTAGAGGCCCCTATTCAAGAATAATTGATAATTATTTAATTGTTTGTTGCTTCAAACAATGACTAATGACTGATGGCTGTTGAATGAATGTTGGCGGGGGCGGGTTTATATGTATTTGGGTTAGCAGTTCTACTTTGCTCGTGAAACCCGCCCCTACAGCCTCATGACTAATGACTGATGACCGATCGCCAATGACTTTTTACGGCATTCCGATCGGAATCAAAGCATCTTCCGGCATACAGCTAGAGTAACGACTCCCTTCCGATAAAACCGCAATCAGCCTCACCTGCCAGTCGGGCATAATCTGCAAATCCGCCCAGGGCACTGCTACCTCCAAACATTTATCCACTCCCACTTGAGCGCGGCTGATGCGGGGCTGCCACCCATCGCCCTCTTCTGCTTCCTGAAACCAAATCGATTTCGTCAGCAAATTAATCTCTAACTGATGGTGGTATCGATAGTTTAGCGGTGCTTCGTCGGGCAAACCCGACAGCGGAATCAGACTGTTGTGCATCGTGCGATCGGGATAAAACCATAACAAATTTAACTGCTGCGGGCAATCAATTCCCGGCCGCACCCCTGCCTTAAAGTCGGCGCGAATGTAAAAATTCAAGTGGTCAACCCCGTACCAAAGCCGCTGAATTGCCGAACTCCGGTGCATCGTACCCCTTGCTCCCCCAACTTCAATCCGGCCTGCTTTGTCCCAATCCTGTTCGTTGCCGATACCGTCAATCACCGGGTGAATAAAGCTCAGCGGCAGGTGGTCGCCTTGAACGGAGTGCACCTCTACTTGCCGCCGCACTTCCGGCGGTACGGGCTCGCCGAGAGCTTCGTAAATCGCCGCTACGTGTTCCCGAAATAGCTGGTCGAACATGGCATCTTGGTTCGAGGTGTGGCCTTCGCCAAACCACCAGAACCAGTCGGAACCTTCGGCCGCGTAAAGCGCTTCCCAAGCTTCTGGGTTGCTTTCTTCTGTGGCCTCTGGATGGTTTGCCAGCATTTGTCTGGCGGGCGCTAATATGTCCCAAGCGCGGTTTTTCGCGGGATCGCCGATCCAAGTTGTCAGGGAACCGTCCACCCAGGAACCGGTGTGCAGTTGGGCTGCGGGAATTGTTTCGGTTGCTGGGAATTGGTCGAGAAATTCCGAGACTGTGACTAATTTGATATCTGGATTGTCGCTGAGAGTTTGATAGAGGGATTCTAAGAACGGTTTGCCGTCTTGGGGATAGAATTCCCAGCAATTTTCGCCGTCTAGGGCGATCGTCACTAACCAGGGATTTTCCAAAGCTGTTTGGCCGTCCGACTGTCTGTGTTTGAGAGTTCTGCCGATCGCTTCTAAGTGTCCCACTAAATCTGATGCTGCTTTTTTCGGTTCCATCGAACCGTAGGTAAACCCGATCAAGTCGGACAATCTGTGGTCTCTAAATACGATGGCTAAATCGCCGTCAGGAGTTTCTAAACGGTAAGGGCGATATAAGAATTCTGGTTCGCAGACATTCCCTGTCGCATCCCGGTTAAAAAAGTGTTTAATTGTCCACCCCAATACTGCTTCGTCCGAGACAATCCATTTAAAGCCTTGTTTGGCAATGTAGGGCAAAATTTCCGGGCTGACTGCTTGTTCCGACGGCCACAAACCGCGCGGTTGGCAATCAAATCGGTCTTGATACATTTCCCAGGCTTTTCTCAAGTGTCTGGGAATATCTTCTGCCCACTGAAACCTGTGTTGCGGCAGCGTCATGTTTGGAATGGCTATGCGGCCGCCGTCGGTGTCGGCAAGCAGCGGTAAAATCGGGTGCGTGTAGGGGGTTGTGGAGACTTCCAACTGTCCCTGGGCTTGCATTTTACGGTGCTGGGGAATGATCTGGGCGAGGATTTCTTTTTGTTTTGAGTAGATGTTTTTTCTGTCTGCCAAACTAAAATTTTGTCCTTGTTTGAGCCACCCTGAAATATCGGGGTCGTCCCAAAACATCGGGTCAATCCAAGCTAAATTGTGCCACGCCAGCAAGTCGCTAAAATCCTGCAAATTCCAGTTTGCCAAACACCACTGAATGCCTTTTTCCTGCCGCTGAGTGTAGAGTCGATCGTAGCGGGGATGCGGCTGAATCAGAGTGTGGTAATTGGCGTCAAAAAAGTGTTCTAAAATGAACTCTTGTTCTGGGATGGTTAAAATTTCTGCTGGCTTTAATGTCACCGTCAAGTAAGGATCTAATGCTTTGTCTGCGATGCAGTCTTCTATCTGCAAAATCAAGGACGGAACCAGATTTACGGTTTGATGAAGCTTGGGATATTTTGCCAGCATTAGCACTAAATCCAAGTAGTCTTTGACTCCGTGCAAGCGCACCCAAGGCAGTCGGTACTCGGCTGCTGCTGCGCTAGCTGATACTCGGGATTTGTACAGCGGTTGGTGTTGGTGCCAAATGAAGGCTACATAAAGGGGGTGAGACATTGAGTTTGGTAATTGGTAATTGGTAATTGAATTTGGTAATTGGCAATTGGCAATTAAATTTGGTAACAGTCAACTCTCAACTCTCAACAGTCAACTCTCAACAGTCAACTGGTAATTGGTAACTGGTAATTGGTAACTGTCAACTCTCAACTGTCAAACGTCAACTGGTAACAGTCAACTCTCAACTGCCAACTGCTAACTGTCAACCGTCAACTGCCAACTGCCAACTGACTAATTACATTACCTGTTCGACTTCGGCAATTTCTGGGATTGCCTCGCGCAGGCGGCGTTCAATACCCATTCTCAGAGTCATTGTGGAACTGGGGCAAGAGCCGCAAGCTCCTTGCAGTCTCAGGTGTACGACTGGGCCGTCGATTTCTACGAGTTCGACGTTGCCGCCGTCGGATATCAGGTAGGGTCGCATTTCATCGAGAACTGTTTCGACGTTATCTTTGGTTAGTGCTAGTGTCATTTTTCGCCTCTGTGATGATTTCTTGCAGTTGTTGAAAGTTCGCTTTGAGTCAAGGGCAGCATTCTCAACCGCGCGGGATTTAAGCAAGCGGGTTTCTTGACAAAAGACTCGGACACTCTGGTGACCTGGCCGCAAGAAACCCGGTTTTTGTAAGGCTGATGCTCGATATGAGTTCGCTCTCTGGTTCGATGGTAGCCTTACTTGCTGCCAAATCAAGTTGATTCTGATAGGTTAACCAAAAAAACCCGTTTTATTTAAGAAATTGGGTTTTCGATCGCGCTACACTACTGCTGGTTCTAGCAGTTTGACGTTGGAGTAGTTGAACTCGGTTGTTGTCAGTTGACCTTTTTCTTTCGATCGGACTACTTGCTTGGTCATGACATAATAGTCGCCTATCTTCTCAAAGGTATCTTCAAATTCGAGTTCTCTGATGATTTCGTCGGTTTGGGGGTTGCGGAAAACGGCATCGTAGTGAGTCGCCAAAGAACCTTCGGGTGTTTCTAAGCTTTTGTGCGTGTCAATTACGAAAGCCATGCGGCCCATCACCCGGCTGACTTGACAAATTGAGAGACCTCGGACTTTATAGTTAGAGCCCATTGAGTCGCCTTGCACCAAGATGTCCACAGCGTCAGTGCTGTCCTTCTCGCCCAGAGTGAAGGTATTTTTGCCGTGAGATTTTTCAAATGTCGAGCGTTTGCGGTGGGTGACAATATCGCGCATTTGGGTGTAGACGCTTTGCTGCACTTCCTCATCTTCAATGCCGCTGACTTCCACGCTCATGTCGGGTTTGATGGAAACATGACCCGTATATACTTCCTCGCCCTGTTTGAGTTCAATATCGGCACTGTAACCGGGAAAATTGGCATCCCAGGTGTAGCGGTGTTCGTAAGCAGCGCGAAACAAATCGCGAGCGTTGGCTTGCTCTGTCATAAATCCCTCTTTCTCTTGACACCCATCTAGTTTAGCTTAACCGCGAGAAGCCCCACATTCACTGGATAGGGGAGTTACCCGCACTTTTGGCTTCTCGCTGCTCGAGCGTGCTGCTGGGCTGGCAATTGCGGCGCAACAAGAATTTACTTTAGGTGTTGGTTGCTATAATCTGACAATCAAGTGACAAAATGGCTGGTTATTGAGATCGCTCGCGATCGCCAGACACCAGTCTTAGTTATGGGTTATCTTGAAAAAAATTGTGTCCGCTTGTTAGGGGTTGCGCCTGTGGCAACTATCAGATTCCCCCATTAATAAAATGCTAGAAACAGTCTACAAACACTTAGAAACGTTGCAGAAACAAGCTAGCGAATTGCCACCGCCTCACCAGGCAATTTTAACAAAAACTCTGGAAAATTTATCAGTTTCTTTACAGGAAATGGCAGCCAGCCGTATGTTTGAAAGCGCGACAAATAATGCAGCAAAGCTGGTTGAACTAGAAAAAAATAATCGCCTGTTGGAACGCACTGTCGCCCAGCAAGTAGGGCAAATCAGACAGCTACGGGAGCAGTTGGAAAAACAAATCAGCCAGCATCGCAGGGACACTCAAGCATTAACTAAAAGTGAAGCAAAACTGCAAGCTGTGCTGCGTAATTCTCCCGATATAATTAGCATTGTCGGCTCCGACGGGCGAGTTCGATACCACAGCGGCTCTCTACAGCGGCTTTTGGGTTACAACCCAGAAGAAAGAATTGGCAAATTTTACGGCGAGTTAATCCATCCCGACGATTTGCTGGCTTGGCAGACGTATTTTGGTAAGTTGTTAGAATCTCCAGGAATTGTAGGGGCAATCGAATATCGGAAACGCCACGCTGACGGTTATTGGCTCTACATGGAGTCGATAGGTAACAGTTTGATTTACGATTCTAGCGTCCAGGGAATTATAATTAATTCGCGGGAAATAGGGGAAAGAAAGCAAGCCGAAATCGCAGTCCGAGAGTCGGAACTCCACTACAGAGTCATGTCGCAAATTACTTCGGATTTTGCTTATTCTTTTAAAGGACTGCCCGACGGCAAGTTCACCTGCGAGTGGGCGACAGAAGCTTTTGAGCGCTGTACCGGTCGGGTTCCTGAAGAATTAGAATCGTTTGGTTGGTGGAACTCCGAAGTCGTTCATCCCGACGACAGGGAAATGTTAATTAAACAATTAGAAGGCTGTACTTTCAGCCGTACTGGCGCTAATGAGTATCGCATTATTAATCAAAAAGGCGAGGTGCGCTGGCTGCGGGACTACTGGCAAGTGGTGTGGGACAAAACTGCTGAACGGGTTGTCCGTTTGTGGGGCGCTTGTCAGGAAATTACCGATCACAAGCAAGTAGAATTGAAATTGCAACTCGTCAACCAAGTTTTGCAAGCCCAGATAGCATCAGCGCCGCTGGCGATTAACTGTACCAGCAATGACGGCAATACCGTTGTTTGGAACCGCGCCGCCGAACAACTTTTTGGCTGGACTGCGGCTGAGGTTTTAGGGAAACCTTTACCGAATATCCCTGAAGGCCAAAAGCAAGATTTTTACGCGCTGCTAAAGTCTGCGTCTAATGGCAAACCCCAAAACGGTTTGGAAGTATCTTTGTTGAAAAAAGACGGTAGTTCGATCGATGTTTGGCTGTTTGCCGCACGCGTGCGAGATGCGGGCGGCCAGACTGTCGGCAGTATCAACATATTTTCCGATCTTTCCGAACGCAAGCGCATAGAGGAAGAGCGCCAAAAACTAGCAGCGATGAAAGATATCGATGAACCTTTTTGGGCGCGCTATGTCAGCCCTCCAAAAACTCCTAACAAAAAGGGCGATCGGTAATTCTATCAAGCACAAGTTAAAAGCATTAAAAGTGCGAAAGTGCAATCTTATGCTGGCAATATCCTTTCAAGTCAAATAACCTATTTGATGGGAGTCCTTCGAGCGGGCATAATATGATAAATACACCGGGCTGCTACGTGTAGAACTATAATTCCCTAAAAACAATTGATGAACCAGCTACCGATTTTTTTGAGGGAATCTATCGATCGAGTGTCAGCTTTTTAAGGGTAAAAATTGTTGGCAGGGTAAATATTAGACTTGTTAAATACGCCAGTCGAATGTTTACTGATGCCCCGATTTTTCCTGACTCCTGAAAGTGGCTAACTCGGCGTGAATTTGGCAAGATTCACTTAACTCAATGTAATCTAAAATATTGGAAATTACCTGAGAAAGGTGGATAGCCGAACGGTGAGCTTCTTCTATAAAATCTCTCTCCTCGATCGGATCGTCAGCTTGGTCGTCTATGGTTAGTTGTAGATAGCCGATGATGTGATTTAGGGGAGTGCGGAGCTCGTGGGACGCCTTCAACAAAAATTGCTTTTTGAGCTGGGATAGTCCTTGTACTCGCTTGCTGCGCTCTTGGTAGAGGGTGGCGAGGGCGATCGCGCTTCCTACTTGCTCGGCAAGTTCTTGTGCGAATTCGATCTGGGATTGAGTCCAAGGTCGATCGGTCTTACCCTTCCCCGACGATCGACCCTTGCACTGATGCAAGCTAATTATGCCGTTAGGTTGCTCTTGATAAGCGGTAGCCACCACTAGCAGCGACTGCGGTCCAAAAGAGTCATTGGTCGCAAAGGAGTCTACTACCACCGGTTCGAGGGTGGCCAGAGCTTGAAGGAAATGAGGTGCTGCTGTGAGCGAGATTTCCATTCCCAGCGTGGGTAAAAATGGTTCTTGGCAGTATTCAGCAGCTACTTTGACTTGCAGGCTAGAACTTTCATAGGGACAAATGATACAGCGGCTGACGCCTAGTGTTTCTCCCAGAGTGTTAACTGTTTGCTGCCAGATGGTATTGAGATCCAAGGTTCGACGAATATTTCTGCCAATTTGGAGTAAAAGTTTTTGCGATTGAGCTGATATTTGCTGATTCATAGCAACCCTTTTTCTATTAGACTGGCAAAAGTTTACCACTCCGGCAACAGAGCAGGGAGTTACTGAATTTGCCAGCCTGCCGCTGTCCGACTGATGAATTACGTAATTCTACTTAAATATTGCCACAAACCGTCAAACATTACTAAGTAGTTGCTGTGTCTTTACAAGATCTTTATGATTTTCACATAGAAGGGAGAGCATCCTGTTTTCTTAAAAATCCTTGACAGTAGGGGATTGGAAAGCTGAATCAGTCCTAAAAGTAGCCATTAAGTTCTTGTAAAGTTGGCGGTTTGTGGGGGTTTACTCGGAGGTGTGAGCTGCCAGCCGAGAGATTAAAGATGAGCTGTTATCCGTATCCCCCGGATTTGATTTATGCCAATTCTGGGTGGGGATCGGAAGTGGCGCAGGCGATCGATATGAGTCCAAAACTCCCAAGGAAGGAGCTTGGCGACGGATAAAAGTCAATCGATTGCGCGATTTTAGATTTTAGATTTTAGATTTTAGAATTGAAGCATTGACAAGGCCCAAAAACGGATACCGTGCCACGTACTCCTGTCGTGGAAAGATAAAAATGTTAGACTCTTGTTCAAGATCCCAGATTTATCTCGCGCAAGTAAATCTAAAATCTAAAATCTAAAATCTAAAATCTCAAATCGACTGACTTGCGCGAGATAAATACGTTCGGCTCTTTTATCGGATACAGGTTTTTGATTTCTGGACCGATCGATCGCGTGGCGGGTATCCTGGATGCTTGATTGTCAAACTTGATACCCTGGTGGGCGATCGAACTGTGTTTGTAGGATAATTACCAATTATCGATAACCTTTATTCACGCAACGGAACTTACGAATAGAGGAATATAGCAATTTTTAAGTTAGTAGTGCACAGTTTGGTAATTGGTAATTGGTAATATCTATTCCGGCTGCGGCGGAATGATATCAAATCCGGCCTTCATCGTCGGGCGTAAAGTCGAATCAAGATGCCCGCAAATAATTCGCGAATTTTCATGTTTTTGACACCGAGTCAACAGTCAACAGTCAACAGTCAACAATGATTCCGGTTGTACCGGAATCGATATGATTAATTTTTCAATAGTGGTTCTTGATAAAGCGGGACAGTAAAAGTAACAGTGGCTCCCAGCCCTTCTCCCATACTATAAAAATTTACTGTACCCCCCATTGCTTCTACCAGTTTTTGAGAAATAGCCAATCCCAAACCGGTGCCGCCGTATTGTCTGGTACGATCGCCATCCACCTGAAAAAACGACTCAAATAATTTATCCTGTTTGTCGAGAGAAACGCCAATGCCAGTATCAGCAACTCGGATTTTCACCATTCCGGGGAACTGCTGGTTGTGCACAGTCACCTTTTTCTTAATAACCTCGGCACTAATGCGAATTCCCCCTTCCCCGGTAAATTTAATCGCATTGCCCGTGAGGTTCAAGATTACCTGAAGCAGGCGTTGGTAGTTGCCGTACACAATAATCTCGTCCTCCACAGGAGGTTTTTGGATTTGAAATTGCAATCGCTTTTGCTCGATTTGAACCCGCGTAAAATTCTCAACTTGTTGCAATAGTTCACCGAGTTTGACTGGAGCGAGGTCTAACTCCATTTTGCCAGCTTCGATTTTAGCGACATCCAAAATATCGTTAATCACATTGAACAAATGTACTGCCGATCGGTAAGCTTCTTCGATAAATTGGTGCGCTTCTTCGGGGTCATCTGCCATACCGTCCATAAGCAGTTTTAGGAAGCCGAGGATGCCGTTGAGGGGGGTGCGGAGTTCATGAGAAGTATTAGCCAGAAATTGACTTTTAAGTTGGGAAAGAGCCACGGCTTCGGCGCGGGCCTGTTCTAATTCTTGGTAAAGTGTAGCGTGGGCGATCGCACTGCCGACTTGAGCGACTAACTCGCGGGCGAATTCGAGTTCGACAGGACTCCATTTCGGGGAACTGCCGCAGCGGTGCAAACATATCAGTGCATTGGGTTGGTCTTCATAGGAGGTAGCTGCTACGAGCACGGAATGGCGACCGAAGGGATCGGTGGCGGGAGAGGCGTAATCGACCGATACTGGTTTTAACGTAGCTAAAGTTTGAATCCACCCCGGCTGTTCGGCTGCGCGCAGTTCTAATCCCAGCATAGAAGAGTAAGCTTCTTGGCGGTACTCAGCTACTACCTTAAAAGTTTTCGATTGGAGATTTTCGATTTGAGCGGGCGAAAGCGGGGGCGAGTGGTCGCTAGCTATTGACTGTTGTAATTCACCTGCTGCCGTCGAATTTTGCTGATTTTCGGAGGCAAGGAAGGAAGAGGTTTCGAGATTTTCGCTGTCTTTTTTGTAGGAACAGATGATGCAGCGGCTCGCGTTCAAAACTTGACCCAAGCTGTTAACTGTTTGCTGCCAAATTGTTTCTAAATCGAGGGTTTTGTGCAGGTTTTGAGCGATTTGGGAGATGATTTTACGGTCGATTTCCGAGTAGGGAGGGAGCGATCGGCCGGGGATACGGCTCGCCGGTGGAAGCGACATTTGTTGGCGGGCGTTCCAGGGGGATGGCAAAGCTCGATAGAGCATGAATTCTGGGGAGTCGGGCCGTCTGTCTGTGGGTTTGTCAGACAGCAGCCTTCCCATAACTAAGGCTTTTGCAGCTTTGCCGCTTGAGTCGATCGCGGGAGTGAGTGTCAAATCGAAGAGAAAATATTGTCCCCCGTGGCAAAATGGATAGCTGAACCGTTGCGGTACGAGGGTTTCGAGCACCCGTCGCAGGATGTCGAGATAAGGCGCAGGGGGGATGGGTTGCAGGGTTTCGCTGAAGGGGCGATCCTCTTCGAGGGCTTCGCTAACGACAATTTGTTCTGCGGTGAGGTTGTACTCCTCGGCTTTTTGCCAGTAAAAAGATAGATATCGACCAGAGGCGTCTTGGGTAAATACTAATTCTGCCCCTAACTCTTGAAAAAAAACTGTAGAGGCGAGGCTCGATCGCCGAAAATCTGTGTTAGAGTCCATCAGAGTAGGGGATGAAAGTAGTTCGGATTTTGGAGTCTTGAGTTTTTAATAAAGAACTCAATACTCCCGCTTATTTGGGGCTTATACTGTTAATTTGTGAGTTACTAATAAATTAAAAAGTTGTTGTCTTTTTAATTTAAACATTAATCGCTCACAACTCACAATTTTCAAAAATAATTTTGGTTTCTAATATTGACTTTTGAGTGAGTAATGAACTCATAAAATATCAATCATTTAATTCTCAGTTCAACTCAAAAGTCAACACTCTTTGTTCTCAGCCGTTTTGGGTAATTTAAAGATAAAAATTAAGATTGAGAAATTAGGAATCTGCACCGATTAACTATCAAGTGTGAAAATTACGCCAAAATGTGAGGCTGCGAACAACTCGAGTCGGGGAATGGCTCGCGCATTTTTTCCCTCACCTAAAATAGTTCCGAGGTTGTGATTTAGACGAGTTCACTCGCCCGCCACCTGTAGCTTTAGCCGCGAAATCTGCAGGAGTTCGCGCGGGCGATCTAAATTTCACAGCCTGCAGATTTGCGCGCGCCGTCTCGGGCGAGAGCAACTCAGTCGTTCCATTCACCGCGGGGCGGGACTGGAGGGTTGCGGCGCAAACTCAGAGCCAGCTCGTCTTCGCGGCGCTCGCCTCTGAGCCACTGCTTGATTGCTGTTTCAATGACTTTGCTGGGGTCATTCGTCAAGTGCTTAATTTGGTCTAGCAGTTCAGGATCGATATGGATGGACAGTTCGACTTTTTCTGACGAACTGTGGGATGGTATTCTTGATTCGCTCATAGTTAAAAAATCCTAGTTTTAATTCTTAAGTTTCAATTCTTTTGATGACAACCAACTGGACTAGATATTTGCAGTCCCTGATTTGCACCCAACCTTTCCTCAACCGCTTAACCGCTTTCTGTACAATGAGAGAGAGAAAAGTTTTTTCCTTTTGGGTGTCCGGGCTCGGTCGGACACTTGAAAGGGTAATAACTGACACTCTTGAGGTTTGCCTTAGTTGCGGTTTCATCTCAATCCCCAGTAAGAGGTTGAAGTAAGCACTCTACTCTTGCTTGTGTAATCATACAACAAAAAGTATCCTTTGCCGATTAGCTCTTAGATAAAAAACATGACTAACGTCCCTGTATCTCGCATTCGCAATTTTTCGATTATTGCTCACATCGACCACGGAAAATCCACCTTGGCCGATCGCCTGTTGCAGGCGACTGGGACTGTGCAAGCACGGGAGATGAAGGAGCAGTTTTTAGACAATATGGAGATCGAACGCGAACGTGGCATTACGATCAAGCTGCAAGCGGCTCGGATGAATTACACTGCCAAGGACGGTCAGGAGTACGTGCTGAATCTGATCGACACTCCCGGACACGTGGACTTTTCTTACGAAGTGTCGCGATCGCTCGCTGCTTGCGAAGGGGCGCTGCTGGTGGTAGACGCATCTCAAGGCGTGGAAGCACAAACCTTGGCAAATGTCTACCTTGCCTTGGGAAATAATTTGGAAATTATTCCAGTTTTAAATAAAATTGACCTGCCGGGGGCGGAACCGGAACGGGTAAAAGGGGAAATTGAAGAAATTATCGGTCTCGACTGTAGCGGGGCGATTGAGGCTTCGGCTAAGGAAGGAATTGGTATAGATGAGATTTTGGAGTCGATCGTCGAATTGGTGCCGCCGCCGCAGGATACTGTGGACAAACCGCTGCGGGCGCTAATTTTTGACAGTTATTACGACGCTTATCGCGGGGTAATTGTGTATTTCCGGGTGATGGACGGAAGTGTCAAAAAGGGCGATCGAGTTTTGTTGATGATTTCGGGTAAGGAATATGTCATCGATGAATTGGGCATCCTTTCACCGACTCAAGTTCAAGTAGACGAACTGCACGCGGGGGAAGTGGGTTATCTGGCTGCGGCAATTAAAGCCGTAGCTGATGCTCGCGTCGGCGATACGATTACTTTAGTCAAAAAGCCGGCACCGGAGCCTTGGCCGGGTTATACAGAAGCAAAACCGATGGTTTTTTGCGGCTTGTTCCCGATCGATGCCGACCAATTTCCCGATTTGCGGGAAGCTTTAGAAAAACTCAAACTCAACGATGCGGCGCTTTCTTACGAACCGGAAACTTCGAGTGCGATGGGATTTGGTTTCCGCTGCGGTTTCTTGGGTTTGCTGCACATGGAAATTGTGCAAGAAAGACTGGAGAGAGAATACAATTTGAATTTGATTGTTACGGCTCCTTCTGTGATTTACCAAGTCACAACAATTAAAGGGGAAGTGTTAACAATTGACAATCCCAGCCACTTGCCAGACCCTCAGTACCGCGATAAAATTGAGGAACCTTATGTGCGGGTAGAAATGCTGTCGCCGGAAACTTATGTGGGCGCGCTGATGGAACTGTCTCAAAGTCGGCGGGGCATTTTTATGGATATGAAGTATCTGAGTCAAGGCAGAACTACGCTGGTTTACGAGTTGCCTTTGGCGGAGGTGGTGACTGACTTTTTCGACCAGATGAAATCGCGATCGCGCGGTTATGCGAGCATGGAGTATCACCTCATCGGCTACCGCGAAAATCCGTTGGTGAAAATGGACATTTTAATTAATGGCGATCCGGTTGACGCTTTGGCGATGATCGTACACCGCGATAAGGCTTACAATGTTGGCCGCGGATTGACGGAAAAACTCAAGGAGTTGATTCCCCGCCATCAATTTAAGGTGCCGATTCAAGCAACAATTGGTGCGAAGGTGATTGCTTCGGAGCACATTCCGGCTTTGCGGAAGGATGTGTTGGCGAAGTGTTACGGCGGCGATATTTCGCGGAAGAAGAAGTTGCTGCAAAAGCAGGCGAAGGGTAAGAAGCGGATGAAGTCTGTGGGTACTGTGGATGTGCCGCAGGAGGCTTTTATGGCTGTGCTGAAGCTCGATCGGGATTCGTAATCTGTGTGGATTTTTGTTAGGAACAGGCTTTCCGGCCTGTTCCACAAAGAGTGAGTTTTCTTGTGGGACGGGCAAGAGGCCCGTCCCTAAAAGGCTTAAATTAAAATGGTGTAAAATGTCGGGTATAATTATCGAAATGTTATATAATCATGTTAAATCTAAAGCTTCCCGAACAAAGGCGAAAACTTTACATTGAAATTGCATTGCGTAGATGTCGTCCCGGTAGCGGCAGCAGTCGAGAGTTTCTGAAGAAAAGAACCTGGAATCATCCCGTGACCTACATTAAAACGATTATTCAAAACACCCTTTTTGTAGTAGTAGGAGGGATTGCTACGCGCCTCTATATGCCTGAACGAATGACCGATAAACTTGATATTTTAGTATTAACTCAGGATGCTGCTAATCTTTATCAAGAATTAGAGCCAACTGGTAGCAGGAGAACGGGAGAACTTAGCATTGGGGGCAGCACTTGGGAATTGCCTGATGGTACTTATCTAGATGTAATTGAATCAAGCGATTCTTGGGTACGAGAGGCAATTAGAAATCCAAATAAGGCCCCGGATGGGTTGCCAATTATCGGATTGCCTTATTTGGTTTTGATGAAACTCAAAGCTAGTCGCGGTATAGATATAGGGGATTTAACGCGGATGTTGGGAGGGGCTGATGAAACTGATTTGCGGTTGGTAAGAAGGGCAGTACAAGATTTCCTTCCTGATGCTGTGGAAGATTTAGAAAGTTTAATTGTTTTGGGAAAGTTAGAAATGGGTGAGTAATTAAGGAAAAATGAACCTTACTTTTAATCCAGATAAATACAAAGAGTTATTGTCTCAGTATCAGCCGAAAATAATTAGAAATGAAGCGGATAATGAGAAGGCTCTGGCTATGGTGGAAGAGTTGATGCACTGGGGCGATCGCACTCCAGAAGAAGATGAGTTATATGAATTGCTGATTGCATTGATTGAAAAGTTTGAGCAAGAATGCTATGCACCAGGAAGCACAGCAACGCCTCGTTCAATATTCCTGTTTTTGATGGAACAAAGAGAGTTACAAGCTGCGGATTTGGTGGGAGTTATGGGTTCTGAAAAAAGAGTGTCTGAAGTGGTTAATGGCGAGGGAGATATTGGTAAAGAATTGGCATTGATTCTGGGAAGTTTTTTTCATGTAGAGCCGAGTTTGTTTTGTAATTAAGGGAAGTAAGATTAAAGGCGATTCCCTACGGGATAGCTACGCTCGCGCGCACTTTTGGAGATTAAGGGCGATCGTACTTAATTAACAAATAGCCGAAGCAGGCGCAATTTCGCGGAGTGGCATCAGAAATTCTTGCTTTTCTTCGGGGGTGATATAGCCGCCATTTAGAGCCATTTTTATGAGTTGTTCGACAAATCCCTTTAACTCTGTTATAACTTGAGTTTTATTCAGTTCAAAGTGTTGATTTCTGGATTTTAGGGTAAACTGGTTTGGAGATAAATATCCAAATTCTTTGAAATTACAGCTAATTTTATCGTTGGTTAATGGCTGCAATTCAAGAGTAAGGCACACACTTTCAACAAATTCTATTTGGATGGGTTTCCCTTGGGATAACTCACTAATTTTTTTGGGGAGTTCATCTTCTAGGAGCATACAGATATCGGGGTCTAAAAAAACTTTTAGTTTTTCTTCACCAATTTCTATTGATACTGGGCGATCGCATTCAAAGCAAAATTGTTTCAGACCTAGTTCAAAATGCGAAAGTTCTCCTAATGAGTCATCTGGTGCGTCAGCATATTTTTCGCCATTAGGTTCTTCTAGGTGGATTGTAAAATTGCTATAGTTATTCATCTTCATCGCTCCTATCTAATGAGGACAGCGTAGCATCATTGAGAACAGGATAAGCAGATTTGAATGTTCCATCTGGTTTCCTTTTAATAAAAGCATGGGTAACATTTTCAATTATTGTCCCATCGGGATAGTGAACTTTCCCAATAGGACGCTTGAAATTTATAATGTAACGACCGGGATATTTCGGTGTGACTTGTTCAGCTTTTACCCAGTCTTGAGCATTTAGCCACTGGCCTTGAGGCTGATTTTTGGATGCTGCCCTGCCTCTAAAATTAAGGGGTTTGAGTTTTGGGCCATGATGGCGATCGATATGATCGTAGGCTTTGATGGATTTTGGATTATGCCACTGAGGTTCTACTCCACTGCCTGTCCAGTCACAACCACTTCCTACTTCTATCGTTTGGTCTATTATATCCTGTTCTATAACTTCTGGAGTGTCTTCAGAAGTATCTCTGCCATTATTCAAAATAAGTGGTTTACTCCTAAATGGTATGCGATTGATGATTATACCATTAACTAATTTTAGGAGGGCGATCGCACTTTTGGACATGAATGGCGATCGCGCTTTTGGGGATGAAGGGCGATCGCTCTTTTGGACGTGAAGGGCGATCGCTCTTATTCTAAACTTGTCTGACGACTAGACTAGAGGATGATAAAATTCGCGGCAGTTAGGGGATCTTTATGGAATATTTCGATTGTATTTCCAGGACTGAGGGTGATCCGAGAAAACACCTCTCCCGTAGAAGAAATTGGGCTATTAAAGAAGTTTCCTGGTGCTGCTAAAACATCAGATCCACTGCTAAAACCAAGACTAGCAGCTAACTGTATCTTGTCATCAGCCACTACAAAATCACCGATCTGATCTTGACCATTTGCTGCCCCAAAGACAAAAGTATCCTGACCTCCACCACCATAGAGCAGGTCATTCCCAGCACCTCCAATCAGGCTATCATTACCAGCGACACCGTAAATGCGGTCGTTACCGCCTAAACCGTTGAGAGTATCAGGCAAACTTGTGCCAAGGACTTTATCATCGCCCTCCGTTGCAGCGGTTGGCGTTGAATCTTGAACAGTAAATCCGTCAAATTTGTAGCCAATATCCGCCAACAGTGACAAGTCAACTTTAGTGGGGATTCGTAACCCTGCACCGCCGCCGTCACCAAGAAGAGATGGTAATCCACCACTGCTGACAATACTGATTAAATGAGATAAGTCAGGAGCGGGTTTAAGAGGCATAGGATTCCCCCCATTAGCAGCCCTAGCGTTGGGGCCGTCAAAAGAGCTTCCATTTATTCGTGCGCTGAAAGCTGGTGGCCCATTCAAAAACCCCAGTGCGTGTTGTAATTCGTGCATGGCACTAATGAAAAGGCTCGTAATACCACCGAAAGTATTAGGAGTGCCAGGTTCGCTGGGAGTGTCAGTAAAGTCAAATGGCGTTGAATCGACAAAATAGGAGATATTCGTATCAAAAGCAATGCTGTTTACAAAAGGTTCGTAATTTACTCCGTCGATTCGATCGCGGAAAGCTTTTGGATCGGAATACCCGTAAGTTATCCCCGCAGCATTGATAGGACCAGCGCCTACAAATATCAGGAAATCGTCAATTTCCCGATCTAAAACCAAAGTCTCTATCTCTTGTGTAGAAGGATTCTGCACTGAAAGTTTAGTGCCAAGGGGAATGTTTTCAAATTCATCTTGAATGACAGATTCCCAGTAGGTAGCTGCGGATTCCAAAACAGCTTGACGGTTGGGGTTATTCTTGAAAAACCCAGTCGTATCAAAACGATAGTCGAATTCAATGTTAAAAGTGCTCACAAAAGAAGGGGCACTGGCGCGACCTTCAACTTTACCTACAGTTTCGTAGTGTTCCAAAGCATTTTTTACGCTCCCAGTAGAAATAGCCTTGGTTGCATCGTAATTCATCATTAGATAGAATTTTTCATCAAACGCTGTCGGTTTTACACGTGCAGGCGTCGGAGTCGTCACAGGCGTCGGCGTCGTCACAGGTGTCGGAGTCGTCACAGGCGTCGGAGTCGTCACAGGTGTAGGCGTCGGAACGATCGCAATATCCCCAGCACTCAGAGAAGTCACATTCGTAAATAAAATGCTCCCTCCACCATTTCCCAAGGGAAGAGACAACCCCTCGGTAGTAGTTTGCAAGGCCGCGATCGCACTCGCCACATCAGTAAAACCATAATCTGCAGATAGCTGCAACTTGTCCTGACCGCTTTGGAAGTCAGAAATAGTATCATTACCCTGACTCAAGCTGGGAACTGAACCGTAGATAAATAAATCTGGCCCATCACCGCCACTCAGGGAGTCATTACCACCGCCGCCGCTGAGAGTATCCGGCCCCGTACCGCCAAATAGCACGTCAGCAAAAGCCGTCCCCGTGAAGTTGTCAGCAAAAGCGCTACCGGTAACGTTAACAGCTAAAGTGAAAGTCCCGAAGTTTTGGGTTACAGCCGCAGTAGAAGTGGCAAAATCAAACAGCCCGCTAGTAGGTGCAGGTGTCGGTGTTGTCCCCGCAGGTGTCGGTGCAGGCGTCGGAGTCGTCACAGGTGTCGGCGTCGGTGCAGGCGTCGGAGTCGTCACAGGTGTCGGAGTCGTCACAGGCGTCGGAGTCGTCACAGGTGTCGGCGTCGGTGCAGGTGTCGGCGTCGGTGCAGGCGTCGGAGTCGTCACAGGTGTCGGCGCTGGCGTCGGAGTCGTCACAGGCGTCGGAGTGGTTGCACTTGGGGTGATTGAAGGCTTCGGCTCCGGTGTCGGAGTTGTCACAGGCGTCGGCGCAGGCGTCGGAGTCGTCACAGGTGTCGGCGTCGGTGCAGGTGCAGGCGTCGGAGTCGGTGCAGGCGTCGGAGTCGTCACAGGCGTCGGAGTCGGCAAAGGCGCAGGCGTCAGACTCACAATCCCGCTAGAATCAGCAATAGTCAATCTGCCGTCACCCTCCAAAACGGCCAAATATTGCCTTGTTACCTCATCCTGAATAATCGTGTAGCCAGAATAAACCCCTTTACCCGCATAAATTATGAGGTCATCCAACCCAAGGTCGCTGCTTAACTTAATTACATCCTCACCGTCTGTATAGTCAACAATAAAGTCCGCATCCAAAAGCTGAGGGCCGCCAGTAGTCTTACCGATCAAGAAAGTGTCATTACCATTCCCCCCAGTTAATGTATCTGCTCCCTTATCTCCATAGAGAATGTCATTCCCGAAGTTGCCAAATAAGCTGTCATTACCTTTACCACCGTAAACTGTATCGTTATCTATTCCGCCATCAACTGTATCCTCGCCTTCGTTGCCGTATATCAAGTTATCTCCAGCATTAGCAAATAGCCGATCGTCACCTTTGCCGCCGTAAACTGTATCGTTACCTTTGCCACCGTAGACGGTATCGTTACCCTCATTACCGTATAGCTTGTCATCTCCTTGCTTGCCGTAGATTAAGTCGTCTCCATCACTGCCAAACACTAAGTCAGAGCCTTGTTGTCCAAATATTAAATCTGCATCGGGGGTGCCATTGAGAGTATCGTCAGCCAACGTTCCATTAATGTTCATGTTGCAATCTCAGTGTGAATACTAGATTTATCCCTATTTGAGCTACAAGTCTTTCTCCATCTCTGAAAAAATGACTTGCTAGCGTGTATTTTTAGATCCTGCGATCGCCCTCTCGAAGTCGATCGCCCGCAAGCCACTTGCAAGCATCTATTTTTCTATCAGGCTAGAACCCTAACTTTTATGCAAAAGTTACCGATTTTGTTACAAAGCTTTACAAATAGCCTTAGCTATCGATCGCAATCACCCACCAAGATGCTTCCCAAAAGCGCCTGTTGCAGCCTCCTACTTATATATCTGGGAAAATCCCAAAAATTATGCAAAAATCCAGAAAATAAGATCCTTCGCAACAAGGCCTGTTACAGCCTCCTGTTTATATATCTACTAGGCATAATTAACTCGAATTTGTGGAATCGCGATCGGACGAAATGCGTCAACTGCAACTTCAATTATCCCGAAACCGCCCCGACGGGGTTCAACAGCATCGTAGCGAATCCTAACACCAGTATCCGAGTAATTATTTGGATAGTATCTAAAGCTAGTCGAGTCCCAATTCCGCCAATCAGAATAACTAGCACCCCCTCCCACTCGCGGCAAAACAGATGCTTGCACTTCATCAACACTTAACCTTTGATTCTCTCGCAAATACATTGCTGCAATAGACATCCCAATAGAAGCCGCACCAGAAAAGGCTGACATAGTTGGTCGGTCATATTCTATTCGAGGAAAAGCGAGGACAGCATTCTTGCCCAAAGACTCGCGGCGTTCAGAACCTACTACTACAGTATATTGAGGACTCCTAACTTCAGCTACAGCCACATTTGTAAACTGTCTTTCCAGAAATTCACGTTGCGCTAACTGCACTTCTAAGCGTTTGTCAAACCATTGTTGATTTCGCTGCTGGAAAAACGAAAAAGCGCCTCTGCCCAATCCTCCCAACACAAGGCGTAAAAGAGGATTAGCTAATAAAAATAAAAAAGCATCGGCTTTTTGGGGATTGTGCAAACCCAAGTTAACAATAAATGAAGCGCTGCCTAATGTGCTGTATTGAATAAATTTTCTGCGGTTCATAAATTTATCAGTCTAAAATGTCTTGATAAAAGTAAATAGCGGGACAACTGCTTGACCTTTCTGACGATCTTTTACACTCACCTTCTAAAGCAATACTACGAACGTTGGTAACATTAATAGGCCAGAGTATCTGCTGCCCGAACGTCACATCTTTGTAATCAAAAAAGTTTCCATCTTTATATACAGACAAACGAACTAAAGCGCCTTTGGGATAGGGGTGATTATCGGGCAAGCCAAAAGCAAGAGTTAAAGTTTTGAATCTCGGCTTTTCTCCTGGTGCAGCCAATCTACAAGCTACCTGAATCGGACGGTCATAAATCCATCTGGCGTTTCCCAAATAAGCGACAGCCCTAAAAATTTCAAGCCCTATAGGAATATCTTCATTTATGGCACTATAATTTCCTTCTTTTATTTGCTGACACTTCATCTCACCTAAAGAACCAGCCCCACGCGGTCGCTGCCTTTGAGCTTGTACTAAATCTGTTGCTAAAGTTAGGACTGCAACAGCGAGTACAACCGATATAGATTTACGCAAAAATGTCTTCATGTTTTTTAGTAAATAAAGTGTAACAACAGGGTTTGTGATGCTTGACAACTTATCATTTACGGCTCTACTGAAAATATCAATTCTACCTGACGAGAATTTGAAGTGACGCGATAATTTGAATTGATTAAAACATCACTTCTAAAGATTATAGGTTTGCTATCTATTTTCGATGTTTTTACAACTACATTGTGGTCAAAAAAATTCGACTGTTTTACTTCTATATAACTTCCACTAGAATTACACTTGGGAATTATCCGTATTCCCCATATATTAATTTCCCCAGCATCACAATTAACTGTAATCGTTCTCAATGGTTCACTTGTCAATCGTCTTACCCTTAATTTATAAATTGGTGCTGTCTCTAAATCTGCTGTCCGTGATGATGAAGAATTACTCCTCGGCGGTAAGTCAACCCAAAGTTCCCCACCACCACCAATTAATTGAATTTTGTTCTCGCCGCTGCTGGATTCATACCAACTGGAACTATAATTTTTAGATTTTGCACTACCCGACCAACAGTTTCCAAATTCTAAGTCTATATACTTTGCCGCTGGCTTTTCCCCACATTTAACCGTGATAGTCTCAAAGTCCGATGATGAAGTAATAAGGGATTCTTCAGGAGTAGAGGTTGGTTGAGGCGTAGTACGGGCTATTGGAGTTCGATCGCTTTTCGCTGCGATCGCAGTAGGCTGTCCTATGCTTCCACTTATTCCCACTTTCGCGCTGATAAACTCTTTGAACTGATTAGCGCGTTCACTTCCTATAAATGATGCTACCTGTATTTCATCTTTTCCTGTAGATTCCCTAACCTTTTTAATAGCGTCCCGGCAAAAACTTGATTTGACTTGAGTTAACTTTTCCTCACTGTATTCCAGAAATACCGGATACAAACTTACCGGATAAACTTTCTGGTCATCAGGCAGTTTATCACCGCAAGCATCAAGAGGAAATGAAACACTTTCAAACGGGTTGGGCGGTTGTGTAGAAGCAGTAGTTGGCGTCGGAGTTGGAGTATGTGTAGGAACTTGAGTTGAAGCCGTATTAGGGTTACTTGTATTTTCAAAGCCACTGCATCCAGATACCAAAACCAGCAGAATTACTGAAATTTTACCTACAACTGTAATATGGTTTTGGTAGTTCATTTCACATAGGTGCTACACACTCTACTAAATAATAATCTAACCAACCACAGCTTTTATCTGACACTCATCAGGATTTATGTTAGACTTACATCAGGAATTTTTACCCCACTCCCCTATGCCGCCAGCCGACGAGCAATTTACCGAAGCCGCAAACCACTGGGACTTAGAAACCCTCTACGCAGACCTGGCATCGGCCAAGGGAAAACGCCTCACCCCAATGGAAAAACGACACCTTCGCGGTCTACTCTGCGGTTATAGTCCCTCTGAAATCGCCGAAAAGCTCCAAAAAACCCCCAAGGGAGTTGAAACTGACCTGTGCGCTACCTTATATAAGTACGTTAAAAGTTTGGTGGGCAAAGGGGTTGAAAAAATAGAAAACTGGAGAAATATTGCTGAATGGCTTGAGGATGCTGGATATAAAACTAAGCCATCTGCTAAATTCCCTATTCAAGACGGTTTATCTGAAAATAGTAAAGTCAATGTAACTAATATAACTTTTGAGAATAATCAAATAAAAATTGGTGTATACCTACAAATAACTGTGCCGCTACCTTCAAAACTATCAATACAAAATCTAGACATCAACGATAACAACGGTAACTAAAATTTTGCCGCTCTTCAACAGATTGGTAGGGTGAAGCGACTAAAATCAGGAAGCGCGATCGCACCTTGACCCGATCGCGCGGGGCGATCGCACACTGCATTTCTCACAAAAGGGCGATCGCACTTCTATTGTGCTAGGATTCAATGAGAGCGTCAGTCACTAAAAAAAATGGCAACAATTACCCTTCAAATTCCCGACGAACTGGCTCAACGTCTAGAACCTCTGCAAAATCGCTTGCCAGAACTGCTTTGGCAACTTCTAGAACTAACTAAAAACCCCACAACTATTGAGCCGGAAATACCATCTCATATCGCCGATATTCCCGCAGTTTATCAAGAAGTTCTTGATTTTTTGATAAACACTCCAACTCCACAAAACATTGTTAATTTCAAGGTTTCACAACAGGCTCAGACACGCCTCCAAATTTTGCTTGACAAAAACCGCGAATCGACCCTAAATTCAATGGAAATAGCAGAATTAGATGTTTGCGAGCAGCTAGAACATCTGATGATTTTACTAAAAGCAAGAGCCTATTCAGAGATTTGATAAATGACTTCTACTTCCATTTCTGCCTAACTTCGCAGATTAGTTATTGAAAGAGCTTCAGGACACTGTGAATATTGCCTGATTCATCAAGATGTTTCAATTTACAGCCATGAAGTAGACCATATTATTGCCTTAAAACATGGGGGTCAAACTCGTGCTGAGAATCTCGCTCTTTCTTGTTTATCTTGTAACCGCTATAAAGTTCTTATTTAGCTACTATAGACCCAGTTAATGATGAAATTGTCCCTCTGTTTAATCCACGCTGTCAGGTATGGGACGAACATTTTGTTCTTATTGATGCCAGAATAGAAGGCATCACTCAGATTGGTCAAGCTACTTCAAGATTACTCAAACTGAATGCTCCAAATCGCATACTTGATCGTCAAGTTTTGATCGATATAGGACGGTATCCATAAACAAGGCTAAGAACAACGCTATTGAAATTTCGCAGTTGGTTCATCGCGACTAAAGCCAAAGAAACCGTGTTTCTCTGAAAAATATTTGCTTTCTCAACTATATCTACGAATAAACCAGGTTTCTAGCCTCTGACGCGCGTCAGCCCTGTTTATATAAACTGGATTAACATATTCTCAAACCAGCCAGTGAAGCGCAGCCCTGCCTAGGGAATCAGCCTTTTCTTAGATAACTCAAGACGTTATGCGATCGCATCACCAATCACAAATAACAAACAATTAATAGTTATTAACTCAAAACAGAATTATTGTCAATAGTGTTTTTGCGGAAATATTGAAACTTAAATAAAAATTGCTACAGACATTTGCGAATTATAGCACTTTGTTCAAAGTATTTGACAATGCTAAGTTAATTAAATATTCTATAAAAGTGAGGCATAAGTCTTTACATTGTAGAGCGCAATTTTGTTATTCTATTAGAAAGTTTCATTCGATCGACTGAATTTTTGTACCACAGTCCTACCCCTAAACAGAACGGCAGTTTCCACAATGAGAATTTTAGTCACAGGCGGTGCGGGTTTCCTCGGTTCCCACCTAATCGATCGCTTAATGGTCCAAGGACATGAGGTAGTCTGCCTGGATAATTTTTACACCGGGACTAAACGCAATATCCTCAAATGGCTGGACAACCCGTATTTTGAGCTGATCCGCCACGACATCACGGAACCGATTCGGTTAGAGGTAGATCAGATTTACCATCTGGCCTGTCCCGCTTCCCCAATACACTATCAGTACAACCCTGTCAAGACAATTAAAACAAACGTCATCGGCACGATGAATATGTTGGGATTGGCCAAACGGGTAAAAGCAAGATTTTTTCTCGCTTCCACTTCCGAAGTGTACGGAGATCCTGACGTACATCCACAAACAGAAGATTATCGCGGCAACGTTAATTGTATCGGGATCAGATCGTGTTATGACGAAGGGAAGCGAGTAGCTGAAACCTTATCTTTTGATTACCACCGTCAAAATGGAGTAGACATTCGAGTTGTACGAATCTTCAATACCTATGGCCCCAGGATGTTGGAAAATGACGGCAGAGTAGTGAGCAATTTTATTGCTCAAGCTTTGCGAAATCAACCGCTGACAGTATACGGGGACGGTTCCCAAACCCGGAGTTTCTGCTACGTTTCTGATTTGGTGGAAGGATTTATTCGCTTGATGAATAGCGACCACATCGGGCCGATGAATTTGGGAAATCCCGGCGAATACACTATTTTGGAACTGGCACAAAAAATTCAAAACACAATTAATCCGGGGGCAGAAATTATCTTTAAACCGCTGCCGGAAGACGATCCAAAACAGCGACAACCGGATATTACTCGTGCTAAAACTTGGTTGGGGTGGGAGCCAACTGTGCCGCTGGATCGAGGTTTAGAGTTGACTATAAAAGATTTTCGCGATCGCATCGAGGGAAACCAAAAGTAGAGACAGGGAGAGGGGGAGGCGGGGAGAGTGGGGGAGGGGAAAAATCTTCCCAATTCCCAATTCCCAATTCCCGATTCCCGATTCCCAATTCCCGATTCCCAATTCCTACCTGATTTATTTACTAGCTTTGAGGAGATTTCTATGCAAGTTTGTGTCATCGGTACAGGATATGTTGGCTTAGTCACCGGCACTTGTTTGGCTCACATCGGCCACCACGTGATTTGTGTAGACAACAACGAAGAAAAAGTTAAATTAATGAAGTCTGGACAGTCGCCTATTTTTGAACCCGGACTGTCTGAATTAATGTCCTCTGCATCTGCGTCGGGCAATCTAGAATTTACTTCGGATTTAGCAGCAGGAGTGGCTCACGGGGACATTTTGTTTATTGCCGTGGGGACGCCTCCTTTGCCTACTGGGGAAAGCGATACTCGCTACGTGGAAGCGGTTGCTCGCGGAATTGGAGCTCACCTCGACGGCGATTACAAAGTCATTGTCAATAAATCTACGGTGCCCATCGGTTCCGGGGACTGGGTGCGGAGGATTGTCCTCGACGGTTTGGCGGAACGTCAAAAAGCTCAAACCAATGATGGGGCTACAGGTGAGGAAGTAGCAGCAAAAAAAGGTGTGGTATTTGATGTGGTTAGCAACCCGGAGTTTTTGCGGGAGGGCTGTGCTGTTTTCGATACTTTTAATCCCGATCGCATTGTTCTGGGCAGCAACTCTCGGCGGGCTATGGATATGATGCTACAGCTATACAAGCCGATTGTCGATCGCAAGTTTGCAGAAAATCCGTCTTTGCCGGAGGTTCCTGTGGTGATGACTGATATCAGTTCAGCGGAGATGATTAAGTACGCAGCTAATGCTTTTTTGGCTACTAAGATTAGCTTTATTAATGAAGTTGCTAATATTTGCGATCGCGTCGGTGCAGATGTTAGTCAAGTTGCCCGAGGTATCGGCTTAGATTCGCGGATTGGCAACAAGTTTCTGCAAGCTGGCATTGGTTGGGGCGGTTCTTGTTTCCCCAAAGATGTCTCGGCTTTAGTTCACACTGCTGACGATTACGGCTACGAGGCGCATTTGCTGAAAGCGGCAGTGGAAGTAAACGAACGCCAGCGGTTGATTGCTATTGAAAAGTTGCAACAAGTTTTGAAGATTCTCAAAGGCAAAACAGTCGGACTTTTGGGTTTAACTTTCAAGCCGGATACTGACGATTTGCGGGATGCTCCGGCGCTGAATTTAATCGAGAATTTGAATCGGTTGGGAGCGAAAGTTAAAGCTTACGATCCGATTGTTTCTCAAACTGGAATGCGTCACGGTTTGTCGGGAGTTTTGGTAGAAACCGATCCGGAAAGGCTGGCCGACGGTTGCGATGCTTTGGTGTTGGTGACTGACTGGGAACAGTTTGGGAATTTAGATTACGAGAAAATGGCGAAGTTGATGAATCATCCGGTGATGATTGACGGCCGCAATTTCTTAGACAAGAAGGCTTTAGAAGCGGCTGGTTTCCAATATGTGGGGGTTGGAAGGTAAAGAAGAGTTTCGATCGGAACCTCTGTCTCGTAGGGTGCGCTTCGGCGCACCTTACAAACGAGCATTTCTAAGCCGTAGGATGCGCCGAAAAGCACATTACATTTGCTGGCGACGAACAATCGCGGGTTTATCCGTCCGGCGTGGTTTAAAAATTTTCCATCAATGCTTTTTCTCGAGCGTAAACATCTCGTAGCTGTTGCAGCGCTGAGGCAGAAATTACCGATTTAACTGTAGCGACTAATTTACCCCACTCCAGCAAGCTGTCAACTGAAACAGCCGTTTTGAAGTTGTACGTATAGAATTTAGTCCAAAATTCTGGTGCTTGTGTCCGTTTCCAGCGTTTGTACCATGCGACAAAATCTCGATCGCAGGGCGGTTTTACTTCTAAGATTGGGGGGAAATCGGCGTAGCTGACAAATCGACTCAGGCATTTGGCGTGAACGTACACCACGTTGTGGCAGCATTCGATCCGGTATATCTGTTCGGGTGATATGTTGAACAGGAGTGCCACTGTTTCTTCGGTGACAAATCTCGATCGCGGATTGACGATCGACGATTTGTGAATAATTTTTGATGCGCCGATCTCTGACGCTCTTAACTGATTTTCTGATATCATTGTAGTTGCATCTGGTGGTGGTAGCTAAATCTATCTCTGCTAAGTGCGACCGACAGAAATAATCTGTCGGGATTAATTTTAACTGGGGCTCGTCTTTAGTTTCGTTGACTCCGCCGCCAAACGGAGACAAGCCCAGACTTCTGCCATGAGAGGCGCAAAATTTTCGACCAACGTTCCAGCTCCCAGATTCATCTTTAGAGTCAATCTAAAATCTAAAATCTAAAATCTAAAATCGAATGACCGGGGCGATCGCTTTTTGATATATTATACTAAATCCAAAATTTTGTAAATAGTGAATATGAGCAAAGGCTTAGTAAGATTGCGGGTTCGAGAGTTGGCTGCCGAGAAGGGATGGACGCTCAAGGAGGTTGCGGAGCGATCGGGCGTCGGCTACAGTACGATTAGCAATTATGCCCGTTCTCAGGGGATGGCAATGGTTGACTTTGCAGCAGTTCACAAGCTGGCTCGAACTTTTGATGTGATGATTGAGGATTTCGTGGTAATCCTCGAAAAATAGTTGAACGTTTTGCCTCAATTCTAATGTGGTAGCGATCGACTTTTGATGTGACGATCGAAGTTTTGATGTCATGATTTCAGCATAGGTCGATCGCCCGCAACCAAAGTCGATCGCCTACAATCAAACTAACCCCCTTCGATCCTAAAACTAGGAGGACTGTCAAATGCTAGAAGCTGCGCTATTAGGGCTTTTCAACATTGCTTTCGAGGCGATAGTCGGAACTCAAGCCAATGATGCAGCAAAGCACCTCTGTTTGAAGGGCATCAAAAAATTATCACAAGACGGTAAAATTGTCAATCACGATTTAGAAAAAGCGCTAAAAAGTTCTTTCCTGAAAGCTCAACAACAAATCGCCTCAGAATGCAAACAGGAAATCGATCCGAAAAATACGGATAACCGAGAGAGTTTTAGCTATTCGCTGCAAGACAGGCGGCGCGATTTTGATTGGTTGAAACGCAAGCTCGAAAAGCTAAAATTAGATTTACAGCAGGTTGAGAAAGAAACTGTTCCCTCTGGGATTCCGATTGCAGGTTTAGACGACATAGAATTGCTGCTGACGGCGACAGATGAGTTAAAACAGAATCAGGTTGCAGCAGTTAAGCAAAAACTGCTGGAAGTAGCCCTAGAAAATTGCGATATCGCACCCTACAAAACCAAGTTAGAGCAAGAGTTGTTTCCCTTGGTAGCGGCATACTTTGCTCAGGAAATCAAGGATAATGATAAGGTTTTTCAGATTTTTACCGGGCAAACTTTGACGCGGATCGATCGCACAGCGCAACAGATGTATGCTTGGCTTGAGGAGATTGTGGAAAAGAGTCGCATTGTTTACCAACCGATAGACTGGCAAGCTATTTGCCAGCAGATATTAGAGGAGAAAGAACAGCAGCGACTTAGTAGCGATCGGCTAACTTTTGGCAACCATCAAATAGATGATGTTTATGTGCCCCTGGGATTGGTGGAACGCCAGAAAGTGACTCAGCGACGCGAGGATGTGGCGGCTGAGGAAGGTTCGGATTTGTACCGGGAAAAAGAAGTTACTCAAACATTTAAACACAGCGAGTTTCTCGAACAAGTGCTGCGGGAAGGAAGTAGCCCTAAAAGCAATGGCAAGCGGTTAGCAATTATTGGGGAACCGGGGGCGGGGAAAACAACGCTGTTGCGGCAGATTGCTAATTGGGTAGCTGATGAGATTTCCGAGGCGATTGTTATTTGGGTGTCTTTGGCAGATTTGCAGGGGAAGGAATTAGAATCGTATTTATTTGATAGTTGGCTGCTGGCGGCAATTAAGAGAGTTGGGAAGGCCGAGGTGACTGCGGAAATTAAGGATGATTTTTTAGCACAGTTTAATGCTGAGCGCGTATGGTTGGTGTTGGATGGGGCGGATGAGATGGCGGTGGGGGATGGCAATCCTTTGGCGGAAATGCAGCGGCAAATTAGAACCGGCGGCTGCATTCAAAAGGCGCGAATTGTGCTAAGTTGTCGGCAGAATGTTTGGGATGCGATCGGCACTGCGTTGGATACATTTGATACTTATCGCACTCTGGAATTTTCCTATCCCGAACAGGTGGGGATGTTTATTGATAAATGGTTTGGAACCCCCCCTAACCCCCCCTTGGTAAGGGGGGGGACAAGAGAAGAAGGGGAGCACAGAAGAGAAGATGAAACTCTTACTCCCGCCTTAGCAAGGGGGGCTGGGGGGGTGCTTTCTCAACAGCTACGGGAAGCATTAGCAGCATCGGGGAAACAGCGAATTCGAGATTTAGTGAAAAATCCCCTGAGATGTTCGCTATTGTGTGGCACTTGGCAGTCGTTGGATGGCGATTTGCCGGATACTAAGGCGAAACTTTATCGGCGATTTGTGACTACTTTGTATCAGTGGAAAAAACCGCGCCTGAATTTGATTCAGCAGCAGGAATTGAATGCGGCTTTGGGGAAATTGGCACTTTCAGGGATGTTAAATGAAACGTCCCGGTTTCAGTTGCCCGAAAGTGTGGGATATCGGGTGATGGGCGCATCGCAGTTTGAGTTAGCTTGTCGTTTGGGTTGGCTGAATTTAGTCGCGAGGGATGCGGAGACGGCGGAGGGGATTTATGCTTTTTACCATCCGACGTTTCAGGAATATTTTGCGGCGTTGGCGGTTGAGGATTGGCACTTTTTCTTGAATCATATTCCTAAGAATCCGCAACATCCTGATGCTCGATACCGCATTTTTGAGAAGCAGTGGAAGGAGGTTATTTTGCTGTGGTTGGGGCGTGAGGAGGTAGGGAAGGAGGAGAAGGAAGCGTTTATTAAGGCGTTGGTTGAGTTTAAGGATGGGTGTGATGATTTTTATGGATATCGTGCGTATTTTCTCGCGGCTGCGGGGATTGCTGAGGTTAAGGATTGCAGTCTTGCTGATGAGATTGTGTCGCAGATTGTTAAGTGGGGATTTGGTTATTTTAATGAGCAAAAGCAGCAGTGGCAAAGATTTATCGATCCACTGGCAGAGGGTTCAAAGGAGATACTGAAACAGACCGATCGGGAAAGGGCTATCTCCGCTTTAGTCGAGTTAATCCGTACTTCTCAGGATGAATATACCCGGAGTAAGGCGGCAGAAAGTTTAGGGGTCATAGACAAATATAACCCGGTTGTACTCTCAGCTTTAGTCGAGTTAATCCGGAATTCCCGTGATAAATATACCCGGAGGCAAGCGATAAAAAGCTTAGGGAAAAGAGGCAAACATTGCCCAGAAACGATCTCCGCTTTAGTCGAATTAATCAATATTTTTCAGAATGAAGTTACCCGATGGCAAGTGGCAGATAGCTTAGTAACAATCGACAAAGATAACCCAGTGGCGATCGATACTTTATTGGAGTTGATCCGAAATTCCAGGGATCAATATACCCAGAGGATAGCAGCAGAAAGCTTAGGGAAGATAGGCAAAGATAACCCAGTGGCGATCGATACTTTATTGGAGTTAATCCGAA
Source organism: Microcoleus sp. F6_B6 (assembly GCA_036702215.1). Taxonomy (GTDB): domain Bacteria; phylum Cyanobacteriota; class Cyanobacteriia; order Cyanobacteriales; family Microcoleaceae; genus Microcoleus. The sequence goes on from JAUBST010000011.1 coordinate 90,276, forward strand.
ATTCCAGTGAT
>JAUBST010000011.1:90386-182009 GCA_036702215.1 Microcoleus sp. F6_B6
AAAGCTTAGGGAAGATAGGCAAAGATAACCCAGTGGCGATCGATACTTTATTGGAGTTAATCCGAAATTCCAGTGATAAATATACCCGGAGGCAAGCGATAAAAAGCTTAGGGAAGATAGGCAAAGATAACCCAGTGGCGATCGATACTTTATTGGAGTTAATCCGAAATTCCAGTGATCAATATACTCGGAGGCAAGCAGCCGAAAGCTTAGGGGAAATAGGCAAAGATAACCCAGTGGCGATCGATACTTTATTGGAGTTAATCCGAAATTCAGGTGATGAAGATACCCGGAGCACAGCAGCCGAAAGCTTAGGGAAAATAGACAAAAATAACCCAGTGGCGCTCGCCACTTTAATCGAGTTAAGCCACAATTGTGCTAATGAATTTGACCGATTATTAGTGGGATATAAATTATGGAAAATAGACAAAGATAATCCAGTCGCGCTCGCCACTTTAGTCGAGTTAAGCCACAATTCAAGTGATGGATATACTCGGTCGCAAGCAGCATATATGTTATGGGAAATAGATAAAGATAACCTAGTTGCGCTCGCCACCTTAGTCGAGTTGAGTCGCCATTCAAGTGATAAAAATACCCGGTCGCAAGCAGCATATATGTTAGGTAAAATAGATAAAGATAACCCAGTTGCGCTAGCCACCTTAGCCGAGTTGATCTGCAATTCAGATGATGAAAATACCCGGTGCAAAGCAGCATATAGATTAGGGAAAATAGATAAAGACAACCCAGTTGCGCTCGCCACTTTAGTCGAGTTGATCCGCAATTCAGATGATAAAGATACCTGGAGGGAAGCTAGATATAACTTAGAGGAAATAGGCCAAAATCACTCACAGGCGATCGCGACTTTGGTCGAGTTAATTCGCAATTCAGGTGCTGAAGATACCCGGTGGAAAGCGATAAAAAGCTTAGGTAAAATCATGAAAACTAAACACTTCGCGATTGCAGTCTCAGGATTGAAAGAGTTCCTAACTTCTGATGTCTGGAAAAACGATTTTAATCGCTATGAAAACTGCTACAAAGTCATCTGGGACTGTGCCCAAAATATGGCTTACTCAGAATTTCATCAAGCATGGCACACTCAACCCACCAATTCCCCAATACCGGACAACCACCAACAAAATACAGACATTCCCACACTCCTCAAACAACTCCAACCCACCGATAAAACCTGCCCCGTTCCCCTCAACATACGCGCCCTAGAAGGCGAAACCGATACAAGCGCGATCGCCCAAGAGCTCTGTACCCAACTATATCAAGCAATCTTCCCCGCAGATGCAGGCATTCCCGCAATTCGCAACGCCCCCGAATTCAAGCGATTAATCCCCCAACTCAAAAATCGGCTGCAAAAACAGCACATCGCCTTAATTTTGCACTCCTGTCCCTGCGAAGATGCGCTTTCGGCTTTCACCCGCAAACTCGCCGACAATCAAATGGGAATTCATATCGCCTGGATTACCGATACACCGCTGGAATTGCCGTTAACAGGTTTTGCGGTGGATGGAGATGATTTGTTTGATGCGGTACAGAATTGGATCGGGCGGATATAAATAACCTCATGAATAGAGCCCCTCTCCCTCGATCGAGAAAGGGTTTGATTCGGGTACTATGTAACTGTCAACTGCTATATAACTGTGCTATAATTGGAAAGAGGCGAGCTTTGCAGGAAATTAAAATATGGTATTACCAACAATTAGTGAAGATACAATTTCCCTCGCGCCAGGAGACGAACTTATTCTGCGATTTAGAACTTGGGAAGATTATGAAGCATTGCTAGCCCGTCGAGAAGATAAAGCTGGGTTGAGAATTCGCTACAGCAGCAAAACCCAAGAAATTAGAATTATGTCTCCACTGCCCAGACACGGTAACAATTCAGATATACTGGCAGATTTGGTCAAAGCTTTACTGCGACATGAATGCAGAGATTGGGACGCATTTACCCCAATTACCCTCAAGCGCATTAACCGACAAGGAATCGAACCAGATTATTGTTTTTACATCGACAATCGCGCAGATATTTTAGGAAAAGAGCGAATAGATTTAGAAACAGATCCGCCCCCGGATTTAGCGATCGAAATCGATCTGACTTGCACGACTAAACCAGAAGATTATGAAGCTATCGCACCTTTAGAACTATGGGTTTACCGTCAAAGTCAATTGTCGATTTATCAGTTCGATTCGCAGCAGTATCGAGACTCTCAAATTAGTCGCTGGTTTCCCGGTTACGATCTCAAAACCTTAATTCCTCAATATTGCGATCGGGGCTGGCAGGTGGGTTCTAGTGTGGCGCTGCGAGAGTTTGAAGAATTGTTGCGATCGCGATGAATATTGGAGAGTAAAAACGGGCGATCGTACTGACAATAAATATAACAGCGGATCTCTCCTGACTGTATATGTTCTCTGCGATACCTTCGCTGGTGACAGACAAAATGTACGATCGACAGATGCAAACCTACTATTGAACCTACAATACTATTTTTAGAGATGCCATCACCGAGCCTCCCAAAGACTCCCCCAAACCATGCCCAAGCCAAAAAAGACCCCCGCCAAAACCTACACTGAAATCAACCTCAGCGATCCTCAATATTACTTCAACCGAGAACAAAGCTGGCTAGAATTCAACAACCGCGTGCTCCACGAAGCCCTCGACCCCCGCACGCCCCTCCTAGAAAGGCTCAAATTTCTCGCTATTTTTAGCTCCAACCTAGACGAATATTTTATGGTGCGCGTGGGCGCCCTCAAACAACAAGTACACGCAAAAGTCACCAAATTAACCTCCGACGGCCGGACGCCCCAACAACAGCTAGATGCCCTGAACAAGCGGCTTTTGCCGATGGTTACTCAGCAGCATTCGTATTTTGAGCAAACCCTGCGGCCGAAACTAGCAGCAAGCGAAATCTACATTCTCGACTACATTGACCTCAATCAAGAACAGCGCAATTACTTGCACCGCTACTTCAAAGAACAAGTATTTCCCGTACTCACTCCCCTAGCAGTTGACCCCAGCCACCCATTCCCCTACCTTTCCAATCTCAGCCTCAATTTAGCAGTAGTAGTCAGGGACCCCGACACGCGGGAAGAATTATTTGCCCGCGTCAAAGTACCGCAGGTTTTGCCGAGGTTTTTGCCGCTGCCGGGGGATTTGCAGTGGCAGCAGAGGGGCAAGTCTCCTATTTGGACTGGCGTTCCCCTAGAACAGGTGATTGCCCACAATTTAGAAGCTTTGTTTCCGGGGATGGACGTTGAGGAATATCACCCGTTCCGCATTACTCGCAATTCCGATTTGACCGTGGAGGAAGATGAGGCGGAGGATTTGCTGCTGGCAATAGAACAGGAACTCCGCAAGCGCCGGTTTGGAGGTTCTGCGGTGCGGATGGAAATTCAAGCGACTATGCCGCCTGCGCTGCGAGATATGCTGATAGATGAGTTGGATCTCGGCGAGCAAGATGTTTACGTCGTAGAGGGGCTGCTAGGCCTCAAGGATTTGATGTCTTTTGTGGGGCTGCCGGTGCCGGAACTGAAAGACCCGCCTTGGACTCCGGTGGTGCCGCCGCGCTTGCGGAACTTGGAACCGGCAAGGATTTTAGACAAATCGATGTTGGATGCTGAGGATGGTGAGGATATTTTCACGACCATCCGGCAGGGGGATTTGATGCTGCACCATCCTTATCACTCGTTTGCGGCGACGGTGCAGCGGTTTATTACTGAGGCGGCGCACGATCGCTCCGTGTTAGCGATTAAGATGACTTTATACCGCACTTCTGGAGATTCGCCGATCGTCAGCGCCTTAATTCAAGCAGCGGAAAACGGCAAGCAGGTAGCCGTTTTAGTAGAGCTCAAAGCTAGGTTTGACGAAGAAAATAATATTAATTGGGCTCGCAAGTTAGAACAAGCTGGAGTCCACGTAGTTTACGGTTTGGTGGGACTCAAAACCCACACCAAAATTGTGATGGTAGTGCGCCGCGAGGACGATTACATCCGCCGCTACGTCCACATCGGCACCGGGAATTACAATCCCAAAACAGCCGGACTCTATACCGATGTGGGTTTGTTGAGTTGTCGCGAGGATTTGGGATCGGATTTGACGGATTTGTTTAATTATTTGACTGGTTATTCGCGGCAGGTATCTTATCGCAAATTGTTGGTAGCGCCGGTCAATATGCGCGATCGATTTTTAGCTTTAATCCGCCGCGAGGCAGAATTCTGCCGCTTGCAGGCCGAAGGCGGCACCGGTACCTGCGGCCGCATTGTCGCTAAAATGAACGCTTTAGTTGACCCTCAAATCATTGTTGCTTTGTACGAAGCTTCGCAAGCGGGAGTTAAAATTGATTTGATTATTCGGGGGATTTGCTGTTTGCGGCCCGGCGTTGAAGGTGTTAGCGAAAATATCAGAGTTATCAGTATTATCGGCCGCTTTTTAGAGCATTCTCGGATGTTTTATTTTTTCAACGGTGGCGACGAAGAGGTGTATATTGGTTCTGCTGACTGGATGCAGCGCAATCTCACAAGACGGGTTGAGGCCATAGTTCAGGTGGAAGACCCGACAATTGCCAAGGAATTGCAAGAAATTTTGGGGGTAATGCTGGCTGACAACCGCCAAGCTTGGGATTTGCAGCCGGGAGGACACTACTCTCAGCGGCGGCCGCCTGCTAATTGCCCGGAAGTGAGCTCTCAGCTAATTTTGATGGATATGGTGATGAATTAATTATTAGGAATGGGGCATGGGGCATGGGGCATGGGGAATTGGTTATTAGCTATCTGTTATTGGTTATTAGCTATCTGTTATTGGTTATTAGCTATTAGTCAACAGTCAACAATGCCCCATGCCCCATTCCCCATGCCCAATGCCCCTAACTGTTAAAAGTACGCTTGAATTCTTCTAAGAGATCGTCAATTTCTTCGATCGCCTGACTCACATCTATTCTCAGGGCTCCCAAGTCCGATCGATCTAACAGCCGCACGAGGGATTCCCGCTTGACTTCGATCTCTGCTACGCGCTCTTTGATTGTTTGTGCATCCATCGTTTTTTGCCTTTGCTACTATTAACAAAAATATTTGACATTCCCCTCTGCGAACAGACGGAGATTCTTAATTCACAGACCTACCTTTTTAGGCAAATCCTTCACTGTTTTTATCTGGGAAGTGATGAACCTGCTCTGTTTTTTTTGTCTGTGTTATAGTTTGATTGTACATCAAAACCTCAGCAAAACTTCAGCCACATTTTAGCGCAAAAAAGGCGGACGTTTGGTATCGGCGGGTTTATTTTTCATCATTCCAGCTAAAAATCGCTTCAGGGCCTTCTCCCGGTTTTTCATAAAAGCCGCCCAAAATCCCGGTTGATATTCATCCATCGTCTTGGCTAGGGCCCAGACATCGATCGCTAAGATATTATAAAGCCTTTCATCTTCACGTTTGAGCGAGTTAATCTGCTCCAGAACCGCCTTGTTTGCTCCAGCAGTTTGTTTGTCTTCGTCTTTAATCATGTCCGAAAAATGGTTGAAAGGGCAAGAGTGTCGATCGCGATCGCTACTCTGTATACTTTGATGATACTGCCGATCTCGATTGCCTTCTAAAACCAACGCCGCGCAATTAACACGGATATTTACCTATGGCGCGCCCGGGCGAGTCCGGCTGGATAAGCTTCTGAAGCTAGAGACAAGACTGTGGATGCACACTGCTCCCGCGCTCATAGATGCTAGCAGTTTTTGCAGGTCTTTTGGCAAAAAAACTAAATTTATTCAAGACTTTTTGACGATCGAGCATCCAGGATACCCGCCACGCGATTCATCCGTCCATAAATAAAAAACCTGTATCCGATAAAGAGCCGAACGTATTTATCCGTGGGGTCGCCTCTAAAATCTAAAATCTAAAATCTAAAATCTAAAATCGATTGACAGATAATAATTAAAGTATATTATTTCTGTCCGACTACTTACCTCACTAATATGTTACGCAAAATTTCTTTAGCAAACCTAGCCTTAGTTCTTGGCGGTATTATAGCAGCAGTCGGGTTCGGAGCCTACTTCACAGACAGACCTACCTTGAACCTAGCCGGTTTTTTTTATGGAATTCCGCTGTTGCTGGGAGGTTTGGCGCTGAAAGCGGCAGAACTCGAACCCGTGGAGTTCACCGAACCGACATCTCCCGAAGTTCTCCTCCTGCGAGAAAGTCAAGCCACAGATACTCAAAACCAAGTCCGCAAAGATATCACCCGATTTCGCTACGGTCAAACTGCTCATTTAGATGATGCTTTGGAGCGCTTGGGCCTGGCTCCGACAGACGAGGAACGGCCCCTCCTGCAAGGGTTGCGGGAAGTTGATGTTGACGGTGCTTATGGGTTAATTTTAGAGTTTTCTTCGCCGCTAATGCCGATCGACTCATGGGAAGAAAAGCAAGACAAAATAGCTACTTTTTTTGGGCCGGGTTTGCGCGCAGAAGTGAGTCAAAAAGCTGGTGACAAAATTGAATTGGCTTTAATTAAAAATACTCAAGCTTAAAGTATTCTGAAGTTTTGAGTGCAGAAAGTTTGAATTCGCCAATTAAAAATTAATCCTGCACCGGCTCAGAGACTGATTTTAGCGACAGCGTGAAACCTGTCGCTATCAACAAAAGCTCAATCCGCAATAGAGCGATCGCCCAAACTTGATTTTCCTTAATTACAATAGTGGTTGAGAACCGATCGGCAATCTTAAATCTGGAGAAGCACAAATGGTTTCGTCCCAAAGCAGGATAGGTATTATCGGCGCAGGAACATCAGGAGCTTATCTGGCAATTCTGCTGATTCAACAAGGGTTTCAAGTTGACTTGTTTGAAAAAGCACCCCATCCGCGCACCGATGGCTGCGGTATCCTGATCGTACAAGCAGGTATGGAAGCGCTGCATCAAGGCAACCCTCAACTCACCGAAAAAATCATCAACTCAGGCGATCGAGTCAAAGTATTCGAGTTTCGCAACCTGCGCGGCGATGTCATCAATTCCGAACCCGTCACCTACGAGGAAAATGAACTCCCAGGAATGCTGGTACACCGCAAAGCTATTCTAGAAGCACTCCTCGACGAGTTACCGCCTGAGTGCATTCATTTTAATGCGGAATTAGCGTCGATCGCCCAAACCGAGCACAGTGCGATCGCCCACTTTAAAGATGGCCGTAAATGGGAAGGCGATCTTTTAATCGGTGCCGATGGAATCGTCTCAAAAGTTCGTCAATATATAGTTCCCGGCGTTGAACTATTCTATTTAGGCGACATCGTCTGGCGAGGAATTGTCGAAGACCGCAGCTTCTGTCCCGAAGGAAACTTTTTTGTTTATGTACGCGGCAGGGGAATTTATGCCAACTTCTTTCACATTGGTGGAGGTCGCACTCATTGGGGTTTCTTTATTGAAAAAGAGCGGGCAGACTCCGAACTAGGGAAACTACAACCTAATAATATTACCATTCCTCCCCAAGAACTAGCAAAACTCCCAGATGACGCGCGCCATGTAATTGAATCAACCCCTGCAGAAAATATTGTCTGTCGTTTTTCCTATGACATTGACCCCCTACCCAAAATCTATGATGGCCGTGTTATTTTAATTGGAGATGCGGCCCACGCCAAAAGTTCCACACGCGCTAGAGGTATGACTTCCGGTTGGGAAGATGGTCTGTATTTAGCAAAACATCTCAGAGATAGTGCTAACATTGCCGAAGCACTGGAAAATTTTCAATCCGAAAGATTACCTATTGTCCACGAATATCAACGCACTAGCCGTGAAATGAGTCTGAAAATAGGTCGCCGTTAGCCCAATCAAAAATCGTCAATATACCGAGATACCCGACTTTTTGAATAAATCGGGTATTTCAGAAAAAAGCATTTTACTCGATCGCGTTTTGCAGACAAACTGGAGGCCAATCAATGAGTAACGATTTTGCGATTCGTCAAGATACTCGCACCCCTCTAAACTCTCCCGATTTAGAGAAAGTTCCTGAGATTTTTACCCGTCATCTTGGCACTTGGCAAGGTGAGTATATTAAGACCGATACTCGCGGACATTTTTCTCGCAGCTTCTTCGGTAATTTTACCATCTCGATTGAGGGAAGTCACTACCGACAAGTTAACAATTATGAATATTCAGATGGTTCTCGCCTGCAGCTCAATTTTCAAGGGGAGTTTGAAAACCGAATTCTGAAAATGTCTTCTAGCAGTTATTCTGATTTTTCGGCGATTGCGTGGGATGCGGGCCAGGAAGTTATTTGCTTTCGAGCAACTAAAACTCAAGATAACGCCCTGATTACTTTTGTGGAAACAATGACATTACTCAGCGAAAATCAGCGAGTTCGCAGCACTCAAGCCTTTAAAAATGGCATTTTCGATGGTATCTCATTTATTGAGGAAATGCGTTTGTAGTCGAAAGCAACAACTGCATCTTCTTCTTTCTCTTCCTTCGCGTTCGCGTGCCTCGCGGTTCATTTAATCTTACTCCATAAGCCATTGGAATAAAAAAAGGTTAATCAGCATTAACAAACAAGCGGGAACGAGTAATAAAACGCTCTCCCTCCGGCCCTTCCAGGGAAAAATCGCTGCCTCCTGGCCCCGATGCCACGTCTATAATTAACTGCGTGTGCTGCCAATTTTTGTATTGCTGCGCTGCAATATAAAACGGGCAACCGCCTATTTCGCCCAGCAATACGTCACCATCACCGATTATCAATTCGCCATCGGGAAAGCACATGGGGGAACTACCGTCGCAGCAGCCGCCGGATTGGTGAAACATCAATTCTCCGTGTTCAGTTTTGAGATGGCTAATTAATTTTAAAGCGGCTTCTGTTGCGGTGACTTTTGCAGTTTCCATGACAGTCTGTTTAGAACAATCTCTAGTTATTATTATGAGTTTGCAGTAAGCTATCGAGCATCTAAATTGTATTTTTGGGCGGGCGGGACGCCCAACCCCTACTCCCCAAAAGCAGAAAATTCACTTTTTGTGGAACAGGCATCTTGCCTGTTCCTGACAGAATTTAATAGTTGAAGGACTTTATTCCTGACTACAAACCAATGAGTGAAGACTTTAGAAAAAACCTAATGCTTTCGGGCTGTAGCTGATTAACAAATTCTTGGTTTGCTGGTAGTGATCTAACATCATTTTGTGATTTTCGCGGCCGATACCGGATGATTTGTAGCCGCCGAATGCTGCGTGCGCTGGATATAGGTGATAGCAGTTTGTCCACACGCGGCCGGCTTGAACGGCGCGACCGATGCGGTAGGCGGTGTTGATGTCGCGAGTCCAAACTCCTGCACCTAAACCGTAGAGAGTATCGTTGGCAATTTCTAATGCTTCGGCTTCGTCTTTGAAGGTGGTGACAGCTAATACTGGACCGAAGATTTCTTCTTGGAAAATTCGCATTTTGTTGTTTCCTTTGAAGACTGTCGGCTGGAAATAATAGCCGTCTTGCAAGTCGCCGGATAAGATGTTTCTTTCGCCGCCAATCAGACATTCTGCGCCTTCGGCGCGACCGATTTTGACGTATTCGGCGATTTTTTCCATCTGGTTGACGGAGACTTGGGCGCCGAGGGCGGTTGTCGGATCTAAGGGGTTGTCTTGTTTGATTTGGCGGATGCGATCGATCGCCCTTTCCATGAATCGATCGTAGATTGACTCCTGAATTAAGGCGCGGGAGGGACAGGTGCACACTTCGCCTTGATTGAAGGCAAACATGACTAATCCTTCGACTGCTTTGTCGAGAAATTCATCGTCTTGGGCGCAGATATCTTCAAAGAAAATGTTGGGGGATTTGCCGCCTAATTCTAGGGTGACGGGGATGACATTTTGGGAGGCGTATTGCATGATTAGCCTGCCGGTGGTGGTTTCGCCCGTGAAGGCGACTTTGGCAATCCGGGGACTGGTGGCGAGGGTTTTGCCGATTTCGGCGCCGGGCCCGTTAATGACGTTGATTGCGCCGTCTGGTACTAAGTCGGCGATGATTTCCATCAGTACCAAGATTGAGGCGGGGGTGGGGCCTGCTGGTTTGAGGACGACGCAGTTGCCGGCGGCGAGGGCTGGGGCGAGTTTCCAGGCGGCCATTAATATCGGGAAGTTCCAGGGGATGATTTGTCCGATGACGCCTAGGGGTTCGTGGAAGTGGTAGGCGACGGTGGTTCCGTCGAGTTCGCCGATCGAGCCTTCTTGAGCTCGGATGCAGCTTGCGAAGTAGCGAAAATGGTCGATCGCCAGCGGTATGTCTGCGGCGCGGGTTTCGCGAATTGGTTTGCCGTTGTCCCAGGTTTCGGCGATGGCGAGGCGATCGAGATTTTCTTCGATGCGATCGGCAATTTTGTGTAAAACCCGCGCCCTGTCGGCTGGGGAAGTCTTGCCCCACTTGTCTTTCGCGGCGTGGGCGGCATCCAGTGCCAATTCTACATCCTCCGCGCTCGATCGGGGGACTTGACAAATTGATTTTCCTGTAATTGGAGACAGGTTTTCCGAGTATTTCCCTTTCACCGGTGGCACCCACTTGCCCCCGATAAAGTTGTCGTAGCGAGTTTGAAAAATCGACTGACTGCCGGATTGAACAGGTGCTGCTACTACCATTTTATGACCTCGTTAAAATTTATTTTTGCGTTCTATTGAAATCTGTTAAATACCTACCATCGTCTATTTTCTGGAATTTGTGTTATTTGATATACAAAATTTTACATTTGACCGATATTTGAAATCAAGGTTGTTTCTAGGTTTCTGGTTGTGGCAGGTGGCCGATCTGATTTTTTTTATTAACCGCAGAGTACGCAGAGTACGCAGAGAGAAACCAAGCCGAAAAAGAGAAGTTCACGCATTATTTAAATGTGCTATTATATAAATATAAACTTGGCAACTTCTCAAAAGTACAAATCAAATGCCTGCATTAAATGCCGTTGTTTTTGATTCTGATGTCGAGCCTGGGTCAAAGCATTTGAACGCAGGGAAAGTCCGGTGGTTCCGCCGCCGCCTGAAAGCTTGGGCAGAGCAAAATTTCCGTGATTTTCCTTGGCGGCGTACCTGCGACCCCTACGCGATTTTAGTGGCTGAGTTCCTGCTGCAAAAAACTACTGCCGCTACAGTGGCTCCCATTTATCAAGAATTTGTCGGTCGGTATCCGACTCTCTCCGATTTGGCGGCCGCGCCTGCGGAGGAAGTTGCTAGTTTGTTGCAGCCTTTGGGTCTTTTTTTTCGAGCGCAAAAGCTGCGGGAATCGGTGCTGGTTATCCTAGAAAATTATCAGGGAAACGTGCCCCGCACGGAAGCTCAGTTGCTGGAACTTCCCGGAGTTGGCAAGTACATTGCGCGATCGGTTTGCGCGAATGCTTTCGGACAGCCAAAAGCGGTGCTGGATACGAATGTTGCTCGGATTTTGCAGCGTTTTTTTGGGATTGACGGCGGTAAGGTAAAATCGCGATCGCCCCAACTTTGGGAAGCCGCAGAACGAGTTGCTCCCAAACAGCAAGTCGGGCCGTGGAATCTAGGAATGCTGGACTTTGGGGCGGCAGTTTGCACTGCAAGAAACCCCCGCTGCGGCGAGTGTCCCCTGCAACAGCAGTGCGAGTACAAAATTAGCAGCGAAATCAATTCTCGGCTAATTGGCGAACTGAATTGACAAATTTTGTGCAATCACTGTAGGGGCGGGTTCACCAAAAATCTCAGGCTAAAACCAACCATCTCAAAAACCCGCCCCCACCCTACGGTAAATACTATTAATTAACTGTGCGGCAGCGGAAGCTCTCTCCGAAATATAGTACCTTTACCAGGTAGCAAAAAACACTTTAACTATCCTTTGTGCTGCTCTACAATTATCCCATAGCTGAGAGTAATTCTTGACGATATATCTAGTTCTGCCAACCAACCAGGCAGCAGAAAGTGGCGCTGTGAGATATAGCGGTTCTCAGAAATATGAAGTACGTAGTTGGGCTTCAGCCCTATACGTTTCAGTGGTTATATAAGCTGTCCTTCATACCTCATCTTTTTGAGAAAGGCTATATTTGCTAATTCCCATAAGCTGTTGTGCATTTTAAATAGGGTGTGAGGATTTGGTGAAAGCGAACAGGGAACGGGAAACGGGCAACCGACAATATTTAATTTAAACGCACAACAGCTTAGCACCACAAGCAATAAAGGTTAAAAAACTCAATGTCTGCTCAAGGGTTTTATCGTCGTTCACTCCCCGATTCTGCTATTCCCTTTTCCTCCGTAGAGGGAAAGCAAATATTTCGAGAAGCGTTGGCATTGGGAGGTATGGAAGGGTATTTTGCTCTAGCAGAACAGTTTCACACTCAAGCAGAACCCGCTTTTTGTGGATTGGGTAGTTTAGTTGTTGTTCTTAATGCCTTATCCATCGATCCGGGTCGCATTTGGAAAGGGGTGTGGAGATGGTATGGAGAGGAATTTTTAGACTGTTGCTTACCTCTTTCAGTCATTAAAGAAAACGGTATCACCTTTGATGAGTTTGTGTGTATCGCACGTTGCAACGGTGCTGTTGTAAAACCTAACCGTTACCACCAAAGCAGCTTGGAAAACTTTCGGCAAGCAGTTGAGGAGGTGACTGCGGCGTCAGGTGATATTCATCTAGTTGTTTCCTACAGCCGAAAGGTATTGGGACAAACGGGTGATGGTCACTTCTCACCAATTGGTGGCTATCATCCACAGCGGGATCTAGTTCTTCTGCTGGATGTTGCCCGTTTCAAATATCCACCTCACTGGGTTTCTCTGCCTTTGTTATGGCAAGCATTTGAACCTGTCGATCCCCTCACTAATCAATGTCGAGGTTATATTGTATTGCAAAAGAGTGAAAGGTTGCCCGAAACATTCTTTCATGTTGCTTTTGATTTACATCAGTGGCGTAGTGTTGCTCCTTACTTTACAGAAATACTCCCCGACATTCTGAGAAAAGAGCAACCTGATTCAATTGCTTCATTTGTCAGTACCATCCTGCACCATTGGCCTGTTGAATTCACAACTATGGTGCATACCTCGTCAGAGACTGCCGAGACACTTGAGAAATTACGGGCAACTATTGAGTTAAATTCACTGTTTGATATTGTTCACCAATGCTTGTCAAGCGATGAGGGGGATGCAATGTCTGTTGTAGGGAAGTGGTGGCAACAGCCCTTCGCTGCAGAGATAATAACAGCAATATTACTGTCGTGTCCTGAAACGCTCTATGCAACTCTCAAACCTGAGTTACGACTGTGGTTTAGTGAGGTTCGCCACCTTGAGAAACTACTCCCTCCCTTGGATGTAGAGATATCTAGATTGAGAGAACAAATGTCAGCACTCCAGGAGTTTTACACTTTATATTCCAAGGGACATCAGTGCAATATCCCTCAGAGTTAGCACATACCGCCTTTTGAACTCCCCAAATCTCGCCTAACTACAAAAGTGAAAATTAAATAGCAAGATTTAATAATCCGATGCTGGTGGCGGTTGTGGATGAAGATTCGCCGCAGCGAAATATCAGGATTGTGACTGATGTGAGTGAGAAATGGACAACGGAAAAAGTGGAAGTGGTGGTGAAAAAAATGTAGTGCGAACATCAGGCTGGCTGGCGGTTTTTGCCTAAATTCTATTTGATTGACGGTTGGTTGAGGTAATCAGCACACATTTGTTTATCGTCTTCTGTTGCTTTCGGGTTTGTTCTGAGATAATCACTAATCCAATTGCAACCTAATGCCATTAGTTTATCGCAATCCCAAACCCACAGTTTGATGGTGTTGTCACTGCTTCCAGAAGCCAAAGTTTTGCCATCGGGACTAAAGGCGACGCTCCAGACCGAATTGCTGTGCCCGATGAGGGTGGCGATGGGTTTTTGGGTTTCCAGGTTCCACAGTTTGATGGTCTTGTCACTGCTTGCAGAAGCCAAAGTTTTGCCATCTGGACTAAAGGCGACGCTCAATACCTCATTGCTATGCCCGGTGAGGGTAGCGATGGATTTTTGGGTTTCCACATGCCACAGTTTGATCGTGGTGTCAAAGCTTGCAGAAGCCAATGTTTTACCATCGGGACTAAAGGCGACGCTATAAACCTCATTGCTATGGCTGGTGAGGGTAGCGATGGGTTTTTGGGTTTCCACGTGCCACAGTTTGATGGTGTTGTCAAAGCTTGCAGAAGCCAAAGTTTTGCCATCTGGACTAAAGGCGATGCTCCAGACCGAATCGCTATGGCCGGTGAGGGTAGCTATGGGTTTTTGGGTTTCCACGTGCCACAGTTTGATCGTGGTGTCACGGCTTGAAGAAGCAAATGTTTTACCATCGGGACTAAAGGCGACGCTCCAGACCCAATTGCTATGTCCGGTGAGGGTAGCGATGAATTTTTGGCTTTCCACGTGCCACAGTTTGATCGTGGTGTCATCACTTGCAGAAGCCAATGTTTTACCATCGGGACTAAAGGCGACGCTATAGACCTCATTGCTATGGCCGGTGAGGGTAGCTATGGGTTTTTGGCTTTGCAGGTGCCAGAGTTTGATCGTGGTGTCAAAGCTGGAAGAAGCCAAAGTCAAGCCATCTGGACTAAAGGCGACGCTCAATACCCGATTGCTATGCCCTCTGAGGGTAGCGATGGGTTTTGGGCTTTGCAGGTGCCAGAGTTTGATGGTCTTGTCTGAGCTTGAAGAAGCCAAAGTCAAGCCATCTGGACTAAAGGCGCCGCTCAATACCGGATTGCTATGCCCTCTGAGGGTAGCGATGAGTTTTTGGCTTTGCAGGTGCCACCGTTTCATGTGCCACAGTTTGATGGTCTTGTCTGAGCTTGAAGAAGCCAAAGTCAAGCCATCTGGACTAAAGGCAACGCTATTAACCTTACTGCTATGCCCTGTGAGGGTAGCAATGGGTTTTTGGCTTTGCAGGTGCCAGAGTTTGATGGTATTGTCACTGCTTGCAGAAGCCAAAGTCAAGCCATCGGGACTAAAGGCGACGCTATTGACCCAATTGCTATGCCCGGTGAGGGTAGCGATGGGTTTTGGGCTTTCCAGATGCCACAGTTTGATGGTATTGTCACTGCTTGCAGAAGCCAAAGTCAAGCCATCGGGACTAAAGGTGACGCTCAATACCGGATTGTTATGCCCTCTGAGGGTAGCGATGGGTTTTTGGCTTTGCAGGTTCCACAGTTTGATGGTGCTGTCACTGCTTGAAGAAGCCAAAGTCAAGCCATCGGGACTAAAGGCGACGCTCAATACCGGATTGTTATGCCCTCTAAGGGTAGCGATGGGTTTTTGGGTTTCCAGGTGCCACAGTTTGATGGTTTTGTCACGGCTTGCAGAAGCCAATGTCTTGCCATCGGGACTAAAGGCGACGCTCAATACCTCATTGCTATGCCCGGTGAGGGTAGCAATGGGTTTTTGGCTTTGCAGGTTCCACAGTTTGATGGTGTTGTCACTGCTTGCAGAAGCCAATGTCTTGCCATCGGGACTAAAGGCGACACTCCAGACCGAATTGCTATGCCCTTCCAAACTATTGCGCTCTTTTACTGCGGACACTGCTTGTTGCAGCGCAGCTATCATTCGTCCTGTAATATGTTTTGTCGTCTCGGCTGAAGAATCTAGTTGTTTGAATGCTTCCCCTGCCTTTAATGCTTCCAACAGTGCTTGGAATATCTGTCCTGAACGAAATGATTCATTAGAAAAAGCAGTTTCCTGGATGACATTTGCTAAATTCTGGGCTTGAGTGACTTTATAGGTGGCCAATTGTTCTGCTTTAATTAGCGTCTGATTCGCTTGAGTCAAAATTTTATTGGCTTGTCTCTGTGTTTCTAACTCTCGTTCAACTTCCCGTTGTTGTAATTCCCGACTGGCATTTAAAAACTGATAATCCAAATCACTCAAACTTTTATCTGCTGCCCAAGTTTGAGCATCTTGCAAAGCCTGACCCCGCAACAGCCGCGATTCATCTTTACAATCAGACTCTATCCAAGCTTTAAAACTTTCGCTGTAAGGGCGGAGATTCGCTAATTGCTTTTCCACCCAATCTGCAGTAAAAACAGATTGATAAATTGGGTTATAAACTTTAAGTTTTCCCGACTGCTTAACCACCAATCCAGTTAACCGCAGTTCCATTTGTTCGGGAGTATCATCAGCCGCTATTTCATTGTGCTGCAAAATTTGCTGATATAGTCCCAGCAACCGACTTGCCCGTTGTTCGCTGCGTAAAATGCGATCGCGAATCGTCTTTAAATGCTCTGGTTCATCCTGCCCTTCCCAATTCTCAATCACCTTTTCTCTAACTAAATTCCCTACCCACTCAGCGGGAGTTTGCATAAATGCAGAGTTGGCACGATCGAGCAGTATTTTACAAAGTTTTTGAGTTAAAAACGGCTGTCCGCCCGTCCAATATAAGACTGCTTCTAACAAAGCTTGAGAATTTTCTGCTGGAGTTTCTAACCCGACTGCCAAAGGTTGCGCTTCTGCTAATTGAAACCCCGTTAACTCTATCCCTCGACCAATATTAAACGGAGTGCGTCGCTTGTCTTGAATTAAATCTGAGGGAGTAGCTACCCCTAACATCGTAAATGTTAATCGACGATAGTCTGGTTTGTCAGCTCGATTATTATAACAATCACGAATCACAGCAAAAAAATCTTCAATTTTAAAATTCAAACTAATTAAACTGTCCGATTCATCCACAAATATTACTATATTTCCTGAAATATGATCGAGCAATACTTCTTCAATGAATTTACTGAATCGTTTAACATTCGAGAGTAACCTGTTCTGCTCCCACCATTCATCTAAATCAAAAACGTCATACAAATCTAATCGGCTGACGATGCTATCAATAGCGCCTGCATACCACTCTTCTGGCGTAATATCTGAGGTGCCAATTTCTGTGATATCAATGCTACTACAGGCGATGCCCTCTGCTTGTAACCGCTGCATTGTCCGCACTCGCAGGGATGATTTTCCCATTTGTCTGGCATTGAGAACATAGCAGAATTCTCCGGCTTTTAAAGCTTGATAAAGTTCTTCATCCGCCTTTCTAGTGACATAACTTGGGGCGTTTGCAGGCAGGCTACCTCCAACTTGATATTGATAATCTTTCATAGGTATTTGTTAATTCATAGATGGAAATTCAGAAGATTAAGGAATCAATTTGTACAGCCGTACAGGTTCAGGAATTCCCTTTAACTGTTGCATACCTAAGTCAATCACATTTAAAGATAAATGGGTTTTAACCACTTGATAAACTGTTTCAGAAATACAGATTCCTCCTGGCTCTGCTTTCCCTTCTAAACGAGCAGCTAAATTTACACCAGCCCCCCTGATATCATTATTAAAAATGAAGATTTCCCCCAAGTGAATACCAATGCGGTGTTGGAGGACGTGACTAGGAGGTAAGGTTGTAGCAGCTTCAGCGAAATTTCGTTGTATTTCTAGGGCACAGGCAACTGCTTTTACGGCACTTTCGGGAAAGCAAATTAATAAACCATCGCCCATTTCTTTAAGGACTTTGCCTTGATGTTTAGCGCAGATACCTCGGATGATGTTGAAATCTCGATTCACCAATTCTAGTGTCAGCTTTTGGTTGGCGACTGATAAAGCGGTGGAATTAACAACATCCGAGAACATAATAGCTGCTAAATGACTTACGGGCAAGCTTGGTTGCACAGGAGGTATATTTGCTGGAGGAAAGGCTAGGCGATGGCTAAAATATTGACGATACAAACCACACAATGGGATTACAGCATTTCCATGAAATTTTATCAACCCCATGCTTCGCAATTTAAAAGCCTCTCCGGTGTGAATCTCTACAGGTTGTTCGCTGTTAATCACTTGTCTAATTGTTGCTGCTAGTTCTGCATCTGTTTCCAAGTTAACTAAATGCCGCCGCAAATGATCGTAGTAAGGGCCTTCTTCAGTAGGAGCGACTTTTAGCAAGCTATCTAAGGTAATTCTCCCCCTGGCAACTTGGTAGAGAGCAACTCGAACTAAATAAGGATGACCGCCCACCATTTCCATCAGGTCACAAATCTCTTGATTTGACCAATTTAATCGGTGTCGATTCACCAAATCTGTTACCTGTCTCTGATTGAGTTCAGGTAACTCTACGGGCAATCCCACGTTAAATGGCGACTGATTAATATTGAGAGGAATATAAACTTCTTGAGAGTGAGAAATAACTAACCTCAGCTTTTTCCAAATTTCCTCATTTTTTCCCCGCTCGTGCCAAGCTCGCAATAATCCAAAGAAGTCGGTGGCTATTTCGGAATGCTGAAAAATCCGATCTACTTCATCTAACCCTAAAACAAGAGGCCGCTCGCTGTCAGATAGTAGATAGCGTTGGAAATACTTGGTGCTTTTATTTTTACTGCCGAGAACGCCTTTCCAATATTCCCCTAACCTGTCTTCTAAATTTAATTCATTGGTAATCTCACCACAAAACCACTGCAACAACTCATCAAGATGGGTGAGAAAACTGCCATCAGCCCATTGAAAGTTTAAATAAGCCGTTTGATATCCCTGTTGCTTGGCCTGGTATAAAATTCGCTGCACTAAGGAAGTTTTTCCCATTTGCCGGGGGGCTTTGATTCGGATTAAAGCTCCGGGTTTGACAATAGTTTGGTAGCAGTCCGATTCGATGGGAGGCCGATCGATATATAGGGGTGAATCTAAACTAACAGAACCTTCGGGGTTGTCTAAGTTGAGAGGAGAAAGGGGAGGTGCGGCGATCGATCGCTCATTTTCCACCGCAGGCGACGACTCCTCCACGATATCGCTACCAGAAGCATCGCGCGATCGATCTGCTGCATCCAACTCAGAAACATCCGACTTCTTCTTTAATACCGGCGTAAGTTCTTCGGGAATACCTGCCATGCTGATGCTAACGCAACCCAACTTATAGGCACGTTCGATCGACTCCCCCGCCGCCAACGTATCGTAAAAACCTACAGCAAATTCCCGTGCGGCCCGATCTCCCACCGCTTGGTTCATGCCGATCACATAGGGAATGTGACGTGCGATCGCCTCAGCTTGCACTTCTGAATAGCAAGCGTTGAGTATTACGCACTCCACGTACTCCTTAAACGCCTCAAACAAAGCTGCCAAAGCTTTGGTATTTACCAGCTTAATTTGTCCCGCCTCATCTTCCAACGCTAAACCGCTTTCTCCTGCACCATGCCCAGAGAAATGCACAATCTCTGGTTTATAATCTAATATGGCTCGCTGCATTTCTCTGGGTGTCACCGCGCACTGTTGCTCGAGTTGAAACTTGTGGGCCTTTTGTGAGCGTTGCAACCCCTCTGCAATTTCCTTCGCCTCTTTCTGTAAGTCCACAGGAGTTGTGTTTTTGGGGTTGGCTGCCAAAAACAGGATAGTTTTTTTATTTCGAGTAGAAATACTCATCAATGGAACCTTCACGCTTAGGAGATACAGCAGCTTAACGACACTACCCCAGTCAGGGCGAGATATTTCTTGCCTTGACGGTATTTAAGCACAAATATCTTTATTTTTGTTGGTCAGTAAACTGGCAGAAACGATCGCCCTGATTCCAGCATAACCAATCGAAAAGGCGATCGCTACTCTCAACTACTCATTGGAGCTCCGTATTCAAGAAGTGCGATCGGCTTCCCCTTTTGCAGTCCTATTTCATAAATATCGAGATTCTTTATAGTTTTATTCTCAGGCCCGATCCAGGATTTTTTGATGATTATTATTGCCTAAATTAGTACATAAAATTTTCTATACTTCCGCATTTATTTAATCCACGCACTCAGAAAAAAACGGTTTTTTTATCAAATCTGTGGATAACAACAATGATTTATTTTAGTTTACTTAAACAATTATTCAATTCTCCTACCAACCATTCTTTCTCAGCTTGCGGCAAAAATAAGCCAAAACAATAGTTACGCGACTTGGTGCGAATCCGGCAAAAAGTCATCGATTTTTTGAGCAATGGCAGATGAATTACGCTCAAATTTACCCGCTGGATATCTTGAGGGCTGATTTGAATTGGTCTGCTCAATAAACAATAAGAAATCCAACACAAGTACATCAAAGCATAAAATACGGTAAATATTATTACAGGTGCGATCGATATAAATACAAATAGGTGAAATAATTTACCTAGCGAGTCTGCTAAAGTGTATTTAAACAAGCTAAATGTCCTGTGCCACGGTGTGACAATTAACCATAGGATTAAATCAAAAACGCCCAGAATCAAAGAGAAGAGAAGTAAAACTTTACAACTCAAATGAATGAACCGGAAAAACCCTTTGAGTTTGCTAAGGAAGCGCTCGGGGTATATATTGATGAATAACCACCGTTTAGCGTCAATTAAAGTAATTCGGGATTGGGGCGATCGCTTAAACATTTTTTCGCGATTAATCCCGCTTGGCTGTTCCCCTCGCAACGCTGATAAAGCATCTTTTGCTGAGTCAAATCTATCTTCAATTGCGGGTTCAATTATCTTCTCTAACCAGTTGGCAAACTCTGGAGAAATAGAGACGATATCGCGGAATTTTACCTTCTGCTTTTGTCTGGGTAAATCCGATGGAAATTTCTGGGTTAACAAGAAAAGCAGCGTGGTTCCCAATCCATACAAATCTGTTGACAATACAGCTTTTCCTCTGAATTGTTCTGGTGCCATGTAACCGTAGGTTCCGACAACGGTACTGCCTCCAGTAACGGTATGATGGTAAGTATTTTGAACTGCACCAAAATCAACTAAGAAGACTCGCCCATTTTTTTGCAGAATAATATTTTGGGGCTTGATATCTCGGTGGATAGTAGCAGGTAACAGCGATTGCAGATAAACTAGAATTTCTAGCACTTTATTGGCGATATGACGAACTTGCGCTTCATTTGGTTTCCAGCCATTTTCTATCAATTGTGCGAGAGATTTTCCAGGTGCGAGTTGTTGGGCGATATAAAAACAACGATCTTGGGAAGTATCAACTTGAAAGTAGTCAATGTAGCGAGGAATTCCCGGATGATTCAATCCCGATAAAGTTTTGGCTTCTCGTTCAAATAACTCGACTTTTTTCCATTCAGTTGTCACACGCAGGGATAAAGCTTTGAGTGCAACTTTTTGATTGCTGTTTAAATCTACAGCAGCATAGGTGATGCCAACTCCACCCTGCCCTAATTTGCCGAGAATGCGATATCGTTCAGCAATGATTTTTTCCGATTGTTGTAGTGTTTCCATATTTTTGTGCCTGGGTTGATTTTGGATAATTAGTCTGTTGCGCCGTGAGCTCTAAGTATTTCGGCTGCTGCTTCTCGGTCGGGATTCGAGTCGGTTTCTGCTATCTTTAGTGGCGTTTCACCATAAGAGTTTCTAGCGTCAATTTTTGCACCTTTAGCAATCAGCAATTTTAAGATTTCTACAGTGCCATAATGTGCGGCTTGGTGGAGTGGAGTTGTGCCAGATACATCTATATTATTAACATCTGTACCGTTGTTAATTAGCAGTGCAGCAATATCAGTGTGTCCGAGCGCGATCGCTCGATACAAGGGAGTTTGACCCTTCACATTTCTAGCGTTAACCCTCGCACCTTTAGCAATTAGCAGTTCAGCGATATCTTGAGATCCTCGTGTAGTGGCAAGATGCAGGGGAGTTTGAAGCAAGTTATTTTTGGCATTAACGAATGCACCTTGGGCAATGAGTTGTTTGGCTGCATCCTTAAGTTTGAAATCGACAGCGATATGCAGTAAGGTTCTGCCATATTTGTATTCGCTATTAACATCTGAGTGTTTGCTAATCATCAACGCTACTGTATCCCGATCTGTCGAGTCTACGGCGATATCCAGTGGAGTTGTTTTGTTATTATCCTGGATATTAATTTCGGCACCATGCTCTAGCAGTCGTTCGATATTCTGCATATTGATATTCTGCATATTATTTGACATAGTAACCCGCCTATTTAACACAGCAATATGTAGAGGAGTCTGTCCATTACGATCTTTAACATTGACTTTCGCACCATTAGCAATTAAAAAATAGACGATTTCTAGGCGAGCGCGTGGAATATCTGAGGGTCGGTAAACGTATTGAACAGCTAGGTGTAACGGAGTATAGCCCTTTTTGTTTTCAACATTGACTTTCGCGCCATTAGCAATCAAAAAAGAGACAATTTCTGGGCGATTATCTCGAACAGCTAGGTGTAACGGAGTATTTCCATATTTGTCCCTAGCGTTAATATCCAGCATTAGCAAAGCGGCAACTTCTTTGGTTGCTGCATAGTGCAGTGGAGTCCTTTGGTAACTATCCCGAACAACAACATTTGCGCCGTTGTTAATTAGCTGTTGTACCAACTCCTTAAAACCTATTTGGGCTGCATTATGTAATAAAGTTCTATCCTTGCCATTTCGAGCATTGTCTTCTTTGATGTTAATTTTTGCGCCTGCAGCGAGTAGTATTTGTGCGATCGCCTTCGATCGCGCCACATGTAGAGGAGTTATGCCATCTTTGTTTTTGGCATTGACGTTTGCACCTTCAGCAATCAGCAACTTGGTCATTTTAGACGATCGCGCAAAGAACAGAGGAGTAGTACCCTTATGATTGCAATCTAAAAACATTTCCCATTTAAAATTCCAGAAAGGAGTCCACCTATCAACATCATGTTCACTATGGGCGTTAATATCTGCACCTTTAGCAATTAGCGTCTGTGCTACTTCTATGCGATCGAATGCAGCAGCAAAGTGTAACGGGGTTAAGCCAAATACATCCTTAGCTTTGACATCTGCACCTCGGTCAATTAACAATTCTGCCACCTCTTTTGAGCCAGCCAAGTGTAGTAAATTCTGGTTATTTACCCTAGAATTAGCACTAATACCAAGATCCAGATAATGCCTAACAGTTTTAGTATCTCCCCGTTCAACAGCCTGGTAAACTGCATCGGGTGTAAATCCAATTCGGTTGAGTAGGGGATATTTAAAGTGATTTAAAACAGCAATAGTAGCAACCGCAGCAATTCCTATTTTAAGGCGTTTTTTCCATTGCGTCGGCTTGGATTTAACGCTAACTGTTCGAGGATTGCGAAGCGATTCAAGTGCTTCTTTTGCCGATCTAAAGCGGTTTTCTAAATCTGGGGCGATCGCTTTTTCTAACCAATCGGCAAATGCTGAAGAAATCTGAATTTGAGAGCGAAAATCTTTCTCTAGTATATTTGTTGGTAATTCGGCCGGGGAACGGTGGGTTAGTAAATACAACAATGTCGCTCCTAAACCATATAAATCTGTTGCAGGTACGGCTTGTCCGAGAAATTGTTCTGGAGCCATATAACCATAGGTTCCAACTACGGTACTTCCTCGCATTAAAGTATTGTAATAAGTGTTTTGCACTGCTCCAAAATCTACTAAGCAGACTTCCCAATGTTTTTGTTTGTGGGAATTAATGGGGGAGTTGAAAACAATATTTTCGGGTTTAATATCCCGGTGGATAACAGGAGGTATCTGTGAATGGAGATAAACTAATATCTCCAAAATTTGTGTGGCAATACCTTTAATTTCCGACTCACTAGCGTGCCAGCCATTTTCGACTAAACTTGCTAGAGATTGCCCTGCTGCCAGTTCTTGCACTATATAAAAACAACGGTTGTCGGGAGTATCGACATAAAAATAATCCAAATAACGCGGAATTCCCGGATGATTCAATTTTGATAAAACATTGGCTTCTCGTTCAAATAGTTCCAGGACTTTCCAGTCATTCATCTTCTGTAAAGACAAAGCTTTGAGTGCGACTCGCTGGTGTGTTTGGAGGTCAACGGCTTCATAAGTTGTGCTACTACCGCCTTCTCCGAGTAGCTTTTTAATTTGATAGTCTTTGACTAAGTTATGGGGAATTTTTTCAACAATATCCATAGCATTATCCTGGTTGATGAGTACCAACAAACATTTTATATTTGGGTTTTTGTAACCCAAGTTTTGAAAATTTTATGCAATGTAAATTGAGTGTTTGAGTATATTTCAAACAAGTCAATAGAAAAGTCAATGACGGACTCTGTGTATTTGCTTAAATTTCAATTACCGTATTTCTATGGATAGCTTACCCAGAATTTTGAAGTGTCATATCACCTTTGGCGAAAATTTACGTACGGGATCTCGATCGCAATCAATCCGATAATCATAGTCGGCGCGATCGTAAATACCTGCGAACAATTCTGGTAAGTTAACAATAGGTTCTACTACAGAATCCGTTGCCGAACTTCTTTCTGCTATAGACCAAACCTACATCCCGAAGCCAACACTTTCTCCCTCTGCGCCCTCTGCGTCCTCTGCGGTAAATCAAAAAATTGGTAATTTTGAATACAATTTCCCACTCAACAGTCGATCGCACTCCTCAATTTTGTGTGGGGATCTAAAATTCACCTAAAGTTCGACGCCCTTTCGCAAAACCCTCCCTAAGATAGAAGTTAGGGGACGATCGGTCTCGTAGCCGATTCAGGGGCAAGTGTCAAGGACTCTATCGAACCCAAATCCAGAGCAGCAAGACAGGGAGGACATCAAAATCATGGTAAACGCGCCGACAGGGGAAGCCCGACTGGGCCCGACCGAGCAGGTACAAGCCTTAGACCGCGATTGCACGACTCTATCCCGTCACGTACTCCAGCAACTCCACAGCTTTTCAGCAGATGCTCAGGATCTCAGCGCGCTGATGAATCGCATCGGACTAGCTGCCAAGCTGATCGCGAGGCGGCTCAGCAGGGCCGGGTTAATGGAGGATGCTTTGGGGTTTACAGGGGCTGTGAACGTGCAGGGAGAATCCGTCAAAAAGATGGATATCTATGCCAATGAAGTGTTTATCTCGGTATTCCAGCAAAGCGGACTGGTATGCCGCTTGGCTTCCGAGGAAATGGAAAAACCCTACTACATTCCCGAAAACTGTCCGATCGGGCGTTACAGCCTGCTCTACGACCCTATAGACGGTTCTTCCAATCTTGACACCAATCTCAATGTCGGTTCCATATTCAGCATCCGCAAGCAAGAGGGGGACGATGCAGACGGTTCTGCTTCCGACTTGCTGCAACACGGACGCAAACAAATCGCAGCAGGCTACGTGCTCTACGGCCCCAGTACCATGCTGGTTTATTCGATCGGTCAGGGCGTTCATTCCTTTACCCTCGACCCGAGTTTGGGCGAGTTTATTCTAGCTAACGAAAACATTAAGGTTCCCGATCGCGGCCCGATTTACAGCGTTAATGAAGGTAACTTCTGGCAGTGGGAGGAATCTTTGAGGGACTACATTCGCTACGTACACCGCAGCGAAGGCTACACCGCTCGGTACGGCGGGGCTTTGGTGGGAGATTTCCACCGGATTTTATTTCAGGGAGGCGTGTTTTTGTACCCGGGAACGGTGAAAAAACCCGAGGGCAAATTGCGTTTGCTCTACGAATCTGCTCCTTTGGCGTTTTTGATGGAGCAAGCCGGCGGGCGCGCCAGTACGGGGACTCAAGACATCTTAGACGTTGTGCCGACCAAACTGCACGAGCGATCGCCCTTGATTGTCGGTAGCAAAGAAAATGTAGCGATGGTGGAGTCTTTTATTCAAGATCGATCGCGCAATCCTAGGACACTTTCCGAGTGAAGGAAGTTCGGCAACGGATTGTGTAACGGATGTAACGGATAGAAGGAAGTTCGGCAACGGATTGTGTAACGGATGTAACGGATGTAACGGATGTCAGCAAAAAGGAAGAAGGAAGAGGGTTTTAACTTATAACTTTCGACTCCCAATTACCAATTCCCGATT
Source organism: Microcoleus sp. F6_B6 (assembly GCA_036702215.1). GTDB lineage: Bacteria > Cyanobacteriota > Cyanobacteriia > Cyanobacteriales > Microcoleaceae > Microcoleus. The sequence goes on from JAUBST010000011.1 coordinate 116,075, forward strand.
GCCAATTTTCACTTTTCACTTTTCACTTTTCACTTTCCAAGTCCCAATTAACAGCTATCAAATTGTAGGAGTTACAGTAATGACAGCAACACCAACGAATCACCTGTTAGAAATCAAAGAAATTGGCCAAAGTATCTGGATGGACAATTTGACTCGCGATCTGATCGAGTCCGGCGAACTCAAACAGATGATTGAAAGTAGGGGACTGCGCGGGATTACATCTAATCCGGCTATTTTTGAGAAAGCGATCGCGGGTAATGTGATTTACGACGCGGATATCGAAGCTGGCATCCGGGCGGGTAAATCTGTAATGGAGATTTACGAATCTCTGGTATTTGAAGATATCCGCAACGCTTGCGACATCTTCGCTCCGGTTTACGCAGAGTCGAATGGTTTGGACGGTTACATTAGCATTGAAGTGCCACCGACGATCGCCAACGACACAGAAAGCACGATTAGCGAAGCCATACGCTACTATCACGCGATCGGCAAAGAAAACGTGATGATTAAGATTCCGGGAACCGCTCAAGGTTTGCCCGCAGTCGAGCGAGTCATCAGCGAAGGCATTAACGTTAACGTGACTTTGCTGTTCTCCGTTGACAGCTACGTCGAAACCTTCTGGGCTTACATTCGCGGTTTGGAAGCGCGGGCGGCTAAAGGTTTGGATGTGAGCAATGTTGCTTCTGTTGCCAGTTTCTTCTTGAGCCGGATCGACATCAATGTCGATGGCAAGATTGACGAGAAACTCAAAAATGTCACAGATATTTCCACAAAAGCTAAACTGGAAGCAGTGAAGGGGAAAATTGCGATCGCCAATGCGAAGATAGCTTACCAGAAGTATAAAGAAATCGTAGCGAGCGATCGCTGGCAAGCTTTAGCAGCCAAAGGAGCGAAAGTACAGCGCTTGCTGTGGGCTTCCACCAGCACCAAAAACCCCAACTACAGCGATGTCATGTACGTCGATGAACTAATCGGCCCCGACACGGTTAACACTTTGCCGCCGAACACTGTTGAAGCTTGTTTCGACCACTGCGATGTCGCACCCCGGATTGAGAGCAACGTTGCAGAAGCTTACACGCTGATCGAAAGTCTCAAAGATCCCGACATCGACATCAACTTGGACAAAGTGATGGCAGACTTGCTCCTCGACGGGATTGAGAAATTCGTCACCCCGTTCCAATCCCTGATGGATTCCTTGGAAGAGAAAGTGCAGAAGTTGTCACCCGTCGCTTAGGCAGATATCTGTATCCTGAAAGGCAGAAGCATTTAGGAATCGGAATAGATAATTATTTGGGTTCTTAAATGCTGAGTTTTAAATTTTCTCTAGGAATTTTGAGATTAATGGGTGTCAGAGTTCCGACAAAGGAAAATCCAGTCCGTCCTATAGAAGGAATCTCGCCAGAAGCTCCAACTCGAATTCTCCATGTACATCCGCTGAGGAATTGCTATGCCAACTACAAATACCCTACTAGAAAGCGAGTATGCAACAGCCCAACTTGATGTCACCGAACGGGCTAGGCTTGAAGAACTGGAATCCATTGTAGAAAAGGGACTTCAGACTTTTTACGAAGTTGGCAAAGCCCTTGACGAGATTCGAGAACAGAAACTGTACCGGGAAAGCCACAAGACGTTTGACGCTTATTGCCGGGAGAAATGGGGCATAGCAAAGCAGACGGCTAATCGATTTATTGCAGCAGCGCAGGTCATCGAAAATTTGACACCCATGGGTGTCAAAATTCCAGCCAACGAGCGCCAAGTCCGTCCTCTAACAGGATTATCGCCAGAACTGCAACTCGAAATCTGGCAAGAAGCTCTGGAGTCATCGCCGAATGGTATCCCCAGTGGTGCAGCAGTTCAGCGCTTGGTTGAACAGCGATTTCCATCACTAGGAAGCGGGCGAACTGGCAAGGATGATGCTTCAGAATTAGAGAAATTGCGATCGGACAATCAGCGCCTTAGAGAGCAACTCCGCGAGCAAAACAGAGAAAGGGATAGGCGTGCTGCTGCTGTGGCGTTGGAGTTGGAGCAACTGCGAGCCGAAAACAGGCAGTTGAAAGCTGAACTGCTACAGCGCGATCGAGATTGGGAAGTGCGACTGGCTGCTGAAAGGGTAAAAATCCGGGAGGAAATCAGAGCGGAAGTCAAAGCAGAGTATGAAGGGCAAATTAACTCTCTCACCCAGCAACTAGCAGAAATGACCGCAAACTATCACGGTGTCTTGGCACGGTTAACAGCACTAGAAAAAGGAAAATAAATGGTAACGCTACTTGAAAATCCACTAAGGGTCGGTTTGCGAAAAGAACGGATGCCAGAACCGCAAATTCTGGTAATCTTTGGAGCTTCGGGAGACCTAACTCAGCGCAAACTCGTACCAGCAATTTATCAGATGAGGCGCGATCGGCGTTTGCCGCCGGAAGTTACAGTGGTAGGTGTGGCCCGCCGTCCTTGGAGTCACGATTACTTCCGAGAGCAAATGCGAGAAGGGATCGAAGAATTTGGCGGCGGCATTGGCAATGAAGAATTATGGAAAGATTTCGCTAAAGGTTTGTACTACTGTCCGGGCGACATTGACAACCCCGAAAGCTATCAAAAACTCAAAGCTTTCTTAGCGGAACTCGACGAAGAAAGGAGAACTCGCGGCAATCACATATTTTATCTCTCGGTTTCCCCGAACTTTTTCCCCGAAGCAATTAGGCAACTGGGCGCGGCTCAAATGCTGACCGATCCGGCAAAACACCGCTTGGTAATTGAAAAACCCTTCGGCCGCGACTTGAGTTCGGCAAAAGCTCTCAACCGAGTCGTGCAGAACGTTTGCCAAGAACAGCAAGTTTACCGGATCGACCACTATTTGGGTAAAGAAACGGTTCAGAATTTAATGGTATTTCGGTTTGCTAACGCGATTTTTGAACCGCTGTGGAACCGGCAATTTGTCGATCACGTACAAATTACAGTTGCAGAAACAGTAGGCGTAGAAGACCGGGCCGGTTACTACGAATCCTCTGGGGCGTTGCGGGATATGCTGCAAAACCACTTGATGCAGATTTTCTGTCTGACGGCGATGGAACCGCCGAACTCGCTCGACGCTGACAGCATCCGCACCGAAAAGATGAAAGTTCTGCAAGCAACTCGCTTGGCAGATTTGAATAACTTGGACTTCTCAGCGATTCGGGGTCAATATTCCGCAGGTTGGATGAAGGGCAAACAGGTGCCGGGGTATCACGAAGAACCCGGCGTTGCTCCCAACTCGACAACGCCGACTTTTGTGGCGATGAAGTTTACGATCGACAACTGGCGCTGGCAGGGAGTGCCTTTTTACCTGCGAACCGGCAAACGGTTGCCGAAAAAAGTCAGCGAAATTGCGATTCAGTTTCGCGAAGTGCCCCTGATGATTTTTCAGTCGGCGGCGCAACAAACTACCCCCAACGTTTTGACTATGCGCGTGCATCCCAACGAGGGGATTTCGCTGAGGTTTGAGGCGAAAATGCCGGGGCCGGATTTGCGGACGCGGACGGTGGATATGGATTTCAGTTACGGTTCTTCCTTTGGGGTGACATCTTCGGATGCTTACGATCGACTGTTAATTGACTGTATGCTGGGCGACCAAACTTTGTTTACCCGTTCTGATGAAGTGGAAGAAGCTTGGCGGGTGGTAACGCCGGCGCTGATGGCTTGGGAATCGTCCAACGAACAGGATTTGGTTCCTAAATACGAAGCGGGTACTTGGGAACCGGCGGAAGCAGAACTGCTAATTAACAGAGACGGCCGCAAGTGGCGCAGACTTTAAAAGTCAGTCGATTTTAGATTTGAGATTTGAGATTTTAGATTTACTGCACAGATGAATCTGAGAGCTGAAACTAGGGTCGAAAATTTTGGGATCTCCAGGACTACTGAACTAATGACCGATGACTGATGAGTAAAAACTGACAAAGGAGAAAAGATTTATGACGATGACACCGATGAAAGCTCCGCCTCTGGTTTCGCTGCAAAATCCTAAAGATGTGTCGCTCGACCAAATAGAGGCCGAATTGAGTCAAATTTGGGAAAGTTACAGAGAATCAGGGTCAAAGGGCGATGTTTCGATCGCTAGTAGGGCAACAACTTTTACTTTTGTAGTCTACGAACCGGAAGAGACTCAGCGCTTATTGGCGGATCTGGGGTTTTACGACGGGCCGGTGGACGGTATTAGCGGGCCGATGACGGCATCTAGCATCAGGGCGGCTCAAAAAGCTTACGGACTGCCCAGAACTGGCAAAGCTAACGCTGAATTGCTGGCGACTTTGCGGGAAGAAGTGGCTCGCAAAAATTCCAAAGGCGAAGAGATGGGATCTAGTGGCTTGGGTTCCGGGGGTTCGGGGGTGGCTGACGCGATTGTAGCTGCCAATCCCTGCCGGATTATTGCTCTGTGCCCGACGGCGGGGGAAGATACGGGGGTGCAGGCTCAAGTGGCTGCTTATTGTCCGGTTCACCAGCGCACCACTGGCAATCTGATCTGCTGCGAATACATTACGCTGCGGGGTACGGAAGCTGCTTTGGAACGGGTGAGCGGCATCGTGACGGCGTTGACTATCGCTGATTTGCCGACGCTGCTGTGGTGGAAAGCGAATCCTGATGCCGAGCGAGGTTTGTTCCAGCGGCTGGCGGCAATTAGCAGTTCTGTGATTGTTGACTCTAGCAGCTTTGCCGAGTGTGAAGCGGAATTGCTGTTGATGCAAAGTCTGATGGAGGAGGGAATTCCGATCGCGGATCTCAATTGGCGCCGGCTGGCCGCGTGGCAGGAGTTGGCTGCGGAGGCTTATGACGCCCCGGAACGCCGCGCTGCGATTCGGGAAATCGATCGGGTGACGATCGATTACGAACAGGACAATTCTACTCAAGCGCTGATGTATTTGGGCTGGCTGGCGAGCCGGCTTCAGTGGCGTCCTGTTGCTTTCAAACAGGAAGAGGGCGATTACCAAATCAAGCGAATTAAATTCGCCGGGCCGGACGAACGGGTTGTAGAAGCGGAGTTGGCTGCTATTCCTACTGCTGATACGGGCGATGTCCCGGGCGATTTGATTGCTGTCCGTTTGCATTCTACGAACGAGAAGGCTGACTGCGGTACGGTTCTGTGTTCGGAAGTGGGCGGCTGTATGCGGATGGAAACGAAGGGCGGCGCTCAAACCGATCGGTTCAACCAGGTGAGTCCTCTGTTCGATCAGGTGACGGAACAGTTGCTGGGCCAACACTTGCAGAGTTGGGGCCGAGATGTGCTTTACGAAGAAAGTTTGGCAGTGACGGCTCAAATGCTGAAGTTGGCTAAGCGGTAAAGAGAAGTTCGGCAACGGATTGTGTAGCGGATGTAACGGATGGATGGAATCAGGAGAAAGGAGAAAGGAATAACCAAGACGGATTGAGTTAACATTCAGTGGGGCAGGCAATGTCTGCCCTACTTTTATTCTTCTCTTTTCTTCGGGTTCTTCGCGTCTTCGCGGTTCGTTAAATAGTTATTATTTGAGGGGTTCGAGAGCAATACTCATAACTTTATCAAGTGTCTGTTTTTATGAGGAAAAATTGCATAAATCTTTGATTGATACAGAAACCGCAGATGCAAGGCAGATTAACACCGATAAACGCAGATAATTTCCTGATTGGAAAGCGACTTTGGCAATCTTATCTATTATTTATTTTAACTAACTAGAACTATGGCTTTAGTAATTGCTGGCGAACGCAGCGGTGCGGGAAAGACGACTGTGACGATCGCCCTTTTAGCTTATTTAATCCGCCGCGGCTTGAATGTTCAGTCTTTTAAGGTTGGCCCCGATTACATTGACCCGATGTTTCACGGTTTTGTTACTGGTCGCCCCTGTCGCAATTTAGACCCGGTATTAACGTCTGAATCTTATGTAAAAAAGTGTTTTTCCCGTCACATTCAAGATGTCGATTATGCCTTAGTTGAAGGGGTAATGGGGCTATTTGACGGTGTTTCTCGGAAGAAGGAAGAAGAAAGTTCGGCAACGGATTTCGTAACGGATGTAACGGATGTAACGGATAGAAGTTCAACAACGATTGTACGAGATGTAAAGGATTTAACGGATTTAAGCAAGCCAGAAGGAAAACAACACTATTCTATTTCCTTTGCTTCTACGGCTCATGTTGCTTGTTTGCTGAATTTGCCGGTATTGTTTGCGATCGATTGCAGCAGGCTGTCTGGTTCTGTGGCTGCGATCGCCCACGGTTTTCGTTCTTTTAACCCTGACCTTAAATTCGCTGGTTTGGTGCTCAATCGCGTGGCGAGCGATCGACATTTGGAACTGCTTCAAGATGCTCTCAAACCGCTCAATTTACCTATTTTGGGTGTTTTGCGTAGGGATGAGGCTGTTGCTATTCCCGATCGACATTTGGGTTTGATTCCTGCTGAGGAGTTGCCGAATCTTCATGCTGCGATCGATAAGTTGGCCGATTTGGCTGCTGTTAGTTTTGACTGGGAGCAACTTTTGCCTTTGTTGGCTGCAACTCGAAATGGGGGGGGTGAGGGGTCTGAGCAACTTTTGGGTAGGCACAGTCTCCCTTCGGGAATTATAACTCAAAAAGATGATGTTGTCAACTGTTTGGGAAAACAATTTGGAGTGAGGATTGCAGTTGCGCGCGATCGGGCTTTTAATTTTTACTATCAGGACAATCTTGATTTGTTGGAAGAGTTGGGTGCCGAGTTGGTATTTTGGAGTCCCCTTGATGACTCGGCTTTTCCTGACAACGTGCAAGGGTTGTATTTTGGCGGCGGTTTTCCCGAAGTGTTTGCTCAACAATTGAGCGGTAATGTTTTAATTCGGGATGCGGTAAGAAGTGCTATTTTTTCGGGAATGCCGACTTATGCGGAGTGCGGCGGTTTGATGTATTTGTGCGATTCTATTGTAGACTTCGATGGCAATTCTTGGCAAGGGGTGGGGGTGTTGGAAACTTCTGCTGCGATGGGAAAGCGTTTGACGCTGGGATACCGAGAAGCTGTGGCGGTGAGGGATAGTTCGGTGTTAACTGCTTTTGATGAGGTTTGGGGACATGAGTTTCATCGATCGCATTTAACTGTGGAACCGAGTAATCCAGTTTATCACAGTTGGAGGTACGGGAAACGGGGGGAAGTTGAGGCGGTTGCTGAAGGTTGGGGAGTTTGTCGGGTACACGCTTCTTATTTGCATTTGCATTGGGGTGCTCGGCCTGATATTCCGGCTCGTTTTTTGCAGCAGTGTGCTGAGTTTGATTGTAAGGGTAATTTGGGCGATCGATCTCAAGTAATATCTTTTTAACGAACCGCGAAGACGCGAAGGACACGAAGAAGCAGGAAGAAGAGGAAGGGGATGAGGGGTTATGTCTGTAGCGATTTGGATGTAAATCAATTCAGTTTTTTGTGGAACAATTCGGAAAGCCTATTCCTGGCTGCGTTCCGAGGAGAAATTAAGTGGTCTTACTATTTATATTAGAATATTTATAGCCGAGAAAGCTAGGGGTGTTGGGATTTATGAGCGAATTAATTTCGACTAAGCAGTTATCCGCACAATGGGTGACACCGGAGAATTTTCGGAGTTACGGTCAAGTTATCTTTGCGGCTGTTGATGGCAAGTCTTTCGATGCTGAGGATGCTCAGTTAAATTTGCAAAATGGTGTTCCTAGATTTTACCTTATGCGGCTCCAGAAGGAAGGTCGCAAGTTTGGCAAAATTACGCGGCACGTTCAATGTACTCAGTGTTTGGGTTCTTTGGATGGGAAGGATTGGTTGATGGCGGTTGCGCCTCCTGGGGATAGCGATAAACCGAGTTTAGATGATATTGTTGCTTTTCGGATTCCGGGCAATTGTTTTATTAAGTTAGATGTGGGTACTTGGCACGCTGGCCCGTATTTTGATGCGGATTTTGTGGATTTTTACAATCTGGAATTGAGCGATACTAATCTGGTTGACCATTTTACCTTTGATTTTGTGAAACATCACAATTTGGAGTTTGAGATTGTCTGATATGGGCGATTCGTAGTTGGGCTTTTTTGGTGATTGTTGTTATGGGTGGGTTTTTTGAGTAAGATTTTTTAACCGCAGAGGGCGCAGAGGGCGCAGAGGAGGAGAAGGAGGGGGTTCGCAAGTGATTGGGGAATTCTTTTGGCCTCACTAGGAAGGATAAAGTTTACGAATATTAAAATAGGTGCAATTGTCATGCCCGAGCAAAAGTATAGCATTGTTCTGCGCGAATGTCGTTTGTTAGGGGCGATCGACAGTCAAACAGTGGATATTGCCATAGATGGGGACAAAATAGTCGTCGTTTCGCCGCATATTCCGGAATTGGGAGAATCCGAAATTGACGTTGGAGGAAAATTAGTCAGTCCTCCTTTTGTGGAGTCGCACATTCATCTCGATTCGGCTTTGACTGCGGGGGAACCGCGATGGAATCAAAGCGGCACTTTGTTTGAGGGAATTCAAATCTGGGGGGAACGAAAGCAAAGTTTAACTCTGGATGATGTCAAAAAGCGGGCTGTTGAAACTTTAAGGCTGCAAGCGTCTCAAGGGATTTTGTTTGTCAGGAGTCATGCTGATGTTAGCGAACCGACGCTGACTGCTTTGCAAGGACTTTTGGAAGTTCGAGAACAAGTCAAAGATTGGATGACTCTGCAAGTTGTGGCTTTTCCCCAAGACGGGATTTATGGAAGTCCAGAAAATGACAAGCTTTTAGAGAAATCTCTGGAGATGGGTGCGGATGCTGTGGGCGGGATTCCGCATTATGAGTTGACGCGGGAAGATGGGGTGAAGTCGGTTGAGCGAATTTTTAAACTTGCGGAAAAATACAATAGATTAATAGATGTTCACTGCGATGAAATCGATGATGAACAGTCGAGATTTTTGGAAGTTGTAGCAGCTTGTGCGATTAGAAGCGGGGCTGGTTCGCGGGTGACTGCAAGCCACACGACTGCTTTCGGTTCTTACAACAATGCTTATGCCTTTAAGCTGATGGGAAGTTTGGCAAAATCGGGAATTAATTTCATCGCTAATCCTTTAATTAATATCACCCTGCAAGGCCGCGCTGATACTTATCCCAAACGCCGTGGGGTGACGCGAGTTAAGGAGTTGTGGCAGCAGGGATTGAATGTGAGTTTGGGTCACGACTGCGTGCAAGATCCTTGGTATAGTTTAGGTACGGGAAATATGTTGGATGTCGCTCACATGGCGGTTCATGTTTGTCAGATGACGGGAATGCCTGAGATTGCAGCTTGTTTTAATATGGTGACTGTCAACGGTGCTAAAACTCTCAATCTGGGAGATGAAAATTATGGAATAGATGCGGGTAAGCCTGCAAATTTGATTGTCTTGGATGCTGAGGATTGTTATGATGCAATTAGGAGGCGTGCTGCAGTTAGGTATGTGATTTTGCGGGGAAATTTGCTAGCGGAAACTGCACCTGCTAAAATTAGTTTTTATCCGGTTTGACAAACAATATTTGAAGCTGTTAAATTGTGAATCAAGGTGCTATTCCCGATGAGAGTCCGAGAAATTTGCAGGAGCAACTTCTGTTGCAAGATGCTAAGGCTGGTAATTGCATAGTAATTCATTGCGGTACAGATAGATTGTTGGGGGATGCACCGAGACTTATTGCTGTTTATGGCGGAAATTCTGAAGATTGGGATAAAATGACAAGTATTGAGGCTTTTGAGATTAATGGAGCTTCCGTACAAGTCCATTGGTTTCGGAACAGTCAGACTCTTCAAGATGTGGAGTTTAAGTTCAAGCGACAGTATCCCAAAACAGCCCCTAAAAATCTGTAGGTAATCAAGTTATGAAAATTCGTTGTATTGCTAATACGGGTGAGTCTCTCCCTGAAGAATATATAGATCCGCCACGCGGTTACACTAGAAAGGTTGAGTTACCGCTAACTATAGGCAAGGAATATGTTGTTTATGCTATCCGAGAATGGAAAGGGACTATTTGGTACTACATCTGCAATGATAATTATAGCTATTATCCCATCTATAATCCGGCGCCGATGTTTGAAGTGGTTGACAGCAGAATTTCTAAGTATTGGCGGTTTGAACTTTCGCCCAATGGATTGTTAATGATAGCGTTTGAACAGTGGTTTACTGACCCTTATTTTTATGATAAGCTGACAGACCAAGAAGAGGCGGAGGTTGAGATTTTTGATAAGGTTAAAGAATTGATGGATGCTGAGGATTTTACTTTGCCTCCGCTGGATGTTGCCGTTGATAAGTTGCGGGAAACTGTCAATGTTTGAGTTGGAGCAGTGCGAGAGGCAATTTATTTTGTTAACCAGCTTGACTCAGATAGCTTGAAATGGTATCAAATAGGAATCAGCAGAATTTTGTGAAATAAAATGAACGAAAAAAATGAAATCAATAGAAGCTATGAAATACTAGATGGCGATGATGATGTTTTGTTATTGGGGAAAGCTACTTTTACGGTGGGGAGGTTTAAAGAGCTAGTCGCTAGGAAGTTTGATTATATACTATTTTCTATCGAGGCAGCAGAAAAGGAATCTCGCAAGAAATCGATATATTATTGGATGGAATCTCTGTCGATTAACGAAGAAACAACTATTCAGGTAGGGGAGATAAACTGGAGTTCCCCTCAAAAAGGAATCGATTGTCAAATTCTCAAAATTGGTGCCAAAGGTTGGCAAAAAGGAAAGCTTAAAATAGAAGTTAATAGAAGTTTCCATTCGGGACAAACGCAAACATCTATAAAGTTTTGTCCTGATGAACCACTAGAGCAAAAATCGCCTCTAGATGATATCAGACAATCCGAGGAATATAAAAAACTGAGCAATAATAACTGACTGCCCGATCGCGATTACAATACAATAATCGATCGCACTTATATCTGAATCTTAGATTTTCAACCGCAGATGAGGGCGGATGTACGCTGATGTTTTTTGGGGAGGGACTCGTGGTAAATATAGAAGAATATGTCGATCGCACGGCTGAACTGATAAACTTACCGTTAGATCCAGAACATCGGCCCGGTGTTGTGGTAAACTTCGAGAGGATAGCTGCGATCGCCCGACTCGTTACTGAATTTCCTTTACCTCCAGAAGTAGAAGTCGCGCCGGTGTTTGAACCTTAGATTTTTAACCGCAGACGAGGGCAGATGAACGCGGATGAACGCAGATGTTTTTTAGAGAGGGCTGATGCGGTTGCTACGGCAGCGGCTGTTAAATGTCGTAAGGTTACGGCAGCAGAGGCGGTAAGTGCTGCTTTGGAACGGATTGCTGTTAAGGATAAAGCTTTTAATTGTTTTACTGCGATCGCTGCATCAAGCGCACTCGCAGCAGCCGAAAATATAGATAATTCCATCGCAAATAACCAAAACCCAGGCCCTTTAGCAGGCGTTCCCTTCGCTGTCAAAAACCTGTTCGACATCGCCGGAATTACTACTCTAGCAGGGTCAAAAATCAACGCTGGCAATCCTCCGGCTACCCAGGACGCGGCTGTGGTCGCCCGACTCAAACAAGCCGGGGCCGTGCTCGTGGGCACTCTCAACATGGATGAGTACGCCTACGGTTTTGTCACGGAAAACAGCCACTACGGCCCGACTCGCAATCCCCGCGATACTGCGCGCATCGCCGGCGGTTCCAGCGGGGGTTCCGCAGCAGCAGTCGCCGCCGGTTTTGTACCCATCACTCTCGGTTCTGATACTAATGGTTCTATCCGCGTACCGGCTGCTTTGTGCGGTGTCTTTGGGTTTAAGCCTACTTACGGCCGTTTGTCCAGGGCTGGCGCTTGTTTATTTTCGGGTAGTTTGGATTGTGTGGGGCCGTTTGGGCGATCGATCAGAGATATGGCGCTGCTGTACGATGTCCTGCAAGGCCCTGATTCTCGCGACCCAGTTTGCACTCGACGCCCGCCTGAACTTTGTTCGCCGCAGTTAAATCAAGGCATTGAAGGATTGCAAATTGCTGTTGCTGACGGGTATTTCGCCACAGGGGCCGAACCGGAAGCAATGGATGCTGTAGAAATAGTTGCTAAAGCCTTGACAAATGTCTTGGATTGTGGTATTACCACAGAAAAAACAACAAACCCCCCAAAAATAGGGGGGCTTGCAACTGTCACCATACCGGAATCCGATCGCGCCAGGGCTGCGGCATTTATCATTACCGCTTGCGAGGGGGGAAACTTGCATTTAGACAATTTGCGATCGCGCCCTCAAGACTTCGATCCGGCGACGCGCGATCGCTTTTTAGCGGGAACCCTGATCCCTGCGACTTGGTACTTGCAAGCCCAGAGATTCAGACAGTGGTACCGCGATCGAATTCGCGAAATATTCCAGCACACAGACATCATCCTCGCACCCGCCACCCCGATAGCAGCCCCTGAAATTGGCGTCGAGAAAATGGTAATAGCCGGACAAGAAATCTTAGTGCGTCCCAATCTCGGACTGTTCACCCAACCCCTATCATTTATTGGCTTGCCCGTTCTTTGCGTACCCGTACAGCGGCCCGGCGCTTTGCCCTTGGGGGTACAAATTATTGGTGCGCCCTACAGCGAAGCGGTGATTCTCCGAGTCGCTGCGGTACTAGAATCGCAAGGCATTATATCTGCCGAATCAATTTAGTGCTAATAATTCTAGGGTTTGTTGTTGCGGTGAAAGCGTCTCTTAGTCCTTCTGGCAATAGCTTTGCGCTTCTGCTTTTCCAACGGGGTTTCAAAGTGGCGGTGTTTTCTCATGTCGGGGAAAATTCCCGCTTTGGAAACTTGTCGCTTAAACCGTCGCAGGGCTGACTCAATCCCTTCATTTTCGCCTATTACAACTTGGGTCATTATTTCTCCTTTTGTTCGTTAGATCAAGTTTTATCATATCAAGGTTTTTGGCCGCGCGACCTGTTGAAGGTCGGGCGATCGGCCAAAACCCCAAAATCATACCAGAAAATTGGTTCTTAGTGAGGACTTCAGTCCTTAGACTTCTTGCAAAAGTCCTTTTAAGCAAATTTTCGGACGGGCAAGATGCCCATCCCACAAGAGAAAAAACTTTTTGTGGGATGGGCATCTTGCCCGTCCCAGCTATTTTTGCAAGAGGTCTCTTCTTTTTCGCGGACTGAAGTCCTCATTGACAACTGTCAACTGTCAACTGTCAACTGTCAACTGTCAACTGTCAACTGACCAACTGATTTTCCTGCCGCAGGTAAGCTTGAATAAACGGGTCTAATTCGCCGTTCATCACATCTGCGATGGCGGTTGTTTCCACTCCAGTACGCAAATCCTTGACCATTTGGTACGGGTGAAAAACATAATTGCGAATTTGGTTGCCCCAAGCCGCCTCCACCATGTCGCCGCGAATCTCGGCAATTTCCGAAGCCCGCTGTTCCTTAGCAACCACCAACAGCCTAGCCTTGAGTAATGCCAAAGCTTTTTCCTTATTTTGCAACTGACTGCGTTCTTCTGTGCAGCGGACGGCCAAACCAGTAGGAATGTGAACGATGCGGACTGCGGTTTCTACCTTGTTAACGTTTTGCCCGCCCTTGCCGCCAGCGCGGGAAGTCGTGATTTCGAGATCCTTTTCTGGAATGTCTAATTTCACGGATCGATCGAGAATTGGCATCACTTCGACCCCTGCAAAACTGGTTTGACGCTTGTCGTTAGCGTTAAAAGGCGAAATTCTGACCAAGCGGTGAGTGCCTTTTTCCGATCGCATATAACCGTAAGCGTAGCGGCCGACAATTTCCAAAGAAGCAGATTTAATACCTGCTTCCTCTCCCTCGGAAATTTCCATTAAATGTACTTTGTAACCTTGACTTTCCCCCCAGCGGGTGTACATCCGCAGCAGCATTTCGGCCCAATCTTGAGCATCTGTGCCGCCGGCCCCGGCGTTTATCGTCAAAACGGCCCCGCCTTCATCGTAGGGCCCCGATAGTAATTGTTGCAGTTCCCACTGGTCGAGTTCGCGGGTTAACTGAGAAAGATTCGATGAGGCTTCTTGGAACAGGGACTCGTCGGCTTCTAACTCCAGCAGTTCTAAAATAGCTTTAGCATCTTCCAAGCTGGTTTGCCAGCCGCGGTATTGGTCTAAATGAGATTTGAAGTCATTAAGTTCTTGGAGGGTTTCTTGAGCTCGATCTTGGTCGTCCCAAAATGCTGGTTGGGCGCAGATTTGCTCTAAGTCTTGAATTTTGGCTGTGAGTGCGGGGATGTCAAAGATAGTCCTGGGTTGTACCCAGTCGATCGGACAAAGTTTCGATATTGTGTTTGATGTCTAGAACTTCCACTGTTAGTTCTCCGGCGTTGTGGGGTGTCTTGTTTATTTTAGATCGATATCTGCCGTTTGTGAAGACAAAAAACCTGATTTTGCTTCCTTTGCTTCCTTCCTAGGGTATAATCTGTGGCGAAAAATGTGTTGAGTCTGGAAGATGGGTATGAGATTAGATTCTCAAGGAGCTAGGTTTTAACGGTGGGGCGATCGCCCAGATATTCTGGGCGAGGGTGTTTGGGCAGTTATGGGATCAGTCTAGAAATCGTATTTACCCTAGCTGTCTCAAGTCTATCGACAATAACCTAAGCGATGCCGATCGGGCAAAAAATTACTTTCTCGAAAAATTCATAAATTGCCCTTGGGAATCCTCTGATAAATAGGAAGGGCAGAACCAGCAATTGAGATACTAAGCTGATACGCAGCTAGATTGTATAATCTAAATATAAGATAAGCGCTCATTAGTTATAATGTATGCCAGCCAAAAACCATCTATCTCAAAATCAAAAACAGAGACTCATTAAACTCTTAAAAGAGTCGGATGATAATTGTCTGAGAAAGAAATATAATTTGATTGCTAATAAATGACGGAAAAACTTATCGAGAAATCAGTGAATTTATGTAGAGTGCTTGCACAAAGGTAGCTTATTGGTCAGTTCGTGGCGATCCAAATAATTTGGATATTTTTTTAGATAAAAGAAGCCCGGGAAATTTTCGCAAATTCACTCCAGAGGATAAAAAAATATTGATAGATACAATCGATAAAGATCCGGCAGAATATGGATAGGAATTTGGGAGATGGACGGCAGCCAGACTAGCAACATATTTAGAAAAAGTCACAGTAATTAAATTGAGTGGTTTCCAAATATCCAGGATACTACATAAAAAAATACGTTTACATTTGGGCTAAATATAGTTGAAAGGATAAACAAAATTCCCTTGAAAGAGAAGTATTTAAACAGAAGCTATCCGAGTATTTAAAAATAACAAAACCCAGAGGTTTTACAGGTATGGTTTTGGGACGAAAGTGGATATATAGCGGTTCTCAGAAAGATGAGGTATAGCGGTTCTCAGAAAGATGAGGTACGTAGTTGGGCTTTAGCCCTCTTAGTTATTATGGTTATATAAGGTGTCATTCATACCTCATCTTTTTGAGAAAGGCTATACGTAGTTGGGCTTGGGCCCTCTACGTTTCAGTGGTTATATAAGCTGTAATTCACACCTCATCTTTTTAATAAAGGCTATAGAAGAGCGAGAGATAAGGAGAAAAACTTGGGGTAAAAAAGGTAGTCAAAAAAAATCACAGGTCAAAGGAGAAGAGGCAGAGTAAATATCATGGGTGGATTGAGATTTCATGACAAAAAAAGGTTAAATTTTGTCATAAAAAAGGAGACTCGAATACGTTTTATGAGCAAATTTATGCCTTAAATGATTCGATAGTTCAAGAATGGAGAGAACAGGGTGATCGAGCTGAAAGTTTTGCAGAATCAGGAATAAAGATTGTAATTATTTGAGACAATGCTATAGCCTTTCGAGCTCTCATATGAGGTACTCATGGGCATAGGGCATAGGGCATAGGGCATAGGGCATAGGGCATAGGGCATAGGGCATAGGGTATACCTCACTTTTTTGAGAACCGCTATAGTTTTCATAAAAAGAAAGATATTCTGAGCCAAATATCAGCCGAAATACCTCATATTATTTGAGAAATTTTGCCGCATTACAGCCCCGATTATAATTTAATTGAATTGGTCTGGCATTCAGCGAAAGAATATATAGCACATCGACTGTTTAAGTCAGTAGAAGAATTGTCAGAATTACTACATATAGCGGATCTTTCGCTCGAACGGCTTTAGCTTACCCTGAGTAATCATTGAGATTCCCTGGTTGGAACACTATTCAACCTGGCTTCGCCAGCGGTGATAGCCAAATCATATCAAATCCGTTGGCATGGCAATTATTCATCTATCTCTTCCCTGTCTCTGTATCCTCTGCTGTTTAATCATTCCAATACAACCGGAATTAAACTCAGACATCTATTCACCCACGCTTATTTTACCCGATCGAACATAGTTTTTGCCACTCCTTAAAATCTATTGAATATCAACTCAAGTCTCTTTTCGATAACTTTGGCTATGGCCTCTACAAAAATTTACCTAAAAAATGCAGTCATTGTAGGGGAGGTTCGACCATAATCTCAGGCTAAAACCAACACTTTCACAAAGCCACCCCTACAACGGTAAAGACTGTTAATTAACTGTGACGCAGCGGAAGTTCTATCTGAATTTTAGTGCCTTTACCCGGTTCGGAAAAACACTTAAAGTCTCCTTTGTGCTGCTCTACAATTATCCGATAGCTGAGAGCAAGTCCCGATGATATTGGTGCTTTCTCCGGTTTTGCCACCAAAAATGGATCGGAAATTTGGGCTGTGATATCTTTGCTGTTTGCGATGTCGTTATCAGCAATCTCAATCGAAATTCGCTGACCATCAACCACCTGAGTGGTAATCAAAATCACAGGCTTAAATTTGATTGATTCCAACTCTTCTAAATCTTGAGCCGATTCTTCCAAAACATCGACCGCGTGATTCATGATATTCAGAAAAGCTTGATTGAGCAGACCTGCATAACATTCAATCTGCGGCAAATTGCCGAATTGTTTCACCACCTTGATGTCTCGCCTTCCCTCGCGAGCCGGCAAGCGGTGCTGCAACAACAACAGAGTATTTTCTAAACCGTCGGAAACATCAAATAACTGCCAGCCCGATCGATCGCTGCGGGAAAAATCCTGTAGCGACAAAATTATTTGGCGGATGCGATCGCTCCCGGTACGCATGGAACTCACAATTTTTAATAAATCGTCGAGTACGAATTCCACATCCATATCTTGCTGCTTTTGCAGAATTTCCGCTCCGGGATTGACTAGCTCTTTTTGATACAATCGCAGCAGTTCAATTAAATCGCTAGCGTAGCTTTGGACGTGAGTTAGATTGCTGTAAATAAAAGTAATTGGGTTGTTAATTTCGTGGGCTATCCCAGACACCAATTCGCCCAAACTAGACATTTTTTCATTTTGCAGCATTCGATCGCGCGACAGATCCAATTCTTGCTGGGTGAGGGCCAACTGTGCCCTCAACTCGCGCCCTCGCTCAGACGCGCGCACCCGCGCCAATAATTCCCGCTTAACTATCGGTTTAAACAGAAAATCGTCAAAGGGCGCATCCAATTCTTGAACTTCTTCAAATTGCTCGGGTGTTGTCAGCAGAATAAAATAGGCTGCTGCCAATTCTCGTGAAGCGAAGCTATCCCGTAGGGAATCGGCTTTCACCAGTCGGCACACCTCCAAAAAGTTGATTTGAGGCGAAGTCCCGTCGCAAATTATCGCATCGGGGGACAATTCCCTCGCCAAGTCTAAACCCTCCTTGTCGTCGGAAACTACTCTCACCTGATGTCCCTCTTGGCTGAGTAACTCTTGGACAACTTGAAAAGTCACAGTATCCGCGACGATCGCCAGAATCTTTGCCATACTTCTATCATCTCCACAAATTACTTTTTAGGATACAACCGCCAGAATTGCGCTGACAGATTTAAAATTCCAAAATAGTTCAATTACATCAAAAAACAGCCCATACCCGCTCCCTCAAAACCCAAAATAGCCCATACCATTTTAGATTTTATATTTTAGAGTAAAAAATTGGTAATGACCGAAAACATCCAGGATACCCGCCACGTGATTCATCCGTGGAGAAATTAAAAACGTGTATCCGAGAAACTTGCCGAACGTATTTATCTCGCGCAAGTCAATGCTTCAATGCTTCAATTCTAAAATCTAAAATCTAAAATCGCGCAATCGATTGACTTACTGTATAATAGTTGGGAGCTAGCCTAAAGTTGTATATTTTTTGGGGACAGGTATCACAAGAAGGTATAATTTTAGACGGGTAATGCAAAAATGTAAATTTTCTCCTTCGCAATTAATGTTACATCAGAGCTTTCGGCCGAAAGACTGCTGAGGGCGATCGCAGATACTTTCTCAAATTGCGCCAGGAAACAATAAAAAACTTTAAAATCAATTAATAGTATCGTCAAATTCACCTTCTCGGTCAGCGCCTGGGAATGCCAATTACCAACACCACCTCAACTTTGATTCAAGCCGAAACACTAGAACTATTAGAATGGCCGCGCCTGTGTCAGCACTTGGCTACCTTCGCGGCCACCAAACTCGGCGTCGCCGCCGCCCTAGACCTCGCAATCCCGGCAACTCAAGCTCAAACAGCAGAACTCCTAGCCCAAACTCAGGAAACTTATCAGTTAGAGAGCCGCGCTGGCGGTGCTTTGAGTTTTGAAGGAATCCAAGACATCGGGACTTCTCTGCAACGAGCCGAACTGCAAGGTTTGCTCAGCGGCGAAGAATTGCTGGCAATTGCTACTACCCTCGCCGGAGCGAGGCAATTGCGCCGGATAATTGACTCTCAGGCAGATGTGCCGACACTCAAAGAACTGGCAGCTCAATTGCGGACTTATCCCGAACTAGAGCAAGAAATCCACCGCTGTATAGACGATCGCGCTCAAGTAGCAGACAGGGCCACTCCTAAATTAGCAGGAATTAGAGTTCAAATGCGACAGTTGCGCGATCGCATTTATCAAATATTGCAGGGGATTTTGCAGCGCCAATCCAACGCCGTACAAGAACAGCTAATTACCCAAAGAAGCGGACGCTTTGTCATTCCCGTCAAAGCTCCTCAAAAAGATGCTATACCGGGTATCGTTCACGACTCCTCGGCCAGCGGCGCGACACTGTACGTAGAACCCCACAGCACAGTCAATCTTAACAACCAAATGCGGCAGTTGCTCAGGCAAGAACAAGCCGAAGAAGAAGCAGTCCGCCGCGCCCTCACGGAGCAAGTCGCAGCAGTAAAACCCGATTTAGACAGATTGGTGGTGGTAGTTACAACTTTAGATTTAGCGGTTGCTAAAGCGCGTTACAGTTTTTGGTTGCAAGCAAATCCGCCGAAATTTATCGAATTGGGAGAGCCTGAATTAGCACCAAAAAATCCCGAAAATTTAGATGAGGAAAAAGAAGATGATGAAAACTCAGAAAACAGTCAATTATTAATTCCCAACCTGCGATCGCAAATTACCCTGCGCCAGTTGCGCCATCCTTTATTAGTTTGGCAGCAACAGCACGAACAAGGCTTTCCAGTCGTGCCGGTCGATTTAACGATCGGGCCGCACATCCGCGTCGTCGCCATCACCGGCCCCAACACCGGCGGCAAAACTGTCACCCTCAAAACATTGGGATTGGCAGCTTTAATGGCGAAAGCAGGAATGTTTGTTGCCGCCCGCGAACCCGTAGAATTGCCTTGGTTCGACAATATTTTGGCCGATATTGGTGACGAACAATCTTTGCAGCAAAGTTTGTCTACTTTCTCCGGCCATATCCGCCGCATCAGCCGCATTTTAGAAGTTTTACACAATAAATCGGAAAGGGAAACTGCAGGAGAAGGAGAAGAAAATTCTCAATTCCCAATGCCCAATGCCCAATTCCCCATGCCCCATGCCCCATGCCCCATGCCCCATGCCCAATTCCCAATGCCCCATGCCCAATTCCCAATTCCCAAATCTTTAGTTTTGTTAGACGAAGTAGGAGCGGGGACAGACCCATCTGAAGGCAGTGCATTGGCGATCGCCCTGTTGAAATACCTCGCGCAACATTCCCTATTAACAGTTGCAACTACCCACTTTGGCGAACTCAAAGCCCTCAAATATCAAGACTCCCGCTTTGAAAATGCCTCAGTAGAATTTGACGACAATTCCATGCAGCCAACCTATCGCTTGCTGTGGGGAATTCCCGGACGTTCCAACGCCCTCACTATTGCCAAAAGACTCGGTTTGCTAACAGAAATAGTCGAAGAAGCTCAAACCTATGTCGGGGGAGCATCTCAAGATGTCAATCAAGTGATTGCCGGACTCGAAGCACAGCGCCGGAAACAGGAAACCAAGGCCAGAGAAGCAACTCAACTGCTACACCAAACCGAAAAACTGCACAGAGAAGTTGCTCAAAGAGCAGCCGCTTTGCAAGAGCGGGAGCGAGAACTAAAAATAGCTCAGGAAGTGGCAGTAAATGAGGCGATAGGGTCGGCAAAATCAGAAATTGCTCAAATCATTCGCCGCTTGCAGTCGGGCAACCAGACGGCTCAAAATGCCCAAGAGGCGACAGATACCTTAAATCAAATTGCCGAAAAACATTTGCCGTCGCGGAAAGCACCGGCGAAACCCAAACCGGGTTTTATGCCGAAAACGGGCGATCGCATCCGCATTCCCAGCTTGGGCCAAACAGCCGAAGTGCTCAGCGGCCCCGATGCTAACGAAGAGTTGAGCGTTCGGTTTGGGATTATGAAAATGACTGTGAAACTAGGAGAAATTGAATCCCTAGACGGTCAAAAACCCGAAACTAAAGCTCAATTAGCCAAGGTTGCAGCCCAAGCACAAGCACTCGCTACCGCTAAAGCCAAGCAAGCAGCGGCGGAACCTGCAAAACCCAATCCCGAAATTGCCATTCGCACTGCTAATAATTCGATCGACCTGCGGGGTGCGAGAGTCTCAGACGCAGAAATCGAAATAGACAGAGCTCTTTCCAAAGCGGTGGAATACGGAGTGCTGTGGATAATTCACGGTAAAGGTACGGGACAGTTGCGGCGCGGCGTTCACGAGTTCCTCGCGAATCACCCGCAGGTTTCCCGCTTCGAGCTCGCCAGTCAAAAAGAAGGAGGTGCAGGTGTGACGATCGCTTATTTACATTGATTTGTGGCATCCCGTGGCGTAGCATGGTTAGGGGTGAAAATTTATGGGTTTTGCCGATCGCGATCGAACTTGAAACCGCAACTTTTCACCCGCAACTCCGTCCAGCAGTTAGGATTGCCGGAATCAAAGCAACGAGCTATGGAGACAAATTAACAGATGTGCTGTTGCCGGGCCGTAATGCTTTCATCACTGCATACTGTTTGATATCCTGCCTCAACCTGTCTTAATTTCCCGTGCTGAAGCCATGCGCTCGACCGTAAAGTCCTCCGCTCCCACAAACGAAACGGGCCCATCTCCCAACTGGGAAGAATTGACCCAAAAAGCACCAGAACCTACCCAGTTGGACAACATTAAAGCCCAACTGGATTTAGTGCTGTTAGCCCTAGAAGCACTGGCAGAAATTGGCTCCGAGGCGATGCTCAAGGTAGCAGCCGAACTGAATTTAGAGCCAATGGTAGCCGATCGGGTAGCTTTGTGGCGGCTGCGCCAATCTAACCCGCTGCGGAAAGGCCAGGGAGGGCGCAAAAAACTCGATGTGGAGGAAGCTCGATCGCTCGTTTTGATAAGCTGTCATTTGGCAAAACAGCACCAAGCTTTAATCCGCCGCGCCGTTGCTTTGCTCGAACAAATGGCAGAGCAAAACCGCGAACCTCACACCATCGCTTTGCTGGGAGATTATATTGACAGGTTCAGCAACACCTATGGCTCGCGCATGGAAGATGCAGAAAATTTATCGGCCCGAGAGTTGACTGATTTGGCCCTCAAACTCCTGATCGATTTGCTGTTTTACAGCAGTCCCGGCGGCCACCGCCGCCTCTGGCTGGCTCTTCTAGACCGTGCTAAAAATTAAACAACAGCCATCAGTCAACAGTCATCAGTCAGCAGTCAGCAGTCAGCAGTCATCAGTCAACAGTCAACAGTCAACAGTCAACAGCCAACAGACTTTCTGCTATGGTTCTCAAACGGTACACGCCCCCCACTTGCACGCTGGAAATCACAGCCAAAAGTTCGCCTCTATCTCGCTGGGCGGGCCAACCGGTGTTTAAATCTTTAAGTTTCGAGCTGCGGCTCGACGACCCCAGGCTGCCAGATACCCAACACGTTACTCTCAGGGGCGATCGAATTCAACTCGAAACCCTCCACGAAGCTGTCAGCACCTACGTCCAAAACTTGCTCGGCGAATCCCGCGATTGGGAAAGCAACCTCAACTATCAAACCGATCGTATCCCTGCGGGTTCAGACTCGCCAGAAGTCGCGCGTAATGCCGTTATATTCGATCGAGCCGCCAACACTTCCGAACTAGCAACTTCCAACCCCTACTCTCTCCCAACTTCCTACCTTCCGGTTCCCCCCCGCTTAGAACCCCGCGGCTTGCTCGCCCACAACTTGTTTTTAGGCTCTTTGAGCGCCTCCGAATCCGGGCCGGTAGTTCCCTTGAGCACCCTGCAACTGTTTGACTTGGCCACAGCACTAGATGACTGCACCGCCGAAGTGATGGCGCTTCCCAACCTCAACCGCGAGTCCCGACGGCCGCTGTCCTCACCCTGGCTCAAGCTGGCAGCAATGCTGGTCGCCGGCGCCGGTCTGACGACAGGAACGATCAAAATGCTCGATCGAACCGCCACCTCCCCGCAAACCGCCACAGCCCCCGCCAATCCGCAATTGAGCACCGCTCCAGCAAACCCCCAGTTAGCAGCAGGCGTCTCCCCCAGTCCAGTTCCCGCCCTACCGACACCCCCAGCACCAACACCCGCAGCCACGCCCGCTTTACCGCCCCTGCCGCCCCCGCCCATCAACACCGCCGCCTCCCCCAGCCCCAGCTTGCCCCCTATCGCCCTCGCCCCAAATCCCCCCACCAACAGACCCAGCCCCATCCAGCAGCCACCCCTGCTATTTCCCCCCAACGGCAGCGCACCCAGCGCCCCACAGAGCGCCCCAGCTTTCCCTCAAGGGCAAACAATCACTATTCCCGCCCCCGAAGAACCGCCCATTTCCGCCCCCCAAGCACCCGCACCAGTACCCTACGTGCTGCCCCCCCTACCGCCGAGACTGGCTCCCGCCGTACCGCCCCCCCTGCCGCCCTCCCTGTCGGCTTCCCGATTTCCCGTTCCCGCGCCGCAAACCTTCCCCAGCCCCATAGAGCCGATTGTCCCCCCCGCCAGTACCGAACTCCCAGCCCTTGAGGACGCTCAACCGAGTGCCGAGTCTGAGGACGACAACCAGCTCGCGGCGAGCAAAAAAAACCGCACTTTATTTGATACAATTCCTCAAGTTTCAGAAGCTAGAACTTACTTTGAGGAACGCTGGAAGCCTCCAGAAGGAATGGAACAAACTTTGGAATACAGCCTGCTGATCGATGAAAATGGGTCAGTTCAAAGTATTGTGCCGATGGGAAAAGCCGCAGCAGATTATATCGAGCAAGTTAATATGCCATTAGCCGGCGAGCCGTTTGTTTCTGCCGTTTCTAATGGGAAAAACCCGAAAATTCGAGTGGTTTTGCGACCGAACGGTCGAGTACAAACCTTTTTGGAAGAGAGTGATTAAACGCTATCAAACACATTGTCGAGATGGGAAATCCCGGTTAATATCATGTCCGATGGATTGACCGTAATATCCCGGTCGGGCGGGTTTTTGAGATTGTTAATTATTGGCAGATATTGGCAGGTTTACCCGCCCCTACCTGATTTCTGGTAATCGACCGGAAATAATATAGCCTTTCTCAAAAAGATGAGGTACGATCGATAGATTATATAACCACTTAAAGTAACAGGGCTAGCATCCCAACTACGTACCTCATCTTTCGCTAGATCCGCTATAATTGCTAATCTTAAACAAGTTCAAATCAAATTTAATTGGTTTTTACTGTCAAAACTTGCGGTGGCGACGCATCGGGCGGATAAATAAAATCCACTTCTACAAGTCGCTTTTCTCCCGATTTCATCTCTAATTTTACCAAAGGTTCCCCCTGCTGTCCCCGCCGCTGCACTAAATGCACGTAGCGAGTTTGAGGCACTTTAGTATCATCAGTATACCGCACTCTGACCGTTCCCCTAAAAAAAGTTTGAGGTGCCGGAGGTTCTAAAAAAGTAAGTCCTCCTGAAGTTAATTTGTCTGTCTTAATTGGAGTTTGAATCGCGACAGTTACAGTTTGATTGTTGCTGGTAGAATTGTACAGCGGCAAGCTGAGACTGTATTGAATTCCGTAATTGCCGTGGGCGCGGTATGCTGTATCTGGATAGCGGACTAGCATTCTCGCACTTTGCACTTGATTTGTGCCCAGCATTCCGCGCGGGAGGCTGCTTAATGGGTAGGAAAATGCTGTTCCGGGTTGGGGAATTGTTAGGTTTGAGGTGGCTGGGTTGTCTGACAGAAGTGCTCGCCATTCTGAACCTAATGCTACACCGGCAACTCGGCCGTAAATTACTTGACCTTCGGTGATTTCTGGCGGTGTGGGAGTTCGATCGCGCGGCCCGGCTATATTACCATTGTCTAATAAGTTTTGCCATTCTGCTAAGTTGGGCGATCGCTCGTTTCCCTCTGCGTCAACTCGGGCAAACATCGCCAGACTGGCAACATAGACTGTACCATCGCTGTGCAACCGCATCAAGGTCGATCGACCGTTTAGCGGCGGTATCAATCCCCGCACCGGTATCGGATGATTCATCAACAGTTGGCTTTTTCCCGGTGGAATAATTAACTCCGGCCCAAAGTCTGACTGTCTCCTTCCTCTGAGAATATCATTCACAGCGCGGCTTCCCGGCCCCGCGTAAATATTGCTGTTTGAATTATCGACTTGCGGTGGCAATTCAATAAAAGGTGCATCGGGTTGACTGAGATAACTCGCAGCTTGCAATATATCTAATGTTACAGGTTTATTGCCCGGATTGTAAATAATTACTCCTTGATACAAGGTTCGCAAATCTTGGGAATTAGTTGCTTTGGCAATGTGGTGGGCAAATATGTCAAAACGTCCTTGAAACGGAAAGTTTAAATGTGCCGCCGGAAATCTTTTCCCATCCGGGGGAAATGTCGAAAGCAAAATTCCTTCTTGCAGCACTACTTCGGGACTGTTGCTGTTAAATACTGGTATGTTGTCTAACTGTCCGGGGAGTGGTCGCACTTCTTGGATTTGGACGATTTCTTGAGGTGCGGGAGGGGTTTGGGCTAAGGGGATGATTGATAGAATTGGCAGCATTTTTGATATTTGGCTTGTTGAGTATTATATTGATAGAAAAACCGCAGATTAACGCAGATTAACGCCGATGTATTTCAAGATGGTTTGCGACTTATGCAGTTTGTTTTTTACCATAAATAATTGGTTTAAAGCCCAAAGCCCTCTTGGGAGAAATTAAAAGAAGACTATTCATTACTCCAATCCTCGGACTTCCAGGTAGAGGTCGCCCTCTTGCTGTCAACTGTCAACTGAACGCGCCCACTGTTCTAATATGTAATTGTAAAATTTGGCTGTGTCTACTTTGTCCATTGCTTGAATTTTTCGCCCTCCTCTTTTAACTTTTGTGCGTCCTTGGCTGATGCCTTCGGTTACAATTTCTGTTTCCCATTCTCGCAGTTGGTAAAATTCTGGATGCGCTAAATAAGCGGTTGCCAAAATGTCCCAAAAATAGTAATCTTGAGATATTGCTAGGGCATAACACTGTCCTGCTAAGTCGGAAGTTGGATATTTGCGCTGTTTTGCTAAGAGATTGGAAAATTCTACAGTCAGCGGTACGTTATTGGTGATGTCTAAAGGACACATGACAACGGGAATTTGGGTTTGCCAAATTCTCTCGATTGCTATCGGGTCCCAGTAAGCATTCCATTCCGCCGACATATCTTGTCCGGGTTCCATATCTTTGCTAACATTGCCGGTAACATTTAGCGCGCCTCCCATCCAGACAAGTTCTTGAATTTTGGTTTCAATTTCTGGCGCGATATCTAAAGCTTGCGCTACTGTTGTTAACGGCCCCGTTACCATTAATGTGACTGGTACGGCTGCATCTTGCAAAACTCGCACCATAAAGTTTTGTCCGGGTTCTGATATTAACGGTGTGTCAATGGTTCCTTTTTCATTTAGAATGGGAAGTCGATCGACTGCAAAGGAATCTCGCCGAAATAACACCGGAAATGGGTTGAGTCCCCGCACCGTACTCGCCGCCACCGGAACTTCTGAACGCCCCATAAAATCGAGGATTTTGCGCGTTGCACTCACCGCCGGTTGAATGTAGCAGTCCGCAGGAGTTACAATTACTCCCAGAGTTTCGACTTCCTCCATTGTCATCAGCAACACGACTGATAGATAGTCGTCAACTGCACCGTCGTGATCCATTAGTACGAGTTTTTTGGACATTTTGCTTGCCGGTGACTGAATTACTGTAAACTACAAATATTAATTTTTTTGTGCGAGAAACACAACTGCCTCAACTATATGAATACAGTATCACCTTACGGCTCTTGGAAATCACCTATTTCTGCCGATTTAATTGTTTCTGGAACTGTCGGACTCGGACAAATTGCTATTGACGGCGATGATATTTATTGGGTTGAGGGAAGGCCTTCGGAAGCGGGGCGAAGCGTCCTCGTGCGGCGCACTCCTGACGGTACAATCAGCGACGTGACACCGCATCCTTTTAATGTTCGCACTCGCGTTAACGAATACGGCGGCGCTGCTTTTGCAGTTGCTGGCGGTGTTGTCTATTTTTCTCATTTTGCCGACCAACGTATTTACGTTCAAACATTAAATTCTCAACCCGAACCTGTGACTCCTGCTGCTAATTGTCGCTATGCAGATGCGATAGTTGACAAGCAGAGAAATCGCCTGATTTGCGTGCGCGAAGACCATGCCGGTGAGGGGGAACCTGTCAATACTATTGTTAGCATTAATTTAGATAACGGCGAAGATATTCAAATTTTAACTCAGGGCAATGATTTTTATGCTTCCCCTCGTTTAAGTCCCGACGGTTCTCTACTTTCTTGGATTTGTTGGAACCATCCAAATATGCCGTGGGATGGCACAGAATTGTGGGTGGCAGAAATTAATGCTGACGGTTCTTTAGGGGAAAAATACTTAGTTGCTGGCGGGGTTGATGAGTCGATTTTTCAGCCGGAATGGTCGCCCGATGGAATTTTGTATTTTGTTTCTGACAAGTCGAACTGGTGGAATTTCTATAAAACCCTCAATCCCCGCTTGCCGAGGGAACAGCAAGAGGTTGAACCTCTGTGCGAAATGGCGGCTGAATTCGGACTTCCTCAGTGGGTTTTTGGAATGTCTACTTATGCCGTGGTCTCGGAGAGCAAAATTATTTGCACCTACACTCAGCAAGGCAAGTGGAATTTAGCGAGTCTTGATTTAACGACAAACCAGTTGACAACAATTGAAACGCCTTACACTGATATTTCCTCCGTCAAAGCGTGGGGAGAAACAGTTGTTTTTTTGGCAGGTTCGCCGACAGAATCTACTGCTATTGTACAATTAAATTTAGCAACAAGTAAACGGTCAATCTTGCGCCAATCGAGCAATTTAAGCATCAATCCCGGTTATCTTTCATTACCGGAACCGATTGAATTTCCCACGGAAAACAATTTGACTGCTTTCGGTTTCTTCTATCCCCCGAAAAATCAAGATTTCGCAGCACCTGCGGGTGAAAAACCCCCGCTTGTCGTCAAAAGTCACGGCGGCCCAACTGCTGCTACTTCTAGCAGCATGAATTTGAAAATTCAATATTGGACGAGTCGCGGTTTTGCCGTGCTTGATGTTAATTACGGCGGCAGCACTGGTTACGGACGAGAATACAGAAAAAGACTGCAAGATAGTTGGGGAATTGTCGATGTTGACGACTGCGCTAACGGTGCTAAATATTTAGCTGAAAAAGGTTTAGTTGATGGCGAAAGAATGGCGATCGCCGGAGGCAGTGCAGGGGGGTACACCACTCTGTGCGCTCTTACTTTCCGCGATGTGTTTAAGGCCGGTGCGAGCTATTATGGAGTTAGCGATGTGGAAGCTTTGACAACCGAGACTCACAAATTTGAAGCGCACTATCTGGATGGATTAATCGGGCCTTATCCTGAAAGAAAAGATTTGTATGTGGCTCGATCGCCGATTCATTCTGCCGAACGTTTATCTTGTCCTGTTATATTTTTTCAAGGATTAGAAGATAAAGTGGTTCCCCCCAATCAAGCGGAAATGATGGTAGAGATATTGAAAGCTAAAGGTTTGCCGGTTGCTTATGTTGCTTATGAAGGGGAACAGCACGGTTTTCGCCGCGCTGAAAATATCAAAAGAACTCTTGACGGCGAATTCTATTTCTATTCCCGGGTGTTTAAGTTTGAGTTAGCTGAACCTGTGGAGGAAGTGCAGATTTACAATCTTTAGAAAAAATTAAGATTGCAGTTGCTATAGCGGATCGAGCTCTCATATTCGCGGACGTAGTTGGGCCGAAAGGGCCCTCTACGTTTTAAGTGGTTTTATAAGCTGTCATTCATACCTCATATTTTTAAGAAAGGCTATATGTCTTCGCTCAACGGCAACTGCAATCTTTAAGCATAATTTGTGCACGTGGAATGTGATGTCGTTCACAAATTTTGCTGTTTACTATCACAGTTTTTTGCTGTTTATTGTCACAGTTATTAAGGCCATACGCTGACAAAATTTTAAAGTGCGATCGCCTTTTGTTAATTTAGAAACGCCCGATCGCGCCATCGTCGAATTCAGACTCAACCGCTATGCAAACTCCTATCCACCTGATTCCATCTGCTTTGGCCGAGCTGTTTGCCGAAGTGAATCATAATGGCTACATTACTCTAGCCGATCGGTACGGTTTGATGGCTGCTATTTTTGACGAAAATTTGACGGAGGAAGACAAACGCTCGATCGATCGACTCCTGCGCTCTGTGTGCCGGGGAAAGATCAAATTAGTTAACGAATTGTCTATGATCAGGTAAGTGACGATAATTTTCCTTAATAGTAAAGTTAAGCATCTCAAGAATCAAAATAATCAAAAAAAAGCCCCAATTGTCTCGTAATTGGGACTTTGAGAGAGGAAACTATTTTTAACTTTTGAGCGATATAGAACTTATATCAATTCCGGTTGCATCGGAATAGTTAAATCCAGTCAACAGTCAACAATCGCGGAGGGATAGTGCAACCGAAGTTGAGAGAATTCATCTGCGTTAATTTGTGTTTATCTGCCCTCATCTGCGGTTTAAAAAAAATAATTTGTCTGGTCGCAGATGGCAAGGGATTGACGCCCATTCACGCAGATGAAGACAAAAGAGATAGGAATAATTCCGATGCTAACAGATTTGATATTAAGCAAAAAAAGGTTGGGCGCGCGAATTATAGTCGTAGGGTGCGCTTCACCTTACATAATTAGATTCTGGCCCAACAACGAGCGAACAAGTTTAACGCGCAGGTATAGTTGTCGCCAACTGTAACTTACTCAAACTTTCTTCAGGCTGAACATCTATCTGATAGCTGAGTGCCGAAGGAATCCCGAGCACGCAGCAGGGAAAATTATTGCCTAGTTCCCTAACCAGCGAGTGGTTTGCCGAATCGCAGCCCAAGAAAAGTAAGTTTGCTGATTCTAATTCCACCACATTTCTCAGTTCTGTAGCAACCCGCCCGATCCGCAAATGAGCTTTGAATAAACCGCGCCATTCCTCAGCCAAACAGCGCGCTTGCCACAGCAACTTATCTGCTACCTCGTACTCATTCTTTTGATCAAAAATTTCTTGAAAATAATGCGGATCGATCCAAGTTTTTGGCTGGGATACCGATTGGATTTCGGTTGGTAAAGCGATCGCAGGCGCTGCACAATTAAGGGCGAATGTGTCCTCTAAATTAGACACTTTCTGCTGTGCAGCCAAGGCATTTGCTACGGCAAACTTGCAAGTATCTTCGCGGTAACTTTTTGGCGTTTCGTCGATCGCGTATACGACTTGAACCGTGACTTCTTTAGTTGTTACTAAACGAGTTTGATGCGCCATCCAAAGGGTAATATCCAGAGCTATTTGACTTTGGGGAGAACTGTTGTAACCGACAACAAAATTGATTGTTTTTGCCTGTTTTGGAGATTTTGATTTCTTAGAAACTGGTAATGTTGGCTCCGGCAGCAACACCATTTCTTCTGCTAAATTTTGATATCCCAATGCACTTTCAAAACGCGCTAACATTGTTTTGAGATTCACAGGCTTAACCTCTCTTAAGTGAATTTTTATGTCGGTCCGTCGGGTGTTATTCGTCTTGAGTAAAGTAGCGATCGAGAAAATTCAAAGCATAGTTGCGGAGTTCGTAATACTCCTTCGATTCCCGCAACTCCTGGCGATCGCGCGGGTGTGCAAACGGCACTGACAAAATCTCTCCTATTGTCGCCGCCGGGCCGTTTGTCATCAGCACAATGCGATCGGACATATAGATAGCTTCATCCACATCGTGAGTAATCATCATTGCAGCTTGTCTGTGATTTTCCCAGATATCCAGCACCTGTTTCTGCAACTTGCCGCGAGTCAGAGCATCCAGCGCTCCAAACGGTTCGTCCATTAATAACATTTTCGGTCGAATAGCCAAAGCTCGCGCAATCCCAACTCGCTGTTTCATGCCTCCTGAAATTTCGTCTGGATATTTATCGGCTGCTGCTGTTAAGTTTACCATTGCTAGGTGTTCGTTGACAAGACTAATCTTCTCGGGACGGCTGAGACTTTGCAAAACTTCATCAACTGCCAGCCGAATATTTTCCCGCACCGTCAGCCAAGGCAGCAATCCGTAGTGCTGGAATACCATCATGCGATCGGCTCCAGGTTTGCGGATTTCTTTTCCTTCCAGTGTCACCATTCCTCTGCTCTGTTTTTCCAAACCAGCAACTATTTTTAGCAGCGTTGATTTGCCGCAACCAGAGTGACCGATTACCGAAATATATTCGTTTTCTCCAATACTTAAATTGATATTTTCCAAAACGCTAAATTCTGTACCGTCACCATTTTTGTAAGACTTGAACAAATTTTCTATTTCCAGAAATAGACGCTCGCTCTTGACGGAATTTTGGGTAGTGGTAGAAGTAGAAGTGTATTGGCTCACGGTATTCTCCTAAAAAGTAGTAAAGTGTTAATTGAATTTTTTGGCTGTTGCCTAAATCCTAAAATTGGGCAGTCGGTTTCAACCGACTTTAGCTATTAGCCAGGGACTTAAGTCCCTGGCGGGACATTAGGAAAAGGGCAACATCTCAAACATTAAGACTGAAAAAAAGACTGAGGGCGGTTGGCTCGAATTTCAAAACTATTCAAATAACCCACCGGATCGCTAGGATCGAATGCCTTTTTATCAATGAAAACTTCCCCAGGTTCCACTTGGTAATCCTCCTTCGGACAATCGATCGCCATTTCGGCAGCAATCTTGCGGTAAAGGTCGGTTCTCCAAGCTTTTTTAGCTAATTCCTCAGCATTTTTTGGCAGTTCTTTAATCTGTCCCCAGCGAGCGGCTTGAGTCATCAACCACAGACTCTGAGACTGCCACATAAATGTTGAATGATTTCCCGGTATTTGAGGCAAATTCTTAGGAATGTCATAGAAAATAGTTGCATCTTCCGATTGTATAGTGCGGTCTTTTCCGTCAAACCCTCCATAGTTGTAGTCCCCAACAATTGCCGGTCGCGTAAATTTGTCGATCGCCCCTTTTTTCGGTTTCGCCCCCGTAAACGATCTCTCAGTCAGCAGCGCCGATATTTCACTGCGATTTTCCGGGTTGCTGCAATACTGACAAGCTTCCACCATTGCCTTAACCAGCGAGTAATAAGTCTTCGGATTTTCCTCAATGAATGATTCCATTACTCCCAAAAGGCGATCGGGATGTCCCAGCCAAACTTCCTTGCCTTGGACGAAGGTAAAACCCACTCCTAAATTGCCTTGAATTGCCCGCGTATTCCAAGGTTCGGCCACCATGTAAGCCTGCATCGCGCCAATCCTGATATTAGTTACCATCTGCGGCGGCGGCACAATAATTACCCGAAACTCTTTGAACGGATCGACACCCGCAGCCGCCGATATATAGCGGACAAAGTATTCGTAAATCGCCGAACTCAGAACCACTGCCCAAACTCTTTTTTCCGACGGCTGACTGTCAAAAAAGGCTCGAAATTGTTTGCCAAATTCTTCAAAATTGCCGTTGTATTCGTGCCACGGGCGCAAACCGAAATCCCACATAGCTTTGTTCATCGTCATGGCGTTGCCGTGGCGGTGAATTGTCATTGCCGCGCACAGGGGTGCGTGCCGCGCTCCTTCTGCGCCAATTCGGGCGTTTGTGACCGCGCCGGATACGACTGGGGAGGCATCGAGGCGGCCGAAGATGACGCCGTCGCGGGAGGTTGCCCAGCTTGCTTCGCGGTTGAGTTGGACGTTTAAACCGTATTTGCGGAAAAAGCCTTTTTTCCAGGCGATCGCAAATGGCGCGCAATCGTTAACCGGCACGTATCCTACGGTTAAATTTGGTTTTTCTAAGGTTCGGGAATCGACAACCGGCTTTACCGCTTCGGCTTCTTCAGTGAGTCCTTTTGCCGATCGATCCGCGCTAATTCCACAACCAGATAAAGCCATTCCCGCCGCCGCCGAGCCCATTCCTTGCAAAAACTCTCGGCGCTTCCATTCATTGGAAAACTTGTCACTCATACAATTTTAGATTTTAGATTTTAGATTTTAGATTTGAAGTTGTAGTTGTAGGGTGCGTCGCCACCAACCATCACAAACAAAAATCGACCATCCATGAGCGACGCACCTTACAGTTGACAGTTGATAGTTAACTGTTCGCTGCTGACTAATGACTGATGACTACTGACTAATGACTAATGACTAATGATTAATGACCGATCGATGCGTTACCAATTCCTGAACTTTGTCAACTGCCGCGTCTAGCAACAGTCCAGTTAAGCCAATTACAAACACCGCTAAAAATACCGAACTCAGGTTCAAACGGCTCCATTCATCCCAGACAAAAAAGCCGATTCCCACACCGCCTGTCAGCATTTCCACCGCCACAATCACCAGCCAAGCAATTCCCAAACTAATCCGCAAACCTGTAAAAATGTATGGCAAACTCGCCGGCAAAATTATCTTGGTAATTCGCCTCCATTGCGGCATTTCCAAGACTCGCGCCACATCTAGATAATCCTGGGAAACGCTAGAAACTCCCAAAGCTGTGTTGATAATTGTCGGCCACAAAGAGGTGATGAATATGACAAAAATTGCTGAGGGTTCTGCTAAATTAAAAATCGATAAAGCTATGGGCAGCCAAGCTAGCGGCGACACCGGTTTGAAGATTTGAATCAGCGGATTGAGCGCCATCATTGCCGGTTTCGACATCCCGATCGTAAATCCCACGGGAATTGCAACTGCTGCACCCAGGAAAAATCCTATCAACACCCGCCGCAAACTCGCTAGCAGCAGCCAGCCAATGCCTAAATCTCCAGGCCCGCGCTGGTAAAATGGATGGAATATGTAATCTAAATTAGCGATTAACGCCTGATACGGAGTGGGAATCAAATCGCTGTTGAAGCTGGCAACAATCCACCACAGGCTAATAATTCCCAAAAAACCAGCAGCAGGTAACAAAACAGTATCTCGGATGACAACGGGTTTGACCCGCTTCCACGCTGCAACTCCTGCAAGTGCGATCGCAGATAAATTAAGCTGTATGAACATTTCAATCTCCTTCAGAGTCAGGGCAGGTACAAGAATCTTGAACAATACCAACCTGAGACACTGACGAAGCCAAAGTATCTTGTTCAGAAATTTGGCTTTTCAGTCTCTTCTCAATGCCTGCGAAGTTAGCTGACGGGCTAGGACTGAGAGATGTCCTTCTCTACATAATTAAAAGTTAAAAATTACACTCACTCAAACTTGGCAATTGTTAACTTTTCTTTTTAATTTTGTAGAAATTAGCCCCGAAAATTGGTTCCTCCGCTCCAGCCACACGCTTAGTTCGATCGCGCAGTGCTGGATTAGGCTTGACTTTTTAAGCCAATTTTCATTCAATGTAGCACGAGCATTTCATTTTGTCAATATGTCTTTAGGAGTAGCCATTGGCGAGCGGCAAAGCTCAAAAATTGACAGAAAATTCAAAAAGTTAATTATTAAACTAACCTAGAGATATAAAATGCGATCGCCCACTTATTTCTCTACTTGAGCCATGAGAGACTTTAGCCTCGCGCTGCAAGATCGGATCGACATAATTATACAAAACTGGATCGAAGCTGTACGCTCCGACGACCAACTCGAAACCGCTAAGGAACTCACCTACAATGGCGTGCGGGACAGCGTTCCAATGGTACTGCACGCGATCGTAACCATGCTTTCCCAATCCCAAGAGAGCGACATTCGCACACTCGTAGAAAAAAGTTTAGAACACGGAACTCTCAGGGCAAAACAAGGCTACGACGCCGAAGAAATTGCGCGGGAATACCGCTTGCTGCGCTGGGTAATTTTCGAGGCTTTAGAGCCAGAATTGTTAAAAGCCTCTGCCACCGAAATCAGCAGAGCTTACCGCTTAATTGACACAGCCCTCGACGAAGTAATTGCTAAATGTTTCCAAACCTTTACCCAGGAAAGATTCCAAGAACTAAAGGATTTGCAAAACCAATTGCAACTTACAAATCAAGAACTAACTCGCTTAGTTCGCGCCAATCAAGAGAACCTATCTCACTTAGCTCACGAATTAAAAACTCCCCTCACCTCTATTATCGGCTACTCAGATTTGTTTTTGCGTCAGCAACAAAACTATTCCGAAATTAAAGGTTCTGTTCCCAATATAGGACATATTGATAGAGTCCTCACCAGCGGCAGGCTGTTGCTGAGATTAATCAACGATACTCTGGAAATTTCGCGGTACGAAGCCGGACAGATCAAGTTACAGCTAGCTGCAATCAGACTGCCAGATGTACTCGCCACTGTTGTCGAAATCATCGAGCCTTTAGCGACAGCCAAAGGTTTAGAGATAGCTGTTGAGTGCCATCTCTCAGACGAGCGAGTGGTGACTGATTGCTTGCGCTTGCAGCAAATTATCACAAACTTAACCAGCAACGCCATTCGCTACACCACAGCCGGTACTGTTACCATAAAAAGCGAACTTTTGCCAGATAAATATTGGACAGTAACTGTCTCAGATACAGGAATTGGCATTGCTCCTGAAGACTGCGATCGTATTTTTCAACCTTATTTTCGAGCCGACAACTCCCTGAGTTCTGGCATTCCTGACAGTACCGGCTTAGGGCTAGCAATTGTCGCTCGATTAGTCAACCTCTTGCAAGGTAAAATAGAAGTAGTTTCTCAAGTGGGAGTTGGCTCCTCCTTCACTGTAATTTTCCCCTTAGAAGTGGATGGATTTTAGATGCTTTATTATTACCAACCAATTTTTCTTCCCTCTTCCCTCTTCCTTCAAATCAGAAACCGAATCGTTACATAAACAGCCGCACTTATTAATTGCAGCGCCATCACAGGAAGCCCGTAATGCAGAAAAGTTTGAAAAGAAATCCGGCGCCCGTGCTGCTCGGAAATTCCTGCAGCCACTATATTAGAAGAAGCTCCTACCAAAGTGCCATTGCCGCCTAAAGTTGCTCCGTACATCATCGCATAAAAAAGCGGCAGCACAGCAGGTGGAAACTGGCCTGCAAAATCCGGCGCCAGCACTTCTGCGGGTGCGAGCCCGACATTGACAACATACTGTTTTAGCAGCGGCACCATCGCCACTACCAGCGGAATATTTGGCACCACGCTCGACATCAAACCCACAAAAAATAACAAAGCTAAAGAACCCAGAAAAATATTCTTACCTAAAATCACTGCTAATATTCCAGATATATTGGCGATAACTCCGGTTTTTTCCAAACCGCCAATCAGCACAAAGATAGACATAAAAAATAGCAGCGTGCTCCAATCTAAATCCCGCAAAATATTATTAACAGAGTCTATTTGGGAATGGTGAGCTAAAAGCATTGCCAAAGCAGCCCCCAACAAAGCAACGGCTGCCGGTGAAATAGGCACGGGCAGAGACTCTCCTATTACAAAAAATGTCAGCACGAAAGCTATAATTAAGCCGCCTACTGCTAAAACTCGGGGGTGATTGATTTTTGGGTGGGGCAAATGTTCCAAATCGTCTAAGTTTTTGTGCCAAATTTCGCGGAACAGCCACGGCAGAATAACTACTATCACTCCTAATGCGATCGCCCCGCCCAAACTTAACTTTACCAGGTAATCTGCAAAGCTCATGTTAATAGCATCCCCGACAATGAATGTCGCCGGATCGCCTACGATTGTCAGCAGTCCCGAACTGTTAGCCACAAATACCATTAAAATTAGCAGCGGCACAAAATCTACACCGACTTCTTCTGCCATTGGCGGAATTAATGGTGCTAGCAGCATGACTGTCGTGGCATTGGGCAAAACTGCACAAATTGGCGTAGTAATTCCGACAATACCCAGCAAGAGATTTTTGCCTTTGCCTTTCGCCAAAAGCACCATTTGAGTTGCCAAGTAGTCGAATACTTTGGTAGGCTC
Source organism: Microcoleus sp. F6_B6 (assembly GCA_036702215.1). Classification (GTDB taxonomy): domain Bacteria; phylum Cyanobacteriota; class Cyanobacteriia; order Cyanobacteriales; family Microcoleaceae; genus Microcoleus. Next base: position 152,615 of record JAUBST010000011.1, read on the forward strand.
AAAGGCTCTCACCATTACCATGACTCCGAAGAATAACCCCAGCGTGGCGTGACTGCGACCGATATATTCGATCGCGTTGTTTAACGTCATCACGTGGGTAAAAACCAGAATCACCGCTCCCAGAAATGCCGCAACTGTGAGGTGTATCCATTCTGTAATTATTAAGAAAATTACACATATAAATGTTGTTGCAGCAATTACAGCTTGCACGTTTTCCATTTAGTCCCCTGAAAAAATTAAAAATTAAAATTAAAAACTATTAGTGTGAGGCAATCTACTACTTTCTGGGTCTTATGTCAATAGGTTGAACGGATGATTATCCTAGCAACAAGCTGGGATCGACCCCTAGAGAGATGCGGCACTGGGAAAAAATCACCTCAAAACTACTTCTTTTGGCAGGGTCGCGATCGCCCGAAGTTTGATATGGCAATCTGGCGATCGCTCAACTACAATTAAGCATGGGCAATATCTGCCAAACTCAACCCCCACGCAGACATCATGGACTACAGCCAAGTGCTCGCCGACAAAACCGATACTATCCTCAAAAACTGGATTGAAGCAGTTCGTCAGGATCGGAACATTGAAAGTGCTGATGCCTTACCGCACTCAGCAATCGAAAATCACATACCTCACCTGCTGGCGGCGATGGCAACAGTGCTTTCCCAATATCAACACAGCGAAATAAAACTAATAATTGAAGCCAGTTTAGATCACGGATTTCTCAGGGCAGAACAAGGCTACGACGCCGCAGAAGTAGCCCGCGAATACCATTTATTGCGTCAAGTAATATTCTCCCAATTAGAAGCAGAATTGCTAGCAGGAACCACAACAGAAGTATTCAGAGCTTTTCGACTCATAGATGCCGTAGTAGACGAAGCCATTGCCCAGTGTTTCAACAGCTACGTCGCTCAAAGGCTGCGGGAACTTCAACAAATCCAATCTCAACTACAACTCACAAATCAAGAACTCTCTCGCCTCGTCAGCGTCAATCAAGAAAACGTCTACCATTTAGCTCACGAACTCAAAACTCCTCTCAACTCAATAATCGGTTATTCGGAACTGTTTTTGCGAAAAGAAAAATGGCAAGCTGAAATCAAAGATACCCTCCCCGGCATCGAACACATCGAGCGAGTATTGCGTAACGGCCGACAGTTGCTGCGCCTGATTAACGACGCACTAGAACTTTCTCGCGCCGACGCCGGAAAAATTAAACTTCACCTGCAGCGAACTAATGTACGATCGTTAATTAACACCGTAGTAGAAATCATGCAGCCAATTGCTGATGCTAAAGGACTAAAGCTCGCTGTTACCAGCGACGGCGGCCCAACACAAGTAATCTCCGACTCTGGGCGGCTGCAACAAATTCTGATCAACCTGCTGAGTAATGCCATTCGCTATACAGAATCTGGTAGCATCGAATTAAGTTGCTACCCTGCTGGAGAAGGAAATTGGGCGATCGCAATTACAGATACCGGCATTGGCATCGCCCCCGAAGATACAAACCGCATCTTTGACCCCTTCTTTCAAGCAGGAGAAGCCGGCAAACAGCTATTTCCTACCGAAAGCACCGGCCTGGGATTAGCAATAGTATCGCGGCTCGTCACCCTGCTGCAAGGCAAAATCGAGTTAGTATCAGAAATAGGAGTCGGCTCAACTTTTACCGTCATTCTGCCGCAAGAAGTTAAAATACTCCAAGAAGTAAGCTAAACATTAAGTTCAAATTTTTAAATCCGAAAATCCTATGCCCGCAGCCAACCTTAGCCCTTCCACCACAGCCTTTCCCCTCACCGCCGTTGTCGGGCAAGAAGCAATCAAATTAGCCCTGCTGTTAGCAGCAGTCGATCCCGGATTGGGAGGAGTTGCGATCGCAGGCCGCCGCGGGACAGCAAAATCAGTAATGGCCCGCGCCTTGCACTCCTTACTGCCACCCATTGAAATTGTTAAAGATTCTTTTTGCAACGCCGAACCTCATGAAATTATTGCCGAACAGGAATCAAGCTTGTTATCAGAAAATAGCGGGCAAGATGCCCACACCACCGATAGTAATTTCCCAAATACAGAAATAATTACCACACCATTCATTCAAATTCCTTTGGGTGTCACCGAAGACAGACTTTTAGGTTCCGTCGATGTTGAGAAATCAGTAAAATCCGGTCAAACCGTATTTCAACCAGGACTCTTAGCCCAAGCAAATCGAGGCGTACTTTATGTAGACGAAATTAACCTCCTAGATGACAATATTTCCAACCAATTGCTAACAGTATTAACCGAAGGACGCAACCAAATAGAGCGCGAAGGCATTAGCTTCCAACACCCCTGCAAACCTCTATTTATCGCCACCTACAATCCCGAAGAAGGGCCGCTCAGAGAACATTTGCTCGATCGCATCGCGATCGTACTTTCAGCAGACGCAGCCCTCGAACTAGAACAAAGAGTCTATGCAGTAGAACAAGCTTTATCCTACTCCAGCTCGCCCCAAGAATTTCTCAATCAATACAGCGAAGACACCGACAACCTCAAAACCCAAATCATTCTAGCCAGAGAATGGCTCAAAGATGTCAGCATTAAACGCGAACAAATTGCCTACCTAGTAGAAGAAGCCATCCGGGGTGGCGTTCAAGGACACCGCGCCGAAATATTCGCAGTCCGCGTCGCCAAAGCGGCAGCAGCGATGGAGGGACGCACAGAAGTGAACGCCGAAGACCTGCGCCGCGCCGTAGAATTAGTCATCGTACCCCGCGCCACCATCATCCAAACTCCCCCAGACGAAAACCCTCCTCCTCCCCCGCCACCGCCACCGCCACCAGAACAATCGGAACAAGAACAAGAAGAAGACGAGGAAGAAGAAGACAAAGAAGACGAACCTCCAGAAGAACAAGAAGAAACCAGCATTCCCGAAGAATTTCTGTTCGACCCCGAAGGCGTAATTCTCGACCCCAGCGTGCTGTTTTTCGCCCAAAATGCCAACCGCCAAGGCAAATCGGGCAGCAGAAGCACCATTTTCTCCGAAGATAGAGGCCGTTACGTCAAGCCAGTATTGCCCAAAGGCCCCGTCCGCCGCATCGCCGTTGACGCCACCCTCAGAGCCGCCGCACCCTACCAAAAAGCCCGCCGCGACAGGAATGCTCACCCCCCCCAAACCCCCCTTAGCAAAGGGGGGCAAGGGGGGGTTGAGCGCCGTGTATTTGTCGAACAGGGAGACATTCGGGCGAAGCGCTTGGCCAGACAAGCTGGAGCTTTAGTCGTCTTTGTCGTCGATGCCTCCGGTTCGATGGCCCTCAACCGGATGCAGTCGGCCAAAGGTGCAGTCATGCAGCTACTCACAGAAGCTTATCAAAGCCGCGACCAAGTTGCTCTCATTCCCTTTCGCGGAGAACAAGCAGAAGTGCTGCTACCGCCGACTCGTTCCATAGCCTTGGCCCGCAAGCGTTTGGAAAGACTCCCCTGCGGCGGCGGTTCCCCCCTGGCCCACGGTTTGACTCAAGCCGTGCGCGTGGGAGTCAACGCGCGGCAGTCTGGAGATATCGGTCAAGTTGCGATTGTCGCCATTACCGACGGACGCGGTAATATTCCTTTGGCTCGTTCTTTGGGCGAACCGATTGTAGATGGAGAAAAGCCTGATATTAAGCAGGAATTGTTAGAAATTGCTGCCAAAATTCGCGGGTTGGGAATGCAGTTGCTGGTGATTGATACCGAGAGCAAGTTTATTTCGACTGGCTTTGCGAAGGAATTGGCCAAGACTTCTGGAGGGAAATACTATCACTTGCCCAAAGCTAGCGAACAGTCGATCGCAGCTATGACTAAAAATGCTCTGCGCGACGCGATCGGCTAAAATCCTGATACCCGCATTTATCTGCGTTTATCTGCGATTAAAAATCCAAAAATTAGACTTTTTTCCAAAAGTCTAATTTTTAACTCTCACTCTCCGGCGACTCAGCACCAGCGAACCCGCCACTAAACCCAACCCAAGCACCGTCGAAGGCTCGGGAATTCTTGCGGGCAGAGGCTCCCGGCTTACCGTTGCCCGGTTCTGGCTTGGAGAAGAAGTTGTACCTTGGGGGAGTTGACCGCTATTCTGAGCCAGGAGCAAATATTCTGAACCCTGCCCTGAAGTACCGGTAGAAACGGCTCGGAAATTAGCTGCAACGGCAGCTTGACCGCCGGAAATAACGGTGGCGACAGCCAATAAAATTCCGGCTGTAGGTGGCAATAATTTACGCTCAAAAAATGTGGGCATTGGACATTACCTAATTTAGCAGTTTGTCGATAGCATTCGATCTATTCATTATTTTTCAGGGTATCCTCTGTCTGAGCTACCTTATCAATATAACGCAACCAATTTTAGATTTTAGATTTTAGATTTTAGATTTTAGATTTTAGATTTTATATTATTGAAGTTTCTGGTGCCTAGTTTCAACTAACTCGCAAATCAAAAACCTAAAATCAACTGTGGCCCCTGCCTCTAGCATAGACTCGTTAATCCCCAATCGTAAATCCCCCATCCAAAATTGATTGACTTGAGCTATCTGCGATTCGATCCACCTTAAGCTGGCCCCTGACCGCAAATAGCGCAGACCCTTTAAACTCAGTTATAGCTTTGCCGCGAGGCGCAACGGTGCGAGAGGGCGACACGGCACAGACCTGTACGCCGTCTATTATAAACAATAGAGTCCTGCTTGGAAGTGATTTCACCCCCGTTCTTTATCAAATCTTTAAACTCTTTCAGATTGTGCAAACAAAGTGTAAAGCTGTCAAAATGATAGATAGCAATTCTCAGCCAAAATTAGGTAAATCCTCGTGAGTAACACTAGCAATTTCCGCGAAGCCGTGCGCGAGGCCAAAAACCACGCGCTAGTAGGCCCGAACGTCATCTCCAACGCTCTCCCCTTCGTGGGCGGCGGACTTGTCTTAACTGCTGTCGGTACGTACGGCGGCCTGGGAGTGATCCGCAACTATCCCGATATCTTCTTTCCCACCTTCATCGCCGCGATCGTCGTAGAATTAATTCTGTTCTTCGTCGCCCGCGGTGCCGCCGAACAAGGCAACAAAAACACCGCTTTGCCCCTGCTGGCAACCTACAGCCTGCTTTCGGGGTACACCCTCAGCGGATTGGTATTTACAGCCCTCAGAACCCAAGGCGTCGGCATCTCCGGCATCGCTTTTGCCGCCCTCGGCTGCGGCATTACCTTTATCGCCGCCCGCCAAATTGGCTCCAACCTTTCTGAACAAGACGGCATGGCCCTCACCAAAACTATCAGTTTAGGTGTGATTGCTTTGTTAGTCGTCGTTGGCGGTCAGTTTCTGCTGTCTCTATTTGGCATCTACACCCCAACTTGGTTGGAAATTGGCATTTCCGGCATTGGCGTATTTCTGTTCGCCGGCGCTGCGATCGTCGATTTTTACATATTACCCCGCAGCTACCGCGACGACCAGTATTTGCCCGCTGCTCTGTCGATGTACTTGACCTACATCAACTTGTTCATTTTCATTCTGCGCCTGCTGATTGCTATCAACAGCCGCGATTAATTGAAACTGTAGCTTAAAAAAACCGCGGCTCGATCGACATCCTGCCGCGGTTTTTAATTAAGATTTACCACCTAGATAGTTCTCATTGCGTCCTATGTCCCTCATTTAAAAAACTTATATTATGTTCGCCGCCTGCCGACATAAGGTATAATTTTAATTTTTAATCACTCAATCAAAGCTCTTGTTATCTAATTGTGTCGATCGCGATTTCAATATTAATTACAAATTAATTGGGGAAAACTCATGTACTTAAAATATGAAGATATCAGAAGAGTCAGCGTAGAAATTACCTCCAGGTGCAATGCAGCTTGCCCCCAGTGTCCCCGCACCGGCAACCCGATTTTGCCGGGGGCAGAATTAAAGATGGAGGATATTGAGAGAATTTTCCCACAAGAGTTTTGCTCTCAGTTGGATTTGGTGTATATGTGCGGCAACTACGGCGATGCTATGACTAGCAATACCACAATTCCGGCGATCGAATATTTGCACCGCATGGGAGTTCCTCATATCTCCCTGTACACCAACGGTAGCGGACGCAATCCCGACTGGTGGCAAGCCCTGGCCAAGGCGATGACAGGAGAAAACGACCGCGTAATTTTTAGTATCGACGGGTTGGCCGATACTAACAGCATCTACCGCCAAAATACCAACTGGGACAGGATAATGCAGTCGGTTAATGCCTTTATCCAAGCTGGCGGAAAAGCTGTATGGCATTACTTGATATTTGAACACAACCAGCACCAAGTAGAAGCAGCGCGGGATTTAGCCCGACAACTAGGATTTGTCGAGTTTGTACCGAAAGCTACCTCTCGTTTTGTGGCGAAAGAGATTTACGATAAAGAGTCCGCCAATCAACAGCCCCAGAAGGCAGAAAATTCTCAGGTGGAAGCTAAGAGCGATCGCCCCAACCAACCAGCAACAACTAATGCGTCAGCCTCTGAGAATCAAACACAGACCGCTGTTGGGTTGCACCGACAAGCTGAGGACTGTTTGAAACAAGGAAAGCTATCAGATGCGATCGCAGCCAGCCAAAAAGCCCTAAAAATTCAACCTAATTTTGCAGCAGCCTGGAAAACTTTAGGCAATGCTGTTCAAGGTTTGGGGAAGATGCAAGCAGCAGCAGATTGCTACGCCAAGGCCCTCAAAATTCAGCCTAATTTTCCAGAAGTTTATGCTAATGTCGGCAGTCTTTACGCTCAACAGCAACAGTGGCAGCCAGCTAGTGCTTATTACCAAAAGGCGATCGAGCTTAAGCCCAATTTTGCCGGAGCTTATCGCAATTTAGCTAAAGTGTTGACGCAGTTGGGGCAACCAGAAAAAGCAAATTATGCTTGGTATCAAGCTATAGCTATCGAAACCTCTCAAGCACCAGAATCAACTCCTTCTGCCCCATCACAGCCAGCCAGCAAAGAACTCCAACCTCCATCGTTGGAACAATATAAAAATCCGCAGGGAGACCAATTTCTCCAAGCTGTAGAAACATTTGGTAGCCTAAACAATTACTACCGAAATGTAGAAATTAGCTGTCAAACTCAAGCCACCAAAGAGATTTTCATCAGTTTTGAAGCGGAACTCTGGCCTTGCTGTTGGGTCAGCCATACTAAATACGCTGTGTATAACCACACTTACAGACCGCAAATGCTGGCTTTAATTGAACAGTACGGCAAGGGGTTTAATTCTCTCAGAACTCAATCTGTAAAAGAAGCGATCGCCAGAGATTGGTTTCGCGAAGACCTCACAAAAAGTTTTTCCTGTTCTAAAAGGTTGGACGTATGCGCTCACGAATGCGGTAAAACTTTCAATTCAACAGGTTCGCAGTATATCTAGCAATAAACCTGTAGGGCTGACTCTCACAGGTACAGCCCCTACATACTGTTGGCGCCCGTCAGGGCAAGGAGTTAAAGAAATTGCTGAAATAGAGTGCGGTGCATAAGTTCTTGACAGCGACATCGACTAAATAGGGCTTGCTGAAGAAGAGCGAAAAGCAGAAAAGATAGCGAGTTGAGGGTGAAAGAAACCTGTAGGGGTGCCCTTAGAAGTGGTGTAAAATGATCGAGAAATCTTGCATCACCATCAGGGAGTAGGTGACAGACCATGTACCGACCCGCCAGCAGGGCGACCCCCCAGCCAGACGGGGTGACAACAGAGTCAAAATCCTGATTTAATCAAGGACATAAGTAGGTAGGCGTAAAAAAACCAAATCATGTTAAGATAACTAAACACTCAAGATTGAATTTACAAAATAAACAAACATGGGCGCTCGTTTAAGAGTATTTCTCAATCAAGAAGAAGACCGAACACTATTTGAATTAAGGACAGCAACAACAGTACCTCAAAAAATAAAATATCCAGCACAAATTATTAGATTAAACTCCCAGGGATGTTATGTATAGGAGATAGCAGCTAATTTTAATTGTAGAGAGCAAACAGTTAGAGAAGTAATTCATAGGTGGTTGAAAATGGGTTGGGCAGGATTATGGTCAACCAGAGGCAGAGGGGTCAAACCAAAATGGAAAGAATCATACATTTTTAATCTAGAAGAATGTCTCAGAAATGAACCACGCAGATATAATAGTCGTCAACTTGCTCAAAAATTAGAACAAGAAAGTGGGGTCAAATTAAGCCCTGATAGATTGAGACGCATCCTCAAAAAAAAAGATTATTTGGAAACGAACCCGACCCGGCCATAAAGACAAGCAAGACCCATTACAAAGCTCGATAAAACAGGCAGATTGAGATATGTTGGAGTTGGCACTACTCGGCGAGAGAAATTGAGCTGAAATATCTGGATAAATCAGGTTTTTGCTTGTGCAGTCCCACTGGATATACGTATTACCCAATGGGAGCGCAAAACGGTTAGAGCAAACGAAGCTAAGGGGGCGAAGACTTAGTATTTTAGGCTTGCTACAACCGTGTGTCAGTTGCGCGTATGGGTTGGCTGTCGTCCGTTTTAGCAGCAAATAATATATCGCTATGATGGAAAATGAAGCACAACAAGCTGAGGCATGATCGTGAAATTAACTGGACGGATTAGAGAGATAATTCAAGATAATGGTCCCCTACACAAATCCCTGGATGTCCAACAAAAATGGTCTCAGTGGGAAAGCCAGGGATTGTATATTTTCTTTTGACCTAAATACTGTTCGGAAATTAATAAAATTGAACGGGAATGGCAGCAACTTAAACATCATGAACTGGTCGGACAAATGTTTGAAGATGAACTAGATATTGCCTGGGCAGTAATGGAGGGAATTGAAGCGAGAGGGCAACGAGGAAATTATACAACTAATCGCTTTAAATTCAGTTCCAATTATAATTGTTATACCATTTTTCTAAAATCGTGCAACACTCTTCGCCCCCCCCTAACCCCCCCAAGGCATCGGGGGGAACAAGAATACTTTTGCATTCTTTTTTAAAATCGGTATTAACATTTCTTTACTTGCCTTTGTTTTTTTATACCGACCTACTTAAATTCAGATTGTTAGTTTCGCAACAACAGCCAGAACTCCCGCAGAAAGTAGTACCAAATCGAGGCTACAGTGTAACTGGATTACCTGTTCCATTAGCAAAGGTGCGGAATATTGCCAGTCACGTTTTCAAGTTTCCTGACGTTCTTTTCTAAAAAGAGACTCCCAGTTAATCTGGCGATCGCCTACTCAAGGCGATCGCCATTATTGGAGTAATAATACTTAGCAAACGCTAATTGGGCGATCGTTATGTTTTAATAAAAAATTGAGCAAAATCCAAACAAACCCAGCCATGAGTCCTAAATCAATAGCCGTAATCAACTTCAAAGGCGGTGTCGGAAAGACCACCGTCACTTGGAGTCTGGGAAATATTATATCCCAAGGAACAGACCGAGAAGTCTTGATGTTAGACTTAGATCCGCAAATGTCGCTCACAGAGGCGATCGGACTTAACGAAAATACCGGTCATTTAGATGACAAATTTGGTAAGTGGTACGAACAATCTCTAAAGCACAGACTCACAATTTACGACGCTCTAGAAGTATTTAAAAAAGCCGGCCAGAACTTTAAATTTCCCGTTGGCTTCGACACCATTTATCAGATTGACGAACAGTTGCACTTTATCCCTTCAGTTGAAGAATTGTATTGGTTGGATATCGATGGATTTGAGGGAAAAAGTGTTAAAGACTTCATCCGCAGATTCATCGGCAAAATCGCCAACTCTGCCAATCTCCCCAAATACGACTTGATGCTTTTTGACTGTTCGCCTTCCTTCAGTCTCCTCACCTACAGCGTACTCTCTTGCTGCGACTTAATATTGATTCCCGTCAATCCCGATTATTTTGGTTCTAGGGGATTGAGTTTAGTTTTAAACTCGCTCCAGAAACGGATTGAGCCTTATCCGTTTCCCAAAATTGCAGTGTTTATGAATAAAGCCAAAATCTATGGAGGATTGCTGACCAATGAAGTTCAGTTTTACATGAGAGAAGTAAAGAGACTTTGTGATGAGATATCAAAAGATAATAACATAGAAGTTAGATTTTTAGAATCGACGATTCGGGAAAGCGTCGGGCTAAAACGGGCGATTAACGAGGGGGAACTGCCGCGAGAATTAGTTAGAGAATTTGAAAAACTATGGCGCGAGTGTGAGGAGTATCTGAAATGAGTAAAAAAGAAATTTTGGCTGCTTCAGAACAAGAAAGCGCGGGCTTGGTTGAGGAAATTGGCGAACTTAAGGAAATCTTGCGGGACGTTGCTCGAAAATTAACCCGGCTTGAGACTCAAGTCAAGCGGGGAGTGATTTCTGCTGGCTCAAAAACTTCGGATATTTCCGGGGGCGCTGATGTTAATAAACCTGCTAATTTATCGGCTAGAAATGTTCTAGAAGTTTATGAAGAACTGCGCTTACAAGCTAAGAATGGTAATGAAGAAGAAGTGAGGCAAAAATTGTTGGCAATGAGTGCAACTGACTTGAACTTGATGTGTTGCGAGTTAGGGATGCCGCCCAGCAGCAAGAATCCGTCCCGCAAAAAAATGTTCGAGCTAATTATTGGCAGAATTAAACAGAGTTTGAGGCTGTCGCGGCATATCGACAGACAAACACTTTGAATCGAGCATTGCGAAGTGGACACGGGTAATAGCTTGGAGTTAGAATTTGCCATATCCCCGCAGGAATTTAAGAAGTCGGAGATATGAGGACAGAAGACTGTGAAAATTTAAAACTAAGGAGATGATATTGACAAAATGCTTTTGAAGAAATTATTGCGACTTAGTGCGATCGCCCTCATCTCCCTAACACTCTCAATCAGCTTGTTTTTGAGCCTTCAAAGCTCTCCCACAACCGCAGCCCAAAAACCAAAGATACTAGCCTTTTCCGCTCTCCAGAGGCGCGGCAGCGAGGTGAGAAACAGTTTATTTGCAGTCAATGCTAGCAGTTCTTCCCGCCGCGAACTTGCACCAAATATAGATGTTAGCTATACCCTAGTTTGGTCGCCTAACGGCCAGCAGTTGGCTTTTGTGAGTGGAGACACCGACATCTATACAGTCAATGCTGATGGTTCTCGACTAACTAAACAGTTTGCTGGGGATGCTTGCAAAGCAGCTAATTTTGAAATAGTTTGGTTTTCCAACAGTCAGAAGCTTGTTTTTGCCCGTTCTTGCGACGGTTTTACCTCGGATACTCCCGGCAGCCAATCACTTTATACAAGCGACACTTCTGGCATTCGAGGAACTAAATTAGTTAGGAATTTGGAAGTAGGAGGAGTTCCACTGAAAACGGAAATTTCATCGCAATTTTACCTTGCGCCAGACGGTCAGCAGGTAGCATTTGTCAAAGATAAAAATATCTACAAAATGAATGCCGACGGTTCGGGAATGACCAAACTAACTAAAAGTCCCGGCGAATATATATCTGGCGGCGGTCAACTTGTTTGGTCGCCCGATCGCACAAAAATTGCTTTCCTGTTCGGCGCTTATCCGAAACAGCAAATTTACACAATTAATGCCGATGGAACCAACCTCAAAAATTTGACAAACAACCCGCAACATGAGGTTTACAGCGTCAAACTATTTTGGTCGCCCGACAGCAGCCGCATTGCTTACTATTACAATAAACCGGGCGATTTTGGCGGCAAACATCAAGATATCTACCTGCTCGACATTAACCGGGGGACAGCCAAGAACCTCACCCAAAAACCCAGAAACTACGACGCACTTTCGTGGTCGCCGGATGGCAAATTTATTGCCTTCGTCGCCGGAGAGTTCAACAATCAAAAACTCTACACAATCAATGCTGACGGGAACCAGCTAAATCAACTAGCTCCTCGGCTAAAACCGTCGGGAATTTCAGAATTAGCTTGGTCTACTGACAGCCAGCAAATCGCTTTTATATATAATGAAACCGAAGGAGAAAAAAGCAATTTGTATGTAATTAATCGCGACGGTTCGGCATTAACTAAATTGACAAACGATCGGGATTTGAATGCTAGCAATCCGGTTTGGCAACCGCAGTAAAGTTAAGAACCAAAATATGCTGTAGGGGTGGTTTTAGCACAGATCAACCCAGCAGGACGGGCTATATTGGCATTCCCCCGCAGCGAAAGCGGGTTAGCGAACAAGAAAGAATACACCAAACTCAACACTCAAAACTATTTTCAAATTGGGGAAGATGCAATAATTTTTTTCTCTTTTAATGGCTGGTGAACTTGCAATTCATTTGACTCAACCTCCTGGTTTTTTTCATCCTGCACCTGTTTATCAATTTTGGGCAACTTTAAAATCGCCCCAGCTAAAACCCAATAATACACGGACACTGGATCTACATCTAGCGGATAGTATTGAGTATTGATCGTAATAAATCCAACAAACACCCAAAAACTTGCTCCGTAACTCCGCAAACTTTTGTCTTTGACAGAACGATAAGCTCTAAAAGTTAGAAAAGCTAAGTGTAAAAGCATGATTTGAAAAGCAATCATTCCCGGATAACCGAGTTCGTAGATCAACTTAGGTTGAAAAGTTTCAATTAGCTGCGTGGCACCAAATATTCGCGTTGAATTAGTCGCTCGCCCCACACCTCTACCGAGGGGTCTGTCAATGATAAAATTGTTGCTCTGCTCGAACTGATTAAAAAGAAACTGCTGGGGCGGTGCAGCATTCCAGCGGCTAACAAAACTTTCCCACCGCTGCTCGATAATTCCCGGGTTAATTGCTGCACCGACAAACAGCAGAATCGCCAGTCCTGCACCGATGGGAATAAATCGCTTGAAATTAACTAATTGACCGGTGAGAACTAGGAGGATTGCCGTGGCAACGGGAACCATAACTAAAGCAGCTCTTTGACCGGAAATAACTGCATTGGCAAATACTAATGCCATGCCAAATAAACCGATAACTCGCCACCAGAATGAAGGGTCGCAAAAGGCAGAGGCAAAAGTCAAAAAAGCATTAGAAATTAAAAACCACGCCCACTGCCAAGGCGCGACAAAAGTTCCCGGCAAGCGGACAAACTTGACTTCTGGACTGAACACCAAGGAACCGCCGACAAAACATCTAGCTTCCAGCGTTGCTTTATATAATTCTGCTCCGATCATTCCTCTGGTTCCCGCACACTTTCCACTTTGCAGCAACAGGTACTGAATCAAACCGAGAAGGCAGCAAACGATCGCCAAAACGACGTGCATTCGACTAAAAAATACTAAATCCTTCTTAGTGCGGAGCAGATAATAGGTACAAGCAATCAGCGGTATGTAACCTATCAATACTTTTAAGCCGAGAATTCCTTGCAGAATTGGTTTGTCGCCCTTCATAGGGTTGAGCTGCATCTCCCCGTTGACAAAAATTAAAGTCAGCATTGCCATCATCAACAGAATGCTGAAGGTAGAAAGCATTTGTTTGGGAATGAACAGGGGCAACTGTTTTTTTTTGCAGCTTTGAATTAGGGCGATGAGGGCTGGTATGTAGAAAGCATCTTTGGCTACTTGAAATGCAGCATTCCCGCCGCCAATTGCGTAAGTAATTGTACCGCTGAAAGGCAGGTAAATGAGAAAAGTCCACAAAGCTTGACGGGGGTATTTGTAGGAAAGCAGCAAGATGGCTGCGGCTGCGCCTCCTGCAATAGCAATCTTAGGGCCGGCTACGAACAACAGGGGAATGCTGAGAGCAACGGTGATTAAGCAGCTTATGGCGATCGCCTGCACCACTTCATTGCGCTTTTGGGAAATTTTGCGTTTTTGTGCAGCTACTTCTTTTTTGCTTAGCGCTGTTGTTTTTTCGCTGTGCTTGTGTTTGGATTTCTTGGATTTGCGCTTGGTTTTCAACATAACTTCTAAAAGGCACTCTGATGTAGAAGGCACTCTGATGTACAAGGTAGAAGGCAGAATGAAGAGAATCAAAAATAGGTCGGCAGATATGGTTAGGGATGAGAATTAAATAAAATCCACTTTTCATGACTGTTGTGGGATGGGCCTGAAAGCCCGCCCTTTCTGGGCGGGCTTTCAGGCCCATCCCACAAGAAAAAAGGGAAATTATTTAATTGACGATCCTTACTTATTCTTAAAGTCAAGATCGAGAAAAAGTCTCGGTCGAGATTGTCGGTGTGACTCGGGCACAAATTACACTGGCGACCTTGTAGAATATAACTGCTGCATCTATAATGTACAAATCTCGAAAAAATAATATTAATCTAGCGGTGAATATGAAATTAACAAAATTTGCACCGATCGGCATTGCCCTACTTTTAGGAGCAACCGGGAGCATATTATCTAGCAACAGTAGAGCATTAGGGGCCGAAAAAGTTGTCCTCACATTTGGCCCCCTCAGACAAGGCATCAATATCAGCGACTTAGAAGACTTTGCTAAAAACGGCACGACGACGCCAACCCTCCAACAAATTATCCGGTTCTCCAAAATGGACGCGCAAATACTGCGGGGGTTCATGGGTTTAGAAATTGGTTTAAAGCCTGCTAATCTGGCGAGGGTAGTTTACAGCACCCCAGGAGAAAAAATCACTGACGACATCGGTCAAGCAATTCGGACTCAGCGCCGCACAGAAAGCGGAAAAGCTTTGCGGGCAGCGGTGATCCTAGCATCCGGGGACGACGGTAAGGTATCGCTGCTAGAAATCTTGAAAAAGTATCCTCTCGACGAGGTTTACGTAGATGTTGCCAGCCTTCGCACCGCCGCCCAGAAAGTTCAGAGTATAGCCGGAACTCTGCGAAGCCTGCTTCAAGATGTGACGAACTCGACAAATCGCACAACTGAAACAACTCGCACCGAAAGTCCGATCGCACCTCGCCGCAGCGTGCAGCCAACAACTCCGCCTCCCGCACCGCGCCGCACCGCCCCCTTGCCAGCACCCGCACCGCAGCCTGTGACGCCAGTCAGAGGGCTTTGGTAAAAACAATCATAAAAAATCAAAATGTGTCCTCAAGGCGGGTTGAAGCGGCTGTTGTGGCATTCTGCAGACACTTTTGAAATCCAACCCGCCCCCGCCCTACCCCTATCCCAACCCCAAGAGAGTTAGGACTGTTTTGAAAACTCCCAAAGCAATCAATTTTTCTTTAGCAATTTTTTGAGCAACTTAGGAATCTCTGAAGGTCGAGCCGCCACAGGTATTTCCGCCTCTTCAAAGGCCGCCATTTTGTTTGGGACTGTAACTCCAAAGGCTTTCTGGGCAGCCGCCCGAGAACTGATCAGGATGCCGGCGTGGCCCAAAGACGGTCCCTTGGGAGCGTAGCGGCCGGCCAGATAAGCAACCACGGGTTTGTCGATCGCCGAGGCGATGTAAGAAGCAGCAGCTTGTTCGCTCCACCCGCCAACTTCCCCCACCAAAACCATCGCTTCGGTACTGTCGTCTTCGTCCAAAAGTTGCAGCCACTGCATAAAAGAAGAACCGACAATCGCGTCGCAGCCAATACAAACCGCCATCGACTGTCCCAATCGGGCCTCCGTCAGTTCTAGAGCAACTTCGTAAGTCAAAGTGCTGCTGCGGCTGATTACCCCCACGGAGCCGGGAGTGTAAAATTCCTTGGGGTGAGTTCCCAGCAGCACTTTGTCGGGCACAATAATCCCCGGACTGTTGGGCCCGATTACCAAAGTTTCGGTGGCCTCTGCTTTTCTGACTAGGTGCACCATATCCAGAGGAGGCACTCCCCCAGTGACGATCGCGATTTGCCGAATTCCTCCGGCTATCGCTTCTAAAGCCGCATCGAGCACCGAGTAAGCATCTACCAAAATTACCGCAGTGTCAACGTGACCCACTGCCGCCACTGCTTGTTCTACCAAATCAAAAATCGGAATTCCCTCCACTTCCAGCCCCCCCCGACCGGGACTGACACCGGCGACTACATTGGTGCCGTATGCTTTCATCATCAGGGCGGCGCGGGTGGACGCGGGAGAGTCTGTAATGCCCTGTACTAGGACTTTGCTTTCAGGAGTTAAATTCATTTTTTCCCACTTGACACTCGATCTTTAAAAAGCAGAAGGCCTTCGTCTGTGCATAACTCTTGTCTTTTGCCTCACGACTGCTGCTGCCGCTACTTGGCGGAGGATACAGAAGCGGCTGCGGCCTCATCCAAAGTGCTAGCTAGCTGCACGGGCAACTGTCCCAAACGCTTTTTAACAGCATCCGCATCGATCTCTACCAGCCGCAGCACAACTTGGATGTGGCGGTTAGCGCGAGCTTTCCGTTCCAAATAGCCGGCTACTGCAGCGATTATTTCCTCGGTCTTGGAGGCGCTGCCCAAAATATTTACAAGTATCACCTTAACGCTTTTATCCTGAGCGACTAACTCCAGACCCAAATCCACGCGATCGCGCAGGGCATTTGCTGCATAGTAGCGGTCTAGGGAACCAACATTCACAAAATTAGCTGGTTTTCCTCCTTGGTGGGTTACAGCATCTAGAGTTGCCATCGTCAGGCCCACTCCGTTGCACAAAATCGCGATAGTCCCGTCTAGTTCAATTAATTGCAGGGATTCGGAATTCGAGATTGGGGATTTAGATTTGGGGTCAAACTCCGGCGACTGCTGAACCTTGGACTGAGAATGGGAGCGATCGCCTGGGGCATGGGGACTTTTTCTTTCCCGTGCCAACCCGCTGCTTTGCCTCTTCCCCGATAGTGCGGCCAAATCTGGATGTCGCCCCAAGGCATCGTCGTTGGCGGTGACTTTACCGTCTAAAGCCATTACCTCTCCCGTAGGACTGATGCCGAGAGGATTGATTTCTACTAAATCTAAATCTTTTTCGACAAACAGCCGGTACATTTTTTCGACAATAGTGCTCACCGATTGAATCAAGTCTCCCTGCAATCCCATTTTCAGCGTGAGACGCCTCGCGTAGAATGGGGAAAATTCTTGATCTACGGCAACTTGCTGCATTTGCTCGATCGACCCTTCGACATCCATACCTCCTTGGCTCGAGCCCAGAAGCACGGGGCGGCGCGCTACGGGGTCTAGGAGTACCGCTAAGTACAATTCTCGGTCGGCGTTGTACTTTGCTTCTGCCAGCAGGACTTGGGGATATTCACTCTCGATCGGCAAATTAAAAATTGTTTGGGCTGCTGCTACTGCATCGATCGTATTTTCCACAAACTTGATACCGCCCGCCCGGCCCCGTCCCCCAGCCCGCACTTGCGATTTGAGTACAACGGGGTAAGGAATTTTCAGTCCTTTGAGGTCGGCGGGATTGTCAATCCGCTGCGACGGCAAAATCGGAATTGCCATCTGGCGAAATAAAGATTTAGCTTGGTACTCTAACAAATCCATTATCAATTACGGGTGACGGGTAGTTGGCAACAAGCAATTCGTCCTAATTGGCAATTCATAATTAATAGATAGTAATTGGTTTTTTGTCAAGTTAAAAGTTAAAAATTCTCGCTTTTATCTTTTAATTTTAGACTTTTGTATTGCCGATTACTTATTCGCTATTACCGCTCGCCTATTACCTATTACCTAAGCTGTTTCAAAGTGTTTTTTTCTCGGAATTGCCAAATTTTACTGTCGGCTCTAGCGGGAAGATATTTGGCGAGCGCTGGTGTTTTTTTGTCTCAGAAAATCTTCGGACGTTCGGCGATACTGTGCCGAGATATTTCTGCGAATTGTTTACTTGATGCTATTAACAGCGCCTTGATGGACGGTTTTGACCCATTTGAGCCGCTTGGGCCGTACCGCAATCCGAGCCGTCACAGTCCCTACCAGCAGCCAGTGGAACATATACACAGTACCCCGCAGCGTTTGCAGCAAGGTGACAAAAACTCTTTTAAGGTCAAATTTGGTCTCTTTGCGAGTGCGGCGCAAACCGACAAACATTCCCACCACCGACAATGTCAGGGTCATAAAAGTTATGGGACTGGCGATCGGCATCCGGCGCAGCGCAATTGACATCACAAAGTCGGGTAGGGCTACTGTAGGCAAGAGATATTGAGATACCCAAAATCCAAATAAATCCCAAGTTTTCCCAGTTCCCATGCGGTTCCGCAAAATTAGCCGCCAGTAGTCAAGATAACGCTGATAGCCACCTTCTGCCCAGCGATTGCGCTGATGCCACAGAGCGCGAGCGTTAGTGACTCCTTCTTCTGACACGGCGGGAAAAGCGAGAAATTCAATGTCCCATCGGTTTAGGTGCAGCCTCACCGTCAAATCCAGGTCGTCGGTAATCGTCTCCTCGTTCCAGCCTCCGCAGCTTTCCAAGGCGGTGCGGCGCATGAATTGGCCGTTACCGCGCAATTCTCCAATGCCGCCGATCGCAATCCGCTGCTGCTGGAAAAAACTGTCGAGAGCCATTTCTGCTTCTTGGCCGCGAGTCCAAAAATTTACCGCAGCATTGGCGATGGCTTTTCTGACTTGCACAGCGCCTACCTTTTCTCCATCGAACACCGGCAGCACCCGGCGCAGCAAATCCGGCGTTACCGTCGCGTCGGCGTCAAATATTCCGACAAATTCCCCGCGAGTCAGGGGCAACACTTGATTGAGTGCTCCCGACTTGCCGCCGCTGGCATTTGCTTCTCTGCGAAATACTTTGAGCTGGGGGTACTTTTTGGTTAGCTGTTCCAATACTAGCGGGGTGGCGTCGCTGCTGTGATCGTCGATCGCCCAAACTTCGTAGCGGTCGATCGGATAATCTACATTGCAGATGGATTCTACGAATCGGGCAATCACCGCTTCCTCATTTTTCGCCGCCACCAGCAGCGACACGTAAGGCCAATCCTCTCGACTTTCATCGGCAAGAGGCGGCAGTGCGGGCTTGGGGGAAGCAAACAAAACTCGAAAGGCTTGCATCCACAGCAGTCCCGTCAGCCCCCACACTACCCACGCACCCCAAGACAGCAAGTGCAGGGCGATCGTGCCGGCCCAAATCGCAGTCAGCACTGCGGCAGCTTTTCCGCGGCGTCCCCGGTACAGATTTTGAGGAAAAGAGGCAGTTCCCGGCACAGACACCGCAACCGGGAGCTCTGCTTTTGTTTCCGCGTCAAACACCCTGTCGCCAATGTCTGGTATAGCAAATACTTTGCCGAGCTTCGAGTGCGAGGTCAAACTCTCGAGCTCTTCTTGAGCTAAATCAGAGATGTCCAAGTTAAGCTCGCTGCGAGCGTCGTTTTCTGGCCAAGAACTCTCCTGCATAGGTTACTTGATTCAACCACCAATAGTTTTTGATTTTAGATATAAGCATCTACTGTATCAGTTTCTGGGCTTTTGTCGAAAGCAGGCGCTTGCAGGGCACCGCAGGAGAACCTGTTGCTGGTACGGCCCTGGTAAATCGGCACTGCATAAAGTATTTGACTTTACACGCAAATGGATACAAGCCTCCCGACTTCACTTGTTCGCCACCCCAAATTTTCAACTCCCCTTCTTGCTGGCAGATTCATCTTTTGTGCTGTAAATCTAAAATCTAAAATCTAAAATCTAAAATCGACTGACTTTTGCTTGCGATCGACCGGGAATATCTGCTAGTTTTTTCTGGGGATCTAAACTATCTGTTAGTAATAATTGTCTGAGGTGGAAATATGTCTATTCCTCAACTCAAGCCAGCCGATGACAAAGAAGTGAAAGTCTACGCGCCTTTCTGTCAAGAGCCCAGGCGCAAGTTTTTACCGCACGCTATTGGCCTTTACAAGCTCAAAACCTTGGAGGGGGCAAGAAAAATTGACGGCGGGGAGAGCGTGCCGTTTGTCGCTAGTTGGAATATCTCCTCGCTGCCGATCGACTTAACCCGCTGTCGGGTGTTGTTTGACGGCAATGCTGAACTCAGCTACGAAGTGACTATGCAAAGCTCTGAGTTTGTTAGTTGCTTAATTGAGGTTCTCCTGACTTTTCAGCGAACTCGTACCGTCGATTTTTCTAAAACGTTTTACCGCAAGCTGATGCGAATGGATGAATAACTTTCACCGCAGCCGCACTTCCCTAAGTCCGCAATTGACGATCGAGCAATTTAA
The DNA here is from genome assembly GCA_036702215.1 of Microcoleus sp. F6_B6. Taxonomy (GTDB): domain Bacteria; phylum Cyanobacteriota; class Cyanobacteriia; order Cyanobacteriales; family Microcoleaceae; genus Microcoleus. The sequence goes on from JAUBST010000011.1 coordinate 172,535, forward strand.
TCCGGGGCCCCCGGATTGATTCAGGGAGTGAGAAAAAAGCTCCGAATCCGGAGCGCCTGCCCCCGGATTTATCAGTGGGGTCGCTTTCTTCAAGCTAAAATCTAAAATCTAAAATCTAAAATCTAAAATCGATTGACGGGCGCTATAACTGGCGCACCAATAGTGTAAAGCCACGACGGCAACATTACATGATTGGTGCGCCAGCCCTATTTGAGAAGCCGAAATAGTAAGTGAGTTGTTGGCTCGTTCTCAATAATTCCTTTGGGGGTCAGCACTTATCCCGATTCTTCAAGTAAATCTACTGAAGTTTTCAGTTGAGCGCGATACAGATTTCGCGCAGGCATTCAGGCAAAACCTGAGTCCCTACCTGTATTTCATCCAATTGCAAACTGCTGTATTTGTTGTGGGAAAATTCCAAAAGCCTATTTATGCCATTGATGCAAGATGTGGGGCAAGACACGTTTCCCGCACCAAACTCCGAATTTTTTCATGTATTAATTCTTGTAAAAACTCTCAGCAATATTACTGAGATACGTGAGGATGAGAACAAGATTAGGATGAGTTAATTTCTCCAAAAATAGATTAAATAATCCCACCTGTCATCAGCAAGAATTTTAAGTAATCTTGCGATCGAATGGATTTAATATAAGTCCTGGTTTTTTTTGTTATGGGTGTTCTGAAACAAGTTCTCAACAGCCATTAGGGCGATCGCATAGTCATGCTTAAATTTTGCAAATAAGCCGCTGCAAGCCGAATTAAATTCTAGCAATTCCTTCTAGCCACTATCTAGCAAACACACTTAAGTAGCAAAATGCCAAAGATCGGTTATTGTAATTACTCCTAAGTAATTTTGAGTAAGTACAATAACTGAGAGAACGCTACATATATTGAGGTATCGCAGCTACAGATGAAAACCTAGCAATTTTTCCAAGAGGTATAGCGGTTCGAGCTCTCATATTCGCGGACGTATTTGGGCCGAAAGGGCCCTATACGTTTCAGTGGTTATATAAGCTGTCATTCATACCTCATCTTTTTGAGAAAGGCTATATATTATGGCTCTGATAACTAAGGATATTAGAGGATGTTTTAAAACTAGAAGCGAGTCAAAAATTATGCAAGTCGCCTGACCATGATACGGAGCGTGGCGATATAAATGAAAGTCTCAGAGGTTGCAGGTAATCGTTCATAATCTTTGCTGAGACGACGACACCAATTGAGCAATTCCATTAGTTCTTTCGACAACCCACCGTTTTGGGAGTTGGACAAAACCCTTTTTTTCCAAGGGTCTCAAAACAATCTCCACAATCGACCGAAACATATCCATCACAAGCGCGTTGAAAATTTTCCCCCTGTATCCTGCATCGATCCTGCATGGTATTGTGCAATCGCTTCACCTGATTTCCGGTTTCAAACACTTGTTTGAGGACAAGCTTTGCTCGCAAGACGTTCCGGCACGGAAGCAGATGCAACCAAAACTCGTAAGACGCTGACCTAACATATCCCCCGTCAGATGCCGTTGGCGACCATGTATCTGTTTACCTGCCCCGTAACCTACGTCTTGATGAATCATGGTGGCTGTTTCAACTGATTGACTCTCAACTGCCGCTTCTGATGGACTGGGTTCGCCTCCGGCAGCCACTCTCACCCACTGGTATAACTTGTCATGTACTTTCAGCCAAGTGCCATCTTTTTGCCACCTGCGGAAGTATCCATAGACTGTTGACGAAGCCGGAAAATCTCCGGGTAATGCCCGCCATGTACATCCTTGACATAATACGTAGAAGATGGCGTCGATCACTCCATATATAGCGGTGGTATGGGGAGGACCACCTGTTTTGGCTGTCGGAAACAGGTTGGCAATTAATTCCCACTGTTCCCTCGTTAAATCATTAGGGTATGCTGCACGTCATTCGCTCACAAGGTGCTGGTTTCTTCAAATCTCAGCATAAGCCTTGTGAGTTTTTTTACACCCTACCCCCACTTTTCAAACATCCTCTATGAAACGCTCTGCATCGCTTGGGTTGGCGCAGCATGAAAAGTCGTTGGATCGGGGCGTTCACAAGTCTTTAAGGCAAGATTAGCTTCACCAGCACAGAACCGATCGAACCGAGAAGACTCATAAAGTTGCCACCGCCCCCCGTGCGGGGTTCCGTAGGCTTTTGGCGCGCCACAATGGCTTCGGCTAACTGCTTTGACAATTCCTGACCTTGGGGATTTCCTTGAGCGGCAAACAGTTGGTTTGCGATTGCAGCGTCTTGAGCCGCGCCGGCGAAGTCTCCCAAGTCAGCGCGAGACATACTGCGCGCAAAATAAACGGCTGCTAAATCCGATTTCAGATTCAGGGCTCGATCGTAATAATCAATGGCGTTTCTGTAGTTTCCTGCTTGAGCTTCCAGCACTCCCAACCGGTAGAAGTCTTCAGCGGTGCCGATATTGGTTGGCATTCCTCTAACTCCGAGGAGTTGCGCGTTAGTTAAATTGGCATTGAGCAAATTGGCGTCGCCCAGATAGGCACTTCTCAAGTCAGCACCGCTGAGGTTTGCACCGCTGAGGTTCGCGCCTGTCAGGTTGACGCCAAACAGGCTAGTGCCGCTGAGGTTGGCACCGCTGAGGTCAGCCCCGGTGAGGTTGGCTCGACTGAGGTTAGCCAACCTCAAGTCAGCACCTTTGAGATTTGCTCCGGTTAAGTTGGCTAAAACCAAGCCCGCACTGCTGAGGTCGCAGTTGGGGCACTGTCGGGTGGCTAGTAATTGTTGCGTGTGTTGGATGTTCTCGGCTGCAGCAGGAGCGATCGGGGCGATCGCGCTTAGCAGCGTTGCAGCAGCGAGGATTCTGAGTTTCATTTTAACCGTCCAAAATCCAAAATATTAAATCTAAAATAGCTTTTATCGAAGCAATTGAAAATCACCATAACACAAGTTCACCCAACAAATCTTTTGACTTGCCGTATCTAGGAGTTCTGTGCGCCATCAGCACCCTACATTGAAGTTATCCGCCTTACCTGAGTGTCAATCGATTGCGCGATTTGAGATTTTAGATTAAAGAATTGACTTGCGCGAGATAAATACGTTCGGCTCTTTTATCGGATACAGGTTTTTTATTTCTGGACGGATGAATCCTGGGGCTTGTATCCTGGATGGTTTCGGTCAAATAAAGATTTCGCTACCAATAAATTAGGGTAATGAAAAGCTCATTACCCTTTAGCCGCTGTTCTCGGCAACCATAAAAATTAACAAATAAATTAGTCGTGAATCGTGCCGTCGGGCATCGTTGTACCCTTAAGATATACTCCGCTCAGGTTAACTTTTGTAAGGTTTGCTCCCAACAGGTTTGCTCCGCTTAAGTCTGACGCACTTAAAATCGCTTCAGTCAAGTCTGCCCTAATTAGACTCGCCCCCATTAAGTCGGCTCCGCTAAGGTCTACTTTGCTCAAGTTTGCGCCAATTAAATCGCATTCTGTGAGCACCGCCCTACGCAAGTTTACTCCGTAAAGATTTACTCCGTGCAAGTCTGCACGGCTGAGTGTTGCCCGAGATATGTTGGCTCCAATTAAAGTTGCTTGGATCAGGGAAGCTCCGCTCAAGTCTGCTTTGCTGAGATTTGCTCCCATCAACTCAGCTCGATTCAGGTTAGCTTCAAGTAAAAGTGCTTCTGTGAGGTCGGCTCCACCTAAGTCTGCTTTGCTCAAATTAATCTTGCACAAATTGGCTTTACCAAAGTTGACTCTGTTGAGTTTGGCTTTGCTGAGATGGGCTCCAATCAGGTCAGCTTCATACAGATTGGCTCCAATCAATTCTGCTTCGTAGAGGTAGACCTCGTGCAGGTATACCCCGCTAAAATTTCTTTCTCCTATTGCATATAGCTTGAGCAGTTCGTCAACGTTCATTGTGGCTTCTCTACACCTTTTAAATGAAGAATACTGTCAGCAAGCTGGTTGCACCGGATGTTCTGCAATTTTAGATTCTGAAATATTCACACCCAGGGTGAAACTTCCCTCAATCTGCAAGGTTTGAGTATAAATTGGATGGTTTGGTGAGGGTGAAGGACAAAGCTGCATTCTCTTTTCCCTTTGCTTGCAAATTAATATTGAAAAATTTTAACAACAAGTTCGATCGCACTTCCTAACTAAATCCCAAAGATTCTACCTGGAAAGTCCGCTCTAATCTAACCCATAACTTTTTGTGGCTAGTTGAGTTTACCGAGCAACCATGTGACTCATATCACACAACTATGTTAGTAGGATCACATAGAATCTCCCCTTTCGATCACAGCAAGGGGGCAAAAATAGCCGATACTTATACTTTAATGCTGAAAAATTGACAATGCCACCCTCGTGGTGTTTTACTCAATTGGCTATAAAGCCAGTAGTTTCACAGATACTTGCTCGCTTGCTGTCAAAATCGGTTGCAACGTCACTCGGCGCCCGCTGTGACCGATGAGAGTGCTGATATCTAAGGATTTTTGGCACAGCGAAAGCCAGAAATGCACTTCTGGGAGTAGGGGAATGTCTGTATAAAAATGCGATCGCTGGTGTACAGACATTCGCCTGTTTGCTAGCAACTAATGAATAAAAATCGCCAATACCTTCGCAAAAATTAGCAGTAAATATCACGAAAACCATGATATATGTTTAGCCAAAAGAGAATAAATGGTATTTTTTAAAATTCCACTATTGCAGTCGAGCGGTTAACTGACATCAGTATTAGCAATGACGCTTGTCCGTAAAATAAAAAACCGATCCAGAAACCGGGTTTTTTACTAAAAAACTTCGTTGCAGCCTTTGCTCTCGGTTAAAAAAACCCGGTTTCTGAGTGTCAGAGTGCCTCCCGCACTGAAAAAGTTTAATGAGATCGCTTTTGTATTGCTTCATTGCAAACAAAAGGCGAGCATTTAGGATAGGAGCGGATTTTGCTCCCTTGTCAATTCAAACAAAGCTATTGTAGAGCGCGAATCGTGAGGTAATTGATATGGCTGGAGTATGTAAACTTAGCATCACAGAGACAATTGAAGAACTAAAAAACCTGCTAACTGAACAAAAAACAGCAAGCGGCTTTCAAAAAATTCAAGCACTTTACCTGTTCAAAATTTGTCACGTTAAGACAGTTAAAGAATTGGCAATGACGATCGGAGTCAACCGAATTACAGTGCAGCGGTGGCTGAGAAAGTACCGATCTGACGGACTCGAAGGACTCCTCGAAACAAAGCACAGCGGCGGCCGCAAGCCGGCCATTCCTCCTCTGGCCCGCGCTAGTTTGGCAATGCGCCTCAGCGACCCCCAGAAAGGCTTTAAAAGCTATGGAGAAATTCAAGAGTGGTTGCAGCAGGAATACAGCATTGAAGCTTCCTATAAAGCCGTTTATGCAACAGTCAGATACCAGCTCAAAGCCAAGCTGACGAAAGTCTAGACTGTTCGTACCGCGTCGGATCAATCACCGCTCATCTAATTGTTTTCAGTCAATCTGTGAAGATTTTGAAGACTTGCATCGTCACGACAAATCAGACTAATTCTTTTTTAACTAAACGCGCTATCATAAACTGCAGAGCATATAAATTAGATGTTGTGGCGGTGGGGTGAGGGGGAGAAGATTAGATGCTTTTCCCGCGTTTTTGAAAGATGCTTAAAAAATTGGTCAAAAATCATAACTTGCAAGTTTTGTCTAATTTGCAGGTTTTGTTATATGGATCTAAAAATTGGCAGCGGCTAAGGCAAAAACCGATCCAAAGCCGCTTTCAACTCTTCGATTTCCGTATCGATATTACCTTCTTTAGCAGCTCGGGCAATGCACTCGGTTAAGTGTTCGTCAAGAATGATTCTCGCTACGCGATCGAGCGCGCCTCGAACCGCAGCAACTTGCACGAGAACTTCGGGACAGGGACGGTTTTCTTGCACCATTGTTTTAATGCCGCGGACGTGTCCCTCAATCCGAGACAAGCGATTTACCAGCCGCCGCATCGATTCTTCATCGTGATGGTGAGGGTGGGCTGATTTATCGTCGTGATGGTGGTGGGAATTTGAGGGCAAGGATTTGTCAGTAGAAGTCTCAGATAGAATCATCGGGGTTATACCATTTTAGATTTTAGATTTTAGATTTTAGATTGGGAATGAGTGATTTGGTAATGGTTGGGCCCACGGGCGTAGAGTTGCATTCTTTTTTTGAAACTGGCATTACTAGGGAATTTTTTAAAGTTAGAATTCAGAATAGGGTGAGTTGGTGCGGGCTGGTGACTCATGTATTGTAACTGTCAAAATATATTTAGGATCTTCATAGTCGCAGATTATTGAGTCCGCACGATCGCACACCTTTACCAGACTAACCCAGACTAACAAAGATTGACGCTATGCGACTATTTAAGTTTTTTCGCCCCGCACCTCAAATCGGTACTCGTTGGTTCGCCCTAATTTTAGCAATGACGATCGCCCTGAGTGCGTTAGCAATCAATGCTGCACCCGCCGCAGCCGCGACGTTCACAAATCCGCCCAACTTACAGTTCCAGACTTCCCCAGCCACTCCCCCGAATCCGCAACTGTTAGCGCTGCGGAGCCCGGAACTCCCGGGCGATACCGGCAGTTTTGTGACGGCGGCAGTCGATCGAGTCGGGCCGGCAGTTGTCCGCATTGATACCGAGCGCACTGTCAGCCGCAACCTCGACCCCTTAATGGAAGACCCCTTTTTCCGCAGATTTTTGGGAGAAGATTTACGCAGCCTGACCCCCAGACAAGAACGCTTGCGCGGTCAAGGTTCGGGCTTCATCATTGACAAAAGCGGGATTGTTTTAACCAACGCTCACGTAGTTGACAAAGCCGATCGAGTGACTGTCACCTTAAACGACGGCAGGACATTTCCAGGAGAAGTACAAGGTACTGACGAAGTAACTGATTTGGCAGTTGTCAAAATTAATACCAAGCAATTAAACCTGCCGGTGGCAACCCTAGGAGATTCCGACGCGGTGAAAGTGGGAGATTGGGCGATCGCCGTGGGCAACCCCCTCGGATTTGACAACACCGTCACCTTGGGAATTGTCAGCACCCTGAAACGCTCTTCAGCAGCCGTCGGCATTCCCGACAAGCGGCTCGATTTCATTCAAACCGACGCCGCCATCAATCCCGGCAATTCCGGCGGCCCCCTGTTAAACAGCAGAGGAGAAGTGATTGGCATCAACACGGCAATTCGAGCTGATGCAATGGGTATTGGCTTTGCGATTCCGATCGACAAAGCCAAGGCCATCTACGCGCAGCTAGCCAACGGAGAAGAAGTCAGCCATCCGTTTTTGGGCATTCAGATGATTGCTTTGACTCCTGAAATGGCCAGAGAGAATAATTCTGACCCCAATGCTCCTTTGATTGTCCCGGAAGTTCAGGGGGTGTTGGTGATGCGAGTTGTGCCCAACACCCCTGCTGAGAAAGCAGGGCTTCGCAAGGGAGATGTCATCGTTCAAATTGACGGTGAGGCAGTGACTGAGGCCGAACAGTTGCAAAGTTTGGTGGACAACAGCAAAATCGGTCAAATTCTGAAACTGAAAGTGCGGCGCGGTGCCCAGATTAAAGAAGTAGCAGTTCAAACTGCTCAATTGAGAGATTTTTAGAGAAGAAGGGGAAGGGGGAAAACTGTTAGAAACCCTTTCCTTCTTCCTTCTTCCTTCTTCCGACGGACATCGGACTGACATCCGTTACATCCGTTACATCTTGTACAGTGCTCGTTGCCGAACTTCCTTCTTCCTTCCTCTATATGACAAGAATTCAGCTTGCATATCCCAAAATTCCAGATAGTAAAAATTGCCCTAACGAACAATGTATAGCTTTTGAGAAGTACGATGGCACTAATTTGCATTGGGTTTGGGAATTTGAACTCGGTTGGTATGCTTTTGGTACGCGCCGCAGTAGATTTGATTTGGATGAGATGGGAATTGCAGAATTTAATGCTGCACATCCAGGTTTAGAAGCAGCACCTGAAATATTTAAGAGAGATTTTGCTAGTCCGTTAGAGTCTATATTTCGAGAGAACGAACGGTATCACTGTGCTGAAATTACTGTGTTTACAGAGTTTTTTGGTGCTAGCTCGTTTGCGGGAATGCACCAAAAGGACGATCGCAAACAATTGGTGCTTTTTGATGTGGGAACCGATCGCGGTATGGTTGTTCCCGATCGGTTTATTGAGGATTTTGGTAAATTAAATATTGCGCGAGTGATTTATCGCGGCAAACTGACGGGCAAGTTTATGGACGATCTTCGCAAGGGGAAATACGGTGTGGATGAAGGTGTTGTGTGCAAGGGAGGCGGCAATGCTAATAATCTGTGGATGGTGAAGATTAAGACTGATGCTTATATGCAGAGATTGCAGCAAGCTTTTCAGGATGATTGGGAAAATTACTGGGAGTAATATCAAATCAGAAGACTAACTTTTATCGGCTAGTTTTGTAATAGGGTGCGTTGCAGCCAGGTAAGTATAGATTGGATCGGGTGGGGGTGTTGAGGTGAGAAAGTGGGAATGATGGGATGGGATTAGTCGGTGATGAGGCAGATTGTAGTGTCAAAGCGTGTGAGGGCATCCAGAAAAGTTTGGCTAAAACCTTGGGTAGGGGCGATCGCATCTTCGCAGAAAATGAGGATGGGGTGTTTATCCCAGTCTAAGAGTTGCGAGTAGATTTGGAGTTCCGTGAGGGTGCGGGGCGATGCCTTCTGTATATTTGGGACACTGGTGTTTTTTGACGAGTTGCAGGTAGATATCGGCGGCGGGGCGATCGGGTTTATCGAATTTGCTGCGATCGATGCAGAGGAGTTGGAGGGTTTAGTCGAATCTTTGGGGCAGTGGTAAGATGGAAAAATGAATTCAAGGTTGTTTTATGTCAAATCCTGAATTAGCTCAACTGCGACAGTTATCCCGTGATGAGAAGTTTCAAATGAAAGTTGTGATGACTTATGATGAGATAGCTGGCTTATGCGAGCAGCTTGGATACAGGGACAAGTTGCGTTTGGCGCAACTGCTGATACAGCTAGCCAGAAAAGAAGAGGAAACTCAAAACGCCCAACACCGAATTGAAGAGAACCCGAAAGACTTCTCGAAACCTCTAAATAGTTCGGAAGTAGTTGAATATGTTTTTGAAAGGCTCATAAAGTTAAAGCCCACCAAAATAAGCTCACTTAAGAATTCAATCGCCGCCATGTTTCAATTTCAAGGCGGAATTTCTGATTCTGAACAAGAAAGAATAATATCTCAACTTCAAAAGTTAAAATATATACAAGTTGATGCCAACAATCGAGTTACATATTTATAGTTTAAACCGCAAATATTATGAAAAATAAACTCAGGATCGCCACAATGTTTACCGAATAAAAACTCAAAAATTCCAGTTTTCGATCCCGCTTACACTGATGCTAAAGACCGCCATGTAGGAAATTTCTCAAGGGGTGACAACCGGGCTACAAAGCACTCTGGATAAGGGATAGAGCGTGAATTCCTTGTTGAAAATTGAGTCG
>JAUBST010000012.1:0-176213 GCA_036702215.1 Microcoleus sp. F6_B6
GGGAGGTTTTGGCTCGGGTTTTTGGTGCCGATCGTCCTCTGACTTCTCTCGATTTTCTTTCTCTGGTTCCTTAAGACAAGCCTCACAAAAAACAGCGTGTAGGGTTCTATTCACACAGCACCTTACCGCTGTTTTTTCAAAAATTCTAATCCTAAAAAAATAGCTGCAATGCTTCCTGCTACACAAATTTCTCTGTTTGTTATTTTGGTCAAAACTTCAGAAATAGGAATTAAAACTACTTCAATATCTTCTGTAATATCTAATTTTACTAGGCTGGCAAGCTTAACACTTTTAGCAAAGTAAAGGTAGATAGAATTGGTGTCTTTTACGGGGTTATCATATAAGGTTGCTAGTTCCAAAATTTCTTCAGCAACATATCCCGTTTCTTCGGCAAGTTCTCTGGCGGCTGCCGATTTCCCGCTCTCTCGATCGGGGTTGAAAGATCCGGCGGGCAGTTCCAGCAAAATTTCGCCGACTCCGTGCCTGTATTGGCGGACTAATACAAGTTCTTGCTGCTCGGTCGCGGCAAATACGAGGGCGATATTGGGTCGGATATTAACAAAAAAGTCGTCTATAATTTGTCCGCTTGGCAATTCTATTTCATCTTGTCTAACCTGACACCACTTGTTGTTAAGAACGAAGCGCGATCGCAATATTTTCCATTTAGTTAAATTTTTCATATCGCAATAATGTTAAACTTTCAGCGTCATCCGAAGGCAAAATTTTCCGATCCATAATCTATTTCCGATCAAAAATTTTACCCAGCAGCCATGCCATACAAAAAATTACTCACCAGATTTGGGGAAGACTTACAAAAATTGACTGTTAATTCTCTACCAGCGGGATTGTTTGCGATCGAGTCACTTAGTCTGAGTCTAGCAGTCGCCGCCGCAGTTGCGACAGTGCCGGTCGCACAACACGCAAACGCTTCAACACTCACAAGTTGGCACTTCGATCCGGCGACAAATGAGCTAGTAATTACTCTCCCAGAGGGAACGGCGCCCAAGTATTCTCTGCTAAATCCCAGTCAGATTGCTGTGGATTTGCCCAATACGGAGATCGGAATAGATGCAACTCAGCTATACCCAGAAGGCATGGTGCGTTCTGTGGGAGTCAGTCAAATAGAAGGCTTGAAAGCGAGAATTGTGGTGGATTTGGCGCCCGGATTTGCTGTGAGGGCCGATCGAACTATATTCCAAAAGATCGGGACAGCAAATCGCTGGGTCCTGATTCCGTCGATCGAACCAAGTTCGACCGGCAACACTACCCAAACCCAAACCCAAACCCCGTCAGCAACACGAGTACCGCAGTCCAGACCGGTGAGAACTCCCAACTCAGTGGCAGATCGAGAGCCTGTCTCACCCGCCCCGAGCGCCACTCTAACTTACGATGGTAATTCTTCCCAGCCAACAACCCAAAATGACCAAATACGACCGATTACAGTGCCTTTAGTCAGGGTTGCAGTCAAGGAACGGCGGGGGATACCTCTTGCTCCCGTACCCCGTCCTGCTGCATCAAAACAGCGGATTATCACTTTTGGTGAACCCCTGCCCAAATAGTAGGTTTAACCCATCTTGCAGCATCCTCAAGAACAGGCAAGATGTCTGTTCCACAAACAATGAATTTGATTGTGGGGTGTCCCGCCCGCCCAAAAATATAATTTAGATTGCGGGAGATCTCAATCAAAATTAGAAATTTTGATTATCTGTGGATGGAGCCACTGAACCAGGCTGGTTGATAAACAAATTTTTGGCACTGTTGTTTTGGTAGATACAGTTGATGTCGGGTTCACTTTCGAGGGTACCGGTGAAGCCAAATGTATTCATCCGATTTTTGCAATCGCGCACTTGGTCTTGGCTGACGAGTTTTCTTTGCTCTAGAATTGCCCAGTTATTGGTTCGAAGGACGCAGCCGGGGCGCATAGTCGGCTGTGAAATGTAGACATTGAAAGGGTTGAGGGTGACGTAGGCGCGCATATCTGTCACCATCGCGCTGGCTCCATACTGCACGCAAAGTTCGGGGTTCGGGGCGCTGCGATCGATAAATTCGCGGGATGCTACGTTCTCTGGGCTAATTGTAGCAGTGGAGCTAAAAGCAATGCCAATCCCAATTCCCAGAATAAAGACGGCTGTTAAAATCCCCAGGGTGGCGGAATTGAGGAAAGATGGTTTGCCTGACTGAGGTTGGCGGCGCGACTGTCCGCCAAAGAAGCCGGAGTCTTCATCTCCCCGGGATGGGTCGCCGCTGAATCTGTCGTCGTTGTAGGATTTAGGTTTGCGTTTCATATAAGGTTCCCTCAGTTCTGGAGACTCAACAGGTAGTAGTTTGTTATTTTTAACCGATCTGGCCTTTCTAATATTATGGCGCTAGGAAGGTGGTTGCTACAGTCCCAGGACACCCCCTCTCGGTTTGGTGTTGGGTTCACAGCTCGCGATCGACCAAGGGGCTGCCTTGTCTGAATTTTCAGATTTCAATAAAATAGCTGAAAGTGACATACTCTTGCACAGCCCAGGAATCCGGCTCAAGATTGTTGACAAATTTTAACATTTTACAAGTCAGGAGGTATAGATTAGTGTCTGTCGAAATTATTCAAAAGCCTTCAACAGTCCGCAAGCTTGCACCGCGCTACCGCGTTCTGCTGCACAATGATGATTTCAATCCTATGGAGTACGTGGTGCAGACTTTGATGGCGACTGTACCGAGTCTGACTCAGCCCCAGGCGGTAAATGTGATGATGGAAGCCCACACTAACGGGATGGGATTGGTGATTGTTTGCGCTCTCGAACACGCTGAGTTTTACGCTGAAACGCTCAACAATCACGGATTGAGCAGCACCATCGAACCTGACGATTAGAACCTGATATCATTTCCGGTAACACCGTCAGGTGATGTTGACTGTTGACGGTTGACTGTTCACTGTTCACGGCGTCAACTGTCAACTGTCAACGCCGTGAACTCGAATTTACTATTCCGATGCTAACGGATTTGATATGACGGTACTGCAACGGATTCGCCCAACCGGTTTGAGACTCCTAGCGTCAGCTTTCATACCAAAAAGCCAAGGGTTAGGCCCTTGGCTTTTTGGTATATTTAATCAGGTAGATATGGAAATTTGAAGAGCATTAGGTTTTTCGGAACGGCCGAAAGAGGTTCGGAGCTAGCTGAGCTCGATCGCCAATTTCAACTCTCCAATCTCAAATCTCGATCGGAGCAAACTAATGAGGAAATTAATAACGTCCTCCTCCGCCTCCCCCTCCTGCGCGACCGAATTTTCCAGGGCCGCCACCCCGGTTGCCACCACCCCGGCCTTCATCTTCGCGGGGCTTAGCTTTGTTAACTTTGAGGTCGCGACCCATCCACTCTGCTCCGTCGAGAGCACTAATGGCTGCATCTTCTTCTGCATCTGTGGACATTTCTACAAAACCGAAGCCCCGGGGGCGACTGGTTTCTCTGTCGGTAGGTAGATGTACTCGCTTAACGGTTCCGTATTCGGCGAAGACGGTGGTGATGTCTTCTTGGGTAACTTGGTAGGATAAGTTACCGACGTATATCGACATGAGGAATAACTCCAAAATTTAGACAGTGCGAAGATTTCAGTTTCGGAGAGTCCCCTGCCGATACAGAAGGGCAAGTTTTTAGACAATTCTGTAGCAATGAACAAAGCCTGCAACTGAATCTGATTCACACTTGGTACTTTAACATAGAATGGAGTCTTTTGAGTAGGTTTTAGGAGTTAATTAAGTCGTTCTAATTAAATGTAAAACTTTTAGGGTATTCAGAAACCCGGTCGATCGGTGTGATGTTTTGCCTGCTGTCGAAGCTGAGAAAGTTATGCCGCGGCCTCTCACCGCAGGAAAGATACATCCACTTTGCCAAAGTTGGTACTCAAAGCTAGGTTCACGTTTTCCAAGGCTTTGACTAACCACACCACGCCTTCTCGGGTACTGCATTCGTAGTGACCGAACAAAATTGCCAGCCGCTTTTCTAGGTAGGGCTTGACTTTGCCGCAAATTAGTACGATTTTCAGTAGCAAACCAGTGGTTTGGGTGGGTCCGAGGTTTGAGATCAGGTCAATGAAGACAAAGTGGTTGGGCCGCACAAGACTCTCTACTACTAAAAAGTTCAATAACTGGCTGCAAGTTCTGATCATTAAAAATTCGTTGAACTTCTGATCGTCGCTGTGGGGCAGGGTATTTTGTAGTTGCTTATACAGTTTTTCGTTAAAGAGGCGTTTGCCGTAGCGCTCATCGGTGACAGAAGAAATCAGGTATTCGTACAAGTCGTCTTTAAAGGAGCGGTAGGACTGATGCGTGCTGGCGTTCGCCGTGAAACGACCCGCTAGCTGTCTGTAGGTATCGGCTCCTTCTACTTTTCCGACAAATTGCTTGAGGGCAAAGAATAGTTCCGGGTCGGTCAACAGGGTCGGATTTTTTATAGGCTGTATATTTCTGCCGAAGGAAAGGGAGGTTTCCCGACGCGCTATGTGGGCTTTTCTCACTTGGTGGGCGACATATTGTGAGAGGTCGATCTCAAATTGCTGCTGCTTTTGAGCTTGAATTTTTTTAATGATTTTTTGCTGTTCGTAGGTGCTGTCGTCGCTGAGGAGGCAGTGTTTGTAGAGGTAAGGGTAGCGGGGAATTAAGGTTCCGAGGGCGAGGGTAGCAGGGGTTTTGCTGTTGCTGGTATCTTCATTGCAGTGAGTTATGACTTGGGCTAAGCGTTTGAGGGTGATATACTGTTCGCTTTCAGTAAATTGATTGACTAATTTGGGGATAGAGTCTCGCCCCCGCGATCGATTGTATCCAAATAATTTTTTTGGCGCTTCTTCAAACAGAGCGATCAATTCAGGGATGGCTGCTTGCTTGCCGGGGTAAGTTTGCCAGCGGTTGATCAAGATATGGCAGCAGCGGTTGAGAATGTATTTAAATTCTTGTTCGGCGTGTTTTGAGGCTGCTATTTTTTCGAGTGCTTCGGCGACGGAGCGATCGGGATATCCGATACCCTGGATAAACAAAGTGCGAAAGCGGCTGATGAGTTCAGCCGGCTGCTCTCGCTGTACCAACTCCAGCCAGTGCTTGTAAAGTAGCTGTTCTTCTTCGTAAGTCTGTCTATTGTAGTCGTTCACTGTGGTTAACCCTCCGAGGCTGGGGCAGTAGCTTTCAGCGCTATTAGCTTGATAAATTGACCGATGAATCCCAATAATCGAGTCAACCGAGCTTCTCGCCGGATGAGGCTTAGGGGTAGAAGCTGTCAGCAGCTTAAGCCGATCGATATTTTTTGCTTAGTTAAACTATTTATCCCCACCAGCATGACATGAATTGTTGGTAATTAGCAAGGCCTTAAATCACCATCGACTTTGTAAAATATTGGTAAAGATTGTGGGTGAGTACAGGATCGTTTCTTGGTGGGCGGACGATTTAGTATTAGGACGATCGGGATTGACCTCGATCGTCCGCCCGCTGTTAGTTAAAATTGAGGTTGGGCGAGGTAGAATTAGCTGTGAAAATAATTATTTGAAATGTGAGTGCTGGTTATGGTTTGTCGCGTAAGTATCCCCCAAATTGCTGAAATTTTAACTGTACCTTTGCCTGCTGTGTCTGAGGGCGTTTTGACAGCTTTAGGGACAGGTATTGCCACAGATACGCGCACTCTAGAGGGTGGCGAAGTATTTTTGGCGCTGCGGGGAGACAATTTTGACGGTCATCAATTTGTGGCAAAAGCCCGGGATTTGGGTGCGATTGCAGCGATTGTCGATCGAGATTGGCAGGAGGAATTGCCTAATTTTCCGCTGTTGCGCGTTGACGATACTTTAAAAGCTTATCAGTCGATCGCAGCCTGGTGGCGCGACCAGTTCAGTATACCTATAGTTGCTGTTACTGGTTCTGTCGGTAAAACTACTGTTAAAGAGTTAATTGCGGCGGTGTTGTCAACGAGGGGAAATGTTCTTAAAACTCAATATAACTACAACAATGAAATTGGAGTACCAAAAACTTTGTTAGAGCTTTCACCGTCACACAATTATGCTGTGATTGAAATGGGGATGCGCGGGAGTGGCGAAATTGCGCTGCTGTCGCAAATTGCGCGTCCTACTGTGGCGGTAATTACTAACGTAGGAACGGCACATATCGGGCGACTTGGTTCGGAAGAGGCGATCGCCCAAGCTAAGTGCGAACTGTTAGCCGAAATGCCTGCTGATAGCATTGCTATTCTCAATCACGATTGTGACAGATTAATAGCAACTGCGGCCCAAGTTTGGCAGGGAAAAACTTTAACTTACGGTTTAGAAGGCGGGGATTTGTGCGGAGAATTGCTCGATCGCGATACAATGTCTGTAGAAGGTGTGGAGTTGCCACTGCCGCTGCCGGGACGGCACAATGCTGTAAATTATTTGGCAGCTTTGGCGGTAGGAAAAGTGTTAGGTATTCATTGGGAAGTTTTAAAGCAAGGTTTGTCTGTGCAGCTACCGGATGGACGGGCGCGCCGCTACGATTTGCCGCAGGATATTGTGATTCTGGATGAGACTTACAATGCTGGTTTGGAGTCGATGTTGGCGGCATTGAGACTGTTAGCAGATACTCCTGGAAAGCGCCGGATTGCGGTGTTGGGGACGATGAAGGAATTGGGCGACAGGGCGATCGAATTTCACCGACAAGTGGGAACGGCGGCGCGAGATTTGCATCTTGATGCTTTATTTGTTTTTGCTGATTTTGAGGAAGCGGCGGCGATGGCTGCGGGTGCGGCGGGTTTGCCTTTTGTGGAGGTAGAAGATATTATTAAGGAGAATTCCCGCGAAGATTTAGCAAAGCGGTTGTTGGGATTTGTCGAAAAGGGCGATCGCATTTTATTTAAGGCCTCTCATTCGGTGGAGTTAAATCGAGTTGTGGAGAAGTTTAGGGCAGATTTTGCGGGGGAGTAATAGAAAAGAAATTTTGGGGATTTGAAATTATGCGATCGCTTCTAGTCGATCGCCGCCTCAAACTCACGTTTCGCTCGCTGATGCGTAGGGTAAGATGCCCATCTGCACCTAAGTCCCGATGGTTCAATATCCCGATCGCTCTAACGGCTCGATTTCGATATCTGGAGCAATCTCAATGGCTGCAATTCTGGCATTCTCAACTATCGTATTTCCTATCATTGTATTGTGTACTGCCTCAAACTTAGATTCGGCTTCCGAAATTTCTTCGTAGTGTACAATCACATGATAATATTTATTAATTGGTTCTCCAGAATCTGAAATTTCCACGGCAAGCGAATCTATATTCTGAGATTCTTCGGCTTTCTCGCGATACTCGTCGGCTAAATGTTCCAGGGCGATCGCGATCGCGTGTTCTTTCGTTTGTCCGTAAAAATTCATGGTATCATCAGGGCGATCGCTCAGAGATGACGAAATCTGACAAAGATACTGCCCGTTTGATTGAGCGCAAACGTCGATCGCAATTGTACCAGCAGTGCGATCGGGATTTATTTCGGTCATGTCAACCTCGCTATCTGATCAAATAAAATTACTAAATCGTATCTGAGTCAATATTTAATTATCGCAGTTTTGCGGCCGGGCAATCGGCTCGTTGGGTCTCTTGTTGAGGACGTTGCGTCTCTATCAAAATTGAGATGGAGGAGAACATTAGCGATACGGTTTAAGATATGCAAGGGCGAAATTGGGGTAAATTTGAGGAACTCGCCCGAGTCATCCATCCGCGTCAGTCAATCGATTGCGCGCTTTTAGATTTTAGATTTTAGATTTTAGAATTGACTTGCGCGAGATAAATACGTTCGGCAAGTGTCATCGGATACAGGTTTTTTATTTCTGGACCGATCGATCGCGTGGCGGGTATCCTGGATGGTTTCGGTCAGCGTTCATCTGCGGTTGCTACAAAGAGCTTCAAACGCAGCCATCCCGATCGTGAATCGCCCGTTCATTCTCCTGACTGAATTTGACTCCTCACCCACTCCCGGAACAAGCGAATTAAAGCATTTTCTTTTGTAGTCCTTCTCAATTCCAAAAAGCGCAGCATCTCAACTTGCGACAAAAAAGGAAAAGTCGGAGAAACATCTCTTTCTGCATATTCCTGTGATTCCAACTGATAAATTATTAAACGATTTCCGTCGTAGCGCCAAACTTCCGGTACGCCTAAACTTGCATATAAAGAAAGTCGATCGATCGAACTGCTAGTCACGTCAATTTCCACAACTAAATCTGGCGGCGGATCTTGATTGAGATCGATTTGTTCTTTGTCCCAAACTACATTCTCGTTTTCGATATAGTAGCACTGATCCGGTTCCAAGCCGCGAGCCAAATCCTCCCGCCTGCAAGTTAGAGAACCCAAACTGCAAATTTCAACATTCAATTCATCACTCACGCTTTCTACAAAACGTCCCAAGATTTTTTTGTACTTTTCATGGGGTGCTGATGGAGTCATAATTTCTAAATTTCCGCGATCGTAAGTCAAACGAATTCCAGGCTGTTCGGCGAGTTCGTTTACCAGAGATTCATAAGTCTGCCAACTAATGTTTTTCAGCAGAAATCCGGCTTTTGGGGTTTGAATCAGGGTGGCTGTCATGGCTACCTGCCTGGGTTTTAAATTATTGATTGTATATTAGCAAACATTATATTGATGCGCGATCGCCATCCTTCACTCTCCTGGCTGAATTTGACTCCTCACCCACTTCCGGAACAACCGCAGCAAAGCCTTTTCTTTTGTAGTCTTTCTCAGTTCCAAAAACCGCAGCATTTCCGACTTCAAGAGAAAAGGAAAGGTTGGAGAAACCTCGCACTCTGCGTATTCATTGCCTTCTAACTGATAGATGATTAAACGGTTCCCATCGTAGCGCCAAACTTCAGGTACGCCCAAACTTGCGTAAAGTTCTAGACGATCGATCGAACTGCTGGTAATGTCAATTTCAATAGCTAAATCTGGTGGGGGATCTTCATTGAGATCGATTTGTTCTTTATTCCAGACAACATCTTCATTCTCAATGTAGTAACATTTATCAGGTTCTAACCCTCGTGCCAAATCTTGGCGCTTGCAGGTTAGTGAACCCAGGCTGCAAATGTCAACATTTAATTCATCAGTTAGAACTTCAACAAAATTTCCTAATAGTTCTCCCGACTTTTCGTGGGGTGCTGATGGAGTCATAATTTCTAAATTTCCGCGATCGTAAGTCAGGCGAATTCCTCCCTGTTCCTCTAACTCATTCAGCAGGGATTCGTAAGTTTTCCAGCTAATGTTTTTTAGCAGAATTCCGCTAGTTTGATTCTGCATCAGGGTGGCTGTCATGGCTACCTGCCTGGGATTTAAATTATTGATTGTATATTAGCAAACATTATATTGATGCGCGATCGCCCTTTTAGAGCAATTTTTGAAGCGAGCATCTCTTTGGGCCAGTAAAAAGCATTTTTTAGGAGTGTGAAAATAAAATTGGGATAAGCTCCAGCGCATCTAAGTTTTACCCCACAAGTGCGATCGCACTCTTCTGAAGCGTATCGCCCGCCCGAAAAATACTATTTAGATGCGCCGGGCTTACTCCCCTTGACCGATGTTAAAAACTAGAAAAATCTAGTTTTTAACATCGGTGATTGAGTGCGACGCATGGATTCGTCGCACTCAATACATTACTTCGCGGCTTGACGCTCTTTTGCGGCCTTAATCACTTCTTCAGCGATGTTATTCGGACAAGGAGCATAGTGCGAGAAGGACATGGAGAACTGTCCGCGCCCAGAGGTCATAGTACGCAAATCGCTAATGTAACCAAACATTTCGCTCAACGGCACATCTGCCTTGATCCGTGCTCCTGTTTGGCTTGTTTCTTGAGATTTCATCATCCCCCGGCGGCGGTTGAGGTCGCCGATCACGTCGCCCATGTAATCATCTGGAGTGAATACATCGACATTCATAATCGGTTCGAGCAACTGAGGCGCAGCTTTAGGCAGAGACTGCCGGTAGGCCGCTTTGGCAGCAATTTCAAAAGCCATTGCTGACGAGTCAACGGGGTGGAAACCGCCTTCTAGTAGGGTAAATTTCAAGTCCAAGCAAGGGAATCCGGCCAAGACGCCTTTGTCGATGCAGCTTTCAAAGCCTTTTTCGACGGCCGGCCAATATTCTCTCGGCACGCTACCACCAGTCACTTTTGACTCAAACTGGAAGCCGCTTCCAGGCTCACCAGGCTCGATCACGTAGCCGATTTTGGCAAATTGACCGGAACCACCTGATTGCTTTTTGTGGGTGTATTCGTCTTCGAGGCGCTTGGTAATCGACTCGCGGTAGGCTACCTGCGGTTCGCCGACTTCTACTTCGATGCCGTGGGTGCGCTTGAGAATGTCTACTTTGATGTCGAGGTGTAACTCGCCCATCCCCTTGAGAATCGTTTCGCCGCTTTCTTGATCCGTCACCATGTGGAAGGATGGGTCTTCTTGCACCATCTTGGTGAGGGCTGCTCCCATTTTTTCTTCGCCGCCTTTTTGTTTCGGTTTGACCGAAATCGAAATAACGGGATCGGGGAATACCATCGGCTCTAGGGTGGCGGGATTTTTGGGGTCGCAGATGGTGTGTCCGGTGCGGACGTTTTTCATACCGACGATCGCCACAATGTCCCCTGCTTGGGCCGATTCAATTTCTTCGCGAGAGTTGGCGTGCATTTCCACCAAACGGCTGATGCGCTCGGTTTTGCCTGTGGCGGTGTTGAGTACGGTGTCGCCTTTGGACAACTTACCGGAGTACAGGCGCGTGAAGGTTAAAGCACCGTAGCGATCGTCCATGATTTTAAATGCCAGTGCCCGCAATGGCCTGTTGGGATCGACAACGGCAAATTCGCCGGTTTCATTCCCATCGAGATCGACTTCTGGCTGCGGTGTGACTTCCATCGGGTTTGGCAGGTAGTCAACTACGGCATCGAGAACCAACTGCACGCCTTTGTTTTTAAAGGATGAGCCGCAGTAGGTGGGGAAAAATGCCCGATCGCGAGTACCTTTGCGAATGCAGCGCTTGAGGTCGTCAATGCTCGGCTCGTTGCCTTCGAGATACTGTTCCATCACATCGTCGTCTTGCTCGACGGCCAGTTCGATCAACTTTTCGCGCCAAGCTTCGACATCATCGACCATATCGGTCGGGATATCTTTAATTTTATAGTTCATCGGATCGCCGGAGTCATCCCAGATCCAGGCTTTGCGGGTCAGCAAATCGACTACGCCGCAAAACTTTTCTTCTATGCCGATCGGCAATACCATCACCAGCGGTTTAGCTCCAAGGATTTGATCGACTTGCTTGACAACGCGGTAAAAATCTGCACCGGTGCGATCGAGCTTGTTGATGTAGATAACGCGAGCCACTTTGGAATCGTTAGCGTAGCGCCAGTTGGTTTCCGATTGCGGTTCAACTCCACCCGAACCGCAGAACACACCAATGCCACCGTCGAGAACCTTCAAAGAACGGTAAACTTCGATCGTAAAATCGACGTGTCCCGGGGTATCGATGATGTTGAGCTGATGCTCGTTCCAGAAGCAGGTGGTAGCAGCGGATTGAATCGTAATACCGCGCTCTTGCTCCTGTTCCATGAAGTCAGTAGTCGCCGCGCCTTCGTGTACTTCACCGATTTTGTGGATTTTACCCGTCAGTTTCAGGATTCTTTCAGTTGTGGTGGTCTTGCCAGCATCTACGTGGGCGAAGATGCCGATATTTCGATAACGAGTGAGATCTTTCATAAAAAAATTCGGGAAGTGAGAAACGAGCGTGTCTTTAGACCGCTCGTGGAAAACGGCTCGGCGGTTTCAACCGCCGTGAATCTTTCCATTACACGGGGATTGCTAAATTCAGTGTACTTCTGTGATGTACTTTCGATGGGACAATTACCATCTAGAAGGTCGCAACCCGCTCACGCATAATGTTTGCTCTTTTATGAGCCTCCCTTGCGGGGTAATGTTAGCTTCGACCTGGTTATCTGGGCTTGTTAGGCTTACAACACTGTTCCAGTGACTTTAGAACTGTTTAATTGAAAGCGACACAGCGGAAAACTAGCTTCGCATTTTCCGGTGTCGTGACCCAAATAACGGCTGCTCTTTCGAGCGGTCTGGTCAGTACAGCTTGCAAAAGATTTTTCTTACAAGCTCAACGGCTTTAGCCGTGAGTTACTGACAATTACTTTTGAGATTAAATGCGACGAACCGTCCGCCACCACCTGCAAGCACGACAAGCGAGGAATCAATGTTGCCAGCGTGCGGCCAGTACAGGCTAGATTTCCTTTTCCCTGTTTCTGGCAGCACTACCTTAATTTTGACACTTCCCCGTCATTCCTGCGAAGGATTCTTGGTTCGATCGGTACGGGAATCCTTACAATTGATAAAAATACCCTAGACCGAGGGAAAAATCCTCTGTGAAAGTTAAGTTGGGTTCTGAAAGTAGGTTGGGTTGAGCCACTCGTACCCAACAAATTCTTGTTTTTGACGCTTCGCTCAACTTGATATTTTGCACCATTCTCAGCAAAACGGTATAAAGCGGGTTTTCCTGACAAAAAACCTAAGATTCTACGTGACTTTGTGGCAAGAAACCCGGTTTCTGACATTAAATCTGACATTAAGGAATGAGAATTAAATAACTTACAATGCGTGATGGTTCTTGTGGGATGGGCGGGAGAGCCCGTCCAGAAAGGGCGGGCTCTCCCGCCCACCCCACAAACTACTGCTGCAATAAACTGCCGGCTGTGATAGATATTCGCTTAACCCGACCCTACAAAATATTATTAAAAACCCCGTTGCTGCGTTCAAAACTATCTAAGTCAAAATCGACCCGCTCATCATCCGCTGATATCTCCGCTCCAATTCATCCCGCACCACCGGCCACTGATTCAAAGTTTCATCATTTTCAATTACCATTTGAGCCGCCGCCCTCGCCAACTCCAAAACCTCCTGATCCTCCACCAAACTGGCTAAAGCAAAATCCGGCAAACCCGACTGCCGAGTTCCCAAAACCTGACCCGGCCCGCGCAATCTCATGTCCATTTCCGCAATAAAAAAGCCATCTTGAGATTGTTCTAAAACCTTCATTCTCTGCATGGCTTCCGCCGTCTTTGAACCGGGCATTAACAAACAATAAGAACGGTTGCTGCCCCGACCGACTCGACCCCGCAACTGGTGCAGTTGCGACAGTCCAAAACGCTCAGAATTTTCAATCAGCATTACCGTGGCATTCGGCACGTCTACTCCCACCTCGACCACAGTAGTAGATACTAAAATATCAGTTTCTTTGTCCCTAAACTTAGAAATTGCTTCATCTTTGTCGGCACTGCTCATTCTACCGTGCAGCAAACCCACCTTAAACTCAGGAAATACGCTTTTTTGCAGTTTCTCTTGTTCCTCAATTGCCGATCGCACGTCCAGCTTTTCCGACTCCTCCACCAGCGGCAGCACCACATAAACTTGACGCCCGCTCGCCACTTCCCGCCGAATCAAATCGTAAGCTTGGATGCGTTCTTTGGCAGACAGTACAGTGGTTTGAATCGCCTGCCTGCCGGGGGGAAGTTCATCAATTTGACTCACATCTAAATCCCCGTGCAGCGTCAGCGCCAGCGTCCGGGGAATCGGAGTTGCCGTCATCGTCAAAACGTGGGGAGCTTCACCTTTTTGCTGCAATTTAGCGCGCTGCTGCACGCCGAATCTGTGCTGTTCGTCAATTACCGCCAAACCCAATTTATGGAAATTCACCGTATCTTGAATCAGCGCGTGAGTTCCCACTAAAACGGGTAATTCTCCGGTTTCTAACTGGTTGTGAATTTCTCGGCGCTTGGCTACTTTTGTCGAACCAGTTAACAGTTCGACAGACAAGTGCATCAAGTTAAACCAACCTACCAATTTGCGGTAATGCTGTTCTGCTAAAACTTCAGTCGGGGCCATTAATGCGGCTTGATAGCCGGATTGAATTGCTGCTAGCATTGCGACGACGGCGACTACTGTTTTGCCGGCGCCGACATCGCCTTGCACCAATCTGTTCATCGGTTGCGACGAAGCTAAATCGTTGAGGATGTCATTGATGACTCTTTCCTGAGCATTAGTCAAGGCAAAAGGCAAGATTTCATAAAAATGTTCGATCAATTTGCCAGTAGGAAGGATGACTGCACTAGCTTGAGCTTTCCTTTGGGTTTGGCGGCGCTTTAAAAGTCCTAATTGCAGGTAGAAAAATTCGTCAAAAACTAAGCGGCGGCGGGCGGCAGCCAAACAATCTCGATCGAGGGGAAAGTGAATATTAGTCACGGCATCGGCTAAACCCATTAAACCGTAACGCTCGCGCAAATCTTCCGGTAGCGATTCCGGCAACATTTTCGCCGCCGGCATTGCAGCCAAGATCGATCGCCTCACCGAACCGGCATCCACCCCCTCCGTCAGCGGATAAACTGGTATCAGGCGGCCGACTTTCATTGATTCGATCGCACCGCCGGAGTCGTCTAATACTTCTAACTCAGGATTTTCTAAAGTAATTCCATATTTACCCTGCTTCACCAACCCCGAAGCTGCCAGCACCGCACCTGTACAATACTCGCGCTTTTTGAATTCTTGCCAGCCGCGATTGCTGTAGCGAGGGCCTGCAAAAAAACGACTTATTTTTATTTCTCCGGTGCGGTCTTTTAAAATTACTTCTAATATGGTTAACTTCTTATTCTTCGGACTAGAAAAGCAATTGCAGCGCTTTACTTCAGCGATTAAAGTGACAGTTTCCCCAGCTACTAGCTCGCGAATTTGTACTTGCTTTGCGTAGTCGATGTGGTTGCGGGGATAGTAGTAAAGCAAGTCATATACAGTGTATAAACCCAGTTTTGCCAAACGGTTGCCGTTGGCGGGGCCGATGCCGGTGACGCGGGTTAACTGTTGGTCGAGAGTCAGGCTTGGTGGTGCGGCTGCTGAACTCAGGGGTGCAGTTCGGGGAACGGAAACTGCTGGGGCGGTTGGTTCAGAAGCGTTAGCGTTTGCGGGTCTGACTTGTCGTGCTTGTTCTTGCTGGTGGCGAGTTTCTTGTTCCCAAACTTGCTCCATTTGCCTGAGAAAACTGACCGTAATGGCGATCGAATGTTGGCGCTGTTCGAGATCTTTCTGAGGGTAGATGTCAAATTCAGCGGCTAGTTGCCTGGCTCGATCGCGCGCCGAAGCCGCCACAGAACCTGCCAACTGTCTCAAACTCAGGCCCAGAAACTCGCTGAAGCGGTATTGACTGCCTTGGATGTCGTTAAATCCGCGATCGGCTTCTACTGAAAGAGCTTTTTGCAACCGCTGCCATTCTGGTTGATTATTAGTCATATCAATTTTAGATTTTAGATTTTAGATTTTAGATTTTAGATTTTAAATTTTAACTTTTTCTTTTAACAAGCTTCCACCAAAAAAATTATAACACCGAGAAACCGGGTTTCTTAAAGAAACTCGGTTTCCCAATCGCCTAAAAGTTTTACGTTTGAGATTTGTCCTTCTGCCCTCGGACTTTTTCTATCAAACTTATTCCCTCGAACCTCGGACTTATTTCCTCGGACTTAAATCCGTTAAATCCGTTACATCATTCGTTGGCGAACTTCCTTCAACATCCGATCAATCTTCAAACCAACTCGATCGCCAAGCCGACTCAGCGTCCACCACAGCCAATTCCCGCTGCTTTTTCTGATAATCGCGGCCCAGCGAGTTCAACTTTACAGAGAGGTTGCGAATTTGCTGGCGCCAAGCCGAGGTTCCCGCATCGGCAAACTCTATTTCCGACAGCCGCAGTTTAATCGCTGTAATGTGCAGCGCCCTACTGCTTAAGGTTGCTGCCAATTTTCGCGATGCTGGTGAGGCATCAGTTTCGATGATTAAGTTTAATAAGTTAGGCGGCCCGGCAACGCTGTCACCGGAGGATTCAGCACCAGAAGCAGCTTCTAGAACAGCTTCTGGCAATTGACTGGGCAACATTCCCGATTGTTGCAGCAAGCGGTTGGTGTCGCGAGAAAGCAGCTTTAGTATATGGACGATCGACTTTTCAATACTATTTTGCCAGCGCGCCAAACTTTCTGGGGAATTGGCACTCGGCAATTGATAATTTGCCAATGAAAATAGATAGTTAATGGCGGAAATTGGGTTTTTTTCCTTTTCGTTGTCTTCCTTGTCGTCTGCTTCGTCTGCTTCGTCTTCCTCTTCATCGAAGTCGTCTTCTTCTTCCTCTTCTTCCTCTTCCTCTTCCTCTATTTCTTTATCTGCTTCTGATTGAGTCACCAGCGATCGCAATTTTTCCTCCGACTCCGCAGCCAAAGCCTTTACAGACTGCTGCATTTTTTGCCGCCCCTCGAAGGACAACTTGAGAAACGATTCCGGTACTGCTTGAGTGCAAAGGTGATAGCAAGCCAAAATTAACTGCTGCCGCACCGCTTGTCCCAACGCAGTTAAATAACCATCGTAGGTACTGCGAAACTCCAAATTCAAGGCTGCTAAAGCCTCTTCCAGTCCTGACAAATCTTGCTCTATTCGCTCTCTTGGTCGCACCATATCTCTCGTATAAAATTAAAATAGGAGGCGGGCAAAAAAATCAGTTTTTGCCACAAATTGTCTGAGTTTCTATTTAATACTGGTTATAAACCGGGTGTTTTGTACCCAGTTCGGGAGTTATGTAAAAATTAAAAATTAAAAATGCAAAAAATCAAGTTTTCACATTTTTAATTTTTAATTCTAAATCTTAATTTGGGATTATTGAACACCCATTTGGGCTGCCACTTCATCGGCAAAGTTAGCTTCTACCTTTTCAATGCCTTCGCCCAAGACAAAACGCACGAATCGGCGCACTTGGACATTTTCTCCAATTTGGGCGATCGTTTGTTTCACCAACTCTTCCACCGAGATATTCTGATCTCTAATAAAAGGCTGATCCATCAAAGATAACTCTTTCATGCGCTTCTCAATCCGCCCTTGAACAATCTTTTCTTTGATGTTTTCCGGCTTGTTGCCCAAATCATCCTTGCCCATTTCAATTGCCTTTTCTCTTTCGACAATTTCGGCGGGGATATCTTCAACTTTTACGTATTCCACATTCGGGCAAGCTGCAATTTGCATCGCAATATTCCGCACCAAAGCTTGGAATTCTTCGCGACGTGCCACAAAATCTGTTTCGCAGTTAACTTCGACCAGCACGCCGACGCGGCCGCCCGTGTGGATGTAGCTACCTACAAGCCCTTCTGAGGCAACCCGTCCTGCTTTTTTGTCAGCCCCGGCTAGACCTTTTTTCCGCAGCCACTCAATGGATGTTTCGATATTGCCTTCGTTGGCAGCGAGGGCTTTTTTGCAGTCCATCATGCCCGCGCCAGTTTTGTCGCGCAGTTCTTTAACGAGTTTTGCAGATATGTCCGCCATCTTCTTTAAGTTCCCAATCAAAATTAGTTATTAGTCATCAGTCATCAGTCATCAGTCATCAGTCATCAGTCACTAATTTTAATGTTAATGATTCGACCAGAGTGAAGAAATACCCACTCGATGTTAGTACCGACTTTGTAGGTGTAGCGGCAGAATTAATTCCGCCGCTGACACAATGAATGCTTTTGCCAGAACTCTACTAATGACTTAGACTCGCGGTATGTACAATTAAAAATTAAAAATATCGCACTAAAAATAATAATAATAATTATTTTTAATTTTCAATCTTTAATTTTTAATTCCTTGGTGTCAGATTCCCAGGGCAATACTAGCTCTCGGTTTCTTCGCCTTCAGCGTCTGCGTCGTCGGGATCTACATAATCGGGGTCATCCAATTCTTCGATTTCGACATCATCTTCAGCGCCTTCGTAACCACCGTCGTAGTCGTAGTCTTCATCAGAGTCGCCGCCCTGCTGACCGTGACGACCTTCGTAGATGGCATCAGCCAACTTGCCGACAATCAGCTTGATCGATCGAATAGCATCGTCATTCGCCGGAATCGCAATGTCAACCAAATCCGGGTCGCAGTTGGTATCCAACAGAGAGACGATCGGAATTCCCAACTTTTGGCATTCCAACACCGCATTATACTCGCGGCGTTGGTCTACCAGCACCACTCCGTCGGGAATCTTCCGCATAGATTTAATTCCGCCCAGATATTTCTGGAGTTTTGCCATTTCTCGGCGCAGTACCGAAGCTTCTTTTTTCGGCAGCAAATCGAGGGCGCCGATTTCCTCGCGGCGCTCCAAATCCTTGAGGCGCTCCACGCGGGACTTAATCGTCGTCCAGTTGGTGAGCATTCCCCCCAGCCAGCGCTGGTTGACGTAATAAGCACCGCAGCGTTGAGCTTCTTGGGCTACAATCCCGGCAGCTTGGCGCTTTGTACCCACGAACAAAAACTTTTTGCCTTTTTCTGAGGCAACTCTCATGTACTCGTAGGCTTCTTCCATAAGCTGAGCGGTTTGCACGAGGTCGATGATGTGAACCCCGTTGCGCTCTGTAAAAATGTATGGAGACATTTTCGGGTTCCACCGACGGGTTTGGTGTCCGAAGTGAACCCCTGACTCTAACATTTGAGCCAAACTGACTACTGGCATTGTATTTTTAACTCCTGATTCGGGTTAATCCTCCACCCGGTCGTATTTCTGAAGGTTTGCGCCTTAGAAACACCCGAAAACCCGGATGTGCGAATTTAAACAACTTTTCTAGTTTATCACAGCGCGGGCTACTTTTTCAGACAATCTGATATCCGTAGGGTTGGCTTGGCACCGCCCGGTGAGATTTAGGGTGCGGGTTGGGTGCGGGGTACGCACGCTGCGGTTAGAGTTACTTGCAAGCGCTTGTATAAAACGAAAAATCCAGGTTGGAGGTTGCCAAAGCCTTTGTTGGCTTGTGAGACAATGGCGTTGTTGGTGCGCCTCTTGTGCCTTCTACCTTCGATGAGTTGGTATCCATTTTTTTCGATCGGCAATTGAGTCAGCTTTAGTACCCTACCCTCTCCATCCGCAAAAATCCCCAAGCTAAAAACGCCATGCCCATACCCATTCTCGTCCTGCTTGAAGTTCTAATTATCATCGCACTTTCCCGACTTGTCGGTTTGGGATTCCGCTGGATCAAGCAACCTCAAGTCATTGGAGAAATCGTAGCAGGAATTATGCTCGGCCCGTCTCTGTTTGGCTTAGTTGCACCAGCCACCGCCACAGCACTTTTTCCAGCCGAAGCCGTTCCCTTCCTCAATGTGCTGTCTGAGGTGGGGCTGATATTTTTCATGTTCTTGATTGGTTTGGAACTGAATCCGAAGTACCTCAAAAGCAATTTAGATATCGCGATTTTAACTTCCCACGTCAGTATTCTAGTGCCGTTTTCTCTGGGAAGCTTGCTAGCGCTGCTGCTGTATCCCATCGTTTCAAATAATAGCGTTTCGTTTACAGCGTTTGCCCTATTTTTGGGCGCTGCGATGTCAATTACAGCCTTTCCGGTGCTGGCAAGAATTATTACAGAACACAACTTGCAGAATACAAAATTGGGGACGCTGGCCCTGACTTGCGCTGCCGTTGACGATGTGACAGCTTGGTGCTTGTTAGCAGTGGCGATCGCAGTTACTCGCACTAACTCAATGCTAGGCGCTTTGCCAACGATTTTTGCATCTTTAATTTATATCGCTTTCATGCTGACTGTAGTCCGCTGGTTCTTGCAGCAGCTTTCCAATCACTACAACCGCACCGGCAGGTTAACTCAGTTAGTGCTTGCAGGCATTTACACGGGAGTTGTAGCATCTGCCCTAATAACTGAATTGATTGGCATTCACTTAATCTTCGGTGCATTTTTGCTGGGTGCTGCTATGCCTAAAAATGCGGGATTAACCAGAGAATTAGCCGAAAAAACCGAAGACTTTGTACTAATATTTCTGCTGCCTATATTTTTTGCTTACAGCGGTTTACGGACTCAAATCGGCTTGCTCAACAGTCCCGAATTGTGGTTGCTGTGCGCCGCAGTTTTGGGAGTGGCAATTATCGGCAAATACGCCGGCACTTACGTGGCGGCCAGAGTCTGCGGCATCGACAACCGCGAAGCTTCAGCGCTGGGATGGCTGATGAATACTCGCGGTTTGACTGAACTAATCGTGCTGAATATCGGTCTTTCATTGGGCGTAGTTTCGCCGCTGCTATTTACGATGTTAGTCATCATGGCTTTAGTGACAACTTTTATGACTTCGCCGCTGTTAGAGTGGACTTATCCAAAACGGTTAATTCGGTTGGATATTTCAGAAGTTAACTCTGAGGATTCAGCATTAGAATATTCACAAACGGCTGACAGCAGCGAAGAAACTGCTAAAAAATTGCTGCCAACTTATCGAATTTTGGTACCGGTGGCAAATCCCAGCACGCAGCAAGGTTTACTGCAACTAGCGGTAGCGCTGGCACAGCCTGCGGCTGGTATGGGTGGTAATGATTTACAGTCGGCGGCGGTTCATCCTCTGAGTTTGATAGAATTCAATGAGGATTATGCCTTTGAAAGTACGCCTGTGGAAGCCGATCGCATTATTCAAGAGCGCCGCGCCAAATTATCAGAATTGATTGATAGTTTGGAACTGGCGGAGGCCAGAAAATTGGTACATCCCATCATTCGGGTGACTAATGATGTCGCCCGGGAGACGGCACAAATTGCGGAAATAGATCGCGCGGATTTGATTTTACTAGGATGGCACAGGCCTACTTTTAGCAGCAACCGTTTGGGAGGGCGTGTCGGTCAAATTCTCAGCAACGCTAAGGTGGATGTGGCAATTTTTGTTGACAGAGGCCGGGAAACGTTGAATAACTTGTTAGTACCTTACGCGGCAAACATTCACGATGATTTGGGGTTAGAATTGGCGCTGAGACTGTTAGTTAATAGCGAGGAACGCCGTTTGACGGTGCTGCGGGTGGCGCTTGACGGGGAAGCTGGAAACGAGTTGAGTTACGAATTTCAGCGAGTGATGGAGCAGTTGCCGGTTGAGGTGCGATCGCGAATTGAAACTCCGATTGTGGAGGCTGCTGAGCCAATTCAAGCGGTGATTGCTGCTTCTGCTAATGCTGATTTGACTATTGCAGGTACGAGTCGGGAGTGGGGAATTGAGCGCCAAACTTTGGGACGGTATACTGATGAATTGGCTGTGCAGTGTCATTCTTCGCTGCTGATTACGCGGTGTTACGTTAAAGCGCGATCGCACTTAGAATCGGTACTTCCTCAAAAGTAGTCCGTTGACAGTTGACAGTTGACAGTTGACAGTTGGCAGTTGACAGTTGACAGTTGACAGTTGGCAGTTGACAGTTGGCAGTTGACAGTTGACAGTTGACAGTTGGCAGTTGGTAGTTGTTATTAGTTATTAGTTATTGGTTATTTGTGAGTTGCCACCAATGCCCAATGCCCAATGCCCAATGCCCAATGCCCTGTTTGGCCAATGCCCAATGCCCAATGCCCAATGCCCAATGCCCAATGCCCTGTTTGGCCAATGCCCAATTCCCAATGCCCAATTCCCAATTCCCAATGCCCAATTCCCAATTATTAATTACCAAGATGATGAATCATTTAAGCCTCAAATCGCTGGCATTTTACGGGATTGCGATCGGCTCAGTTTCACTGCTGTTTAAAGTAGTAACTGCTTACGGGGAAGCAAATTTAAAGGCTGCTCCGGCAATTGCGGGAACTTATCGCTTCGATCCTAAAAGTTTGCCCGACTGTCTGAAGTCTGATGTTTTGGTATTGACAATCGAGCAATCGGGTGTTTATTTGAGCGGTAATTTGCGATCGGGCAGCAGTGAGGGCAGGGAAAAAACAGCCCAAGAGAAACCTTATCTATTTGGTAAGTGGGAAACTCAAGGATTGAACTTGTCGGGTGCAGTTCCTAATTTAGCGGGTTGCAGCGACTCCACAGCAATCGGTCAAAACAGTTCTGTTAGAATGCGCGGAATTGTGGAACAAGGAAGCCTCAAGGGAAAAATTAGTCTAACTGATAAGGCGGCGGCTACTGATTTTACGGCTCAAAGAGAAGCGGCGGTGCAACCCCAAAAGGATGAACACGGATCGAGTCCAATAGAGAATAAGAAAGGGGAAATGGGTAATTCTTTGTCGCTTTCTGACAATCAAGCATCCAGGATACCCGCCACGTGATTCATCCAGAAATAAAAAACCTGTATCCGATAAAGGAGCCCCCGGCTCGATCCGTGGGGTCAATCCTTCAAATCTAAAATCTAAAATCTAAAATCTAAAATCGCGCAATCGATTGACTCTCCCCTTCTCCCGTAATGAAGCAAGGAATCACAAAGGGGCGGCGCGGGTGGGGGAGGGGGCGATCGAACTCCCGCCGGAGCTCGCCTGTGACGGTCGGTTGCTGCTAAATTAGAAAATATGCCTAAAAGTCAATGATAAAAATAAAGTATCCCAGAGAAATTCTTGGTTGAGAATTTGTCTTGCTCGAGACCCCCCGTGCCCGTATAGTTTGTTTGGAATGGATGTTGCCGTGATATTAATGCCGTCAGAAACTTCGCTTACCCAGTCAAACCCGTTAATTTTAGACAGTTTGCCAGACTTGTCGCCCTCCGATGGGGGATGTCCCCGCCGAGCCAGATTGCAAATTGACTTGATGTTGCTGGCGATCGAAGCCTTGTATCTCGGAGGTGCTGAAGAAATGCTGGCCGTGTCAAAGGACCTGGAATTGGAATCAATTATCAAAAATCGGGTTGCCCTTTGGCTGATGCGTAATACTAACCCGCTGAGACGCTATACCCAGCGCCGCTCCCTTACCATTGTGGAGGCAAAAGCGCTGGTGGCGATCGCCTGCAATATGGCGCGCAAGTTAACCGCCACAATTCGGCAGTTGCTGCTAGACTCGCAGCAGTTGCGATCGAGAAATATCCCCCTCAACCAGCACTTGCCGCTGGCCGAGTATTTAGAACGCTTTCGAGCTCACTTTCGATCGCGCATGAACCCGAAGCGATCGCTAGTTGCAGCTTACGATTCCGACGACAAGCTCAACGAACTAGCTTTGAACTTGTTGAGCAAACTGCTATTTTGTACAGGCACAGCCGGAATGCAGCGCTTCTGGGTTAGCCTGTTTGATGGAGAAGTTGAATAAAAAATGACTATTAGGCGTCAGTACAGTCTGCCAAATTGCACCCTGGTTCTAGAAGGGTTGAGCGATGGATCGGCAGCCAGCCAGTTAGATATACGGCCGGTGCTTTCCATACTAATGAGCGCTGAATGCTATGTGAAAGGTCTCGGCGAGCCCCTGACGGGGGGGCGGGAGTTTTTTGAAAGCTTGGTGAGGGCCGTCAGCAGCTACGCTCAAGAATTTATGAGCGGAGTCCATTATCCCGATCGCTACGGCCCGAATTTGGGTATGGTACAGTTGCACAGAATTGACGGGAATTTGCACCGGTTGACCGTTGTACCCGCCTCCACAGGCAGCCCAACCCAAATCGATCAAAAAACAGAACTGTCGGCACAAGTAGATTTGACGACTGTACAGCTATTTGATTTGGTAGAGGCGATCGATCAGTTTTTTGCCGACACGCAGACGCTGCCGGAATTGTCGCTGCAATTAACCCCAATTTCCAGGCGTTACATCAAGTCTGCCGAACCTTTGGCGAAGCGGAGTTTGCCTGCAGTAGTGGGGGTGTCGAGTTTGGCTTTGGCTGCGATGGCGTTTTTCTTGGTGCCGGTGCCGGAAGTCCAGCGCCAGAGAGATCCGGTGCCGCAGCCCAATCCTGCAGGGCAGAATCAGGGGACGCCCAATCCTGGCGGATCGGGTTCGCCTAATCCCAATCCCACGCCCCCTGCTAACGGTTTGCTGCCTGGGACTCAAACTCCGAACCCTGAATCTATTTCGCCGACTCCGAGCCCCGCGCCGCAGCCGGACGCTTCACCTAGCGCCACACCGCAGTCGAGCACTTCGCCGGAAAGCACGCCCAGTCCTGTTGCTGAAGGTTTGGCAAACCCCGGGGCGGCAGCCGCGCCAATTACCGATCCAGGGGAAATTGACCTGTTGAGGGGCAAACTTTCCCAGCAAATTGACGAAGTTGTGAAGGATCGGCCTCCGGTTGGTGCGGAGTTGATTTATCGGGTGAGTGTGGCCCAAGACGGGGCGATTGTCGGTTACAAGCCGGAGAATTCGGCAGCAGTCGATCGATCCGAAACGCCGCTGTCGGAGTTGCTTTACAAACCGATTGGCAGCAGGCCACCTGCGGAACCGCTGGCTGATTTCCGAGTAGTTTTTGCACCCGAGGGTAATGTTCAAGTCAGTCCTTGGTAATGGTTGATTGTTGACTGTTAACGGTTAACTGTTGACTGTTGACTGATAGCTGGCAAAAGTATAGTCATTTATTGCACATGACATGGGAGGCGTCAAGTCCCTCCCCCTTCACTTTCACTTTGAGCGGATTGACCCGCCTCGGCTGAACTACGCAGCTCCCTATCCCATTGCTGAAGGCATTTGGGATTGCTTTTCTGAGAATGTTGTACGAAGCATTCACATCAGAATTAATTAACTGACCGATCGATGTTTTGTACAAACCTCTTTTAATCCGTTTACCAGTGAACAGAGGCTCTTTTTCGGTTTTTCCATAAACAGGAATTGGGTCTAAACCTAAAAAACTAGAGCGGGATGTGTAGGATTCTTCCTGCACAATTACTGTGATTCCCACCAACCGAGATTTGTATTCTAACTTCTCAATTAATCGAGAGTGAGGAATGCTGACAAAATTTTGGTTGGTTTGTTTGCCTAGATTGATATCGGTTTTCCAATGTGCATTTTTGCCGATTACCAGCGTTCCAGTTTTGTTCACTACCAAATGGTCAACAATCACACGACTAGCATGATGCAAGTAATTATCAATTTTCTGATTACGACAGCGAGTTAATCGCTGAATCCTGGGTGAGGTTTGACGATTCCCTTTTAACTGGGATTGTAATCGGGATTTGCGTTTGTTGTAGAACTGGTTAATCGATTTTAATGGTCGCCCGTTAATCAACAAAGGGATAAATCCCGGCTGATTTGAAGTTAGCGCTACTAAATTGTCCAGTCCTAAATCAATACTAGCTACAGAGTTGGCATTGCCAAGGGTGGACTCCGGTTCATCATAAATCACCTCAATTACATAGGAATCACATTTCGGAACCAGTCTAACTTGACAAATCTGGTTGGGATTGAGTTGGGTTTTAATTGAAAGCTCAGTGCCGGAAAGTTTGATAATTCCTTCCTTTAACTGTTTGCTACTAATTGCTTGAATCGTGTAAACGAGAAGGTTTCGCCCTTTGACTTTATCTTTGTACTTTGGCAATTTTGGGCGACCCGGGAATTTGGAAGAATCAACTTTGTAAGCTTTAACGGCTTCAAAAAACGATTGCCAGTTCTTGTCTAAAACCATTAAGATTTGCTGACTTACTTTGGCAGGCAAAGCCTTGTAGGCTTCATGAGACTTCATCAAGCGGTTCGTTGCGTTGTAATTAACATAGCCCCACCCATAAATAAAACTCTGACGAATAACGTAATTGGCGGCATTGTAGAGGTTTTTGGACTTGAAAGCTAATTCGTCAATCTGGACGAAACGATGTTCCGTTGATTTAATGATGTGCCTCTCTGTTAGCTGCATTTGAGACTTCCGTTCTTTGGGCTGTGCGTATTTCTTGTTGAACACTCACAACAATACAATACCATTATTGTTTATAATTGCTTATAAACTCTACGAAGTTTTACAATACCATGTCCGATCGATCGCGCATAATACAATTGCCGGGGCGGGTTTTTGAGATTGTCGGTTTTTAGCAAATATTGTTGGTGAACCCGCCCTTACAGGAATCAGGGTAATTGACCGGACATGATATCAATCTCTTAGTCGGCGGAGGCAGACTTGGTTTTTCTAGTAGCGATTTCATATCGTTTCCGGTTGCATCGGTATTGTTCAAATGTCCAAACAGTCAGTTGTCATATCAATTCCGGTTGTATCGGAATGATGAAACCGCAGAGGATACAGAGAAAGGGAAGAGAGAGATGAATAATTCCGATGCCAACGGATTTGATTTCAATCGCCCAATCATTGACAAGCCGATTGCTGATTCAAAACCCTGTCGGTGCGATCGGCTCAATGTCTGGGTCAAATCCTCCAACTTGATTTGTGCGAATTATCCACAAAAATGCTCCCTGTTTTAAGAGAATTTTGGCGATTTCATCTTGGGTGCGCCTGGGCAGCATTGTTCGGTAACTAATAGCAGCTTTGATCAGGTTCGCTATACCGGCAAAAAAGCTTTTTTTCAGTTCAGAATCAATCCCCGCCAATCTCGAATTTTTGCGCCAATCTGGACGGACAATGCCGAGGGGCATTAAAACTTTTTCTAAACTATCTCCTAAAGCTACTAACTGGTGAAATCTTTGGGTTTGTGCGTCGGTGGGATGTGTTTTCAACCAGTCTTGAATCTGAGGATTTGACTCGACTTCGGAAGTAATTGTTTTAATTGTCGCGTAAATTGCCTGACTTGAATCTTGGACGCAAGAAGTTGCTGGCGTGACTAAACTTGCGCCGGTGCCGTCTCCGCTGCGGTAGCGGGCCATCATGATATCTAGTTGCTGGTTTAGTTCGGTTAAAGGCGACAAGGCGATGCCGCCAAAATCGTAGTCGCAACACACGCAGTCTAATTTACAGATGATATCGCAAACCGGGCGATCGCCCAACCAGCCGCGCTGCAAGTCTCCCATGTAGCTTTGCCATTTGCTGGAACCGGCAACTATTCCGTCGGGATTGTGGGCGTAAACTTGTTTGTATTCTATGTCAAAACGCAGTTCGCCGGTAAAGCGATCGCGCACCACTTTTGCTACTCCTAAAGCAAAATGTCCGGTGACAATTCCCAGCGGTGCCGGTTCGCCTTTTTTGCCGCCGATACCCCCGAAACTGTGAATCACTATCCCGGTATCTCCTTCTTGCCAAGGAGAGATTGAAGCGTTTTCTGCAGCATCATTTGGGGTTAACAATACTCTTTTTGCTTGCCCTTTTTGGGCTGGTGTATTTTCCCAATTTTTGTTGCTTAAATAAGCGAGAGAGTTTTTCAGTCCTAAATGTATTTCATCTGGTGTTAATTGGGCAATTTTGCGGGGTTCGATTGCCTGCACTACAAACATACTGTCTTCGTCTCTTTCGCCGTAAATGTACCAACCGTCTGGATTTAATGGCGATTTTTCGATCTGGTGATTGGTAGACCTGGCTACACCATTTTTGTCTGGCTGTACTTGCGGAATCCGAATAATTTCGGCTGCGCCGTCAAATTGTCGAGATGTGTTGTTGAAATGCCGGACAATAAATTTGTCGCTGTCGGGTTCTTTTCGCTGTAAAATTGAGACTAAGGCGCACAAACGTCCGATAATTTGTACTGGTTCGCGCTCGATCCCGAGTTCGCGGCGATCGCTGCTGCTATAATGAATTGCAATCACGGGCCTCCGCAGCATCACAGTCACGCTGTCTTCGAGTCTGCTGCCTGCTAGAGTTTCTAAAGGGCCGACATTTCGCCAGCCGTTCAATCTATCTGGATGGATATTGCCAGATTTTTGACTTTTTTGAGTTTGTTGTGTGAAGTTTATATCTTGACTGACTGCGTGGACAAAAAACTGTACTTCGCGATTTGTACTCCATTTCAAAAATGCTGTTTTCCCAATGAAATTTTGATATTTTTTGGGCGCATTTATGACTTCAAAAAACACTGTGCCGTAGGGCTGGCGCTCTTCCTTTGACGGCAAAATTAAGCGCCCGTGCCAAAGAGCGATCGGCTTGTACAGATAGGCGACTGCTGCTGAATTTTCGCAGTTTATCTCCGGCTCGATCTCTGCTGAAAAATCGCTTTTGTTTCCAAAAATAGTAGCAGTTAAATTGCCGTCAGTTTCAACGAATCTGGGTTCTAAAAAAACTTTTTCAGGTTGTGAAATATTAGCGGTTAAATGACTTGTGTTTTTGGTAAACGAGCGTCTAAAAAAAAGGCGGTGGTTCTCCAATTTTGCCTGCAACCAATTGAGGAAAAGGCGAATAAAAATAAACGCTGTCAAACCAAAAACAACAGCTAAAATAATCATCCCCAAGGTCAAAATAAATTGGTTGAAAGACTGACCTGATACTAAAAAAAATGTTGGCCCGCTCAAAGAAAATGTCGCCATAATATCTAAAAACGAGTTTTAGGTTCGATCCAGTCTGTGCTGGCTTGACTGCCGAAAACTAGGGGTTTGTCCTCGGTGACTGCTAGCGTTTGCCCTGTCATGTCCACTGCACAAAGAGGCCAAGATCGATCGCCCAAATTGCCGGCGCGGAACAGAACTTGTCCGGGACAAACTTGACTCCAACCCAACAATACAGCATGAGTGTAAAGACTGCGAGCGGGAGCAACGGTATAAGTGTAATTATCATTTTTGTCCCAAATGACACCGTAGTCGGACATATCGGAAGAGTTGAAAAGCGCTTCAAATTCGCGGGCGAGAATGCGGGAACCGTCTTGATTCCAAGAAACAGGCACTAAAATGGCGATCGTCCCGGACATATCTGTGTCATCGCTAGCATACATTCCGCTTTCCGCCAGCGGCGAAGCAGCCGCCACTGTTTGCAGTTCCCCAGTTTTGAGATTTTCCACAAACATGACACTGCTAACCCGACACCGGGAGAATTCCGGCTGTACTTGCAACTCAATTCGACTGTAAGCTGCGTATTGGCCGTTAGTTGATACTAGGGAAGGACTGCGATAGTAACGGAGGCCTGTACCGGCAGTGGAGCTCACTTTAGCGTGAGTCTCGGTAATCCATTCCCAAGGAACGGGATAAGGGCTATTTAAAGGGTCAGTCATCGGTTTTTTTTCCAAAAGTTTTACCAGAAAGAATAGGTTTAAAGCCTCCCCCGGATCGGGAGAAATTAAAAGAAGACTATTCATTACTCCAATCCTCGGACTTCCAGGTAGAGGTCGCCCCGCATCCGGTCAACTATCAACTGTCAACTGTCAACTGTCAACTGAATGAATTATCCAACAGATTCAGGCTGGCACGCAGGAGATTAGAAACTCGGTTTTTGCCTCGATGCTTCGCCGTCAAACCCCTGATTTGTAGAAACCGGGTTTCTTTTTTAGATTTTAGATGGAAGGACAAATCTAAAATCTAAAATCTAAAATCTAAAATCGGATAGGTAAGATAGTATCGAAATTAATCTGGTGTGTACACCGTCCGGGAGGAAACATGACGCCATCTTTTAACCAAAAACCTTCAATCCCCCCGACTCGCGCCTCCAAGTCGCGGGGAAAAGGCTTGCTTGTACTGTCGCTGATTTTTCGACTGCTGCTGCTGGGGGTGGGCAGCGGTTTTGCTTGGGTTTTGGGGATGGCGATCGCTCAAATTTACCCTTCAGGCGGGACGGAGATGCCGCTGGCAGAGAGATTGCTGCGTGTAACTCAAAATTTGACCTCCAGCCCGAAACGCGCCCCAGCAACGCCAATTCCGGCGCCCCCGCCACCAACCGCTACACCGACTCCCCAGTCAACAGTCAGTCCTGCCCAGAGAGAGAAATTGCAGTCGGATTTGAGACAGTTGCAGGGCGAACTCAACGCGCTGATTGGCCGCACTGCTGCTTTGGAGAGTCAGTTGGGCAGCAGCCGCCCGACGGAAACTTTGGAAAAGCGGTTGCAGTTGATGTCGCAGCAATTGGCGGGGCCGGAAACGGCGGCAAGTCCTGTTCCTGCTTTACCGGAGGTGGCGGGCAGCAGCCCGAGTCTGAACCCTGAAACTGTGAATGCTGCGCCACAGAATGCCAACAATCCGGTGTTTGGGGGGGATGGGCTGATGGTGACTCTGCCCAGCGATGTTTTGTTTGATACTGGCAGCATTTCTTTGCGCGCGGGAACTAATGCGATTTTGGACAATTTGGTGGCGGAGTTGGGGAATCACGAGGGTGCAACTGTGCGGGTTGCGGGCCACACTGACGACGCGGGGGAAGCGGCGGACAATCGCAATGTGTCGTTTGCGCGGGCTCAGGCGGTGGTGCAGTATTTGTCGGGCGTCCTCGGTCAGAAGTATCATTGGGTGGCGATCGGCTATGGGGAAAGTCGCCCTTCGGTGGATAATAGTTCGGATACTAATCGGCAGCGCAACCGCCGCATTGAAGTGGCAATTAATCCTTAGTCAGCGGATTTGTCGATACTAGATTTATTGCATGAATCTTCGATCGATAGTCAACCGCAGATGTAAGGCAGATAAACACGGATAAACGCAGATAATTTCCACAGAGGAGAGCGAATGCTGGCAATTGGAGTCTACTGTGTTGAATTCTCAAGCCGTAAGCTGCTGTTACGCCGAAGGTGTCAGAGGTGGCAAGTCAGAATTATTTTTAGCCCGATCTATTGCCTCTCGATGTTCGCTCCTCAGTTTCGGTTTTAAATACAGGTTCTCAATCAAAGCTGCCACTCCCGCAAACCAAGGCGGCACAATTACAGCTCCAATAATTCCTAATACTTGAACTCCTCCCAATACGGACAGCAATTGATATAAAGGATGCACCCCAACCGATGAACCAACCAGCAAAGGATCGAGTACGTAAGTTTCTAAATTCTGGATGATTACAAATAACAGTAAGACCCACAACAGTACCCAACCGCCTTTAGCTAATGCTACGATTAATGCTGGTCCTGCTCCCAACACTGGGCCGATGAAGGGAATCAAGTTGGTAACACCTGCGATCGCACCCAAGCCTAAAGCAAATTCCGGCATTCCCAAAATGCTCAATCCTGTGGTAATAAATATTCCTAAAATGCCCGAAACTAACACTCGCCCGCGAATGTAACTCCCCATTCTTTGACCGATTGGCGCGGCTTGTGCGGCTAATTTTGCATCCCAAGGTTTCGGGAAAAACTGCACCACACTTTTAATCAATGTGTCGCTGTCGGCAACCATGTAACCTGAAATAAATAATGCTAAAACTAGGCTGAAGACACCGCCTAGAATACCCCTTGTTAAACTGTACGATCGCAAAACCAGTTGTTGACTCGATCGAATCAGCCAATTAGTCAGCGATTGAGTGTCCACCAACTGACCCACCAAGGTTGGGGCATCGTCGGTGAGGCGGCTTAATAAATTAGTTGCCACAGTTCGCAAACTTTCGACATAAACTGGTAACTGCCGCAGCAGTAACTCTATTTGTTCGATGACCGTGGGCCCGATTAACACTACCGTCCCGCTAAATCCGCCGATGAGAGTTAAATAAACCATAATCACCGCCAGCCAGCGGGGAACCCGCATGGTTTCGGCCCAATTCACGATCGGGACGATCGAAGCAGCCAGCACGACTGATATCATCAGAATTACTAGCAGGCTCCGCAATTGCCACAGCAGCACTAGCAGCAAGGACGATGCTACAATTAGCAGCAAGTTAGGTAAAGAAATGGTAATCCGCTGTTCTGACATGATTATTCTGACAAAATTGAGTAATGATATTGTTGTCGATCGTGTCACTCTCTATTTTATGATAAACGATATGATATAAATAATATAATTAAGATAATGAATTCGCTATTAAAACCCGTTGAATGGATCGGCAGTTCCCGTGACGACTTGCGCGAGTTTCCTGAAGATGTCCAGCAAATTATGGGTTTTGCTTTGTACCGCGCTCAACAGGGTAAAAAGCATCCTGATGCTAAACCGCTTAAAGGATTTAAAGGTGCTGGCGTTCTAGAAATTGTTGAGAATTTTGATGGAGACACTTACCGAGCGGTATACACCGTAAAATTTGAAGGAATAGTCTATGTTATTCATGCTTTTCAAAAAAAATCAAAGCAGGGAATTGCTACCCCCAAGCAAGATACAGATTTGATTGAATCTCGACTTAAGCGTGCCAAAGAACACTACAAAAAACATTTAGAACAGCAAGAAGTGGAGGAACAAAATGACTGAAGAAATAAACGTGCATTCCAGTAGTGGAAATGTTTTTGCTGATTTAGGGCTACCCAATCCAGAGGAATTACTGATTAAGGCAGAACTAGCTCATCAGATTAGTGAATTAATTTCGGAACGCCAACTAACCCAGAACCAAGCAGCACAGCTATTAGGAATCGATGGACCTACACTCTCAGCATTGATGCGCGGTAAATTATTAGATTTCTCTACGGAACGCCTATTTCGTTTTCTCAACGCACTCGGCAGCAACGTAGAGATTAGGATTGCCCACTCGCCACCAAATGTTCAAGCTAAAACTCACATTGTCGTTGCCTCATAAGTAAACAAACAAGTAAAAAATTAAAAGATTAATATGCAATCACCACCTTCAAATCAAGATTTGTCAACCATTTCGTCTATTAAATCACCAACGCTGTTTTACCAATGGCAAAATTATCGCTGTGCTTATGATGTTTATAAGCCAACTACTGCGACAGAAGATAGCATCCCTTTGTTATTAATTCACCCGATAGGAGTTGGCTTGTCAAGAGTCTTTTGGCATAGATTTTGCGATAGTTGGTACAAAGCAGGGAACACTAATCCGATTTACAATCCCGACCTGTTGGGCTGCGGCGATTGCGAAATGCCCGCTGTGGCTTGCTATCCTGACGATTGGGCAGCACAGTTGCAGTATTTCTTGGAAACTGTTATCAAAAAACCTGCGATCGTCCTCGTGCAAGGTGCTTTACTGTCTGTAGGCTTGGCTTTAGCAAAAATGCAGCAGGAAAGCGGCTCAAATTTAATTCGGGGCTTAGTCCTCGCGGGGCCTCCAGCTTGGGCGGTAATGAACAAACATTCGACAGAAAGACAGCAACGGATTGTCTGGAATTTGTTAGATTCTCCCTTGGGAAACGCTTTTTACCGCTACGCCAGACGCGCTGAGTTTTTGCGTTCTTTTTCTGTGAAACAACTGTTTGGCGATGCGGCAAAAGTTGACAGCGAATGGTTGAATGCTTTGCAGGCTGGGGCGGCAAATACTGACAGCCGTCACGCGGTTTTCTCGTTTTTAGCGGGGTTTTGGCGGCAGGATTACAGCGGTACGATTCAAAAGTTCGATCGCCCCGCACTCATTGTGATGGGAGAAAAAGCCTCCAGCATCAGTCAAGAGGGTAAGGAAGAAAAACCCGATGAAAGATTGGCGCAATATTTAGCTGCTTTTCCCAATGCCGAAGGTTTATTAATGCCAGGGCGGAATGTTTTGCCCTACGAATCCACCGCAGAATTTGTCGCTGCTGTTGCGGAGTTTGTGAACAAGTTAAA
Organism: Microcoleus sp. F6_B6; assembly: GCA_036702215.1. GTDB lineage: Bacteria > Cyanobacteriota > Cyanobacteriia > Cyanobacteriales > Microcoleaceae > Microcoleus. Next base: position 33,137 of record JAUBST010000012.1, read on the forward strand.
TAAAAATTAAATCTCTTCCTGAAGTTGCGGTCTAATAATAACTTACTTACACAGTTAATAGACCTCATCATCTGTGCCTATGTCGAGTAAAACAATGACTTCACTATTTGTTTCCGTATCCTCTTCAATCGAGAAAACGATACGACAATCATAGCCGCAAGAGCAGGACTGAAGACCGTCGAGTTTGCCGCCTAGTTTGTGGGTACCTAGGTTTGGAAAAAATACATCTGCTTCCATTTGTTGAAGAGATTCTTCAATACGTTGCTGGAGGTCAGGATTTCGTTTGACAAACTTGCGAAATGCTCGTTTGAATTTGGGAGTCAGAACCAGTTGTCTCATGCTTCCGGCTCGTCCAAAGACTGGCGTAATGTTGAAATAACATCCTCGGCTGACTGGTGTCGAAATTTGCCTGTACGAAAATCAGCTAAGGTTTGTTGGGCATCCGCAGCTATTTCCGCGCGGACACTCTCGCGGTGACGGTTTTGCAGGATTTTTATCAGCATTTCCTGCTGTTCGTAGGACAGTTGTAAAGCAGTTTCTAGCACTTGGTCGAGGGTATTCATAGAGCTAGGCTATTACCTCTAAGGTTGAACAACTTGCGAAGTTTAGTAAATTGTATCGCTTATTCCAAGACTAGGCTAAACTTCAAGAAAAATGTACTAAACTAGGTCTTGTCATGAGCGATCGCAAAATCATTGCGATCGAACCAGGTAAACGCGGTGGAAAGCCTTGCATCAGGCGAATGCGAATTACCGTGTATGATGTGTTGGGTTGGCTGGCTGCGGGAATGTCTCATACAGAGATTCTAGACGATTTCCCAGAGTTGACGGAGGAAGACATTAGAGCGTGTTTAGAATTCGGCGGTTGAAACCGCTTCTTGTCAAACAAAGTCTGCCTCCGCAGACTATGAATTTAGTTTCAACTCCGGTGCCAGATGGTTGTACCATCCTTTTGATCGATCAGAGTAATGCCCCGATCCTTAAGTTCGTTGCGAATGCGATCGCCCTCAGCGAAATTCTTAGCTTTTCGGGCATCTTTCCGCTGCTGAATCATCACTTCAATCTCCGCGTCACTCAAACCATCAACAGCATCATTGCTGTCACTTTCCGGCTGAACTTCTAAACCCAAAACCCCCGCTAAACTCACCAAAGTTACCCATTTTTGCTGCAACAAGTCCGGCGAAGTTTCTGTTTTTCCCTGATGCACTAAAACATTGCCTTCTTTGGCTAATTCCTTAGCCAATTCAAACAAAACTGTCACAGCGCCGGGAGTATTGAAATCATTGTCCATTGCTGATTGGAATTCCTGCACAGCTTTGCTATCCTGTCCAGTTTTCTCAACGTCCCAACTCAGTTGAGAACCGTACCGGAGGCCAAACAGCAAACCTTCATTGATGGTATTCCAACCATTTTTAGCAGAGGCGATCGCCTCTTCGGTAAAATCAATTTGACTGCGGTACTGCGCCATCAACACAAACAGCCTCACCGCCATCGGTTCCACCGCTTTTAACTTCTCGCTTCCTTCCAAAGCTGTATCGCCCGACCAATTCCCCTCCAACAAATCGCGAATTGTAATAAAATTGTGCAAAGATTTGGACATCTTTTTGCCGTTGACAGTCACAAAAGCATTGTGCATCCAATAATTAGCCAGTGACTTGCCCGTCGCGGCTTCAGATTGAGCAATTTCGTTTTCGTGGTGGGGGAAAGTTAAGTCGGAACCGCCGCAGTGAATGTCAATAGTTTCGCCCAAGCAATCGCGCACCATCGCCGAACATTCGATGTGCCATCCGGGGCGGCCTTTTCCCCAAGATGAATCCCAAGCAGGTTCTCCCGGTTTAGCGCTTTTCCACAGAGCAAAATCAGACGAATCTTGCTTTTTTTGAGCTTCTATTTCTGCGGTTTCCAATCTACCGCTAGCCCCGGCCTGCATTTCTTCCAACTTGCGGCCGGAAAGTTTTCCGTAATCGGCAAACTGCCTCACGCTGTAGTAAACGTCGCCGCTGGAGGCATAGGCATAACCTTTATTTTCTAATTCGTGAATCAGCCGTTTAATGCCGTCCATTGTATGGGTTGCGCGGGGATATTCATCGGCCCTGAGAATATTTAGCTTGTCCATATCTGCAAAATATTCATCGATGAAGCGTTCCGCCACGGCTTCCATTGTGGAATTGGTTTCGCGGGCGCGGTTGAGAATTTTGTCGTCAATATCTGTAAAATTCTGCACGTAGCGCACATCGTATCCCCGCCACATCAGATAGCGGCGCACCATGTCCCAAACAATGTAAGCGCGGGCGTGGCCGACGTGGCAGTAATCGTATACCGTAACGCCGCAGCAGTACATCCGCACCTTTCCCGGTTCGATGGGTTCAAAAGGTGATTCGCGACGGGTCAAGCTGTTGTAAAGCGTTAGGGGCATGGGATTTGAGATTTGGGATTGATGTACTGCTCTAATTTATTATATTGCTGTTGGTGAATCTTTCGGTGTCACTACCAAACATCTGTTAAATCTAAGACAAATCCCGGTAACACCTCTTCCCCTGGCAAAGTGCTGGGATTATCTAGGCGTTGCTGAACTAGGGTATGATAAAATGAGCGTCGAAGCGTCACAAATCACACACATTTAAAAGAAATATTATGCAATGCCCGGAATGTCAGTCAACTCATATCAATAAAAATGGTCACAAAAAAGGCAAGCAAAATTATATTTACGTCAGATGTAAAAGACAATTTGTAAACAATTATCAATTTCAAAAATGATACTCGGAAGAAGTGAAACGCGAATGTCTAAAAATGTATGTTAATGGCATGGGTTTTCGAGCCATTGAAAGAGTCAAAAATGTGCATCATACTACAACAATTATTAATTGGGTAAAACAAGCTGGAGAACTCTTGCCAGATTGTTACATTGCAGAAAAGACTCCCTTGGTTGGAGAATTAGATGAGTTACAAACATTTGTCGGTTCAAAAAAAAACTTCCACCTGGCGAGCGACGGCGGTAGACCATTTTAAGCCAGGTATTTTAGGATGGGTTTTAGGAGACCATAGCGCCAAAACTTTTGAACCACTATGGGAGATTGTTAGTAAATGGAACTGCTATTTTTATGTAACAGATGGCCCGAAAGTTTACCCAATGTTTGTTCCGGAGGGAGATCAAATTATCAGCAAAACCTATATGACTTGCAGTGGAGGGTGAAAATACAAGACTCAGACATTACTTAGCTCGGCTAAAAAGAAAAACTCTTTGTTATTCTAAGTCGTCACAAATGCTAGGATATTCAATTAAATTACTAATTCATTATCGGAAATTTGGAGATGTTCCAATTCCCCATCAAAATCCCACAAATCATTTTCGGCTCCAATCTCGCATTTTTTCTCGTCTCATACCCTGATTCAGCAACGCCTTTTCGGCTTTTTGTCAACCTCTTTTACTGGACTCGCGCTCTAGTTACTGCTGGCGTGACAAATGCGATTTTTGCCTTCGGTTTTGGCTTGATAAAGGGCGCTGTCAGCGCTGTGAATTAGGGTGTAGGGAGATTCCCGGGCAGAAGGAATCGCTGTCGCAATGCCGCAACTGAGGGTAACGTAGGGGCCGATCGACGATCGCGCGTGGGGCAGTTTCAAGCTGGCGATGTCGTCGCAAATTTTCCGGGCGACAGCGTTTGCCCCTCGGGCGCTGGTGTTGGGCAGCACTAGGGCAAATTCTTCGCCACCGTAGCGGGCCGTCAAATCCCCAGCCCGGTTCGTGGCTCTGGCGATCGCCCCCGCCACTTGGCGCAAACAATCGTCCCCGCCGAGGTGTCCATAAAACTCGTTGTAAAGTTTAAAAAAGTCGAGGTCCAACATAATTAAAGACAGCGACAGTTTCTCTCTTGCCAATCTGCGCCACTCTAAGCTCAAAACGCGATCGAACTGGCGGCGATTGGCAATGCCAGTCAGTCCGTCAGTAGTTGCCAGTTGCTGCAATTTTTGATTTGCTATTGCTAGCTTGCGGTAAAGTTGAGATTGTTCGATCGCGATCGCCACTTGATTTGCCAAGTGCTGCAAAAAATCTATTTCCCACTGTTGCCATTCCCTGACACCGCAGCAATTGTATGCTGTCAGCATTCCCCACAAACTATGGCCGTTTTCTGCGATCGAATCCGGCAAATTTTTATCCTGCGCCTGCGGTTTGCCACTCCCGTAGTGCCAGAGATAATTTTCCGCTACATCTTGATTGTTCTCGACTTCCCAAACAGTTGCTTCTTGTGTTTCTTTTGCCGTTTCCCAGTCGCCTGATTGCCAAATTGGTACGCTGATAACTGCTGCAATTTCACACTCTGTCAACAATTCTTTGCAACTGCCAGCCAAGGGAGCAGTGCTGACATCTGCTATTGCTTGTACCGACTGGGATTCGACTAAAACAAAGCATGACACCGCCAAAGCAGCACTAATATTTTGGTTTTCAATATAACCTTCTGGCAAACCGTCACCTGCGACGATCGCACCTTTTTGCTCTTCCCGGTCCAATTGAGACACCCAATCCTGACAGCGATAAATTAAAACGCGGTCTGTTTGGAGAAATTGGCGCACTTCTGCAACGGTACTTTGGAGAATGCTGGCCGGATCTATTGACGATCGAATATGTTCGATCATTTTGCCCAACAGCCGCTGTCGCAGAGCTTGCTGCCGCAATTGTTCTTCGATTTGCTGGCGTTCGATCGCGTAATGGATTGCCCGCACCAGCAGAGTTCTGTGAAATCTTCCCTTTACCAAACAATCTTGAGCGCCCCAGCGCAATACCGACCGGGCTATATTTTCGTCATTGATATCTGTCAGCACCACAATTGGCAATGTGGGCCATCGCCCTTTCAAAACTGCGATCGCCTCGCTTCCCCTCAAGCTGTCTGACACTGACAAATCTAATAGTACGGCGTCAAACTTTTCTACTTCCAGACACCCGACTCCTCTCTCCAGAGACGTAACAGTTTGGAGGAGAAATAGAGACTCGCTGAATGACCCTAGAAGATCTTCGATCATTGTCGGCTCTCCGAGGTCATCCTCAACCAACAAAATTTTCAGACATTGGTGACGTGTTAACACAACTATAGCGTTCGGAGCGGGTCGAAGGTAACTTTTTTGTTTTGAGAACTATACTGGCGAACGGGAGCATCTGACTTTTGCAGCCAAGCTAGAAATTGGAGTTTTGAGAATCGAGTCAGGAGGAACAAGGAAAGACGAACAAGGAAGGAGCCAGAAGAAGTGTTTTGACAAATATGAGATGCTCTCTTGCGATCGGCCAATATTTCGGCTTATCAAATTCACTATACACTCAAACTAGGCATTTAGCCCTCCATTAAAGCTTACATATCCGGCGGGAGTGAAACGATCTCAAACCAATACTCACATAAAGTCTTCATTACTTCAAGCAATCCTTCAAAAGTGACTGGTTTGGATATGAAAGAATTGGCTCCCAAGCGGTAGCAAAGCAATATATCTCCTCTGCGGTGGGAAGTTGTGAGCATTACAACCGGAATTTGTTGCAAATTGGGGTCAGCTCTGATCGAAGTTAGTGTTTCTCGCCCGTCCAGCCTCGGCATATTTAAATCCAAAAGTATCAAGTCTGGCTGATGCCAATTGCTGCTACCAACATATTGACCGCGACGGTACAAGTAGTCTAGCACTTGTTCTCCATTTTCCACAAATTTGCTCGTAATTGCTAATCGAACTTCTCGCAGTGCTTCCTCCATCAAAAAGCGCGTATCGTCGTCATCGTTTGCTATTAAAAGAGTAAAGTTTTTCTTTCGATAATTCACGGCTTTGTCTCACTACAAACGTCTTTTGTAAGGTCGCGGGACTTTGAGCCGTGTCTGAGTACCTGCAAAGAATCTCTTGCCATCATCCGGTAAATCTGGCTGAGAACACTGAAATCGTGCTGCAGCAATTTACCGTTTTTCTTCATTTGCAAAGGTTTGCGAATCATGCTTGTTTCACTTGGCAGTCTGTCCGAGAAGCGGCAAACTGCCAATAAATTACAAATCCTTGTCTGCGAACTACTAGGGAAACTGCTGCATCCCAAAGCAAGATGCTCTGGATAAAGTTGAAAAAAATTAACAAGTCTTGCGTGCACCGCTGATTTATAAGTTGTATAAGGAGAGAGCTAATAGATTTATATTGATAGATTTTCACCTTGATGTCATCAGTGAATATGCTACACTTTATAACCATCTTTGTAAAGAAAACATAAAGATATTGAAAGCTTCAGTAAAGGACTGGTGAATGCTTCAGGCGGGATGCTGACTTCCCTTGGATATAGGAATAGAAAAATAAAAAGTCGAGCCTCGATTGGGTTCTGATTCTACCCAAAGGCTGCCGCCGTGCCGCTCGACAATTCTTTGACAAATAGCTAAACCGATACCAGTTCCAGAATACTGTTTTTGAGTGTGCAAGCGCTGAAAAATCTGAAAAATTCGCGGATGGTACTGTGAGGCAATCCCAATACCGTTATCCTGCACTGAAAACACCCAGTTATCCCCCTGACGCGAAGCGTCCACCTGCACCACCGGCGCCTCACTGCTGCGGTACTTAATGGCATTACCAATTAAATTTTGAAACAGTTGCAGCAGTTGAAAACAGTCACCTTTTACCCTTGGCAAATCCCCCCTAGTAACTGAAGCTTGATTCTCGCGGATTGCCAAATGCAAATTAGCACAAGCATCCTCAAAAATCCGATTGCAATCTATCATCTCAAAAGGTTTATGACTGCGACCGACCCGCGAATACTCCAGCAAGTCATCAATCAGCGCCTGCATCCGCTCGCAAGAATTAATAATATTGCGGATAAATTTATTCCCTCGGGCATCAAGTTGATTTGGCAAACGTTTTTCTAATAGTTTAGCGTAGCCGGCGATCGTGCTCAAAGGCGCTTGCAAATCGTGAGAAGCCACGTAAGCAAACTGTTCTAGTTCGGCATTAGAACGAGTTAATTCTTGAGCGTAGCGGGTTTGAGTCTCTAAACTCTCTTGCAGCAATTCTTGTACCAGCTTGCGTTCGGAAATATCCTCGATCGCACAAATCAAATACTGCAGCGTCCCCTTGACATCGCGCATTGCCGAAACAGTAACATTTGCCCAGCGCGCTGCCCCATCTTTGCATAGCAAACGCTTTTCCACAGAAAAAGTTTGAATCTTCCCGGATAACAGCAATCGCAGGTATTCTCTGTCCGCTTCTCTGTCATCTGGGTGAGTAATTGCCTCCCAATTTTGCTGTAATAATTCGGATTGTGCATAGCGGACAATTTGACAAAAGCCGGGATTTACCCGCATAAATTTACCGCAAAGCGCGGTTTTAGCTATGCCGACTGCAGCTTGCTCGAATATCGCCCGGAAGCGTTCTTCGCTGTCTCGTAGGGCAATTTCTGCTCGTTTGCGCTCGGTAATGTTGCGGAATGTTACTGCCAGACCGTCGTTTAGTTTGACCGCCACAATGTGCAGCCAAACAATTGTATCTCGCTCCTGTTCGTAACAAAATTCTTGGTCTACAGTTTCTCCTGTTTCTACTACAGAAACATACAAATCAAATAACCCGTTATTGCTAACTTGGGAAATTTTGGCTGACAAATTATTGCCAACTATATCATTTAATAAGAGACCATAAAATTTTTCGGCGGCCGGGTTGCTCAAGAGCCACTGGAAATCTACAATATTTCCCTCACTGTTGCGGACAGCAGAATAGGCCACCACACAGTCTAAGGAACTATTTAATATGCTAGCAAGCAGCGACTGCGACTGTTGCAGTTGATAATTTTGCTCTTTTAATTGCTGTTGCAGTTTTTGCAAGCGGACTTGCTTGTCGATGCGTGCTAAAACTTCTTCTACTTGAAATGGTTTAGTAATATAGTCAGCGCCTCCTACTCTAAAAGCTTGTAATTTATCGTTCATTTCATCTAATACGCTTAAAAAAATTACCGGAATTTGTTCGGTTTCTGGTGCCGCTTTCAGTCTCCGACAAACTTCATAACCGTTCATTTCCGGCATTCTAATGTCGAGCAAAATTAAATCCGGGCAATGGGCGATCGCAACATTCAACGCCAGTGGACCGCAAATAGCTCGGTACACTTGATACCCCTGGGATGTTAGCAGTTTGGATAAGAACCGCAGATTGCTTGGTTGGTCATCAACCACCAATACTTTAATTTCGCTATTATCCATTTATTTTAAACTCGATTGAGTTAAATCCATTATTTTGTCGAGTCGGTAATCGGCAAGCAACTCTTTCAAAGCCTCAGCTAAAGTTGGATGACTTTCCCAGATGCGATCGACAAGTTGAATCGCCAGCTCTTCATTAACATCATGGGCTGCCTCGTAGAGTTCCTGCACCCAGCTTTGAGGTATCTGAGCCAGCAGCCCTCCGAAAAATGAATCGGGTTTTTCGCTCACACAATAACGCCGTAAAGCCCCGGCCCGGAGGCGGGGCAATTCTTGATAAAGATAGCGCACTCCCAAGTAGCAAGCCATCTTATCAAAGAGGATTTGTTCTTGAAAAGGTTTCCGCACAAAATCGTCGCAACCTGCGGCGATAATTTCGTCTTTTTTTTCCTCAAAAGTGCTAGCAGTCAGAGCAATAATTACAGTTCGCCACCGAGTTTGTTTCTCTTTCGCTCTAATTTGTCGGACAGCTTCAAAACCGTCCATTACTGGCATTCGCGTATCCAGCCAAATTAAATGAGGCTGCCAACTTTCCCAAAGTTCAACAGCTTGGTAGCCATTTTCCGCTTCTCGGACTTCAAAACCAATTGGTTGCAGCATTTTAAGCAGCAGCAGCCGATTGTCTTGATTGTCGTCAACTGCTAAAATCCGATAAATTGGTTGATCTGCTTCTAGTCCGATCGCCCGCTGCAATGTCGCCACTGTTATTTCAGACGAAATAGCGCCAAATACTCGGATATTAAATTTAAAACTGGTTCCCTCACCTAAAACACTTTTTACCCAAATATCCCCGCCCATTATCTGCACGTATTTTTTAGTAATTGTCAAACCCAATCCCGTACCGTCAGCCGCTTTTCTCCCCGCTTGTGTTTGCACGAAAGCATCAAATAAAGTATCAATTTCTGCTGTTGCTATGCCCATTCCCGTGTCTGCAACTTCAAACAAAATTAACAAGGGTTTGACCGAGGTAGAGTTAGGATTAATTTCTGATTCAGGGGGCGGTGGCTGGTTGCTTTCTACGCTGACGCGCAGCCAAATACGGCCCCCGTCGCGAGTAAATTTCATGGCGTTTCCCAGCAGGTTAATTAAGCAGACGCGCAGCTTTTTTTCGTCAGTTTTAATATATTGAGGAACATTTGCTTGGACAGAAAATCTCAGTTGAATTTTTTTTGTTTCAGCTTTGATTTGAAACATTTCTTCGAGAGTGTCGAGGAGTTGATAAAGGTCAAAGCTGCGTTCATCTAAGCCAATTATCCCTGCTTCTATTTTCGACAAGTCTAAAACATCGTTAATTAGTTCCAGCAAATGTTGACCGCTGCGGTTAATAATTCGGAGATTTTCGAGATGTTCGTGGCCCAGCAAAGAGTCGCGGCTCATGACTTGGGTAAAACCCAGGATGGCGTTCAGGGGAGTCCGCAATTCGTGGCTCATGTTGGCAACGAATTGACTTTTTGCGAGCGATGCAGCGGCCGCTGCTTCTTCGGCTTTTTTGCGTTCTATAATTTCTTCTTGCAGTTCTTTATTGCGAGCAATTAATTGTTTTTTCAGTCTTTGAATAGTCAGTTGGTGTTCGATTCGCGCTAAAACTTCTGCTACATGAAACGGTTTTGTGACATAATCTACCCCTCCAACTTGAAATGCGGTTAGTTTGTCCAATACTTCATCTAAGGCGCTGATAAAAATAACGGGAATTTCTGATGTCTTCGGATCTGCCTTGAGCTGCGTGCAGACTTCATAGCCGTCCATTTCCGGCATTTTGATGTCGAGCAAAATCAAATCTGGAGAACCAGATCGCGCAGCTCTGATTGCCATTTTGCCGCTAATTACGCCGCGGACTTTGTAGCCCCGATCGGACAGCGTTGCTGATAAAACTTGCAAATTTTCTGGAGTATCGTCAACAATTAATATGTTGCCTTTATTTTCTTCTATTTGATTGTGGGTCATTGTTCGCTATTTTTTGTTAATTTTAAAATTATTGAGATTGCGAAAACTGGTAAAACACTAATTATAGCACTCCCTCCTCAATCAACTACTTTTATATTTACAGAACTTATCCTAGTTAAGATTTGAGATGTGAGATTAAAGGAGAGCATCTCAATGAAAGCAGCCAAGTTAGAAATTGAAGTTGGGAGCCAGGAGGAAGAATAAAGGAGCCAGAAAAAGTGTTTTTACAAATATGAGATGCTCCAGATTAAAGAATGAGAATCACTGATAATTACCAGGGTATGGAGTTTGGTTACAAGTAAATTAGCCGATCGCCTACCGGCGAGTTTACAAATAGGCGATCGACCTACATTTTCAATAATCCTGAACCTGCCCCTATCCTTTCTTCTTTCATTCTTCAACAATTTCTAAACTCCTCAATCAAATCGATAATCCGATCGCACCGGAAGTTATTCGCCAAATCGGCGATCGCGTTGCGGAAACTAGCATTAATAGGAGGAATCGACAACAACAGCCGAAAAATCTCTTCGTTATCAACCGCATCCGCCGCAGAATACAATTCATCAACCCATTCAGCAGGCATAGCTTCCAAAAATGAAGTATTGAGCGTAAAAGCCAAATCTGCCGTTTCCGTTGCCGTGGAAACCTCGCCGGACACCGCACCATCAGAACTTAGCGAAGCTTCTCGATCGTAAAGATAGCGGACTCCCAGATACTTAGCCATTTTTTCCAGAATCACTTGCTCCCGAAAAGGCTTCGCTACAAAATCATCGCAACCAGCAGACAAAATCACCGATCGCTCTTCATCAAAAGCACTTGCAGTCAGAGCAATAATCACCGTTGCTTGACCTTTCAAATGCGCTTTAATCTGTTTAGTAGCTTCGTAACCGTCCATCACCGGCATCCGCATATCCATCCAAATCAAATGAGGTTCCCAACTCGACCACATTTCCACAGCTTGAACGCCATTTTCAGCTTCCTGCACCGCAAAGCCGAGTGATGTCAACATTCTGACTAACAGCAAGCGGCTTTCCAGGCGATCGTCAACAGCTAAAATCCGGTATTCTGGCTGTCCGGGTTCGAGACCCACAACTCGGCGAGCTGTTTGAGCCACCTGCATTTCCACTGCATTAGGGAGCGAAACTTTAACATCAAATCTAAAAATGCTGCCGCGACCCGGGGTGCTTGTTACCGTAATTTTCCCTCCCATTAACTGAACAAACTGCTTGCTGATTGGCAAGCCTAAACCAGTTCCTTCTTGAGCTTTCTTTCCGCTTTCTGTTTGCGCGAAAGGTTTAAACAAATTCTCCATTTCTTCCGCAGAAATTCCTGAACCAGTGTCTTCCACTTCAAATAGCAAATAGCAACTTTCCCTAGGCATCTCTCTATGATTTTTAGTTTTTAGCCCTTCATGTTTGATTCTCAAATTAACGCCACCTTCCGCAGTAAACTTAATAGCATTGACGACTACATTTATCAATACTTGTCGCAACTTGCTTTCGTCGGTTTCTATATATTGAGGTAGATCTGGCGGGCAATCAAAAATTAACTGCAACCCTTTTTTTTCGGCTTGCAGCTTCAGCATATTTTCAGTATTTTTTAGCATTTTGTGGAAGTCGAAGGTGCTGTTATTAAGTGTCACCAGCCCGACTTCAATTTTTGACATTTGCAGAATATTGTTGATTAGAACGAGCAAATGTTCACCGCTCTGGGTAATAATTCCTAAGTATTGCTGTTGGTCGGCATCGAGGTCTGGGTCGCGGGCCAGCAGTTGGCTGAAACCGAGAATTGCGTTGAGGGGAGTTCGCAATTCGTGGCTCATATTCGAGAGAAATTCGCTTTTTGCCCTGTTCGCTCTGTCGGCTTCTTCTTTGGCTTTTTGCAGGACTATTTCAGCTTGTTTGCGTTCGGTAATATCGCTCGCAGTGCCTGTTGTGCCGATGATGTTTCCTTCAGCGTCCATGCGCGCGATCGCCTTGGTATTTACATCAATCTTTCTGCCGTCTTTTCCTAATACTATATTTTCGTACTGAAACACATTTTTTCCCGTCAGCAAGCGCTGCTGAAGTTCCCATTTCCAGTCTATTTCTCCTGGAGCTAAGAAATCGCTAAAAGAACAGCCGACCATTTCTTCAGGATCGTAACCGTATATTTGTTTAACTGCTTGGTTCACAAAAGTAATGTGCCCTTCAGCATTACAAGACCAGATAATATCTTGGGAAGTTTCAACTAAATGACGGTATTTTTCTTCGCTCTCTGCAAGGGCTATTTCGGCCAGCTTGCGTGGGGTAATGTCCATCAAAGTTGTGAATAGTTTTGTCACTTGCCCTTGTTGGTTGACAACTACTTCTCCTCTTGCTTCGATGTAGCGGATGAAGCCTGCTTCACTTATTTGTGACGGGGAATTATCCGCAGCAATTTTCGGTTCCGGCCGCAGAATTCGATATTCCAAGCTGTAAGATTGCCCGCTAGCAATAGCAGTGTCGATCGTTGTTTGCCACTTTTGTCGATCGTCAGGATGCACGTATTGCGAAAACTCAGTTAGTGTTGGCGCAGGTTGGGTTGGATCGAGCCCAAAAATTCGAGATAATTCTTCCGACCAAGTAGTTGTGTTGGCCGATAAATCGCATTCCCAATTACCGACACGGGCGATTCTTTGCGCTGCTGCTAAAGAAGCCGCTACAGATCGGAGTTTTTCTTCTGCTAATTTGCGATCGCTAATATCTTGAATCACAGAAATCACGCAGGTTTCGCCATGAATGTCAATGATTTCTGCAGACAGCAGCCCGGTTCTGAGTTCCCTTCTTTTAGTTCTAAAATCAAATTCGTAGTTGAGAACAATTTTTTTTTCGTCTAACATTTTAAACAACTCGGCGCGGGCTTGTATATTTTCCCAAAGATTCAATTCAAGCGCCGTGCGATCGATAATTTCTGCCGCCGAATAACCAATTGTCTGGCAAAATGCCTCATTAATTTCTAAATAACGACTGTCTTTAAGTCTGGTAATAGTAATCGGGTTGGGAGAAGAACGAAAAGCTTTAGCAAACTTTTCCTCAGACAAGCGCAGTTGTGCAGTCCGCTCCTCGACTAAAGTTTCCAATTCTTGATTCAGCTTTTGGAGTTGAGCATTTTGTTCCGCTAATTGCTTCTCCCTAAAATAGCTATTAATCGCTTCTTTTACCGTCAACTTCAAATCTTCGGACTGCCAAGGTTTCGATATGTATCGGTACAATTTAGCATATTTAATACTATTCGCCACAGCTTCGAGGTCTGCTTGCCCCGTCAGCATAATTTTGATAGTTTTTGGGGAAAGTCTGTGAATCTGCTTCAGCAATTCGTCCCCTTTGATATTCGGCATCAGATAGTCGGAAATCACTGCTACTATTTCGCAGCCCTCTGCCAGCAATTCCTCGATTAACTCTAAAGCATCTTCGCCCCCTTCAGCGGTTTCTAATAAGTGTTCTTCCCCCAGGTTTTTTTTTAACTCAATCTTCAAACTTTCCAGAATTATCGGTTCGTCATCCACACAAATAATCACAGGTTTATTGTTCATATTTTTGTCAGACCAGATTTTATAGTTTCTACTAATTCTTTGCGTTCCCACGGCTTGTACAAACAGCGGTGCAAGTTTGCTTGCTCTTTCACCCGTGCTATTGCTACTTCGTCGGCTTGCCCGGTCAGCAGCACTTTCACAATTTTAGGATATTTTTGGTGAACGAGAATCAAAAATTCATCTCCTTTAATCCCTGGCATTAACCAGTCAGATACTATGACCAAAATATCACTTTCATCTTCTTTTTGAATTTCCTCTATAATTTCCAGAGCTTCATCTGCATTTTCTGCTACTTCATAGAGGTAAGCATCCCCAAATTCTTTTTTTAGTTGAATTTTTAAACTATTTAAGACCACAACTTCATCGTCAACGCACAAAATTACTGGTTTAGGCATAAAATTTGACTTACTTCTCTTAAAATTTAAACTTGGGGAAATTTTCCTCTTTTTTTCCCTCTTTTTTTGATCGATTAAGGGATTTCGATGGGCAAAGATACAGTAAATTTGGTTTTACCGGGCACGCTTTCTACTTGCAGTTCACCTTGGTGTTTTTCAATAATTTTATGAACTATATCCAATCCCAAACCGCTGCCTTCTCCGGGAGGTTTAGTTGTGAAAAATGGCTCAAAAATTCTCGGCATAATCTCTGGGGGAATGCCGGGGCCACTGTCGGTAATACTGACTGATATGGCGTTCGCTTGGTGTTTGACATCAATTTTTAACACTCCTTTGTTGCCCATCGCTTGTAAAGCATTGTGAAGCAAATTTGTCCAAACTTGATTTAGTTCATCAGGATAGCATAGCACAGAGGGTAAATCAGTACCATAGTTTCTGACTACTTCCACACCGTGTTTGATTTGGTAGTGGTAAAGCATTAAAACATTATCAATGCCCTCAGTAATGTTAGCGCTCGTCTTGGAACCCGACTGGTCGTAACGAGAGTAGCTTTTCAAAGCAAAGACGATTTTGGCTGCCCTATCTGTAGCATTAGCAATATTTTTAGTGCTTTTTTGTACGGTAGCAAATTGGTACGCAGTTTGGACAATATTTCGACTTTTGCTGTCTTTCAACAAAGGCAAAAAACGTTCTAGATTATTGCCAATGCCGATATCTAATAAATTACAGGCAAGACTGGCAGCATCGTCAATGTTTTCTGAGGCTAATTGCCCCTGCAAAAGTTTTTTTAGCTGACGTTTTTCTTTACTAGATAATGTATCTATTTCTTGGCTGGAGTTTTGTAGCAAAGCAAAAAAATCCTCTCGCCGTTCCGGGGATAGTTGTTGAAAAAATATTGGCAACTGCTGCAACTGTTCCGTCCAGAAGTCGGCGATGTTCTGCACAGAAGAGCGAATTGCCCCTAAAGGAGAATTGATTTCATGAGCAACTCCGGCAATTAACTGTCCGAGGGCTGCCATTTTTTCTGATTGAATCAGTTCTTTTTGAGTTCGCTTCAGTTCTTCTAAGGTATGAGATAATTCAGCATTTTTTTGGCACAGCGCTGACTCCGCTATTTTGCGGGCGTTGATGTTGCGGGCAACCCAAATGACTGCATCTTTTGATAACAGGGAAATGCAGGCGGAAAACCAAATTTCTCGACCACAAACTGTTAAGCTGTAGTCAAAATTGAGAGTTTGTTGTGTTTCTAACACTTGCTGAACAAAAACCCACCAATCATCCGGATTGTCGTCGTCAAAAAAATGTTCTATGGTCAAGCTGACTATATCGCAATCGGGCTCACAAACCGCTGCCACATTCGTGGGCAAAACTTCTATGTTCCGCTCAATGTCTAGCACGAGAACGATGTCGGTCATCGCTTCAAAAACGGCGCGGACTTTCCTTTCAGAAAAGTACAGTTTTTCTTCAAGCAATTTTATGCCGCTAATTTGTTGCTGCAATTCTTCGTTACTCGCTGCTAGTTGAACCGTGCGGTCTAGAACTCGCTGTTCGAGTTCGGTGTTGAGGCGGCGAACTTCAGCTTCAGCAGTGATGCGGTCTTGTATTTCCTTTTTTAACTGACTGTTGGCATTAATTAATTGTAAAGTTCGCTGTTTGATTTGTTCTTCCAAATTATCATTTAAAAGTCGCAATTTTTCCTCTACTTCGGTTCTCCGCAACGCTTCTTTTTGCAATTGTTCGTTCATTTTGTTCAACTCCTGAATTTTGTCGGCAACTGTTTCCTGCAAAAGCTCGACATTTGCGTGCATTTCTACCGGATCTAAGGCCTGCAGCAGGCTAATTTCAGTCACAATTCCGGCTAAATATCCTTTCTCGTCCACCACCACCAAGCGCCGGATGCCGTGCTGCTGCATTAACTGGTGAGCCTGCCACAAGGTGGCTTTTGCCTGCAACGGTATCAGCGGAAAACTCATCGCGGCGGTGACGGGAGTACGTGCAAAATCTAGTCCCGAAGCTTGGAATTTAACAATGTCGCGTTCTGTAATTATGCCCACAGGTTTCTGATTTTTGTTGTCGCTGTCAGTGCAAATGACTATGCAGCTTTTCCGCTGGGTTCTCATCTGTTTTGTTACTTCTAAAACTGAGGCGCTGGTTGAGGTAACTGTTAATTGTGTAGTCATAATTTCTTCGGCGCGCCACATTTTTAGCAAGTCTGCCGGTTTGAGGATTTGACGGATGCTTTCGCAGGTGATAGCGCCTAGCAAGTTGCCACCTTTGTCTAGGAGGGGTAAATGACGGATTCTTTTCGATCGCAATACGCTCAATACCTTAAAGATATTCCCCGCTCGATCGAGGGAAATGGCGATCGGGTTTTCAGTCATCACCTCAGAAATTGCCACCCCTGCTAGCGGTATTTCGCTAGCAGTTATTTTCACAACATCCCGTTCTGTAAAAATTCCGAGCAATTGCTGCTCAAACGCGATTAAAATGCAACTGGCACTCGCCTCAGTCATGGCAGCAATTGCGACGTTCAAGGGTGTGTCTGGAGGCAGCACGGGCGGTTTGGGGTCGATCGCCTGTTCTAGCAAGCTTTGGGTATCAGAAACTGTTGTTGACATGGGGAAATTAAGGGGGATAGATGTAGGGGGAACTGGCACTTAATACCATTTTAGATTTCCGATTTTACAGTCGCAGCACGCTAACCGCAATCGAGATTTGACATCGGTCTAGAGTTGCATGTTTAGTCGCGCATTGGTATGATTTTTAGTGCGATCGGGCTAAACGGCGATCGGAATTGACACAATACACGTCCTTTGACCGATAACTGATGTTACTTCTATTTTACCCGAATGTTTTTCCACACTTTTTTTAACAATCTCCCGTCTCAACCCGCTGCCTTCCTCGGCGGGTTTTGTGGTCAAGAACGGATCAAATATTCGTGGCTAAATTCCCCGGTAATTCAGTTGTCACTGACAACCCGGCTCTGATTTTATCCTCTCACCTATACTCTTAAAACTCGGCAATTCTCTATCGCTTGCAAACCATGATGTATCAGATTTATCAAAATTTGTTTGACTTCTGGACCGAACAAAAATGTAGGCAGTGGAGCTTGATAATTTATGACAATTTATGCTCGGTATTTTAGTGTTTTTTCATCAAAAAATAATATAAATTTTAGGCGGTAAGTAATATTGGCAATTCATTTTCTTCCCTACAGTTATATATAAATATTTTTTGATTAAAACTTATTTGTGGCTCTATGTGTAGCAGATGCTCTTATTGGCAAGCTGTGAATAAATGGCAGATACTATCTGACTGACTCAGCAAGTTAAGCACCCTTTGATGAAATATTTGAGTGCAGTGCAAGTTTATGGATTCCTGCAGTCGATCGAGCAGGTTGCTAGATTCATAAATTTCGCGTTTTATTTTTGTAAGTTCTTGCCCTACTAAATATGAATATTGAGATTTTTGGCACAATAACCGACAACTTCAAACTCACCGTTTTTGAGAGTAATTTAATAGCTTTCTCGGAACATTGGCCGGGTTTCCCTGACATAAAACTTGCTGTGAGCGATACAACCTGGTACTAAATATAATATCCTGCCTCAGAGGCTGTTGGCCTCGAACACCGATAACTGTAGCTATGTGTTGCAGTAACTAGCAGCCCAGAAAATCACGGTACCCGCAATTGTAAATAATAACCCTGCCTTTGCGCGCAAGCATTCAAGGCAGGGTTATTATTGAGTATTCCGAATTCTCAACGGTGAAGCGAGGGCGCTGCTGCCTACTTCGGCTGCACAGCAGTACACTACTCGCCCAATCGAGTTATTTTAGTGCTGCGTTCGGCCAACATCAGCACTACATAAATAGTCATTACATAGCCGGCGGCCAGAATGGGAATAATTAGAGGAATATCGCGATAAATCATAATTAGAACCAAAAGTCAAGGACGAGGAGGAGCAGGACAAGTTCAAGACCTACTACATTAAGTCAGCACGCAAGACCGTGCCTTGGTTCTGAAGGCTGTTTTTCCATATCAAGCCTGCGGGAACATTTAGGCGTTCCCGGTCATCAATAATGATTTACTGCTTTACAGATGCTTAAACAGCCTAAAACCATCCACTTTAGCTGCTTGGAGCTACCGTGCACATAAGATGCGCTACTCTTAACTTCTGAAAACTTTTAGCCGCGAGGAACTAAAAATCTGTCCCAGAAATTTTGGCTGCGATCGACTAACAAGGCTGGCTCTACGAAACTCTTACAGGCATCTACAAGCTACCTGCCAGTCTGGCTGTACTTAATGTATAGAATTGTTTAAATCCTTAATACCCATAATAACACAGGGTTTTTGGGATTTAGAGATTTTTTGGCAGTGTCCTTAACAATTCGATACAATAGGGGCAACCCCTCTGGCAGCAGGCCACTCGCCTCTGGCAGGCGGGTGACTCCCATCGGGCAGCAGATGACAAATAACTGCCGATCGCCTAGATTTTTCTTTTCTATTGCAGAGAATTACCTTAAAATAAAGATATGATTTGTAAAATTTTGTTACTTTACGGCTTGAGTCGGCGTATCCATGATCTCTAGCACTCTCCTATTTTCCTCGGTTGAAGAAGACCTGCGACTGTTGACAGAAAACTTAAAACAGTTAGTGGGTGCCCGTCATCCCATCTTGTACGCGGCTGCAGAATACTTATTCGGCACAAAGGGAAAACGAGTGAGACCCGCAATCGTTCTGTTGATGGCCAAGGCGACTATGCCCGATCGGGAAATCACCGAAAAACACCGCCGCCTCGCTGAAATCACGGAAATGATCCACACAGCTAGTCTAGTCCACGACGACGTGGTGGACGAGTCGGATCTGCGGCGGGGAGTGCCGACGGTTCACAGTCGGTTCAACAACCGAGTGGCAGTATTGGCGGGGGACTTTCTGTTTGCTCAATCTTCCTGGCATTTGGCAAATCTCGACAACCTGCCAGTAGTCAAACTGCTTTCAGAAGTGATTATGGATTTAGCTGAGGGGGAAATTCAACAGGGACTCAATGGATTTGACACCAGCTTGTCGATCGAAGCGTACCTCGAAAAAAGTTATTACAAAACAGCGTCTTTAATTGCCAACAGTTCCAAAGCAGCGGGCTGTTTGAGCGAGGTTTCAGCGGAAATAGCAGACGATTTGTACAACTACGGTCGCAACATTGGTTTGGCATTCCAAATAGTAGATGATATATTAGATTTCACCGCTTCAACGGAAACTTTGGGGAAACCTGCAGGCTCGGATCTCAGAAGCGGTAATCTGACAGCACCCGCACTATTTGCCCTAGAAGAAAAACCTTACTTGGAAGTTCTCATAGAACGCGAATTTGCCCAAGAAGGAGATATAGAGCAAGCCCTGGCACTGGTAGAAGATTCTAGAGGCATAGAGCGATCGCGAGAACTAGCCACAAACCACGCACAGAAAGCCGTCGAATACTTAGCTGCGCTGCCTCCTTCAGAGTCGCGTCAAGCTTTGATTGATTTGGCAGAGTACGTTTTGAGTAGACTTTATTAGAGGTTAAAAAGTTACACTTTATTGGTAATGGGGAATTGGTAATGGGGAATTCCCCATGCCTAATGCCCTGTTACCAATCAATACAAAATTGAGTTGTTTAGGCAATATCCGGCGGTGGACTCGATCGATACTGTTGCAAGTAAACGTTAATTAAACTCTGTACTTGCTCGCGAGGGATTTCCGTCCCGACTTCCTGATTTCCGGGACTTTCAAAAAAAACAATGCTGTCAAGACCTTCCAGAGCTATCATCTGAAATAAAATGTGAGTGACAGGCAAAAGCACCGGTCTGAGACGATCGCCCCCAGCAGCCGCAGCCTGCGACGCATCTTTAATACTATTCCAAGCATAAATCACCTTCTTCTCCCGTCCCGGTTGCTTGAGATTGCTCAAAACCACGATCGCCCAACTTTGGTCTACCGCTTGCAGGATCGAGTATTCAAGGTGCTGTAGCTGTTGGGCAATTAACACCAGGGCCGGGGCGATCGCCTTTAAGATTTGTGGCGTCGAACCGTCGGGCGGAGCTTTTTCGATCAATGCTTGAATCTGTTGGTCTAAATCCATCAGTGAGTTCTTTGATATCTAAAATTAAAAATTTCAGGTTAGCAAGTCCGCATCCAACTATATATTACCCAGCACTGCCTTATTAAAAATAAGCTGACACCCCTCTAAATTTAATATTTAGCAGCCTAGAGTCCTTGTAGCGAGCATTTGGGCAAAAAAATTAAGTGCCTAACAGCTTACACAATCTCATCCAAAAAGTCTAACCATAGGGTGCTGAGCGCTAGCGCTGTCAAGGTGTGTTAAATCCGAGCCGGATAAAAAGCCGAAAACGGCTATTTCACGTTCGGATTACACTTAAAGCTATAAAAACTGCTTGGGGGACCTGGGTTTCAAAATCACAACGCCCAAAGTTAGTAAATTCGTTGTGTACTGAGTCCACCGGCGCTTGCGGCGCACTCATGAGCGGGCTGGGTGCTGATGGCGCACCTTACCCCAGATGGGGCCTCAAAGGATTTGTTGGCCCTACTCCTATATATCTATTGTTCATATTTATAGTTGGTCGATCGTCCTTGACCAGGAATTTCAAAGGTGGTACCCGCCACGCGATCGATCCGTGGAATCAATCCCAAATCGAAAATCAAAAATCCTCAAGAAAGAGCATTTATCCGTGGGGTCGCCTCTAAAATCTAAAATCTAAAATCGCGCAATCGATTGACGCTACCTATACTGCCGCTGCACCTCGGCCTCATCAGCTACACCCCTAACTTTTTCGTTGTTAACTGCTCCAGAGTCACCTCGTATGTAACGAAATATTACAAGATGACGCTAAAGCAGCATAGAGGCTTGACAGTAAAGAATTAAGCGGCTAATCTGATATACATACCCGGGTAAGTCAATTCACTGTCATATGCAAGAAAAGCAAAAAGTTACATTGTATCTTCCACCAGAACTGCATCGCCAGCTCAAAATCCGAGCCGCAGTCGAAACTGAACCGATGTCATCAATTGCAGAAAGGGCAATTGTCTTCTACCTAGGAAATCCCGAACTGGTTGACGAAGTAGAAGCCTCATACGGACAAACTCATAGGGTATACAACTGTCCAGAATGCACGGGTTCATTAGTAATGCGAGATGGAGAACTGGCATCCATAACAAGTCAGCCGAGCGTATTGGCTGAACAGGA
Organism: Microcoleus sp. F6_B6; assembly: GCA_036702215.1. Classification (GTDB taxonomy): domain Bacteria; phylum Cyanobacteriota; class Cyanobacteriia; order Cyanobacteriales; family Microcoleaceae; genus Microcoleus. The sequence continues at coordinate 54,443 of JAUBST010000012.1, forward strand.
TCTTCCAGTAAAGCAGGTGTCGGGCGTGGGCGCGAGCACGGCAGAACCGGGAGAGGAAGAATTGGTTCCCTGCTAAGAATGCCTTGCTTCCCCAAAAAGCTAAAACTGAAATTTTCAGTAACAGGGCCAAGGGCAGCATTGAGATTCAGCAAAGATAGCACCGTCTCTAGTGGGTCGAGGACTATGCAAGAAGAGATCAGTATTCTAATCCAAGCTCAATATCCTCTGATCTACCTCGTGACATCCGAGGAAGAGCGGTGTGAGCAAGCAATTTCGACAATAGCTCAAGCCAAACCACAGCGACGAGTATTTATCTGGACTGTAACTCACGGGATTGTGGAGTACGGTCAGCCCCGCACCACCACTCAACACAACACCGTCTCGCCAGAGGCAGCAATCGAATGGGTGATCAGGCAGCGAGAACCCAACAGTAACGCTAGCATCTACATTTTCAAAGATCTGCATCCTTTTATAGATTCTCCTCCGGTAACGAGGTGGTTGCGCGATGCGATCGCCAACTTCAAAGGAACGCAAAAGACAATTATACTGATGTCTCCTTTGCAGCAAATTCCGATCGAGCTAGAAAAGGAAGTAGTGGTATTAGACTTCGCGTTGCCAGACATGAAAGAACTAAACCAAGTATTGTCTGGTCAGTTGGAGCAAACGAAATCGCGACGAATTACCACAGAAGGGCGAGAAAAACTTTTAAAAGCAGCCTTGGGATTGACCAAGGACGAAGCTGAAAAAGTTTATCGCAAAGCCCAAGTTTCGACTGGGCGCCTCACAGAAGAAGAAGTAGACATAGTTCTTTCGGAGAAAAAGCAATTAATTCGGCGCAACGGCATTCTAGAGTTCATTGAAGAAGACGAAACCCTGGATGCAGTCGGCGGTTTAGAAGAGCTGAAGCGGTGGCTGAGACAGCGTTCCAACGCCTTTACAGAAAGGGCGAGAGAATACGGCCTGCCCCAACCGAAAGGGATGTTAATTCTCGGCGTACCGGGATGCGGAAAATCGCTGATTGCCAAGACCACCTCCCGCCTCTGGGGACTGCCCCTGCTGAGGCTAGATATGGGTAGAGTCTACGACGGCTCGATGGTGGGTCGATCGGAAGCCAACCTCCGCAATGCCCTCAAAACCGCAGAATCCATCTCTCCAGCCATCCTCTTCATCGACGAACTAGACAAAGCCTTTGCAGGAGGCACTGGTTCGGCAGACTCAGACGGAGGCACCTCCAGCCGGATTTTCGGTTCCTTCCTCACTTGGATGCAAGAAAAGACTTCCCCTGTCTTCGTAATGGCAACAGCCAACCGAATCGAGCGGTTGCCGGGAGAATTCTTGAGGAAAGGTCGGTTCGACGAACTCTTCTTTGTTGACCTGCCTACCAAAGAAGAACGCCAAGATATATTTAAGATTCACCTGTCAAAGCGGCGTCGGGAAATTACTCGCTTCGATTTAGAGCAACTTTCCAATGTTTCCGAGGGCTTTTCAGGTGCAGAGATTGAGCAAGCGCTAGTAGCCGCAATGTACGAAGCCTTCGCTCAAGATCGAGAGTTTACGCAGCTAGACATCATCGCGGCCATTAAATCCACAATGCCACTGTCTAAAACAATGACCGAACAGGTCACCGCCCTGCGAGATTGGGCTAGACAGCGCGCACGGCCCGCTGCGTCTTCCGTCGCTGAATACCAGCGAATGGAATTCTAAAAGCTTTCTCCTGGTCCAAACAGGAGCAAAGGCTAGCAACAGCTAGCAGTTCGATTCAAGAGCCGCCCAGCGGCACCGTTAAATCCAGACCGTTGTTGTTTCTCTCTCAGTTGTATTAGGAGGAAATCCAATGTCTCACTTTAGCACACTGCGTACCAAAATCACCGATGCCGAAATCCTGAAAGCTTCCCTGCGCGACTTGGGCATTTCAGTCAAGTCAGAAGCTGATGTTCGCGGCTATAACGGTCAGCGCGTTCGCTCCGACATCGTGGCGATTCTGGAAGGCGAATATGACCTGGGTTGGTCTCGCAATAGCGATGGTTCTTTTGACCTGATTGCCGACCTCTGGGGCGTCGCCAAAAAGCACAATCAAACTGAGTTAATCAACTCCATCAACCAGAAGTACGCAGTTAACAAGACCTTGGCAGCAGTCAAGCAGCGCGGTTTGCAAAATGCCAACGTTAAGCTGGTAGTGCAAAACTAATTGAACTGCATGTTTCCAAGCTCGCGGGTTAACCAAAAAAAACGGGTTAACCCGTTTTTAGATCGCTAGGATGTAGAGCGCGGTCTTTGGACTGCCACATACTTTTTTAGCACCCCCAAGCGGCAGCTTTCAGGTTGAAAGCTGCTGCTTTATGCTTTAATCGTCGGCTACCTAATGCTTGGGGTAATCGTCGATCGTTTGTTGATAAAGTTCAAGAATTCGATCGACTTTGCGTTCCCAATCAAAATGCTGCCGGACTCGTTCCCGTCCCGCACAACCCATACTCTGCCGCAATTCTGGTGAATGAGCGAGCTTGAGCATCGCCTCTGTCAGTCCCCGGACAAATCCTTCTTGAGAAGTCGGTTCTACTAAAATACCGCAAGTGGAATTCAGATAATCTGCCGGGCCGCCCCAGTTCGCTGCTATGACTGGCAAGCCCACTGCCATTGCCTCCATCACCACTGCCCCGCCGCATTCCCGCAAACTGGGGAAAACCATTGCATGAGCCTGTTGCATTTTGAGAGCGCACTCCTCCTGAGACAGCCACCCACTAAATACAACGCTGCTGTCGATGCCTAAACGAGCTGTTTGAGCTTCGAGTTCCCCTCGGATGTGTCCATCACCGATGATTTCCAAAACTGCATCAGTTTGAGCCACGACGGGCGCGAAGGCTTCCAGCAGCAAATCTACAGCTTTCCAGTCGATCAGCCGGCCTAAAAAAATAAAATGAACCTGCCCGGTTGCTGCTCTTGATAAGCTAGAGTCCGATCGCCACACCGAGAAATCCACGCCGTTTTCCACAAGTTCAATAATTTTACCCTGCACCCCAGATGCAAGTGCCTGCTTGGTGCGATCGTTTGCCACTAACAGCGTCTCGGCTTTGATTTTACCGGGAAAAAGACGATTGAAGAAATCTACGCACTTGTGACCGATATCGATTAAAATATCAATGGTAGGATTTTGGCGCGATCGAAAAGCCAGAGGAAATTTGACCGACGTGTTCATCGGCCCGATAACTACCGGCACTCCCAACCCGAACATCAACGAAGGAACTGTTGCCGAGACTGGTGTCGGTTCGTGTACAATATCAATCTTGTGTTCGCTCACCAGCCGCCGGACAATACGACGCTGTAGCACTTGGGTGTACAGGTGAGAGAGCAGCCCAAAAGTAAAGTCATTCACTCTTTGAGGAATAAATCGCGCGCAATTGTTAAGCAGCCGGTGCAGCCAAGTGTCGGGTACAAAGTGCAGTCGATCGCAATCTTCTGGAAACAGCCCTGTAAGTTCTGCCTGAGTGCGGGCGTGCGTCACTAACCATGTCTCTATTTGGCGCGATCGAAGTATCCGGAAGTAGTTGACCGGCAGCAATGACTCGCCGCCAAATTTAGTTGAGGCATTCTGAGCAACAATTAAAATTCGCATAACTTGTTTGGGGCTCAACTGGATTTATGTACTCTGAGATTAAATTTCTGCTTTGGCATAACTAAGACGGGGTAGTTATTCCAAGTTTTTCCAAGCACTGAGCTAAAGTTTCTGCACTGCGGCCGTGGCTAAATTTGGCCGTGATTTTTTTCCTAGCTTCCTGACTGAGGCTCAAAGCAAGTTCTGGATTTTGGAGGAGATTGGCGATCGCGTCTGCTAATTGCTCGGGGGCTTCAGGTTCTACAAGTAGCCCATCAATCCCGTCATCTATAAGCTCCTTTACTCCTCCCGATCCTGTAACTACCACAGGCATCTCCATTGCCATCGCTTCCATGATGGCGACACCTAGAGGTTCGTGCCAACTGGCAAGGACAAATACCTGTGCTTTTTCTAGGGACTCATTGACGGTATTTTCAGACACCGCACCGAGAAGGCTAACACAACTTTTCAAGCCAAGCTGTTCGATCAGCTTTTCTAACTCTAGGCGGTAGCCACTGCCACCCTGTTCGTCTTCTCCAGCAATTTGCAGCTCAACATTAAATCCTCGTTTTCGGAGTATATCTATCGCAGCAATCAAATCCGCATGACCTTTACACCTGTTGAGACGCCCGCAACTAAAAATGTGGCAAGCATCACTTCCATTCCATGCGGAGTATGGTGTTTTTCTGTGGAAACGCGAGAGGTCAACCCCCATAGGAGCTATTTCAACCTTTTGAGGAAGATGACCCGCAAGGCATTTGTTCACTTCGTCATAAAGCTTTTTAGTAATGACTATTGCAAAAGCAGAAAAGTGCCATTTCTGTTTTTGGTTAGGGCCGTAGTCAGTTAGGGGGCCGTGCAGCGTCAGGCTATAGGATACTTTTGAGAGTAAAGAGGCGAACATCGCTATACTGGCGGCATTGGCGCAAGAATGAACGTGGATGTGCGACCAACCTTTTGTTCTTGCTAACCCTGCTAGTTTGCCAGCAACAAAAACCAATGCCAAGAGTCGCACCTTTTCAGATAAGGATGTGTCACTCGCTTTGGCAATAACTGCCAGGCACTGCCACCATGCAGCCGGACCAGCTTTGAGAACATCTAGGAATGAGTTAATAATATCTTTCGCGGCAAAGGGAAATAGATAAACAGTATTTTTTTGAGCTTCTTCTGCCCATACGTGAGAAGCGATCGCTCTGGGGGGCGGTTGAGTTGATACTAAATCTGTTTCAATTCCAAGTTCTGCAAGAACTTGTCGCTCCCGCCAGAAAAAAATGTGGGTTTGTCCGGGAAATTGTGGAATAAAGTATCCAATTTTTGCCTTCATTTCGTACCTGCTTTCTAATTTTTAACTCGATAATATCGCTCTACTAGGTCGATGCACTAACACTTTTCTCAGCGAGCATTTTTTCGTAAATCTCGACGATTTTTATGGCTTTGTTTTCCCACGCAAATTCTCTGGCTTTTTCGATCGCCTTAGCTGACATACTTTCCCGCAGCCGATCGTCTTCCACTAACAGCTTAATTTTACTTGTCAACTCCTGGGTGAGATACTCTCTAGAAATCGGCTCGATCTTAAAACCAGTTTCTTCATTCACGTATTCACCAATACCGCCGTTATTAGCCACTATGCACGGGAGTCCGCAAGCCATAGCTTCCATTACCACTGCGCCGCCAAACTCTCTGACCGAAGGGAAACAAAAAATATCTGCTTTTCTGTAATAATCCAGAGTTTTTTGTTGATTAACCCATCCGGCAAAGCTGACTATTTCGCCTAAATTAAGCTCCTTCACTCGGTTTTCCAAGTTGTTTCTTTCTGACCCGTCTCCTACTATGCTTAAACGAATTTTACTTTGAATTTCCCGATCTAATTTCCCAATAGATTCAATCACAACATCGGCGCATTTGTAAGGAACTAACCGACCCACAAAAAGCAGATCGATCTTGCTAACATTTTTATTAAGAATATTTGTCTGATTTAAGAAATCCTCGGAAATCCCATTTTCGTAAAACAAATCAATTCTTTCGTCAGGGATTGCAAACAAATCTTTTAGCATATTTAAAGTAAATTTTGAACCTGCTAAAACTTTGTCGGCTTTTTGGTAAGTTTCTACATAACCTGGAATTAATGCTCTACCAACTGCTCTCAAAAAGTTGAATTGAGCAAATTCTTGTCTTGCCGTTTCTTGAAAACCTGGTGGAAAGGGAATGCCCCCATTGACTGGCCCTAGAATAAAAGGAGTCTGCTGGCATACACTGACTACCTTAAACGGATAGCGCGGCATCATGGGGGTAATTGCATGAACTATGTCATAATCTCCATTGAGAATGTTTCCTTTAAATTTTTGATATACTTGTTGATTGAATTGCTCGTAAATTGGGTAATTCAAGGCATGATAAATAGGCCAATTTATTCGCCCGGTTGCGGTAAGCTTTTCGACTATTTTATAATATTGCTTTGCTAATTTTCCTTCTTCGATGTAGACGATCTTTTCATATTCTGGGTGTTTGTCAAGGGCTGGTTTATTTCTAATATGGGTAACGAGGGTTGCATCAACTAAATTGTTTATTTTTTTAAAAAAGTTGTAGCCAACTAAAGGTACTGATGCCCAGTCAGGATTGCACTGTTCTACAATTAGTAAAACTTTTAATTTTTTCTTACTCATTTGTTTGCTACTCAGAGGTGAATTTTCTGGAACGTTACCTGTAATTCTAGCTGGCTGAATTAATAGAGTTGGTGGTTTTGTATTCGATTAGCTGGCTCTGCTGCCCCAGCAATCGGCGCTGGTGAAACTGGATTTGACCTTGTAGCTGGGGAAATTTGGCTAATACACATGACAAAGCGTAGATAGCTGCGTCTTTAGTTGCGAGATGCCGATGCTTTATATAATAGTTATAGGTGCGATAGGTTGCTAAGGGGTAGCCACTCAATAGTAACAAGCTCCAGCCCTTTGTCGGCCATGCCGTTGCCAAGGCTAGGGCTGGCAAAACTAAGCCCCAAAACCAGGTGCTGCGCGTTTCTTTGACCCAATGGCGCTCTGGTTCGCTGCCGTGCATCCAGGAACCTTCGGCATAGGCGTGACCCGCTCTTTGAGCCCGCTTCCACCACTGAGCGAAACTGGTCATTTGCGCGTCGTGCAGGGTCATTTCTGCGTCTAAGCGAATAATTTTCCAACCTTTTTGGCGAAGCCGCAAGCACAGTTCGGGTTCTTCGCCGGCTATTAGTGCGGGATTGAAACCTTCTACTTGCTCAAATGCTGAGGCGCGCATCATGGAGTCGCCACCGCAGGCTTTGGTTTCGCCGATGGGGGTATCCCACTCGATGTCGCACAATTGGTTGTAGATGCTTGCTTCGGGGTATCGTTCGCGCCTGCGCCCGCATACTGCTGCTACGTCTGGTTTGGCTGCGAGTTCGCTCTGGGCCCGATCGATCCATCCATCAACTACTTCGCAGTCACCGTCCACAAATTGGACAAATTCGATGTCGGGCGCTAGTTCCAGCAAGCGGGCAAAGCCTTGGTTTCTGGCGCGTGCTGCGGTAAACGGTATAGATAAGTCTAGTTCTACTGTCTCGGCTCCGATCGATCGGGCTAACTCTAGGCTACCGTCTGTTGAGCCGGAATCGACATAGACGACGCGGGCAACTTTATTGGTGGCCGAGACTAGGCATTGGCGGAGGCGCTGCCCTTCGTTTCGTCCGATCGCCACTAATCCAACTTGTTTCAACTCTTACCTCTTAAATTCGACTGGCGTGCTGTTATTTTAATAATATAGTAACTGTCAAGCTAACTTCACAATATCTTTATAAAATCAATCCCAACGAGTTCCTATTTTCGGTGTTAAACTGGCTCCAGCTTATTTTGTATTAAGCCACACCAATCATGTTGAGTAAAGCTTAGTCAACTATGCTGAATTTAACTTCTTTCTTCTCACTTTACTGTACGAACCGGGGAGCCAGCCATACATTTTTTTCACTCTGCGAACAGTGGAATTACCCTGACTCTCAAGTCCGCATGGTTGTTCCCAATTGCGATCCATCATGTCGCCGACCGAATCTTGTGGAAGCTGTACCCAGATACCTCAAATGGCTGTATTACCGCAGCGCTGACTGGCCTAGAGATTTAACAGAAAAACGCTTCCTTAGAGATATCGAGGATTTTGATGCAATTTATTTGTGGCCTAACACTTCCATCGAAACCTTTAGGAAAGTGAAGCAGCAGAGCAAACCGATTTTTTTGGAGCGCATCAACTGCTATACAAAGCAGACAAAATCTATTATTGATGATGCTTCTAGCCGCTTGGGAATCGCTCCCCAACACCAAATTACTGCTGAGATGATTCAGGAAGAGGAGGAAGAAATTAGTTTGGCTGATTTCATTTTTTGCCCGAGCCCCGAGGTAAAAAAATCTTTTATGGGAGCGGGAGTTCCCGAACATAAACTGATCCTTACCAGTTACGGGTGGTCTCCCAAGCGCTTCCCGCATTTTTTGAGCGAGAAGCCACTATCAGACACGATTACTGTTGTCTTTGTGGGCAGCGTTTGCGTCAGAAAAGGAGCTCATTTGCTGTTGCGGGCTTGGGAAAAAGCAGGAATTAAAGGCAGACTACTGCTTTGCGGAAGTATGGAGCCAGCAATTGCTGAAACTTGCAGCAGCATTTTAGCACGCTCAGATGTAATTCATAGGGATTACACCAGCGATATTGCCCTTGCTTATCGCGAAGCTGACTTTTTTGCTTTTCCCAGTTTGGAAGAAGGCAGTCCGCTGGTTACTTATGAAGCGATGGCTAACGGTTTGCCAGTTTTAACTTCACCTATGGGAGGCGGTGGCGTTGTCCGAGATGGCAAAGATGGCATAATTGTTTCGCCCTATGATGAAGAAGCGCTAGTGACAGGCTTGCAACAGTTAGCTGGTTGTGCCGAGTTGCGGCTTCGGATGAGTGACTCTGCCCGCGATCGGGCACAGGAATTTACCTGGGAAAAAGTTGCGCGGCGGCGCGCCCAGTTGGTACTCGAAAGATTGAAATCAGCTTGAACAGTGAGGGAGAAAACTTGGGCTTTTGGACGCTCCCGCGACTGAAAGCCCAGGGTTTTTTATTTAATTTTCAATCCCAAATCCTAGCTGTTGGCAACTCATCCAATTGTTTCAATTTTTATCTATTGAATGCAACTACTCAGTAGTGATTGTAATTTAATAAAAATCGAGCTAATTTGCTGTTTTTTCGGCAAGTTCTATAATTGTTCTCACACTTTCGGGGTCTTTTTTTCGATAATTTTTGCCGGAATTCCCACTGCGGTTGCACCTGGTGGCACGTCACAAATCACCACAGCATTAGCACCAATCAAAGCATGATCGCCGATCGTTACGGAGCGAATAATTTTCGCTCCTGCACCGATATCGACGTGACCGCCGATTTTGACATCAGCAACAATTGTCACCTGTTGAAGGATCAGACAGTTAGGGCCAATGGAAGCACTGGGATGAATGACAATGCCATTAGGATGAGGCAGCAGCAGTCCTCCTTGTATTTGGCAGTTTAAAGGGATGTCTGTTGCAGTTACAACGCTCCAAAATCGATACTGGATCACGTTCCAACGGCATAAAATATATCCTGCAATTCCACCCTGCTTCTGCCACTTTTGATAGTTGCGGATAGATTTGAGCAGTTGCCGACTGGGTTCCCACCACTTGCTAGATTTTTCGCGGCTCCAGTCTGCTTCTGTAGCAGAAATGATTGACGTAGTGATTGACTCAACCATTGTTTGTGCAGTGTTTTGATGATGTTGACAATTGGGCCTATTTGTGCAATTTACCTTAACAGGGATCTCTAACTTGAGTAGGTAGATTGATTGAATCTCCGCAGAGTTATAAGAGGAAGAAAAAGGCAGAAGGAAGACAATGATTTAAGTATTGTTTTCAGCAGGGCGGGATTTGATAATTTTGGCTGGGATACCAACGGCAGTTTGACCGGCTGGAATGTCTGATAAAACTACAGCATTGGCACCGATATTTACGTCGTCTCCCAGATTTACTTTTCCAAGGATTTTCGCGCCAGCGCCGACGTTAACCCGATCGCCCAATTGAGGGGATTCTAGCGGTTTGTCCAAATAGCGGTTTCCCAAGGTTACACCTTGGCGGATAATGCAGTCGTCGCCGATTTTACAATATCCGTGAATAATAATAGCGTTTTGATGTTCAATCACCACGCGACGACCGAGCTTCACAGTGTAAGGCAAGTCTATCCCGTAACTATTGCGGACTTTTCGGTAGAGCGATCGATAAATCACGCTCAAAGGAGCCCGCAGTAATTTCGGTTCTACCTGCATTCTCCAGACGCCAAAACGCTGCACTGCTACGGCACGAAATCCCGGTTTTGTCCAATCCCGACCATGAGCAATCCAGTCTTCTTTAATTTGCTGCCACAGCCCCAGGGCGGGGGTTTCTACTTGATTTTCACTGGTGATTAAGTTTTGCTCAGTTACCATAAGCTGTAATTCACACTATTTCTTGTTTACTCTATTGCTAGATGCCGACGATATTAATCGGTCTATCAGGTTTTTGAGGAAGGAGCAATCCCGTTTTATCGCTCTATAATACTCATTTATAGGCTGCATCATAAAATATTTTGCTTGCCTAGGTTAACCTGGTTTAGTTGGCTTTGACCGATTTACCAACTCCTTTTAAAAGTTTTTGGCTTTTTCAATTTTACCCCCTTTAAAAAATACACTATTTAATACAAAATCCCTCAGTAATTGTGGTGGATCGCCATCTGGTTTGCCTTGAAGTACGCGGCGCACCCTCCAGACTGCAAAACCAGAAGCCCAGGATACATCTGTTAATGCTGTGTAAACCAAGCCGTAGTTTTTGATAAAGTACCTGCGCCGGGAATCAAACCAATAGGTAGGCAGCCGCTTGGCGGGCTTTTTGGTGTCAGTGACGCCTGAGCTTTGGCCGACTAAGTGCACGACGCGACTTTCGGGTACGTACCAGCAACTCCAGCCAGCTTTGTTCGCTTGCAGGCAAAAGTCCATTTCTTCGCAGTACATGAAATAAGCTTCATCCATCAAGCCAATCTTTTCAAATACTTCGCGGCGGACGATCATGCTGGCTCCAGCTACCCAATCAGTTTGACAGGTTTCTTGAGAAATGGGAGGCGCTGCGGCCCTGTTGGCTAATAACTTGGATATAAAGCCTGTCCGCCAACCAAAATCGAGTTCGGTGAAGATGTTGTGAAACCGAAAAGCTGACTCCTGGGGCGTGCCGTCGGGGTCTTCCAAGCGGCTGCCGGCGATGCCTGCTTCGGGGTGGGAGTCCATGAAATCGACGAGGGCTTTTAAGGCACCGGGGCGAACTATGGTGTCTGGGTTGAGCAGCAGGAAGTAAGGGGGAGGATTGGTGGATTGGAGGGCGGGACGGATCAGGGCGTTGTTGCCGAAGGCAAATCCGCCGTTGCGGTCTAGGGGAACGAAGGATGCCCATTCATTCCAACCTTCAGAGGCGATCGCGCTACTAATTTCTTCGACGGAGCGATCGCCTGAAGCATTGTCGGCAACTAGAACTCGCATACCGGGCAGCGATTGAACTTCGCTAACTAGAGAGCGCAAGCAGTCAATTGTCAAACTAGAGGTTCGGTAGTTAACAATGACAACCAGCAGTGGATAGGGGTGATTGGACTCGCTGGCCTTCGACATAAGTACCGTTGTTTGTTTAACAACTTTTTAGCTCAAGTTGTACCAATCTGGCAAGCTGGAGCGATCGCTAATAATATTTTTATTTGTTTGGGCGAGGGAAACTGTTTTTTCTGCCGTATTTTGGAAGTATCGCCGCTCTGGATCAAAGTCGATACTGCCTGTAGGCTTGACTGGCGGCTCGGTGCAGCAGCGAATGCCGGTAAACTAAGCCCTTGGCGTCATCGGAATAGCCGCCGCCAATCACGCAGGCAACGGGATAGCCGCCAGACAAACACGCCATCAAAACTTGCATTTCCCGGCGAAATAAGCCCGTATCAGTTAAAGCTAATTTTCCCAGTTTGTCGCCCTGATGAGGGTCTACTCCAGCATCGTACAAAACTAAATCTGGCTTGACAGTTGAGAGCAAATCTGGTAAAAACTTATCCAAGGTTTGTAAATATTCGTCGTCCTCCATACCGACAGGCAAAGGTACATCTAAATCGCCCTTTTGTTTAGTGCCGGGAAAATTGACTTCGCAGTGCATCGAGAAAGTAAAAACGCTACTGTCATCTTGGAAAATTACGGCGGTTCCGTCTCCTTGGTGGACATCTAAATCGACAATTAAAACTTTGCGAACTAAACCTTTTTTTTGCAATACGCGAGAGGCGATCGCCAAATCATTAAAAATACAAAAACCCGACCCAAAAGCAGGGAAGGCGTGATGAGTTCCGCCCGCAGTATTGCAAGCCAAACCGCAGTCTAAAGCGAGCTGGGCAGTTAGTACGGTTCCTGCCACAGCAGTGCAAGTGCGATTAGCAAGGGCCCGACTCCAAGGCAGACCAATTCGTCGCTGAGCTTTTTTATCGAGCGTCCCGTTGCAGTAAGCTTGAACGTAGCAGTGGTCGTGGACTAATTCAATCCATTCTTGAGGCGGAAGTTCGGGAACGTGAAATTGCGATTTATCTGCTACCCCATCCGCGAGCAGCATCTGGTAAAGCATCCGAAACTTGGCCATCGGGAAGCGGTGATCCGGTGGCAGGGGTGCAACGTAATCTTCGTGGTAAATAATTGGTAAGTCCATTAAAATTATTGTATAACGAATGAATCTCCAATTGAACGCCTGCAATCTCAAATTTAAATCCGCTGGAGAACTTGTATTATATGCAACAACTAAAAACAGTCTGGCAGTCCGGCAGCAGCAACCCCGAAAATGCTGACAATCTCGATAATATAAGTCAGTGGTGGGGAAACCTCAACGGCAAAGAAATTAGCTGGGTACAGCGACTGATTCCGCAAATCGGCGGTCTGAGCGAAATTCACTGGCACCCCCAGCGTTTTGACGAAACATTTGTGATAGTCAATCCCCAAATTCGCGATGAAACTCTCTATTGGTACAAAGCCGATTTTCCTATCCAACGTAACAACACTGTTCACAAACTAGAACTAGACAACCTGCAACAGCAATTGTACATCTATCCTCAGTTGGAATCAGAATTGGTAATTCGCGTTGGATTTCCCGAAGTTAAATATCAAACACTTGAATTAAACAATCCTGAAATCGCCTTGGGGGAAGATAATATGCTGCTGCTGTGGGAATCTGACCGAGAACTAGAAATTAAAATTTACTTTAGCAAGGAAAATTTTGCTAAACTTAAGGAATTGCTGGTCTAGAAAAGACCGATAAAATAGTTTGTACGGTATGCTTTGGGTGCGGGATGAGCGAGCTATACTCTTAGTTACCTATAAATATCTTAAGAGTGATGGGCGGGTGCGTCGCAACCGAGGTTTTTCACAGCCATACTTTGTGGCAGCGACAACAGTAAAAACATCAGTTTCTTCGCCTCGCGCTACGTCCCGGTGTGTATCTCGGCTAAAACCCTTTGAATGTGGCAGCAGAATGTCAAGAAAGTTGCGTTATCATCCTGAGACTTTTAATTAATGCAAAAGTCAAGCAAAAAACTGTCCTAGACGCATCAACCGGGTTGTACGAAAATACTTGATTGCAGCCCTTAAACAAAGTAAAAAAAACGCTGGCGTTGGTGGGGAGTATCTAAGCGATGATTGTTTTTATGCAAACTTAATTTGGAGATTAAATAAGGGAATTGGTTGGGGCAATAAAATATGGTTAAATACGGTTAAGTTGAGTGAAAAACTTAAGAGAATTCAGCAATAAGTTTAAAAATAGAATGTGTGTTAGTTGATTGCTACTCTCTAAAATTAATTTTTTGTTTTCTTAATTTTAAAACTTTTAATAAATAATGATGATGGAAGGAATCGCTAAATTTATTAAATCATCAATCTGCATCTAGCACTAAAAAAATCACAATAAATCCGACAAAAAATGCTATTTGACAAAGAAAATATTAACATTTTAATTATTGACGATAGGCCCGACAACCTGCGGTTTATATCGAACATGTTGACGAAAGAAGGGTATAAAGTTCAGCGGGCGATTTCGGGAGAAATGGCGGTTAATGCTAATTTAAACGTTCTCCCAGACTTAATTTTGCTAGATATTGCCATGCCCAAAATGAACGGATATGAAGTCTGTGCAAGACTTAAATCCAATGAGAAGACCAGGGAAATTCCAGTTATTTTTTTGAGTATTTTTGATGAAAGTTCTCACAAAGTCAAAGCTTTTGAAGTCGGGGGTGTTGACTACATTACTAAGCCTTTTCAAGTAGAAGAAGTTTTAGTGCGGATCGAAAGTCAATTGACTATACAACAGCTATCAAAACAATTAAAACAGCAGAATGCCCAACTGCAACAAGAGGTAGAATTTCGCAAGCGAACAGAACAATCGCTCCGGGAAAGCAAAGCGCGGTTGCAGAAATTGGCGGTCAATATACCGGGAGTTCTTTATCAATTTATCAAGCAGCCCGATGGAAGTTTCAAATTTGAATATATTAGTTATGCTTGTCGAGAGGTTTACGAATTAGAAAGTGAGGAACTATTAAATAATCCCTACTTGTGCTTCGATCAACATCATCCAGATGACCGAGAATATCTAGTCAAACAAATTACTACTAGCGCCCAAAGTTTAGAACCTTTTGCCTGTGAATGGCGGATTATTACACCGTCGGGCAAACTAAAATGGCTGCAATCTAATTCTCGGCCAGAAATGCGCGATAATGGCGATATTGTTTGGTATGGCGTACTTTTTGATATCAGCGATCGCAAGCACGCAGAAATAGAAATGGCTGGAGCTAAAGCTGCTTTAGAACGGCAAGTTCAGCGAGAATTGCTGATTGCAAAAATAACTCAAGAAATTCGATCGAGCTTGCAGCCAGAACAAATATTTCAAATAGCTGCAACTCAAATCGGTCTGGCATTCTGCGTCAATCGCTGTTTGATTCATACTTACGTTACTACCCCGCAAGTCAATATTCCTCTGGCGGGAGAGTATCTAGAACCCGGGTGCGAATCTATTCGGAACGTACCTGTTCCAATTTGGGGCAATCCTCACGTCATACAAATGATGATACAAGATCGGGCGATCGCCTCCAACAATGTTTATTCAGACCCTCTGTTGAAAGCTGTTCAACCTATTTGCCAGAAGATTGGGTTAAAATCGATGCTGGCAATTCGCACTTCCTATCAAGGCAGGGCAAACGGCGCTATCGGTTTGCACCAGTGCGATCGTTACCGGGAATGGACTTCCGAGGAAATCGACTTATTAGAAGCTGTGGCGGCTCAAGTAGGGATCGCTATGGCTCAAGCTAAACTGATCGATCGAGAAAAAAACCGAATTCAGCAGCTCGACAGGCAAAATAAACTGCTGCAAGCAGAAATTCGCACCCGCATCTGCGCCGAGCAAGCTCTGCAAGAATCGGAAACAGAATTGCGGGCGATTTTTGCTGCCATGACTGACACAGTTTTAGTGAAAAATGCAGAAGGGCGCTGCATCAAAATCGCCCCGACAGCATCAACAAATTTGGTGAAAGCTCCCAGCGAAATGATTAACAAAACCGTCCACGAAGTCTTGCCGGAACCTGCTGCCGATTTAGTATTAAATGCCATCCAACAAGCTCTCAAAACAAAGCAAAGCATCAATGTTGAATATAGCTTTCAAGTCGGAGAGCGCGAAGTTTGCCTCGACGCTAAAGTTTCTCCGCTTACTCCTGATTCAGTGATTATCGTAGCGCGAGATATTAGCGTTCGCAAACAAACAGAATCCGCACTCAGAGAAAGCCAGCACTTCATTCAAGCCATTGCCGATTCCAATCCCAACCTATTGTACGTTTACGATGTAATTGAACAGCGGAATGTTTATACCAACCGACAAATTTCGACGATGCTCGGATACACCGCCCGAGAAATACAAGATATGGGTACAGCAATGATGCCAATTCTGATCCACTCCGACGATTTGCCCAATTTTTTTGAAAGCGTCCAAAAAGTAGATGAAGCAAAAGACGGTGAGGTCATTGAATGTCAATACCGAATGAAACACAAAAACGGTGAATGGCGGTGGATGCACAGTTGGGATACAGTATTTCTCAGAACAGCCGACGGTAAACCCAAACAAATTCTCGGCACTGCTAATGACATCACAGACCGCAAATTAGCCCAAGAAAAACTGCTAGCGTCGCAGCAAAGAATCTCATTTTTATTGCAGCAAACGCCGATCGCAGTTATCGAGTTGAACCTCAATTTAGAAATTATCACTTGGAATCCCGCAGCCGTGGCTATTTTTGGCTACAGCGAGCAAGAAGCGATTGGTCGAGTCGCCTCCGATTTGATCGTACCTGAAAGCTACCACCCGCAATTATACGAGATTTTCAATCATGACTTGAATGCCACATCCAGCGGTACTACCGAAAATCTGACTAAAGACGGCAGAATTATCATCTGCGAGTGGTACAATACTCAGCTAATTGACGATAACGGTACAGCGATCGGCATTGCTTTAATGGCTGTAGATATTACCGAACGCAAGCAAGCAGAAGCCGAACTGCAAGAAAGTGCTTTACGACAAAGAGCGATCGCCCGCATCATTGAAAGAATGCGGCAGACTTTAGAGATTCGAGAAATTTTTCACGCCACAACCCGAGAATTGCGCCAAACCATGAAGTGCGATCGAGTCGCTATTTACCGTTTCAATCCCGACTGGAGTGGCGAATTTGTAGCCGAATCCCTTGACCGCAAGTGGGTTTCTTTCATCCAAGCACAGGAGGCAGATTATAACCTTACTGAAGGCGCTTTAGACAGTGAAGTTTGCCTAGCCCAAAAATTAGATAGTATCTCACCCGAAGTCCACGATACCTATTTGCAAGAAACCAAAGGCGGAGCCTACAGCAGAGGTAAAACTTACCTTTGCGTCCCAGATATTTACAAGCAAGGTTTCGATAATTGTTATATCCAATTGCTAGAAAAATTTCAAGCTAAATCATACATTATTGTCCCAATTTTTTCCGGCAAAAAGCTCTGGGGATTGCTAGCATCCTATCAAAATTCTGCTCCCCGCCAGTGGAGTGAAGCAGAAATCAACGTTGCAGTTGATGTAGGTACTCAGCTAGGAGTAGCATTACAGCAAGCGGAACTGCTCGCCCGCACTCAAAGGCAGTCGATGGAACTGATTAAATCCAAAGAAAACGCCGAAGTTGCCAACCGCGCCAAAAGCCAATTTCTAGCTTCCATGAGCCACGAACTCCGCACACCTCTCAACGCCATCCTCGGTTTTTCCCAAGTCATGGCCCGCAACAGTTCTATCACGGAAGAACAAAAACAATACATAGAAATTATTAACCGCAGCGGCGAACATTTGTTGGAACTCATCAATGATGTTTTGTCAATGTCCAAAATTGAAGCCGGTCAAATTACCATCAATCCCAGCCGCTTCAATCTCTACAACCTTCTCAACAGTCTCAAAGAAATGCTGCAACTAAAAGCCAACTCAAAAGGTTTGCGCCTAATCTTTGAAAATGCCGATGATTTGCCGCAGTACATTCAAACAGACGAAGCTAAATTGCGGCAAGTTTTAATTAACCTGGTCGGCAATGCGATTAAATTTACTCAGCAGGGAACCGTTACTTTGCGCGTCAGCAGCCAATCTGAAACAGACGCCACCGAAGAAAACAAATCCCAATTGTATTTTGAAATTTCCGACACTGGTCCAGGCATTTCTCCCTTGGAACTTGCCACATTATTTAAGCCCTTTATACAAACCGAAACTGGTAGAAAATCCATGCAGGGAACAGGTCTGGGGTTGCCGATCAGCCAACAGTTTGTCCGGATTATGGGGGGTGAAATTGCTGTTAAAAGTCAACTAGGTAAAGGCACAACTTTCAGCTTTAATATCTGGGTTAACTTAGTAACAGAAAGTGATGAACAAGAAAAATCACCGATTAAACAAGTTATTGGTTTAGAAGCCGGACAAGACACTTATCGGATATTAATAGTTGAAGATGTAGCGGAAAATCGCCAACTGCTGCTTAAGCTGCTGGTGCCCCGGGGATTTGAAGTCCGGGAAGCAACTAACGGTCAAGAAGCAATTGCTTTGCATTCAACTTGGAAGCCGCACTTGATATTAATGGATATGCTGATGCCCGTGATGGATGGGTATGAAGCGACAAGAGAGATTAAGAAAACTCTAGAAGGTAGAGAGACAATAATTATTGCCCTGACAGCCAGTGCTTTTGACGAGCAGCGGCAAATAATTTTGTCTGCTGGTTGTAACGATTTGATCTGTAAACCGTTTCGGGAAGAGCTACTCTTTGAAAAGATAGCGCATCACCTCAACCTGCGTTATATTTATGAGAAAGAAAACTTATCTACTTCTTTTTCAACACCGACGCTGGTTAAAAGTTTGACCACCGAGGATTTGAGTGTAATGCCCACAGACTGGGTGGTCGAGTTGCACCGAGCAGCACTTTGTGTTGACGACAAACGCATCCTCGAACTGATCGAGGTCATTCCCGAAACAGAGGCAAATCTCGCTAACAATTTAACAGATTTAGTCGATAATTTTCGGATAGATATCATTATCGATTTAACTCAATTATATTATGATGAACGACCATCCATTACCAGCGACTCCTAAAGACATTCTGATCGTTGACGATATGCCGGATAATTTGCGACTTTTATCCACTATGCTGGCATCTTACGGGTATCATGTCAGGAAGGCTATTAACGGACACTTGGCTTTGCAAGGGGCTCAAATATCTCCTCCCGATCTAATTTTACTAGATATTAATATGCCGCAAATGAACGGGTATGAAGTTTGCGAACAGTTAAAGTTAAGCGAAAACACTAAAGATATTCCGGTAATTTTTATTAGTGCGCTAGATGACGTGCTGGAAAAAGTTAAAGCTTTTCAAGTAGGAGGAGTGGATTATATTACTAAACCGTTTCAAGTAGAAGAAGTCTTAGCCCGCGTCCAAAACCAACTTTCCCTTCGTTCGCTGCAATCCAAACTGCAACTGCAAGCTAGGGAACTGCACGATCGCAATTCTAGATTGCAGGAAGAAATCGCAGAACGGCAGCAGGCTGAAGAATCAATCCGGTTTTTGCTGGAAACTACGCGGGCGATCGGCGAAGCTGTAGACTTTCACTCAGCTTTAGAAGTAATTCTGCACCAAGTTGGCGAAAAAATCGGATGGGATGTAGGAGAAGCTTGGATTCCCGATGCCGAAGGAACTGTGCTGCAATCTGCCCGGGGCTGGTATGCAAGCAACGCGAGGATGGATGCGTTCCGCAGGCAAAGCGAACAACTGACATTTGCCATGAATATAGGGCTGCCGGGACGAGTTTGGGCATCCAAGCAACCGGAATGGGTAGAAGATATTTCCAGGGGCTACCCGCATTTTTTCCGAAGTCAGATAGCACTAGAACTCGGATTCAAAGCGGGTTTTGGCGTGCCGATTTTGGTAGGCGATGAAGTATTGGCAGTGCTAGTTTTCTTTAAAAGTTCGTCGGGTGGGAAAGACGCACGATTTATAGACGTGTTTAATGCGGTCGGCACTCAATTAGGTTCTTTGATTCAGCGCAAACAAGCAGAAGAATTGCTGCGTATTGCTCAAGAAAAATATCACAGCATTGTAGAAAATGCGATGGAAGGCATTTTTCAAAGCACGCCTTCAGGAGGCTATCTCAGCGCTAATCCAGCTTTGGCAAAATTGTACGGTTACGACTCGCCAGAAGAACTGATGTCCGAGATTAAAAATATTGCTCAGCAACTCTACGTTGACCCGGAACGCCGCCTCGAATTTGTGGCTGCTATGGATGCTGAAAATGCCGTTTCGGGGTTTGAATCTATGGTACGTCGCAAAGACGGGCGCCGGATTTGGGTGTCAGAAAATGTTCGGGGTGTTCGAGATTCAAAAGGTGAGATGCTCTACTATGAGGGTACTGTTTCTGACATTACAGAGCGCAAATTAGCGCAAGAAGCGCTAAAAGTTCAACAAGAACAAAGCGAGAAGTTGCTGTTAAATATTTTACCCAAACCAATCGCAGAACGCTTGAAGGCTGAGCAAAGCACGATCGCCGACAGTTTTGCCCAAGTAAGTGTTTTATTTGCTGATATTGTTGGTTTTACTGAGTTGTCTGCTAGAATGTCTCCGACCGAGTTGGTAAAGCGCTTGAACGTAATTTTTTCGCACTTCGACCAGTTAGCTGAAAAGTACGGTGTGGAGAAAATTAAGACTATTGGGGATGCTTACATGGTAGTCGGGGGGTTGCCTACGCCGAGACAGGATCACGCCGAGGCGATCGCCCAAATGGCCCTGGGAATGCAGGCAAAAATAGCAAAGTTGTGCGCCGAGACAGGGGAAAAACTGGCAATTCGCGTCGGCATCAATTCCGGGCCGGTGGTTGCGGGAGTGATTGGTGTGAGCAAGTTTACTTATGATTTGTGGGGAGATACGGTGAATGTGGCTGCGAGGATGGAAGCTACGGGTTTTGCAGGCAGCATTCAAGTTACTGATGTTACTTATGAGCTTTTGAAAGATAAGTATTTGTTTGAGAAGCGAGGCGTGATTCCGGTAAAAGGTAAGGGGGATATGATGACTTATTGGTTGCTACAAAAAAAGTAAAAATTGGGCATGGGGGATGGGGCATGGGGCATGGGGCATGGGGCATGGGGCATGGGGCATGGGGCATGGGGCATGGGGCATGGGGCATGGGGCATAATGTTTTTGTGGGGCATGGCTCCTAGCCCGCTCCTAAAGAGATGGTACTGGTATGATGAAAGTAGTTAACGAAACTTTACATAATAGCCGTGACTGCACAACAATTAGTATCTGCAACCAGCTTTGAAAAATTAATTTGGACTTGGAAAGGTCACAAAATTCAATATACCGTCCAAGGAACCGGTCGCCCTCTGATCTTGATTCACGGATTTGGGGCTTCGATCGGACATTGGCGGCAAAATATCCCCGCACTCGCGGCCGGCGGTTATCGCGTATTTGCTCTCGACTTGCTGGGATTCGGTGCTTCGGCCAAACCGGCCCTCGATTACACTCTGGAATTGTGGGAAGAATTGCTGACTGATTTCTGGGCCGATATGGTGCAGGAACCGGCGGTATTTGTCGGGAATTCGATCGGCGCTTTGCTGAGTTTGATGGTAGTCGCCAACCATCCAGAAATATCAGCCGGCGGTGTCTTAATCAACTGTGCCGGCGGGCTCAACCACCGGCCCGACGAACTAAATTTCCCGCTGCGAGTAGTGATGGGGACTTTTACTAAATTAGTTCGATCGCCCCTGATCGGCCCGTTTGTCTTCAACAACATCCGCCAAAAACACCGCATCCGCAACACCCTGCGCCAAGTCTACAGAAACCCCGAAGCCATCACCGACGAACTCGTAGAACTCCTGCACGCCCCCTCCTGCGAGCCCGGAGCTCAACAAGTGTTTGCCTCGATTCTCACGGCCCCAGCAGGCCCTCAACCCTCAGAATTGCTGCCAAAGGTCGATCGTCCGTTATTGGTACTTTGGGGCGCCGACGACCCCTGGACGCCCATCGCCGGCAGCCAAATCTATCAACAATTGGCCGCCAACGATAAACCAGTAAAATTTGTGTCAATTCCCAACACGGGCCACTGTCCCCACGACGAGCGGCCGAGTGAAGTCAACGCTCTGATTTTGGACTGGCTGCTGGAATTGAAGTAAAATTTTTCGGCTCGCTCCAACCCTCGGGCGATCCATCAAAAGTCTTACAGTGCAAAGGTTCTGCCTCGCTCCACCGCACCGCCGCCCAGGACGGGGCCGACTCAAAAAACAATTTTTATAAAAAGTATTGACACGCTTGTCCTAGTCAGCTATAGTGATGGACGTGTGAGGAGCGAACCAGTAAGAGCACCGAGACGAAACACGGCCAGTCGTCGGTGCTCTTTCTGTTGAAAGGCATTTTTAAAATTGTAGGGACACGGCACTGCCGTGTCCCTATAATTTTGGGAAAATTATTATTGCTACAAATATCAACGATCGCCCAAAACAAATTGTTCGATCGCAGCCGCCACCCCGTCTTCCTCCACATCCGGCGCCACCCAATCAGCAGCAGCCTTCACGCCATCAGGAGCATTCCCCATCGCCACGCCCACGCCCGCGTAGGAAATCATTTCTAGATCGTTAAAATTGTCGCCGATCGCCATCACGTTCGCCGCCTGCAAACCCAAAATTTCCTCGGCTAAATACTGCACCGCATTTCCCTTATTCGCCGAAGGATGCGTAGCTTCAAAAAAAGTAGAAACCGATCGAGTTAAATAAAGTTCCGCAGGCGTGTAGCGCTGCCGCATACTGATTTGCAAGCCGTCGAGTACCGCCGGATTCTTGCACAATGCCAAAATTTTCGTCGGTTCCCCCGGAATATCTCGCCGCAAATCTTTAATCGCGATCGGTTCAATGCCCGATCGTTGTGCATAAATTCGGGTAGCTGCGGTAATTTCCGGGACGTAAAGTTTGTCGTCAATGTAGAAATGGATCGAAAGGAGCGGTCGCAAATCCGGTTCTTCAAAATAATCTAACAGTTGCAGAGCAGTTTGTTTCGACAGCGGCAAGTGACGCAGCCGCTTTTGAGCAGCGATGTCTTGAATCCACGCGCCTTGGTAGCAAATCAGCGGCAATGTTGAGCCGATGTCCGAGTGAAAACGCAAAGCCGATCGGTACATCCTGCCCGTAGCGACGGCCACTTTCACTCCCCGCGACGAGGCCGCCAAAATTGCCTGCTTGACTGGTTCTCGGACGGTATTTGACAAGCCTGCGATCGTGCCGTCTATATCCACTACCAGCAATTGAATGTCTGCGGTGCCAAAAGCGCGATCGGTCGCCTTAGCTGGATTTGAGGCAGTTATATTCTGCATGATTTTTTTAGATTTTAGCTGTTGATTTGCACGCACCCGTTTATTTTGCCACTGGCGGGATAGCAAAGTGCGACTTCTGATTTTTTGAAGACTAAAATATAGATAACTAAATAAGCGACAAAAAAGTATCTAGGATAACTCTTTAGGGATGGATTTAGCTAAGCTATATAATAGTAGTCAGTTTACTGCCGGAAAAACCGCACTCGACAGGCAGTGTGTATTTCCACTTACTTAATAATACTTGTGGTTAAAAATAATGCAACTCTAAGCCCGCGCTCCCAACCCTTAGATCGTCAATCATTCCCAATCTCAAATCTCAAATCTCAAATTGCATAACCGCATCTTTGAAATAACCCCAACTATCATGATTTCTATTCCGGGATACCGCATTGACGGAGAACTTTATACAAACCCTAATACAGTTATTTATCGAGGGATGCAGCTTGAGGAACAAAAACCCGTTATCCTCAAAACTCTCACGCCGCCATACCCTACCCCAGCCCAAATATCCCAACTGCTGCACGAATCCGAAATTCTTAAAAATTTGAATTTACCCGGAATAGTCAAGCTTTACAAAATAGAAACATACAATCACTTTCCGGTTTTAGTTTTAGAAGATTTTGGTGGAATTTCCTTAAAAGAGTTTCTCAGCAAGCACCAGCTAGAGTTACAACAATTTCTGCATATTGGCATCAAACTAGCAGAAACTATCGGGCAACTCCACGAACACCGCATCATCCATAAGGATATTAAACCCAGCAATATTATTGTCAATATCGAGACAGGAGATGTCAAGATTGCTGATTTTGCGATCGCCTCCCTGCTACCGGGCGAAAACCCCGCCCCCAGCCATCCCCATTTACTCGAAGGCACTCTCGCCTATATGTCTCCCGAACAAACGGGACGCATGAATGGGGCGATCGACTACCGCACCGATTTTTATTCTTTGGGCGTCACCTTTTATGAAATGCTTTGTGGCGAATTGCCTTTTCAGGCGATCGATCCTATGGAATTAGTACACTGCCATATTGCCAAAACGCCAGTTTCTCCTTGGGAAAACAGAAAGCAAAAAGTAGAAAGCAAAAGCATCGAAGGCAGAATCGATCGAGTAGGAACCAAGGAGATTCCTCAAGTCGTTTCCGATATCGTCATGAAACTATTAGCAAAAACAGCCGAAGACAGGTATCAAAGTGCTTTCGGACTTTTGTACGACTTGGAAAATTGTCTCGATCAACTGCAAACTACAGGCGAAATTTTTCACATAACCCTCGGCAAGCAAGATCGGTCAAGTCACCTGCAAATTTCCCCAAAATTTTACGGGCGAGAAGTAGAAGTTAATATGCTTCTCAGTATCTTCCAGCGGATGAGGCGAGGGCATACAGAAATCCTGCTGATTTCTGGTTCTGCAGGTGTGGGAAAATCGTCGTTAGTATATGAAGTTTACAAGCAGAGTCGGCGGGGAAACGGGTATTTTATTGACAGCAAATTTGAGCAATTTAAGCGCGATATTCCCTACGCTTTTTTGCTCCAAGCTTTTCAACATTTGTTGCGACAATTTTTTACGGAAAATGCCGCAGAAATCCATGTTTGGAAACAAAAAATTTTAAAAGCACTCGGCGGCAACTGCCAAGTAATTATTGAAGCTATTCCCGAAGTAGAACTGATTGTCGGGCCGCAGTCCCCCGTCCCCGATTTAGGAGCAAATGAATCTCAAAATCGCTTTAATTTAGTATTTCAAAACTTCATCCGCGTCTTTGCTCAAAAAGAACACCCTCTAGTAATTTTCCTAGACGACTTGCAGTGGGTCGATTCAGCATCTCTCAAGTTAATAGAACTGCTAGCAACTGACCTGGGAACTCAATATTTATTAATAATTGGAGCTTATAGAGAACCGGAAGTAGATGCAAATCATCCCCTAATGCTGACCGCCGAAGCAATTAAAAAAGCAGGCGGGACTTTGAGCGCGATCGCCCTTTCACCTTTAGATATAAGCAGTGTCAACCAATTTGTCGCCGATACTTTGAACTGCGCCCCAGAAAAATCCCTAAGTTTAGCAGAATTGCTTTGGCAAAAAACCGCTGGAAATCCCTTCTTTTTAACTCAATTAATAAAATTTCTTTACTCTAAAAATTTGATTGAATTTAAACTTTCACCCTCAAATAATTTGGTCGAGCTAGCTGAACCTAACCTGTCGGGCTTAGCGCCACCAATCTCAGAGAAAATTGTGAAAAAATGCCAGATCGCAGGCGAGTGGCAGTGGGATATCGAACAAATACAAGAAATGGGAATAACCGACAATGTTGTAGAACTAATGATTGATAATATTCAAAAACTTTCAGAGAATACCCAGGAACTGCTTAAATTAGCCGCTTGTATTGGGAACAAATTTGATTTAAACACTCTCTCGACCATCGCCGGAAAACCTCTGGCGTCCGCAGCAACAGACATCGGTGAAGCACTTCATTCCGGTCTGATTTTGCTTGTGAATAACGCCTGCAAAATTCCGATCGCACTAGCAGCAAGCACAGAAGTAACAGACACAATATCTAGAGACTTTACCGATAAATTTTCCCTACCAGCGGCTGATTTTTCGAGCGCCACTTACAAATTTTTGCATGAGCGAGTGCAGCAAGCAGCTTATGCTTTAATATCCGATTATCAAAAACAAGAAATTCATCTCAAAATAGGCAATTATTTACTGCAAGGTGCACCGCCAGAGCAATTAGAAGACCATATTTTTGATACCGTCAACCAACTAAATTTAGCTAAAGAAATTATCAGCAACCAATTAGAACAATTTCAATTATGCCAATTAAATTTAATTGCAGGTCGCAAAGCAAAAGCAAGTGCAGCTTACGAACTTGCCCTCAAATATTTAACCGCAGGTATTGAACTGCTTCCCCTCGAAAGTTGGCAAACTGACTACGACTTGACTCTGGCACTCTACGAGTCAGCAGCAGAAGCTGCTTACCTGAATACCGACTTTGAAGCAATGGAAAAATGGGCAAGAATTGTCCTGCAACACGCAAAAAATGAACTAGACAAAATCAAAGTGTTTGAAATCAGAATTATAGCTTGTGCGATGCAAACCAAACTCCAAGAATCGGTAAAAATTGGTCGGGAAGCACTAAAAATGTTAGGAATCAACTTTCCCGAATCGCCGATTCCCCTCCACATTCAGCAAGCACTCGCTAAAACAGCAGCTTATTTAACCGAAAAAAAAATAGAAGATTTAATTGACTTGCCGGTTATGACAAATCCGCATAAATTAGCAACTATGCGCGTGCTTTCCAGTATGTTTTCAGCTACATTTATAGTTGAACCTGTGCTGCTGCCGCTGATTGTTTGCGAGCAAGTTAATTTATCTATTAATTACGGAAACTCTACTTTTTCTGCCTTCGGTTATGCTAATTACGGAGCAATTTTAAAAGGAATAGTTAGAGATGTTGAGTCGGGCGATCGCTTTGGTCAATTAGCTTTAAATTTGAGCGATAGATTAAATGCCTTAGAATTCAAAAGCAAAACGCTTAATTTAGTAGCATTCATTTTGATGAACGGCAAGCATCACGTTAAAGACTCTTTGCCGCTATTAGAGGACGCCTATCAAAGCGCGCTAGAAAATGGAGATATAGAATGTGTGGGATATGCAGCCGTAAATATTTGTCAGTCTTTGTATTTCATCGGTCAAGAATTGCCACAACTGGAACGGAGAATAGTAAGTTACAACCATTTGCTGTTCCAACTAAAGCAAGAAACTGTATTGACTTGGAACCAAATATATCGGCAAACTATTTTGCAATTAATGGTAAAATTGGAAAGTCCACACCTGGTATTAGGTGAAGCATACAGCGAAGAAAAATTGTTGTCGCTGCTGTTGAAAGCTAACGATCGGGTTGGACTACAGCACTTTTACTTGCAAAAATTAATACTAGCGTATTTATTTGGAGATACCGCTACAGCCCTAGAAAATGCAGCGCAAGCCGAAGTATATTTAGACGGTGTTGCAGGTGGCTTTATTAATGTTGCTGAATACCAGTTTTACGATTCTCTAGCCCGCCTAGCAGCCTATCCATCGGCAACAGACGAGGAACAAGAAGAGCATATTTTTTACGCTGTCAGTAACCGAAAAAAACTGCAAAAAAAAGCGCTTTCTGCGCCCATGAATCTTCAGCACAAATGCGATTTACTTACCGCAGAAAAAGCGCGCGTTTTGGGCAATGTTGTGAGAGCAATGGAATATTACGATCGCGCAATTGCAGGAGCCCAAGAAAACGGATACATACAAATACAAGCACTAGCAGCAGAATTGGCAGGAGCATTTTATTTATCCATAGGAAGAGAAAAAATTTCTAAAACTTACTTGACAGAAGCGCGTTATTGCTATCAGCGCTGGGGAGCAACAGCCAAAGCAGCGCATTTAGAATCAAAATACCCGCAGTTGCTAACTTCCGGCTCGGTTTCAACTAATATTGAAACTCACAAATCTACCAGCAGCGCTTCCACTGCGAACGACTGTGCAGGCGTGCTAGACTTGACCACAGTAGTTAAAGCATCGCAAACCTTAGCCGGGGAAATAGTTCTAGACAAATTGCTGGCAAAAATGATGAAAATTGTCATTGAAAATGCCGGGGGGCAAAGAGGCTTTTTAATACTAGAAAAAGAGGGTGAATGGGTGATTGAAGCATCAGGATCTGTAGATGTCGATCGCGTTGCTGTCATGCAATCAATTCCGATAGATTTTGTAGCAGGCGATCGAGAAGTAACTTTGCTGGCAGTTGCAGTTGTGAATTACGTCGCCCGCACCCAGGAAAGTATAGTTTTAAACGATGCCAGCCGCGAAGGACAATTTACTCGCACGCCCTATATAATGGCAGTTCAACCTAAATCTATTCTTTGCACTCCGTTAATTAATCAAGGTCAACTCACTGGCATTCTATATTTAGAAAACAATCTGACTGCAGGCGCTTTTACACAAGACAGGTTAGAAATATTAAAACTGCTGTCTTCTCAAATTTCTATCTCCATCGAAAATGCCCAACTTTACGCCAACTTGCACCAATTCAATCAGAATCTCGAAAATTTAGTACAGCAGCGTACCTCCGAGCTCTCCAAAACTTTAGAAGACTTAAAATCAGCTCAAAACAAACTGGTAGAGTCGGAAAAAATGGCTGCCCTCGGCGGGTTGGTTGCA
Organism: Microcoleus sp. F6_B6; assembly: GCA_036702215.1. GTDB lineage: Bacteria > Cyanobacteriota > Cyanobacteriia > Cyanobacteriales > Microcoleaceae > Microcoleus. The sequence goes on from JAUBST010000012.1 coordinate 82,190, forward strand.
GGTGTTGCCCACGAAATCAATACTCCCATCGGCATCGGCATCACCGCCGCCTCCCTGCTTGCTGAAAAAGCCACAAAGTTTTTCGAGGTTTACAGTAACGGCCAAATAAAACGTTCCGAGTTAGAAAAGTTTCTGGATACCGCCATGCAAAGCAGTAATATGATCTTATCTAACCTCAATCGGGCAGCCGACTTGATTCACAGTTTTAAAGAAGTAGCTGTAGATCAGTCGAGCGAGTTAAAACGCACGTTTAATGTTAAAAACTATCTAGAGGAAATTTTGACATCCTTAACAGCCAAACTAAAAAGAACTAAGCACAAAATAGAGATTAAGTGTGATGAAAATATTGTAGTGGACAGTTACCCCGGCGCAGTGTGTCAAATTGTGACAAATCTGGTGTTGAATTCCCTGATTCACGCCTACGATGGAGAAGAGGAAGGAGTTCTGGCTTTTGATTTCAAACTAGAGGGCGATCGGCTAATATTTGAATATGCTGATAACGGCAAAGGAATTGACCCAGAAAATCTCAGTAAAATTTTTGAACCGTTTTTTACCACCAAAAGAGGTCAGGGAGGCACGGGATTGGGACTGCACATTATTTATAACCTTGTTACTCAAAAACTAAAAGGCACAATTAGCTGCACAAGTCAAGTAAACAAAGGCACAAAATTTATGATTGAATTTCCCGCTAAAATGAGCAGTTAGTTATTAGACCGCCAACATGGATATAACTTTTATATAGGAGAGCGATATATGTCAGAAGCTAGTAAAAACTTGTTGGCAGCAGGCGATGACGAATTAATCGCCACAGACGACGATGAATTAATATTTGCGGAGGAAGACGAGGCGGAAGAAAAACCGCTCGAAGAAAGTTGGAAAATATTAATTGTAGATGATGAAATAGAAATTCACAATATTACTAAACTAGCGTTAAACGATTTTAAATTTGAAGGAAAAAGTATAACCTTTATCAGCGCTTACTCAGGAAAAGAAGCTAAAGAAATAATTCAAAATAACTACGACATAGCATTGATTTTACTCGATGTAGTTATGGAAACAGAAGAAGCAGGCTTGGAAGTAGTTAAATACATCCGCGATATTTTAAATAATCAAGTAGTGCGGATTATTTTACGCACTGGACAGCCCGGACAAGTACCAGAAGATGTAGTAATTGTCAGCTACGATATCAATGATTACAAAACCAAAACAGAACTTACTAACAAAAAATTATTTACCACAGTCGTCACCGCACTGAGAGCATTTAGATCCCTCAATCAAATCGAATCCAGCAAAAGCGAACTTGAAAAAATTGCCGTTGCATCAGCCCGTTTTGTACCCCGTGAATTTTTGAAATTTCTCAAAAGAGAAAGCATCGTTGATGCCAGACTGGGAGACTCTGTACAAGCAGAAATGACGATTATGTTTGCCGACATTCGCTCATTTACAAGTCTGTCAGAAAGTATGTCTCCCCGAGAAAACTTTGAATTTCTTAACTCTTACTTAAGCCGAGTTGGCCCAGTTATCCGCGAGTACAACGGTTTTATAGATAAATATATTGGTGACGGGATTATGGCTTTGTTTCCTAACAGGGCTGAAGATGCTGTGCAAGCAGCAATTGAGATGCAGCAGCAAGTTAAAATTTATAACAGACACAGGCAAAACAGTGGCTATCAACCTATTTCGATAGGGATTGGCTTGCATACTGGAACTTTAATGTTAGGTACGATTGGCGAAGCGGAACGGATGGAAAGTACGGTGATTTCTGATGCCGTTAATTTAGCTTCCCGCGTGGAAGGATTGACAAAGCTTTATGGAGTTGCTATTGTAGCTAGCGTCCAAACCCTTTGCCGGATAGACGATCCTCAACATTACAAGTGCCGGTTTCTCGATCGCGTTCAAGTCAAAGGAAAACAAACACCTGTTGCTGTATTTGAAATCTACGATGGCGACTCGGCGACAATGATCGAACTAAAAGCAGAAACTCAAACTTATTTTGAACAGGGAATTTTTTTTCACTACCAGCAGCAATTCGCGCAAGCAAGGCAAATGTTTTTGCGCGTCTTGCAAATCAACAAGTATGATAAGGCAGCAGCTTTTTATGCAGAACGCTGCGATATGTTGATGAAGAATGCACTCATTATGACTCTGGAAGGTATTGAAATTTAGCGGATGGGTAATGGGTAATTGGGAATTGGGAATTGGGCATGGGGCATGGGGCATGGGGCATGGGGAATTGGGTCGAAAAGAATTAGGAAATGGGCATCAGCTAAGATAGTGAACAGTGAACAGTGGACAGCGAACAAATAACTTAATTTATGCGCTTGAAATCCCTTGATGTTTTTCGCGGAATTGCGATCGCCTCAATGATTCTAGTCAACAACCCCGGCAGTTGGAAACAGGTGTATCCACCGCTAGAACACGCAGAATGGCACGGCTGCACCCCGACAGATTTAGTATTTCCGTTTTTCTTGTTCATCGTTGGCTGCGCGATGTCTTTCTCACTGCCTAAATATATTCAAAATTATCCAAAAACCGGAATAGAAACGTCAAAAATTACACAAACAAAAGAAAAATCAGAATCTGACAAAAACCCTCTTCCTTCTTCCTTATTCCTTATTCCTTATTCAAATATTTACTGGCGAATTGCGCGCCGCGCCGCGATTCTATTTATATTAGGATTGCTGCTAAATACATCTTCGATCGCCCTTGACGTACTTCTCAACAGCGCCCCAGTGGAAAACTTCGGTAAAATCCGCATCATGGGAGTATTGCAGCGCATCGGTTTAGCTTATTTGATCGGTGCGATCGCCATTCTCAACCTTTCCCCCCGCAATCAAAAACTGCTCGCTGTGGCCGTGCTTTTGGGCTATTGGGCTGCATTAACCGTAGTGCCTGTAGGGGGGTACACTGCCGACGAACTCACGCCAGAAGGAAATTTAGGGGGATATGTCGATCGGCTAATTCTCGGCAGCCAGCATCTTTACAAAGGCGGCCCCTTCGACCCCGAAGGATTGTTGAGTACCTTACCCGCAGTTGTAACAGTCCTAATCGGCTACTTTACAGGAGAGTGGCTGCGCGTACAGCCAATCAAAACCCGCACCAGTATCAACTTAGCAATCTGCGGCCTCAGTTGCGCGGTAATCGGTCACTTGTGGGGATTTTTATTTCCAATCAACAAACAACTTTGGACAAGTTCCTATGTAGTATTTACCGCTGGTTGGGCGTTGCTATTGCTAGCAGCTTGCTACGAAACAATTGAAGTGCGAAATTGGAAATGGGGGAGGCCGTTTGAAATCATGGGAGTGAATGCAATTTTCTTGTTTGTCGCTTCTGGTATAGTTGCCAGAATTCTGTTAAAAACTCATATCGGTACTGGTGCAAATGCTCCAACAACTTACACTTGGATTTATGAAAACTGGTTTGTGCCGTGGGCGGGGCCGCTGAATGGTTCTCTGGCATTTGCCGTGACTGCGGTCTTATTTTGGTGGTTAATTTTGTATGGAATGTACCGCCGAGGTTGGGCGATAAAAATTTGAGTAGTCAGCAATAAGTAAGCCTGCCTAAAAAAACCGAATAACCAGATCCCCCAGATACTGGACTTCTTGAATAAGCCCGGTATCTAAGAGCTAGTCGGTCTTGACATCCACAGCCTTTGGCGGTTAACGTTTGAAAAAAGTGTTTCTATGTTGGAAGGGAGAGAGCAATGAACAACTTCTTAGATAGCTTGATCTGTAGGCAGACATTTGATACGCAAGCTCTGATGAATTCTCACCCACCAAAATTTTTCCACCCTAATAAGAAGCTGGTTTATGACATTTGTTGTCCACCTGGATGCACTCATCGGGGTCAATTAGCGTTTTCCCGATGGTACGCAATGCCACTTCCAGAATATCTTTCCCCTCTTGAACATCAGACCGATCTTTCTGAGAAAAAGAGATACTTTGAATACGAGCCATCTCAAGATAGCACTCAGATGGAGTGGTATCTCAATTTCGCTCATTACAATCTTTTTTGTGCCTATGGTGGTTCGCTATTTGCTCAAGACGAAATGCAGGTAGCTGAACATCCTGCACTCAGTTCACTGCGAGAAGCTTTACTAGATTCCAACATTAAGCCATTAACAGTGGAGAGTGAACAACCCACCCCGATCCTGATTCGTGGGGTGGAACGGAGGTGTGCGATCGCTACAGATCGAAATCCAGGACAGGGGCGACCTTTTGGTCTTTACGGGAACAACTTTGGACGAGCTACATCAGATGCTATCAGACAAGCGACAAAACCTCTAAGCCCGCCTACAATCACAAACATCATTGCGATGGAAGCTCCAGGGGGTGGGGAGGGTTCTTATAGAATTGAAGAAATTGAATACATCCTTAAAACAGCGTTCACAGGATTTTGTGCAGCACGAATTGAGTCGCAGTTAGAGTCGCCTCACGCACCAAGTTTGATTATTCATACAGGGTTTTGGGGATGCGGAGCTTACGGTGGCGATCGTGTTCTGATGGCTCTTTTGCAAATCCTGTCCGCTCGCCTGAGTCAAGTGAATTGTCTAGTCTTTCATACAAGTGATGCTATAGGAAGCGAAAATCTGGCAACGGCTCAACAAATAGTCGATCGGGATTTAGTACCTGATAATTCACCTGTTAAAGTTTCAGCTTTGATAGAAAAGATTCATGCAATGGAATTCCAGTGGGGATTTAGCGATGGAAACTAACAGATCGTTCGAGCAAAGTGATACCTGGACGGAGGAAGATTGTCTTGATGTCACAACCTTTTCTTTGCAATACGCAGCTACTATCTTTCATAGCGACCCCGATATTTTAGGGGGAACTCCAGTCTTAATCGCCACTCGCGTCCCGATCGAGACTCTACTTGATTGTCTCGAAGCTGGTGATGAGCCCTGCGGAGTTTCTAGACCATTTTCCTAGTGTCAGCAGCGATCGAGCGATTTCACTTCTGGCAATGATACGATCGCCACATAACAACATTTAACGTTTATTGATGTCCGCTGCCTCAACATCGATCGCCTGCAGGATCGGAAATCCGATCGCACCCCCGCCACAATTTCCACAAATGACCGCCCCAACCCCGCCCAGCTAAAGGATTTTGCCGATTTCTCGATCGCGCGCCACCGATCGCTAACTATAACTGAGCCCTAATCGCTAAAATTAAAAAAAGATACGTAAATAGGCAGGCAGGCGTCAATGATCCCAACAGTTATAGAACAATCCGGTCGCGGCGAACGCGCCTTTGACATCTACTCGCGACTCCTGCGCGATCGCATCGTCTTCTTGGGCCAACAGGTTGACTCAGACTTGGCTAACCTGATCGTTGCCCAATTGCTATTTTTAGACGCCGAAGACCCAGAGAAAGATATTTACCTGTATCTCAACTCCCCTGGGGGTTCGGTGACAGCAGGTATGGGCATTTTTGACACGATGAACCACATCCGCCCCGATGTTTGCACCATTTGTCTCGGTTTGGCAGCCAGCATGGGCGCTTTTCTGTTGAGTGCCGGTGCAAAAGGCAAGCGGATGAGTTTGCCTCACTCTCGGATTATGATCCACCAACCTCTAGGCGGTGCTCAAGGACAAGCAACAGATATTGAAATTCAGGCAAAAGAGATTTTGTATCACAAACGCCGCCTGAACGAACATCTTGCCAACCATACCGGTCAGCCGCTTTCCCGCATTGAAGAAGATACCGAACGGGATTTCTTCATGTCCGCTGAAGAAGCAAAGGACTACGGATTAGTCGATCAAGTGATCGATCGCCGTCCTTCCGCCAGCCGCCCGATCGCCGCTGTCGTCTAAATGAAAAGTTAAAAATCAAAAATGAGGAAATATTCTTCATTTTTGATTTTTAATTTTTAACAGTCATATCAAATCCGTTAGCATCGGAATAGTAAATTCGAGTTGACTGTTGACTGTTAACTGTTAACTGTTAACTGTTGACATCATGTATGAGTGTAACCGGAAATGATATCATATAGCAGTTTTCAGTGGAGTGAATTACAGATGCTGGGGCGCATGATACGGCGTTCTAGTTAAGTCCTTACTGTATTTCATACAATTGAAAACTGCTATATGTATAGCGGTTCGATCGCGTTGTGAGGTTTGGGGGCGAGTCATATACCAATGCCGGATTCCCGATGCCCGATGCCCGATGCCCGCGAGAGCACCTCATGTTATTGAGAAAGGCTATATGTAGCTGTTTCTAAAAAAACCTCACACCTAGAAACTGTACATAATTACTAGGGCAAAGATTCGAGATATTGCAGGAAGTCGAGCAATTCTACTTGATTTAAGAAATGGCGCGCTTCTTTGCCATAAGCTTGTTTGAGATGATCTTTTCCTTGGTTGGCAGTCCAGCCCAGTCGCTGGATTTCCTCAGTGGTTCTGCTGTAGATTTCCAGATATTCTAGGAAATCTACTAACTCTTCGCTAGAAAGCTCTCTCTGCGACGACTTGCCGTAATTGTGTTCCAGACACTGGGTTTCCTGTGGTTTTTTCCATCGCAGCCGTTTGAGGATGGCGTCTATTTGGGCGATCGTATCAGAATTATCCTCGATCGCATCGCTCGGAATTCCCACTGCGATCGGTTGCAATTCCCTGACTTCGGCCGCACCCTGTAGCAGTTCACTTGGGCTAGCAGTCGGCACATCCATTTCCTGAATTGGTTCGCCGTAGCTAGAAGAAAGCCAAGCGTCCGAGTCTAACTGCTTCGGTACAAATCCAGGAACCTCCGCCCGATCGACCGTTGGCGGCAGCGGTTGCGGTACGGGTGCGATCGGCTCTTCACTTAATTTCGCTTCGCTCTTGACAAAATTGCTTTGAGGTGTATCGGGCAATTTGTCAGCAACAGGCATTTCTAGAACCGGAAGAGGAACACTTGTCGGCCCAACAGCAACCGGAGGAACAGCAGGAGGAGGGGGAGGGGAAACAGCAGCAGGAGGGGGAACAGCAGCAGGAGAGGGAACAGCAGCAGGAGGGGGAACAGCAGCAGGAGAGGGAACAGCAGCAACACTCGCGATCGCACGATCGGGCGCTGCCAATCCGAGGACAGCGATCGCTCGCAACCGGGCGCGGTCTTCAGCATCCTCAACAGACTCAGCAGCCGACATAGCCGTAGCAAGAGTTTTGCCGTCAACCTGAACCAAACAGCGAACAACAAACTTACCGTGATGAACAGTCAGCAACTCACAGATTAACTGTCCGGCGGGATAAAGGGCGCGAAATTCAGCAAACATAATTTTTTGACCCCGAAACCAGAAGGGGCTTATGACTTAAGTGTAGTACAGCCCAAAGAAAACAGTTTTCTGAAAGCACATATTCAACATACAATAAATTAAAGGTGAGTCATCCGCGCAACCTTTCACGCCACTAAACCCCATGCCACATCCAGCGGTTTAAGCTAACAAGCATCGGGCGTCATTTCTACCTATAGGAGATGGCACAGCAACTAAGCAAAAGTAGTAAAAGTCTCCGGTTTGCGTACCTGCACTTTCTACAGCACAGATTGCTTCCGACCCGCTCGTTGCACCTCCGTCCGCAAGGACCGATCGCGTGCAAAAAAACAAGGGCATCGCAGCAGCGAGCTACTAGCAATTTTGCCTTAAAGATCCGGTAAATTCTTTGCTAAAGCAAGAAGCAAGAGGCACTTCAAAAGGAAGAAGGAACAAGGCAGAAGGAACAAGGCAGAAGGAAGAAATGCACATTTTCTCCCTCTCCATCCCTCCATCGGCTCATCCTCGACTCAAGCCGTCGCTTTCAGTATCGAGCCATCTTTTAAGAACCGACAGGGGCTTTCTAATTCGCGAAGTGCTCGGCGCTGCTGACCTAAAAGCAAACAAACCAACGCTAAAAAATTGTATTGGGGAATAGCGTGCGGGACAGTTGTCTGCACCGTCAGCAGTCAGTTCAAGACAGACAGCGGACAATTAGCACCAAGCCGGTGTCGGGAGAGAATCTCAAAAAAACCTCGCCATGAAACAAGGTGGCTGTGCTCGCGTCTCCACCTATCAACCCGCGCATTTGTTGGGAAGCAGGCACTGCGAGGGCCCGAGGGGGTGCGGCTGATTTCGCCAAAATTAGACTAATTGCTGGAAACAAGAGGATCGATCGCTACATGGAATTTTCTATCGCTGCACTGCTGGCAAATTTTACAGAAGACAAATTAGTGGCCCCTAAAGCATTGGAGAAAAAACTCGACTGCAACGACGCCACCAGTCAACTCAAACTTCAAATTGCATTAGAAGCTCTAGAGAAAATTGGCATATTAGTCAAAGACAAAGGCCGCTATCGCCGAGTAGCTGAAGACGACGTAGTTGAAGCAAAACTGCGCTGTTCGAGCAAAGGATTTTGCTTTGCAATTCAAGACGCCGAAGGGTCAGAAGACGTTTACGTGCGGGAAAGTCACCTCTCGACAGCTTGGAACGGCGATCGAGTCTTAGTCAAAATCATCAAAGAAGGCAGCCGCCGCCGATCGCCCGAAGGCGAAGTCATGCTCATCCTCGAACGCGCCAACCCCTCGGTACTGGCGCGAGTCAAGCAAACCTCCACTCCCACCGGCCGCCTCAGCTACAGAGCAATTCCCCTAGACGATCGCCTGCTGTTTGAACTAGACTTGCTCGCAAACGGCACAAATCTCCAAGAGGCGATCGACCACCTAGTACACGTCGAAGTCAAACGCTACCCCCTCGGCACGCACCGCCCAGTCGGCAAAGTAGTACAGGTACTCGGTTCCGACGCCGAAGCCGCTGACGACCTCGACATCGTATGCTGCAAACACGACTTGCCGCGATCGTTCCCCGCCGCCGTCATCAAAGCAGCGGAAAATTTGCCGAGCAAAGTCAAAAAAACCGACCTCAAAAAACGCCTAGATTTGCGTAACATTCTGACTGTTAGCTTCAGCAAAAACGAACCGGGAACAAGCAACAGCGAAAACGATCGCCCTCAAGCCCTGGAGGAAAATCTCTCCGAAGGAGGAGGCGAAAACGAGTTTGACCCGACATCATTCCTCTCCGATCCGCCAGTGGAACGCGCTTTGTCGATCGAAACCCTCAAGCCCGGCCGCTGGCAAATAGGAATCCACATCAGCGACGCCGCCGAGTACGTACAGCCAGAAACCCCGATCGACCGCGAAGCCCGCAAGCGAGGCACCGCCGCCCATCTGGGAGAAAAAATCATCGCCGTACTGCCAGAAACCCTCAACGAGCGCTGCTCCCTGCTGCCAGACAGCGAACGGCTGGCCTTCAGCATACTCCTCACCCTAGACGAATCAGGAGAACTCCTAGAATACGAGATTCAAACCAGCGTCATTCAAATTGACTACCACCTCACCTACGAGCAAGCTCAAGCAATTCTCGAACCAGGCGATGCCGAAGAGCACCCTTTATCCTCTGCCCTCCGTCCTTTCCTCGATCAAATCTCCGCAGCCTCACAGGCTGCCAGACAGACAAGGCTCAAGCGGGGAGCTTTTGAACTAAATTTGCCCGACGCTAACTCTCACTTCGACGACGAAGGCGAATTAGGAGCTTTTGCAGTCGCTCCCCCCGCCCAGTCGGCTGTGTCCGAGTTGGTGGTACTCGCCAACCAAGCTGTCGCCACTCACCTGCAAGCCTTGGGAGTCCCAGCAATCTACCGCGTCCAGCCGATGCCAGACCCGGCAGACATTCAAGAGTTCATCAAACTCTCCAACAACCTCGGAGGCGAACTGTATCTCGAAACCGAAGAAGAAGTTTTGCCCTTGGACTTTCAGCGATTTACCCAGCAGTTTGCAGATCTTAAGTCCGAAAGAGTTCTCACCTACCTGCTAGAAGACACCATGAAGCCCGCTGTTTACAGCACAACTCCCAAGCCGCACTTCGGTTTGGGGCTGTCAGAGGGTTACACGCGCTGCACTTCGCCGCTTTCCCGCTACGCCGATTTGCTGGTGCTGCGGGTGTTGCAGGCTGTGTTCGAGCAAGGCCGCAGCAGCCGCACAACACGGGCTAAGGAAAAAGTTGACTTGCACCATTCCTCCTGTCACGGTCAAATTACTTGGAATGTTCTCCCCCCAGATTTGCACCACGAATTTGAGACCGAGTTCGCATCGGTAGTAGTACACCTAACCGAACGCGAAAGAGTTGCTGAAGACGCTGAAAGCGATTTGCAGGGATTGAAGAAAACCGGATTGATGAAAGAACGCACCGGTCAAACTTTTCAGGGTTTGATTACAGGTGTACAATCTTACGGTTTCTTTGTGGAAATTGAGGTGCGGCCGCCGGAGAGCGACATTCTGCGAGTTGAAGGATTGGTGCACGTTTCTTCGCTGAAGGATGACTGGTACGAATATCGATCGCGCCAGCAAACTCTGGTGGGCCGCAAAAACCGCAATCAGTACCGTTTGGGCGATCGGGTAGAAGTTCAAGTCAAGAGTGTTGACTACTACCGCCAGCAAATTGATTTAGTTGCAGTTGGCGGCGGCAGTCAAGCTTTTGATGATGATGAATAATCTGTTGACAGTTGACAGTTGACAGTTGACAGTTGGCAGTTGACAGTTGACAGTTGACAGTTGACAGTTAACTTTTCTCAATACTTAGTTGTCATGCTCTGGCAACTAAGTATTAAGAAGTGGGCGGCCAACTCGACTCAAAAATTATCAAAAAACAATTAATGACTAATATCAAATCCGAGAGCATCGGAATTGTCAAATCCAGTCAAAACTCAACAATCACGGGCGGTGCAACCGGATTCGATCTAATTTGTCTGCGTTAATCTGTATTAATCTGCCCTCATCTGCGGTTAAAAAAAAAGAATTTCTCAGGCCGCAGATGACAAGGGATTGACGCAGATTAACGCCGCTGAAGAGAAGATATATAGGAATAATTTCAATGCTAACAAGTTCGATCTAACCGCTAATTACTAACAACAGTCAACCGTCAACTAACAAATAACTAATGACGAATAACTACCCCCTCATTGTAGGAGTTACTGGTGCATCGGGACTGATTTATGCGGTGCGAACTCTAAAGTTTCTGTTGGAGGCCGATCGATCTATTGAACTCGTGGCTTCCAAATCTACTTACATGGTTTGGCAAAGCGAACAGAACATCCGAATGCCAGCAGAACCGACTCTGCAAGAAGAATTCTGGCGGGAACAAGCAGGAGTAGCCACAATGGGTAAACTTCGGTGCCATCCTTGGCAAGATGTCGGTGCTAACATTGCTAGCGGCTCGTTTCGCACCCAAGGGATGATGATTATTCCCTGTAGCATGAGTACACTAGGAAAATTGGCGGCTGGCTTGAGCTCGGATTTGCTCGAAAGAGCGGCCGACGTTCAGCTCAAGGAAGGCCGAAAATTGGTACTGGTACCCAGGGAAACGCCTTTTAGTTTGATTCACCTGCGGAATTTGACTACCTTGGCAGAAGCTGGAGCTAGAATTGTACCAGCGATTCCCGCTTGGTATCACAATCCGCAAACTATTGAAGATTTGGTAGACTTTGTGGTGGCTCGCGCTTTAGACCAGTTGGGGATTGACTGCGTTCCTCTCAAACGCTGGAAGGAAGAAGAAGGGAGTTAGTTGGCAGTTGACAGTTGACAGTTGGCAGTTGACAGTTGACAGTTGACAGTTGGCAGTTGGCAGTAACAACCAATAACCAATAACCAATAACTGACAACATACAACTGACAACATACAACAAACAAATTCTTAATATTTTTAATATGCGACCTGTATTTTTGCTAGTAATTGTGGCGGGGCTGACTATTTTTGCCCTGCAAAATGTGGAGCCGGCATTATCGCTGGTATTTTTGGGAGTTCGATCGCCTGCTTTACCCTTATCTATCTGGATTCTGCTGAGCATGGCGGTGGGAGTTGTCACATCTTTATTGATTTCTGGTTTGCTCGCTTTTTCAAATTATCTATCTGCAACACGAGAGCGCACCGGCCGCGACAGTCGCAGCCGTCCCGATACTTTCCCAGAGGACGGGAGAACACCTTACACGCCACCTCCCCCTCCTAGAAAACAGGAAATTGACCCGTATTTGAATTCGGAAAATAGCAAAACTCAGGCTGCTTCCTACCGAACTGAGTACGGTACGCCGGCGAGTTACAGTGCGCGGACTTTCCAGCAAGAAACTCCAAACCCTGCTGGGGCGAAGGATTACGCTCAACCCGGGACTTATGCAGCGGCAGCAGACGATGAGGACGATTGGGTCTCAGATGGCTCAAAATCCCGCTCTCAAGGCAGCGATGACGATTGGGGGGACGATCGCGATTTTTCCGATCGACCGCAGGTAAATGACGTTGCAGGGGCAAATCCGAGGGATTACGAAGCTAAACAGGAACCGAAAAGCAAGTCTTGGGCTGGCTCGGTATACTCTTACGGCTATCGAGATCCGAGCCAGTCTGGGGTGGGGCAAACTGAGTCTGTCTACGATGCGGAGTATCGGGTGCTGGTTCCCCCGCAAGATCCGATACCTAAGTCAGGTGGCGGGGAAGTACCGAACAATTCTAGTGTAGAAGCAGAGGATGATTGGGGATTGGATGAGGATGATGAGTTTGAGGACGACGAACCCCCCAGTGGCGGGCGGATTGACTTGAAAAAATAGAAAAATATCGGAGGATTTGGCAGTGGATTGGTTGAGGGGAGTGAATATCTATCTTGTCGGGATGATGGGTGCGGGAAAAACAACGGTGGGGCGGATTTTGGCAAGAAAATTAAAATACCGTTTTTTTGATACTGATGAACTAATTGTTCGAGTTGCCAATCAGTCAATTGCTGAGATTTTTGAGCGAGAAGGGGAAGAGGCATTTCGGGAACTAGAAACTAAAGTGCTCGGCGAATTGTCTGCTTATAAAAATTCGGTCGTGGCTACGGGCGGCGGCATTGTGACGCGATCGATGAATTGGAGTTATTTGCACTACGGTATAGTGGTTTGGCTGGATGTGCCTGCAGATCAACTGTACGATCGACTGCGTTCGGACACCGCTCGACCCCTACTGCGGGAGGGCGAGCTCAAATCTAAGCTGCAAAGCCTTTTGAACGAGCGAGAGCGTTTCTACACTCAAGCAGATGTCCGAGTCTGTGCAGGTGCGGGCGAAAGGCCTGAAGCAGCGGCGACTAGGGCGATCGAGGAAATCCAAAAAGTTATCAAACCAGAAACCGGGCATGATATAAATTAATACACTCAGAAACCGGGTTTCTGGGAAAATAACAGGTTTCTGAGGACTTTTGATACCAGTAAAAAAAATAGTGCAACAGTAAGAAAGCTCCAAACCACCAGCTTCATCAGTGATTCCTCAAATCTAAAATCTAAAATCTAAAATCTAAAATGGTATGACTTCGGTAAAAATACTGATTTTTGCCTTAGTGTATCTGTTTAACTGTCTAATGTTTGGGAATCAACCGGGTTTGAGTAGATGCGATGCGTAAGTTTTGTAAGTATGAAAATGTGGCGATGCGGAGATTGTATGCAAAAACTAATGGCAGACTCGTCTGAGGTGTTAAAGTCGGCTATTGAGTTCTCCCTAAAAATAAAATGGCCCCACCGCTGAAGGGCTGTAGGGCGCAAGGACAGTTAAACGCTAACTTGATTGTCGGGAAATTTAGCATCAATGCTATCGTCCTATGTGACGATTTTACGATCGTCCATTCACTCATCAATTCTCCCGTATCAAAAAATGTAACCCAGCACCGATCGAATTTAAGCTGTTTTATTCTAAAAACAATACCTCATGCATTCTGACGAGCAGCTTCCTAAAGCTGCTTTTTTATTGCGATCGAGTTTTTGGCTGCCGGAGTTGCGGGCTCTTGGGAATAACATTTTGAGCGACTGTCGCTACATCTCAATACTGCCATAGCGGTTTTCAGTTGCACTCCAGGTTCGTCGGTAATAGGTAATAGGCAATTGGGAGTAGGCAACGGTAAACGGGGAATCGGTAATTGAGAAGCTGTATCTCGCGAGGGTTGAAACACGCATTAATCCGGGTGGGGATTGAAAAAAATGAGCTGTATTTATTGATTGGCAATCCGATAGTTGTCGGCTAAATATCTGTTGCGAGTTGGAGAATTTGCTGTGGTAAATTTCCTCGACTCAATTAATATAATACGAGCCTCCCTGTTTTTAACAAAAACTCGATCGCTCCGCCCAACCCCACACCTGTGAAAGAAATAGTAGCTAATAACGCAAAAGCCCGCCAATTCTTCCAACCAGACATTTGAAGATCGAGTCTTGCCAAAGCCCCGGCTGAAATCAAGAGCAAACAAGTAGCAAAAAGGTGCATCCAGGCAAAAACTACCACTGCGACCAAAGCTCCTGCAATAATAGAAATAAAAGCACCCATATCACTCGAAAACCACTTCACAATTAAGGCTTTGATTTTTTTCAGAGGGAACGACAAGGCGACAGCCAACACTAACATTGAAGCTATGGCTAGAAACCAAGTCAGGTGCGGGGGAACATCAAACTCAGATAATTTCCAGCCAAAAGTGAAATAAGTAACAAAAAGTAGAGTTAGGGAAACCCAAGAGTTTTTTTTCATCCAATGGCACAATTAGGAGAACCAGGCAAAAAAAAAGATGATGCTCCCGATGAGTTTGTACAAGACCTAGAGGTTAGTAGAAATAGCTTGTACCGGACAGGTAGGGATGCACTGCTCGCACACGATACACCGCGATCGAGCAAAACTTAGTTTAAAGCTTTCGGGGTCAAGGGTCAAGGCTTCTGTCGGGCAAACTCCCGTACACAAACCGCAGTGAACGCAGATATCTTCGTCTATGAGTATTTCCCGGCTGGCTAGGGAAACGCCGATGTTTTGCGATCGCATCCAGTCGATCGCCGCTTCTAGTTGGTCGATGTCCCCTGATAACTCTAGCACCAGTTTGCCCACTTGATTCGGAGCCACCTGAGCGCGGATAATGTTGGCTGCAACATTAAAATCCTTGGCTAGTCGATAGGTGACAGGCATTTGGATCGATCGTTGCGGAAACGTCAGCGTCACCCGTTTTTTCACCCTGCAAGTCCTCGGTAATTTACAAACAATCTTGGTTATCTTCTGTTTTAGCGCACTTGGTCTAATTACTGGCTTTAGCACAAATTTTTATGAGATGGGTCTGATTATCTCAAAATGTGCTATAATCTGAATCTATTATTTAAAATAAAAACCTAGAAATCAAAGCGCAATTTATTTTATGACTCAGAATTCGCCCAAGTCAACAGTCGTCCCCGCCGCCAAAAATCCCGAAACAAAAGTCGCCACGCGCCTCAGAAACTTATTGATTGTGTTAGCAGCGATCGCCCTTTCAACATCCATCTTCTTAGGGCTGCAAACCCAAACACCGTCAAGCAGTCTCACCGACATGGCAAAAGCTTCAACGCCATTAGAAACGGCTTTGGTAAACGGCAAACCGACACTCATGGAATTTTATGCTAATTGGTGCGGTAGCTGTCAGGCAATGGCTAAGGATCTGAGCGAAATCAAACAGAAATATGCTGAACCGATGAATTTTGTGATGCTGAATGTAGACAATGACAAATGGCTGCCAGAAATCACCAAATATCGAGTAGACGGCATTCCGCACTTTGTCTATTTGAACGATAAAGGCAGCGCGGTTGCTGAAACGATCGGCGAAATGCCTCGCACTATTATGGAAGCTAACTTAGAAGCTTTAATAGCAGGAAAACCTCTGCCACACGTCCAAGCAGCAGGTCAAGTTTCTAATTTTACTCCCCCCACAGCGCCTGTGAAAACAAGTAGCTCCGACCCCCGCGCCCACGGCAGCCAAGTACAGTAAATGAAGTCATTAGTCAGTAGTCATTAGTCATTAGTCAGTAGGAATAAGACTGTAGGGGCGGGTTTTACAAACAATCTGTGGGTAACACCAACAATATAGTAAACCCGCCCCCGCTCCGGGCGGTAAATCGCAATTGCTTTCGATCGATAAAAAAGCCGATCGCAACTTATGTCAATCTGCATTTTGGGCGATCGACTACGTCTAAAGGAATATTCAAAAAAACATTTTTGACAATTTATTAAAATTTATTATACTACTTGTCAGGTGCGGAGCGTAAATATTCTCTCAATCCCGACACACAATACAGCCTGACCGAAAACAATTTGGTTGCCAGCGCCCCGATTCATTTTTTCGCAGGCTTACTGACGCGGTAAACTTTTCAATCTAAAACCTAAAATCTAAAATCTAAAATCGAATGACAGCCGACAAAACCGGATTCAGCATTAGCGCGACCGCCATTCGCCGCCACATCGGCACCCTCATGCTGACACTTGCGATTATAGTCGTGGGCATTTTCTACATCACCCAACTGCCCGTTGACTTGCTGCCCTCCATCACCTATCCCCGCATCAGCGTGCGCTTAGACGCGCCCGGAGTCTCGCCAGAAGTTGCAGTTGACGAAATTACCCGCCCCCTCGAACAAGGACTTTCAGCAACAGAAGGGGTCACGCAAGTTTTTTCCCGAACCCGCGAAGGACAAGTCAGCGTCGATTTATTCTTCAGACCAGGGGGCGACATCGACCAAGCCCTCAATGACGCTACAGCCTCCGTTAACCGCATTCGCAACCGACTTCCCGATACAGTTGAATCCCCAAATCTGTTTAAATTTGACCCTTCTCAACAGCCGGTTTACGAATTTGCCTTAACTTCAGACTCGCGACAAGGGGTAGATTTGCGGGTATTTGCCGATGAAGAATTAGCCCGGGAAATTAACGTTATTCCCGGAGTAGCTTCCGTTGACGTTTCCGGCGGCGTGCAAGAAGAAATTCAAGTTAATATTGACCTGAACCGGCTGCAAAGTTTAGGAGTTAATCTTAACGACGTTTTTAATGCTTTGCGCGATCGCAATTTAGACACTTCCGGCGGTCGGCTGCGGCAAGAATCTAACGAACCGCTGACGCGAACAATCGGCCGCTTTAAAACAGCTTCTGAAATCGCCAATCTTTCCTTTCAAGTATCCGGTTCCAACCCGCCAAAACGAGTTTACCTGCGGGATTTTGCCAAAGTCAACGACGGTACGGAAGAACAGCGAGTCAAAGTTTTTCTCAATCAAAAACCAGCCGTTAAAATTAGCATTTTGAAACAGCCGGACGCCAACACTATTACTGTGGTTGACGGAGTGAAAAATCGCATCAAAGAAATGCAGGAGTCCGGCTTGATTTCGGCGGACATGACCGTAGTTACTACTTTAGACGAATCTAGATTTATCCGCAATTCCTTAGCCGATGTGGCAAATTCGGGAATTTCAGGTGCAGTGCTGGCTGCGGTCGCAGTTTTGTTCTTTTTAGGTTCCCTGAGACAAACCCTGATTATCTCTCTGACGATTCCCCTGTGTACTCTAGCAGCCATTATTTTAATGCGGCTGTTCGGTATGTCGCTGAACTTGTTTAGTTTAGGCGGTTTAGCGCTAGGAATCGGTCAGGCGATCGATACCAGCGTAGTTATTTTAGAAAATATTGTAGTCGGTCTAGACAGCAACCCTCATCTGAAAAAAGGCCGAATCAAAGATCGAAAAGAACGCACGATAGAAGAGTCTGTAGAGCGGAGCGAAGAAGTAGAATCAGCAATGGTTGCCTCCACTGCGGCCAACTTAGTATCAGTCCTGCCATTCCTGCTGATCGGCGGCTTCTTTTCGCTGCTATTTAATGAATTGATTTTGACAATTAGCTTTGCAGTAGCAGCGTCTCTGCTAGTAGCTTTAACGGTAGTGCCGATGCTGACTTCTCGCTTGATGGGAATGTCTTATTCGAGCGGTATCAGTCAGTTCGGGCCGATCAAAAATTTCAACCGCGGCTTTGAAAACGGCACGCGGGCTTACGGTTCAATGCTCTCGAAAGTGCTGGGTTTGCGGTTAATTATAATTGTAGTAGCTTTTGTCATTTTAGGCGGCGGCACATGGGTGATGCTAGGACAAATTCCCCAAGAAATTTTGCCGAGAGTTAATACAAGTCAAGCCAGATTATTTGCTTCATTTCCTCCGGGGACTAACTTGGAAACCAATCAAAAAGTGATTGCTGCTGTCGATAAGATTCTGCTTGAACAGCCAGAAACAGAGTACACTTTAACGACAGCGGGAGGGCTGCTGTTCGGCAACAGTACGTCTGAAAATTTGCTTCGGGGAAGCAGCACAATTACGCTCAAATCAGGTACGAATACCACCGATTTTACAGAAAGAATGACTGAGGAATTGAAAAAAGTTGACCTTCCTAAAGGAACTCGTCTGCGGCTAGTTCCAGAATCGATTAGGGGTTTAGTTTTAACTAATTCTCCCGTGCGGGGTGGCGAAATTGATGTCGTGGTTCAGGGGGACACTGAAGAAGCATTGCAGGAAGCGGGGCGTCAGATATTAAAAGAATTAGATGAGAAGGTAAAATTAGCGCGGTTTAGGCCGGAGGCAGACCCGCCGCAGTCAGAGGTACAAATTCGTCCAGACTGGGAAAGGGCCGCTGTGTACGGGCTGACAGCCCAAGATATTGGGGAGACAATTCAGACAGCAATTGAAGGTGCTGTTCCCACTCAGTTGCAGCGGGGAAACCGATTAATAGATGTGCGGGTGCAGTTCGATCGCACTTCTGTAAAATCTATTGCCCAACTCGGACAAATTCCGTTATCTAGCAATAATAGCATCGTCCGTTTAAGCGACGTGGCAAATATTGCGATCGGCAAAGCGCCGGCAGAAATTCAGCGTCTCAATCAGCGGCAAGTTTTCTTAGTTGTCGGAAACTTGAATAAGGGTGCAAGTCTCGGCGATGCTGTCCAGCAAGTCGATGCAGTTTTATCAGAACTGAAGTTGCCGCCAGGAGTAAGAATTGTGCCGAGTTCTGCTGCTGAAACTAACGAACAATTGCAAACTTCTCTCAAGCTTTTGGGAGGGTTGGCGACTTTTTTAGTATTTGTAGCGATGGCGGTGCAGTACAATTCCCTGGTTGACCCGCTGGTGATTTTGCTGACAGTGCCGCTGGCGTTGGCGGCGGGAGTATTCGGGCTTTATGTGACCAAAACTGCGATCGGTGCGACGGTGATGATCGGTGCAATTTTGCTAGTGGGAATTATCGTGAATAACGGCATCATAATGATCGAGTTGGCGAACCAAATTCGGGAAGAGGAAGGAGTCGATCGCACGACAGCAATTCTCAGGGCGGCACCTCAGCGCTTGCGTCCGATTTTGATGACAACTACTACCACAGTTCTGGGTTTGTTTCCCCTAGCTTTGGGAATTGGAGAGGGTTCGGAGTTTCTGCAACCTTTGGGTGTGGTGGTGTTTTCCGGTTTGTCGCTGGCGACGCTGCTGACGCTGTTTATTATTCCCTGTTTTTACATTTTGCTGCACGATTTCTTCGGGATATTTGCAGGGAAGAAGAGGTCGCAGGCGGTGGCTATTCCCGTGCAGAAGGCGGGGAGAAAGACTACGAATTTGTAAAATGTAGCGTCATAAAATACCATAGAACCCCATTCTCACGCATACTGTAGGGGCGGGTTCACCCAGAGTTTGAAAGAATACCAAAAGACTCAAAAACCCGCCCCCACCCCGCGCGAAATTCCTGAAGATTGATATTGGTGCAAGATTTGAGTGGGGGGCGGGTTTATTTAACCTGTTTGCACCCCGATCGGCTATTGGTGAACCCGCCCCTACAGGTTAATTGAAAATGGTGCAAGATTTTAGTTAAAATAGAGCCTATCTACGCAGCATATCTAAATATCTTTATGCTAGTTTTACCAAAATATGAAATACAAATTGACTGGTCGTTTTCCTACATAAATCAACCCATTAATTCCGACTGGGCGACGATCGTCAGTGGCGATCGCAAAAAAGTTACTTTAGTCGATCGCAACTTGTCCCCAAAATACGAATACCACCTTCCCGAGGCAATTAGCCGTTTAGCCATCATTCCCAAAGGCGATTTGCTGGCAGCAATTATGGCAAATGGCAATCATTTAGCAATTGTGACAGTAGAAAACCAGCTATTTTTTGAAGAACAACTACCTAATCCTTCTAACGATAATGGATTTGAGGACTGCTGGTTTGATGCAGACGGCTTGCGTTTTTGGTGCATGAAATTAATTGAACGCGATCAAGTCGAGATTCAAATTCGCGATACTAATTCATGGCAAATTCAGCGAAAAGTTTTGTTCAAAGACCCTATTGGTTGCAGTACCTTCTGGTTTTATCCACACCCAGAAAATCAAATTTTAGTCCTTTATGTTATTGCCCATTATAACGGACAGCAAATCTACTGGCTTTATGATGATGGTATGACAATTCATGCTGTAGAGGCTCCATGTCCCTACGACCCATATCTTCCAGAATTTCATCCTGCTGGTGCCGAATTTTTGGTTGTACATGATTGTGGGCGACAAATCAGCCGATTCAGTTTTCCTGACTGCAATCTACTTGGAATATGCGAATGGCCTTGGCCTGATTCTAATGACGGTTTTGGCAACTATATGTGCTACCTATCGGACGATCGCCTTCTAATCAACAGTAATGAAGGACTTATGTATCTAATCGATCTTAACAAAATGGAGATATCAGATGAACTGATTTTAAGCGGTCATGAACCGCGCTCGTGTAAAGAACTTTACCCTACTCTCAAGGATCTTAAAGAACAGCTTTGCGGCGACTTGCACTATTTCTATCGTTGGGATTCAGATAGCATTCTGTCCGTTCATTCACAAATCCTGACTCAAGAACCTGACTCTAAACAGAAGACATTAGTTATCTTCGGGGGAAAAGAGTTGTTTGGTTCGCTCGCGAAGGTACAAGAATCCGCACCCTACAGTAAATTATTCATTCAATCTTTAGGAATCTCTTAAGGATTTTCAATACAAAACGCTTCTTGTGCCGTGTTAGCTTTTCACTCGCTTTCCCACAATCCGACAGGGGTTGAAACCCCTGCCTCATAGCGAAAGTCGGTTAAAACCGACTGTAGATTGTGACGGGAAGTGCGATCGATTTTAGTCCTCTTTTAGAGGACTTTAGCTATGAGACAGGGAATTCATTCCCTGTCGGACTGTCGGATTTACCAACAATACCGCTACTGCATTTGATGTGAAGTTGACGCCGCAAGAATTAGTGGGTAAGGTGCGTCAGTCAACATTCTATGACTCCCAAAAGAAATTCCCGACTGACGCACCCTACGAGAATTAGTCTGTCAGATGCGTTTGACATCATAAACTTTATGTTACAATATGTGTTACACGGTATTAGCAACACAAACTTAAACAAAAATGCCCTACGAAAAATTAGACATATCAGCCTCAAAACCAGTATTATCTTGGGCAAATCACGCCCTGGGCGAAAAAGAAACCAAGATGGCCGCAAACGTAGCATCTTTGCCCTTTGTATTCAAACACGTCGCACTAATGCCCGACGTACATTTAGGAAAAGGTGCTTTAGTCGGTTCAGTAATTGCCACAAAAGAAGCGATTATTCCGGCTGCGGTAGGCGTGGATATTGGTTGTGGCGTAATTGCTATCAAAATGCCATTAAAAGCAAACAAATTAGAAGGTAAACTCAAACAAATTCGCCTCGACATCGAAGCCGCAATCCCTGTCGGATTTGCGGAAAATAAAGAAGTAGAAAAAACAGTCACAAACTGGCAGGGATGGCGAGAATTTAAGGAACTTCATCAAGGCGTGCAGCACCAAGACAATAAAGCCTTAAAACAAATGGGTTCCCTCGGCGGCGGCAATCATTTTATTGAGGTTTGCGTTGATACTGAAAACTTTGTTTGGCTGATGCTGCACTCCGGTTCTCGCGGCATTGGCAATTTGCTCGCACAGCAGCATATCGACACTGCTAAAGATTTAGCTAAACTGGCAGAAATTAACCTGGCTGACAAAGATTTGGCTTATTTTGTAGCGGGTACGCCGGAGTTTGCGGCTTACTGGCACGATTTGCAGTGGGCGCAAGATTATGCTCGTTTTAATCGCGATGTGATGATGAATCGGTTTAAGCGCATTGTGGAAAAGCACGTCGCGGGCGGCAAATCTGTTAAGCCGTTATTAGAGGTGAATTGCCACCACAATTACGCGGAAAAAGAGGTGCATTTTGGGGAAGATGTGTATGTGACTCGCAAGGGTGCCGTGCGCGCGGATGTTGAGGATTACGGGATTATTCCGGGTTCGATGGGGGCGAAATCTTTTATTGTTAAAGGGAAGGGAACTGTTGAAAGTTACTGTAGTTGCAGTCACGGTGCGGGGCGGTTGATGTCTCGCAATCAAGCTAAAAATGTATTCACTCTCGATGATTTTGTGCGGCAGACTGAGGGGGTTGAGTGCCGGAAAGATGAGCAATTTTTAGATGAAATTCCGGGGGCTTATAAGCCGATCGATGAGGTGATGAGTCAGCAGTCGGATTTGGTGGAAGTTGTGGCGACTTTGAAGCAGGTGGTTTGTGTCAAGGGGTGACAGAAACTGGTTTATTTGTACTTCTACCTGGAAAGTGCTTTATGGGAAGAGGGGGGAAATCAAGCTGAACTCGATTTCCCCCCTCTTGACAAACGCTTTGTTTTCTGAAGCTTTTCTCTAACACACCATCTGTCTCGACTCCATTTCTAGCAAGCGCAGCAGTGTTTCATCGCCCTTGGCTTTGGCTGCTTCCTTTCTACGATCGAGAATATTGCAAATATTCGCCTGGTGAACTTGCGCCACTTCCACAACTGTTGGGTAATAATCCACCGCCGCTGAGGCGCTAGCTGCTGCGACATTCCGATCGCCAACTTGAGCATCTCGCTTTTTGGTATGGTTTGGGCCACCGTATTTTTTGGGGTTGGGAATGTGTCTCGGATACCGATAGTTCCAGTTTTGGCCCCGGTATTTGCCCGCCACTTCGCCTTCGATCATATCAACTGTCGGAATGTCGTACTCGTAGTTTGAACCGCGATAAGTGAGTTTCATATTTTTTGATCCTTATATTTATCCAGATAAAAAGGGCAGTCAGGTCAGGTTTGGTTTTCTTCGCTAAAACTTTTTTTAGTTTCTGTATTCAATTATACTGTTTTTTTAGATAAATCGCTTCTTTTTACAAAAATTAATATTTTGAGGGGGAGACGGCAAGAAAAAAACCCGCCGCAGCGGGTTTAATCGAGTGTTTGACTGCTTCGAGCAGCACCCGGAGCGAAACAGGTTCGGTTCCGAATAACTAGCCGACTGTCACCTGATCGGTTTGCACGCCTGTGGCACCTTCTTCAGCAGAGGCGATCGCCACCAACTTGTCGAGAATTTCCTGACTGGGAACTTGACCTTTGAGAACAACCGTGCCGCTGAGCTGAGCCACATAAACAGTCTCGATATCAGCAACTGCTGCATCGCTGTCAAAAGCTAAAGCAACCCGCTTCGCTAAGCCACTTTCGTCAAAATTTCCGTCTGGGCCGACTTTAGCAGGAGCGATGGATTGCGCTTGTGCTGCTTGCTGTACTACTTGTGCCATCGGTTCAGCCGGGGCTTCAGGCTTTTCGAGTCCGAACAGTCTTTTAAACCAACCCATATTAGTTGAGTCTCCTGAAAATACACTTTTTACACGATAGCTCTAGAATTCCAAAAGACTCGTAATTGTTGCAAAACTCAGCGAAATTTATCAAAATGTTTTATCGGGAGACTTTGACAATCTAAAATCTTAAATAGTATTTAGATGTTGATGTTGCTATTTGATGTATAGGACGATCGCTACGCCACCGATAGCAGGGGCGTAGTTGAAATAGTTGCCCCACTGTCACCTGAAAAAAACTGCACAATGCCCCGGAATACATTCCCGGTTTGTTGAATTACCGGCGACATCTCGTGCGGGTCATCGAACTGTGTCCGCTGATACAAGGGACGGTAGCCCGCGCTTAATTGAGGGTAGTCCTGCATATACGCTGTAAATCTAATGCTTAACTTTTTAGATAATAGTTTTCTGCTTCCGACCAATTCAGTTTAAGCAACGAATCATCTCCCCATGTCAGCTTGAGACTCGGCTTAATTGCTGTCACGCCCAAAGCCCTAATAATCTGCGCTGCTACAGCTTTCGCCAATAGTGGCGGTACAGAATTTCCGACTTGGCGAAAACCGTGCCATTTTGTAACGTGAAATCTAAACCAGTCAGGATAGGAATGCAGCCGCGCAGCTTCTCTGACTGTAATGCACCGAGGGGCGATCGGGTGAATCGGTCTCGGCGAAGTATAAGCCCCCCTCGCCCTGTCAGTTCCGGCCCTGAGAGTGTTGCAAACTCCCTGGGGGTGAAGCTTGTAAAAACGGCTGATCGGCTCTTTTTCGCCGTGTTTAGCAGCGTGAAACCTTTCCATACATTCCTGAGAATGTTTAGTTCGCAAACTACAAGAGAGGATTTGTCGATCGTACTCGCGATCGTAGGAATAATCATCATCCAAACCATCGATTCCGCGCATTATACTCGCATAAGTGCTGCACTTTCCGTACTCCGCGATTACCCAATCTCGGTGCAGCAACTCGCTGTAGTTGTCCACTTCCGGCAAATCTCCAATCGCATCCCAAACTGTCGGGACAGCAGGTAAATTAATTTTTTTATAGCGTTTAGGAATTTTAATTTTCGGCAGTATAGTAGTTTGCTGAGGGTATTTGGGCAGCTCGTAACCTGCTTTGCACCCCATCAAAAATAATCGTTTGCGAGCTTGCGGCACTCCGTAGTTAACCGCGTTGAGAACTTGATAGTTTTCTTCTACTTGATAGCCTGCTTCCAGAAAAGAGCTAATTAAAAGCTTCAGGAGTTCTTTGTGTTCTCCTGATGCAATTCCCGGCACATTTTCCATTACAAAAAACTTCGGTTTTAGCTCCAAAACTAAGCGCTGAAAGTGAAAAATTAGAGAATTTCGCGGGTCGTCCACATCGCGCTTGCCCATCATGGAGAATCCTTGACAGGGCGAACCGCTGATTACTACGTCTATCTCGCGCCGCCCGATCGCCGATTTTTTCCGAATTTCCGATCCCGTAAGCGCTGTGACATCTTTGCACAGAATAGAACACAGCGGGAAATTAAACTCGTGTGTGGCGCAGTGAATAGGGTCAATTTCGACTGATGCAAGTACATCAAAACCAGCTTGTTCAAAGCCGAGTGTCATGCCGCCCGCGCCTGCAAATAAATCAACAGCGATCGGTCGCTTTTTCCGATTGCTTGGCATAACATTTCAATAAAAAGTTGCTTTAATAGAAATTAAGGAAATCAACCGCGTTTCTGGTAATAAATCGTGGGTTTATCCGCGAGGCAGCCACATAGGAACCGGGTTTATACATAACCTTTCAATACACAAAATGCTTTAATAAGCTGTATTTAATTTGACATTTTTCATTATTTCCGCAGCGGCCCGATCGCACACGCCAACATCTCCGAGACTTTCGCGCATTTCCCGATAACCGGCCAAAGTTTGCTGGCGCCGATCGGCATTTTGCAGCAATTCCAGTGCATGGTTCACTATATTTTCCGCAGTCGCCTCGTCTTGCAGCAACTCAGGGACGATCGGCTTCATTTGCACCAAATTGGGCGGAGACATAAAAGGAATCGAAAATTTCAGCACGTGGCGAGCAATAATCGCCGTAATGGGACTGACGCGGTAGGCGACAACTTGCGGAACGTCGAGCAAAGCTAGCTCCAGATTAACAGTACCAGATTTAGCGATCGCCAGATCGGCAGCAGCCAAGATTTCCAGAGTTTGATTTTCTAACAAAGTAGCCCGCAAACCGTAATTCTCGATCGCCTGTTCGATTTTGCTGCGGAAAGCTTGATTAGCAAGCGGAATCAAAAAATGAACTTCCGGCAATTTAGCTTGAATAATTTGAGCTGCTTCAAATATAACCGGCATCAGGTACTTGAGTTCTTGGTGTCTGGAAGCGGGAATTAGGGCGATCGACACCTGTTCCGGCCCAATTCCCAAAGTTTTGCGGGCAACTTCCCGGCTGGGCGCAGATTGCATTCTATCCACCAAAGGATGACCAACCCAACTCACTTGAGCTCCTTTTTCTCGATAATAATGAGCTTCCTCTGGGAAAATTGCCAAAAGTTGGTCGCAAATATTGACAATCAGATCCGTATTGCGAGGAGAAATCGACCAAACCCATTC
Source organism: Microcoleus sp. F6_B6 (assembly GCA_036702215.1). Lineage (GTDB taxonomy): Bacteria > Cyanobacteriota > Cyanobacteriia > Cyanobacteriales > Microcoleaceae > Microcoleus. Next base: position 108,261 of record JAUBST010000012.1, read on the forward strand.
TTGAGGTGCGATGTACCAAACCACCGGCAAATCAGGCAAACAGCGGCGGATGTAGCTGCCAATACCGAGATTTGGAGTCAAATAATCAATCAATACAACAGCATCGGGGCGGAAGTTTTTGAGATATTGTTTAGCTTTTTGCTGAACTTGGATCGTGGGCCAAATATACGGCACTGATTCTATAAGACCCATAGAACCAATGCCCACAGTATCGCCTAAAATAGTAGCACCCGCTTCTGCCATACGAGGGCCGCCCAATCCGGTTATTTCTAACTCCAAACCGGCGGCGACAGCGTGACGTTTTAAGGCTGCAACTAACAAAGCTCCTTGCAAATCGCCCGAAACCTCACCAGTGCTGATAAAAATTTTCATAAACTCCTCAATATCATCGGTAAGGTGCGTCAGACTAAAAACTCTTTGAGTTACCTCTAGGTAGTGACTGACGCACCCTACAACTTCCTTCTTCTTCTTCCTTCGTGTCCTTCGCGTCTTCGCGGTTCAATAATACTAATTCTTCGGGTCCCAAAGAATTAATATAAGCCTCATTCACTTTTTGCCAGGAATCAAACCGCGCCGCCCTTTGGTTACAGACTGCTGCAAAAATCTCTGCAGGTGCTGCAAGTGGGGGTTTTCCGGCAACAAATCCAACTGTTCCAAAGCTCGATCGAGAGTGTAGCCAGAACGGTATAGAATACGAAAAGTTTTCTTCAAAACTAGCAAATCTTCTGCTGTAAAACCGGCGCGTTCGAGACCTACTTTGTTGATAGCTCGGACTCTCGAAGGATTCCCCTCGACTAGCATATAAGGAGGTACGTCTCGATCGATCCTGCTCAAGCCGCCCACCATAGACAAGCGGCCGATGTGGACAAACTGGTGAACGCCCAAAACACCGCTCAAGCGGGCTTGAGACTCGATTTTAACGTGTCCGGCCAAGGCTACAGCATTGGCGATAATTACTCGATCGGCGATCGCGCAATTGTGTCCCACATGAACATAAGCCATCAATAGATTGTGATTGCCAATTGTCGTGCTTTCCCCCGCTCCAGTAGCGCGGTTAATTGTCACGTATTCCCGAATCAGATTGCTGTCGCCAATTTTCACCCTAGTCAGAGAACCCTCGTATTTCAAATCTTGAGGTTCCAAACCAATCGCCGCACCGGGGAAAATTTGATTGCGAGCGCCTATTTCTGTTAGCCCGTCGATAATTGCATGGGCGCCAATCTTAGTCTCCGGCCCGATTTTCACTCTTTCCCCAATTACAGCATAAGCTCCCACTTCTACAGTCGGGTGAAGTTCAGCGCGGGGATGAATCACAGCAGTTGGGTGAATCAAAGTAAGCATTTGTCAGTTTTTTTTGCTGGTAAGTGGGAAGGAAGAAGGAAGAAGGAAGAAGGAAGAAGGAAGAAGGAAGAGGGAAGAAGGAAACTTCTTAATTTTAAGATTGCTTGGTTCCTCGCAACGCTTTGCGGTTTCAAGTTCAATTCAAAACTCAAAAATCACAACTCACAATTACCAGCAAACTCTTACCAATTCCAATTTAATCTACCATCGAAAACGTCAATTCTCCTTCACAAACTTTTTGTCCGTCTACTTCAGCCAGAGCCTGCATTTTTGCGAAGCGACGGCGTTTTACCCACAGCAATTCTACAGTCATCAGCAACCGATCGCCCGGTACAACCTGACGGCGGAACTTGACTTTATCGATTCCGGTAAACATCCACAATCCTTGCTCGATGTCGGGCAACTGAGCCAGAACAATACCGCCAACTTGAGCCATCGCTTCGACAATTAATACCCCAGGCATAATCGGCCGTCCGGGAAAATGACCTTGAAAATGCGGTTCGTTGAAAGTCACATTTTTAATTCCTACAGCCCTCTCGGACGGCACGTAATCAACAATCTTGTCAACCAGTGCAAAAGGATAGCGATGAGGCAATAATTTCTGAACTTCTTCGAGAGTAAAAGTAGATTTAACCGCTGGAGAATCCTCACCGTTGTTGGTGGGGACGGATTCAGAATTAGCAGTATTGAGGGTGTTAACTTCAGTCAGCGTAGACATTGCTTGAAGGCTTTTGAGTGTGGTATGGCAGAAGGAAGAAGGCCCTTCGGCTTCGCTCAGGGTGAAAAGAAGGAAGAAGGAAGATGCAATCTTAACAGATCGCCTGTTTTTTCCTAACTTTTATCTAGCGCAGCTAGAGCTTCCGATTTCAGGGCTTGGGCGAGTTGGACGTGTAAGTTGTGACTGGCTTTGTAAGCCAAGTAGTGAGCTTTTGGCCAAGTTCCCAGCAGACTGAGGTCGCCTGCTAAGTCTAGGATTTTATGGCGCACCGGTTCGTTGGCAAATCTCAAGGGCGGGTTGAGCCAGCCGGATCGATCGCAAACTAGGGCGTTCTCTAGGGTACCACCTTTGATCAAACCTGCTTGTCGCAATTGGTCAACTTGGCGGGCAAGTCCAAAAGTGCGGGCTGGGGCGATCGCGCTAGCAAAACTTTCTGCCTCTGGCGACCAACTGTACCATTGATTGCCGATCGCCTGTTCCTCAAAATCAATTCCGTAACTAAATCGAGTTTCGGCTGAGGGTAAAGCCGCAGCAAAAGCATCCCCGTGACGCACCCAAATTGGCTGTTCTAGGACGAAGGAGGAAGTGGGGTCTTGCTTCGATGCTTGAGGAACTAAGCCGGTACGGGCGATCGCCTCTACCCAAACCAGAGCCGAACCGTCCAGCAGAGGCACTTCCGGCCCATCAACCTCAATTCGAGCATTATCCGCTCCCATCCCCGCCAAAGCGGCTAATAGATGCTCTACAGTGCGAATTTGACCGTCGATACCTGCCAGTTCAGTTGAAAGAGCAGTCTGGCAAACCGCCTCAATTTTTGCAGGAATTATTGGAGCACCGGGCAAGTCAATTCTGACAAAATAGCGGCCTTCCCCAACTGCAGCAGGCAAAACTCGGACGCGAGTTTGTTCGCCGCTGTGCAAACCGATTCCCGACAGTTCAAATTCAGATTTTAAGGTACGTTGAATAGTCATTAGTTATTGGGAATTGGGAATTGGGCATGGGGCATGGGGCATGGGGCGGCATGGGGAATTGGTTATTGGTTATTGGTTATTGGTTATTGGTTAATTACTACCAATTACCAATTCTAAATGTCCTGTTTGGCCAATACTTCGACTACGCGAGCGTACGAGTGTCCAATGCCCAATTTCCCATGTCCAATGCCCAATGCCCAATGCCCAATGCCCAATTAAAATCGCTCGCCAATCCCAAAGTGAATTTGATTGTCCCCGGTGTCGTTGATACCGTAATCGATCCGGATCGGCCCTAAAGGAGATTGAACCCGCACGCCGAGGCCGTAACCGTAACCGCTACCGGGCTTTTTGCGGATGCCGGCCGGGTCGCCCGGGACATCTTTGCCCGTGCCCAAGTCAGTGCCAGCATCCAAAAATAGCGCTCCGCCGATAAACGAAATAATCGGGAAACGGTACTCAACGCTGGCTTCTAGGAAGCTGCGGCCGGCTCCCATGTCGCCTTCGTCGTATCCGCGCACCGAGTTGGCGCCGCCCAAGGCAAAGGCTTCGTAGGGAGGCAAATCTCCGAATACGGTGCCGCCTCTAAAACTAAATGCCAGAGTTTGAGGGCCGGCGGTAAAGTTAGTGTACTTGACTGGTAGGTAAAAGCTGTAGCTGGCCCGCAGGCGGTTTAACAGGATGCTGCCGGAACCTACAGGAATCGATTGTTCCATGCCAAATCTGAGCAGGGAACCGCTAGTGGGGCGGAGGGGGTCGTTGCGCCGATCGCGCACAACACCTGCTTGCAATGTTGTCAAGTCATCCGAACCCGAATCGCTAAAACTTAACAGGTTGCCGAGTTCGTCCCGGGATTCGCGACGGCCTTTGCGATCGGTAATTGAGATTCGCTGGTACTGCAGGCCGAGTGAAGCAGTCCACTCAGAATCGGCAAAAGGATTCCGATCTAGGGGACGGGTGAAATTGATGCCGGCACCGGTGCGGACGATGCGGGGTCGATCGTCGTTGGGCAATCGGACTTCCCGTTCGCCGCCGTCAAAAATGACGCTGATCGATCGTCTTCTAAAAACATTAGCCGTGAAAGAAGTCCGGTAAGGATCGCCCGCAATCCAGGGGTCGGTAAAACTCAAGTCAAACAGCGTTTGGCGTTCCCCGATTTGTATTTCCGCCCCCAATTTCTGGTTCCTACCGCCCAAGTTTTGCTGCTGGTAACTCAGCGTACCGAACAAACCCGTCGCGGAACTCAAACCCGCACCAGCCGCCAGAGAACCGGTATTTTTCTCGATGACGTTGACAATTACCCTTGCCTTGCGGGGGTCAGTCGTTCCCGGTTCCAAGGCGAGGCGCACGTCTTCAAAAATTCCCAAACCAAACACCCGTCTCAAATCTCTTTCCGCCTTGGTGCGGTTAAAGATGTCTCCGGGCTTGAGTTCTACTTCGCGGGTGATTACAAAGCGACGGGTGTTTCCTCCGATCGGCTGACCCGTGGGATCTGTTGCCTCTCCCTCCTTGTTCAGGAAGCGGACATCAACCGATTCAATCTGGCCTTCTGCCACTACCAGGGTGACTGTGCCGTCGTCTCCTACTTGCGGGGCATCAGTGATTTGGCCCAAAACATAGCCGTTCTCTTGATACCACGCATTAATTTTTTTCACTCCCTCCTCAAAGCGGCGGAGGTTGAGAATTTGGCCGTACTGATCGCGGAAGCTTTCGTCAATTACGCTTTGGGGCAGCACTTGCTGGCCGGTGATTGTCACTCCCCGCAATACCGGGTTTGGCTGCACAATAAAAGTCACCCGGACGCCCAACGGGGTGTCTTCGGGTACTGCCCGCACGTTTCTGAAAAAGCCCGTGGCAAAAATGGCGTTGATGTCTTGTTGCAGTTGGCTGCGGTTGGTCGTGCGTCCCGGTTGGGTGCTGATGACTCGGTAAATTTCGCTTTCCAAGTCTTTTGTCGCCCCGGTGACTGTAACTTCTGCAACTAGCACTTGCGGTTCGGCGGGCCCGGCGGGTGCGGGGGTTTGTCTCGGCTGCGGTGCTGGGACTGAGGGCAAGGTGGGAACGGTGTTGGCCGGCGGTCTGGTCGGGGCCGGTCTGGGGGTAACTTGGGCGTTTTGAGCGATCGCCCCTGATTCCTCTGGTTTCCCTAGCTCTGCTGCGATCCAGGCTGGCGTTACAGCCGATTCCGATGGGGGGAGCGAGCTGTCCTGTTGGGCGTCTGGCAGGGCGTTTTGGCTGCTAGAGGCGGGGGCGGGGTTGGATGCTAGCTCGGGTTTGAGTTGAAAGCTGGCCGGGGAAACCGGGGAGGGCGTTTCTGTTACTCGGTCTGGGGGTGGGCCGGCTTCTCCTCTGGCAGGGGCCTGGGCTATTTTTAGGGCTTCCCCTTTGCTAGTTTTACCGGCTTTGGGGTTTTGAGGAGGGTTCTCGGTTAATTCTGGAATCGGGCGATCGGGTAGTTCGATCGGCGGGGCGGGCCGGGCGGCAGCCAAAGCTTCCTCTGCAGATTCAGAGTAGGATGTTTGGCCGGAAGCAGAATTTGATAACCCGAATGTTGCTGAGGCAGTAAAAACTGCCACCAATACAGCAGATAAACGCATTTTTGTTCACTTTTTTGGAATCCACACACCACATTAGTCATTAGTCATTAGTCATTAGTCATTAGTTATTAAGTCGGTTGAATCTCGCGCTGACCGCTAATTGATATGACTGTTGACCGCTGATTGCTGACATCGAAAGCAGAAGGGTAACAAACTGTGCAATTCTAGCGCATTGCCAAGGCCTCTAGACTTTCTGAGCTAGAACCCGTTGGAGAACTTGCTGGTAAGCGGTTTCTACCGATCCTAAGTCGCGCCGGAATCGGTCTTTGTCCATAACACGGGCGTCGGGGTCGGCTTCTGCGTTGTCCCAGAGGCGGCAGGTGTCGGGACTGATTTCGTCGGCGAGGATCAGATTTTGATGTTGGTCGATACCGAATTCTAGTTTGAAGTCTACCAGGGTGATGCCGCACTGGCTGAAAAATTCTTTGAGTATTTCGTTAATTTCGCGGGCTGCGATGTCTAGTTGGTCTACTTGTTCGGGGGTGGCTAGCTGCATTAGCAGCAGTCGGTCGCGGGTCAGCAGCGGGTCTCCCAAATCGTCGTTTTTGTAATAAAACTCCACCAGGGGCGGATTGACTATTGTGCCGAGGGCGAGTCCGGTTTGCTTGCAAAGACTGCCGGCGGCAATGTTTCTGACTACGACTTCCAAGGGCAAGATGTGGACGCGGCAGACTCGCATTTGGTTGGGGGCCGGCGTGTCGATGAAGTGGGTGGGAATGCCTTTGGCTTCTAGCATCCGAAACAGGTGGGCGGATACGGCGCAGTTGATTTCGCCTTTGCCGATGATGCTGCCGCGTTTCTGGGCGTTAAAGGCTGTGGCGTCGTCTTTGAAGTGGGTCAGCAAAATTTCGCTGTCTTCGGTGGAGTAGAGGATTTTGGCTTTGCCTTCGTAGAGTTTGCGATCGGCTGACATGGCGATTAATAATGTAGATGAGTTTTAGATTTTACCGTAGCTCGATCGGGCGTTATCGGCGAGTTTTTGGATCTCGGCTGCGCCCCTCATTCTCTGACCAAGAATTTCTTGAGGGTACAAGCCCCCAGATTTATCTCGCGCAAATCAATCCAAAATCTAAAATCTAAAATCCTCAAGAAAGAGCATTTATCCGTGGGGTCGCCTCCAAAATCTAAAATCTAAAATCGCGCAATCGAATGAGGGGCGAGTACACCTGTAGGTAGATACCGTCATCGGCCCTGGCATAAATGATTCTTGACAAAGGACAATAGATATTAAACCTGCTGGGTTCGCGATCCGTGGTGACTAAACACCGCCAAAGAGACAAGCGCTTAAAAAACATCTATAAAATGGCTGATTTATGCAAGACAAAAAAATTCATATTCTCTTAGTAGAAGATGATGAGGTTGATGTGATGAATGTCCGGCGAGCGTTCAAAAAAAATAACATTGTCAACCCCCTCTACATTGCTGCCAACGGATTAGAAGCTCTAGCTATATTACGTGGCGAAGCAAAAATAGAGCCTGCAATGCCTCAAGCGCGCCGGTTAATTCTCCTGGACTTGAATATGCCGAAAATGAGCGGCATCGAGTTTTTGCAAGAATTGCGACTGGATGAATGTTTGAGGTCGATTCCGGTGATCGTCCTCACAACTTCTAATGAAGATAGAGATAAAGTAAAAGCTTATAATTTGAATGTAGCAGGCTATATTCTTAAACCTGTTACTTTTTCTAACTTTGTGGAAGTGATGGCTACCCTCAACAAATACTGGATGCTGAGCGAAATTCCCTAAACAAGAAAAAAGTTAACTGGAAAAGTTTCAAGCTGGCTTTGGTGATTTTTCAGCGGTGCATTTATAGCATTTCTCAAGTAAATGAGGTACGTAGTTGGGATGCGAACCCTCTTCTAAGCGTCGTTATATAAGTTGTCAGTCATATCTCATCTACCTGAGAAGACCTATATTTTAATTACTTTTTCTAGGCCGCAGCTTTTTCGGAGCAATCCACAATTAGGTTTTTATGGACAAAATTCTCACAATTCTGATAGTTGATGACGATGCAGTAGATCGAATGGCGGTCAAACGCTCGCTCAAGTCCGCTGGTGTTTCGGCAGAAGTTACTGAGGCAGAAGACTGCGCCGATGCCCTGGCAAAACTCTCAATATGCAAAAATTCTACCCAGGCGAGCGCGAAACTATCCAAACAAAATAAATCTCTACATTTAAGCGAGGTTGAGGATACAGAAAAGGGGCTGCTATTAAATCAAATATTTGAGTGCAAATTTGACTGCGTATTCCTCGACTACGGATTACCGGACGGAGACGGACTGAGTTTGGTAAAACATCTACGAGAAGCTGGACTGAAAGTTCCATTAATTGTGCTCACAGGTCAAGGTGACGAACAAATAGCTGTGGACTTGATGAAGGCAGGAGCTTCTGATTATATCGCTAAAAACAAGCTTTCTCCAGAGAGTTTGTCTCGCAGTTTGTCCAATGCGATGCGCGTTTACCGCGCCGAATTTCAGGCGTTTCATACCAGTCAAAAGCTCAAGGAAAGTGAGGAACGGTACAGGTTAGTTTTAGAGGGAGTGAACGACGGAATTTGGGATTGGGATTTAAGTAAAAATGAGGTTTATTGGAACGATCGCCTTTTGGAAATTATCGGTTTGTCGCGCCAGCAATTTGGCAGTACAATGGAAGCTCTATACAACCGCCTGCACCCCGATGACAAGGAGATAATCGTCGCGGCGATCGCCGCTCACTTGGAACAAGAAATAGACTATAATGTAGAATTTCGGCTGCTACACTCGAACGGTCTTTACCGCTACTGCACTTCTCAGGGAAAAGCCCAGCGGAATTCCAAAGGAAAAGCGCTGCGAATGGCCGGCATGATTAGCGACATTACTGAGCGGAAACAGGCGGAATACGCTCTCGAAAGGGAACGGCAGCAACTGAGACAAATTATTACTTGCGTGCCTGTAGCAATGGCGATGTTCGATACGGAAATGCGCTATTTAGCTAACTCGCACAAATGGCTGATTCAATTTAATTTTGAGTGGCAGTCGCTGACGAATCTCAGTCATTACGAATTGTTTCCAGATACCCCGAGTCGCTGGAAAGTAATGTATGAACAAGTGCTCAGAGGTGAGGTAGTTTCTGTGAGCGAAGATGCTTGGGAACGAGCAGACGGCTCTATTATTTACCTGCGCTGGGCCGCTCACCCTTGGTACAATTCCGACGGTAAAGTAGGGGGAATAGTGATGGTTGCCGACAAGATTAATGAGTTGGTGGAAGCGCGGGAAACTGCCTTAGAAGCGAGCAGGGTGAAGTCGCAATTCTTGGCGAACATGAGTCACGAAATTCGCACTCCGATGAATGGGGTTTTGGCAATGGCTCAATTGCTGCTGCGCGCTCCTCTGGAACAGAAACAGCGGGACTGCGCTCAGACAATTTACCGCAGTGCTGAACATTTGCTAAATGTTATTAATGATATCCTCGATTTCTCTAAGATCGAAGCTGGAGAAATGCGGCTGGAAAAGTCTAATTTTGATTTGGATAATTGCGTGGAGTCGGTGATAGAAATCATAGCGCATTTGGCAGAAGAAAAAGGTATTGAATTGAATATTTTAGTTGATAGCTCAGTGCCGAGAAAGTTGGTGGGCGACTCGGGCAGATTGAAGCAAGTTTTGCTGAATTTGACGGGTAATGCCATAAAATTTACGGATAGCGGTCAAGTTCTAGTTCACGTAACTGTGAAACAGGGCAACCGACTGGCAGACGGCAGACAAGAAGCAAGGTTGCTATTTTCGGTGCGCGATACTGGCATTGGAATTTCGGCCCAAGGGCAAACAAAGCTGTTCCAATCTTTTTCTCAGGTAGACGATTCTCCTACTAGGCCTTACGGCGGGACGGGTTTGGGTTTGGCTATTTGCAAGCAGTTAGTGGAGATGATGGGAGGGGACATTGGAGTTCGCAGTTTGCTAGGCAGCGGTGCTACTTTTTGGTTTACTGTACCTTTGGAAAAACAGTTGCCAGTTGAGCCTCACGATCCCGAACTGGCGGGCAAGAAGCTGTTAGTAGTCTCTGGAAGCGCTTTGAGGAGGGCAGCGGTGCGATCGCTCGTTCAAAGTTGGGGTGCGCGCTGCGACGAGGCAGAAACTGCTGCTGAGGCTTGGAGTTGGTTGGAAAAATCCCGGGGCGGGACTTCTCTGGATTCGGGGGAGGGGAGAAAAACCTGGGATGTGGTGCTTGTGGACTTGCAAATGCCGGAGTTGGATGCGGAGGAATTTGCGAGGAAAGTGCGATCGACCTCGACAGTTGGATCGTTAATCGCCATGACTGCTTTGCGAGAACAGCCGAAAGCTGAATCGCTTTGCAGTCGGGGTTTTAACGGATATTTGATCGAGCCGGTGCGGCCAAGCCGCCTGCTTGAGGCAATGCTTGCACCGATGAAGGGAACCGGAGATTTTGGGAGAGTGGAGGCTGCTAATACTTGCAAGTTGCCACCAGTTAATTCTCAATATGTTACTCCCAATTCCCCGTCATCACTGAGAATTTTGGTGGCGGAAGACCACCCGATCAATCAACAAGTTCTTGTCGAACAGTTGGCAGTTTTAGGCTATCAGGCTGACTGCGCGGTCAACGGTCAACAAGCGCTGGATTTGCTGGCGCAAAAAAACTACGATTTAGTGCTGATGGACTGTCAAATGCCGGTACTTGACGGTTACAAAACGGCGCAAAAGTTGAGGGAAATCGAAGGAAGCGATCGCCATACTTTTGTGATGGCTTTAACTGCTCATGCTATGCCGGGGGAACGAGAAAAGTGTCTGGCGGCGGGGATGGACGATTATCTCAGCAAACCTGTAGATTTAGATGCTTTGGCGGCGGCCCTGAAAAAGTGTGAAGCCCTAAATATTCAGGGTGAAAATAAGTATGGAGTTAAAAGTATTAATTCGGAAAATAAATCTCAATTAGCAACAAATTATACAGAAGTTGTGGAAAAAGCCCAGGTTGTGGCTGGACCGACACCCAGGGCGATCGCAGTTCAAACTTGGGAACATAGAGACTACGACGGACTGTTCGACAAGAGCAGATTGGAGCAACTCGGACGAGTTAATATTAAATTGCCAGAACGACTTTTGCAAGCTTTTGTGGCAGAAGCCCAAGCTGATGTAGCTGCTGCCAAAATAGCCGTAGAAGCTAAAGATTGGCAAGCTGTGGAATATCAAGCACACCGTCTCAAGGGAACTTCGGCTAATGTGGGAGTTGCTCTGATGTCGGATTTGGCCGCACAATTGGAGCATCAAGCCCGAAGATTCCAATCTGAACCACCAGAGGTGGAATTGTTAAATATTGAGAGGGTGGAGAACCTATTAGTAAGTTTGTTCAGTCATCTAGCCAGGGTTCAAGAATTTGTGAAAACTCGAATGTTTGGTTAATATCTTACTCGATCCTAGTCGATCGCAGCCGGCGATTGTACTCGCCATTACAAAAAAAAAGTCGCTCTCTAAGAGACTAAGAAATAAAGCGGTACGGTAAGGAGCGTGCATCCTAAATATATAAATTCTAGGAAAATATTGTTGGTTTATTTCTTCACTCCGAGCCCTCTGCGTTCTCTGCGGTTAATTTAAAAAATAATTAATTTAGCTATGAATTACGATACCAGTACAAATACTATTTTAGATAGCAATTCATTAGAAAATGATAAAAAAATGCTAACGCCTTTGATGGTTTTTGCTCGAAAAGTTTTATTGTACGAAAACGAGGCTATCTCTGAGCAAGATTTTGTAAATGCTGTGCCGTACCCGCTCGATGAAATCACTAATTTATGTGTTGACAATCTGATAGAAAAAGTGGCTCGCTGCTGTCGGGAAAGCAAGGTGGGAAAAAAGTTGCCGACGGCTTTTTACGTTCACGTTTCGGCTTTGCAGACACTCAACCCTGTCCTCGGAATCTACGAAAATTGTGCCAGACGCACTCTCGAAAATATTGAGGAAGCAACTTTAGTTAAATTTTTGCTCCACCAACCTAAAATATCTTATCTTTTTTACCCTGATTTCGATACAGAGGCTCATCCTGCTTTGCAAACCAGCATCCAAATTAATCTAGCAACAGGGGAAGTTAAATATTTCGATTACAGCAACAGCGAAAACCCTCCGGTTTTGCACCGCAAGGAAACTTTTGTAGCTGCGGATTATCCCAATTACGAAAAGTTTGCGAGGCTGACTCGCTGCGAGGAAAAGTGGGGGCTGCTCGACAATACTAGCGTTATCGGTACTCGCGATGGTTGGCTCAAATATTTGGGATATTGCGGTGTAGAAATTCAAGATCATACTGTTGTCGAGCGTTTGAAACAGGAGAATAGCGATCTATCAATTCCTAAAATCGAGCGGCACAAAGCTGCAATGGTACGCAACTCGCTTTCTAAACCTCTGCGTCTGGTTTTAGAAGCTGATTTAGCGAGGGACGGCGCGACTTTTTTTGATTACGGTTGCGGTTACGGCGGGGATGTTCAATATATTGCACAAGAGGGTTATGCTATTTCTGGTTGGGACCCATACTATCAGCCGGATACTCCGCGAATTTGTGCTGATATTGTGAATATTGGTTATGTGATTAATGTCATTGAATCTTTGGCGGAACGCCGAGAAGCGTTGCTGAATGCTTGGGAATTAACTAAGAATTTATTAGTTGTGGCGGCTCAAGTTTTGATTGATGATAGCGATCGAGGCCAAATTGCTTACGGGGATGGGGTGATTACTTCTCGAAATACTTTTCAGAAGTATTACCAACAAGAAGAGTTGAAGGTTTATATCGACCAAGTTTTGAGTGTTGATGCAATTCCTGTGGCTTTGGGGATTTATTTTGTGTTTCGGGATGCTGCGGAGGGTGAAAGTTTTCGTGCTTCTCGGTTTCGATCGCACTTATCGACTCCCAGAGTGCGATCGCAAGTTAAGCGGTTTGAGGATTATGCGGAAATGCTGGCTCCTTTGATGGCTTTTGTGAGCGATAGGGGCCGCCTTCCTGTTAAAGGCGAATTAGCGGAAGAATCGCCAATTAAGGAGGAATTTCACAGTTTTAATCGGGCTTGGAGGGTGATTTTGCAAGCAACGGATGCGGATGATTGGGAGAGAATCGCCGACAAGCGCCGCCAAGATTTGCTGGTATATCTCGCTCTCAACGGTTTGGGCGATCGACCTTCAATGCGCCGACTCCCGGCTCAAATCCGCAATGACATCAAAGGTCTGTTTGACAATTATCAAAAAGCTTGCACTTTGGCTGATTTAATGCTATATAGTTTGGGCAAAGCTGATATTGTAGCCGATTGCTGCGAAGATAGTGCGATCGGCTACAAACAGCCAGGTACTCTTTCAGTTCACGTCTCTGCTTTAGAAGAACTAGACCCTTTACTCCGGCTTTACGAAGGCTGTGCAAACCGCACAATTGGCAGACTTGACGGCGCGACAATCATCAAATTTTACGCTCGCAAACCTCAAATTTCCTATTTATTTTATCCCGATTTTGACACTAACCCGCATCCAGCCCTCCACACGGCTATGCACATACATTTGCGCGACCTTTCTGTCAGCTATCAAGACTACTCGGATGCGTACAATCCGCCAATTTTAGTGAGAAAAGAAGCTTTTGTTACTGCTAGTTATCCGCATTACGAAAAATTTGCGAAACTCAGCCGCCAAGAAGAAAAGTTAGGGATTCTGGATCGCGGCGCAGTTAAGAAACATCGGGAATGGGTGAAGTGTTTGGAGGAAAATTGCGTTAAAATTAAGGCTCATAAGTTGTTTTGGCGATCGGATGCTGACCCTGAAAAGTTGAAAATCCTGCAAAAAGCTGCCTCGGAACGCCAGCATAAAAAAATTGAGCTGAATGAGGGAAAGATTGAACGAACCGCAGAGGGCGCAGAGGGCGCAGAGGAGGGAAAAGAAGAGGGAGAGGAATAGTCATGGAAGCGAAGTATGATTTTAGGGGGACTTAAACAATTTTTAAGCCCAAACCAATATAATTATAGTTAAGGCAACGATTGAGGAAAAGTCGCAATCATGGTAGTCCGTCAACCCCGCTATAGCAAAGAAGAGTTTGCTCAACGTGGCGATCGCATTTACCAAACTCAAATACGCTCACAAATCGAATCGGGTAATCAAGGTAAAATTGTAGCGATCGACATTGAAACTGGAGACTTTGAAGTTGATGCGAGTGAAATAGCTGCTTGCGATCGCCTTGAATCTCGTCACCCAAATGCTCAAATCTGGATTGTTCGCGTTGGGTATCGTCACGTTCGCCGATTCGGTGGACGAACCAAGATATCTCTATGATCGCAGGAATCGTTAATGCTGATTTTGAACCGATTATCTCGCTTTCAATATGTGACTCTGATGGGAAAGTTTACACACATGAGGCGATCGTAGACACGGGTTTTAATGGTTGGCTTTCATTACCTCCCGATTTGATTACTCAGTTGAACTTGAGATGGAAAAGGCGAGGACGCGCCATTCTCGGCGATGGCAGTGAATGTGTTTTTAATATATACGAAGCAGTTGTAGTTTGGGATGGAGACTCTATGACGATCCCAATTGATGAAGCAGATTCAGAACCTCTTGTTGGAATGTCATTGATGGAAGGCTATCAACTCATTGTTCAAGTCTTTGAAGGAGGCAACGTAGAACTCCGCAAAGCAAATACGGTCTAAGAAATCACTGCACCAGACCGTACAACGATAACGTATTGACATTGTAAATACATTTTACCTATACTAGGGAGCATGAATGTATACTTCGTGCTCAATGGCATTACCTTTGTATGGGACGAGGGAAAAGCGCGGATAAATCCCACAAATCATGATGGGGTTACTTTTCAACAAGCTGCTGAATGCTTCTTTGACCCATTTCTAGTTGTCGTTGATGCCAGCCGCAATGAGGAAGCGCGTGATGCTGTGATTGGGCTAGATAGTCGGTGGAATTTACTGTATGTGGTTCACGTTGAGCGTGAAGAGAATGTCATTCGGATTATTTCAGCACGTAAAGCAACTCGTCAGGAGAGGGCAGAGTATGAAGATTGAAGCATTAAAGCAGCGATTAGACCGCAACCGTCCAATGACTAGCGTGACAATCCGTATGCCCGAAGATGTTGTGGAAGATCTAAAGAAAGTTGCACCATTGTTGGGTTTTTCGGGTTATCAGCCATTAATTCGTGCTTATATCGGTCAAGGTTTGCGCGTTGATTTAGAACGATTTGAGAGCGAGACAGTGACAGCCTTAGTAGCAAGTTTGAAGCGTCGAGGTGTCAGCGATGAAGTGATTGATGAGGCATTAAAGGAAGTCGTTCATGCTAAATCATGTTAATTGTATCTAGCCAGCAGTACAAAAAGGCGATCGATACCTGCACGCGAGGTCAAAAACCCGGTTTATGCCTCAATATCTCAAGGGAGAAACCGGGTTTTTTAGGTTGGTAGTGCGTAAGTCCTGTTAAGCAAACTTAATTTTCAAATAATCATCCTCCATTTTCGCCCCCGAAGGTTGCAGCGCGGCTAAAGCCTGTGGCAAAACCATATTGCGGCGGTGATTGCCAATCCGAACATTCAACTCATCTCCAGTTTTGGTCAACTGAATCTGATCCTTGGCAATTCCCGGCAAGTACAGTTCTAGAACATATTGATTATTGTCCTGAACAACCCTAATCGTATTTTCTGTGTAATAAACTTGACTGGGATCTTCATTGGCATAAAGCGTTTCTTTCAAGCGTTCCAAAGCTGGCAAACCGCACATTTCTTCGGAATAAAGCGGCACTTCTTTAACTGGCAGCGGCATGAAATCTGAGTGGATTTCCTGACGGTACTGTTCCTGGCTTTCCTTCCACCGTTTGAAAAATGGATCGGTTACTTCTGCGGGAATAATCCGGTTTGCTACTACTAAATCTGTGGCTACATTGTACAAACTCAAATAGGCATGAGCCCGCAGAGACTCTTTAATTACCATTTTTTCGGGATTGGTAACTAACCTTACCGAAGTTACAGTATTGTCAGTTAAAATCTTTTCCAAAGCCTCAATTTGTTCGTAAAATTCGTAAGGTGCATCCATCACCTCTTTGTCTGGCAAAGAAAAACCCGCAATCGGTCTAAAAAGAGGTTCAACTAAAGGTCTAAGGGCAGCAGATATGCCTTGCAAAGGCTTGTAAAATTTTCTCATGTACCAGCCGCCAACTTCCGGCAAACTTAGCAGTCTCAATGCTGTGCCAGTCGGAGCAGAATCGATAATTAAAACATCAAATTCGCCTTCGTCGTAATGTCGCTTCATTCGCACCAAACCGAAGATTTCATCCATTCCTGGCAAGATAGCTAATTCTTCAGCTTGCACCCCTTCGAGTCCCTGCGCTCGCAAGACTTGAGTAATGTAGCGCTTAACTGCTCCCCAATTGCCTTCTAATTCCCTGAGAGCGTCTAATTCTGCTCCCCACAAATTCGGTTTCACCAGCCGCGAATCGTGCCCGAGTTCCATGTCGAAGCTGTCGGCTAAGGAGTGAGCCGGATCTGTGCTCAGCACTAGGGTTTTGTATCCCAATTCGGCACACCGCAGCCCAGTCGCAGCGGCTACAGAGGTTTTGCCGACGCCGCCTTTTCCAGTCATTAATATTAAGCGCATTGATTGTTTAGCTCGCCTGAAAGTAGTTTACTCCTATATTGTAACGTTATGTAACGAAAATTAATTGTGTGTGGAAATTAATGTGGGCGATCGCGCGTTCGACAGAGGCAGAAACCGAGTTTTTTACGAAAATGCTGCATCCTGGCTTTTAATTCAAGTAAAAAACCCGGTTTCTTTGGTATCTATGCGTCCAGGACTAACACAGCACATTTCCTGTGATTCACTAAATCTGTGCGATGTCAAGAGAGGGTTGAGTTTCAAGGGCGATCGCATTTCACCTATGCTATACTAATCATCAAAAGCGATCGCTCTTAATTTTTGCAAATTAACGTTCAATATGTCTCGAAGAGATACTTATCATGATGTAGTTAAATATGCTCTAATCCGAGAAGGATGGACAATCTCGCACGAGCCTTATTTTCTGCAATCCGATCCTAAACTCTCGATCGATTTGGGGGTTCAAAGAACGATCGCTGCTGAAAAAGGTTGTGAAAAAATCGCAGTATAAATCAAGAGTTTTATTGCAGATTCACAAGTGACAGAACTCGAAAGAGCGATCGGTCAGTATGGAATCTATCAAGAATTATTACAAATACAGGAGCCAGATAGAGAACTTTACTTGGCAGTTCCCATTGATGCTTTTGAGAATATATTTACCCGACAAGTCGGAGAAATCGCAATTAAAAAGTTTCAGTTAAAATTAATTGTTTTCTCTTTTTCTGAGGAGGAATTATTATGGAAGTTTCCCTAAAGTTTTATCAGCAATGCGTTAAAAAACTGCTCTCCCAATATGAATCTCTCAAAGATGAGAATTCTCAAATAAAGCTAATTTTTGACGATGAACGAATGCACTATATGGCTGTGTGGGTGGGATGGCATGAGTATAAGCGCATCCATCAATGTGCCGTACATATTGATATTGTCGGCGAACGCATTTTTATTGAGTGTAATGACACGGAAGATCCATTAGTTGCCGAACTGGTAGAGATGGGAGTCTCTCAGGACAATATTAGTTTGAGTTTCATACATCCTAAAAAATTAGAGTATGTAGAACAGGAAAAGGATATAGCATATCAATCATTAAATGTTTGTAAATAAATCTGGCAAGAAGTTAGCTTAAGTTTGGGTTTAACTCCATAAAAATAGGACTCTATCTATGATTGTTCTGTAGTATTGACTGGAAATACCAATTGTTTGATCACATCCAACCGCGAACAGTCCCAGTAATCGATGTGAGAAACAATTAAACCGTCGCTGTTGACTTTAAGTTCGCTCCTACCGGCGATCGCCATTTTCGGTTTCCAAGGTAGCGGTGCGATCCACCTCAGAGTCCAGCGAGTGTCTATAGTATCTCCCGACTGCGAAATCCCGTGCAAATCGAGATTTACATCCTGAAAAAAAGTACCCATAAACCCGATCATTTTGCGGTAGCGATCGACTCCTGTAAATCGATTCACCGGGTCTTCAAAATAAACATCTTTTGCATAAATGCTGTAAGTCTGATTTTCTGGAAATCTTTGATAATCGTTTTCGAGAATTTTAAGAAGATCCATTATTATTAGTTAATAGGCTGAAGTTGTTATTATAATATAATTTTGACCTGCTTGAGAAACAAATCAATAACTTATGATCGACCTCTACACTTTTACCACACCCAACGGCCGCAAAGTCTCCATCATGCTAGAAGAAATAGGCTTACCCTACAACGTGCACGTCATCGACATCACAAAAAACGACCAATTTAGCCCAGAATTCATCGCAATCAACCCCAACAGCAAAATTCCGGCGATAGTCGATCGAGACAACGGCATCACCGTCTTCGAGTCCGGCGCTATTCTGATCTATCTTGCCGAAAAAAGCGGCAAATTTCTGCCCACCGAGAAACAAAAATACTTTCAAGTTATGGAATGGCTGATGTTTCAAATGGCCAGCGTCGGCCCGATGTTTGGTCAGCTAAACCACTTCAAACGCTTTGCACCGGAACAAATTCCCTATGCGATCGGGCGCTACGAAAAAGAAACCTTGCGCCTCTACGGAGTATTAGACACTCAACTAGCAAAATACGAATACATCTGCGGCGACTATTCAATTGCCGACATTGCTACCTATCCCTGGGTTGCTATTTACGAATTTCAAGGATTAACTCTCGACAATCACCCCCACCTTAAACGTTGGGTAGAAACCTTGCAGAAGCGTCCCGCCGTTGAGCGAGGCATGGCTGTTCCATCATTATAAAAACCGCATCTAAATTGTATTTTCGGGCGGGCGGGACGCCCACCCCACAAAGCAAGTTTACTGGTTGTGGAACGGGCTAGAAGCCCGTTCAAAAAAAGCCCTCAAACTCAATCGGCGAAATGCTTAATAATCGCATCAGCAAACTCCGAACACTTCAACTCAGGCACCGGCGGCTCCATCAACCTCGCCAAATCATAAGTAACTTCACCGTTAGAAATTGCCGCTCCCAAACCCTTCTTAATCAAGTCTGCTGCTTCCTGCCATCCCATGTATTCTAACATCATCACCCCAGACAAAATCAGGGAACCGGGATTGACTTTATCCAAACCGGCGTGTTTCGGTGCAGTCCCGTGAGTTGCCTCAAAAACTGCACATTCATCACCAATATTCGCGCCGGGGCCCATACCCAATCCGCCGACAATGGCGGCGGCCGCATCAGACAAATAATCGCCGTTCAGATTCATTGTCGCCAAAATCGAATACTCTGCCGGTCGGGTTTGAATTTGTTGGAAAATACTGTCAGCAATTCGGTCGTTGACCATGATTTTTTCTTTCCACTGGCCGCTGCCGTGACTGTCCCAAATTGCAAACAGAACGTCGGCGACTTCTTGACGGATTTTGGCTTGTTTTTCTGGGGTCAAAGCATCGTATCCCGGATCTATTTGGCGAGCATTATCTTCTAAGCTAATGTCGGGATTTTTTTCTTTGTTGCCCAGAATCCAAGACTCTCTTTCAGTCACGCACTGTTCGCGAAATTCGGTGGTTGCTAATTCATAACCCCAATCTCGGAAAGCTCCTTCTGTGTATTTCATGATGTTGCCTTTGTGCACCAAAGTCACTTGCTGCTTATCTTTCGGCAACCGTAAAGCGTGGGTAATGGCGCGCCGTACTAAACGCTGAGAACCTGTTTTGCTAATGGGTTTAATTCCGATTCCAGAATCGAGGCGAATTTGTTTTTGGCCGTGTTCTGGTGTTGCCGGAATCAACTCATTATTGAGGAATTCAATTAATTTTTTGCCAATTTCGCTGCCTTTTGCCCATTCAATTCCGAGGTAAATATCTTCTGTATTTTCCCGGTAAATAATTACATCTAGGAGTTCAGGAGTTTTGTGTAGCGATGGTGTTCCAGCATAATATTTGCAGGGCCGCACGCAGGCGTAAAGGTCAAAGATTTGCCGCAAAGCTACGTTTAGCGATCGAATGCCGCCGCCTACGGGCGTTGTCAGCGGCCCTTTGATGGCGACTCCGTATTCTTTGATGGCGTCTAAGGAATCCTGCGGCAAATATTGGTAAGTACCGTAGACATCGCAGGCTTCGTCGCCTACATAGATTTTAAACCAGTTGATTTTTCGATCGCCCCCGTAAGCCTTTTCTACCGCAGCATCCATGACTTTCTGGGATGCAGGCCACAAGTCAACGCCCGTACCGTCGCCGCGAATGAAGGGAATAATCGGGTCATTGGGGACGATCGGCGAACCGTCTTTGAAAGTAATTTTAGAACCAGTTGTCGGGGCTACAATCTTTTCGTACATATCTTAACAGCGCGGATAGGAATGTTCCCTATTTTGCCACGATTGTCTGCCTAAACCTCCATAAATCCTAAATATTTGTCTAAATTTAAGTTTGATGTTTGGGCGATCGGCTGCTAGTCACTGTAACGTTCTGGCGATCGTAAATTTAAAACTAAATTTAAGAAAGTAGCAAAGATAGCAGAAACTTCTATCAAATCTGCCACATATATTTCAGTGCTACTGTTGGGAAAATGCTAGAAGCGAGTCCAAAGGGTGGTTGCTTTTTAACCGCAAATTAACGCAGATTGTTGTGAGGATACGTGCGTTTACTTCCGATATTTTTCCTTCTGCATATTTTTCTTAATCACCCACAAAATAAACCAGATGACAATAATCACCGCAACTATTTTTGAAACAGGACCGAGATATTCATCTACAAGTGCATAATTTTCGCCGAGTTTATATCCTGCCAAAGTGAGGAAACTTACCCACAAAAGAGTGCCGCCTGTTGAGTAGAGTAAAAAAGGAATTAAAGGCATATTATTGATGCCAGCGGGCAGGGAAATCAGGGTACGAACTCCCGGTACCAGGCGACATAAAAACACGGCTTTGTTGCCGTGTCTGTTAAACCATCTATTTGCTTTGTCTATATCAGCACCCGATACTGCGATCCACTTGCCGTATTTGTCGGCTAAATTCCTCAAGCGTTCTTCGCTCAAGAATTTACCAGCATAGTACCAGGGAAGCGCCCCCAGAACTGTACCGATTACCCCTGCTGCGATCGCCGGTGACAACTGCATATCCCCCTTCGATGCGGTGAATCCGGCCAGCGGCATAATCAATTCTGAGGGTATGGGGGGGAAAAGATTTTCTAAAAACATCAACAGCCCTATTCCGAAATAGCTCATCGACTGCATTGTGTTAGTTATCCATTCAACCATTTTGAGTCCCTAATTTGGTAAGAAGTCAGTAGTCATTAGTCATCAGTCATTGCTCCTTCCCAGGCACAGGCGGGAAACACATATCTAGAGGCTCTGCCTCGCTCGCGGGGAGTCGAGGCAGAGCCTCCTTGTATTCATTCCCAGGCAGAGTCCTGGAAGGAGAATACTATGATTAAGTGCCCGAAGTCCAAGAGTTTGTGTACTCAATTTGTTCGGCAGTCAAGGTATCAATGTGAATACCCATTGCTTCCAATTTGAGACGGGCAATTTCTTTGTCAACTTCCACGGGGATTGAGTGAATACCGGGCTCTAGTTTGCCTTTGTTCGCAACCAGATATTCGCAGGCTAAAGCTTGGTTAGCAAAGCTCATATCCATCACGGCGCTGGGGTGTCCTTCGGCTGCTGCCAAGTTGATCAAACGGCCTTCGCCCAACACAATAATCGACTTGCCATTATTGAGGTGATATTCTTGAGTGAAAGACCGGACTGTTTTCACGTCGGTGCTTTTTGCGCCGAGGGATTTGAGGTCAATTTCAATGTCGAAGTGACCGGAATTGCAAACAATTGCCCCGTCTTTCATACTCTCGAAATGTTCGGCACGAATGACGTGTTTGTTGCCGGTAACGGTAATGAAGATATCTCCGACTGTTGCGGCTTCGTCCATCGGCATGACGCGGAAACCGTCCATCACAGCTTCGATCGCCCGAATCGGATCGACTTCGGTGACAATTACGTTAGCACCCATGCCGCGGGCCCGCAGTGCCGTGCCTTTGCCGCACCAACCGTAACCTGCAACCACAATATTTTTACCGGCTAACAAAATATTGGTAGCGCGGATAATGCCGTCTAGAGTAGATTGACCGGTACCGTAGCGGTTGTCGAAGAAGTGCTTGGTGTCGGCGTCGTTGACGTTCATTGCCGGGAAAGTCAGCACGCCGTCTTTCAACATTGCCCGCAGGCGCACGATGCCCGTGGTAGTTTCTTCGGTAGTTCCGATCAAGTCGGAAATTTGGTTCGGGCGGTGCTGGATCAGTGCCGCTACCACGTCGCTGCCGTCGTCGATAATAATATTGGGGCGGTGGTCTAGGGCTGTGTAGACGTGACGTTCGTAGGTAGCCGCGTCTTCTCCTTTGAGGGCGAAGACGGAAATGCCGTAGTCTTCCACTAAGCAAGCCGCTACGTCATCTTGAGTGCTCAAGGGATTGCTGGCGATCAGTACGGCGTCGCCACCGCCGAGTTTGATGGCGATTGCCAAATGAGCGGTTTCTGTGGTTACGTGGCAGCAAGCAGCCAAGCGAATGCCAGCAAAAGGCTTTTCTTTAGCGAAGCGTTCTTGAATTTGCCGCAAAACGGGCATTTCCCGACCGGCCCACTCGATGCGTTGTTTTCCCAAGGGGGCGAGGGACAAGTCTTTGACTTCGTGTTTAATCTTGACGGATGTAGCAACCATGTATGTTATTTCTCAGAAATCATCAAACTTTGTTAGTTTTAGCAGATTAACCCATCGGCGGGCAAGTGCTGTGATTTTACTCGATCGCCGTCGGCAAGGCTAATCTTAAATTTTGATTGTGTTTTAACGATTAGCGAACGAGTCGATGGAGTCACTCGCACAGTGAGAGTCAAACATTCTTGTCGGGCGATCGAGCTCAATTTTTTGTGTTACCGTGGCGTTCTTTAATTATTTGACCCAAAGCATCCAGGATACCCGCCACGTGATTCATCCCGCGCAAGTCAATGCTTCAATTCTAAAATCTAAAATCTAAAATCGCGCAATCGATTGACAATCAAGCATCCAGGATACCCGCCACGTGATTCATCTCGCGCAAGTCAATGCTTCAATTCTAAAATCTAAAATCTAAAATCGCGCAATCGATTGACACTCTCACTTGGGCTGCTGGCAGTTCGATCGCCCGCGCGATTGGGTTCTCTGCTTGTCTGCCTGCAAATATCATCAGTTGGTTAGGACTTGGTTCAGTCGCGATTAGTTTCGCGTTCCCAGACATCTTCAAATACTTTTTAGCGGAAATATTTTTCCTGTTGCACGAATCGTTTCAATGGGGCGATCGGATAATTGTAGAAGGCCTTGAAGGTACTGTTGAAAAGATTTTACTGCGTTCAACTCAAATTATTAGCGGTCGGGGAGAGCGAGTTATCGTGCCGAAGGCGATCGTATTTACCTATTCAGTGCGGGTAAGCTAATCCGCATTTAAATTGCACAGTCAAATAAATCTTTACTTGTGTGGGGAGTAGGGGTTGGGCAGTAGAACCCGCCCTCAATATACATTTTAAATGCACAACAGCTTACTAATATGCTTGCCCTACAGGCGAACTAACTTGCCTTTAAATTTAGCCCATAATGTTGATACTTCAGGCTTTAGCGATGGTTATTTGCATCTTATTGTCGGCTATTGGACGCTGCGCGAACAAGCACAGGTGCGGCGGACAAACACTAGGGTTGTGCTGGCGGTTAAAGTAGCGTGCATCCGGGGGGACATTAAAATTCCTCAACCGATACTGGTTACTTTGTACGATCGAACAATTTACCGTGAGTCAGTTTTGAATTTTGAGTTGGGAGAGGGAGAGAGTGGGAGGGTGGGAAAAATCCTCTTGCTTGACGCTTGACTTCTTCCCTCAACACCCATCCGTTAAATCCGTTAAATCTCGCAGACTTCGCGTTCTTGAAATTCACCCTGACATCAAATCCGCGCTTGGAAAGTCCGGCGTAAAATCGAGTCAACATCCAACACTCAACCATCATTCAGTTTTGCGACCCCGAGTCAACAGTCAACAATTCCGGAGGAGTGCAACCAGAATTGATATGACTTCTGCCTTCTGACTTTTCAAATCAAGCAAAAGGCGAGCCGATTTCTCATTAGCGCGCCTCCTAATTGAATTTTATTTTGTAAAACGTAAAAAAGGAGATTGTTCCGGTTGACAAAATCATGAAGTCGTCTTGCTAGCGCGGCGGCGGCGCGCGGCAACCAAGCCACCCAAACCGAGAGCCAAACCAGTCATTGTCATCGGTTCGGGAACTGCTTCTGCGCTGACTGTGAAGTCTTGGAAGTCTGCGTCGTTGTTGTTACCGCGATCGTCGAAGCCAATTAGCGTGCCTCCGTTAAACAGAGAAGCGTATCCGTTTGTGAATTGTCCGGCAGCTTGGAAGACGTTCGTGGTTTCTTTGTCGAGTGCGTCCCACAGTTGCGATTGCGCGCCAAACACTGCTTGCTGGCTGCCGGTGTTCAACGCTGAGGTCGAGTAGACACTGCCACCCCAGCCGCTGTCGAGTCCCAAAGTGTAAACTTGATTTGCCAGGAATGTGAATACTGCCGAGCCAGAACCCACTACTGTATTGCCCAGAGTTCCTTTCCATTCGTTTTCCCACTCGTTGTCTGAGGATTTAGTTTCCGAAAACAGGGTGCTAACTAGAGTGACCGCCGAGTCCTTCACGCTGTAGATTCCCAAAGAGGATTGGTACATTCCGTGAGATTGTTTGAAGTTAAACTTGACGCTTGTATCTTGGCTGAATGTGATGCCGTTGGTACCAAAGGAGAAGGCTTGAGCTGGAGCTCCGGCGCCAAACAGAGCTGTGGCGGCTGCGGTAGCTGTGAGGGCGGATAAGAGTTTGGTATTCATAACCTGTTCCTGTTGTGCGAGAATCTTAATAATTTCATTATGCGATACTTTGTTTGTATTTGGTTCACTTTAGGTCAAGTTTGACATATTCTTTATCAAGCCTTTACATAACCTTCACAAATGCTGTCGGTCGCCAGCGATCCGAGGCGATCGCTCCCTAAAAATACACACCAAATAATTATAAGATTTGTGGCTTGAAACCTTGCAGTTGCGGGCATGGGAGCGCGGGTAAGCCGAAGTTATTTAGAGCGGGCTTCTGCTAATTTTTTATTAGATTCTCAAGTCTAAATCTTCAACAGCAAACACTTAAGTATAAATACGGTTATATTCCTGGGTACTGACAGTTACAGAAGTTTTCGATTAGCCAGAAACTGGCAATATTTGTTTTTTGGGCTTGTGTAGGAGAGTTAAAGTAGTTTATCTATCGGGTAAATTACGTACAAAATGCGATCGTTGGGTCTACGTATTTTGGTTGAATTAAATAGATCCCGTGGCGCGAGATATCCCAAAGATGCGATCGGCGAAATGCAATTTCTGCAGATTGAAGCGGTCAAAGAGCGAATTGCCCCTCAACAAAGATTGTAAGAGAAGCTCTCGCCCAGTCCCTGCTCCCGATCGCCCGCATCAAAACACACCGCTGTAGCGTTCCTCTGCCCAAGGTTCGCCCCGCCGGTGGTAGCCGTTGCGTTCCCAAAAACCCAGTTCTTCGGTTTCTGTAAACTCCAGGCCGTTAATCCATTTAGCGCTTTTCCAAGCGTACAAGTGGGGAACTACGAGCCGCATTGGGCCGCCGTGGTCTGCGGATAGGGGTTCGCCGAAGACGGTGTGGGCGAAAAAGTTTTCTTCTCGGAGGAAGTCGGCGATCGCAATGTTGGTAGTGTAGCCGCCGTAGCAGTGTTCCAGGACGTGCATAGCTTTCGGATCGACTTCTATGCACTTCATAAAATCGGTGACTTTGACTCCGGTCCACTGCACGTCGAGTTTTGACCACCGGGTGACGCAGTGAAAATCCGCAGTAAAGTTACTTTGGGGCATCGCCTGGAAGTCCGACCAAGTGAAGGTTTGTGGTTTTGCCAATCCCCAGACTTTAAATTCCCAACTCTCAATACTGACGGAGGGTGTATCGCCGTAGGTCAGCACGGGAAAGCCGTTGGCCAGGTATTGACCCGGGGGGACGCGATCGCTGTTTTCTGATTCTGGCTTGCGAAAAAATTTGCCCAGCATTGATTTACGCTCTACAGTAACTGACTGCAACCCTCACTATAACTTGCACAGACTGGCGCATCGCAATTCATCTCAAGGTAGAAAGCTTTCATCTCTTCTACCGAAATAAAAATCCCACAATCCTGCCTGATGCCAACCTACTTCTGCCTTCTGAGAGAGGGGAAGCTAAAAATAATAAAATATATCACCCCAGAGGATGAATTACTTAATCTTAAATTTTATCCCAATTGATGGTAAATTTCCGAATTTTTGATGTATTGTTACAATATACTCAGATGCCATATGTAAAAAAATTGATGGGGTAAAAATCATGATCGCAAATTGCTTGCTTCCGTTGACGGTATGCTTGATTGCTTGGTGGGTGACTGCCGGGACTGACAACAGAACGCTAGACGGAATTCCGGCTCCCATAGCTGCAATTATTGGAGTGTGTTCGTTAATTTGGTTGGTGGCGGTGTGTCCTTGGCCTGTTGAACTCGCTCTCGTCTTGGCGGTGCTGGTTTTCGGCAAAGCTTATTTGCAAAAAATCTTAAAAGTCGGCTGAATTTTCAGGGCTAGCGCTCCTATGATTTTCGGGAGCGCGACGATCGATTGCTGCTACTTTGTTGCAATTTTTCACGATTTGTCTGGCTAAGTTCTCAGAGGGGGTCGCAAAGGCGGAACCAACCCTAGAAGTGGTGAAATTTAATTTAGATATTTCGGTTAAAAATTAGAACATAAAAATTGACAGAGAAACCCAGTCGATCTAAAATCAACCGGGTTAGTTAGGGCATGAAAATTTGACACATCCGGCACCACTTGCTGAGGACTTCGACACTCGGAACCCGAGAAACCGGGTTTCTAAGTCGAGAAGTGTTGCTGTACGTGCATAAAAGGGCGAGCTGTTAAATTGGCAAGCGATTGATATCTTTATTAGAACCAATTACTACCATCACCTCGCCTTTGCTCAAGCGTTCGCTTGGCTGCGGATTGATCTCAAACTTGTCGGCACGACCAACTGCTAGCAAATTCAAACCATATCTGCGCCGGAGATCCAATTCGGAGATAGTTTTGCCATCAAACTTTTCAGGAACGAGCAACTCAACGATGCTGTGAGCTGGGTCGAGGTCAAAGCGTTCTAAAATGCTGGGTTTTGTAAGAAGGCGGGCTAAAGAGCAGCCCATTTCTCGTTCGGGAAAAACTACATGATCGGCGCCGACTTTTTTCAACAGTTTTAAGTGAGTTTCCGAAGAAGCTTTGGCTATTACGTGACTTACCCCGCCTTCCTTAAGATTTAGGGTGGTGGTAATGCTTTCTGCTAGGTAATTGCCGATCGCAACTATCACTGTTTCAAATTCAAATATACCGGCTTCCGCAAGAGCGCTAGGCTCAGTAGAATCTAACTGCACAACGTGAGCAGCAATGCGATCGTTCAAAGCTTGAGTTACTTTTTTTTCATCCGTGTCAACTCCCAGGACTTCGTAACCCAAACCGTGCAGAGTAGAACACACAGCTTTGCCGAAGCGTCCCAAACCAATAACTGCAAACTGCTTGTTTTCGGCGCGCAAAGTGCGAAAAAAATTTAAAGATGACAGGTTCACTGAATATCCAGCGCTGAGCGTCTTGCCGTTTAAATTGTAGCAGAGACAGCGCCGCCTCCTTTTGATTTTTGGGTAAGTAGTAAAAGTTGATTTGGGTTGTCACCCATTGTTTAGATTATCAGCAACGAGGCAGGATTTTTTTATCCGACTAACAAACTTTCCTCAGCATACTTAAAAGACCTGGGTTTTGGGTCTCCGAATGCAGCACTCATCAGCAGCAACACGCCAACCCGACCTATGTACATTGTAGCAATCAAAACCAGCTTGCCGATCGCTGAAAGCGTGGGTGTAATCCCAGTGGAAAGACCGACCGTGGCAAAAGCTGAAACTGCTTCATACAGAGCTGCGATAAATTCTACTTCGGGATTGGTCAGTTCTATTAAAATTGCAGATGCGAATGCGACCAACATGGAACCGAAGACTACGCTAATGGTTTTTAGAATCATTGCTGGCGGAATTTGACGCTGATAGCACTCCACCTCTTCCTGGCCTTCGATAACTGCTGTGGTACAGCAAAACAATATCCTAAAAGTTGTGGTTTTGATTCCGCCGCCGGTGCTGCCAGGACTGGCGCCGATAAACATCAGCGCGATGGTCAGAAATAGCGATGCTTCGGTCATTTGGCCAATGCTAATTGTATTGAACCCCGCCGTGCGGGGAGTAACAGATTGAAACCAAGCTGCCATCAGCTTTTGAGGAAAATTTAGAGAGCCGAAAGTGTCTGGGTTGTCGTATTCGAGCACCAAAAAGGCTAGGGTTCCTAAAATTAAAAGGACAGCCGTTGTAGTGGTAACAACTTTGAAGTTCAGCGAAAAAACTGTGCAGATAGGGCTTTTGTTGAAACGATCGCGTAGCCACAGGTACATTTCCATAATTACTTGATAGCCGATTCCCCCAAATATGATTAAACCACTGACTGTGAAGTTAACCACAGGCGAACTGATGTAGCCGATCAAATTATCTGAATAGATGCTAAACCCCGCGTTGTTAAACGAATTAACGCTGTGAAATATAGCAGACCACACACCTTCTTTAAATCCGTATTGGGGGACGAAAACCGTCATCAGCAAAAACACTCCTGTTAATTCAAACAAAAGCGTTGTTGCTAGAATTGACTGCACCAGTTGTACTACGCCGGCTAGCCCGGATTTGTCGAGAGATTGTTGCAGGGCAATTTTGTCTTTCAAGCAAAAGCGGCGGCCCAATAACAGCAGCAAGAAAGTTGTGGCTGTCATGTAGCCCAAGCCTCCTATTTGCACCAGTAAAACTAGGCACAGTTGCCCCCAAAAAGAGTAATATTTTCCGACATCCACCACCGACAAGCCCGTGACGCAGACAGCGGAAGTAGAGGTAAACAGTGCTGTTATTGGATCGCTCCAAGTTCCATCAATTGTGGAAAAGGGCATCATCAGTAATAGAGCACCTGCGAGGATGACAGCGAGAAAGCCCAAAGCAATGGTTCGCGAGACAGTCATTCGATTTTAGATTTTAGATTTTAGATTTTAGATTTGAGAGGGAACCCACAAATCTATGTGAGATTTTAGATTTGAGAGGGAACCCACAAATCTATGTGAGATTGGAGATTTGAGAGGGAACCCACAAATATATCGTCGGGCTGAAAATCAGGACATCTCTGTCTGGCGAAGGCCGGAGGCCGATCGAACTAAATCGCCAAATTCTATGACAACAGCGGGAAAATAACGGTAGAATTCCTTTAATAACTTGCGTTCCGGCGATGACATCAACACTTTACCAGCAAATTCAGCAACTTTACGACGCTTCTAGCGGTTTGTGGGAGCAGGTGTGGGGCGAACACATGCACCACGGTTACTACGGCCCGGATGGCAATTTGAAAAAAGAGCGCCGACAGGCTCAGATAGATTTGATAGAAGAACTGCTGGCATGGGCTGGAGTACCGTCAGAGAAGGCACTGTGTGAATCTTACCGCATTCTCGATGTCGGTTGCGGGATCGGCGGCAGCACGCTTTATTTGACCGAAAAGTTTAGTTCGATCGCTCAAAATAATTTAAAGTTGGATGGCGGGGTCGATCGAGGTTTTAGCCGATCGCCCGAACTCAACAAAACGGGCGCTAGCGTTACAGCGACCGGGATTACTCTGAGTCCGGTACAGGCCAACAGAGCGACCGAACGCGCTAAAATTGCTGGCATGGAAAGCAATGTGAACTTTTTGGTAGCAGATGCTTTGAATATGCCTTTTTCTGACGAGTCATTCGACTTGGTTTGGTCGCTAGAAAGCGGCGAACATATGCCAGACAAAATTAAGTTTTTGCAGGAATGCTGCCGCGTGCTCAAGCCGGGAGGAACTTTGATTTTGGCAACTTGGTGTCACCGCCCGGTGGGAGAAACGGCGGGAGAATTAACTGATGAAGAGAGAAAGGAATTGGCAGAAATTTACCGGGTTTATGCTTTGCCTTACGTGATTTCTTTGCCGGAATACGAGGAAATTGTCCGCAGTTTGCCTTTGACAAGTATTCGCAC
Source organism: Microcoleus sp. F6_B6 (assembly GCA_036702215.1). GTDB lineage: Bacteria > Cyanobacteriota > Cyanobacteriia > Cyanobacteriales > Microcoleaceae > Microcoleus. Next base: position 138,110 of record JAUBST010000012.1, read on the forward strand.
CGCTGATTGGTCAAAAGCGGTTGCTCCTTTTTGGGATGTGGTGATCGATTCTGCTTTGACTCCGAGCGCGATTTGGGGTTTGCTAACGAGCGGTTGGACGACTATTCAAGCAGCACTTGCTCTCGGATTGATGAGCCGTGGATATCAGAGCGGGTTGATTCGTTTTGGGCTGATTTGTGCTGTAAAATAACAGGCATATATCGGAGAAGTTTTGAGTCTTGAGTTGATGAGTAAGGTGTGCATTGCACACCCTAGAGCATATTATTTGTTTGGTGCGGGTGTGAGATTTATGGGCAACGATTCGATTGGCAAGTCTTGGATTGATAAAAATGGCTCGGCTCCGCAAAGCTGGGTGAGGGCATTTTGGGAGTTTTCTCGGCCGCACACAATTGTGGGTACTAGCTTGAGTGTATTGGCTTTGTACGCGATCGCCCAAAGCACGAGGCTGTTTGTGAATCCTGTATTTTGGCCCCTAGCTTTTGCCTGGTTGGCTTGCATTTGCGGCAATATTTATATTGTGGGATTGAACCAGTTAGAAGATGTTGAAATTGATAAAATTAATAAGCCGTATTTGCCGATCGCCTCTGGAGCATTTTCTCGGAAAACCGGGGAATTAATTGTAATTCTCACGGGAATTCTAGCAATTTTGACGGCTGTTTTGCAAGGCCCGTTTTTGCTGGCTACCGTTGGCGTTAGTTTGGCAATAGGGACTGCTTATTCTCTGCCCCCAATTCGGCTGAAACGTTTTCCTCTTTGGGCGGCGCTGTGCATTTTTACGGTGCGGGGCGCGATCGTAAATTTAGGGTTATTTTTGCACTTTAATTGGGTGTTGGGTTTGGGAAGGGCGAAAAGCGCTTTTTCTGGCTGGAGTTTGGAGAGTTTGTCTTTTGAGATTCCTGCGGAAGTTTGGGTGCTGACGGTTTTTGTTGTGGTGTTTACGTTTGCGATCGCCATTTTTAAAGATATCCCCGACATGGAAGGGGACAAGCAATATAATATTACTACGTTTACGATTGAGCTGGGCAAGCCGGCCGTCTTTAATTTATCTCGCTGGGTGTTGACGGTTTGTTATTTGGGCGCGACTTTGGCGGGAGCGATCTTATTGTCTAATGTTAATTTAGTGTTTCTGGCAGTTTCTCATTTGGCGGCTTTGGGTTTGATGTGGTTTTGGAGCGTCAAAGTTGATTTGGAGGATAAAATAGAAATTGCTGCCTTTTATCAGTTTATCTGGAAGTTGTTTTTCTTAGAATATCTGATTTTTCCCGCAGCTTGTTTGTTGGGGTAGCAGGGGAAGTTCGGCAACGGATTCTGTAACGGATGTAACGGATGTAACGGATGTAACTCCGATGGAAGGGGGAAGAAGGAAGAAGGAAGGAAGAAGGAAGGAAGAAGGAAGAAGGAAGAAGGAAGGGGGAAGAAGGAAGAAGGAAGAAGGAAGAAGGAAGGGGGAAGGAAGAAGGAAGGAAGAGTTAACAAATTAGAAAAAGTTGGCAATTACAAGTTAGCGAAGTCCCAAACAACCAAGACAACTATGGCTTCTCAAAAAAAATCGCGGAAATCTGCCTGCAAACTGGGTGCCGAAGACTCTTTGAAATTAGCTTGGGAACATCACCAAGCGGGACGTTTGTTAGAAGCTGAGAATTTGTACCGACAAATAATAGAAGTGCAGCCGGAATCAGCAAACGTGCTGTGTTTGTTGGGAATAGCGGCGAGACAGCAGGGAAAAATTGCCGAGGCGATCGACTTTTACGAACAGGCGATCGCCCAAAACCGCGATTTTGTAGAAGCACATTTAAATAAGGCTAATCTTTTGCTGGATGTAGGCGAGTATCAAAGGGCGATCGCCAGTTACGAACAAGTAATCAAAATCCAGCCAAATTCCGTACTCGCCTACAATAATTTGGGCTGGATTAAACAGCAATTAGGCGAAATTGACGCAGCTATTTTATATTACCAAACAGCGCTGCAACTCGACCCAAACCTGCACGAAACAGCGCACAACTTAGGACATTTATTTAAACAAAAAAATCAATTAAACGAGGCGATAGCTTATTACCTCCACGCTTTAAAAATAAATCCTAATTTGACATATTCCCTGATGGGCTTGGGAACAGTTTTGCAGCAACAAGGTAAATTAGCCGAAGCTTTCAACTGCTACCAGCAAGCTGTAAGACTAGAACCAAACAATCCCGAAGCTCAGAACAATGTAGGAGCATTTTACCACGAACAAGGCAATGCAAAAGCAGCAATATCCCACTACCGAGAAGCATTAAAGTTAAAGCCAGACTTCGTGGAGGCTATTAACAACCTCGCACACGCTTTGGTCGATTTAGGAGAATTTCAAGAGGCTTTTTATTGTCACAGTCGAGCCTTGGAATTGCAGCCAGACAACGCCACCGCACACCTGGAATTAGCTTTAACTTTGCTATTGTTCGGAGATTTTCAGCGCGGTTTTGCTGAATACGAGTGGCGGTGGCGCACTCCGCAACTACAACCGAGGCAATTTAAACAGCCGGTTTGGGATGGTTCGGATTTGCAGGGCAAAACTATTTTACTGCACGTCGAGCAAGGCTTTGGCGATTCAATTCAGTTTATTCGGTACGCCCCAATTCTTCGCAGCCGAGGCGCTAAAGTTATGGTGGCTTGCTATCCAGAACTGATGCGGTTGTTTGCGACAGTTGCCGGTATTGAATACTTATCAGTCAGTCTGGAAGGTTTGCCAGAATTTGACGTTCACGCACCCCTGATGAGTTTGCCGCGAATTGCGGGGACAACTCTGGAAACAATACCTGCAAATGTTCCTTATTTATATCCGCCTGCTGAGTGCAAATTTGCGCTTTCTTCTGATGCCAAATTGAAGGTAGGGATTGTTTGGGCGGGGAGTCCGCAGCGCCGGAAAGACAATCAGCGTTCTTGCAGATTGAGCGATTTTATTCGATTTTTGGATGTGCCAGGAATCGCTTTTTATAGTTTACAAAAAAACTTGTCCGAGAGCGATCGCACTTTGTTGAACCAACACTTAGTGCCGGATTTAACTCCGCATTTGAACGACTTTGCTGATACCGCTTCGGCGATATCTCAACTGGATTTAGTCATTACTGTCGATACGGCTGTGGCGCACTTAGCCGGTGCTTTAGGAAAATCGGTTTGGGTGCTGCTTTCTTTTGCTCCTGACTGGCGCTGGCTGCTGGATCGTGAAGACAATCCTTGGTATCCAACTGCGAGGCTTTTCCGCCAAAGTCAGCCGGAAAGTTGGCAAGAATTGTTTGAGGAAGTGCAGGCGGCTTTGAGTTTATTTGCGATCGCCAATACTGCTAGTTATTCCGACGAGGATTCTGCCAAAGATTCGCTTGGCTTCGTTTCACTCGCAATGAATGCTAATGATACGCTTGACCTCGATTCTGTAGCTCTCAAAATGACAGGTGCGAGCCTGGTTAAAGAGAGCAAACAAATATTTTTGAGGGCGAGCGAAGGGTTAGCAGAAGGTTCCGCAGCTAAGCAATCGCAGGGGATAGAGACATCGGTTGCGATCGAAAACTGCGGGGAGAATTTGGTTGTTTTAGAGGATTTATTGCGGCAAGCAGAACAGTTAATGGAAACCGGAGATCGGGAAGAGGCGATCGCCCTTTACGAACAGATTCTATCTCTCGATCCAAATTGCGTTCAAGCGCGGATTAATTTTGGTTTTCTCAAGCAAGAAAAGGGCGAATTGGAGGCCGCTATCCCGCATTACCGAGAAGCTTTAGCTATCGATCCAAATATTCCTCAAACAGCTTACAACTTGGCAAAGATTTTTGAGGAACAAGGTCAAGTGGAAGCGGCGATCGCACATTACGAACAAGCTCTTGTAGCTCAACCGGATTTCGTACCCGCACTGATTAATTTAGCCGTGGCGCGGCAAGAAAAAGGCGAACTTGTAAGGGCGATCGAGCTGTACCGGCGAGCGCTGGAAATTAATCCGCATAGCTGGGAAGCTTACAACAATCTGGCAACAGTGTTGCAAGAACAGGGCAATTTAGAAGAGGCGCTGGAGTATTATCACAAAGCTCTAGAATTGCTGCCGGATTTTGTGGAAGCTATCAACAATTTAGGCAGGACGTTTCTGGAAAAAGGCGCGGTAGAAAATGCGATATCCTGCTACAGACGAGCGATTCATTTAAGTCCAAATCACGCTAGCGCTCACTTGAATTTGTCCTTGGCTTTGCTGTTGGTGGGAGATTTGGAAAATGGTCTCGCCGAATACGAGTGGCGCTGGCAAATTAAAGAATTTCACACTGGTCATTCCTGTTTTTTGGTGGGATCGGATAATACTGTTTCGGCGAGAGAATACCGACCGCTGTGGGACGGTTCTGATTTGGTGGGAAAGACTATTTTGCTGCACGCCGAACAAGGTTTAGGCGATTCGCTTCAGTTTATTCGCTACGCTGCGATCGTTAAAAATAAAGGCGGTAGGGTCATTGTTGGCTGTTACCCGCAATTGCACCGTTTATTTGCAACGGTTGATGGCATTGATTTGCTAATAGTTAAAGGCGAGCCAATGCCGGAATTTGACGTGCAAGCGCCGATGTTGAGTTTGCCCTATATTATCGGTACAAAGCTGGAAACAATACCGGGAAATACTGCTTATTTATCTCCGCCTGCGGGTGCTGAATTTGCACTTTTGCCCGATCGCAATTTGAAAGTCGGGATTGTCTGGGCGGGGAATCCAAAACACCGCAAAAACAAGCAGCGTTCGTGCAGTTTGAGTCAGTTTCTGCCGCTTTTGGAGGTTTCGGGGGTAAGTTTTTACAGCTTGCAGAAAGAGGTTTCCGAGGCAGATCGCGCGCTGTTGAATCAAACGCCGATCGTAGATTTGAGCCCGCATTTTGGCGATTTGGCAGATACTGCTGCTGCGATCGCCAAACTGGATTTAGTCATTAGTGTCGATACCGCTGTCGCCCATTTGGCGGGCGCTTTGGGCAAACCGGTGTGGATTTTGCTGGCGTTTTCGCCGGATTGGCGGTGGCTGTTGGAGCGCGAAGACAGTCCTTGGTATCCGACGGCGCGGCTGTTTCGCCAGCATCAGCGGGGCGACTGGGAGGACGTTTTCGATCGGGTGGCGGAAGCTCTAGGCGCGGTTGCCGCAGCATCCCGGCCGTCGGATTCGGCGGATGCAGAGTTTCGGTTGGGCGTGGATTTGCAGCAGCAAGCGGATTTGGGCGGTGCGATCGAAAGTTACGAGCGGGCGATCGCGATCGATCCTCATTACGCAGCCGCGCACAGCAATTTAGGCGTTGTCAAACAGCAAATCGGCCAGCTAACAGAGGCGATCGCGCACTACCGACAAGCCCTAGCCATCGACCGAAATTTGGCGGAAACTGCGAGCAATTTGGGCAGCGCGCTGGCGGAAGCAGGGGAGACTGAAGAGGCGATCGCAGAATACGAACGGGCGCTGTCTTTGAACCCGAATTGCGCGGAAGCGCTGATTAATTTGGGCCTGCTGCGGGAAGAGCAAGGGGATGTGGTGGAGGCTGTAAGGTGCTACGAGCAAGCGATTCAAGTCAATCCTAATTGCGCGGCGGCTTATTTGAATTTGGGAATTGCTTTGGAGGAACAAGGGAAGGAAGCGGGTGCGAATTACGAACGGGCGATCGCGAATTACGAACGGGCGATCGCGATCGACCCAAATTATGTGGAGGCCCTGCACAATTTAGCATACGCCTCGATCCGACAGGGCAAAATTCCAGATGCGATCGCATACTACGATCGAGCTCTGGCGCTGCAACCGGATTTGCCCCAAACCGATCTCGCTTTCGGGAGTTCGCTGTCAAACCAAGATAAGTTGGATGAGGATTTAGCTGTTTGCCAGCAAGCCATTCAAGCATTGCCAGCCTCAGCACAGGCTCACTGCAATCTGGGAATAGTCTTGCACAAACAGGGCAAAATTGCAGATGCGATCGCCTGCTATCAGCAAGCTTTGAGCCTTAAACCCGAATTTCCAGAAGCTTTGAACAATCTCGGCAAAGCTTTTGAGGAAGCGGGAAAAATGGCAGAGGCGATCGATTGTTACCGTCGGGCGATCGAACTCAAACCCGGTTATATCAATCCCCTCACCAGTTTGGCAAGTGCTTTGCACGATCGCGGCTTCTTTGCAGATGCTGTCACCTGCTACAGCCAAGCAGTTAAATTCAATGTCCGCCATCCTGAATCTCACCTAAATTTAGGTTTAGCTTTGCTGCTGGCTGGAGACTTTCAGCGCGGTTTTTCCGAGTACGAATGGCGACTCCTAGTTAAAGAAAAACAGTTCTGGCGTCACAACTTTATTCAGCCGCTTTGGGATGGTAAAGATTTGGAGGGAAAAACTATTTTGGTTTGCCCGGAACAGGGTTTAGGCGATGCAATTCAGTTTATCCGCTATGCAGATTTAGTCAAGGAAAAAGGCGGTAGGGTAATTGTTTGGTGTTTGCCGCACTTGCAGCGCTTGTTTGCACAAGTTTCGGGAATCGATGCGTTAATAGTTAATCCAGAGGATGCGCCGGATTTTCAAGTGCGCGCCCAGCTCATGAGTTTGCCTCACCTTCTGGGAACAACTTTAGAAACTATACCCGCCAAAGTTCCTTATTTAGCTCCCCCGCCAGGTTGGGAATTTACTCTCAATCCAACTACTAATTTGAAAGTTGGAATTGTGTGGTCTGGAAATCCTAATAATTCGCAAAATAAAGTGCGATCGTTACCGCTGAATTTGTTAACTAAACTGTTAGATATTCCCGGAGCAGATTTTTACAGTTTGCAAAAGGAAATAACAGCAGACGAGCGCCCTTTGTTAGAGCAAATGCCCGTAACAGATTTAAGCTCTTATTTGCACGACTTGGCGGATACTGCGGCGGCAATCTCGGCTCTGGATTTAGTGATTTCTGTAGATACTTGTGTGGCACATTTGGCTGGTGCTTTGGGCAAACCCGTGTGGATTTTGCTGGCTTTTGTGCCGGATTGGCGGTGGATGTTGCAACGCGAAGATAGTCCTTGGTATCCCACGGCGCGGCTGTTTCGCCAGTCAACAGCGGGAGATTGGCAAGGAGTTTTAGATCGGGCTGCTTTGGCGCTGAAAGAAAGAATTGCCCAGCATCAAGAAGCTCTACGACTAATAGAAGCTCAGCCCAATGTTGACTTAGCTCAAAAACAGTTTAATTGCGGAAATATTTTCAAGTCGCAAGGTAGATTTGCGGAGGCGATCGCTTGTTTTAAAAATGCTTTAGTTTGGCAGCCTAATTCGATCGAAGCCGCCACTAATTTGGCAGTGACGCTGCACCAAACAGGCGATTTAGCCGAAGCTGCCGCCTATTATCAGCGCGCGATCGAAATCGATCCGAACTGCGCCCAAGCGCACAATAACTTGGGTATTTTGCTGCAAGATCGAGGCAATATACCCGATGCTGTATCTTGTTTTCAAAAGGCGATCGCCCTGAATCCGCTTTACCTCAAAGCTCTCAACAATCTCGGTGCGATACTCCAGCAGCAGGGCGATTTACCGAGTGCGATCGCCTGTTTTCATCAAGCACTTTCTGTCAATTCCAATTACGTGCCGGCGCTGGTAAATTTGGGTGCGGCGATGCAAACACAATCTCAGCTAGACGATGCCCAACGGCTTTACGAGCGTGCAATTGGAGTAGAACCAAACAATCCTGCAGGACACTATCACCTGGGAACGTTATGCTTGAGGGCGGGAAAAATAGAACAGGCAATTTCTAGCTTGGAACGAGCCATATCTTTGAACCCTAATTATATAGAAGCTATTACTAATTTAGGCAGTGCTGTTGAACAATTAGGAGACGTAAATCGAGCTATTTTGTGCTACAGTAAAGCTATCGAACTTGATGCAAATTGTGTTAAAGCTCACTTCAACTTAAGCTTAGTCTTGCTGTTGACTGGGGACTGGGCGCGCGGTTTAGCTGAATACGAGTGGCGCTGGGAAACAGAACAGGCAAAAAAATTACCACGGTTGAATTTTGACCAACCAGTTTGGGACGGTTCAGATTTGAACGGGCAAACTATTTTGCTTCGCTGCGAACAAGGTTTGGGCGATGCGATTCAATTTGTGCGATACGCGGCAATTGTCCAGCAAAAAGGCGGCAAAGTAATCCTTTCTTGCTATCAAGAACTGAAGCGTTTATTTAAGCAGATTCCGGGCATCGAACAAGTGGCGGTTCGGATGGATGAATTGCCGGATTTCCAAGTGCAAGCAGCGCTGATGAGTTTGCCGTATATTCTCGGAACAAATTTAGAAAATATACCGACAAATATTCCTTATTTAGCGGCGCCTCCGAATTGGCAATTTTCTCTAAATTGCGATGGTAAGTTTAAAGTTGGGATTGCGTGGGCGGGAAGTTCGGAACATTTGAAGGATTTTCAGCGATCGAGCGATTTAAGCTATTTCCTGCAATTGTTAGATATTCCCGGTGTCAGTTTTTACAGTCTTCAGAAAGACTTATCGGCTGACAACCGTACTTTGTTAACTCAAATTCCCGTGATAGATTTGAGCGACAATTTGAACGATTTTGCCGATACCGCAGCGGTGATATCGCAACTAGATTTAGTAATTTGCGTGGATACTGCTATCGCGCACTTAGCCGGTGCTTTGGGTAAACCGGTATGGATTTTGCTGTGTTTTATGCCGGATTGGCGGTGGATGTTGGAACGCGAGGATAGCCCTTGGTATCCGACAGCGCGGCTGTTTCGCCAGCAAACACCGGGCGATTGGGAGGAAGTGTTCGATCGCGTAAAAACAGCCTTAACACACCTAATTTCTACTCGTTCCCAAGCTGTTCCTGGTAACGGAGATACCGAAGCTTCGCCTCGATTTTCTTTATCGCCAGCACAGGTACAATTTCACATAGCAAATGCCTTAGAAAAACAAGGTAAAAAATCAGAGTCCGCCGCTCGCTACGAACAAGTAATTGCTGCCGAAGCCAGCCACGCGGCAGCCCACAGTTATTTAGGTTATCTCAAACAAGAAAACGGGCAAATAGCCGAGGCTATTGTTCATTACCAAAAATCACTAAAAATTAATTCTAACCAGGCTGAAACAAACTTATACTTGGGTTCTGCCCTCGAAGAACAGGGACAAGTCGCAGAGGCGATCGACTTTTACAATAAAGCAATTCAACTACGTCCCAACTCGCCAAATTGGCGCTTGAGACTAGCATTAGCTTTGCTCTTAACTGGAAATTTTGAGCGTGGTTTTGCAGAGTACGAATCGCGCTGGCAAACTCAACAATTGGATCGGCGCTATTTTGAGCAACCGCTTTGGGACGGCTCTGATTTGCAGGGAAAAACAATTTTATTGCACCCCGAACAAGGTTTTGGCGATACGATACAGTTTATCCGCTACGCTCGTTTAGTTAAGCAAAAAGGCGGCGAAGTTATTGTTGCTTGTCATGTCTTGCTGAAGCGTTTATTTGAAGGAGTTGCAGGAGTCGATCGAGTAGGAGTCAGGCCGAGCGATTTGATAGATTTTCAAGTGCAAGCCCCGCTGCTAAGTTTGCCGCGAATTCTGGGAACGACTTTGGAAAATATACCGGCAAATATTCCTTATTTAGCTCCACCACAGGATTTTAAATTTTCCCTAGAGCCGAGCAATAAACTAAAAGTAGGTATTGTGTGGGCGGGCGGCCCGCTGCACCGCAACAATCATCGGCGATCGTGTAAATTGAGCGATTTTGTGAAATTTGTAGATGTTCCGGGAGTGAGTTTTTACAGTCTTCAAAAAGATTTGTCAGCGGGCGATTCCCTACAGGATAGCTGCAGTTCGCGCACTTTATTAAAGCAACACAAAATAGAAGATTTGAGCGAACATTGCGTCGATTTTGCCGACACCGCAGCAATTATTTCGCAACTCGATTTAGTAATTTGTGTAGATACTTCTGTGGCGCACTTGGCCGGTGCTTTGGGCAAACCAGTCTGGATTTTGCTGTCTTTTGTTCCCGATTGGCGCTGGATGCTGGAACGCGAAGATAGCCCTTGGTATCCCACTGTGCGGTTGTTTAGGCAGCAAAAAGCGGGTGATTGGGATGGAGTTTGCGATCGCGTAAAAGCAGCCTTGTTAGAGAGGGCGGGCACGGGGGCATCGCCTTTACAATCTACTCGTCCCCAGACTCAGCCTGGTAACGCCAATTCTGATAATCCGCCTCAAATTAACCCCCCAGAAACTCCCCCACAAATTACCGGAATCGGCATTAGTTGGCCCCTCAGCATCACCAGCGGCTGGGGAATTTACGCGATGAATTTAACACTACAACTGCGACAAAATCCCGCCTGGGAAGTTGCACTTTTAGCACCGCCATCAATCACCTCAGAATCAATGAATCCGCTGCATAAATCGCTGTTGTTACCTGTAATTGAAAAGCACAAAAATTTTCAGGAATTAGTAGCAGCAAATTCCGACAAACAAATCAGTTGTAATTTTCCCGTACTTTACGCTTTGGGTAATAATTTAGCATCCTCTGGAGTTGACAATCAAATTACCAGCGCTTGTCAAATAGGAGTCATCTTTTTTGAAGACACGCGAATTACAGCAGAAGCACTAGCAACAGCCAAAAAATATAGCGCGATTGTCGCAGGTTCCAACTGGAATGCGGATGTTTTGAGAAGCTGCGGCTTGACTAATGTGGCGATGTTACATCAAGGAATTGACCCAACAATTTTCCATCCTGCACCCAAGTCTAATCTATTTGGCGATCGCTTCGTCATTTTCTCCGGCGGCAAACTGGAATATCGCAAAGGTCAAGATATTGTAATTGCCGCTTTCAAACGATTTCGCGCCAAACATCCAGAGGCTTTGTTACTAACAACATGGCACAACTTCTGGCCTCAGTATATGTTAGGAATCGAACAAACCGGAAACGTTGCGGGACTTCCCAATATCAACCGCGACGGAAGTTTAGGAATTTCCCAATGGTTAGTGGCTAACGGTTTGCCGGTGGACTCTTTTATCGACATCGGCTTAATTCCCAATCACCTCACCGGGCAAATTTTGCGAGAAGCCGACTGCGCTGTTTTCACCAACCGCTGCGAAGGTGGCACTAATTTAGTCGCGATGGAAAGTATGGCCTGCGGAATTCCGACTATTTTATCAGCGAATACCGGTCATTTAGACTTGATTTACAGCAACATTTGCTATCCTTTATCGAGCCAAGGACGAGTTAAACTGACTGCTCCTTTTTCCGGTGTAGAAGGTTGGGGAGAGTCTGATGTGGCAGAAGTTGTCGAGGCTTTGGAACAAGTTTATACTAATCGCGAAGAATCAAAACGTCGCGGTTTAGCTGCGGCTAACTTTATGCTGGATTGGACTTGGGAAAAACAGGTTAAGCGCTTTCTTGATGTTATTAACGGGCTATATACATATAGCCTTTCTCAAAAAGATGAGGTATGATTCATAGCTTGTATAATCACTTAAACTAAGAGGGCTAAAGCCCAACTACGTACCTCATCTTTCTGAGAACCGCTATAATTCCATTAGGGGCGGGTTCACCAACGATAATCTCCCCAAAACAAACAATTTCTAAAACCCGCCCTCTCACCCAACAAACAATATTAATGTACATTCAGATTTCCGGTGGGGCGGGGGCGGGTTTATATTAATTGTCGGTGATTATTATGTATGGTTGGCGAACCCGCCCCTACAAATAAAATGTAGGTTGAAATTACAATTTCAATCCAGCGATAGATACTGTAGGGTGCGTCGCACTCGACAATTTGCAATTAAAATCGAAAATATAGCAGCGACGCACCATACCAGATAATTATCTCAACTTTTGAAACCACACTCCTGTTTCATCAATTGTATGCAGAGAAAATGACTCTCCTTTCATCCTCTCAAAATCGTGTACTGCTTGCTTGCACCCCTCCCAGTGACCGTAATCATCAACCTGAATGAAACCGTTAGATATAACGCTGTCATAAAGCGTATTAAATATATCCATTGTTGACTCGTACCAATCTCCATCAGCGTGCAGAAATGCTATACTTCCTATTGCTGACTTGTATTTAGGTAAAGTCTGGGCAAATAATCCCTTAACCGGTACAACAATATCTGTAACTTGCAGTAATTTACAGATTTTATCCAAATGTTCGCTAATTGAAGCTTTGAGAGTTCCTTCCCCAAAACCAGTAAGATTTGCAGGGATTCCCTGATGTCGATCGATCTCGGTAGGTGCCGGCATTCCTTCAAACGTATCAAAAGCATACAGCACTCTCGGACGGCGGCTGTAATGTTTAATCACAAATGCTATCAATGCTGCCGATCCGCCTTTACAAGTTCCACATTCAACAAAATTTCCCGGCAAATCTTCCACACATATTTGCTTTGCCAAACAATAAAGAGAAAACAGTCTTGCTTCGCTAAGCAAGGTATAGGGGCGAACAATTGACAAAATATTTTTAAAGTTTGCAATAGAAGTTTGCAGTAGTGACGATTTGCTGCTTGGAAGAATTGTCTGCCAAGTTCGCTGTTGTAGGCTTAGCAACTTCTGTTTTGACAACTCTTTGCTAACGGGCATACCGCTAATTGAATAATCCTGCAAATGTGCTGGCAACTGCCAGGAAATATTGGGGTCTGGTTGATGTTTTACTGGCTCGACATTGCCCCGCCAAGCAGCACCCATAATTTGCATTGTTTGATATACTACCGTTTGCCATCCTCTTTGCTTCAAGTAATCTAAACCTCGCGCAACAGCGGGAGCCGCTAAATCGTGAAATAAAATTATCGCATCTTCTTCAGCCAATTTTTCACAGGCAATGGCATCCTTTAACGGGCCTTCACCTTCGTGTTCCCCGTCAATAAAAATTAACGACCATTTGCGGTTGAATTGAGCGGAAAATTCTTCGACTCTTTGGGGGCTGTAGCCTGGTATTAGCTCGACTGATGTTTGAACGCCCGACGCATTTAGAGCACCTTGAATGGAGTCGATTACGCTTTGTCTGATGTCCTCTCTTTCTAACAGCGGATCGACGACATCTAACGCAACTCCTGCCAGGGCTAAGTGACAGGCAGACCACCCCAGCCAGCAGCCGATTTCTAAGGCTTTTTTACCTTTGAATTGCAGAGCAGTATTGTAAAGAATATGTGCTTCGTCGCGACTGAGAAATCCGACTGAATTAGCACGGCGATCGACATACCAATTGTGCTGGATTTCCCGGCGGAGATAAGGCCACGAACAAGTTTGAGTATCCCCAAGAATCATGTTGGGAAAGTACGCATCTGGGAGAATAACTTTCAGTCCGGGGGAGACATAATCTCCGGCGGGCAGCAAAGTATTGTTTGTGATTTCCGATAACGGCGTTAATGTCATTTTTTGTCGTGTTAAATTAGGATATTTTTGCTTGTTAATTGGTTGGTAGCGGAGACTAATTTTTATTTGATTTCCGTCCGTTGTTGCTAATTTTACTAAGTCGTGTTTGTGGCCGGTGATGTGCAGAATGCCGATCGCCTCCTGTGGCAAATACGGTTCCACAAAACAGGCTTGGTGCTTGTCCCAGACGGGCAAACCAAAGTTGCAGCTCCAGTTGCACCGAGCCGGCAGCATCTCTGTTTTGTCAAACATTTCAGTACCGTAAACTAACCGATTTAACGCTATTTGGTCGGTCATTAAAGAAACGTGCCCCTGCAATCCCTGTTCCAGATATTCTGCCCAAATTTCCCAATGGGGGGCGTCTTTTTGCAGCGCGAAAATACCTGCATTTATGGTTGGATAGCTGTGCAACTGTTGGGCTACTTCTTCGCCAAAAGCTGCTTGATAATCACGGTAAACAAATTGCCAGTACCAAGGCAGTTTGCCGTAAGCTAAATAATAACCCCGGTCGAGTTCTGCAACAACTGCTAAACCGCGTTTGGCGGCGCCTTTAACTAACAGTTCAACAGCTTGCCAATCTTGCACCCAAGCATCGGCATCTATCCAAAGGTAGATGTTAAAATTGGGAAAATATCGACGGAGAAACGGACGCGCTAAAAGTCCTTTGAGATAGTGAGGAGCTTCCTTTTTGCCAGGAAAGTCAAAGTCCCAATCGGGCTTTTGAATGATATTAACTTGTGTTTTTAGCCACTGCAACTGTTCGGGAGTGCAGCCGAGATCGAAAAAGCCGATCGCCACATTTTCACCCTCGGGTTTTTCCCGCACCGATAAAATAGTGCCTCGCACCAATTCAAAGTAATTTGCATCGGCGGCCGTGATGATGATAATCTGCATAAATAGTGGGTGGGGGCGGGTTTATTTAACCTGTTTGCACCGTTGAGGGCGATGGGTGAACCCGCCCCTACAGGCTGCTTGAAAAGTCTGATTAAATTATAGGGCAGGGTAGGGTGCGCCGAAGCACCGCAATATTCATAAAACTATACTATCGAGACGATCGAGGAGGAATTGTGCAAAACCACAAAGGGAAAGTTTATCTAGTCGGTGCGGGGCCAGGAGATTGTAACTTGATGACAGTGCGATCGCACAAACTGCTATCCCAAGCCGAAGTTTTAATCTACGACGCTCTGATCGACATCCCGCAACTCGAATTAATCCCAGCAACTTGTCGGAAAATAGAAGTCGGGAAACGCGGCGGCAAACCTTCCACTCAGCAGCAAGAAATTAACCGTTTGCTGGTAGAACATTGTAAACTAGGAAAACAAGTAATCCGCTTAAAAAGCGGCGATCCGTTTATTTTTGGTCGCTCCAGTTCCGAAATTCAAGCATTAATTACAGCGGGCTGTGAGTTTGAAGTAATACCCGGAATTTCATCCGCCTTAGCCGCACCTTTACTAGCAGGAATTCCCCTCACAGATCCGGTGATGAGCCGCTGTTTTGCAGTGATGAGCGCCCACGAGCCGGATGCTTTGGAATGGGAAGCATTAGTGCAGATAGAAACTTTGGTAATATTGATGGGAGGGCGCAATTTAAGCGAGATAATTTGGCAATTGCAAAAGCACGGACGACCGCCCGAAACTCCGATCGCCATTATCCGAGATTGCGGCCGCCCCGAACAGCAAATTTGGCTGGGGAATCTCTCCAACATTTTACAGCAAACAGCAGGTCAATCTCTATCGCCTTGCGCGATAATAATTGGAGAAGTAGTTAGATTGCGCGAATATTTAATCCATCCAAAAAGCACAAATATGATCGATACACCAGTCACCACTAATAACAGCCAATTGCCGCTAGCAGGACAAACAATTTTAGTCACGAGATCGGCTTCTCAGTCGGCTGAATTTAGCGATCGACTCCAGCAACAAGGAGCTCGCGCGATCGAAATGCCCGCCTTGGTAATTGGGCCGCCTTCGAGTTGGGAACCATTAGACAGTGCGATCGCACAATTGTCAAGCTTTCACTGGTTAATTCTCACTTCCCACAACGCTGTAGACTGCTTTTTTAAACGATTACAAGCCAAAGGCAAAGACGCCCGCAGCTTGTTTGGTATTAAAATAGCAGTTGTTGGGAAAAAAACCGCAGAAAGTTTGCGATCGCACTCTTTACAACCAGACTTTATTCCCCCCAACTTTGTCGCCGATTCCCTAGTCGAGAACTTCCCCGATAACTTGCAAAACTGCAAAATCCTATTTCCGAGAGTAGAAAGCGGCGGCAGAGAAGTTTTAGTTAAAGAATTCACCGCGAAAGGAGCGCAAGTAATAGAAGTGCCAGCTTACCAATCTTGCTGTCCCGAAACTATCGACCCGATCGCCCTCTCCGCACTCCAAAATCAAGCCGTAAATATCATAACCTTTGCCAGTTCCAAAACTGTGCATAACTTTTGTCACCTCCTAGAAAAAAGCCCAGAATTGTCCCTGTCTAAGGATTGGTTGGAAAGCGTTTGTATCGCATCCATCGGCCCGGAAACTTCCAAAAGCTGTCAGAATTTATTGGGTAAGTTAGATGTGGAAGCTAAGGAATATACCTTAGATGGATTGACTGAGGCGATCGTCCAATGGGTGGCAGAATATCAAAGTTTGTAAGTGCGATCGGGCAGCCGTTAATAATCTAATCTGTAGCTTGTCAAATGGTTGTAATATCAATTTTCAAAAAATCCGGGTAAGGACACGGCACTGCCGTGTCCCTACAGACGATCGCGTACAATCTCTCGCTTGCAAAACTTTTATGAATTAGGATAAAATAGTTGTAAAATAACTAGGAGGAAACATGACCGCAAAAGACCAAATTCTTCAAGAACTAGACCAAGTACCAGAACCTATGTTGAAAGAAGTGCTGGAGTTTGTACTAGCCCTGAAGGCAAAACAGCCTGTAAAATCTGAAAAAAGTGATGTTTGGAACGCTTACCTAGCATCTAAAAAAGAACGAGAGGAGGTTTACCGTCGCCTTGCCAACTCCTAAATTTCTATCTTTAGATGAAGTGTTAGAACTTCATGACGACCAAATTTCTAGCTTTGGCGGCACTCCAGGCGTCAGAGACGAAGGTTTATTAGAGTCGGCTTTGGCTCAACCGCAAGCAACTTTTGGCGGTCAATTTTTGCATCGAACGATTAGCGAACAAGCTGCCGCCTATCTCTATCACATAGCGATGAATCATCCCTTTATTGACGGCAATAAACGAACGGCTTTTGCTGTGACAGATACCTTTTTGCGTTTGAATGGTTGCACTCTGAATTTGACCGACGATCGAGCATATGATTTAGTCATGCGAGTCGCACGTGGAACGATGACTAAGGAAGAATTAACCACCGAGTTCGAGTCATGTATTGTTTAGTTTTAATAAGTATAGCGCTTCTCATAAAGATGAGGTATTTACTAATTAATTAACAATTCCTCAATCCCCCAATCTAAAATCTAAAATCTAAAATCTAAAATCTAAACTTGTACCTCATATATCTGAAAAAGGCTATAAGTAGGGCCGCATTCATTGAGGTTAAGTAAGGTGCGGCGTACTCACGCTACATGGAAATAGCGAATCGCGGAACAAAAAAGCGAGTAAAATTATCACTAAAGAACAAAGCCGATCGCCTTTGCGTCAAATCAGTAATAAAACTAAACAGAAAATAGCACAAGCCGCCGATCGCCCTTTCTACCGCAAATCCCGCTACCCAACTACTAATTAGCAATAGCCATGAATATAAATTTTTCTCGTTACGACACCTTAACCACCCTGCTAGCAGGAACTACCGCAGCCTTAACCATAGTCATCAGCCAAAGTGCGATCGCCAAAACTCCCCAAGAAGTCGCCAACATTGCCGGGCCGCTGACAGTACAAATTAACAGTTCCCTCGGAGACGGTTCTGGCGTAATTATTGCCAAAACAGGCAAAACTTACACAGTTTTAACAGTCAACCACGTCGTAGAAAAAGCAGACGTGAAATACACCGTTCGCACCTCTAAAGGCAAAAACTATCAAGCAACCTCCGTCACCCGGTTGCAAACCGCCGAAACTGACCCGGATTTAGCCGTAGTCAAATTTGAAAGCCCCGAAGAATATCCAGTCGCGACGATCGCCGATTCCGATTTAGCCGTCATCGGCACTCAAATCTTCGTTTACGGCTATCCCGCTACGGGCGGACTTTTCGGCGCCGAACGAGAACCAGAACTCTCTCCCGGACTCGTTACCAGCCGCCCGCGCAACCGCCCGGAAGGTTACACTTTGCGGTATCAGGCCGTAACTTGGAGTGGCATGAGTGGCGGCCCAGTTTTTGACTCCGACGGCCGAGTCATCGGTTTGCACGGACAAGGGGAATTCGGTTTCGCGCAAACCAGTTCCGGCGAAGTCGCCCCGATTAAAACCGGATTTAATGCAGCAGTTCCCATCAATACATTTATCGCGAAGCTGGTGGCGGCCGGAATGAACAAATCCGAGTTGAAAGTAGACAATACTCCCGCAACGATCGGCCCCGTATCCACCGCCAATCCGCAAGACGCCCAAGCTTATTATTTTCGAGGACTTTCGCTGTTAGATCGAGGAGATGCTTGGGAGGCGATCGCCGATTTCAACAGAGCACTCGCTTTCAAGCCCAAATATACCCCAGAATTGTATTTTAATATCGGTAATGCCCGCACTTTCATCACCGCCGGCTTGCCTCAAACCGAGCCCACACGCGGTTCCAATGCTATTCAAGCATACACGCGGGCGATCGAAGCCAATCCCGGTTTTGCCGACGCTTACTACAACCGAGCTTTAGCTTACCTGGACAACAAAGACCAACCGAAAGCAATTGCCGACTTTCAAAAAGCAGCAGAACTTTACAAGCAAGGCGGCAGAACGAGTGCCTATCAAGACGCGCTCAACAGAATCAAACAATTGCAATAGAATTAGAAGTTAAGAATTAAGAATTAAAAATGACTAATCCCATTTTTAATTCTTAATGTAGTTCATAAAAACAGCAGGTAAATAAACATGACTGCTATCACCTTAAATCTCAACTCCCTCATAAAACTAAGTTCAGAACAGTTTTATCAACTGTGCGAAGAAAACCCGGACTTGAAACTAGAACGCAACGCCAACGGAGAATTAATCGCCATGCCGCCAACCGGAGGAGAAACAGGGAAAACCAACTCAAAATTTAACTTACAGATTGGACTTTGGAACGAACAAACCGAACTCGGCGAAGTGTTTGATTCCTCCACAGGATTTACCCTTCCCAACAAAGCCGATCGCTCTCCCGATGCGTCTTGGGTAGAGAAATCCCGCTGGTCAGCTTTAACGCCCGAACAAAGAGAAAAATTCATCCCGCTTTGTCCCGATTTTGTCATTGAATTAGTCTCGCCCAGCGACAGCCTAAAAAAGACTCAGGAAAAAATGCAAGAATATATCGAAAATGGCTGCCGTTTGGGTTGGCTGATTAACCGCAAAAAACGGGAAGTTGAAATTTATCGCCCCGGTCAAAATGTAGAAGTTTTACAATCTCCTCTCACTCTTTCTGGGGAAAATGTTTTACCTGGATTTGTTCTCAATTTGCAAAAAATTTGGAATTAATTTGAGTTATCACTTGTTTTAAAATTTCAAAAAAAATGCTATGAATTCTATAACCTTAAACCTCAACTCCATAATTAAACTAACTTCCGAACAGTTTTACCAACTGTGTGAAGAAAACCCCAATTTAAAATTAGAACGCAACGCCAACGGAGAATTAATCGCCATGCCACCAACCGGAGGAGAAACAGGGAAACGCAATGTCAAATTGACTACACAATTGGATCTGTGGAACGATCGAACTGAACTCGGAGAAGTGTTTGATTCCTCCACAGGATTTACCCTTCCCAACAAAGCCGATCGCTCTCCTGATGTCTCCTGGGTAGAAAAATCCCGCTGGTCAGCTTTGACGCCCGAACAAAGAGAAAAATTCATCCCGCTTTGTCCCGATTTTGTCATTGAATTAGTCTCGCCCAGCGACAGTCTAAAAAAGACTCAGGAAAAAATGCAAGAATATATCGAAAATGGCTGCCGTTTGGGTTGGCTGATTAACCGCAAAAAACGCGAAGTTGAAATTTATCGCCCCGGTCAAGATGTGGAAGTTTTACAATCTCCTCTCACTCTTTCTGGAGAAAATGTTTTGCCTGGATTTGTTCTCAATTTGCAAAAAATTTGGAATTAGCAGAATTTAATTGTGACTTATATCATCTTCGGTAAAATAAGCGTTATAAGCTGGTATTGAGGAATGCAATTCCCAGCGAATATGGTCAGGACTCTGGATTATCCCTACGAACCAATTTTGTTATTATCGCTCGACGGGACATCATATTACCGGGAAATTTGATAAAATTATAAGTACCCATAAAATTAACGCGTTTGAATTATGGTTCAAACAATTCAAGCTAAAAATGTCACATTAGAAGAATTAAAAACACTTTTTGACCTTCAACTTGTCACAGACGACCAATTTTTCCGAGAATGGCAAGATGAGTTACCAGAAATTACCGAGTTTCAAAAACGACAGCTAGATCAGATTAAAGCGGGTTACTTCAACTTGTTGGAGTATCCGCCGCTGCTGGAAAAAACCATTAGTTTGTCGATCGTCTCTCCGCTGTTATTGGCAGGGGAATTTTATCTGCATCCTTTCTACATTAAACCAGAAAAATCCGTCGAAATTTCCGAAGAAGATAAAAGGGTTATCATCAAAGGCAGCCTTGATACTTTAGTTTTAAAAGAGCAGTTGTGGCTGATGGTAATAGAATCGAAACGAGTTTCATTTTCGATCGAAGCGGGATTGGCGCAAATCTTAGCTGATATGCTGGCAAATCCCAACCCGGACAAACCTAGTTACGGCATGATTGCTACAGGCGGCAGTTTCATCTTTGTTAAATTAGTGAAAGGAGAATCACCTCGATATAGCACATCTGATTTATTTGGAATTACCAATCGCACCAATAATTTACATGATGTACTCCGCATCCTCAAACGCTTGAGTCAAATAGTGATTAGTCAGTAGTTATTGGGCATGGGGGATTGGGCATGGGGCATTGGGCATGGGGCATTAATCTTCCTTCTTCCTTCTTCCTTCTTCCTTCTTCCTTCTTCCTTCTTCCTTCTTCCTTCTTCCTTCTTCCTTCTGAATTACCACGGCGAACCGATCATAGTAAAAGCAGCCCAATAATAAGGATGCGACAAATTTCGATCGCCCCGGGCGGTCAACTCCGACGGCAAAGGCAGAGCTTGATTGTTGCCCGATCGCACCAAATAACCATCTTGCAACCGCACTTCTCCCCGCAGCATAGCCAACTGCGCTTGCCGCAAAGCCTCAGCCTTAATCGGCGCTGTACGCAACTGCTGGTAAAACTCAGTCATCAGCCCCAAAGTACCGACATCGCTGACATACCACAAACTCGCCAAAGCCGATTTTACCCCCGCGTGCACCGCCAGCCCCGCAAACCCCAACTCAGCTTGTTCGTCTCCCACCGCCGTAGTACACGCACTCAAAACCAACAACTCCACCTGCGGGTTAGATAACTTCAACTGATCCAACTGATTCAACTGCAACTTAGTATCCCAAAACTGAATGTAAGAATTTTCGGCACCCCCAGGCTGAAAATCGCCGTGAGTAGCTAAATGAATAATTTTGTATTGCGGTTGATTGCGCTTCTGCTTCAAATTTGCCAAAGTAAAAGTTTCATTGAGAAAAGACGAACCCGGCCAAATCTTGCCCACAATTGTCGATATTTCCAGCGGCACTGCCGGCAAAGGATTTTGCTCGTATTTAGCCGGAAAATTCGACGCACCCATCGCCAAAACTTCAGAACCCTTAACATCGGCATAGCGAGTATCAGTTAAACTCAAACTCGGAATCAGCCCCAAACTGTACTTTTCTACCAAAAACTGCTTGCCGTCGAAAAGAGCAGCCAAAGGCAAAGTCCGCAAACCGACATCCATCGAAAACACCAAAGTGTCAATCTTGTTAGCATCCAATTCCGGTTGCAGCGGTGCAATTAACCACTGGTAAAGTTCCTCGGCAGGTTCCTTGTAATCAGCAGCATTCAATCTCCTGGGAGTTCTGATCGCATTAGTGAATTCTTTAGCAACTTGCAGCACTGTCTCGCGGCTGGCAGGCACGCTTTTAAAAACACTTTTGCCGTCTGGCAATAACAACACAAGTTCTAAATGTTGCTCTTTCGCCCACACGTAAAGGATGGCTGGTTTAACTCCCGTCAACCGATTGACGCTGCTGAGAGTATCTCGAATACTTTGCTGCGTGACCGACTTTTCAGTGACAGTGCCGCCAAAGTAACGTTCAAATTCCCGGCCCTGACTTCTATCCCTTTGCTGCACTGCGTCGATCGGACTTAGTTGCGCGATCGAGTTCGATCGAGAAATCTCAGGAACTATCCCATTCCCGATACTTTCTGCTGTTACCGCACTCGCCGGCTTCCGTGGAGTTGTTGCCGCGCTGCCGTTTTCTGTCGCCGCAGGCGTACCCAAATTGTCTTTTAACACCGACGGCGACAGCACTACCGGGCCGGCAGCAGTCGCGTTCGACCGCACCTCAACAGACGCAGCAGCAGGTTCTGTAGAGACATTTGCGTTACTGCTCTTTGGCCCAGACGCTGCAGGGCCCAGACTCACCTGAGTCACAATTTGTTGAGAATTGTCTGTAGTTTGCAGTTCCACGCTGGTAGTTGGTGCCGGAGTCGGCACGATCGCCAGCGGCCCGATCGCAGTTGAGGAGGTGGCAGAGTTCGACTTCGAGTTTCCCGTCCCAACAGTCTCCGCCGTGCAGGTTCCCGACGGGCAAGTGCTTTGCAGCAGCGTCTGCGAACCCGATTGAGCCAGCCCGTCTGTAGAAATGCTGACCTGGGCGCGATCGGCAGCCGTTCCTGTTCCCGCAGCCCGAAACGCTCCCCCAGCCTCGATTGCCACATCGCCGCCCGTATTGCCGCGGGCTTTGATCGAAACAACTTCAACATCTTTCTGGCCGATAATTTGGCTCGAACCAGCGCTTCCCGATTGCGAACTCGAGTTGATCACCCCTGTCACGATCCGGCCCGGCGCCTGAATCGAAATATCTCCCCCGCTTCTGGCACCAAAAGCATCGATGTTGCCCGTTTCTACCGCACCGGCGCTGCGAATATTGATAGGGCCCGCCACCCCGGAAGTTGAGCGAGATGAAACCTTACCAGCAGTCAACTTGCCTTGAGTGCTAGTGATGTTAATCCCCGCAGTCGAAGTAACGTCTCCGACGGCTACAGTACCGCCCATCAGAGAGATCGTGGCGTTATCAGTGCCGACGATCGCACCCGTTCCCACGATCGCGCCGCTGCCCGAAGGCGATCGAATCGTCGTCGGATCTTGAAATGTCAACGCCGCTGGCGTTGAATTTGGCGCTGAATCTGGCGTTCCCGAAGCAATCGAGATCGCACCGCTACCGTCAGCGCGCCCGATCGCGATCGAAGCAAACCCATTCCTAAAAGTGTTCAATTCAGCAGCAGTCAAGTTCAGAGCTTCTGTATCGCCAGAACCTTGAATTATCATATTTTGGCTCGGATCGGCAGGTTGCAGCACCAGATTGCCGTTGCTGGCGATCGAATTTTTGTCACCCGTCAAGTCAATTTCGTTGCCCGTCAGGGTAATATCTCCCCCTGTTTGCGAGCCGCCAGCTTCGATCGCCCCTGCCGTGACTCCATTGCGCCCCGTCAGCGTCACATTCCCCGCGCGATCGCCCCTCGTGTCGATCGCCCCGGCAGTCACCGTACCCTGTGCGGTAACGCTAACATTTCCCGCCGAATTGCGTGCATCTTGGGAAGAATTGACAGAAGTGTCGATCGTGCGGGCAGTTCCAGTAAGTAGCTGATCGGTTGTGACATTGCCTGCGCTGCTGGCGATGCGAATTTCCTGATTGTTGGTAGTGATATTTCCGGTTCTGATATTGCCGTCAGCTTTGAGAGTAATTGAGGCATTGTCTGCCCCTGTCAGGGAACTCGTGGTAGTGATTGTTCCCAAACCCGCCGGCGATTGAATAATCAGCGGGTCGTAAAATGTAAAATCGTTGGCAATCAGAATCGAACCCATACCGTTGCTGCGGCCGATCGTAATTCCAGCAAATCCATTTTGCAAACTTCCGAGGTCGCTTGCCGTCAGATTCAAATAAATATTAGTGCCGACATCTCCAGAACCGCCGATCGCAATATTTTGACCGGGACTCCAAGGTTGCAGTACCAAAAAGCCAGTACCGCTGACTGAATTTTTGTCGCCTTTAAAATTAATTTCATTACCAGTCAAAGTAATGTTTCCCGAACCCCCTGCGATCGAGCTAATTCCCAGAACGTTTCGAGCCGTCACAGTTACATTTCCCCTCGCTTCCGGGCCGCTGGCATCTAGTTTTTGGGCGGTTACGTTCAGGCCTTCCAGTAAAATATTCCCGCTGCTGCCGGTGCTGGAATTGGATGAAGAAATATTGTTGGCAACAGTCGAACCAGGACTAATTAAACTAATATTTCCGCCGTTACTCGACAAATTGCCCGCAGTAATTTGACTTCCCGAAATGGCTATCGCGCCGCCAGCCGTGCTAATTGTATCTCCAGAATTCATCGAAAAAGCACCCGCACCATTGCGATCGGAATCTGCTTTCAATGTCACCGAACCAGTAGTTGCTTGAAAGCTCAACTGATTGTCCGCCAAATCAGCAATTGTAATATCGTTGAGCGCTTCGAGAACCACATTTGACGTAGCCGACATACTTTCCAAAGCTCTAGCCGAAATTGTCAGCGAAGGCTCAGAATTGTTTTCCTGTCCTGGTAGCGTTCCTGTTGCCAAAATATTATTGTTGGCAATTATTGCCGCATCGCCCGCACCTTCAGGGGAATCTGTAATTAAGATATTTTCTGGATCTAACAGCAAAGTCCCCAAACCGTTTGTCCCGGAAGTATCGACAGTACCGTTAAAAATCAATCTTTGCTTGCCCGAAACTTCCACAAACCCGCCAACACCTGCGGTTCCCGTTGCAGAAACGCCATTCGCGCTGATGCTGCCCAAAAATGCTGTGGTGTTGTCCGCCCAGACAAACACTCTGCCGCCGTTGCCTGATTCAGTTGCGTTGGCTGCGATCGAACTTTTGCCATCCACGTAAGTCATCCTGGCATTCGGCACAGTTCCCTCGCCTCGGTAATCTCCCCCGATCCGCACCGTTCCGCCGCCGTCGGGCCCGGAAGCCTCAATCTTCGCTCCCAACAGCCCTACCTTGTCGCCCAACACGTTGACGCTTCCTCCCGCGCCCCCCCTCGCAGACACGTCCGCAGCACCCGCTACCAGCGCAGTTCCAGCACCAGCAGGCACTGTTTGGCCTGCCGTCAGTACGACTTCACCTCGATCGTTCGTAGTTATACCCGTAGCGTTAGCCGCGCCGGGGCCCGATAGCAGCCGAGGTAAACTCTGGGGAGAGAAGGGAACACCTTCGGAACCCGACACTCCCGCAGCCGGAGAAACTTCTAAACTCAGCAAAAGTCCGTTTTGACTGAACCGCACGAGATTTTCGCCCGGGACAGCCGCCACAGTAATTTGACCGCCCGGGGCCCAAAGTTGCCCTGTACTGATGACCGTGCCGCCCAGCAAAGTCAAATTTTGCCCGGTTCCGACAGCCAAGTTACCGGCATTGACAATACTCCCCGGCTGTGAGCCAAAAACAAAAGCATTCGGCGTTCCGACTAGGGCTGCGTAGTCGTTCACCCCTGTACTGTTGAACCAGCGGTCGTCAAAACCGATACCGCTAGCGGTGGTTGCCAAAAAAGACCCGGACACATCGAGTCGGGCATTCGATCCGAAGATGATGCCTGCGGGATTCATCAGCAACAAATTAGAATTGCCGCCGCTAACTTGAATTAGACCGTTAATTAAGGAAGCGTCCCCGCCGACAACGCGGCCGAGGATATTTTTAACGCTTGGGTTGGAGATGAAATTGGCAGTTTCGCCAGAATTCAGACCGAACCGAGTAAAACTGTGGAACAGATTTGCTCCGTCTCTGGAGGGAGTGCCGCCTTGAATGTCGTAGCGGGGGGGCGACCCTGTACCTGGGGCGGTGACAGCGGTTCCGGTGCCGTCTGGCGCTGGAGTAATAGATTGCGCTGCTGCAATTTGAGATTGGGGATAAATTGCCACGAGTACCCATCCGCTGCTGTTTTCTTTGAGGAAAAGCAGGTTGGGGAAAAAATCTACTATCAAAAATCCAGCAATGGGAATTGCTGCCAGAATCGACCGCACAGCACGTTGAGCATTCATAAGTTTGCCTCGGTCTAGACCTTCATTCGAGTTTAAAATTGAGATTTTCGGTAAAAAAGAGTCGATCGCACCCCAATGCTGACACTTCCTAACGCTAGTTCTCGATCGCAAATCTTAAATTTTCAGTCTAAATTTAATTGTGTCACCAACATAGCAAAGACTGACAGTAAGTGTCGAAACACAGGAAGTTTAAACGCCTGAAAATTATGAGCGATGGAATTGTGCGTCTGATTGGTTTAACTGGGGGCATCGCCACCGGTAAAACCGCTATATCTAACTATCTGAGAGATGCCTGTGGATTTCCGATTTTAGATGCCGATATTTACGCCCGCGAAGCTGTGAACCCCGGTTCGCCAATACTGTACTCTATTGTAGAACGATACGGCGCGGGTATTTTGCTGCCCGATGGCAATTTAAATCGGCCCGAGTTGGGAAATATTATTTTTTGTAACCCAGCCGAGCGGCATTGGTTGGAACAACAGATTCACCCTTATGTCCGCCGCCGATTAGTTGAGGAAACTCAAAGCTGCATTGCTGCATTGACTTCGGTATCCCAGGACACACGTGACTTAAGTACAAAAACTCAAGAAACCGGCTTGTTTCACCAACAGCTAGAACGAAGTATTGTTGAAAAAAACTCCGGTTTCTGCGCCAAGGCTGACACGTTGACTTTGGTTTTGGTAGTGCCGCTGCTGTTTGAAGCTAACATGACTGATTTGTGTACCGAAATTTGGGTGGTGTACTGTTCGCCCGGAGTGCAGTTAGAACGGCTGATGCAGCGAGACGGCTTGAGTTACGATCGAGCTAATGCCCGCATTAACGCCCAGTTGCCGCTAGCTCAAAAGTGTCAACAAGCTGATGTTATTTTGGACAACTCGTCAACCCTCGATTCGCTGTTCGTGCAGATAGATGCACAAGTCAGTCGATTTAAGATTTGAGATTTGAGATTGACTCCGCGATATCGGTTTAAAAACCCGGTTTTTTTAATCCCTGCACGCAAGTTATACCAATTTTAAAAAAGAATGCAACAGTATTCTTGTTCCCCCCCAAGGCATCGGGGGGGTTAGGGAGAGTCGAAGAGTGTTGCGCGATTTTAGAAAAATGGTATTAGTCGATTTGAGTTTTGAGTTTTGACATTTGAGATTGACATTTGAGATTGACTCCACGATTTTGTGAACGTTTTTTTTCCGAACCGCTTTCGACTCGTCCTTCAGAGGGGCGCGCCAGCCATCTTGACAAAAAGCAAGAGCAGAAAAAAAATAAAAACGTTCGCAATTCATTTAAAAATACCGTAGCAACCCTTTATGAAGTTAATCTGAAGGATTAGACATTGCTTGCTTTAAGGAATCTTATGCACCAAAAAAATTAATTTATATGTAGGGTGCTGATGACGCGCCTCTGTACTCTGTACTCTGCTATTTCGTCTTTAATTCGAGGGTGGCATCCTAATATCAATAAATTATGAAATTAATGTGAATAGTATTAAAAAATTATAGTTGGCGGTTTTCGTTTCCTTATTTGCAGAGTGTTTCAAGAGGTTTCGAGGGTTTATACCATTTCAGATTTGAGATTTGAGGTTTGAGATTTAACAATTGGGAATGATTGATAACTACCAGGGTTGGGAACACGAGCCTAGAATAGTAGCATTCTTTTTTTGAACGTGAATTTGAATTCTGCTGGTTGCCCCCAAGTAGCAGAGAACTAGAAATTACCAGCGAAAAAGCGAGCTAGATGAGGGCTTTCACCCGCTTTTAACCAAAACTCAAAAAAATTGCAGGTGCAGTCACTTACTAAGGAATGAGAATTAAATAACTTGCATTTTTTGTAGGTTGGGTTGAAGCATGAAACTTGGGCGTCACGCGAGTGCTTGGGCGTCACGCGGGAATTGTTGGGCGAAGTGAAACGGAGGGTTCATGCTTCAAGCCAACCTACGGAAGTTATTTAATCCACGCTCCTAATTGATGGTTTCGCCGCAATTATTTTTTTTATCCTGATAGCAGAGTACAGACTGCGTATCAAGAAGGGGAAAATACAAAAACCAAAATTGATGATGCGCGTTTACTCTTCCATCCTGATGTCAAGCCTGTTACTGAGCGGCACCGCAGTTAACGCTCAAAGCTTAGAAACTCGATCGACCTTTTTTGCTCAACACAACTGCGATCCCGAAATTTTAACCGCCGTAGCCGACACTCTGACCTTTCACGCAGATAACGATAAAGATACGCCACCAGAACGAGGAAGCGGGAGATAAAGCCGAAAAAAGCGATAATTGTCTGTTAGGAATTAGGTAATTACGGGGATAATCGAAAATTGGGAGAAGAGGAGAAAAATTGAATATTTCCATCCATTAATTCAGGACTTACGTACTGCGTACTAAAAAACCGATTTTTTAGCGGTATTTGACGACTTAAGGATCGTCAATTAAATAATTTCCCTTTTTTCTTGTGGGATGGGCGTCGGGCCCTTCCAGAAAGGACGGGCCCGACGCCCATCCCACAACAGTCATGAAAAGTGGATTTTATTTAATTCTCATCCCTAAGACATAATTTTTGGCTGTTCCGGTTTTTTGACCAAGAATTTCACAGGTGGTACCCGCCACGTGATTTATCCGTGGAATCAATCGAAAATCTCAAATCGAAAATCCTCAAGAAAGAGCATTTATCCGTGGGGTCGCCTCTAAAATCTAAAATCTAAAATCTAAAATCGATTGACCGAGCGTACTCAAGATATCACAGGCCACAAACCGGCGCGAAATGTTGCACTGAAAAAATCAAGGTAAAGCGCGAGTAGGAATCTGGCGCTTTACCTTGATTTTTTCAACTTTTGCAGCTTTAATTTTCTTCGGCAGCTTCGCCGCCAACCACGACATCGCGAATCCGCAAACTCGGACCGCCGCAGCCCACCGGCAAACCGCTTTGTCCTGCTTTGCCGCAGCCGCCGGATTCATCCCAGTAAAAATCGTCGCCGATCGCCTCAATATCGGCTAAAGTGCTGAAAACATTACCCGAAAGAGTAACATCCCGCACCGGATTGTCTAGTTTTCCGTCGCGGATCATCCAAGCTTCGCCGGCACTGAAAGTAAACATTTCGCCGTTAG
This sequence comes from Microcoleus sp. F6_B6, assembly GCA_036702215.1. Taxonomy (GTDB): domain Bacteria; phylum Cyanobacteriota; class Cyanobacteriia; order Cyanobacteriales; family Microcoleaceae; genus Microcoleus. The sequence continues at coordinate 166,860 of JAUBST010000012.1, forward strand.
TCATGCCGCCTTGCCAATTGCGCGCATAAACTCCTTCTTTGATACCAGAAAATAAGTCAGCAACTGGCGTGTTACCCCGTTCGATCCAAGTATTCGTCATGCGGACGATCGGCGGATAGTGATAATTCAAACAGCGGGCATTGCCAGTAGGCGTTTCTCCCAACTTGCCAGCAGTTTCCCGCGAGTGCAGCCGCCCGACTAAAGCGCCGTCTTTAATTAACTGAGTAGTAGTCGCGGGAGTGCCTTCGTCGTCGTAGAAAAAGCTGCCCCGGTGTCCCTCTGGCGATGCACCGTCGAAAATTTGCAAGTTTTCTGGGCCGAACTGGCGGCCGAGGGTCATAATTTCCAAAATGTCGGGATTTTCGTAAGCCATGTCGGCTTCGGAAAGGTGCCCGAAGGCTTCGTGGACGAACAATCCGGTCAGAATTGGGTCGATGACGACGGTGTAGGTGTTGCCTTGGACGGGGGGTAAGGCTAGGGAATCTACCGCGCGCTGGGCGGCGCTGCGAACTTGAACATCGAGATCGGTTAAGTCTTCGTAAGCTTTGCGGGAACCGGTAGTTTCGCGGCCGGTTTGTACGGTTTCCCCGCTGCGGGCCGTGGCGGCAAACCGCATTTCCATGTCTGCCCAACCTTGTTCGAGCATGGTGCCTTCGGAGGTGGCGAGGATGATCCGCTGGGTGCTGTCGCCGTAGCGCACGGAGATGGTGGCGATGCGGGGGTCAATGCTGCGGAGAATGGCCGCGTAGCGATCGCACAATTGCTTTTTGTCAATTAGGGGAACCAGACGCGGGTCTGTTCCAGTCAGCGGCAGCAAGCAAATATCTTGTACTGGGGTGACAGGTGCCAGAATCGTTTCTTCTTCGCCGATCAGTTTTGCCGCGGCGATGGCTTCTTCGATTCTTTCGGCGAGGCTGGAAAGTCGGTTAAAACTGGCAAAGCCCCAGCCGCCTTTGTGACAAGCTCGGACTTGGCCGCCAATTGAGACTCCTTCGCTGAGGGTTTCAATTTTTTCGCCCCGCAGCAGGATGTCGGTGCCTTCGGCTTCTTCGAGTCGAATTGCCAGATAATCGACTTGGTTGCGGTAGCGTGCCATTAAGTCTGACAGCAGATTTTTCGAGTCGGCGATCGAGGTGGGCATAAGGAAAGCGCGGTGTTTAACTGACTTCATTTTGCACTTTTGTCAGGGCGATCGTGCAAAATATCGCCGCAAGCGCGGAGATTGCGGCTTATTGGTACGGTTCTGCCAATGTCGTTAGTTGACAAATGTCGATATCCTGTGGGTTAGGAGCAAGGCGCAAGAAATTATGCGGGATTTTTCGATCGTGCTGGTGCTTGACCCAGCCCAAAAACGGATACCGTGTCACGTACAACAGTCGTGGAAAGATAAAAATTTTAGACCCTAGTTCAAGTTCCCAGATTTATCTGTGGGGTAAATCTAAAATCTAAAATCTAAAATCTAAAATCGACTGACTCTTGACTCCTGAACTTTCCTATACATAAATACTTCACCCTTCATGCCTGTGAAGGTGGGTTTATAACTACTATGAATACTTACTTTTTACCGACAATAAGCGAAATTTTAGCCTCCGAAGGCCAAGAAAATGACCTCAGTCTCTTTGATGCTAAGTTGGCAGGAGAAAACAACCGCCATCGGTGTCCTGCCAGCCGTGGGGCTTCTCGGCTGAAAGCCCAACAGGAATGGTACGGGGCGATCGCAGCTTTGAATCAAATGCTCGACCGGCAAAAAGCAGGACAAAAAACAGATGCCGATCGGGCAAATTGTCGATCGACCATCCCCAATTCCTGTCATGGGTTGGTGTTGTCCGGCCCGTCTTCGGTTTTGACTTACCCCGCTTTGGCCAACGGCTTTGCCAATTGGATTTTTACCAGTATTCCCGACAACGATGCTGCTTTGTGGTCTTTTCGGGCCAGACAAACTTTAGCTTTACTGCCGGCGGCTGATGAGCAAACATCTGTGCCTGCGGCGGCCCCGGCTTTGGCTTTGGCAAGTGGCGACCCTTTGGCGCACGAGCAGTTTTGTTTGGTTTTAACTGCTAGTTTTAGCCTGGTGATGGTTTTGGGTGAAAATTCTGCGGGAATTCCGGCTTTTCTGTTTTCTTTCGACCCGCAAGTAGTCGCCAAAGCTTGGGAAGTTTTGCGGCGCAGGGTGACTGAAAGCGAATGTTTGCTTGCCCATTCTGACGGCGGCTTCAATTTGCCAGTTAGCCAAGTAACTAATAATTCTACTAAATTAGATGCGCTGTTCGAGCAGTTTTTGCCTGTTGCTCCAAATTATCAAACAGTGATGCAGTTCAGCCGCTTGCTGTTGCATAATTTGCCGGTTGGGAAAGATGAAGCAGGCAGGGTAAAGGATGAAAGAATTGATGACGGTTTGAACCATAGACATCACAAGTTATCGCCTGCAGATATCAACTGCAAATCTTCAATTCCTCTCGCTACTAAAGAGGTGGAATTGCTACAGGCGATCGCCCACGAAGTCCGCACTCCTTTGGCTACCATTCGCACGCTGACTCGATTGCTGCTGAAGCGACCCAAACTCGATCCAGTGGTGGTCAAGCGTTTGGAAATGATTGATGCTGAGTGTACCGCTCAGATCGATCGCTTCGGTTTAATTTTCCGCGCCGTGGAATTGGAAATGTCGCAAGCCAAAAATTCCTGCGTGCAGCTAACAGCAATGTCCCTCGGTGAAGTGCTGCAAAATAGCATTCCCCGCTGGCAAAAACAGGCTGCTGTGCGAAACCACACTTTGGAAGTTATTGTGCCGAAAAAGTTGCCGGCGGTAGTCAGCGATCCGACGATGCTGGATCAGGTTTTAACTAATTTAATTGAGAATTTTACTCGAACTTTGCCATCGGGGAGTCGCATTCAGGTGGAGGTGACATTGGCGGGCGATCAGTTAAAGTTGCAGTTGGAATCGGAACATCTACCTGAATGTAATGGCGCATCGACTTTTGCGGCTAAGGCGAATTCTCCTTTGCGATCGATCGGGCCTTTGTTGATGGTGCAGCCGGAAACGGGAAGTTTGAGTTTAAATTTGAGCGTGACTAAGAATTTATTTCGGGCTGCTGGCGGGAAGTTGGTAATTCGCCAGCGCCCTCAAAAGGGCGAGGTGATGACGGTATTTTTGCCGCTGCAATAGTCATTAGTCATTAGTCATTAGTCATTAGTCATTAGTCATTAGTTTTAATCAATGAAAATCTCAATGACAAACTCAGTTCCTTCTCCCAGTGCAGAAATACGACAGTCCATGAGTTTGACTTGTTTTGTCTCAGAATTAATCAGATATAATCTAGTGTCAATCAAATTCTATCGTCCTATCAATACTTAAAAATTGAACAAATTTTGCAGCCGCGAACAGCTAACCGTTAACAGTTAACCCCATTCATTTAACTGTTAACAGTTAACCTAATTCACTTAACCTAATTCATTCTGGCTTTCAAGGCATCTCGCGCTTGTTCTCGATCGTCAAAATGGACTTTTTCGGTGCCCAAAATTTGATAATCTTCGTGTCCCTTTCCTGCAATCAGCACGCCATCTCCCGGTTTAGCGTCCATAATAGCAGTGCGAATGGCCGCGGCTCGATCGCACATCACGATCGGCTTTACTGCGGCGGGAATTCCTGCTAAAACATCCTCCAAAATGCGATCGGGGTTTTCCGTGCGCGGATTGTCGGAAGTAACAACAGCTAAATCGGCTAATTCTGCAACGATTTTACCCATGATGGGCCGCTTAGTGCGATCGCGATCGCCGCCGCAGCCAAACACGCAAATCATCTGACCCGGAATAAACGGCCGCGACGCCTTCAACAAGTTCTCCAAACTGTCGGGAGTGTGCGCGTAATCGACAATAACGCTAATATCTTGTTCCGGGCTAATTTGCACCCGTTCCATCCGTCCCGGAACTCCCGAAAACTGAGATAATTTCTCCACAATTGCGGACAAATCTAAACCCAATTCTAAAACAGCACCGACAGCAGCCAACATATTTGATAAATTGAACTGACCGACTAAAGGCAAAACAAAAGCAGTTTCGCCCTTGGGGGTGTGCAGCATTCCCTTAACTCCATTGGGCTGATACTGCAAATCTGAAGCATACAAATCTGCCGTTTGGTCGCTAGTGCTATAACTCCAAATTTTTTCAGATTTGAGATTTTCAACTATCCGCTTCCCGTAGGGGTCGTCAATATTAACTACAGCGCGATTTTTGAGGTAATTTGGACTGAACAAAAGCGATTTAGCCTCAAAATAATCTTCCATATCGCGGTGATAATCGAGATGGTCTTGAGTCAAGTTGGTAAATACAGCAACTTCAAAACTACATCCCAAAACTCGCTGCTGCGCTAGGGCGTGGGAACTGACTTCCATCACGCCGTGTTTGCATCCGGCGACTACAGCTTCTGCTAATTGCTTTTGCAGGTCAACTGCAAAAGGTGTGGTGTAAAGTGCAGTTTTTTGGAAGCCCGGCCAGCGAGTGTAAAGCGTGCCAAAAATCGCTGTCGGCAACTGCATTTCATTGAGCAAAAATTCGATTAAATGAGTGGTTGTAGTTTTGCCGTTAGTCCCGGTAACGCCGACCAGTTTTAATTTGCTAGCTGGACTTCCGTAAAAAGCAGTTGCTATTTGACCGCAAACTTGAGCCATATCGGCTGCTGCGATGACGCAACTACCCCCGTCTTCGGAAGGTGTTTTCTCGGCTGCTTGGGTGGAAATTATGGCCGCAACTGCACCAGATTCGATCGCACTTTGCCAAAAATCTCCCCCATCAACCCGAGTTCCCGGCATTCCCAAAAACAAATCGCCCGCCTGACAAGCATGGGAATTAGTGGATAAACCCTTGACTTCGGCATCGAGGGCGGGATGTTTGGCGTCAAAGGAAATGTTGGGAACTGCTGCTAATAATTCTCTCAATTTCATCGGAAAAACTCCTCGCTTGAATGTCTTGAATATGACTGGCGGAACAGGTTTTTTGAGCCAATCTCTACAGGTTTTTGCTGTGCGCGGTGCAAACCCTAAGTTTTTTTTATGCGCGGCATAAAATTTATCTGCCTAGAGTAAGCTGCACGCCGAGCACCCCGAGGTCAGGATTCAAACCTGAGTTTTTGGGTAAATCGTATTATTGTGACGGATCGATTTGCAAATATTTCTGTAACATTTGCTCCAATTGGGCGACACTACAGCGGGGAGAAGGACGGGGTAACAGTTCTTCAGGGGAGAATGCAGCCTCGCCAGCAGAATTTGTTGGCTGAGGCTGCACTTTAAACAAAACTGGAACTTCGTACTGATAAGCTTGAAACCAGTCATCGCGTGTGGTAATATCTCTGACTTCGAGTTGAAACTTGAGGCTTTCAATCTGTTCGAGTTTTTCTTGCAAACCTTCGCACAAGTGGCATCCGGGTTTGCTGTACAAAATCAATCGCATCATAACAGTAAGATTAAACTCGATCTTAAATTCTCAAATGTGCGATCGCAACTTGGCGAAATCAACGCGAGTAAGACGCAACTCGCGGCTTTATTGGTCGCAACGCGCGATCGAAGTTATCTTAGCATTGGCAGCCAACAGATTACCGCGCTTGACTATCTCTTTCTTCTCTTCCTCTGTGTCCTCTGCGCCTCTGCGGTTAAAAAATAAATCTAGTTCACCAATGAAAAAGTTAAATTTATTCACACCACCTAATTGTCAAATTAGGATTGACTAATAAATCAAGCTTTAGTATAGTATAGAAATAGCCCTACATAAAGGAGGCAGTATGGACTGCACCGAATACGCAGAAGCCAAGCGAAAAGCAGCCAAAAAAATTAGCGCCGACATTCGAGAACGCTGGAACAATCGCATCGTGACGCGAGGATTGCACTTGATGGGTGAAGCGGGGGCCGTGCAGTATTTAGCTGATTACGGGCGCGGCATCGGTACGGCAAAAGTTATTGGTTTTGCACTGTGCGCGGAGTCGGAAGGATACCCGGAAATGGCTTTTGGCTTTTGGAAAAGAGCGTTTGAATTGGAAACAGGAGAAAAGCCAAAATCCCTCAATACTCCAAACAATTCTACCGCCGATTTAGCTCCTGCTAAACAATCAACTTCCGCCCCAAAAATAGAAACTGCCAACAATCCCATTGTTGCCGAATTGCCACCGCACTTGCAGCCGGGAAGGATTGTGACGATGCAGCCGGTTGACGCGCCGAGCGAGCGTTCTTATTATATCGAAAATCCCGATTATTGGGGGCAGCCGAAGCGCGACGGCAATCGAGTAGTGGTCATCGCGACGCCAGATAAAGTATACTACCAATCGCGATCGACTAACCTGCGACAGCAAGCATCAATTGAGATCGATCGCGCATTAATCGACACAGCCGCTAAAATTGGCACCTTTGTTTTAGACGGCGAACTGTATTACAAAAGCTGTACGGGCAGCGAACACCGCACGGGGGCGCAAGCTGCTACAGTTAATATTGAAAGCGGTTTTCCGACAATCCAGCCCAGCGCAATTTATGCCATTTTTAAAAGTTTGTTTTTCAAAGGCAATGATTTAACTACCGCGGCAGAATCCGAACGAATTGCAGCGGGAGTTGAAGTTGGCGAAATGCTGGCGAATTTATCCCCAGCCTTTGAAGTTGTACCGACATTTCGCACCGCAGCAGAAAAACTCGTCCTGGCAAATCAGCAGGAATCTGAAAATAGAGAAGGCGAAGTTTGGGTGTTGCACAACTGCCGCTATGTCGGCGGCAAAGATGTGAAGAAATATCCGATGGTTAGGACTAAATACTGTCTGGAATTAGACCTTTTCATTGTGGGATTGACAAATACAAAAGTTGCGGGGCGACCATTTAGCGCCGTCAAAGTAGCGCGAGAAATTGATGGCAAATTAGTCCCAGTAGGAACAGTGGGAACCGGGTTTAGCGGGGAGGAAATGCAGGAAATTGCGCGACTCTACGAGGCTAACCCCAAAAGTGTCAAAATTAAAGTGCGATCGCAGGGTTTGACAGAAAGTGGCAAACTGTGGCACGCACGATTTCTGGAGTTTTGTTAAATTTGTAGGGAAACGGCACTGCCGTTTCCTTCCCCAAATATGTGATTTCCAAGACATAGTATCAGATAAAAGCAGCGGAGTAAAAATCAATGGTTATCAGCAAAAATAATTTTTACATCTCTCCAGAAGAGTACCTAGAAGGCGAACGAGTAAGCCCCATCAAACACGAATACAGACGCGGACACGTTTATGCAATGACGGGGGCAAAAAAACCTCATATTGTTATTTCAGTAAATTTAGTAAGTTTGCTTAACAATCATCTCCGCGAAAGTTCCTGCTTAGTTCTTTCATCAGATATAAAAGTCCGACTCGAAGAGGCAAATTGCTATTACTATCCTGATGTAGCGGTGACTGGCGACGAAAGAGATACCTCAAATACTGAAGATTTCATTTTATATCCATCTTTAGTAGTTGAGGTATTGTCGCCCTCAACGGCAGCTTTCGACAGGGGCGATAAATTTGCCGATTACCAAGCTTCGCCGAGTTTGCAAGAATACGTACTCATCACTCAATCTGAAATCAAAATTGAGTGTTTTCGGCTGAACGAGTCAGGAAATTGGGTTTCTAAAACTTACGGACAAGGAGATAGAGTAGAATTTGTTAGTGCGAAATTTAGTTGTGGAATTAGCGAAATCTATCAAAAAGTCCCCGGCATCATATTGTGATGTATGAAAAACAACTTTCTTGGGTTCGCAGTCAGGAATGCAAGTCATGCTTCTGAGGAATTCAATCCTCACTCATAACCGAAACAATAGCTAATAAATAGAAAAAACAATGATTAAAATTCTTCACCTTTCAGATATCCACATGGGAAGCGGCTTTTCTCACGGCCGGATTAATCCAGAAACTGGTTTAAATACGCGCTTGGAAGACTTCGCGGCGACGCTGAGCAAATGTATGGATAGAGCAATTTCTGAACCCGTAGATTTAGTTATATTCGGCGGCGATGCTTTCCCGGATTCGACGCCTCCACCGTTTGTAAAAGAGGCTTTTGCCCGCCAATTCAGCCGCTTGGTGGACGCGCAAATTCCGACGGTTTTGCTAGTAGGAAATCACGACCAACATTCTCAGGGACAAGGCGGCGCGAGTTTGGGAATTTACCGGACTTTGGGGATACCTAAGTTTATTGTAGGCGATCGCCTGGACACTCACCTGATTCAAACCCGCAGCGGGCCCGTACAGGTGGTAACGTTACCTTGGTTGACTCGATCGACCTTAATGACACGTTCCGAGACTGAAAGCCTGTCTATGGGCGATGTTAACCAATTATTAACCGAAAAACTGACGATCGCAATGGAAGGCGAAATTCGCCGCCTCAACCCCGACATACCAACCGTACTTTTAGCGCATTTAATGGCAGATAAAGCGAGTTTGGGTGCAGAACGTTTTTTAGCAGTTGGTAAAGGTTTTAACATTCCCGTTTCCATGCTAACTCGCCCTTGTTTTGATTACGTTGCTCTCGGCCACGTTCACAAACACCAAAATCTCAATGCTGACAACAATCCGCCCGTAATTTATCCGGGAAGTATCGAACGAGTTGACTTTAGCGAAGAGAAAGAAGATAAAGGTTTTGTGTTAGTTAATTTGGAACGGGGAAAAGCTGAGTGGGAATTTTGCACTTTGCCCGTGCGGGTGTTTCAGACTATTAAAGTGAATGTTTCCGAATCGGAAAACCCGCAAGCCGAGTTAGTTAAAGCTATTGGCAAGAAAGAGATACAAGACGCGGTTGTGAGATTGATTTACCAATTGCGATCGGAACAATTGGATTTAATCGATACCGCAGAATTGCACGCACTTTTGGGCGAAGCGCACAGCTACACAATTCAGCCGGAATTAGTCAGTCAGCTAGCGAGACCGCGGTTGCCAGAATTGAATGCTAATAATAGTATAGAACCGTTAGAAGCTTTGAAAACTTATCTGGCAAGTCGCGAAGATTTGAAAGATGTTGCTGAGAGTATGTTAGAGGCGGCGCAGGGTTTGTTGGGCGGCGCGGAGGAAGTTTTGGTCGAATTTTAGGTCAAGAATCGCGCATCTAATTATATAGTTTCCGGTGGCATCGGAATGATACTGAGGACACGGCAGTGCCGTGTCCCTAAAATTAATTGTGGTAGGGACACGGCACTGCCGTGTCCTGACTGTGGGTAGTATTAATTCCGATGCTACTGGAGTTGATATTACAGGGTAATTCTGCTTCCAAATATTGTATGGTGGGCATAGTGACCGCCATCACTCAAGGGGTGACAACCGGGCTACAAAGCACTCTGGATAAGGGATAGAGCGTGAATTCCTTGTTGAAAATTGAGTCG
>JAUBST010000013.1:0-169580 GCA_036702215.1 Microcoleus sp. F6_B6
TAAGAATGGTTTTGTCAGAAAATAACTCATGCACAAATATGATTTTATGTCAACTTAATTTAGATGCGTTTACCCTGACACTCAACCATCATATCAAATCTGTTAGCATCGGAATTATTCCTATCTTTATTCTCGACCTCTGCGTAAATGGGCGTGAATCCCTTGTCCGGGGCGGCCCGACAAATTCTCTTTTTTTCACCGCAGATGAGGGCAGATAAACACAGATTAAAGCCGATTAATTCTATCAATTTGATGAAGCAATTGCTCAATTGTCTGTACTAAGGTTTCAGGATCGACAGGGTTGGGAAGATGCCTTTGAAATCCGGCTGCTAGTGCTTGCTGTTGATTTGTCTCACCTGCACAGGCTGTGAGGGCGATCGCCCGAATCTGTCCTCCCTCCTCTGTGGATAGTTGTATGATTTGACAAATCAACTTACAGCCATCAATTTTTGGCATTCCAATATCAGCAATCAAAACATCTGGCTTAAATTTAGTAAGTTGTTGTAGTGCATCGGTTGCTGAAGATACAGATATCTCTGTGGCTCCCGCTCGATCCAAAATACATTGAACTAAATCTAAATTGTCTATTTCGTCACCCTTGGCCAGAATACATAATCTAGCCAAGGGTGAAGAGCAAGCATTTAGCGATAGATTGCCCTTCTGCTAACTGTTTGCATCATTGCTTCTGGCTAATAAGGGAAGCGTGACAGTAAATGTTGATCCCTGTCCTTCTCCAAAACTTTCGGCTTTGACAGTTCCACCATGTAGCTCAACGACGTGACGCACGATCGCTAATCCCAGCCCTAACCCACCAAATGTTCTCGTAATACTGCTATCGGCTTGTCGAAATGTGTCAAAGACATAGGGAATAAATTCGGGCTTAATCCCTTTCCCTGTATCCCTGACTTGAATTTGAGCACAGGAATCAATCGTTTTTAGCTCAACTTCAACTCGACCTCCAGTTGGGGTGAACTTAATGGCATTGGTGAGCAAATTCCAGACAACCTGTTGCAATCGGGTAGCATCTCCTAACACATCGCCCACATAGGGTTCTAGCTGAGTTTGAATTTGAATTTTTTTCGCTTCGGCCGCTAAACTCACTGTTTCGATCGCAGCTTTAAGAGTTGTTTTCAAATTAATAGGACTAGAGTACAAATTCAGCTTGCCTTGCAGAATGCGAGAAATATCCAGCAAGTCCTCAATCAGTTGAACTTGCAACTCGGCGTTGCGTTCAATTGTTTCGAGACCTACCGCCGTCTTGCCAGAATCCAGGGTTCCCCTTCGCAGCAGCCGAGTCCAACCCAGAATCGGATTCAGCGGAGTTCGCAATTCGTGCGACAAGACAGCTAAGAACTCATCTTTAATTCGGCTAGCTGCTTCTGCTTGTGCGCGTGCTTGCCGTTCTGACTCGTATAGCCGTGCTCGGTCGATCGACTGCGCCGACTGCTGTGCCAGTGCCAAAACGAAAGCCCGATCGCTCTCGGAAAGCTGGGGAACGGTTGCAAAACTCAGCGACAGTCCACCCACGGCTTGTCCTTCAACCAACAAGGGTACCGAAATCCAGGCTTTTGAACCAACCTTGGCATAAGCTTGGGCTAAATCAGGATAACGGGCAATTCGGTTTTCGATAGTTTCTAGCCAAGCAGGTTGCCCAGTTCGCACGGCTTCTGCAAGGGGATAGGGTGCATGAATCGAAAAACTGCGCGGAAATTCTCCTGCGTGCTCGTACCCGATCGCTTGAATAATCTCCAGTTCGCTTGCCTCCTGGTTTAATACCGCAACCAAACCACAACTTGCTCCCAGTGCAGACATTCCCTGTTCAATAATGACCTGAGCCACTTGAGCCGAAGTTAGCGATTCAGACAAAGCTGTCATCACCGCCAGCAGTCGAGCCGTCCGGTTAGCAGCGAGTTCGGCGGCTAATTTCGCTTGTTGTGTTTCATTATAAAGACGAGCGTTATCAATGGCGATCGCTGCTCGCTGAGCCAAATCTTCAGCCAGGGCAATGTCTTCCAGGCGATAGCGGCGATCGGATTCAGTAAACACAAAAGTAATGCTACCCAACACGCGCCCGCGTGCCTGTAGCGGTGCAATGATGCAGGACTTTAACCCAACTCCACGTATGATTTCTAGGTATTCAGCATTTGACACTGCGGCAACTAACTGTTCATCTGTAATCTCAATCCCAATTTCAACCTGTCCTGTTTGTATGACTTTAGCAATGCCATAGCCATCATCGAGATGTCTGGGAAAGCGTTGAGCCAACTCCCAGCCAAAAATCACTTTTTCGGGATCGCAATGAGCAACTGCAACCCGATCGATTGTGCGATCGTCGTCATTGAGCAGATCGACACTACACCAATCTGCAAAATAAGGAACTGCCAGCTTTGCAACGCTTTGGAGAGTTTGTTCATAGTCTAGTGAAGACGAAAGGACAGCACTCACTTTGGCTAAAAATGCTGATTGTTGTTGAGAATTCTCTGCTACAGCACGGGCTGCCTGTTCTTGAACAAGCTGTACTCGTTCGTCTTCGGTTTGCTTGCGTTCAGTAATGTCGCTGAAAGCAGCAATGATATTGATAATTTGTCCCTCTGCGTTAAACAAAGGAGAAGCATTGATCGAGAGAATCCTGCGAGTTCCATCGGCATGGTTAATGGCATGTTCAATACCATAAACCGGCTCACCTGTTTGCATCACCCTCGCAAACGGCAATTCTTCTTCTGGGAAAGGATGACCCTCAACGTTTGTAATCAACCAGGATGGATCGTTATAGCCTCGCTCCACAATTTCGCTGCGAGTCAATCTTAAAATGCTCTCTGCTGCCCTATTTGCAGCTATAATCTGTCCGCTAGAATCTAGAATAGTGATGCCATCAGGAATAGTTTGGAAAATGCTGGATAATTGCGCTTCACCCTCACGCAGAGCAGTTTCTGCCTGCTTGCGTTTTGTAATGTCGTGCATCACCACAACTGCACCCTGTTTTTCGCCGTTTGCGGCAATAATTGCCTGTCCAGTGGCTAACAGCAATCGCGCAGTTCCCTGCTGCGGAACAATCATCATTTCCACATCACGGACTTTGTGTCCTTGCAATGCCTGAAACAGGGGAATATCCTCTGTATTCATCGGTGTTTTGCCGTCGGGCAAATACAAGTCATAATACTGGGCCCATTGCTCCGGTGGAACTGGCTGCTGAGGTACTCCATGAAAATCTTTTGCTGCTTGGTTAAATACCGTCAATATGCCCTCGGCATCGCAAGCTACAATGCCAGCTTGAACGTTGTGTAGAATTGCCTTCAAAAAGTCCTGTTTTTCCTGAAGAGTGGCTTCCACCTGCTGGCACTTGGCGATTTCGGATTTCAATTGTCGATCGAGTTGAGATGTTTCAGTCGTGTCTTGGAAGTAAATAAGTAAGCCATCTTCACTCTTGATGAGGCGAATTCTCAACCACTTGTTGAGTGAGGGATAGTGTTCTTCAAGCTCGATCGCTGTTTGCGTGGCAATCGCTTGATGACAATACTTGTATAGCTCGGAGGTAAGATCGATCGAAAATATAGTCCATATATTTTTGCCTATCAGGTGTTGCCGCTTCCTGTTTAAAAGCTGCTCTGCTTTATGGTTGACATAGGTGCAGTGCCACTCTGAATTAATAGAAATAAAGGCCTCAGACATGTGATCGACTATCACCGCAAATCGTCGTGCTTCGAGTGGTTGGCAGTCCGTACACAGCTCTTGAGAAAAATTTACTGTAAGCTCTTCTCGATCGTTCAAGGAGTGTGTACGTTCTACATTCATTGCGGTTAGTCCTGCCTATTTACTTATTATGACAGTTATTGTTAGGGAATCAAGATATACAAGACTGACGCAGAGATCGCCCTAGCCCCCTAAAAAAGGACTTTAACTGTTCCCCCCCTACTGGGGCGCCAGGGGCGATCGAGGTTTTAGGCTTTTGGTGCGTAAGTCCTAATATAGCGGTTCTCAAGCGTTGTGAGGTATAGGGACGAGTCCTATGCCCTATGCCCACTCCAGGCCTGTGTCCTATGCCCACTCCAGGCCTATGCCCGCGAGAGCACCTCATGTTACCGATCGAGGCTATATACAGTATGCCAAAAGCTCAGCCATTCAGTTGTCAGCAAACGGGCGATCGCAACTCATCCGAGATCACCGCTAAAAATTCGTCTTTAATCCGGTTAGCGGCTTCTGCTTGAGATCGTGCAAGGCGATCGCTACGCCTTTAATTGCCGATTTACTGAACAAAAGTTGACAAGGCATACATATAGCCATCATTACCGTGAATAGCTTTACAGTATTTGGGTAGTCATAAATACAGCATATTCGGTGGTTCATTAAGTACAGTATCAGCCTTAATTGTGCGGTACGTGTTATGTAGGGTGCGTCGCTGCTCATGTTGAATGGAAATTGCAGATTGACTGGTGGCGACGCACCGATGCTTGCGACAAGATTGTGTGTACCGCATATACATGAAATATGCTGTATGTAGTGATAGCAGGTATTTTTTAGCTTGTATATCGACAGACTTGAACTTGATGGGTCATAATTGGGTCATTTTTGGTTAAGGAAAAATTATAGCAGCTATCAAATATTTCTAGATAAGTAGGTAGCCCAAAATGGTATTATTTCACAAAAAACTAAATGCACAAAAATTGCGTGAATTTAGGAAATATGGAATATGTATTAAATGTTTTATCAGGGAAACATTGTTCTACTGCCAAGGATAAAAAAACCTAAAGAATGGTAGTAACCATAATAAAAAACAAAAATTCAAGTGCAAACAATGTGGCAAATAGTTGGTCGCTCACCCTACTAGAAAAATTGTTTATGAACAGACTAAAATTTTAATAGCTCGACTTTTACTTGAAAAAATATCGCTGGCTGGGATGGCTCGTTCAGTAGGATTTTCCCCCAGTTTGCTGCAAAAATATGTAAATAATAAATATGCTCAAACTCCTCGCCAAGTAAAGGTTTCTCCGAAAACCAAAGGGAAATTAGCCATTGAGTGTGATGAATTGTGGTCTTTTTTGGAAAAAAAAGATAACGAACACGCTCGTCTGGCTTGCCCTAGATAGGAAAACGAGAGAAATTGTCGGGGTATATATTCGAGACCGCACTCCCCAAGCGGCACAAAAACTTTGGGAATCTTTACCACCCGTCTATCGCCAATGTGCTGTTTGTTATACTGACTTTTGGGCAGCCGATGAGAACGTCTTTGCATCTACCCGTCACACACCCGTCGATCGAGGCAGTGGAAAAACGAATCATATCGAAAGGTTTAATAATACTTTACGTCAAAGAGTTTCAAGACTTGTAAGGCGGACTCTTTCTTTATCAAAAAAGTTAGAAAATCAGATCGGAGCCATTTGGTATTTCATTCATCACTATAATGAATGTCGAGCTGAATAATTTTTCCATCACTACGTATTTATGACTACCATTACTACCCAAAAAATGATGCACCCATCAAAAATTTTCCCGATTTTCCAGAACCAGCCGACTTGCTCAACCAGTTGAGAGCGCGGCGTAAAAAGTCGAGGGCGGACTTGGCTGATATAGAGGTGGTTTTGGAAATACTTAGCTATGCTCTTGAGCAAGATTGAGCGACAGATGAGCGGAAAACGGAACTTTTGCTAGGAGGGCAAACCTAAAACCCTTGACTGCTAAAGCATGGAAATTCATGGACACAACTGGACTCGAACCAGTGACCCCTACGATGTCAACGTAGTGCTCTAACCAACTGAGCTATGCGTCCTCACGAATTTCTAATGTAGCAGAACATTCGATCGCCTGTCAAGCATAAATATCAGATTTTTTAGACGGACACTCTTGACATCGCCCCTAATCCCCAATCCGCCGCCAAATTTTCACAGTTCGATCGCCCGCACCGCTAGCCAAACTCCGCCCATCAGCACTAAACGCCACCGACAAAACCTCCCCCCCGTGGCCCGTCAGAATTTCCAGCAAACCCCCCGTACCCGCATCCCACAAATAAATCGTGCCATCCCGACTCCCCGTCGCCAAAACCAGACCATCGGGACTAAACGCCACACACAAAACATCCCCAGAATTGTCCCTCATACTCCGCCACAGCGTCCCTCGCCCCTGTGCGTCCACCCGCCACAGCTTCGCCGTACCGTCCCGACTCCCCGTCGCCATCAATCCTTCTCCTACTCCCCCCCTTACCAAGGGGGGGCTGGGGGGAGTCGGGCCCGCAAGGGAGTTGGGGGAGTTCTCCGCAAAAACGATCGCCCGCACCCAATCCCCGTGTTCTGCCAGAGTACAAATCGATCGACCATTTTGCCAATCCCACAACTGCACAGTCTTGTCCCGACTGCCGCTAGCCAAAAACTCCCCGCCAGGACTAAAAGCCACAGCCTCCACCCCGCCAGCGTGACCCGTCAAAGCCGACATCCGCCTTCCCTTATTCAAATTCCACAACTGCACAGTTTTGTCCCGACTGCCGCTAGCCAAAACCTGACCGTCCCGACTAAACGCCACAGCAGAAACCCTGTCAGAATGACCCGTGAGAGTGTACCACCACTTACCCTTATTCAAATCCCAAATATGAATCATTTTATCACGGCCGCCACTAGCCAAAGTCGCGCCATCAGGACTAAATGCCACACAAGTCACCCAGTCAGAATGACCCGTAAGAGTGTACCACCGCTTACCCGCATCCAACTTCCACATCTCAATCGTCTTGTCCTCGCTGCCGCTAGCTAAAGTCGCGCCGTCGGGACTGAAAGCTACCGACGTAACAGCATTAGAATGCCCTACCAGAGTATGAACGCACCTCCAAGTGGGCGCGCGTGCGGGAACAACCCGCTGCATCGGCGGCACAGGTATAATTGTGCCTGCAACCGTTGACGGCACTGCATTCTGCACCACAGGGGTTCTCTGCGGCACGGAAATTTTAGGCGCTGGTAGGGGCGCTGCCTCCGTGCCCGCCCCCGCCGACTGCAAATCTTTCAAGACTTCAGCTACAGATTTGTAGCGGCGACTGAGACTTGGTTCGATCATTTTGTCGAGGATGCGACTTAATTTCGGATCGATTTGAACCTTCAAAAAGTCTCGCCAAACCCAAACATCTTGATTGATATCGAACAAATCAAAAGGAGATATTTGAGTCAGCAAATAAAGGCAAGTTACTCCCAAACTATACAAATCGCTGGCATAAACCGCTTGACCTCTAATTTGTTCCGGCGCGACGAATTCGGGAGAACCGATGACTGTACCGGTTTCTCTCAAACCCTCCACAACTTTTGCAGCGCCAAAATCAACTAAAACTAATTCCCCGGTTAATGTTGGGTAAGTATAAATGATCGGAGTTTGAGAAAGGCGGCGGCGGATAATATTGGGAGGTTTAATATCTCGGTGAATTACACTGCGATCGTGTACGAACTGCAATACTGGCAATAAATCCTTCAGCAGACTGAGAATCTGACTTTCGCTGAAAGGCCCAGTCCGGGTCAACTCTTCCTGTAAATTGTGACCTTCTATAAATTCCTGTACCAAATACTGATAGCGTTCCTGCTGAAAGTGCGCCAGCAGTTCGGGAATTTGCGGGTGTTTCCCCAACTCGTCCAGCCGCACTGCTTCTCGGTTGAATAATTCTGCTGCTTTCTCGCTGCTGCTGGTACCTTGGGATAGGGGGAAAAACTGTTTAATTGCACAGCGCGGTTTTGAAGGTTTGTCTTGGTCTACTGCTAAAAAAGTGCGGCCGAAACCGCCGCGCCCGAGGGGTTTGATGGCGCGGTAACGCTCTCTGAGCAACAGTTTGGAGCCGCAATTCAGGCAGAATAGGGTACGGTCGGCATTTTGCGGGTTTTGACAGGCGGGGTTTAGGCAGTAACTCATAACTGAAGCGAGAAGGAATCAGCAGCATCTTTCTATGATACTGAGGCAAAAGGGCTATCGACTCTCGCGTTACAATTATACTCCTGGACGCACGGGCGAACAGAAACCGAGTTTGTAACCAAAATATTTGCTTAAAACTTTCAATCTCGGTTCAAAAACCCCGTTTCTTTGTTCGGGTGCATAAGTCCTAAATTAGAAATTAAAGAACTGAAGTCCTTACTACAAACTGGTTAGTAGTCATGACTTTAGTCCTCAGAATTTAAGATGTCGCTTTCACTTTCAGAGCATACTCTTTAAACCTTTCTAAGTCAGCCATAAGAGTCGATTCAACTACTCGCGCTATAAATGAATTGTCCATCAATTTTGCCAGCCAGCCGGGAACTCCATAAGCTACTGTCATTTTGACAATGCTGCTGCTTTTGCGATCGTAAAATCTAATCGCACCCCGATTTGGCAAACCGTCTACCGATTCCCACTGAATTATCTGATGCGGCACAACTTTGAGAATCCGAGAAAGCCAGCTAAATTCTAACCCGCCAGTTGCGAGTTTCCAGCGCGACAGTTCCGGGTTGTCTTCGAGAATGCGAACTGATTCGATCCACTTCATCCAGCGCGGCATTTGCTCTAAGTCTGACCAGAGTTGCCACGCTAATTCGATGGGAATTGCTACTTCGATTTGGACGCTGTGTTCTAACCAATCAGTCATGCGATTTTAGATTTTAGATTTTAGATTTTAGATTGAAGAATTGTTTCTTTTTTGTTCCCAGGCATTGCCTGGGAACGAGAGAAAACGAGAGACGACTAATGACTAATGACTGTAAGCTTCGAGAATTGCCTTAGCTGCTTGATGGCCTGAAAGAGTTGCTCCTTCCATGCTATCAATGTAGTCTTGCTGAGTGTAACTTCCTGCTAGAAAGAAATTGGCGATCGGCGTTTTTTGAGCGGGGCGGAAAACATCCATGCCCGGTGCTTCGCGATACAAAGATTGAGCGAGCTTAACTACACTGTACCATGTCATATTTAATTCCCGCGCTGAGGGGAATAAATCCTGAACTTGTTTTAGTACGTGTTGGGCGATCGCCTCATTGCTTTGTTTAATAAACGGATCTCCAGGCGTCAACACTAACTGTAACAGGGAACCTTGTCCTTCTTTGTAATAATCCTTGGGACTTGTCAGCGCCAAATCTGCAAAACAAGAAAAATCTGCATCTGCTGAATATAGCAAATTATCGATTCCTACAGCGTGGCTCAACTGTTTGCGCTTGGCTTCGTCTTCCAGTTCCGTTACCCAACCGTCGAACCGCAATTGTACTGTAGCGACCGGCACCGCATCTAATTTATAAATGTTGTCAAATTCCGACCATTTGCGCCAAGCTGGGGGCAATATTTTCTGAATTCCCGGTACGTCGCAGGCGAAAACGTAAGCGTCTGCGGTAATCTTTTCTTCTGTTTCGCCGTTAGCTACTAGCAAGCCTGTCACGCTGGTTTTTTCGCCTTCTTCAAACTGAATTTCTCGGACTCGGCGCCGCGTGTAAATTTTTGCTCCTTTCTTTTCCAAATATTCCACAATTGGTTTGTGCAAATATTCGTTGGGAGAACCGGCCAGCATCCGCATGACAGAGGCTTCGGTTTTTGATGCAAAGAATTGAAATATTGTCAACATACACCGGGCTGAAATATTTTCTGTGTCGATAAAACCCAGTGCGTAGGCGATCGGATTCCACATTCTTTTGAGCGAGTTTTGGTTGCCACCTTGGCTGCGGAACCAGTCAGCGAAGCTAATTTTATCCAAATCGCGGATAGTTTTCATTGCCCCGTCAAAGTCTATCAAACCTCGGACGATGGGGCTAGTTCCCAGGGCGATCGCATTTTGAATTTTGTCTTGTACGGATAGCTGAGATGTCGTGAAAAATGCCTTCAATCCGTGGAAAGGAGCACCGACGGGGAAGCGAAAATCTAAAGAACCAGTTTCGCCGCCTCGATTGATAAAAGTGTGGACGTGTTCTTTGAGGAGCAAATCGTCAAATGCTCCCACTTTTTTCATCAGGGCAAATAAGTTATAATAGCAGCCGAAGAAGACGTGCAAACCCATTTCAACGTGATTGCCGTCTGGATCTACCCAACTGCCGACTTTGCCGCCGACAAAGGGGCGGGATTCAAAAATTTCTACTTCGTGGCCGGCCTCCACTAAATCGACTGCTGTGGTCATTCCAGCCAGTCCCGCACCTGCGATCGCAACCCGCATTTTACCTATCCTTTACAGTATTTTTACAAATTGTAACAAAATTTAGAATTTCCGAAACATTCAAAGTTCATAAATGCCGATCGACACTTGTACAGCCCTCTGAATTCTTGCTAGGACATCAGCACTAAGTTGACCGTAAGGGCCTTGTTCTAGATAAGTCTTTTGGACAGTTATAATTTGCTCGCAGACAGCCAGCGAGTCAGATTCTAAACCTCCTTCACCGTGCCGTAATCAAAACCCGAGTCGGAGTTTCGCCCCCTCTTAAATCGCTAGTAAAAGGGACAATCAGTACAGTACGGCTCAATTCATTCCGGCTATCTATGGAAACGACAGCAACAGGACGCTTTTTGGTATCTCCGATCGTTCGCAAAGCTCTAACAAGATAAACTTCGCCTTGTCGCGGATAAGCTTCTGTCATTGTATCAAAGACCTTCCTCTATTAAAATTTCTTCCATTTGTTCCTGAGCAAATGTTGCCCATTCTTCCTCAAACTCAATATCTTCTTGGCTGCGGTTTTGATAAAACTTCCGCAACTTATCTTCTATTTGCTTAGCGTACCAGAGCCGGAGAGCTTGTTCGATCGCCTCCGTCCAATCATCAGTAAGCTGGTCTATTTTCTCCGCGAATTCAGCATCAAGGGCGACTAACACTTCTCGCTTTTGAGTTGAATTTGACATAGTCATTCTCCTTAATAATTTAAAACCTAGGGTGCGCTGGGGCGCACCTTACAAATTACTTTTACATATTCCTTCTTCCTTCTTCCTTCTTCCTTCTTCCTTCTTCCTTCTTTCTTCTTCCTTCTTCCTTCAAAACATCGGCATCAACTGAAGTGGCCCAATTCCCAAGTCTTTAGCAGACACCCAGCGCACCTCAAGCAAAGCGATCATATCCTTAAACTGAGGCTGACCGCGAGAAGCACCCATCAACCCTTTAGCAATAATCAAACCGCACCAACCGTTGGTTAATTTACAGCGGCGGTCCCACTTCTTGCGAGCTTCCTGATGCACCGGATCGTCTTCATTAAACTCCCCAAACAAATACAGATCCCCATTTTTAGTTTGCAAAATACCCAAGTCGTATTGCTCGTCCTGAAAAGGATTTTCGCCCGGATTAAAACCAATTCCCTTCACCCCTCCAGCTTCTTTCAAATCCTGAATCATAGTTTTTGCCTTCGGATGAGAAGTTTGGATCATCACCACCGGCAAACCATCTCCGGCGGTATTAATATCAATTTCTGCACCTTGGTGAAACTGCACGCTTTGGCGCAGGAAATCTATCGTTTCCCAAGGTACGGCGCCGAGACTCAAAAATGAATTTTGCGGCACCAAATCGTCCCGCAGCAGTGGCTTGTCAAATTCATCATCGTCATCATCCTCGTCATCACCGAGCATCTGAAATAATTCGTCGGACACCTCGGGCATCGTGGAAACTTTAACAGATACCTGTTGAATTTCTCCGTCAGACTGCGGAACAGGGATGCGGTAGCGGCTGCTGAGACTGGGAAAAGTGTCTGAGCCCAATTTCCGGCGACCGTTGCGGAAAAAGCGGTGAAATGCTTCGAGAGCAACTAACATCGTGAGGGCTTCTTCTTCGTAAAGAATCGATCGCAATCCTTCTAAAGGATGCAGGTTGCCGAAATTTGGTTCAATTTCCGATGGAGGCAAATCGGCTAAATCAATTTCTTCGTCGTCGTCCTCATCAATATCTCCTGCACTTTCAAAGGTGAGAAACAAACAGTCTTGCCCTAAAAAAGCCTGTTCTAAATCTTCAAAAGATTCATCGTTGACGACTCGTTCTCGAAACCGTTTCAAGGATTCTAGAGAACGGTACAGTAAAACTCCGTAATCCATTCGGCCTTGCCCCAATACGGAAACGTAGAGGCTGGCGACATCCCACTGATTGATTTCAATAGATATAATTTGGTGTTCGCTCAAAGTCCGCCACGGAGCATCTTGCCAAATTTGAGCAGCTTTTTCCATTAAAACTTCAGCATACTGAGGGGGCAACTCAGGAGGTCTGTTGATGGCGACTTCTTCCATGCCGCGAAATATTTCGTCAATTAAGGGCAATTCCGGCACGTAGTCAATGGAAATGCCTAAATCTTGAAGTACGCCCCGCAGATAAAATTGAATTTCTCGGTTTTTGACTACTATTTTTTGGGGGCGGACTGCGGGAGCCGGACTTTGGGGATGTTCCATTGCCCGTAGCAGAGCCCGGACGATCGCCTCTGGGCCGGCATCTGGGCCTACCATGTCCATAGCCCTCACGACTCCTTCGGAGCCATCGACCCAGAGAATGCACTCGCCACCAGCTTCTAGAACGTCATCGTCATCTATCATCATGTGTGAGTCAGCATGAGATAAGGGTCGGCGATCGCCCTCCCACACGCTGGGAATTTGAGGTAAGTTTTGTAGCCGACGAAGAGTAGAGCGATTCAGCGCTGCCATAGAGTAAGCCCGTTGAGTGAAGCATTGTTGCGGTGCCGGTAGCCGGTCAACCGCTGCTTCTCAATCATAAACCCTATAGGGGGAGAGGACATCAAGCTGGGGAACGAGGCCCTGCGGGAATTAAAAATTAGAAGCTAAAAATTCTGCCTTCAGCGTCTAACCGAAAGCCTTCTGGCGAATGCCTGTACAATGGAGGGATAAGATTAAACTCTTACCATTAGACAATCTCAGGAGTTCGGCAAATCATGACTCAAGCCACTTCACAAAAGCGTGGAATTCAAATGACGGACTCTGCTCTCCGTCAAGTTTTAGCTCTGAGAGAAAAACAAGGTAAAGACCTCTGCTTGCGGGTAGGGGTGCGCCAGGGCGGATGCTCTGGTATGTCTTACGTGATGGATTTCGCAGATCCGAGCACTGTCAAATCCGACGATGAAGTGTTCGACTACGACGGTTTTCAGGTAGTTTGCGATCGCAAGAGCATTCTTTATCTCTACGGTTTGGTTCTCGACTTCAGCGATGCTATGATCGGGGGCGGCTTTCAGTTTACCAACCCCAACGCCACTCAAACTTGCGGCTGTGGCAGTTCTTTTTCTGCATAAATCGGAAAATAGAGCATTGGGGAGTGGTAATTGCTAATTGCTGAGAATGCCTCGGACTGCCTTGCTGCGTCCCGCGCCCAATGCTCTTTCCGATCTAAAATCTTAAATCCCAAATCTAAAATCGAATGACCCCTGAAGAATTGTTTAAAGACGGTTTCGATCGCTACCAAGCTGGCGAAGCCCCGGCTAATCTGATCCCCGTGTTTAAAGAAGTGTGCGAAAAAGCTCCCAAAAATGGCAATGCCTGGGCTAGCCTCGCGTGGCTCTACCTTTTAGAAAATAAACCCGCACCGGCTCACAAGGCAGCAAAAACCGCCGTTAAATTGAACCCTCACGACCCCCAAGCTCGCATCAACCTAGCAGTAGCGATCCTCGATCTCAAAGAAAAAGGAGTGCGCCCCCACGTAGAAGTGGCTCAGCAACTCCTGATGGCTTCCGAAGAGTTGCTCGACGAAGTTAAAAAAAATTTTGAAGAAGGATTAAAGAGAAAACCCGACTGGAAGAGTCTCGCCCGCGTTAAACAGTGGCTTCTGGAGCCGTAACCGCGCAAACAAGTCGATTTTTGGGCGGGGATCGAGGAAATCGGCTTTGCGGTTTATTACGATATCGTAATAAATCAATAAATAACTTTATGGAAAACTCAGAAAGTCAGTGCTAGTATTTGAAAACTTAGACGATTGACAAACCCGCTCAGCGGTTTTCAGATTTTACTACGATAATACTAGGAGTTGTAAAAACATGAGCACTGACAGCCACGTTAACATCAAACCCGCAACCCGCAACCACAAAGGTTTCTTTATTCAGCCAGCTTCTTACAAGTTGATGAGCATCGATAAATCCGGCTGGGCATTGATTTGCATGGACAAAGCAGTTTGTCACTACGTAGACCCGGATGATTTGCAATTGCCGAATAAATCAGGGATGTCTGAAGGTTAATTCTGAAGTTTTGAGAGACTTTAAGATGCTTTATTTGAGTAGCTGCCCTCCCTAGAGAGGCAGCAACTTTTTTAGTAAGAAAAAAGTCCGGCAACAAAGCAGTGTACCGGATTTAAGGGATAGAAGGATAGAAGGAAGAATTATTAATTCCCGATTCCCGATTACCGATTCCCTAATTGTGAGATTTCAAGGCAAACAGCATCTCCAACTCAGCAGTTGTCGGTTGCGTAGAAGCTGTGGCTACGCTAACTCCTCGGAGAGAATTCAGCAATTCAGCGACGGGCGGCGAAACTAAATTTGGCTGTACTGCGAGCAAATATTGGTTAGCCCAAGACATGGTTTTTTCCATATCTATGTAAAAGTAACCTTGGTTGGCCTGCGGTAAAGAAGTGGCGATCGCCTGAAAACTCGGACTGCTGCTTAGCGGTTGCGGTGGCGTCGAAGTAATCACATCAACTAAAGGCCCGCCGAAAGCTACAAACACAGAATTTTCATTCAGCCAACCGTGCCCGAATAAAGTGCCTTGCTGGGGTATTTGCCACTCCGTAACCTCTTTCCCCTCAACGGTTCTGGGGGCGACGCTGACTGTAGGATTGCTTTTGGCGATCGCATCGAGTTTTTTCAGAGTTGCTTCGGCAGCAGGACGATCGCTGGTTTCAAAAATCATCGCCGCCCCCATTCCCAACTCAGACAAAATCCCTTGATTGGAACCGATCGCCCCGATCGCAAATTCCCCGTTCATCCAACCGAAAACATCCCGATCCGCATCCAAATCCAACCGCTTAAAACTACTCCTCACCTGCTGAACTCCCCTGTCAACTTCCGGACTATCTTTTGCCTCAGCGGTTGCTTGCGACCAAATTTGATCGATTCCCTTGCCGCCGACTAAAGCAATAGTTTCATCCGGAAATCTGGGCAACAATTTCGAGGCGAATTGGGGATTTTGCTGAACAAATTTAGGGTCTAACTGAGCAATAGTTTTTACCCTCAATCCCTCACTATCCGCCCCAATTCCCGCAACCATTGACTTGACTTGTTTGAATTGCGAAAACACAGTCCAAGGCAACTGGATATCTGCGGGCAAATTAGCTTTCAATTGCTCAATTGCCGCCGGATAGTCAGCAATATAAACAGTTGCGATCGGATTTTTGACACCAGCACTCTCTGCAAAAAACTTAGTTGTACTCTGCTGCGTAGCGAGAGAGGGTTCTCCTTTAAAAGTATCGATCGCCAATTCCACAGGCTTTCTCAAAGGAGCCATCACTAATTGGTCGTCCAGCAAAGCCACACTGTAGCGCTTGCCAGTTGGCTCTGCAATCTCAAAAATTTTAACTCCTTTATACTCGGTTTCTTGAGTAGTTGCACCGGGCTGAGATTTTAATTTATTAGCAAAATTCCAAGCGCTAATTTTATTTTTCACGCTGACTACTACCAGCAGCTTAGGAGGCTCGGTTTTCGCCGCAGCATCAGGGGGCAGCAAAGCGACCATCACCCCCCCCAGCCAAGGCTTTAAGTCCCTGTCAAAGTCAATTTGAGTGCCTGCCAAGCTTTGTTCTTGAAAGGTCTTCAAACCCTGACCGACCAACTTTTGAGCCCCTGGCGTGCCAAATCGCTGCAACTTTGACAGCGCTTGGGGATTAGGGGAGACGAAGGCGGCCATCATTGCTTCGTCAGGTACAACTTTGGCGCTGTCTTGAGGGTTGGATACTTTTTGGCTCAAACCCTGGAAGTAAAAGTAGACCGCAGCGCTACCTGCTGCGGCGATGGAGGCAGCAATTAGAAGCTTTGATTTTTTTGCAGGCATGGTTTGTGTTCCTCGCGTCCTTTATCAGTTTAATGAAAATACACTTGGCTTGTGGGGAGGCGATCGAGGCTGCTGTTGATTTTTGTATAATTCAAAACAAGTTTGGACGATCGTCTAAACTACTGTTGATGTGCATTGCGGGTAAAAAATGAAAGTAGCGATCGCGGGAGCAACGGGATTTGTAGGTAGCCGTTTGGTAGAGAGGCTGCATTCTCAAGGGCATCAAGTGCTGGTTTTAGCCCGCGACTCGGAGCGAGCTCGGCGAGTTTTTCCCGCTTCAGCTTATCCCAATCTGGAAATTGTCGGTTACACTCCTGCGGAGTCTGGTGATTGGCAAAAGTCGATCGCGGGCTGCGACGCTGTGGTCAATTTAGCTGGGGTTCCAATTGCGGAGGAAAGGTGGACAGAGGCGCGCCAGCAAGCAATTATGGACAGTCGCAAACTGACGACGGCAAAATTGGTCGAGGCGATCGTCAACGCTAATCCTAGGCCATCTGTGTTAGTTAGCGCATCGGCGATCGGCTATTACGGAACCAGCGAAACCGCTGAGTTTGACGAAACGAGCCCTGCCGGAAACGATTTTTTAGCAGCAGTGTGCAAAGACTGGGAAGCAGCCGCCCAACCTGCAAAAAATGCGGGAACGCGGCTGGCAATTTTGCGGCTGGGGATAG
This sequence comes from Microcoleus sp. F6_B6, assembly GCA_036702215.1. Taxonomy (GTDB): domain Bacteria; phylum Cyanobacteriota; class Cyanobacteriia; order Cyanobacteriales; family Microcoleaceae; genus Microcoleus. The sequence continues at coordinate 16,572 of JAUBST010000013.1, forward strand.
TTTTGGGAATGGGAGGCGCGCTGGCAAAAATGCTGCCACCTTTTAAACTATTTGCAGGCGGCCCGATTGGCACAGGAAAACAGTGGTTTTCTTGGATTCATCGCGAGGATGTGGTTGATTTAATTTTGTACGCTTTGCAAAATCCGCAAGTTGAAGGAGTTTTGAATGCGACAGCACCGAATCCGGTGCGGATGAATGAATTGTGCCAAACTTTAGGGGAAGTTTTGCAGAGGCCTTCTTGGTTGCCCGTGCCAAGTTTTGCTTTAGAAGTGCTGTTGGGAGACGGGGCAAAAGTTGTTTTGGAAGGGCAAAAAGTATTGCCGAAACAAACTTTAGCTAGCGGTTTTCAATACCAATATCCGACGCTGAAATTAGCACTCGAAGAGATTTTATCGGGAAGTTAAATTCCCCCGTTACCCTCGTTTCCCGGCTCTGCTCGTTGGTGACCACTTAAGCCTCCAGTCCGCCAGGGACTTAAGTCCCTGGCTAATAGCTTAAGTCCACAGCAAGGAAGACTAATGAGTTTAAAAGTCTGCTTGTGGGTTCTCCTCGCTGTGGACTCAACAGGACAAAAACTCCGTTTTAAGCCCAAATAAAGCCAAAACAGGCTTTATTTGAAGCACATATAGCGGTTCTCAGAAACATGAGGTACGTAGTTGGGCTTTAGCCCTCTTACTTTAAGTGGTTATATAATAGACCTCTCCAAAATAGTAACAGTTCGTGGTAATATCACATCATAAAGCTTTTTTGACACAGAAACATGAGCGACATACTCAATCATATTGAAGAGCATCCTCAAGAAACACAGCGATTAATTGGTCTGGATTATGAACAGTTACAACAATTAATCCAAAACGCGTCACGATTATACCATGAAAAACAAGCTTTACTAGAATCAAAGAAAGTTAGAATTATTGCTGGTGGAGGCGGTCGTAAACCCAAGTTATCTCGATCGCGAACAAATAATTTTAACCTTGGTCTATCTGAGGCATATGACAACCTTTCAACTTCTGGGCATCCAGTTTGGAGTAAGTGAGTCTACAGCTAATGATACGTTTAATTATTGGTTGCCTCAATTGGGAGAATTGCTACCATGTAGCTTACTTGAGCAAGTAAAAAAAAACGCTGCTGACTATGAAATGGTCAAGGAAATTCTCACAGAATATGAATTAATAGTAGATACCTACGAACAAGTCAGAGAGAGACCTGGAGATCAGGATGAACAAGAAAAATATTTTTCAGGCAAGAAGAAAAATCATACATTTAAAAGTCAAATAATTGTCATGCCAGATGGTAGAGATATCGTTGATGTTGTGGCAGGGAAACCTGGACCGAAAAGCGATCTAACTTTATTCCGAGAAGAACGCTCACAGTTTGACCCTCAACAAAAATTTAAGGGAGATAAAGCTTACGTTGGAGAAGCTTTAATTACAACTCCGATTAAAAAACTCAAAAATCGAGAATTAACAACTGAACAAAAAGAACAAAATAAAGCATTTTCGGCTAAAAGAATCTTTGTGGAACATCGAATTCGCTCGCTCAAAATATTTCGAGTTGTTCAAGAAAGATTTAGGTTAAATCCCCAAAAATATGAGCAAGTAGTGTTGACGATTTGTGGAATAGTAAGGTTGCGAATTAGAGCGCTAATATTACCATGAAAAATATCTGCTACATCATCAGGTTAAAACCAACACACATAACTAGATATTTTGGCTTAATTATCAACAATAAATATCTCAAAGCCTTATTAGAGCGTACAGAGTCGCTAATTTATGATGATTGCATTTACGTCCTACAGCCGGCGTTACACAAAGGCTTTAATTGTTTTTGGAGATGTCTAATCTATCAATCATACCTCATATTTTTGAGAAATGCTATACGTCCGTATTTTCTTGCAACCAGCCAAAAAATCTGTAAGATATAAGCTGTTGCACATTTAAACTGTGAACTAAAATTTGATAAAGTTCCTGTGGTGTGGGCCAGAAAGCCCGCACAAAAAATACGATTTAGTTATGTAGGGTGCGTCGCTTGACCAGCAGGTTCAATGGAACTTGCAGATTGACGGGTGGCGACGCACCTTACTTACTACAAAATTATATATAGCGGATCGAGCTCTCATATGAGGTACGTAGTTGGGATGCGAGCCCTATACGTTTAAGTGGTTATATAATCTATAAATCATACCTCATCTTTTTGAGAAAGGCTATATACCACATATACATGGAATATGCTGTATAGCTGTTCTAAAAGCTAATAAGGCAGAGCGTAAATGTCGTTAAAGGTTGGTTAGGAATGAGAATTAAATAACTTCCACTCTTGAAAGTGGGATGGGCGTCCCGCCCGTCCAAAAAGGACGGGCGGGACGCCCATCCCACAATAACAATTAAAATTATAAGTTATTTAATTCGCGATCCTTAGCCCACTGCCGACGCAATCCTCCTGTTAACTGATGCCAAATGATAAAAGTATAAGCACAAAATACTAATATCAAATATCGATTCAGGCTTTTCCTGCTGCTGGCTTGATATTCTTTTAGCCCTAGCCAGCATGAGAGCCTCACGGTAAAACACTTCCACTCACTTACGTTGAGAGTAAGTTGTTACTCTCCATGATGCTGTTCCCCGCGAGCGCGGCAGCATTAGTCACTAAATAATCAACTTCTGTTGCGGTAGAACAGGTCGGAGCATTCATGACGATAGCGACTGTTTTTGATATGAGTTTGCCTTGAAATATCCGCCGTTTAAGCATCGCCCAAGAGCGTTGCAGCAGTCAACAGAGCAACAGCCCCTTCCTCCTCCAAAGGTCGCGAGAAAAAGTACCCTTGATAGGAATTGCATCCCAAAGAACGGAGTATAATTAGTTGCTCTTGCGTCTCCACCCCTTCTGCGATTGCCTCTAATTCCAAAGAACTCGCCAGATTTAAAATTGCCTCCAGCAAATTCAAATTTTTTCCTCCTTCCTCCACGCAGCAAACAAAAGAGCGGTCAATTTTGAGAGTATCAATCGGCAGCAATTGCAAGTAAGATAAATTTGAATAACCAGTGCCAAAATCATCCAAACAAACCTTAATATGCCGAGCTTTCAATAGCTCTAGCACCCCAGCAGCCTCCTCAGCATTTTCCATTAAAACACTCTCGGTAATCTCTAACTTCAAAAATTCGCCTTTTAAGTTATGCACTCGCAGCAGTGAGTCTAAAAGCGGCAACAAATTAGGAGCAAATAGCTGAATTCCAGATAAATTAACACTCATATTTAAAGGCAAATAGTTAGGAAATTGCAACTGCCATCTACTTAAACAAGCCACTGCTTCCGACAGTACCCACTCGCCTAGTGCCACAATCAAACCCGTTCTTTCCGCCACCGGAATAAACTCGCTCGGAGAAACCAACCCGCGGGTCGGATGCCGCCATCTTACCAACGCTTCAAACCCCACTATTTTACCCGTTGCAAAAGATACAATCGGTTGATAATTAAGATAAAACTGTTGCAAATTAATGGCATTTTGCAAGTCAGTTTCTAACTGGAGTTGCTCTAAAGCTCGCGACTCCATATCAATATTAAATACAACAGCGCTACCGGCACCCCGAACAAAAGCCTCATGCCTAGCCACATCAGCCGCCCGCAGCAAATCTTCCGGCTCTTCTGTGCCAATTGCACCTAAAGCAATTCCAATACTAACACTAGAAAAAACCGCAGTTCCATTCAAGTTAGACGACATTTCTAAAGATTGGCGAATGCGTTCTGCTGCATCTAATGCTAACTGAGAATTAGCAATATTTGCCAGCCAAATCGCAAACGCATCTTCTCCAACTCTTGCTATAAGATTGGCATTCAGAGCGCAACCCTCTAACCGCCGCGCTACTTCTACTAGCAACTGCTCTCCTCTAGAATGACCTAAACTATATTTAACCATTTGATAGCGGTTAAGCGTCAGAAAAAAAATAGCTTCTAAATGACCCAATTCTATATAATTCATGCCACTACGCATTTCCTTTAAGAGCAAATTGCGGTTAGGCAAACCCGTCAGCTCGTCGTAAAATGCTTGGTAGCGGATTTGTGCATTCGCTGTAGCAAGTTGCTGCTCTTTTTCCCTAGCAAGTCGCACAAATTCTAAAGTTTTATTAATGGTAATTTTTAAGTCATCAAAATCAATCGGCTTCGTTAAAAAATCAAAAGCACCCCTATTCATAGCTGTTCTAATATTTGGCATATCCCCGTAAGCTGAAACCACTACAGCTTTGAGCGTCGGGTCAATAGCTGGCAGATTCTCTAGCAAAGTTAAACCGTCCATTTCGGGCATACTAATATCAGTTAGCACCAGGTCAAAGGAGCCATCAGCTTGCAGTTTATCTAAAGCTTGGAGTCCATTAATTGCAAAATCAAACTCAAATTCTTGATTGTTGATTTGATGCCGAAATAGCTGAAGGATTACATATTCTAAAAGTGGTTCGTCATCAATTACTAAAATTTTAGCTGTCATGGAATTGCTCTTGTTAGCAAGTAGCCAGGAGTTTAATTCTGTTGTAGGGGCAATTCCCCTGTGGTTGCCCCCCTGTGATTGCCCCCCTGGGGTTGCAGCGTAAGTAAGTTTGGGGCAGGCATGGAGGCACTGCTGCTACAGAAAACTCATCATTTTCAGGACTTACGCTCAGAAACCGGGTTTCTCTGAAAAATTGAAGATTCTCACTAGATACAGCATATTCGGTGGTTCATGAAGCACAGTAGCAGCTATATTGTTGGTACACTGTTATGTAGGGTGCGTCGCTACTCTATGGTTCAAAAAAACTTGCTCCCCCCGTGGCGACGCACCTTACTTACTACAAGATTGTGTGTACCACATATACATGGAATATGCTGTATCTACGAAGAAACCCGGTTTCTGGTCTCGACGTGCCTATATCCTGATTTTATCAGTTTCCAACCCTTAAGTGGGAATTTCAATAATAAATTCACTTCCCTCGCCCGGTGTAGAGTTACAACTGAGCCATCCCCCATGTTTTTCTTCAACAATAGACCGTGAAATTGACAAACCCAATCCCGTCCCTTTACCCACAGATTTTGTAGTAAATAAGTGGTTAAATACCCGCTGTTTCACCTCTTCTGTCATTCCCATTCCGTTGTCAGCAATAGAAATTATAACATGAGAATTTGAACGCTCAGTGATAATCTTGTCGCTCTCATCTGTAAGGAAAGTCCGAATCGTAATTTTATTAGGATTCGCCTTAATTTCATCGCGGCTCCGCCCTGCATTCGACTCTTCCAATGCGTCAATGGCATTAGCAATGATATTTAAAAATACCTGATTTAACTGTCCGGGATAACACTCTAATGGTGGAATTTCTCCGTAGTCTTTGATCACTTTAATTTCGGATTTACCGTCATGCGCTTTGAGCCGATGTCTCAAAATTAATAAGCTACTATCAATTCCTTCATGAATATTGAAAGGAATTTTGGATTTAGTATCTGTCCGGGAAAAAGTCCTGAGAGAAACGCTGATTCCCCGAATGCGCTCAGTTCCTTCTTTCATTGAACTGAGCAGTTGTGGTAAGTCTTCTAAGAGAAAAGGGAGGTCAAGAGCTTCAATTTTAGTTTGTACCTCTGGATTATTTAGGGAGCTGTGTTGTTGATAAATATTGAGAGCAGTCATCAATTCTTGAAAGTAGCTTTCGGCGTGTTCAATGTTTCCTATAATGAAGCTGATGGGATTGTAAATTTCGTGGGCAACTCCGGCCACTAACTGACCGACGGAAGCCATTTTTTCGTTTTGAATGAGTTGGGTTTGTACCTGTCGGAGTTCTGTTAAGTTTTGTCTGACTTGTTTGACAGTTTCTAAGGCTCTTTGAATGGTAATTTCCATGTCCTGAAAATCAATGGGTTTTGTCAAAAAGTCAAAAGCTCCCCGGTTCATGGCAGTTCTAATATTTTGCATATCTCCATAGGCAGAGATGACAACTGCTTTTAATGTATTGTCGATTTCTGAGAGCTTTTCTAGTAAAGTTAGCCCATCCATTTCGGGCATATTAATATCTGTTAGCACTAAATCGAAGGGTGGAGATTCTGCAATTTTTTCTAAGGCCTCTCTGCCATTGTGAGCAAAAACAAATTCAATTTCTTTGACCCTAATTTTTTGCCGGAATCTTTGTTGAATGACGTATTCTAAAAGTTGTTCATCATCGACGACTAGGATTTTGGCTGTCATGGGGAGCTATCCTGTATCCTCTGGTAGAAATAACTAGGGTCATTAGCTTACTATAGCGGGTTGTTTAAAATTTGTAAAGGATTAAATTAGATGCGGTGTTTTAAAACCTATAAGCTGTGGCGGTCTTTAAATGGTATGTAAAAAAAAAATCCAAGTCTTGTGGGGAGTAGGGGTAGGGCCAGAAAGCCCGCAGAGAATATACAATTTAAATGCGCGACAGCTTATCATTCACTAAAAATTATTTAACTTTTGGGCAAAGTAATGATAAATTCGGTGTAATTTTCAGGTTCGGTTTGTACTTCCAAGTTGCCTCGGTGTTGTCCAACAATAATATCGTGAGTGATGGATAAACCTAAACCTGTTCCCTGTCCGGGAGGCTTGGTAGTGAAGAAAGGGAGGAAGATTTTTTGTTGATTTTCTTTAGGAATGCCAATGCCATTATCACGAATGCGAATTTCTATTGCAGTGCCTAAATTTTTAGTGGTAATAGAAACAGTGGGATTGAAATCTGCGGTCATTTTAAATTGTTTAATATGGGAGGCATAGCAAGCATTATCAATGATATTAATTAAAGCGCGGCTGAGGTCAGAAAAGGCAACATCTAGTTCTCCAATTGATTTGTCATAGTCAGTTTCAATGGTCAGATTAAAGGTTTTATCTTTGGCACGAATGCTGTGGTAAGCTAATTGTAGGGCTTGAGCGACGAGGGTGTTGATGTCAGTCATTTGGCGGTTACTGCCGTCGCTCCGAGCGTGCATGAGCATACTTTGAATAATGCTGTTGGCACGTTGCCCTTGTTCGTTAATTTCGGATACGTTGCGCTTAAGATAAGTCAGGTTTTCGTTAATTAATTCCAGAGATTCTGAGTCTAAGTTTTGGGATAGGCGGCCTATTTCTTCTCCGATTTCAGATGTTAACTCTTCTGAGAGAGTAGCAAGAGAAGTGACGAAGTTGAGGGGGTTGCGGATTTCGTGGGCAACACCTGCGGTGAGGGCTCCGAGGGAGGCGAGTTTTTCTGAGGCTACTATTTGTTTTTGAGCTGTTTTTAATTCGGCGGTTCGTTCTTCAACTTTTTGTTCTAGGGTTTCCGAATAGGCTGCAAGTTGTTGGTTGGCTTGTTCTAAATTTTGGTTGAGTTGATTGACTTCTGCGTAGAGTTGGGCATTGGTAATGGCGATCGCAGCTTGTCCCGATAGCATTTGTAAAACTGTGAGTCTGTCAGCGGTAAAGGCGACGGTTGTCAAATTATTTTCGAGATAGATAATCGCTGTAAGTTGACCTTGATTGAGCAGGGGCGTACACAAGATTGATTTGGGCTGATTTTGTTGGATGTAGGGGTCTTTTTTAAAGATTCCTTCGTGGCTGGCATCGTTTAAAACGACTGTTTCTTTAGTGCGAGCAACGTAGTTGATAATCGCGGCTGGAACTGCATTTTCTAGGAGAGGAACGGAAATACTTTCCTCTTCGGGATCTTGGGGATTGGTCAATACGGTGAGGTCGTTACCTTCCACTATACCGTTGGCTGAAATCACCCACTGATTCTCACTTTGGTGAGGTGAAAAAGTTGGTTGGGTGAGCAATGAACCGCGAGTGGCTCCGGCATTTTCTATGAGGATGGTCATTAATTTACCTAGGAGTTCGCTGAGAACAATTTCCCCAGATAGCGCCTGCGCTGCTTTCATAATTGTACCGAGGTCAAGTGCTGTTGAATGGCTGGAAGTAGAGGTTGTCGTCCAGTTTGAGGTGGTTGTGCTAGTGGGGTCGAGACTCATAGTTTCAGGCTGTTGCGTGCGGGAGATAAGATGGGGATATGTTTCTTCTAAGTCTCTGACTTTGGCGATCGCTCCCCAGCGAATGTAGCAGTAATAGGCTTCGGTCATGTAGGCTTTGGCGACTTTTTCTCTACCGAGGGCTAGATAAAATTCGGCAGCGCGTTCGTTGGCGAGGGCTTCTTCTTGGATGAATCCTTGTTCTTTGGCTCCTTTGATGGCGCGATCGTAGTAGGTTGTTGCTGTCTCGTTTTGTCCTAATACTCGCGCTTTTTCTGCTTCTACGAGTTCGTATTTGTGCTGGAAGTTCATAGGGGCGTGAGTAGCCCATATTTTCATTTGTTTTTGATGGGATGCTACTTTTTTCAGGTATTGCTTTTGTTCGGTTTTGGTAGTGGTTGGATAGTGCGCGAGGAGGATTAGAGAATAGTAGAAATTGTGTTCTGATGAATGAATGAGCGCACCCAGACTTTCTTTATATTTTTCTGTTATACCTGCTACTTCAACAGCTTTGGCAGAATTTTTAAATAAATATAAAAGAATTGATTTAAATAAATAAATATAAGCAATAGCTGCATTATTATTTGCCTCTATTAGAATAGGTAAAGTTTTATTTTCATCGAAACTATTACCAATCAATATACCTTTATCTGCCGTTTCATCAAAAATATTTAACACTAATTGATGCCATGCTTTTGAATGTTCGCTAAGCATATACTGTTTATATTTTAAGATTAGTTCAATATATTTAGCCTGAGTATTGGCGACATATCCTAAATGTTCTCCAATCCAAAAAGGGTAGTTGTAATAGCCCCAAGCTGAATAACAAGCAAATTCTATATCTCCAGTTTCCAATCCATTTTTAAATGCCTCAAGCAAAGGTTGTCTTGTTTCCTTAATATGCTCTTTCCAGTGCCTGATAAAAATACTAAAGTTTAAGTTAACTTTAGTTTTAAGTTCTTTAGCATCAAATTTTTCTATCAGACTAAGTGCAAGTTTACCAAATTGATATCCAAAATCGATGTCAGATAACGGCCCACACAAAAGCATCCCATAATTGACATAACCGAAAGCGGATAGAGATGAATTTCCATATTGAAGAGAAAGATTGACCATTTTAAATACAATCAGCGGAAAAAGCATGGGATTTGTCATAAAAGCTGCCGGAATTACAGCGATTAATATCCGCATGGCTGCGAGCTTATATGGATCAGTCATTAATGGCAGGAAGGCTAAATCCTCAATCCGCTTACCGCCTACTGCTATTTTATTGCGAATTAATCCCATCATAATACTAATTTTTGTGGGATTTATAGGGAGGGATACTCCCAGCAGTTTTAGGACTTGCAAAGCTGTCTCTAGTGCTGCTTGTGGCTGGTTTTGCTGTAAGTAAAATGGGATTCTGAGTTCATAAACTTTGACTTTTTCTAGCTGACTTTGAGCTTGCAACAGAACAATTTCCGATAAATGTTGTGCTCGTTCAAAGTTAGTATTGAGGTATTCGGATTCTAGTGTTTCTAAGTGGAGATTCCTGGTCAAATCGTACTGACTTTGCCAGCTAGATTCTGGCAGAAGTTCTAACCCTATATTCAAATATCTGACAGCAGCTTCATAAGCTGTCGCTGCTTTTGCTTTTCGTCCAGCGATTAAATTAAAGTTGGCGAGTTCATCTCTTTCTGACTGCTGCGCGATGAATTCCACGCCAATATTTAACTGATTGACAATATCAAATATATTCTCTTCTAGGGCGTTTTCTGCATATTGATGCAATAAGAGCTTCCCAATTTTCAAGTGTGTTGTTTTTTTCTGATTTTCAGGAATCATTGAATAGGCTGCTTGTTGCACCCTGTCATGTAAAAATTTGTAGCCAACTCTTGATTCATCAAAAAGTAGTGTACCCTGCTCTTCTGACTGAAAAGCCAGAGGAATTTTGTAGTCGTTACTGAGGGGTAAAATTAGACCTGCATGAAGTGCATACCACAAATCATCCGCTGTCTCTAGCGGTGATTTTTCATTAACAATCGCGCAGACATCTAAGTTAAAACGGTTGCCGATACAAGCGGCTAATTCTAAGATTTGTTGCGTAGATTCTGGTAATTTTTGAATATTTCTTGCCACTAATTCAACAACATTATAATCAGCAATTCCCAGGGATTGAATCTGCTTGATGTCCCATTGCCAGCAACTTTTGATAAAATCAAATTTTAACAGTCCTTCAGAGTGTAGAGTCTTGAAAAGTTGTGTTAAAAAGAAGGGATTACCCTGAGTTTTATTGAAGATTAGGTCTGCTAATTCTCTTGACTTATTTCCCTGAAGAGTATCGGCTACTAATTGACGGACGTTGCTAATATCTAAAGCCTGGAGGACGATATTATTCACAATCGCACCTGTTTTTTCTATCTCTTCAATGGTTTGAATTGTGGGATGAGTTGGGCTGACTTCGTTATCTCGATAAGCTGCAATTAGTAACAGATATTCGCTATCGGTGTCTGTTATCAAGAGTTGGAGCAACTTCAGAGACGCTGAATCTGCCCACTGTAAATCATCTAGGAATAGGACTAGGGGATGTTCTGGCTTAGTAAATACATTAATAAATTGTTTATAAACTCGGTTGAAGCGATTTTGAGATTCTGTTGGCCCTAGCTGGGGAACTTCTGGCTGTTCGCCTATAATCAGTTCTACTTCGGGAATCACGTCGATAATTACCCGTCCATTTTGTCCTAAAGCTTCTACAAGTTTCTCTTTCCAAATCCCTATATTTTCAGAGTTTTCTGTTAACAGTTGCCGGATTAATTCTTGAAAAGCTTGAATTAAAGCTGCATAGGGAATGTTCTTTTTAAATTGGTCAAATTTGCCAGCGATAAAATAACCGCGCTGGCGGACTATTGGTTTGTGAATTTCTTGCACAACACAGGTTTTTCCTATCCCTGAATAACCGCTGACGAGCATCATTTCTGTTGAGCCAACTGCAACTCGTTCAAAGGCTGCCATTAGGGTTGCAACTTCTGTTTCTCGTCCATATAGTTTTTGAGGAATGAGAAATTGACCGAATCGATCCAATTTACCCGCTGTGAAATCTTTAATTTGTGCAGATGCTTCTAATTGTTTAAGACATTCTTCTAAATCAGCTAAAAGTCCGCGAGCGCTTTGATATCTGTCTTCAGCAGTTTTGGCTAATAATTTCATTATGATATCAACAACCGCTTTGGGAATTTCTGGATTTAGCTGATTTAGTGACTTGGGTTGTTTGGCGATGTGGCAATGCACGAATTCCATTGGGTCGTTAGAACTAAAAGGTAGTTGACCCGCAAGCATTTCATAGAAGGTAACGCCAAGGGAGTAAAAGTCTGTGCGGTAGTCTATTGACCGATTCATTCTCCCAGTTTGTTCGGGAGACATATAGGCGAGAGTACCTTCGATGTAGTTGGGGTTACTGATGGTAGGACTTTCTTTTTCTAGGCGGGTGGCGATGCTAAAATCGATGAGCTTGATTTGCCTAGTTTCTGGTTTTATGAGGATATTCTGGGGTTTAATGTCTTTGTGAATAATATGATTTGGATGCAGTTCTCCGAGAATTTGGGCGAGTTGACTGGCGATTTGAAGAAAGTTAATTAAGTTTGTTTTTTGGGAGTTAATATATTGTTTGAGGGGCTGTCCGCCAAAATCTTCTAGAATCAGGGCAAGTCCGTGTTCGTAAGGTTTTAATTCGATGGGCTTGATAATGCCTGGGATGTTTAAAGAGTGGAGGATTTGATATTCGTGTCTGATTCTGGCGATTTCTTCTAGGGTCGGATACTCGGCTTTGAGGGTTTTGATGATGACAGGAGTGCGTTGTCCCTCGTAGCGACCTTGATAAATAACGGTTTTTGTACCTTCGTGGAGAGGGGCGATTAGTTGGTATCCGGGTAGAGGGGTTCTCATTGTATATCTTTAAAGGAGTACAGTAGTGCAAAAGCATGATACTGATGAACCCTGAGTTGATATATTATCTTATCAGTTTTTGGTATTTTACCTTTGTATCGAAGATTACTTCCGATATAAAACAAAAACTTAAGATTTAATTAATTAAATCTTAAGTATTGACAAAAATCTAGCTATTAGATAAAAAAATGGAAGCTTTATCCGAACACAACCAGACTAGCGCAGCTCCCTAATGTATTATCGTGCCCCTACAAGTGTGGTTATTAAATTTTCTGAGGGGGTCGGAGCAGACCCTAGAGCTACATCGCCCCAGCGTACAATACTCGCAACAGAGCTACCTGAAAATCCGTGAGAATAAATCATCACTAAATCGTCTTTTCTGATTTTTTTCAAGGCCGCTGCATGATATAAAGCAGCTATAGCTGAAACTACGGAAATATTAGCATACTTGGGAAAAATGTCGATAGTTTTTTCTTGAGGTATATTCAGTTCTAAAGCACAAAAATCGACATAACCTGCTGCTGGCGGGTAAAAAATGAAGTAGTCTATATCCTCCACTTTCATTCCAGATTTAGACAAAACTTTTTGGCAGCATTGCTGGAAATATTTAATGAATAAAGAAGTAGCGTATTTCACTGTCTCTTTATTCACTGTAATGAATATTCTTGGATTGCCGATTTTATCGACTGTAAATCTGGAATAAACTACTCCACAGGTATCATGAGTGTTTGTAGAATAGGAATCGAGTAAACCTTGTCCTTCTTCTAGTTTCTCAACAATGAAAGCGGCGGAGCCATCTCCAAGCGTGAATGAGAAAGAATTGGTATATTCTATGTGCTGGGAATAATTGCAGGATAAGGAGACTAATACCCTTTGAAATCTTTTATCTCTGATTAACGCAACAGCATTATCTAAGGCTAACAGAGCGCCTCCACAGGTGGCGTTCAAATTCCAAGCCGCACCTCTAAAACCTAATTTTTGTGAGATCAGAGTAGCGTTGCCAATCACTAATTGTTCTGAAAACATAGCACAAGAAATTAGCAAGTCAACATCGTTTATTTCTAATTTGTTGGCTTGCAATACCTTTTGAATAGCTCCACATTCAAGAGAAATAGAAGTTTCGCCTTCAGCCAAAACTCTTCTTTCTAACGCTCCCCTGAATATATCTTCTCGATAAGGTTTTACTGCCTGTACCCAATTGATATTTTCTTGAAAATCATTATCAAACAGTCGCACTTTTTGATTTTTTTGCTCAAGCTCAGCTAAAAACTCTGGATAATTATTTTTCCAGTAATCATTAGTACGTACACGCTCTGGAAAATTAACTGCAATTGCGCGGATTCCTACAGCTTGGTTCATTTTGAAAATACTCTTTTGAATTTGAACAAAAATAAAACAACTAAAATTTTGGCTTTTTACCAGATCATATTGGTTAGAAGAGGGAAAGGAAAAAATATTTACTTTTCCCCTTTTCCTGTTTCTAAGTTCTAAGGTTTACAGCCAGTAACAATGCTCCAATAACCTAACGTCCGCTTAACTTCAATGTCAGCGAAACCAGATTCTGCCAACATCTCTGATAATTCGCTACCTGAATACTGCTGACCTTCCATTGTTACGAGCATCCCCATGTTGTAAGCTGCAACTGTAAAAGGTCCAGTTTTAGATTCGTTGTAGAGCATTTCGTGGATAATAATTCGACCACCAGAAGGCAAGCTATCGAAGCTTTTCTGGGTTAGAAAACTTCCCTGCTCTGGCAACCAATCGTGATAGATATCAGCATAAAAGTGGATATCTGCTGCTGGGAAAGGATCTTTCCACATATCGCTAGTATGGGTTTTAATCCGACTCTGCAAACCATAACGCTGTGCAAACTCTTTTGCTATTTCACAGACTGGAAGCATATCCAGAACAGTGGCTTGCAATTGCGACCACTTCAATGTCGCACCGATCGCGTGTGCTCCCGAACCTCCGCCAATATCTAGCAAAAGCTTGTACTTTGACAGGTCAATAAGTTCCGGCCAAACAAGAGCAGGAGCTATGCTGTGACCGTGCATAGCGTAGGTGAAAGTACGAGCTAGCTCCACCTGCTCTTCATGAGTATTGAATGGTTTTTCTGAGTGATAAAGCTGTGGAGAATTAGTCAACACAGCCTTTTTTAAGCTGTCAACAGAGGCAACGGTGTGAGTATTGATTAGCATAATATCCAACATACCACCAAAATATGTTGGACTACTTTCCACAAGATAGTCTTCTGCTAGCAAAGTCAGTGAATAATAGCCATCTTTTACCTGCACCAATTCAATAGATACCAGTACATCTAAGATGGCTTTAGCTGGACGACAGTGAATGTTTAGTGCTTCAGAAATTTCTGCTAGCCTATGCGGTTTTTTGCCAAGAAGAGGAAAGAACTTGAGGTCATAGGCAACTAGGAGCGCTCGGTATGCGGCATGTCCAAAGAGAATATCCCACAGTCGTGCTTCATCAGTTCTCGGTTTTTGAATGTCTGCACAAGAAGTAAATTGGCGGTTCATAATCATCCTCCTTAGAGTAGTTGTAAGTTAGCAACGAGAGAAACTTGAAAAACCCTTAACTTTTCACGGATGGCATTCGGCTTGCCAGTTCTTGCTCCCGCAAAACCCGTTTCAACACCTTACCCGTCGCATTCTTCGGAAGGGAATCAACGAACTGGACAAGGCACGGCACCTTGTAAGCAGCGATCCGCTCCGAACAAAAAGCGATCGCATCTTCGACTGCCAGCAATTGACCAGATTTCAGCAAAATATTTGCCTTGACGATCTCACCCTTAACCGGATCTGGAACCCCATAAACCGCCACTTCAGCCACCGCTGGATGCGTAGTAAGCACCCGCTCAACTTCATTGGGATACACCTTAAAGCCAGAAACATTGATCATGTCTTTCAAGCGATCGACAATGTAAAAATAGCCATCATCATCCATCCAGCCGAGGTCGCCTGTATGAAACCAGCCATCTTTCAAGACTTGGGCCGTTTCAGCAGGGCGATTCCAGTAACCCAGCATCACATTCGGCCCGCGAATGACAAGTTCCCCCACTACCCCTGGCGCGACTTCTTTACCATCGCGATCGATGACCTGCATTTCCACATTTTCAATCGGCATTCCAATCGAGCCTGGTTTATATTTCAATTCGTGGTTGTAGCAGGCAAAAGGAGAAGTTTCGGTTAGGCCGTACCCTTCATGAATCACCAAATTATGAAGCAATCGCCACTGCTGAACAATCTCCCCTGACATAGGAGCAGATGCAGTAAAGTAGTAACGGACTGAACTTAACTCGCACTCAGATGGGTGCAGTTCTAACAGTTTGATGAAAACTGTCGGCACGCCAAAAAACATCGTGATCCGTTCGCGTGCGATCGCGCTCAGAATTTCCGCAGGGGCAAAACGACGCTGCAAAACAATCGTTGCACAAGCATTAAAAGCGCTATTGAGAATAGCGTTTTGACCGAAACAATGAAATAGCGGTAAGTACAGCAGCAACCGATCTTCTGGCTGCATTTTACAGCAGCGGTTTTTGGCATAAATATTGGAAATGACATTGCCGTGCGACAAAGTAGCCCCTTTGGGAAAACCTGTCGTTCCCGATGTATATAGAATCGCTGCTGGTTCATGTCGCTCCATTTTCATAGCCCGCGCTTCCGGCGAAGCATTTGCCATCAGTTCTTCCAGACTGCTTCCTTTGTTCGCTTCACTTTCAGCAATCAAAATGTGTTCGAGATAAGCTAAATCCGCATCTGGGACTTGTCTACTTAATGATTCGGTGGTAATAACGACCTTAGCTTCACAATCATTAAGGATAAATCGAACTTCATCACATTTGAGCATCACACTGATAGAAACTGCGATCGCTCCAATTTTGAGAATGCCCAAATAAGATATGACAAATTCAGGAATATTAGGGAGGAAGAGAGCAACGCGATCGCCTCGCTTGACTCCCAATCCTTGCAAACCATTAGCAGCGCGATTTGCCAATTCGTTAAGCTGCTTGTACGTGAAAGATTTGCCTTCAAAAATTAAGGCTGGTTTGTGAGGGAAAAACTTGCCTCCTCTCTCGATATGCTCTGCAACGTTCATCCCTATTTCATCCCTCGGTAAAATTGCTGCCAAACAATAGGCTTCGTGTTCATGATTTGGATGCACTGGTGCATTGTCGCTAAGGTCAGTAGAAAACTACTACCTAAAGCTTTTGAGCGATATTTTTTTTCTGGGAAAACATCCCCCACGCAACCAGGATGAATTGCCTGATAAAATTGTTGCCAATCCTTTGGTTCAAGTTGATAGATTTTGACGCACTGGCGAACAGTATCCGTCAAAAAGTGTTGCTGATTCGGCAATCTCTCTGCTTTTTTACTTGGGTAAATATCTACCTGAAAAGCAGTTTCAGAGATGTTAGCTGAAATATTGTGATTAACCATTTTTGTGTCTTTCTAGTAATCTTCAACAATCCTTTGCAGCAGAAATATTGCGAATGCTTGTGTAACAGACAAGCAGCTCTTAACGAGTTAAATTTTCAACTCATTTTTTACGCTGTTTTGCAGGCTATTCTTAGCTACAAATGACCTGTTTTACATAGGAAACCAGAGGAAAAAACGGAATGAAATAATGTAAATATTTAGCAAAATTTCTTCCCCTCCCCTTTCTGCTTCCTACTTTAAACTTGATAAAATCCGGTTCACAGCTTGGACAGTTCGTCCTTCCTGTGCAATGTCAGCAGCAATCAGGGCAATGTGTACATCTAAAGATTGCTCGTTGTCGTTCCAAATGTAAGATTTGTCAACATTAGGCTGCTGTCCCACAACTTCGCGCACTGCCTCATATAGCGGCAAGCTAAGTGGCGACAAACACTCCCGCGCGTCATAGTGACCTGCCACTTGATGGGTTCGCAAGTCAACAGCTTGGACAGCAAACATTAGAGCTACTGCCATATATTGCTGGAAGATTTCAATTGAGCGACGAGCTAAATTAGCTGAAGCGAATCCTTGGCTGTTGATGTTCTGATTGAATTGTTCGGCGTGAGTGGGAAAGCGATCCGCTATCGAATTACCATAAAAAGTCAACAGCGGCATAATCGAGTTTCCAGTTATTTGCAGAGCTTTTAGACCCATGTTGACCTTACGGCTCGTGTTACCAACTAAAGACGGTGACAGCCCGTTGTTAAATTCCGGTGCAACCAACAGCGCTATTTGCACATCCAGGTGCTTAGATACCAGACCTAAGAGATACCGCAAACGATCCATTCCCACACCAACATACTGTCCCAGAAAATTGCCGCCGTGATAGCTGGCTTCATTCTCAACGTCGATCAAAGGGTTATCTGTTACCGAGTTTATTTCTACTTCAATCTGCTGAACAATCTCTGCCAATCCATCAACAATTGGCCCCAGATATTGAGGCAAGCAGCGGAGCGAATAGCGGTCTTGAATTGGCTCAGCGCCCCGGTAGTCGTGCTCACCATCTAACTCGTTTCGGCTCAAGCACGAACCTTTAAGAAGTTCCACCATTTGGGAAGCTGCCCATATTTGGCCAGAATGAGGTTTGAGCGCATGAATAAAAGGATGAAACGATTGATTAGTACCCCCTAGCCCTTGAATCATCAGGCTATGAGCTCCCATTGCTAGGGCAAGTAAGACTTGTGCGTCGCGGAGGCACAGGGCAGCAATACCAGTCATAACAGAGGTACCGTTCATCATTGCTAACCCTTCTTTGGGGCGCAACGTCAGGGGGCGTAAGCCAAGCTTCTCCAGCGCTTGTACGCAAGACATCTCCTCACCTTGAAAGTCAACGGTAAAGGATTTGTCCAACCCAATCAGCGATCCAGTAATGTAAGCTAGGGGTGTGAGGTCGCCGCTAGCGCCGATGGAGCCAAATTCGTAAACGTGAGGTGTTACTCCTTCGTTGAGGAAGGTTGTCATGCGCTCCACCAGTTCCAACCGGATGCCAGAGGCACCGTATAGATGCGAGTTGATCCGTAGGATCATCGCGGCCCGGACATCAGCGATCGGCAACCGCTTACCAGCCCCAGCCTTGTGATAAAAGACGAGATTATTTTGTAGAGCAGTCGCATCTTCAGTAGAGATTACAGTATTCGCCATCCCTCCAAATCCTGTTGTCACGCCGTAAATGGGCTTTCCCGACTCGACAGCATCCATAATGTAGTCGCAGGATGCCTTTATACCCTCGGAAATTTCATCCCGATTCGTTAAATAAACTTGCGAGGAGTTTCTGGCAACGTTGACTACTTCATCTACAGTCAGCGATCCGTTCCCCACAGTTACGTTACTCAAATTAGGCTCAGGCCATTTGGGTAATTGTAGAGAAATCGGCTGTGTTAAGTTTCTTGACACTTCTTAGATCCTAAATTTATAAATAGATGCCACTAAAATGTGACTCTAGTCACAGCACACTCGAAACCGTGATGTTACTTTGAATTAAATGACAGAGAAATATGACTGGATACCATACTCTGCCATTTGTATTCAAATCTTGCCTTTCGTTTCGTAAAACAAGCCGCAGCCATTAGACCTCACCGATGATGAGTCTACAAGCCTGATTGCGTCAAGGCTGGAAACTAAAATTCGGTTGGTGTCTATTGTGATCAGGGCAAAATAAAACTGCGCCGACACTACATAATGCGGGCAGAGTTATAATTGATTGAGTTATTAAAGCTGTGGGGCTGTTAATTGGGCTATTGACCGATAACTTAATGACAATACCACCGCTAAAGGCTAATCATAGATTATTGTCACAAAAAGTTACAATGATTTCCGAAATTTTTAGGATGACTATTGAACGCTACAGGATATCTGGAAAACAGTTATCCAAGTTTTCAGGCGTTAGCGAGAATCATATTTCTGAGTTTCGGCGGGGGAAGACTGGCATTTCTACGGAGGTGCTGTGGAAATTAATTGAGGCAATGGACGAGATCAAGCCGGGAGCCCGCGCTTACTTCTGCAATCGGCTGACGGGGGGAGAGGGATTTGGCAACAGCAGTCAGATGTCAGTGCCAAAGCAACTAGAGTCTTTGTTAGATATGCAGATATTGGTTGATGGGCTCTCTAACGACAGTTTGGCTTTGCTACTGATGGTGGTGGCGGGGCGGATGAAGAATGGTGTTTCCTCTCATGCGAAGGGTTTGGAACTAATTGGCTAATAAATTTTGAAGTTAAAGACGAAGAAGTAAACTGTTGCGCGTTTAAATTGCATATTCGGGACGGGATAGCGTGCCCGTCCCACAATAATTTGAGTGATTTTTGACACGCAATTTAAATGGAGAACAGCTTAAACCAGCCAATAAATGAAATTCAAGCATAAGATGGACTCCGCCCAAGCATCCAAGAAACCGGGTTTCTGCGAAAATTCTGGCATCTTCACGCCCGATGTTGTTAAGAAACCGGGTTTCTGAGCTCTGCGCGTGAGTGAGCTTTGAGCAAACTCGCCGGATCGGGGCCAGCGGGGATAATGCAGCCGGGATTCAGCGGGAACAAATTGCCGTAATAATCGCGCTTGACAGCGTCCAAATCGCAAGTGCCAGCTACTCCCGGTAACTGGTACAAGTCGCGCAGATAAGCTCCCAAATGCTCGTAATCTTGAATGCGGCGCAGATTGCATTTGAACAAGCTGTAATAAACAGCATCAAAACGGAATAGAGTAGTAAACAGCCGCACGTCTGCCAATGTCACCCGATCGCCGCAAAGGTAACGACTCCTCAAGAGCGATCGATCGATCTCGTCTAAAACAGCAAACAATTCACTGCAAGCCGAGTCATAAGCAGCTTGAGATTGCGCGAAACCGCAGCGATAAACGCCGTTATTCACCGATTGATAAATCTTCTCATTCCACCCGTCAATTTGCGATCGCAAATCCAGAGGATAAAGATCCATTTGAGGATTGCCAGCAAACTCGTTAAACTCCGAGTTTAGCATCACAATAATTTCCGAACTCTCGTTATTGACGATCGTCCTTTTCGAGTCATCCCACAGCACCGGCACCGTACACCGCCCCTGATAGCCCGGTAAAGCCAACTGGTAAAGTTCCGGCATCGTGTTGCAGCCAAAAGTCTCCGACTCCATCACCCACATTCCCCCTTCAGAGGGATAGACAACAGACACGGATATCGCATCTTCCAGCCCTTTGAGCGCCCTCGTCACCAGAGTGCGGTGCGCCCAAGGGCATCCCGTACCAACGAAGAGGCGATACCGTCCCGCAGCGGGCCCGTGAGGGTTGTCTGCTTCTGTGCTGACAAAGTTGCGGAAACTGCTGGTGGGGCGAATGTATGCTCCGGTGCGATCGGGCGGCGCTAGTTTTGACATCATTAATTGCCACATTGATGTCCAGACAAATTTGCCGAGCTTGACTGTTACGGATGAAGGGAGCGATTTGTTTTTCACAATGCGATTAAAAGAGGTTTGCTAAACATAATTTGCTTATTTTAACTCACATTGCGATATTTATTCCCTCGTTCCCAGGCTCTGCCTGGGAACGCATATCCAGAGGCTCTGCCTCGCACTGTTCCCTCACCTGAGAACGAGTATTCTAGTATCTGCCAGAGGCTATTTCAGCATAAGCTCGATCGATCAATCGGCGAGCAACCGTCTGAATTCCCGTATGTTCGTAATAATTGGTAGTCATGTCTAAAAACGCCGCCACATAATCCAATTTGTCATCGGTAACATCAACGTATTGCTTGAGATGGCCTAAAACTGTGGCGGGAGTTAAGCCGCGAGACTGTACTAAATTGTTCATCCAACCTTGCGCTGAAGCGAAAGTTGCTGTCACGAATCCGAACTTTTGAGAATTATTGGCGCCGGGAATTAGGTTGCTGATATTTTGGAATGTTGAGTTTTGCTGCAAGGCTGAAGGATTCAAGCCGCCTAGGGTATTTTGCGCTACTCGAATGAAGTCCGGACCGAGGGGAATTAAACCGTCAGCACAAACTAAAGCAGCCATCCGCATCAGAGATTCGCCTTTGTAATGAGATAAATAATTACCAAAGCTTCCCACATTGTCAAGGGAAATATTGTTAAGTTTGCAGAAGGCAATTAGCTCGATCGCCACTTTGACGCACAAGTCGATCGTTTGAGTTGTGTCAGCTTTCGGAGTGAGGCGGTTGAGAAAGGAAAGAAAGCCGATGTTTTCGCCGATTTTATTCGCCATAGCCGTTGCACCCAACGCACTGTCGGCGCTGTCTGCTAACTGGTAAAGCCTGACGACGCCTTGATATGGTTCGTTGGGGTTGGCGTAAAGCTCGATCGCGCGATCGTGAATTTTTTCAACTAATTTGCGCTTTGTTTCCCCTGTCACCGCTTGAATAGTATTATCAAAACCCGTGAGATTGTTCCACTCCCCCGGCACCACAAAATCGAGAGATTTGAGCATCCTCACAGTGACGCCACCAGACGGCAAATTGTCAACCAATTCCACAATAGATTTGCTCATCACAAACTCCTGAATAGCCCGATTTAAACTGTTCTATCAAAGACTCCATCTTCGGGCAAAGGGATTCCAGAAAACTCTAAATTAGGAAAAATGCCTGCGGTTAAGAGTTTTGAGTTATAATAGTCTACTAAGTCCTTGGCGCTTAACTCAATTTTATGGATTTCACAGCTACTTTAAATCAAATTGTCTCCCTCAGCATTCAAGATCGGATTCGTCTTGTACAAGCAATCTTGGAAAGTATAGCGGCAGAACAGGTTCACCCCGACCTTACAGAGTTTCAAAAGCAGGAACTCGATCGCCGAATAGATGATAGTAAAGCAAATCCTGAAAATGTACTGACTTGGGAAGAAGTTAAAGCTTCAATCAAATCACGAAAATGAACCATGAACTATGCTTTGGTGTTCCGTCCAGAAGTTCGTGAAGAAGTTGATGAAGCATACAGTTGGTATGAAAGCCAGCAACTAGGACTCGGTGACAATTTTTTAGACTGTGTTGATGAAATTCTCGATCGCATTTGCCAGATGCCGGAGTCCTATCCAGTTGTCTATCGCGATGTTCGGCGATCGGTGGTACGTCGCTTTCCCTATGCTGTGTATTATCGCATTGTATCAAACCGAGTGATAGTGACCGCAATTTTTCACGGTCGTAGAGACTCAACAGCGTTGCAAACGCGAATCTAACAAGTTGATGAAGCAGGCATATCCTAATGACGTTACCGTGGTATAATGACAAGCGCTAAATAGAAAAAACTAAAATATGACTGTTGCAATTAACAAAACTCCCGGCTTAGCCTCGCGTTTAGTAAATGGCGTACTCTCCATCAAGCCTTTGGCTAATCTAGCCAAGCACCAAGCGCGGGAAATGATGATAAAAAGAGCCGAAAAAATCGGAGTGCATTGGCGACAAGAAGCCCAAGCACTTTTAGCTCGAAATTGGGATGCAGAATTGCTCAGCGTCCAAAATCCCGATCTGGTTTACCCAAAATATTATCTAACTTCATTCCACGCTTACGAACAAGGTAATATGAGTTGGGAAGCTGCTACAGAAGTTGAAGTTGCCGCCCGTACAGTTCACGCCACAATTTGGCCGGAAGCGGGTGCAAAAGGCGATGCAAAACTCCGCGCCAGCTATCACGAAGTCATCAAATCTCAGATTGCTTCTTCACCGCAAGATATTGTAGATTTGGGATGCAGTGTGGGATTGAGTACGTTTGCTCTTGGGGAAGTTTACCCGGAAGCGAAGATGACTGGGGTGGAGTTGTCGCCTTATTTTTTAGCAGTTGCTAAATACCGTTCCCAACAGCGAGAATCTAAATCTTTAAATCAAAAATCTCCGACTTGGGTTCACGCTGCTGCTGAATCTACTGGTTTGCCGGCGGCTGCTTTTGATTTAGTTTCTATTTGTTTAGTTTGTCACGAATTGCCGCAAAAAGCTACTAGAGAAATATTCCGGGAAGCGAGGCGTTTGCTGCGTGTTGGCGGACATTTGACAATTATGGATATGAATCCTCAGTCGGAAGTTTATGCCAAAATGCCTCCTTATATTTTGACTTTGCTCAAGAGTACGGAGCCTTATTTGGATCAGTATTTTGGGTTGGATATCGAGCAAGCTTTAATTGATTCTGGTTTTGCCCAGCCGACAATTATTTGCAATACCGTCCGACACCGCACTATTGTTGCTGAGGCAATAAATAGTTAGGTTTGGGGGAATGTGTTTGCGGTCGATCGTACTTTAAAAGTGGATTCGATCGCAACAGCGTTATAATTAACAGTTGTGTAGCTGCAAGCAGCATTGTTGATATGCAATAGTAAAAAACTCGATAGTAAAAAACTCGATAGTAAAAAACTCGATCGAAAAGATGAAATCACCGCAAGAAGTGCTTGAGTTAGCTCATCAGCACGGTTTGACTGTTCAAGAAAGTTCACTGCAATTTAATGAATCAGGACTCGATTTTCAAGTCGTGTTGGCAACCGACACTGAGGGAGAACGTTGGGTTTTGCGTCTTCCTAGGCGGGAGGATGTTCTGCTGTCGGCGAACAAGGAAAAACGCACGCTGGAACTGATTGCTCCTCTTTTAAGCGTGGAAGTACCGCTATGGACTGTTGCCACAGATGAACTCATCGTTTACAGGGCATTAAAGGGCGTGCCGGCGGGTACAATTGATTTAGAAGCCAAAGCCTATGTGTGGGAAATCGATCCAGCTAATGTGCCAGATAAATTCCATGAATCGCTAGCTAAAGGTATAGTTTCCCTGCACCAAGTTAGCATCGAGAAAGCGCGCGCAGTAGGTATTCCCATTGAGACAGCGACAGAAGTAAGGGCGGCAATGAAGCGGAGGATGGATGCAGTAAAAAACGAGTTTGGGGTTGGTCAAGAGTTGTGGAACCGATGGCAATCATGGCTCCAAAGAGATGAAATTTGGCCGAAAGAAACGGTGTTAACTCATGGTGATTTACACGCTGGA
The DNA here is from genome assembly GCA_036702215.1 of Microcoleus sp. F6_B6. Taxonomy (GTDB): domain Bacteria; phylum Cyanobacteriota; class Cyanobacteriia; order Cyanobacteriales; family Microcoleaceae; genus Microcoleus. The sequence goes on from JAUBST010000013.1 coordinate 40,396, forward strand.
CACATTCTGATTGATGCACAGGCACAGGTGACTGGTTTTATTGACTGGACTGAAGCAACCGTCAACGATCCAGCAATTGATTTTGTCGCTCATTACCGCACGTTTGGTGAAGGCGCTCTCAATCAGTTAATCTCAGCATACGCTAAGGCAGGCGGGCAGGTTTGGCCTCTGATGGCAGAACATGTAATTGAACTCACTGCTGCTTATCCCGTAGCAATTGCAGAATTTGCGCTGAAGTCAGGTTTGGATGAGTACAAACAAATGGCTAAACAGTCACTTTGTGTGAGGGATTTGGAGTAAAATGTTTAGTGAATTAGATCCGCTGATTCAGGAAATTACAGCACTTTTCGGATATATGAGGTACATAGCCAAAGTAGGGACCAGGCTAAGCCTGGTCCCTACAGGATATTGATGTACCTCATAAACCTGCAATCTGCTGTAACTGTACAACCGATTGCATGAGATACATCCGATACATAAATAATAGAAGGCTATAGGTATGACTCCGGTATCAGACAAACCAGCGACTATTATTCGTACAGAACGAGGACTGACGATTTCAGGAACTCGATTGACTCTATACGATGTTATGGATTTTCTGAAAGCTGAGTATTCACCAAAATTGATTCGTAATAAATTTAACCTGACAGACGATCAAATTAACGCTGCTCTGTCTTATATTGAAGCAAACCGCGCTCAAATCGAAACTGAATATCAACAGGTATTACAAACAAGAGCAGAAATTCGCTCCTATTGGGAAAATCGCAACCGCGAACGGTTCTATCGCATTGCAATGATGCCCCGCAAACCCGGACAAGAAGCTCTCCGGGCAAAACTTGAGAAGCAAAAAGCGAGACGTGCAGCACAGAAACAATGACTTTCCTAGTTGACTGCAATCTTGACGGCTATGCTCTTCTTTTTCTCGAAATTTTGACAAAACTCGGTTGGCTTGAACTCGTAAAGTCTTGAGCAAAATGCCGTGAGACTACTTGCCGGAGCAGGTAAGATGTCCAGACCGCAATTTAAACTTTGGTTAGCAATGTGAGATTAACATATCGCGCTATGCTACCGTAGATACTTTGTCGTACTCTTCACTGTGTTTTTGCACTGCATCCCAGATATCAACTTTTTGCTGAAGATTGAGCCAAAGTTGAGGGCCATTCCCTAACGCTTTTCCAATGCGAATTGCCATATCTACTGTAATTGGTCTTTGACCTAAAACAATTTCGTTGACACTACGGCGGGATACACCAAGTATCTCAGCAAACCTGGTTTGAGTCATTTCCATATCTTCAAGCACATCTGAAATGACCTCGCCCGGATGTACTGGTCTTACTTTCCTCCCTTGAATAATGTCTTGTATGTCTTTCATGCAATTTTCCTTACGCTTGAAGTTAAATTTTTAGATTTTGTTTTATGGGCTAGTGATAATCTTCGATATCTATATCGTATGCGTTGTTATCCTGAAATGTAAAAGTTATACGCCAGTTACCTGATACCTTTATTGACCAAGTTCCCTGTCTATCACCTTTAAGCTCGTGTAAATCATAGCCGGGTATTCTAATATCATCTATAATTATTGCTGTATCTATTACTTCAAGTCTTGCTTTTGTCCTTTTTTCAAATTCTTTAGGAATACCTTTTGCATTACCTTCCTTGAATAATTTTTCTAATGCTTTACTTTTAAAAGTTTGTATTATGAAAAATCGTCCTTAAATCTAGGCTGAATATCCAGTTCATAGCACTTATATACATTAATTAAAATTTTTTGTAATTTTTGAGAACACTTTACTAATGTAACCTATCAGGTTACAGATGTCAAGCCTTAAAGGATTGCAAAATCAAAAATCGCTCCAATCTACTAACAGGGCTGGATCTGGGAAAACGAAAAAGCGATCGTAGCGGCTGAGCTAAGCGGATGGTGGTGGCTGTTAATGACACTCCAAAACTGGATTCGATCGCAATAGCGGTAGAATTAACAGTTAGACAGCAGTCTGAGCTAGAAGATTTTGATAGCACCCTAAAAGAAGGACATCATCATGAACCCGACAGCCCCCTCTCAAAACGTCATCGATTGTTTGCAGGTTATCTTGGATGCCACGGCATCGAAAAATTACGAGCTTTTTACTACAGTTGGTGATGCAGGCTACAAAACGAGCATTACACAAAAAATGTTTGACGAGGTTAGCGATCAGCTCGCTTCTCGCCTGCAAAAGGGATACTCAATTAATTATTTTGGCGATCTAAAACAAGGTAATTGTCAGATTTATTTGTGGAAGCTGACTTTTGAAGATGGTGGAGATGAATTTGTGGCACACATGACGATGAATGGAGACAAAGTGGCTGGGATTTTCATCGAATAACCTATCTTGCTGGATAGTAATTCCGGTTGCACGAGATGACTTTTGGCTGTTGAGTGTTGAGTAAAATTATGCTTTCGGGGCAACTGACTGTTGGGATATTTGAACTATACTGATGCAACCGGAAACAATAGGATTAGAAAGCTGGCGAAACACACTATAAATAGTGTAGATTGCCCTTGCACCCTGAAATTTATTTGCGGTCTATCGACATTGGGTAAAAACCTGGTTTGTGAGCGTAAGTCACACCATAACTATGAATGGACAAAATATCAGTTGGTAGAAATGTTTGCACCCATATCTCGAAAGTGGCGCGAGGAATGCTTAACTCAAGGACTGGATGTTTGTAAACGAGCCTTGATTTACTGAATAGAGACAATTTCAGTTAAACTAAAGTTACTGGCGGCATCTCAATTTAGCGCTTGGGCGCTCCTATCTACATTAGTTATTTTTTTGAGTTTATTTAAAAAATATTATGAGCAATTCTCATCAAAGCCTGATTAGTCATATCTCTTGGGGACGTATTAAAGTAACCAGTGACGGCAAAACTTGTCAATTCAAAGATTGTAAAGTAGGGCCGGGAGGTGCTAAGGAATGGGATTGGAAACTCACAGGTACTCGTCACCAACCAGGTATTCAACCTGCTGATATCGAAGAAATTTTAGAGCAAGGTATAGAATTTATGGTTTTGACGCGTGGTATGGAACTCATGCTACATACCTGTCCAGAAACAGAAGAACTGCTGCATCAAAGAGGTATTGAGTATTATATTGGGCATACCAAATTGGCTGTAGACCTTTTCAACAATTTAATGCAACAAGGTAAGAAGGTCGGGGGAATATTTCACTCAACCTGTTAACGCGGTATCCATGCAGCCAAGAAATTATCGGAAACCTTCGCTGAAAATAATCTGCAAGAACGATGAAATGGATGCTAGCGATCGCTTGGTTTGGCATTCTGCTCAGGAAAATAAAATGAGTTTGGGATACAATTGTTGTAAAAGCTGGTAGCCCGTTGGCTAAATTTGTTATGGCATTAACATCCCGTGTTGTTCATAGCGACCCCGATATTCTGGGGGGAACCCCTGTTTTTGTTGGGACTCGTGTACCAATGAGAACCCTACTTGATTATCTTGAGGCTGGTGATTCATTAGAGGTATTTCTAGACCATTTCCCTAGTGTCAGTCGGGAACAGACAATTGCAGCTCTTGAATTAGCAAAGGAAATGCTGACAGCCTATGCGAATCCTGCTTGATGAATGTGCCCCGCGACCTTTAAAACGCGAACTTGCTGATTACGAGATACGCACAGTTGTTGAGATGGGATGGTCAATCGATTTTAGATTTTAGATTTTAGATTTTAGATTAAAAAATTGAAGCATTGACTTGCGCGAGATAAATACGTTCGGCAAGTTTCATCGGATACAGGTTTTTTATTTCTGGGTCCTGAGTCTGCTTTCGGAATGAATCCGGGGGCTTGTATCCTGGATGCTTTCGGTCGGGAAAAAAGAACGGTGATTGAAGTCGGAGGTTCTTAAAAGTTCTCTAGGCGACGCAGCAAAACAACGCCCATGCACCCGATCGCACAGACGTTATGTGTTGGGAGTAGAGGTAGTCTGCTGCGGGTGAATGACACCGTTAGATCGCTCTATTCCTGCGAGGGTGGTTCCGCAGATTGTACGGCTAGCTTCCCAACCTAACATGACTGTTTTACGCTCTACTCCCCAGCCATAGCCACCGAGTTCTCCAGATTCTCGAATGACTCGGTGACACGGAATTAAATAGCCGATCGGATTTTTACCGATCGCATTTCCTACAGCTCTAGCAGCAGTTGGGCGTGCTACCATTTGAGCTATACTCTGATAAGTTGCGATCGCCCCAAATGGCAATTGCAAAAGTGCTCGCCAAACTTGAATCTGAAAGTTAGTGCCTTTTACCAACAGCGTTAGCGGTTTTTGCTCGCTGAGAGTTTCTGAATTGAAAATCAGGTCACGCACTGATTGAGTGGTTTCCTCATCGCGGATAATTTCAGCATTTTTCCAGGTAAATCGCAGTCTTTGTGCGGCGGTTTGTTCGTCTGTTGTATCCAAGAAATCAAGATTACAAATACCGCGGGCAGTTGTCGCGATTAAAGATGTGCCAAAAGGGGTATCGTGAATGCCGTAACGAATTTGCAAACCTCCTCCGCCTGCTTTGAACTCCCCTGGCGACATTGCTTCTAAGTTCACAAATAAATCGTGCAATCGTCCTGGACTCGATAGCCTCACGTCCAATGTTAGGTCTAGAAGGCTTTTAGTCTGAGTGATTTTTGACTTGGCATATTCAACTGTCAGATATTGCAAAAACCGCTTGGGACTAATGCCTGCCCATTGAGTAAATAGCCGTTGAAAATGATATTCACTAAGTCCTATGTGTTGGGCCACAGTTGCCAGATTGGGCTGGTTTAGGTGGTTTTGTCGCATGAAGGCGATCGCCCCAGCAATCCGGTGATAATCTTCGCTAGCACAGACACTCGCATTTTTCATCGAAATCATCTAGTCTAAGTCAAAGGAATTTTGATGTTTCCTCACTTTAGCCACAGACTAGGCTCAAAGCCACCCGTTTCTTGCGGTGAATGCAGCCAGCCGATCGATTTGAGATTTGAGATTTGAGATTTGAGATTGAAGAGATTGAAGAAAGCGACCTCACCGCTCAAACCGGGGGCTGGCGATGAGGATTCAAAGCTTTTTTCTCACTCCACGGAAGCATCGGGGGGCTTGCAACCAAATTGCTTGATTGTCCGTCAATTAACCGAACTTTTGCTCTCACCCACCGCGCAACTGCGTCACCAAGTGAACTAATTCCGGTAAAATTAGCTTTTCCACAGCTAGTTTCACGCCATTGCTAGAGCCCGGCAGAGAAAAGACTAACTTGCCCTGATACACGCCTGCAACTGCGCGAGAGGCGATCGCCCTCGAACCAATTTCTTGATAGCTCAAAAACCGAAATATCTCCCCAAATCCCGGTAAAATCCTGTCGAGCAAACTCTCCATCACATCATAAGTCGTATCTCGGGGAGCGATGCCCGTCCCGCCGTTAAAAATGATTGCATCTACATCTTCACGCTGGGAAAACGCCTGCATTTGCAATACAATTTTGGCCGCATCATCTTTAACAACAGTGTAAGCTACCACAGAGTGACCCGCATCTTTTAGCAGTCTCTTAGTTAACAAGCCGCTAGTGTCTGTTTCAGCCGAGCGCGTGTCGCTAACAGTAATGATAGCGCAATTTACGGTTATTTTAGATAAGTCGGGATGAGGAATTTGCGTCATATAACAGATGGTGAAGGAAAAAGGAAGAAGCAAGAAGGAAGAGGAAATCAGGAAAAGGGAAGAGGGAAGAAGTCATTAGTTAGTTGTGATTTGTTCGTTGTTAGTTATTCACGATCGAATAACTAATAACCAATAACCAATGCCCCATACCCCATGCCCCATGCCCTATTCCCCATCAATTATGCCTTGCTAAATCCTAAGCCGTTTGCTTCCGAGTAGCGTTCCATGAAACGCATAAATCGATCCCATTCTGCGGTACTTTTCATTATATAAAGAGCTTCCAAACCTGCAGGCTGACCGTTGATGAACTTAGCCTTAACCTCGCGAGTGAGGAGTTCGCCTTCGTCGTCGATCATGTACATTCCAGTAATGTCTTCGGTACTGCTGTTGCTGAGAGCTTTGGGATTTTCAAAGGTAAACGTGGCAGTGCCTTGCTCTCCGCTTTTAGAACGGGTTAGGCGCACTTCGGGCACAGCATCTTCGTCTATACCCCGAGAAAATTGAATTTTAGCCATAATCTGACAGTCGAACCTTAAGGATTGCTTAATTTCTTAATGTTTAATCATAAAACGATTCGGGTACTCGCAAATCAAGACTTGGGAGAGTGGACGAGAGTGAGTGAGAGTGAGGCAATCGGAGGCAAGGGCGAGGGCATATGGGTGGGTTCTTCTGAGATATTGCACCATTCTCAATAATCGTTTCAGGGCGGGCTATAAGAGCCCACCCCACAAGAAAATCTACTCTTCGCTTCAGTTGCCCGAAAGCCTGTTAATCGAGAATGGTGCAAGATGTGAGTTCTTTGTACCCCAAGTTATCCTCTCCCTTGTCTCCCAATTCCCTTAGACGATGTAGGGAGAGTTAATTGGCTCGGCCCGCTTTGCGGCTACCAGAGTTTGGTAGATGAGGGCGGATATCTCGCCGCGGGTGATGTCGCGGGCGGGGGAAAGCTTTTCGCGCGCGGGATAGTTGACCACGATTTTGCGCTCTGTGGCGGTTGCTATCTCGTCGGTGGCAAAACTGGGAATCTGAGCTCGATCGACATAAACGCTCAAAGAATTGGGGTTGCCGCCCGCCAACTGCAAGCCGTTTACCAAAGATACGATCGCCTGAACTCTAGTCAAATTCTGCTCCGGGCGAAACGTGTTGTCTGGATATCCAGCCAAAAAGCCAGCTCGATTAGCTTGGTCGATCGCTCCCTGGGCCCAAAAATCCGCCGCCACATCCTTAAAAACCGTCGCCTCACGGCGCGGCACCAATTCAAACGCCTTCGCCAACACAGCCGCATACTGAGCTCTAGTTACGATCTCGTAAGGTTGAAAAGTGCCGTTGGGAAACCCGCTAACAATATTCATCTTTGCCAAGCGATCGATAAAATCCTTAGCCCAATGCGTGGTGATGTCGCTGAACTTTAGCCCGCCGGGAGTCGGAGTTGGCGTCACATTGCCCAAATCAAATAAACCTTTCACCCGCGAAGAATTGAGCTGATTTCCCAGCGCAGAAATCTTAACCCCAGTCGCATTTTGCAAGTCGAATTCGCCGTTATTTTGAAAAATATTGCCGCCCAAATCTCGAGCATTACCCATATCTGGCAGCGATTTATCCACGGCAGTCAAACCGTCTTCCGTATTTTTTTCGATGCGATTATTGCGTAAAATCGGCTGAGATTCCCCCGCTAAAACTATACCGGAGCGGTTTTCCAAAATTTGGTTGTCAGCAATCAAAGGAGCCGACTGAGCTTGCAGAGAAATGCCGCAACCCGTCTTTTGAAAAATATTGCGCCGTATTACTCCTTTAGCAGTTCCCGCCGTATTTACGCCAGCCGCTGAGTTTTCCATAAATATGTTGTCGAGAATCGCAGGATTAGCGTTGCCCGTGACAAAAACGCCTTCGCGCTTACAAAGTGTGAAAGTGCAGTTAGCCACAGTCGGAGAAGCTGACTCTATCCAGACTCCCGTGCCGCGACTATCGAGATTAGTAACAGTTACTCCGCGCAATTGGGAATTAGTTGCTAGCAGTATGGTGATATTTTGGCTTGCAGCGGTGGGACTGACAAATTTGCCGCTGCCTTGAATCAGAATGCCTCTACCTTTATTAGTTTCATTGCCAATAAGTTTTACTCCCGAGGGAATTTCCAAGGGGAATTTTTCGCCGCTAGCAGCGCTGTAAGTTGCCGGTGATAACTGAATCGTAGTTCCCGATGCAGTGCGGGCGATCGCGCGGGCGATCGTTTTGAATGGAGCCGATTGAGTGCCGGCTGCGGAATCGCTGCCTGTTTGCGGGTTGACGTAAAGTGTTGCCATGTTTTTGTTGAAGAGATAATTTGCGATCGAGCTTTTGTGCAATTTTCATTGTCTGCGAACTTTGCCCCGGATCTGTATTCAGCTTTGATTGCGGAGATTCTTTAATTGCACGATATCCGCAACATCACCGATCGGGAGTGGCAATCGCAAGGGGATTGTCCCTAAAAAAGACTGTATTTCTCGTTCCCAGCAAAAGCAGAACTCGACTTATTTAAGAAGTCCGGGATCTGGGGATTCTATTTTTTTCAGATGTTGCCAAAACCACTAAAATTTCGATCGCCTCCACCGGAAAATCGAACGTCTTGCTGTCATGTACGATCGATCGAGATTCCCTGCCCAAAAACCTTAACCGCTTCAGCCAAATCAGTTTCACCCATTAAAATGCAGCGTCTCAGCAAATCGATATCTAGCGTTTCCAATCCTGACAGTTGACTCTGAATTACTTGCTCGTAGCCATCTTCGCCCAGATGATACAGCCGCAGCGTGCCATCTTCCCAAAACCAGATTTCTGGCACGCCCAAAGCTCGATATTTTGGCAGCTTGCTCAGTCCACCGCTAGTATAAACCACCTCGATCGACAAATCGGGAATCAACTTAGGTTCTCCCAAACAAAACGATTTGTCTGCTTGAGTTGAAGCTTCTGGTGTCTTCTCCTGCGTCATTGAACTAGAAGGGTAAAACTTAATACCTTGTTGCAGCAGAAAAGTAGTCACCAAGTAACCGATGATTTCAGAAAAATTTTCGTGTTGGAATCCCGGCATCAGAATCTCTATCGCCCCTGCAAAAAAAGACAACTTTATGCCAGGGGAATCTTCCGAAACCTTCTGGATTAACTTGAATTGCTCCCAAGTGCCGCCCCGCACCACTCGCCCATCGAGAGTTTCCCGATCGAGAACTTGTCTCATTGACTCGCACCATTATCTTCTATTTCGATTGTAGCGTATTGGGCGATCGCTCCTACAGAAGATCCGTGCAGCAATTGTAGCTTCAGAATCCGCATAGTTCTTTCTAGTTCCCCTGCTCTTCCTGAGAAAGTATATTACCAGGCTCTGCCTCGGCTTAATTCCCGGTCAATTTCACAATACAAGACGCATCCGACACCACGACAATTTCATTTTGAAAAACAGCACAACTTGTCATTGCTGAAGCTAAGGCGGGAATTTTTCCTTGTTTGAGAGAAAGCATCGCCTGCGGTGTAGTATCAAACTGATTTAGCCAGCCGTAATCCTCCACATACTCAAGAGTCAAAGCCTTGCGATCGAGCATCCAAAAATCAACTCCATATTGATTAATAAAATTTTGCAATACAGTTCGATCGGGAGTGTACTGAGCGCGAATTAAATCGTTAAGTCGCTGCCGATATCTGGTGTAGTAGCCTTTCTGATACGGCACTGCATATTCCTTTGCCACCAAAACGGAACGCTGACTAAATGTTGGCAAATGATCCGTATCTGCCGCGATCGAAGCAATCAGGATATCTTTAGGTTGTTGCTCAAAAAAATTGTACAAATCTGGCATCTTACCTTCTACATACCCGACAGTAGGAAATTTTTCAACTAAGCAGGGATAAAGCACCACTGCGACAGCGATAATCGCTGTCGTCATTAGGGCAACTTGATTTTTAAACTGAAATGTTGTTGCGGTTTTTAATGCCCAATGACCGACTCCATCGATAATTAAAGTGAGGGCAATCGCAGTTATTAAAACAACAATAAATCGCAAGCTATAGGCTGTATAGCGACCTGGTTGATACAGCTTAAAAAGGGTAGCGTGAGCCGCAAAAAACATCGCCGAGGATGCTAAAAATAGCTGAAGCAAAAGCCAGATTTTGCTTTGAATCTGATTTGCTAAGGGAAAAGCCGATCGCAAAAACAGCAGCAGCGGAAATAACAGCGCGACACAGTGAGTTACAGGCGTAAACAGCGACTTGGGAAACATCCCGCTACCCCGCCCTGTCAGCCAATAATCTTTGGGATTTGAATGAAAAAAAGCATTTCTGCCGTCTGGTACAAATTCGGCCATTTGCTTCGCTTCTGCTGCGGTATAAGTTGGGCCAAATTCCGAGTTATCTAAGGCATAGGGCAGCATTACTAAAAAGATTACTCCCAAACCTGTACTGCAAAATACGTAATTAGTCCGATCGCCCGAGAAGCGCAAACCGCCGTTTTTCCAGGCTAGCAGGCGCAAAACTAAAATTCCGGCAGCAACCAAGGCGTAAGGAGGATAGAATAGTCCGATTAGCGCGATCGCCCCTAAACACGGCAGCAAGGAACTGCGCGACAAATAATATAAAAAAGCCAGGAATATCGGATAGATAAAAGCTCTCGGCGTTGTGGAAGCCAAATCATCAGTCATCCACATATGCTGATTTAGCAGCAAAGATGCAATAAATCCAGTCATCGGCACTGGCAGCATTTCTAGGCAAAGGCCAAAACAGTAATAAGTGGTGATTAAGCCGAGAAATAGCGGCAATATTTTGTGAAAAAATAGGGGGTGAATGCCAACTGTTGCGGCTAATTTGTACAGGGTGCTGTATCCTGCGGGGGCAACTGATTGAAAGTAATTAGCAATGAAATCGTTGGGGAATAATTCAGGATCGACAAACCGCATCATCCAGAAAACGTGCTGCCTCGCATCGTCTTGCACCATATACTCGGCGCTGAAGACTTGCTTGAGTCCTAAAATAGCATAGATGGCGGCAAATGTCAGGCTCATAGTCAACCAAAATATTGTGTGCGATCGCGATGTGCGATCGACTGTAGCAGTCAGAAATTTGTGCAACCGAGCTATTAATACCATGTGAGATTGGAGATTTGAGATTTGAGATTTGAGAATGACTGATTTTCAAAAGTACGATTATATCATGCCCGGTCAATTACCCCTAATAAAAAGTTTTTGTCGTGAGGACTTTAGTCTTCACGACAAACCGCTTTATTTTCAACTTCGCCCTATTTCAGATTATTTTCCAGCCCGCACGCCCGGAATTTTAAGGCGAATTCGATAAAGACTTTTACTTGCAGTAATATAAAGCGTTTTGCGATCGCTTTCTCCCCAAGCCAAATTAGTCGCCGTATCAGGCACAGAAATCTTTCCCAACAGCTTGCCATCCCGCGAAAAAATCCACACTCCCCCCGGCCCGGTGCTGTAAACATTCCCCTCTACATCAACTTTTAAACCGTCGGGTACTCCCCTTTGACTGGCATCTTTTAACTCCGCAAAAAGCTGCTGGTTGGTAACAGTTCCGTCCGGTTTCACATCGAAAACGGCAATGTATCCCGCTTCCGAATTGTTGACATAAAGTTTTTGCTCGTCTGGTGAAAAAGCGATGCCGTTCGGCAGCACCAAATCCTTAACCAGCAAAGTTAATTTTCCGTCGGGGGCCAACCTGTAAACACCGTAAAAACCCAATTCTTCCTGCTCTTTACTAACACCGTAGGACGGATCGGTAAAATAAATACTGCCGTCGGATTTAACAACCAAATCGTTCGGACTGTTGAGCCGCTTGCCCTCGTATCTATCCGCCAATGCGATAACTTTGCCGTCCTTTTCTGTGCGGGATACGCGGCGATTTTCGTGCTCTGCAGTAAGCAAGCGGTTTTCTTGGTCTAAAGTATTCCCGTTGGCTTTTCCCGAAGGGCGGCGAAATACCTCAACTTGCTGGTTTGATGCAAATTTATAGATAATATTGGCGGGAATATCGCTGAACAGCAAAAAGCCGTCAGGATGCCAAATCGGGCCTTCTATAAATTGGAAATCGCCAGCTAGTTTTTCTAATTTTGCGCTGTCATCGAGAATACTTTGCACGGTGTTTTTTTTATCCCTATTTTCCGTTTGGGCGGTCATTTTTGTTAAATCACCCCTAACTTTTTGGCTGGGGTTGCTGACTGCTAAAGTTAATACTATCAACAACAAACTAATTGTAGCAATTTTGATTGTCATGTTTGCTCGTAACTGAATTACTTCCTTACCGCCCTAAGATTACAGCATATTCCATGTATATGCGGTACACACAATCTTGTCGCAAGCATCGGTGCGTCGCCACCAGTCAATCTGCAAGTTCCATTAAACATGAGCAGCGACGCACCCTACATAACAGTGTACCAACAATTAAGGCGGATACTGTACTTCATGAACCACCGAATATGCTGTATCTATAGCCTTTCTCAAGCGTGGTGAGGTATGATTGACAGATTATATAATCAATTAAACGTATAGCGCCCTTTCGGCCCAACAACGTCCGCAAATATGAGAGCTCGAACCGCTATATATCCTTCTTTACTTATTCCTTTCTTCTTTCTGTGCGACAATATCGCTATTGCGCCCCTTCGATAACACGTCGAAAGCGGTTAGTTACCTCACTATTTTGATAAGAAAAAAAGATAATTTAGAGGGTATTAAATTCGATAGTACCGTATGTAACAAAAAAATGTAACAAAAAAAAGAAGCTCGACAATTCGAGCTTAATTATATTTAACTTAAAAGGTTTCACCTGTCAAGTGTTAAGCTGGAAATGACACGAATAGAAATGCCATAGCGATCGCGATCGCACCGATACCCATCACAACAGACCAGAAGCGGTGATAACTGTTAACCACCGTACCGCTATCGCTTTCAAGCTGAATCAAATCCATCCAAGGTGCAACACCCCGGCGGAACCAACCCAAAGTCCTAACATCCATTCCAATCAAACTTTTAACCCGTTTCATGCCAAACATAAAATTACCAATTGGCCCAAAACGAGAAGCATATCGCAGATAAATTATTCCCGTTCCATCTTGCAATTTCAAATCAGAACCGAAGGTATAACCCGCATCGCCGCGACCAATTAATTCGCCTTGGAGTTGCGCCGGTTGACCCCGCAAAGGACTTGCATAAGGGTCAGACATTAAGGTTAAAACATCCAAGTTTTCTGCTTGTTGGTAATTCGGGAACATCACCATAGTTTTGAGCAAAATTCCCACGCCCAAACCGATTAAAGGACAAGCAACCATCATCATCTGGTTTGCAGCAGACAGGGAAATGCCGATCGCAAAACCCACCGCTAACCCCAGAATTTCTGCACTGTACAGCAGCAAATCGAACACAAAATTTCCGTACAATCTCCGCTTGCTCAAAAGATTGCCTTCGCCGACAATCCTGCCCATGTCAAACTCAACATCCAAGCCTAATTGTTCGGCATAAGTGCTCAAAGCGCGAACTCGTTTACCAGTCAGCGGGTGAGTCGAGTTCAACTCCATCCACCAACCCCACGGATTAAACATATCCCACAGAAACACTCGCCCAATTTTTTCCGGTTCCGAAGTAATCCTGTAAGCAGTGCCAGTAGATGTGGCAGCTTTGGCATCGTAAATGCCTAAAGCGCGAGTTCCTTCTAATAAGCGGCTGGGTTCTGTTGCCCTTTGTCCTTCTTCCAAAATACCGTAAGCAATTTTTACCAAAGCGCGAGACAAAGCATTGGGGTTGCCAGTAGTTTCGGCAGCAAAATGGTCTGCAAAATATTCTCGCGTCCGCGACAAATACAGCAATAAATAAGTGCCGGCGATGTAAAACAAATAAGCAACAGCAGCTACAGTACCCGCCGCATCTTTAGCTTTGTCGCCACCACTTCGACCCATCCTTTGAGCTGTAGTGTAAATTAAATAAGTAATCTGCACCAAAGTCGAAGCTAAAGTCATTACTGCAAAGTCCCAGTGGACGATGTGACCGAGTTCGTGGGCGTAAACAGTGGCAATTTCCTCGTCGTCTAAATAGGTGAAAAGACCTTGACTGACGACTAAGCGAGCGCTGTTGGGAACTGAACCGTAAGTAAAAGCAGTGGGGTTTTGGTCGTCGATAATTCCTAAACGCGGCTGAGTCAGTTTTTTCTGCTTGCAAACCTTCTGAATAACTTTCGCTGTTTCCGGACTCAAGCTTTCAATTTCTGCTAGGGAAACCCAGCGAGTATTGTAGAGCCAATTTTGGGTTAAGTCCATCAAGTAAGGCGATAGGAAAAAAGCAGCGATGTTAAAAATTAGAGTTATGGGAAGTGCGATCGCCAATCCGGCGACTGGATCGGGACTGTTGAGAATCAAAACTGAGGCTAAAGATAGCGCTAACACCATACCAAACAGCAGGGTGATGGTGACGCCGGAAGCTAAAACGAGATTTCCGCCAGTTTTCTGTATCAGTTTAACGCCGGCTTTGGCGGCTCGCCCTGCCTTGCGTAAAGGGGCGTGAGATGACATAATACTCTCCAAAGGTTATTGACAAATGGAAATGACCGTGGGATTTTATCTATACTTCACTGTTTTAACCTGTTCATGCGGATTGCTGTAAGGAGTCTCAACAAAAATATATAATTTCCCGTAAATTGTTAAGATTGAAAACCGCCCACTTTATTTCATGGAATTCAATTTATACTGCAAAACTCAACAATCAAAACTATTTCAAAGTTCCCAGAAAGAATTGTTTTAAAGCCGGAACCCTTGTAGGGAGAAATTAAAATCAGACAATTCATTACTCCAATCCTCTTCATTCAAAGTAGAGGTCGTCCTCAACTGTCAACTGTCAACTGTCAACTGTCAACTGAATGAACGCCATGTCTATTATTGAAATTGCCCAAAAAACGCGCGTATCTGCTAGAAAATTGGCAGTTTTGCCCGCTGATGCCAAAAATCAAGCTATTGAGGCTATAGCTAAAGCTTTAGAAGCTGCTGCGCCGGATATTGTGGCGGCGAATGCGGCTGACTGCAAGGCGGCCCAGGCGGATGGAATTGCGAAACCGCTGTACGATCGCCTCAAGTTGGATGAGAGCAAGTTGAAAAGTGCGATCGCGGGCGTGCGCGACGTTGCGAAACTCCCAGATCCAGTAGGTTCCGTGCAAATTCACCGCGAATTGGATACAGGATTAATTCTGAAGCGCGTCACCTGTCCTTTGGGCGTTTTAGGCATTATTTTTGAAGCGCGCCCCGAAGCTTTAATTCAGATAGTATCCTTGGCAATCAAATCGGGAAACGGCGTCATTCTCAAAGGCGGCAAAGAAGCAGTCGGTTCCTGCGAAATATTGACAAAAGTGATACATCAAGCATTAGCAGAAACTGCCGTTAATCCAGAAGTCGTGCAGTTGCTAACCACGCGGGAAGAAACAATCGAACTGCTGAAAATGGATGAATATGTAGATTTGATTATTCCCAGAGGTTCTAATTCCTTCGTGCGGTTTGTACAGGAAAATACCAGAATTCCAGTGTTAGGGCACGCCGACGGCATTTGTCATTTGTACGCAGACAAAGCAGCCGATATTCAGAAAGCAGTAGAGATTTCTGTAGATGCAAAAACCCAGTATCCAGCCGCCTGCAATGCCATTGAAACTTTGTTAGTTCACAGTGCGATCGCCCCCAAATTCCTGCCCGCTGTCGCCGCAGCTTTGCAGCAGAAAAAAGTCGAATTGCGGGGAGACGAAAAAACTCGCGCCGTCCTCGAAAATATTGCCGAAGCAAATGAAGCTGATTGGTCTACAGAATACAGCGATTTAATTTTGTCAATCAAAATAGTAGATTCTGTGGAAGACGCAGTTAATCATATCAATACTTACGGTTCCCGACATACAGATGTCATTGTCACCGAAGATAGCGAAGTCGCCGAAACATTTTTAAATCTAGTCGATGCGGCCGGAGTTTATCACAATTGTTCGACTCGATTTGCCGACGGTTTCCGCTATGGTTTCGGTGCAGAAGTGGGGATTAGCACGCAGCAAATGCCGCCTCGCGGGCCTGTTGGTTTAGAGGGGTTGATTACCTATAAGTATCGAGTTGTTGGAGATGGCCATGTTGCAGCTAGTTATGTTGGGAAGGATGCGAAGGGGTTTACTCATCGGGATTTGTAAAAAAGTAATATCATTTGCGAAAAACATCGCTTCAATAGCCTTGAAAAAATGGAAAATACTACATTTTATCAAGCCTAACAAATGTTGCATGAGTTTTGATAAATGGTATAAGAACAACAGTATTGAGAGGTGAAACAGATGTCCGCTAGCATCACAATTAACCCTTACGAAATTCAATAAATCTCGCAAGCGCATACAATCAGTTCGTCAAAGCTGCGATCTATCGCCCAAAAAGCAGAAGGTTTAGCAACAGCAGTAGAGAAGTAGAATTACTTCTCATCCTGATGCTGTCGTCAAATCGAGGTGAAGTCAACTGGTTGTGCATATTCTGCACAATTGTCTCCCAGTAAATGATTCAGCTTTTGGGGAGATGTCTGATGTTTCTGCTGCCAATGACAGCTTGAGTAATTTTTACTTCATTCTGTCTGCTCTGGAAATAGCGATCGCCTCTCGGGGCAGTTATACAAAATATAAACATTTTGTCAATGCGTAACTCCTAGCGGCTTCTCTTAATTTTTATTGATTGGCTGGGGGAACTGCGGGGATGAAAATCATCATTTATCCAAGGGCCTTGATAAATCCTGCTTTGAACCGCTATATAGTGCGTCTAAATGAAGGGTCTCATTGACCGAGTAGAGATGTTGCCTGTTACGTCGGTTTAGTCTCCAATACATTCCTTAATTCCTACCCTTTCTCTTTAAGCTAAAGGAATTTCGATAATGAACTCTGTTCCAACACCCTGTTCTGAAAAGCAACTCAGTTGACCAGAATGTTTTTCTACAACAATCTGATGGCTAATCGATAAACCCAGTCCCGTACCTTTTTCTGCTGGCTTGGTTGTAAATAGATAATCAAATATTTTAGTGCGTACCTCTTCCGGCATTCCCAAACCGTTGTCTTTAATGTGAATCACGGCCGTATTTCGGTAGCGGTCAACTTCAGTGTGAATCAGAATTTCTTTTGGATTTACTTTAATTTCTTCCAAGTTTTGCGTTAAAATCGAATCTTCTAAAGCATCAATTGCATTAACAATAATATTAATAAATACCTGATTTAGCTGTCCGGGATAGCACGGTACTAGAGGTAAATTTCCATATTCTTTAACGACTTCTATTTTCGGACGTTTATCATTGGCTTTTAATCGATGTTGTAGAATTAGCAATGCACTATCAATCCCTTCATGCAGGTTAGCTTCTACTTTTGATGTACTATCAGCGCGAGAAAAAGTCCTTAAAGATACACTAATTTGACGAATCCGTTCTACGCCCACTTTCATGGATGAAATAAGCTGGGGTAAGTCTTGTATGAGATACTCTAAATCCACTTCTTCGGCACGAGTGGCGATCGCTGCACCTGGAGAGGGAAACTGTTGCTGATAAAGATGAACAATTTCTAATAAATCTTGAATATAAGTTTCAGCATGAGTCAGGTTTCCCTTGATAAAACCTACTGGATTATTAATTTCATGAGCCACTCCAGCCACTAATTGACCGAGGGTAGACATTTTTTCGCTTTGGATTAATTGGAGTTGAGCTTGTTGTATGGTTTGTAGAGCTTGTTTTAGTTCAGAGGTTCTGTCTTCAACTCGTTTTTCTAATTCTTGATTCAATTGTTGTAAGGTTGTTTCTAAGGACGTTTTTTCTTCTATTTTTTCTTGGAGTAATTGATTTTTGCTTGCCAGATCTTTTGCCAAGTTTCGCAACTCTAAATGAACTTGAATTCGAGCTAATACTTCTTCTTTTTGAAATGGTTTAGTGATATAATCTACAGCCCCAAGACTCAACCCTTTGACTTTTTGATCGGTGTTGCCAAGAGCAGTCATAAAAATTATCGGGATTCCTGAAGTTGACGGGTTACTTTTCAGTCGAGAACAAGTTTCAAATCCGTCAATTCCCGGCATCATTATATCTAATAAAATTAAATCGGGGGTGATATATTCTATTTTTTGCAGCGCACTTTCTCCATCTTGAGCTACTAAAACTTCTAGCCCTGCTTCATCTAAAACGTTAAAGATAACACCTAAGTTTGTCGCATTATCATCTACAATTAAAATGGTGTTTTTTGAAAAAGACAAATTATTCATAAAGGTTTAGCCTTCTCCTTGGTTTTTAAATTATAGGCCGCGTGGCGTTCTGACTATCTAAGCTGCCAGTTTGCAGAGCCAATCTGCAGCAGGATTTTTCAATTATAAGCTGCGTAGCGTTCTGACAATTTCAGGTGCCGGAAAAAAGTAGCTTTGTTCCCTTGGTGTATCATCATATTATAGTTCAACGAGTTCAACGAGGATGCTAACCAATGTAATCTTTTTTATTTTAAGGTAAAGTTTTTGTAACACACTCTAGTCTGATGGCTTTCCTATCCCTTTCTCAGCAGAAGAGTCCTACGTCTGGTGAAGATTCTCTTGCTCTATAGTATAGACAAATACATTTTTCCTAAAAAGTTATGTGTACAAATATTGCTAAGTTTCGGAAAATGCCGCTACGCCGTGTCTTAATTCTGCCTTTTGTTTTACAAATCTTTACAGCCGTAGGGTTGACCGGATATTTTTCGTTACAAAATGGACAAAAAGCTGTTAATGATGTAGCGGCACAGTTGCGACATGAAATGGCTACGAGAATTGAGCAGAATTTGCGTACCTATCTTGCTACTCCCCATTTAGTTAATCAAATTAATGCTGATGCTATAAGTCTGGGTCAATTGAGTATGAAAGATATGGCAGCATGGGAGCGTCATATTTGGCGACAAAAGAATCGATTTAATAGCGTCAATGGTATAGTAATAATAAATGAAGAAGGTCAAGGTGTAGCTATTCAGACTAAGGATGAAGGAAAGCTAGAAATTCATGCGACAGGTACAACCAATACAAATCAGCTATATATTTATTCTGTGGGCACTCAAGGGGAGAGGCAGAAATTACTCAAAGTTGTGAATAATTTCGATCCGCGAAAACTGAAAGCTTACAAACAGAGCATAAAAGCTGGCAAACCTGCCTGGAGTCCAATTTATTTTGGCGAAGCTATTCATACACCTGTAATGGCGGCAAGTCAGCCAATTTTTGACAAAAAAGAAAAAGTTCTTGGCGTCTTATTTACAACTCTACGTTTATCTCTAATCAGAAATTTTTTGCAAACTTTAAAAGTTGGGAAAAGTGGACAAATTTTTATTGTCGAGCGAAATGGAATGTTAGTGGCTAGTTCTACATCAGAACAACCATATCGAAATAAGCAAAGATTTCAAGCTATTGATAGTAAAGATGTTCTTACCAAAGCTACTGCTAAAAATTTAACAGAAAGATTTAAAAATATCAATAAAATTAAAATTTCTCAACAATTAGATTTTTGGTTAAATGAACAAAAAAATTTCGTACAAGTTGTTCCTTTTCAAGATGGTAAAGGGATTGATTGGTTAATTGTCATTGCGGTTCCAGAAAATGATTTTATGGAACAAATTAACAGGAGCAGACATACGACGATTTTATTATGTCTTTTGGCGCTATTTTTGGCAACTGTTTTGGGAATTGTGACTTCTGAATGGATAGCTAGACCTATTGGACTTTTAGGCAAAGCAGCAAGCGCGATCGCTGACGGCGACTTTGAGCAAAAAGTAGCCGCTTCCTCCGTTAAAGAAATCAGCGCTTTAGCGACTTCTTTCAATTTAATGAGCCAGCAACTCAAGCAGTCCTACGCACAATTAGGAGATTATTCGCACTCCTTAGAACAAAAAGTTGCCGAAAGAACTCAAGCATTAGAGCAAGAAATGGGCGATCGCCAACAGATCCAAGAAACACTCCGGCAAAGCGAAGAAAGGTATCAATTAACTCTAGAAAGCGTGAATGAAGGCATCTGGGACTGGCGAATCAAAACCAACGCCATCTATTTTTCACCCCAATGGAAAGCCATGCTAGGCTATCTTGATAGCGAAATTACCAACGAGTTTAGTTCTTGGGAAAAACTGGTTCACCCCGATGATTTACACCCGATATTAGACTCTTTAAGACAGTATTTAAAAAGTGGAAGTAACGAACCTTATAGTTGGGAATTTCGGATGCGGCACAAAAACGGTAGCTACAGGTGGATATTATCGCGAGGTCGGGTTGTCGATCGAGATGAAGAAAGCCAACCTCTACGTTTAGTTGGTTCTCACACCGATCTTACCGATCGCAAACAAACAGAAGTAGAACTGCAACTAGCCAAGGAAGCTGCCGACGCTGCGAACAAAGCCAAAAGCGAATTTTTGGCAAACATGAGCCACGAACTTCGCACGCCACTCAACGGTATATTGGGCTACGCTCAAATCCTCACCCGTTCAAAAAATTTAGACTCTCAAGATGTGAGCAGTCTGAAAATTATTTATCAATGTGGCTCTCATTTGCTTACTTTAATTAACGACATCCTCGACTTTTCCAAAATCGAAGCTAGGAGAATGGAACTCTACCCGACGCAATTTAATTTTTTGACATTTTTAGAGGAAGTCAGCGACATCTTTCGCCTTAGAGCCGAACAAAAAGGCATCAGCTTTATTCGCCAATTTGGCTCTTCCTTACCCACTAACGTCCAAACAGACGAAAAACGCTTAAGACAAGTATTAATTAATCTTTTAGGTAATGCTGTAAAATTTACCGAGCGAGGGGGCGTTACTTTCAAAGTTGAACTCATAAACTCAGTAGCCTTAGAATCTAACCCTAAGCAATTGAACACCATCAACACTATCCGCTTTCAAGTTGAAGATACCGGAATTGGGATCGGCGAAGAGCAAATGCAGACAATCTTTCAACCTTTTGAACAGGTAGGCAATACCGCTAAGATGGCAGAAGGAACGGGTTTGGGATTGGCAATTAGCTTGAAAATTATCGAAATGATGGGTGGCAGTATTCGAGTTGCCAGTCATTTAAATGGTGGCAGCCAGTTTTGCTTTGATTTAGATTTACCTTCTGCTAGTCAATGGGAATCAGCAATTCAGTCACAAGCTGCGATCGCTGGCTATCAGGGCACTAAACTGAAAATTCTCGCAGTTGACGATAAGTGGGAAAATCGATCGGTGCTCGTGAATTTGTTAGCACCCCTTGGCTTTGAAGTGCTAGAAGCGGCTAATGCTAAAGCAGCTTTAGAACAAATTAATCACGGCCAATTTCATGTCGTTATCACTGATTTAGTCATGCCAGAAATGGACGGTTTCGAGTTAGTAAGCCGTCTCCGATCTCAACCTAAATTTAAAGATTTAGTCATTGTTGTTTCTTCAGCTAGCGTGTTTGAAGCTGACCAGCATAAGAGTTTAGATATGGGCGCAAATGCTTTTTTACCCAAACCCGTACAGGCGGCTGAGTTATTTGTATTGCTACAAAAGCATTTAGGGATATCTTGGGTATATCAGGAGTCATCTCACCTCAATCAAAATGTCAATCAATCCGTGCGATCGGATTCAACTTCTTCGTTAGTACCACCACCCGATGAAGAACTGGTAATTTTATACGATTTGGTTATGAGAGGTAATTTAAAAGCCGTGACTCAACAAGTTGAACATTTAAAAAAATTGGATGCAAAATATATTCCCTTTGCCGAACGGGTCGGTGAATTGGCTGCAAGCTTTCAGGAAAAACAATTGCGGTTATTTATCAACGATTACAAAGCCGATCGCAAAAATCCAATTGATGGTTAAAAATAACGCGATAATAATATTTCAATTATAAGCCTATAAACCGCGTAGCGTTATGACAATCTAAGGGGCGAGATAAAAAGTAACCTTGTCCAAAAATACATCCTAGTTCTCGCAGAATTTCTATTTGTTCTTGAGTTTCCAATCCTTCAGCAACAATTTCCATATTCAAATTTTTACCTAATAATATAATTGTTTGAATTAAAATTGTATCATTGGGATTTTGATCCAGATTTTGCAAAAAGGAACGATCGATTTTTAAAGTATCAATTGGCAAATCTTTGAGTAAACTTAATGAAGAGTAGCCAGTACAAAAATCATCGATACATATCCCAACTCCCATCGCTTTTAAAAATTCAAAGTTTAAATTTGTTGTTTTTAATAGACAACTTTCAGTAATTTCCATATTTAAAGTGTTTTTCTTGATGCCAGTTTGTTGTAAAATTTCGGCAATTTGTTCAAAAAAATTAACTTGCTGGAATTGAATGGGAGAAAAGTTAACGTTCAGCTTCAAAGGCAGGTCGGGCAATTCCTCTTGCCAACGTCGTAACTGGTTGCAAGCTTCGCGTAAAATCCACCAACCTAAAGGATTAATTAATCCTGTTTCTTCAGCAACAGGGATAAATGTATCGGGTGAAATCATGCCTTTGGGATGATTCCAGCGGATTAAAGCTTCAAAACCTTTAATTTCTTGAGTAATGAGGGAAATAATCGGTTGATAGTACAAGCAAAATTCTTGTTGAGCGTTGGCGACGCCTGCCGCAGGCATCGCTTTTCGCAAGTCTTGCTCCAGATCGAGGCGTGCGATCGCATCCGCTTGCATCTGCGGATCGAAAACCTGATAGTTACCACTTCCCTGCTTTTTGGCTCGATACATCGCAATATCCACATCTCTAAGAATATCCATCGGTTGTTGATAATTCATTGCACTAGAAGTTATCCCAATACTCGCTTCTACAATCGCTTCGTAGTCATTAAACTTAAAGGGTAACTTAAACTGTTCTAATAATTGTTGAGCGACTGAAGTTCCGGTTTCTCTTTCTACTAAAATAACAAATTCATCCCCACCCATTCGCGTTGCTATTTGGCAAGGTTTTAAACACCCTTGCATCCGCTTGGCTACGCACTTTAGGAGCTCGTCTCCTGCTAAATGTCCTAGGCTATCATTGATAATTTTAAAGCGATCTAAGTCAACAAACAAAACCGAATAACTTGCATTGGCTGCAATTAACTCCTGCAATTGCTTAATCAACCAGTCTCGATTTGGCAAACCTGTTAAGGAGTCGTGAAAGGCATTATGCTCCAATTGAGCTTGACTTCTGTACAAGTCTTGCAGCGTTCGAGAAAGTTCTGCTGTTCGTTCTTTCACTCGGATTTCTAATTCTTGATTTAGCTGTTTTAAGTCGGCACGAGCCTTAGCATGTTCGGCAATTTCTTGCAATAAATGCTGGTTTTTAGCTTCAATAGTTTGAGTTAAATGTCGCAGATCTAAATGAGTTTTAATTCTCGCTAAAACTTCTTCCTTTTGAAAAGGTTTAATAATATAATCTACAGCTCCTAAAGATAAACCTTTAACAACATTATCGGTTTCCGAAAGAGCCGTAATAAAAATGACAGGAATTTGACTGTATAAAGGGTTTTCTTTCAAGCGTTTATAAGTTTCAAATCCGTCTATTCCGGGCATCATTATATCTAATAAAATTAGGTCGGGAATCACATAATTGACTTTTTGAATAGCACTTTCTCCATCTTGAGCTACCAAAACCTCAAAACTAGCTTCACTGAGGAAATCCGCTAAGATTCCTAAATTAGCAGGCACGTCATCCACTACCAAAATTGTACTTGAGTAAGACCTTGAATTTTTCATAAATTTATTTCCTTGTATTGAGCGAGCATTTCCAAGATTTTTTTCTCTTGAAACTCTTTAGCTAACTGCCGCAATTTTGAAGCAAATGACATATATTTTGGATCGGTTTTTTCAATAGTTTCTGTCTGTTTTATAATCTCTTTTAAATTACCTCGCAAAGCCAAATTAAACAGTTTATCTAATGCTTCGGGAGGAGGAGGAACAATTTTATCGTAATTGGGTTTCCTTCCTGAAGGCATCAATGATGCAGCTTCATAAATCCACTCTATTTGTAAATGAAGTTCTAACTTTTCTAAAAGTTCTTCAGCTTGAACTGGTTTGGCTAAAAAATCAACAGCTCCAGCTTGTAAGCTTTGATTTTGGTCGGTTTCAAAAACACTAGCCGAAGAAACAATTATTTTAATATCTTTTAATTCTAAGCTTGTTTTCCAGTATTGCATCAATTGGAATCCATCCATTTCTGGCATAACTAAATCTGTAATCACTAAATCTGGTTTAGCCTGAATTGCTATATTTAATCCTTGTTTACCGTCGATCGCTTCTATCACTTCAAATCCTATAGGAGTAAGTAAATTAGCAATGACCGAGCGATTTTCCCAACGATCGTCAATTACGAGAATTTTTTGGGGCTCTCCTTTAAATCCAATGATTTTACCTCTGTCGTTTTGAGAATTTGTATTAACCCATTCTGTGGCTTCTAATAAATCTAAATCAAACCAAAAAATACTGCCCATTTGTAATTGACTTGTGACTTGAATATTGCTGCCCATTAAGTGAATAATTTTTTTAGTAATTGCTAGTCCTAATCCCGTTCCTTCTGCTTGATTTTTGCGAGATCCAACTTGTTCAAAAGGTAAAAATATTCTGGCGATTTCTTCGGGTTTAATTCCGACTCCTGTATCTTTGACACTGAAGCGAATTTTATAGCGAGTTTGATGGGAAAAATTAATATTTTTTTCAATTAAACTGACACTAAAACTTATGTCTCCTATTTTGGTAAATTTGATGGCGTTACCAATAAGGTTAATTAATGCTTGTCGCAAGCGTTTTTCGTCGGCGTGAATGGCAATGGGTAAATCGGGATCGGGTTGGTAGCTAAATTTGAGACTTTTTTGTTCGGCGCGAATGCGACAAATTTCGGCAACGGCCTGCAGAAAAGCGGGAAAATGAAATTCTGTAGGGTAGAGTTCCATTTTCTGAGCTTCTATTTTAGACAGATCGAGAATATCGTTAATCAAAGTTAGCAGGTGAGAACCGCACTGGTAGATAATTTCAATGCTATTTTGTTCGTGTTCTCCTAGTTTTACAGAACGTTTGAGGATTTGGGCGTAGCCTAAGATACCGTTGAGTGGGGTTCGCAGTTCGTGACTCATGTTAGCCAGAAACTCGCTTTTGGCTTGGTTGGCATTTTCTGCCGCTTCTTTGGCGGCATAAATTTCTTGTTCGGCACGTTTGTATTCGGTAATGTCTTCTACTGTACCTTCGTAGTAGAGAATATTGCCATTTTCATCGCAAATAGCGCGAGCATTTTCTGAAATCCAAATAATACTACCGTCGCGGCGATAAACTTGAGATTCAAAGTCGGCAACGCTGCCGCGATCGCCTATAATTTTTACGAATTCTTCTCGGCGGTTGATATCTACATAAAGTTGTGGGTTAAGATTGGTTAATTTGCCAATTAATTCGTCAGGAGAATTGTAACCATAAATTTCAGCCAAAGCTGGATTAGCGCTAAGATATTCGCCGGCTGGCGTAATTTGGAAAATTCCGTGAATTGAATTTTTAAAAATGCTGCGATATTTGGCTTCAGCAGCTTGCAATTTTTTTTCAAATTGTTGGCGCTTTTTGCGGTTGCTGACCAAAGCCATAAAAACGTAAGTAACTACTGCTAATACTAGCAGTGCAAAGCCGATGATTTGATATTTTCTACCAACTAACTGATTCAGTCGCTGTTCCAATAAACGATTTAAAAGTGGAAAAGCTGTATCGTAAAGTTTTAATTGGGACTCTAGGGCAGTTTCGGCTGTAGCTGTATATACGAATGGCTGTAAGTTGATGCTATTGGCATTAATGATATCTTTGTCGAGTAAGTCAATAAATT
Organism: Microcoleus sp. F6_B6; assembly: GCA_036702215.1. Classification (GTDB taxonomy): domain Bacteria; phylum Cyanobacteriota; class Cyanobacteriia; order Cyanobacteriales; family Microcoleaceae; genus Microcoleus. The sequence goes on from JAUBST010000013.1 coordinate 65,846, forward strand.
TTTTGATATCCTTGAAATTTTCGCCCACGCTGCTAGTGGATAGCTGCCGCTGAATTTGCGGATTAGCATTAGCAGAAATTTGCAAGCCTCTTTCCACGGCTTGGATAGGCGGTGCAATTAAACTCCGAATAATCAAAAGTTTTGCTCGATCGCTGTCTGTAATTTTTTGTTTAGCTTGTTGAGCGGCGATCTTTGCACCGATATCTTTAGCTTGAGCCGTATTCTCTATCGTTAAGGGTAGCTGCGTAACAACGGTATCCATTAAATAATAACTGTCTAAAGATGGATCGAGAATCAGATTAGAAACATCTCCGATGTGGGCAATTAAAGCGAGGACATCGTTAACAAGGGTTGTATGTGCTTGCCAGCTTTGGGTAGAAGATAAGTTCAATTTTTGCTGTTTTAATCGCTGCCAGTTGCCATTCATGGAAGCTTGGAGCTCTAGCCATTGCGGGCTCGCTTTACATTGGGACGATAGCTGTTTTTCCACTGCCTTGAGGTTTTGGATTGCAGTTTCGATCTTTTCTGTTGCAGTGGCGATCGTAGGGGCTAAAGACTTGTCGCCATTTAAATATTGATTAACTTGCGTGCGGTGTTCAATAACAGCGACCAGCAAATTTTTCAAAGGATAGTTATAAGCCAAACCGAGTTTTTCTTTTTTAGTAAATTCAATTTTAATATCAATTTCAGCAATTAATTGATAAACTACCAGAGCAAAAGGAAAGATAAAAATCAACAACAACGCAATTAAATAGATGGGTTCTGTGAGGCGCTGGTGTAGGGGCTTGTTCATAATATAATAAGTAATCGATAATAATTGATTTGTTAAATAGCTATGACGGTGATTGCCAATCTGCGTTTTAACCTCATACTAGTATAGTAGAGTTTGACAAGTTCTTTAGTAACTATTTTTCCATCTTATTCCTACACCACAAAAATTTTAGGATAAAAGATGGAAGCAAAAACAGACATAACGTAACCTTGGGAGTTGTAGTCATTCACTAACTAAGGCTTTTTTAGAATTTTTTCAGGTAATTGGTTACTCTCTCTATTACGCTGTCTTTAGCCAAATATATTATAGTTAAATGAAGGCGATTGTACCTATAAATTTTATTACATTATATTAAAATTAATGTAACAGGCTTTAGTCCTATCACTATTCTCTTTTATCCTCTTCTCTACCGAATAGTTCTACCTCGGGCAAATATTCTATTGTTAGAGAACCTAAAGTAATGCTTTTTTTGACAAATTCATGTATAGAATTTTTGCTAATTCTCAGAAAAGACCGCTCCCCAATATCTTACTTCTAGGACTTACGCACTGACAAAATGTTTATATTTTGTATAACTGCCCCGATAGGCGATCGCTATTTCCAGAGCAGACAGAATTCAGTAAAATTACTCAAGTTCTCATTGGAGCAGAAACATCAGACATCTCCCCAAAAGCTGAATCACCTAACGGAACACAATTGTGCAGAATACGCACAGCCAGTTGACTTCACCTGGATTTGACGACAGTATCAGGATGAGAAGCGATTCTAGTTAAAAAATAGTCCAGAAATAGCGCTTAGTTTAGTCGTTTTTTTGATAATGATGAGGGAGAGTCTACATCATCAAACGATCGGTAAAGCTATTGAATGGAACATTAATAATGCTGGGGCCATTGCCCTGACATTCAAACAAACTTAGCTACAATGAGCTATACTGTGCTCGGCGACTCCTCAAATCGAACAATTTGCCGTGATTTATGTCTAACTCCTCCCTCCTCACCCCTGGTTCGACTCTCGAAAAACGCTACCGCATCCTCCGCGAATTGGGCCGCGGTGGCTTCGGGCGCACTTACCTCGCCGAAGATATCAACCGCTACGGCGAACACTGCGTTCTCAAAGAGTTTTCTCCGGTAGTTCACAGCCCGAAAGCGGCCGAATTGTTCGATCGCGAAGCGAGTATGCTTTACAACCTCCAACACCCGCAAATTCCCCGCTTTCGAGAACTCCTGCGAACGGATTTGGGCGGGAATCCATCTTTATTTTTAGTCCAAGATTATATCAAGGGTCAAACCTACGAAGAAATATTGATATCGCGCCAGCAGCAAGGTAAAAATTTTACCGAAGCCGAAGTGACTCAACTGCTATTTCAGCTTTTACCAGTTTTAGAATACATCCACTCAAAAAATTTAATTCACCGCGATATTTCCCCGGATAATATTATTCAGCATGATGCTGACAAACTACCATTTTTAATTGATTTCGGTTCCGTCAAGCAAATCGCAGCCAATGCCGTACTTCAGTTTAACGGACAATCGGATACGGCGATCGGCAAACAGGGTTATTCGCCAGCAGAACAAATGCGACTGGGGAAAGTTTCTGCAGCTAGCGATTTGTACGCTTTAGCCGTCACGGCTTTAGTCTTGCTAAGCGGCAAAAAGCCTCAAAAATTGTACGATATCAATAATAAAACTTGGGATTGGCGATCGCACGTCAGTGTCAGTCAAAATCTCGGTACTGTGTTGGATAAGATGCTAGCAGAACAACCGGGCGATCGCTACCAATCCGCAAAAGAAGTCCGCGAAGCGCTCAAAGATCCCAAACTATCTCAAATTGGCAGTATAATTTCCCAAATGGTGACAATGAACTTTGTCGGTCGCCCTTTCAAAAACACCACTCAAACTGCTACCAGCAATCATACTCCTGTTCGCCCAAATCCTCAAATTGTTAACCACAACAACCTTTTCAAGTTAATTCCTTGGAAAACCCTAGGGAGTTTAAGTGTGCTTTTGGTGCCAGGAATTTTAGCTTTTAGTGTAGTCAAATCTGGTTTCACGTTGCCAAAGTTGCCGGATTTACCTAAATTTTCTTCGCGCCAGCAACCTCCCGATACATCCTTAGAGGAAGCCGAAATAATTCGTCAAGAAAAGATTGGTAAACGGCGCAAAAATCTCAACATTAATCAAGATATTTTCTATCAAAAAGTTGATGAATTATATTACAATAAATATCCCGAATTCCAAGGTCGCACCTTGACAGATAAGCCAGAAGATGCTGAAATTAGGCGCAAATGGTATGAAGTTGCTGAGGATTTACTGGACAAGTTGGAGAAAGGAGGAGAGTTGTGAAATTTAAGATAGAATAAGAGTGATTGAACCGCAGAGGGCGCAGAGGGCGCAGAGAGAAGCGGAAAAGGGCAAAAAAAGAGAGGGAAGAGAGAGAGAACTTTATCTGGTTTAATACAAATTGGTTAGGCAACGCACTTTTAGTTTATTGCAAAATGGATTCTATTCAACTTACAGGAATTCGCTGCTACGGATATACGGGCTATCTGCCGGAAGAGCAAGTTTTGGGCCAGTGGTTTGAAGTGGATGTTACTCTCTGGCTGGATTTATCGCAAGCTGGAAAAAGTGATGATATTCAACATACTCTTGATTACCGCAGCGCAATTACTCTGATTCAAAAGCTAGTCCAAGAGTCGAAATTTTTATTGATAGAACGCCTAGCAGATAGTATTGTTCAAGCGCTTTTACAACTACCGTTAGTCGAAAAGGTTAAACTACAACTCTCGAAACCTGCTGCCCCCATCCCAGATTTCGGTGGCAGAATTACTCTAGAAATTACTAGAAGTCATTAGTCATCAGTCATCAGTCTTTAATCTGCATTAGTTTGTCGCTAATGATTGAGGACTGATGACTAACTGATTAATTACCACTTCAGCAAGTTAAATTCTTCCATGTCTACGGTATTGCGGTTGCGATAAATCGCCAAAACAATTGCCAAACCCACCGCAGCTTCAGCCGCCGCTACCGTAACTACAAACACGGTAAATACTTGGCCCTTAACTTGTACGGGGTCGAGATAATTGGAGAAACCCATCAAATTGAGATTGACAGCATTCAGCATCAACTCGATCGACATCAACACGCGCACTGCATTTCTGCTGGTAATCAAACCGTAAATACCAATACAGAAAAGTGCGGCGGCTAATAACAGGAAATACTGGAGTTGCAGTTGCATAATTTTTTTAAGTCTTTCTCAATCAACATTACTACAAGACAGAGAGATAGGTGCAGCGAACACCGTACTATAGCGTTTCTAAATCATTCATACAGTAGGGGTAGTGCTCCGTACCTACCTCCGATCTGGGCAACCACGGGGAAATTGCCCCTACCTTAATGTACGAATCATTTAGACTCACTACTTTTACTTAGATTCTGGCGAAGACACATCTCCGGCAGAAACTAATTCGCGAGGTCTTTCCGGCAAACTCAAAGCGGGTGTTTCCGATAGCTTCTTTGACAGTTCATCCGGGAAGAAATCGCGGCGCGCCAAGACAATTGCTCCTACCATTGCCATCAACAAAAACACTGATGCTAACTCGAAAGGCAGCAAAAAGTCGGTGAAGAAATGTTTGGCGATCGTGACGATCGAACTTTCGGCCGGTGCTCCTGTCGTCGCCACAATAGTCCAAGGAGTAGACACCACCATCGTACCCAAAAGCGCAAACAAGCCTACGCAAACTACTGCTGTGGCTACTTGACGCACCCAAGCGTTGGGAAGAGTCCGGAAATCTTCGCGCTTGTTCACCAACATAATCGCAAACAAAATCAAGACGTTAACAGCGCCAACATAAATCAATACCTGCGCTGCTGCTACAAAGTCAGCATTCAGCAACAAGTACAAGCCGGCAATGCTGGTAAATACGCCGCACAGCAAAAATGCTGAATAAACGATGTTGGAGAACAGCACTACTCCTAATGCTCCTGCAATCATCATTACGGACAGTATGCCAAACGAAACAATTTGAACCCCTTCAGCTAGATTCACAATTTTTTATCCTCTGTTAATTGGGCATTGGGCATTAGGCATTGGGCATTGGGCATTGGGCATTGGGCAAACAGGGCATGGGAAATTTGTTATTTGTTATTAGAAAAACTACTAACAAGTAATCATTAACCATTAACCACTAACTACTAACTATGCCCCATGCCCCATGCCCCATGCCCCATGCCCCATTACCTACTTTTCGATAATTTCCTCTGGACGCAGACCGGCGCGGCGATCGGTGTAGGAAACTTCATGGGGGTCGATCGCACCTTTCGGCAAATAAGCGAATTCCCGCATCGGTGTCACCATCGGGTCATCTGTAACCTTGTAAGGCAAGCGTCCCAGGGCCACGTTGTCAAAATTCAGTTCATGACGTTCGTAGGTGGCTAACTCGTATTCTTCTGTCATGGACAAACAATTAGTCGGACAATATTCTACGCAGTTGCCGCAGAAGATACAAACACCGAAATCGATACTGTAGTGTTTGAGTTGTTTCTTCTTACTGTCTTTGTTAAATTCCCAATCCACTACAGGTAAGTTGATCGGACACACCCGAACGCAAACTTCGCAGGAGATGCACTTGTCAAATTCAAAGTGAATTCTGCCCCGAAAGCGTTCCGAAGGAATTAATTTTTCGTAAGGATACTGCACCGTAATCGGCCGGCGTCTCATGTGGTCAAAAGTAACCGATAGCCCTTGACCGATATACTTAGCAGCTTGAAAACTTTCTTTGGCGTATTCGCCTACTTGATTGAGGAATTTTAGCATCGTGTTCTCTCTCTGTACTTGAGTTTTTGGTAATTGCTAATTCATAATAGGTAATTGGTTAACAGCTATTTTTTTAGCTGTTGCCCTTTACCTATTATCAATTAACCGCCAAAAGCAAAAGGAAAGGCAAGCTTCAAAGCTGCGGTCAATAGCAAATTAACTAAAGCAACGGGCAGCAAAAACTTCCATCCCAAATCTAGCAATTGGTCGATCCGAACTCGCGGCAGAGTCCAGCGGAGCAGAACTGCCAGAAACAGGAAAAAGTAGGCTTTCAGCATGGTCATCGTAATGCCCAGCAAGCCAGTAATTACCTGCAACCAAGGAGTCGTCTCGCTCAATCCCAGGGCATCAGTCAGCACTCCGACTGGAATCGGGGATTCCCAGCCGCCGAGGTACAAAACTGCTACCAGCAGGCAAGAAAGCACGAGGTTAACGTAGGAAGCGATGTAGTACAAAGCAAATTTCATGCCCGTGTACTCAGTCTGATATCCTGCTACCAATTCTTCTTCTGCTTCCGGGAGGTCAAAGGGCAACCGTTCGCATTCTGCTAGTGCTGCGATCCAGAAAATCAGGAAACCTGCAGGTTGCCGCCAGATATTCCAGCCGAGAATGCCGTAGCCGGCTTGCTGGTGTACGATGTCGATCGTACTGAGGCTGTTGGACATCATCACAACTGCCAATACTGCCAAAGCTAGGGGAATTTCGTAGCTGAGGGATTGAGCCGCGGCCCTGAGTCCGCCGAGGAGGGCGTATTTGTTGTTTGAAGCATAGCCCGACATCAGCAAGCCGATCGGCTGAATGCTAGAAAGAGCAATCCACAGAAATATCGCTGTCCCGATATCGGCGATCAGCATATGCTCTCCAAAGGGCACGATTAAGTAGGAGAGAAAAACTGGAATCACCACAATTACCGGGCCCAGGGTGAACAGCAGCGCGTCAGCTTTTGCCGGCACAATGTCTTCTTTGAATACCAACTTCAGCCCGTCGGCAACGGGTGCTAGGACTCCCAGAGGGCCGATAAATTCTGGGCCTATCCGCTGTTGAGCGGCGGCGGAAATTTTCCGTTCCAGCCAGACGCTAGTGAGTACCCCGAAAACGGCAGCGACAATCATCAGCAACATTGGCAGCGGTAGCCAAAGCACTTTGGCGATGTCCGCCGGCAAGCCCAAATTCATGAGGGCTTCTACGAAACTTCCTTGTAAGTCAATTCCTGGGTTCATTTGTCCAGCTTTTGAGCGCTCAGCATATAATTTTTCACCCGTCCTTCGTAGGAGTAGGCTTAGAAATCGGGGTCTTTGTAAAGATTTTTAATGCTTTACCGCCTAATAGTATATCGCCCGACAGGCTCCTAGAACGCACAGACAGGGTGAAGTTCTAATTATATGAGCCCGCAGCGTAGCTAATGGGCGGGTAAATTATGGTTGGCTGTTGACGGTTGGCTGTTGACGGTTGACCGTTGCAAGGCGGTAAGGACGCAAATTGAAAAACGCCCAGCAAATATTTCAGTCCCCTCGCGGGGAAAAGGCAGAGCACTGCACGGATTTTGACACGGATACACGGATAAGTTGAGCTATCTGAGCCAAACAAAAAGGCAGAGAATTAAATCTCTGCCCTTTTAATGCTTTAAAGTAACTTTCAAATGGCTGAAACCATTGATTTTACGTCACTTATTTTATGGAACTGGGCAGAATCGAACTGCCGTCCAAAGCGGGTATTTACCTTCCGATCGTTCACAGGTTTATCCCCTCTAATCCTCGGGGCGGGAACCATCTTTATCCCAAATGGGGGGATTTTCTAGTGATTGCTTTCCTAGCTAGCCGACTAGAAACGTTTAGCTAGGGCATCCGTTGGGGGTTGTTATGCTACCGTTAACGGAGTTAGGTGGCATACGCTCTAAACTGGGCTTAAGAAGTTTTTAGGCTACAGCAACAGTTTTGTTTACACGAGCGAAAGGAACGATGTTGTTCGCATTTACTTTTTTGTTTGAGCCGATATTAGCGAGAGTAGACTCCCTCTCGACCTGCATCACGGAGCAGCTTTCGCCACCCTGTCGAAACCATTACAGCCCCTCGTGCGTTCTTCGATCATAGACAATATTTCGTGTTGCGTCAACTAGATTTTAGATTTTAGATTTTAGATTTTGGATTTTGGATTTTGGCACAAAGCTGAGTCGGGAATATTTACCTCTTGCACCATTTTCTTGAACAGGCTTTCCGGCCTGTTCCACAAGAGTTGAGTTTTCCTGTGGGGTGGGCTCTTATAGCCCGCCCAGGTTTATTGACAAGGGTCCAGGATGTCAGCGCTGCCAAGTTTAATGCAAGTTGTCGTCCCAAACGCCGATATAAATCCGATCGTCAAGTCGATTTTCGATTTTCGATTTTCGATTTTCGATTGGGGATTAAAGAAACCGGGTTTTTTGCTGTTTTTGCGTGCTGTAACGCCTCTTCTGAGGTAAAAACCCGGTTTCTGACTACCCGTGCCTAATTCCTAAATTAATGCAAGTTGTCGTCCCAGACGCCGATATAAATCCGATCGCGCTCGTTGCGTTCGATCGTCCCTTCAAGCGAACCTTTCCTAAACGTAAACCGATTAGTCCGGCGCTGCTGCACGTCGCGCAAGCCTTGCAAAATCTCCCGGTTGGCGCCGCCCACCATCCCGTTTAAGGCGGTTCGCACTACCAAAGCGTCCACCGACTGGGCAAAAGAACCCTCTGTTTGTACTAGCTGGTCCGAATCGCGATCGTAAATGTAGCCGAGAGTAATCCGGTTCGGCAATATTTCATAAAGTGCGGTGCGAGTATTCGGCCAATAGCCCCGGGCTTGAGAGTCAGTCGGTTCTCCCAATTGGGATAAAATCTGACTTTCCGGCGTACCAACCGCAAATCCAGGGATTGTGGGAGTCTTCTGATAATTGGTTCCCGGTTCTTCGCTGGGTGCGGGCGATCGATCTGGCGGCAACTCTTTGTCAACAAGTTTTTCTGTTGGTGTGGGTTCGGCAGCCTCGGGAGTTGGCGCTGGTGTTGGCGCTGGCGCTGGTGTTGGCGCTGGCGCTGGTGTTGGTGTTGGAGTTTCAGCCGGCGCTGGAGTTTCAGCCGGCGCTGGAGTTTCAGCAGCAGGCGGCGGAGTTTCTCTGGGAGTCGGGGCCGGCGTTGGTGTCGGCGCGGGAATTGGTGCGGGGTTCACGCGCGCGTCTGGATCTGCGGGGGTCGAAGTGCGATCGTCCCGGGCCACCGGTGCGGGTTCCGAAGACTGCCGGTTGAGGAAAACCCTAGCAATACCGATAAAACCTGCAACAAGAAGTGCGATCGCCACCAATCCCAAAATCCACCAAACCTTGCGGTTGTTGTCCCCAGAAGACACCACAGCAGGCGCTGTTCTGGAACCTGCAGGCGACTGAGGCCCGTGTCCCGGAATCACCGCCACCGTCGGCCCGGTGCTTGGCGACGCTGCACCAAGAGGCTGCCCCTGCAGCAGCGACAGCCACTCATCCACACTAGCAGGGCGATTTTGAGCTTCTACGGTCATCCCCCGCATCACGGCTTGGCTGACTGTCGGACTCACTTGAGGCTGCAAGTCGCGGGGTGAAGGCATCGGCTGACTGGTACGCAAAATTGCAGCCACCGGCACCTGTGCTGTCAGTAAAGTGTAAAGCGTCGCCGCCAGACCGTAAACATCTGTGGCGGGCGTATATTTTCCTTGAGCAAAATACTGTTCTGGCGGCGCGTAGCCGTCGGACACCATATTAGTGTGACTTTGGGTTGCACCCAGAGTAAACTCGCGGGCAATGCCAAAATCGATCAGGACAACTTCTTGGGTGTTTTGGCGTAGCAGAATGTTTTGCGGCTTGACATCTCGGTGCAGCAAACCCTTTTGATGAACAACTTTTAAAGCAGCGCCAATTTGAGTTATGTAGAGAATAGCGAGTTCTTCTGGCAGCGGCCGATTTGGGAGTACGACATCGCCCAAATTCTGACCGGCTATGTAGTCCATCACCATGTAAGGCTGCCCGTCTTCCACAAAGAAATCGCTGACGCGGACAATATTCGGATGAACGCAGGAAGCCAACCGCCTCGCTTCGTCTTGAAACTTGCGATCGAACTCAGCAAAATTGGGTTGCTGGCGCAGGGATTCGTTGAGAGTTTTAATGACTACAGGCTGTCCTAAATAGCGGTGATTTGCCCTGAAAGTAATCCCAAAGCCGCCGCGTCCCAGTTCTTGTTCGAGGGTGTACTTTCCACCCTGTAAAGTTTTGCCGATTAGCGCATCCATATGTCCAGGCGATCGCGTACCAGATAATATCGCTGATTATGGCACGTATGGTGGGCGATCGCCTGGATTCCATCATTGTATTGAGCCAACCTCCGCAGTGTTAGGTTGCATTCTAAGCCCCTAGATGTAGCGCATAGTTTTCCTGGGGGGGCGATCGCAATATGCTTATTAACGAAAAGAAGTTAGTTTTGATAATATAGCGTTGAAGAGTATTCAGTATTAACGGAACCGATAACAATGGTCATTGGGACTAGAGCAGGTCAATATGTGGAACAGATGGCAGGCTACAAAGCCTTTATACCTAATCCGCTGCCACCCACACCTGAAATTATTATGGATCAGGAAATGTGGCATCTGCTGTCTCAGGCCGATCGTGCATTGGGTCGGCTAGATGGAGCAACCGATGCTCTACCAAATCCAGATCTCTTTGTGTTTATGTATGTTCGGAAAGAAGCAGTTCTATCGAGCCAAATTGAAGGTACACAAACATCTTTGATAGATGTCCTAGAATTTGAATCTCAAGCTTTGGAACCGGAAAATCCTCAAGAGGTAGCTGAAGTTGTAAACTATATCGCTGCTATTAACTATGGTCTTGAACGGCTCAAGAGTCTCCCTGTATCTTTGCGATTAATTCGAGAAATTCACAAACAGTTAATGCAAGGGGTCAGAGGTGCTGAGCGTGCTCCAGGAGAGTTTCGCCACACCCAGAATTGGATCGGTGCAGGACGATGTTCGTTGGCGGAGGCTACTTATGTTCCTCCTCCACCCTATGAAATGCTGCAATCTCTAGATAATTTGGAAAAGTTTTTGCATAGTCCACAACCTATACCTACCTTGATTAAAGTGGGATTGGCTCATGCTCAGTTTGAAACAATTCACCCTTTTCTCGATGGTAATGGAAGAACAGGGCGATTATTAATTACGTTTCTGCTGTGTGAACAAAATATACTACAACGCCCATTACTCTACATCTCTTACTATTTCAAGAAATATCGCTCTGAATACTACGATCGTCTTCAGGCTGTTAGGGAAAGTGGCAACTGGGAAGCTTGGCTGAAATTTTTTCTGCGTGGTGTTTACGAAGTGGCTCAGGAAGCTGCCGCTACTGCCCGCAAAATAGTCAACTTAAAAGAAGAACATCGCCAATTGGTACTCAACGCAATGGGGCGCAGATCGGGTAATGCGATCGCATTGCTTGAGAGCCTTTATTTCAGACCAATTTTTACGGTAGAACATACTGCAGCAATTACAAGTTTGTCATATCCCAACGCCAACGCCTTAATTAAGGCTCTTAGTAATATAGGTCTTCTGGAAGAAATCACTGGGCAAAAACGTAATCGAGCATTTTCTTATGCTCCATATCTAGCTGTTTTCCGCGATTCCTAGCAACAAATACAGCTCAACTATATGACAGTATTCACATAAATAGCCCGCTCTTTCTCGAACCGCCTGTCTCGTCGGCTCACTGATTGACATCTTGAGCCACCATCATTGCATTGATGTGGGTAAAGATACGATCTAATTCCCCAATGGCGTCGAGTTCCGCTACCTCTTCTGCCATTAGTCGATCTGCCTTCTTCTTCTCTAACAAGACTTCCATGCGCTGTTGGAGAGATTCGCTAAATTTGAACAACTTCCACCGATCGACTTTTTCCATGCAAATCTCATGGATTAACGAGGAGGGTTTGTTGAGAATTGAAACCATTGTAGGCTCCCAGCTTCGGGTTTTAGGTAGTGACTAGATTATAGCTTTTATGCAATCTGGCAGATTTAATGTTCCAACCGGGAACCTTCAAATTACCGGCAAAACCAGTGACTTAAACAGCCAAACGGCGTTACAGTTCAAGTCGGATGATATTCGTCCCTGCTTATTTGCCATCGCCATATCTTGCCTTCTTCAGGATCGCCCACCTCTGCAATGAACTTCATTCCAACTTTTTGCAACACGCTATTCGAGGCATTTTTTTCAGCTAAAGTGTGGGCGATGACTGCTTTCACCTCCTCGTGTGCGAAAGCATAATCGATCATTCCCTGTGCCACCTCAGTTGCAAATCCGCGATTCCAATATTCGGAAGCAATTTCATAACCTATCTCTACATTCCCCGACTCATCAGGTGAGCCTTTGAAACCTCCGTTGCCGACAAGCACTTCATTTTTTGGATGAATAAAGAAGTAGTTGCCCCAGTCAGTTGGAGGCGGATTGGATTCGCAAGATTCGTCAGCGGGGAGGGAAAATGCTTCCGGGAAATGAGGCCAGCTATTAGGCACGGTGACATTTAACATTGCTGCAAGCTCGCTTTTATTTCGCAAGAAAGCTTCTATGTGAATCCTTTCGACGGGAAGTAGTTGAAGATTGTTAGTTTCAATCATTTTTCTAGCTTGTTTAACAAGTATGAGCTCGCACTACAGGCACTAGCGAAACGCTTGTCTGGGAACCCTGGCGAGTTGGTAAGCGCCCCGACTGTCCAACAATTGATATTGATTTGGCTGCAATCCTAATTGCACAAACTTGTCTGGATATCCCAGCAACAAAATAGAGGGAGAAGTTGAGTTTTTAGATTCCTTAAGGTAGTCGATCGCCTTTGTGAGAGATCGGTAGTAAGTCACCGGTCCTTGGGTGTAAAAAACCAGACTTGGTTTCCAGAAACCAACCATAATAAACTCTTCCCCTGGCAGTTTTTGTTGAACCGCAACCTGCGCTAACTGTCTCAGAGGTAACTGGCGGTTGATATCGACCGCTTTGTAGGCGGGAGTAAGACCAAAGATGATAAATGCTACTAACCCGATCAGGTTAGCAACCAAAATCCAGCGCTGTTGCCGCTTCCAAAGTAAAAGTGCGATCGCCACCGCTGTAATTATCCAAATCGTACCGCCGACAATCAGCAATCCCGACTGCTGAATTGCTTGGGGAAAATTGGGCATTGCCGGGTCGTCTCCCAGCCAGTTGTAGCTGTAGAAAGTTGCTCCGGCTACAATCAATAAAAATACAACATTGAAAATGTATGTAACTAACAGCCCTCGCGGTAAAGAATTCGGTTTTTTTTCTAACTTTATCCGCCTGTTTTCTGGTTCGTTGCCTGCAATAATATCGCTCCACAGCAGCGTTACCAAAATCGCAGCGGCGGGGATTAAAGGCAATACATAACTCGGCAATTTGGTCACGGCGATCGTAAAAAAGCCAAAGATGCAGGCGAACCAAAATAGGGCAAATAAACTCAACTGAGCCGATCGCGGTTGACGGCGCCAGTAACTGCGCTGCCAAAAACGGGTGCGGGCGATCGCCACCGGCAAATAAATCGACCAAGGTGCAAAACCAACTAGCACTACAAAAAAGTAAAAATACCAAGGCGCCGAGTGCTTGTTGACTACTCCGGTAAAACGCTGGAAATTGTGATAGCCGAAAAAACTGTCAATATAAGTTTGACCGTTGTCTAAAATAACCAAAATGTACCAAGGCAGGGCGATCGCCAGAATAATCAAGATTCCCGACACCGGACGCATTTCGCGCCAAAGTTGCCGAAAATTTCCCAAATAAAGCCCGAAGCTGCCAACAATCAGCGCTGGGACGACAATTCCCACAGGCCCCTTAGCCAGAATTGCTAAGGCAATTAGTACGTAAAAAGTCAGATACCACTTATTGGGAAATCGGGAAGCGGACACCGTAGAAAATTCAGTTTTTTCTCTCTGTTCTTCGAGGGTGTAACCGAGGAAAAATGCCAGCAGTGCCGAACACATACAGGCAACTAATAGCATATCTGAAACGCCAGTCCGTCCCCAGGCAATAGTTTGGGGATTTAAAGCTATTAGGGCAGCACCAATCCAGGGAGTAGAAAGAAAGAGTGGGAGAGGGGGAGTGGGGGAGAGTGGGAGAGGGGGGGAGTGGGAGAGAGGGGGAGTGGGAGAGGGAGAGATTTGGGAAGGGGGAGTGGGGGAGAATTTTGCTTCTTCCTGATTCTCTCTTCTCTCTTCCTTATTGCCTCTTTTCTCTTCCTCCTTCCTTCTTCCTTCTTCGTTTTTCCTTCGGAAACTTTCTGTTTTCGATAAGGTATAGAATCCGAGGCAAGTAAGACCGATCGCGCACAAGGCCGAGGGAAGACGCACGGCCCATTCGTTAACGCCCAGAGTGCGGTAAGCCACCGCCATCAGCCAGTAAATCAACGGCGGCTTGTCAAACCTGGTTTCGCCGTTGAAATAAGGAGTGATGAAATCTCCTGTCACTGTCATTTGACGGGCGGCTTCGGCAAACAGCGGTTCGGTTTCGTCAACTAAACCGATGTTGCCGAGATTCCACAAGAAACCTACCCAGGCGAGCGCGCACAGCCACAACAGCGATAGCAGCAAAGGTGCGATCCTCTTCGTTGGCTTTCCTTCGGAGCGCAACGCTTTCGCTAACGGGCGATTCCTAAACTCTGACAAACTTTTAATAACTTCCTTCACCCAAACTTCCTGCGATTTTAGATTTAAAATTTTAGCTCGCATAGAGAGTCTACCGAAAGATTCGCATTCTCGAAACTCCCAATTCGATCGAATCCAGTTAAACTCAGATGTTACACCATTCTCAACAAGGCTTTTACGGGCGGGCTCTCCTGCCCGCCCCACAAAAAAATTCACTTTGTGGAACAGGCCGGAAAGCCTGTTCTTTATAATGGTGCGGCTATCTGAGGTTAACTCCCACAGCCGCACCCTTCTCAACAAGACCGTATCAACCGGCTTTCTCGACCAAAATCTCCGCACCTGCAGCTAAGCGTTCACGGCTGCAAAATTAATTGCCATTCTCCGGCTGTGCTGTTCCAAGCCGGCGAGGGTGTCTCCCCAGCGACGAAAGGTCCCCAGTAGCGGCGAGAACCATCCTGAGCAAAAACCACCAGAATGTCTCCCCGTTTGACTTGTAACTTGCCCTCTGGCAGCGATAGCATCAGTCCCTTGCCGCCGCCTTCCCCCGGTGCAAAATCCCAGTGCGCGGGTTTGCCGTAGGATTCCTTGGCTTGGCGTTTCGACAGCAGCGCCACTCGCACTGGGTGTTCGCTGCGGTTGCTGACGCGCAGACTGCCGGCGGCTTTAGTATTTGCAGGGATTGAGGAAAGCAATTCCTCCTCTGGATCTGGGGGGGTTGGTGTTGAGTCGGGATCGGGCTCTCTGGCGGTGTCTGCTGAAGCTGTCGCGACTGGGGAAACGGGGGGTGTGGGGGGATATGCGGTGGCTTGTGAGGGCCAATCGCTGGACTGATTTGAACCGTTGGAGATAGTGATTTCAAAACGTCCTAGAAACATTCCTGTAATTAGGACGATCGACACTCCAATTACGATCTGGTAAATTTTAAGATTCATAAATTTTAGGCTTAAAGGATAGACTGCACCGGCAATGAGTCTTAACTATTTTTAATGTAAAACCAGGGGCTGCTGTGCCACAAGATACAGCTACACTTAATTACTTGACCGTTCTCGGCTATAAGTCCGCGATCGCTCAATACCATCTTAGATGTTAAATTTGAAATTTTAGATGGCGACATACTGACTCCGGTAAGGATTTGGAGTTGGTCGGGAGGGGCATTTGTTTGCTCGTCGGTATAACTTTTAATACCAGTTAAAAAAAAGAGTGCCACTCTAGACCCGTACTCCAAACCCCAATACTCATCAGTAATTCCGCACCTCAAATCTCAAATCTCAAATCTCAAATTGTATAACTTTTATGCAGAATACCCGAATTAACCGATTGATTGATGTTCTGGGCGAGCGATTCGGACGCTGGCTGAACAATCCTTGGCGGCGGATTTCGCTCCTGCTAATTAGCCTCCTGTTTGGCACTTTTTTGGGAACAGCTATTTCGACGATCGCCGGACAATCTGCTGATTGGGATATTATCGCGGCCGGGCTGTTGGTGTTGTTGACGGAGTTCGCCAACTGGCTGGTTTACGCCGGCCCGCGGCCTGTAGCAGGTTCTTTTTGGGTGGAGATGCTCAATGCTCTGAAAGTTGGTCTGACTTACAATTTATTTGTGGAGGCTTTTAAACTCGGATCTTAAAAAATGCTCAAATATTTGTCGGTTGTAGGTAGTATTTATATAAACCTGCTCTTAAAAAAATTGCACCTGTAGTGCCGAGTTTAATGTCAGTCGATTTGAGATTTTAGACTTCGGCCTGGGCCCGGAGTCGAAGGATTTTAGATTTGAGATGTATTCCACAGATGAATTTGGGATTTTGAACTAGGGCCGGAATTTTGGATCTCTCCACGACAGGAGTTGGGGTTTGTATCCGTTTTGGGTGGGGTCAAATATTTGCCAATTGCAGATAATATTTGTACCAGAAAGAATTGGTTGAAAGCCTCTCCCTTTGAGGGAGAAATTAAAATCAGACTATTCATTACTCCAATCCTCTTCCTTCTAGGTAGAGGTCGCTCTCAAACTGTCAACTGTCAACTGTCAACTGTCAACTGTTGAAAAAACCCGCCCCCGCATAGAGAGTTTTTAGGATATGGATCGATCGACTGTAACCCCTGTTGAAATTTTACACCGATGGCAAGCGGGCGATCGCCCGAGCGATCGCGACTTCGATCGCCTGGCTTTGTGGGAACTTGCGGATGATGTGCGATCCTCTTCGAGGGCTTCGCGATCGCGCGCTTTTGGCATTACTCCTGACAGTGTAGCTGATTTTGTCCGCTGCAAAACCGATTTATTCTTTTCTCTTCTTGACGAACTGCATACTTTCGGGCTAAAGTCAAATATTTTTCTCGAAACTTTGTGGAATCTTTGGCTGCCGCTGGCAATCCAACTATCGACTGCCAAACAAAGTTTTAACCGTCCTTTAATTCAAGGAATTTTAGGAGGGCAAGGAACGGGAAAAACTACTTTATGCCAAGTTTTGAGGCTGATTCTGGGAAAATTGGGATATTCTACTGTCAGCCTTTCTTTAGACGATCTTTACAAGACTTATGCCGATCGCCAACAACTCCAAAAAGCAGACCCGCGTTTAATTTGGCGAGGTCCCCCCGGCACTCACGATATTGACTTGGGGATAGCAGTTTTAGACAAGTTGCGGGGTTCTCAAACTGGCGAATTAGCAGCGGTTGACAATCCCAAATCCGATCCAATAAAACCGGATATAATTAAAGATATAGAAATTCCCCGGTTTGACAAATCTGCCTGCAAAGGTGCCGGAGATAGAAGTCAACCCGAAATTATTTCCGGTGCGGATATTGTACTTTTTGAAGGTTGGTTTGTCGGTGTGCATCCGGTGGTTGATGCCAAATTGAACGAGTTTTTGGCTGCGGCACCGTTTCCGATTTCCACCGAGGGCGACTGTCAGTTTGCGCGCGATATGAATGCGAAGCTGCACGACTATCTGCCGCTGTGGAACCGATTAGATCGGTTGATGGTTTTGTATCCCCAAGATTATCGCATTTCTCAAGTCTGGCGCAATCAGGCGGAACGGGAAATGATGGCGGCGGGGAAGTCGGGAATGTCAGAAGCTGAAATTAATCGGTTTGTCGAATATTTTTGGAAAGCGCTGCATCCCGAGTTATTTATTAAGTCGATGCTGGAGGGCGATCGGGTGGATTTAGTAATTGAAGTTTTGAGCGATCGCACTGTCGGCAAAATTTTTCGGGCGATCGACTTAAAATTCAGCGATTAGGGAGAGTTCAATTTAACGCTTTAAGGACACAACATTGTTGTGTCCCTACCCTATTGCAGCCTTTAAGGACACAACCTTGTTATGTCCCTACCCTATTGCAGCTTATCGTGCACTCACTTGAGAATTCAGAAAGAACTTATGCAAAAAGTGGTTTGACGCGCGAATTATAGCAGTAAGGCGCGCCTTAAGCACCCTACAGTAAAGAGGTTGTCCGTCAAGGATGGAGAATTTCTAAATTAACTGCCGGGAGTACCAAGATCGATCGCTTTATCTATCAAATCGTCGGTAACATTGTCCGCTGTACCTGTAGGCTTAACTTCCTGAGCCATCGAACGAAAATCATCCGGTTTGCCGCTTGAATCTGCCGGCTTTGCGATATCTTTAGGAGCGGGAATATCCAATTTAGGTGCAGTTGCAGCGGCGGCAGCTTGAGCGCCGGCACCCGTGCGATCGATGTCACTAACGCTGAATTCTTTTGAAGCTTCGTAGTCTGCTGATACATCAACGGTCGGCAACTTTTGTTCTCCAGCTTCCGCGCTTTCAGTTATCTGCTGAGCGTCAAAGCTTTCAGTGTTATTTTGTTCTGTATTGATTTGAGACATAGCCGACTCCTTGCTAGTTTTATTTAACAATTCACTGTCTCAATAATTACTTATATTCCCCTACTTTTTCATCTACCCCTAGATGTATCGTTGGCTTCTATCTTAAGGATGATTTATTCTAGAGTAGTGCCTTAAAATTACACCGCTTTCCGAAAATAATGCAGCTTTATACAAGCTCCCAACCCTTACATACTAAGCCATTCCCCATTGTTTAATCTAAAATTTCAAATTTAAAATCTAAAATTGTATTACCTCTCGGGGATGGTGACGGGCACTTACAAATGTTGATATTCATATATTCTGGAAGCACTTTTAAGGAATTTGATTTATGAACTCACCCGCCGCGACCAATCCTCACTCTCTCTCCAACGACACTAAAAACATCGTTCAGACAATCAACGGGTTGGGTACAGATGAAAAACTGGCGCTGCTCTACTTTGTTTATGAAAAAATGGGAGATTCAATTACACCAGCAGCTCCCGTCGCCGCCCAACCAGAATTAGCTCCCATGCTGCTGGATGATTTTTACAAGCTTTCCCACGACGAACAACTGAATATAATGCGAGGTATTGTCAACGGCGACAACACGCCGTATTCTCACGCTTACGGAGCTTTAACTGCTAACAATCAGTTGCTGGTTTGGTATGCTTGGGCTATTGATATGGGGAAAAGAATTGTCGATATTCCCAAAGGATATGAGGCAACTGAGGCTGTCAATGGCGTGTTGGGTCAAATTGAAGGTCTTGAGTTTGAACAGCAAATTACTGTGCTGCGCGACGTAGCTAATAATATGGGCTACACCGATGTTAAACCAGTTGCTACTCAGGACGAAGTAGGGAAAACTTCTAGTTTGTAGATCGGACTCGGCGGTTCAAACCGCTGCCGGGAGTCAAACGCAGTGCGTCTCTGTGGACTAAATTGCCTAGCTTACCGCGACAATTGGCAGGTCAAACCTTTTTTTGCCTTAGTCCTTTATATGTAGGGTGCTCTTCGGCGCACCTTACTTATATAATTGGCAGGTCAAACCATTTCATGGCCTGATTCTACTTCAATTTGCCACCCAATACAAGCACATTTTTCAGATTTTTGGAGGAGTGTCAACAGTCCACTATTATTTGGGTGCAACCGGAATCGATATTAGTTAGAACTCAGGCAAAGTGTCACAAGTAGGGGTTAAATTTTAGGTATGTAGTTGCGCTTGAGCGCTCTTAAGCTACTACGCACTTAAATTTAATCCAGAGATGGGCTTTCCTGCCAGTTTTACAATAATTGTAGTAGAAAAAATGACTGTTTAATTAGATGCACAACAGCTTAGGATCGTCTATTAAATAATTTCCCTTTTTTCTTGTGGGATGGGCGTCCCCCCCGTCCAGAAACGACGGGCGGGACGCCCATCCCACAACAGTCATGAAAAGTGAATTTTATTTAATTCTCATCCCTTAGCTTAGGGAAGAGCGCCCAAGCGCAACTACATACCTTTTTCTCATGTGCTAGTTGTGTAATCCTATGAATTATGTTGATTTTTTAGTGTATTATAGAGTAATAAAAAATTTTGTAGCAGCGGTTTAAACTGCGGCTGATTATATATTTTTTCAGTCAGCAAGTGATTTTTTTAGGAGCAAGTTTTCGCGGGAATTCTATCCGAAATGTCGAACCTTTTTTGGGTTGACTTTCGACCCTAATTGTACCGTCCATCATTTTGACTAAAGAGGCACAAATAGCTAGTCCTAAACCGGTGCCTGGATATTGGCGAGTTGTGGTTTGGTCGGCTTGGTGGAATTTGTCGAAAATGTGGGGAATATCTGTTTCACAAATGCCGATTCCTGTATCGCGAACCGCGATCGTTAGCCGATCGCCATTTAATTCCCGCACCTCAATGTAAATGATGCCCTGATGTGTGAATTTAACCGCGTTGGAAACGAGATTGAACAAAATTTGCCGCAGGCGCAACTTGTCATTCACTATAAACTGATTCTGCAAGCAGGCGCTGACGGACATTGCCACATTCTTTTCGGCGGCTTGATTTTTGAATTCGACGGCGACATCCATTACTAAATGCGCTAAGTCAAATGTTTGAATTTTTAATTCTGTGCGGCCGCTCTCGATTTTGGAGAGGTCGAGGATATCGTTAATCAGCAGTAGCAGGTTTTTCCCGTTATCTAAAATGCGCCCCACCATTTCTTTTTGCTGGGCACTCAGCAGTTGTTTGTGCTGGCGCAGCAGCAATTGGGAAAAGCCGATAATCGAATTCATGGGAGTTCGCAATTCGTGGGACATAATGCCCAAAAATTGCGATTTTAACTTGGCTGCTTCTAGCAGTTCCAATTTTTGCTGTTGAATGCGCCGCCCTTGATTTTCCAGTTCTTCCTGCTGGCGAATTAGCAGCTCGTTTTGCAAGTCCAAAAGCTGTTCCTGCTTTTTTAATTTTTCGATCGCCAGCGCGTTGTTAATTGCGACCGCAGCTTGTTTTCCCATCACCGCCAGCAGTTGCTGAGTATGGGCGTCAATCGCCATGCTGTCTTTCCCGTTGCCGATGACCAAGACGCCCAAACGCCCGCTTTCTCCCGACTCGATCGCGGCTGCACAAGCCGCCGCCGGCAGCAAGTCTTTGCCGCACTCCGACCGCCACAGTAAAGACTCTCCCGTTGCAAATGGTTTCCACAGCAGCTTAGTTGGCACGTGCGGGTTTTTGCCCGCAGCAAAGTTTTCCGCGCCCCCGACTGCGCTGAGTTTGAGGCCGCTGCTATCGCTCTCCCGGAGAGCAACCAGGCAAAATTCCGCTCCTGCGATCGCCTCTACAGTCGCATCCGCAATGCCTTGCAACAACTGGCACAAGCTACCCGCGCGCTGGCTCAATATATTTGTAAACTGCTCTATCACCTGTATCTCCTGCCCGGCCTCTATTACCGTCCGGGCTTGGCACCATTTTTCATCTTTGAAGTTAGCTTCCGAGCGCGTTTTATGGCGCCAAAACTCTGGTTCTGCTTGGGGCTCGGATTGAGTTTGTTCGATCGGCTCCATATCTATGTAGGTTCCCACCCACTCGAAAACTTCCTGACTATCTAGATTAGCCGGTCTTGCTCTCGCCACATTCCAGCGGTAAGTGCCCTCTAGCGTCTGCAGACGAAATATAATTTCGTAACTTGGTGGCGGGAACTGAGAAGTGTGCGATCTCGCCAACAGACGAGGGCGGTCTTCTGGGTGGACGCGCGCCAGATATCCGAAACCCAAAGCTGCTGCTGCTGGTAAGCCCGTGTACTCCTCCCAGTGCTGACAGAAATAAGTCGCCCAGCCGTCGGCCTTTGTTTTCCAAACTATGTGAGGAATTGCCGACCGCAGGCGATCGTCGAGAGTTTCGCCGTCGCCAACTTGCGGTTGGGGGGATGTTATTTCAGATACTTTGTCTAAGATTTCCGAGTCGGAAAACTCCGACTCAAAAGACTTATTGCCGTGATACTGAGTCATAACAGGTTATATAAATAAGCATAGGACTTGAG
This sequence comes from Microcoleus sp. F6_B6, assembly GCA_036702215.1. GTDB lineage: Bacteria > Cyanobacteriota > Cyanobacteriia > Cyanobacteriales > Microcoleaceae > Microcoleus. The sequence continues at coordinate 87,424 of JAUBST010000013.1, forward strand.
CCCGAACATCGGCTAAAGACTCGTGCGGCTAGCTTTATTGATTTTGACCGCCCTGGTGCATCAAAACTTTTTATACTTTAAATTTATCTGGGTAGTGGTATCTTTACCTCTATCAACGGGCGGACAAGGAGATAATTCAGTTAAACTGTTAAAAGATTGAGAGCTGATCGGGACCGATCCGGCTCGTGCAGGCATCGTCGCAAAATAACTTAAAAATTAACTTGCATTCTTGGCTGCTGCATGAGTATGCTTAAAAATGATGTGCAGCCTGTAAAACCCTAAATCAGGACACATTCTCAAATTTACTCAGTTTAGCTGAGTCAGTTGACGATATTTTAAAAGTTTAGCGGACTATTGGAAGAAAGATGAGTAAAATTCGCGTTGCTTTGGTAGAAGACCACGATCTGACAAGAGTCGGCATCCGCACAGCTTTACAACAGCGTGACACGATAGAAGTTGTCGGCGATGCAGCTAACGCTACAGAGGGATTGAAACTGCTTCAGTCTTCAAAACCTGACGTGGCAATTGTAGATATTGGGTTGCCGGATTTTGACGGCATTGAACTGACACAAAAGTTCAAAAAATCCGTAGCGGAGTCCGATCCAGATACAAAAATTTTGATTCTGACTTTTCAGGACAATGAAGAAGAAGTTCTGGCAGCTTTTGCCGCCGGAGCTGACTCTTACTGCATGAAAGATATTAGCTTCGATCAGTTATTAGATGTAGTAAAAGTAACTCACGAAGGTAACTCTTGGATCGATCCGGCGATCGCCCGTATCGTCCTGAAACAAGCTCGCACTCAGGAACCCGCGCCGGAAGAACCGAAGGCTGAGGGCAAAAGAGTCACAATTAAGGCAGCCGAACCCGAGTTTAGTCACATTATTGAGACTTACCCTTTAACCGAGCGGGAATTAGAGGTTTTGGAACTGATCGTACAGGGTTACAGCAATGCTGCAATCGCCGAAAAGCTTTACATTACTGTCGGTACAGTCAAGACTCACGTCCGCAATATTCTCAACAAACTGTGCGCTGATGACCGTACTCAGGCAGCCGTTCTCGCCCTGCGTTCTGGCTTGGTTGGATGAAGCCCGATCGTCAGGCAAAATCAAGTTAAAAGTAGGGTGCGCTGGGCGCACCTTACGGCTACGGATTTAGGCTTTGCAGTGCACACAGACTTACTAATTGTTACCAAAAAATTAGGGTAGGCAGTGTGCACCAGCCGAGGAATTATTTGTTGTTATAAAAGTGATAAAGTTTAAAGTCGCATCTATCCCTGTACAGAGATTTTTTAAGAGATTTTTTAAGATGTTTTTTAAAGTGAATATATCTTAAGAGAGATGCTCAAAAATTAGCTTATTATTAATAGTTGTTGTTGAGCGATACCCGGTTAGATAAATTTCGCTTGCACTGCCAATATTGCGCGCTCTCAATTCATAAAAGGCGGAGACAGAGGCCAGATTACGATACTTTTAGGAAGAGTTAAGCCTTAAAGAAATTATATCCGTAGAGCGATGCCTGAGTTCGCTTAAATTTGCGAAATTAAAAGTATCAACTGCTACTGAAATATTTTAGACAGAGGTATTATGGCCGCTCCAATTGAATTCAAGTTATTTGCTCCTTACAACAAAGGAGCTACCTTGATTGGCTCTTTTTCTAATTGGGAAGAGATCCCGATGGAAAAGGACGAAGAGGGTTATTTCCGCACGCGAGTTGAGTTGGAGGATGGCGTTTATCAATACAAATTCCGCGTTCAGTCGAAAAGCTGGTTTCTGGAACCCGATCAATGGGTAGATGTGGTCGATCCCTACGCTACTGACATTGACGATCCCACTCAAAACGGCATTGTTCGGATCAAAGACGGCGATCGCATTGTCGATACCTACGTCTGGAAACACGACGACAAACCGCTGCCGGCCGATCGGGAATTAGTGATTTACGAAATGCACGTTGCCGACTTTTCCGGCGGCGAAGCCGATCCCTTCGCCCGCGGCAAGTACAAACACGTCGTCGAAAAACTCGATTACCTAGTCGAACTCGGCGTCAACGCGATCGAACTCATGCCCCTCAAAGAATACCCGGGCGACTACAGTTGGGGCTACAACCCCCGCTACTTCTTCGCTGCCGAGTCCAGCTACGGAACCACAGAAGAACTCAAAAATCTCATAGACGAGTGTCACGGGCGCGGGATTCGCGTCATCATCGACGGGATTTACAACCACTCCGAATCATCGAGCCCCCTCACTCAAATCGATCACGACTATTGGTACCACCATGCGCCCCGCGATCCCGACAACAATTGGGGCCCGGAATTTAACTACGAATTCTACGACGAAAATTTAGGAACTTACCCGGCGCGCAAATTTACTGGCGATACAGTCCGCTATTGGGTTCAAGAATATCATCTCGACGGCATTCGTTTCGACGCGGCGCGACAAATTGCCAACTACGATTTCATGCACTGGATCGTTCAAGAAGCCAAAAATGCCGCCGGCCCCAAACCGTTTTATACCGTTGCCGAATACATTCCCGACGAGCCCAGCATCACGAATCTAGACGGGCCGATGGACGGCTGCTGGCACGACAGTTTCTATCACTCGATAATTCCACAACTGTGCGGCGATTCTTTTGATTTAGAACGCCTCAAAGATGTGATTGACTGCAAGCGGCAAGGTTTCTTGGGTGCTACGAATGTAGTCAATTATTTGAGCAATCACGATCACGATCGCGTTTTTGCCGAATTGGGTTCGCGCGGGATTTTGGATGAAGCAGCATTCAAACGGGCGAAGTTGGGAACCGTGCTGTTAATGACAGCAGTTGGCGTGCCGCTGATTTGGATGGGCGAAGAATTTGGCGAATACAAAGCCAAAACTATTGAGCAAGCTAAAATCGACTGGACGCTGCTAGGAAATGACATGAATAAAGGTTTGTGGGAATACTACAAAGGCTTGATTCACCTGCGGAAAAACAACCAAGCACTTTACACAGAAAACATCGAGTTTTTCCACGAAGACCCCGACTCAAAAGTTTTTGCTTACACTCGCTGGAACGATGAAGGTTCGAGAGTTGTAGTAGTGGCGAATATGTCGGAAAATTATCTGGCAGGTTATAGCGTTCCCCACTTCCCGGCCAACGGAACTTGGCACGAATGGACGGGGAATTATGATATTGAATCTGGCGATGACAATATTATGATTGACTTGCCGGAATACGAAGCGAAAGTGTTTGTTTGGCAGTAGGCTGTCATATCGATTCCGGTTGCACTCCCGATCGTTGTTGACTGTTGACTGTTCACTGTGAGTCAACAGTTAACAGTCAACAGTCAAGAATCACCGAAGGTGCAACCGGAATCGATACTATTTCCCAGATTGATTTTCTAGGCACAATTGAGTTATAGCCGCCGCCGGTATTGGTTTGCTAAAGAAGTAACCCTGACCGATATCGCACTGATGCGATCGCAAAAACGCCAACTGTTCTGCTGTTTCCACACCCTCAGCAATCACCTGTAAATTCAGGCCCTGTCCCAAGGCGATCGCCAGTTTCACAATAGTAGCACCGCTGCTGCCGGTCACCAAATCTGCCACGAAAGATTTGTCTATTTTTAAATTATTGAGGGGAAAGTTTTTCAGAGACCACAGCGAAGAATAACCGGTGCCAAAATCGTCCAGAGAAATGTGAATTCCCATGTCCTGCAACTGCTGCAATACCGACACCGTAAAGCTCACATCTGTCATGGCAATGCTCTCGGTAATTTCTATTTCTAAATACTCGGGATTTAACTTGGTTTCTGATAAAATTTCTGCGATGGTTTGTACCGTGTGAGGTTGCAGAAACTGGCGGGCTGATAAATTCACTGCTATCCGCATCGGCGGCAATCCCAGTAACTGCCACGCTCTATTTTGCAAGCAAGCAGTCCGCATCACCCATTCGTCAATTTGGCAGATTAATCCTGTTTCCTCAGCTAAGGGAATAAATCGATCGGGAGGAATCAAACCGCGTTCGGGATGTTCCCAGCGAATCAGAGCTTCCATGCCCACGATTTTACCAGTATTTAAATTTATTTGCGGCTGATAGTGCAGGACAAACTCAGATTTGTTTAGAGCTTTGTAAAGATGATTTTCTAAGTTAAGATCCTCGGATACTTTACTGCCGATCGCCTGGGTGTAAAACTGATAATTATTGCGACCTTTCTGTTTAGCTCTGTACATCGCAGCATCAGCATTTTTCAGCAAAGTTTCTGCATCTTCTCCGTCATAAGGAGCCAAAGCAATTCCCAAGCTAGCCTTAATATAAAGTTCCAGACCCTCAAAATCAAAAGGACTGCTTAAACTCTGGATAATTAGCTGGCAAATCTTAGTTGCTTCCTCCGGGCTCTTGATATTGTACAGCAGCACAGTAAATTCGTCTCCGCCCCAACGAGCCATCGAATCTCCCACGCGCAAACAGTTAGTCAAACGCCGAGATACACTTTGCAGCAACAAATCGCCCACTGGGTGACCGAGAGTATCGTTAACATTTTTAAATCTGTCCAAATCTAGAAAGATTACCGCCAGCATTTCTCCATTTTGGTGAGCGCTAGCTAAAGCTAAAGACAGCCTTTCATTAAACAGTAATCTATTAGGTAAACCCGTTAACGGATCGTGAGAAGCTTGATGTCGGATCATCGCCTCCACGCGCCTCTGCATTGCAGCCATGTACAGGTGAGTTCCTAAAGATTGTGCTAGCTTCTGTTCCTCGCTGGTCCACTTTTGAGCTTCGCCTGTTTTGATTTCTTTCCAAGCTGCAAAGGACTGTCGGGGACGATCGTGCCGGGTGTCGGAACTGCAACGGCCCGCCCACAAAATTTCTGTTTCTATAGGGCTGCGAAAAATGGTGAGACAGCCGATGCACTGTTGGCGGTATTGCAGCGGTACTGCCAAAAATGAGCGAATGGAAGCTGCGAGTAAATTGGCAGATACAGATTGGAGTTGAGGTTCTTTAGAAATATCGGAAATTGGGTACAAGTGCGGTACGATAAAACTGGAAATATTGTTATCAATTGAACTATAATGCTGGGAATATATATTTTCAAAAATACCTAATTGGCTGGTATAATTGGCAGTTGGTACTCGATCGTCTTGGTTTGCCCTCCCCATAATCTGCTGCCAAAACGGGCTGAGCTCGAGGTTGATGTCCCCGGGCTGCTGGCCGCAGGTATAAAGCAAAGCAGGCCGATCGCCAAACTCGGCTGCAATGTAGAGTCGCCCTCCTGAACCGCGCAAATGCTTGACAGTTTGTTCGAGAACTGATTTCCGAATTTCGTTGAGTTCCAGAGGAGAATGCAGCAAACTGGTAATTTGGTTGATAACGGCTTCGTCGCGCGCTTGCTGTCGGGCTTGAGTCAGCAGAAAAGATTGGGCGATCGCAATTGAAAGTTGATCCACAAGCAACTGCACCATTTTCAATTCTCGATCGCTAAACCGTTTCGGTTGGCTGTGGTGAGACACCAACAGCCCCCAAAGGTGATTTTGATGCAAAATCGGCAGAGTCAGAGAAGAACGTGCCCCCATAGCCTTCAGATATTCAGCATGACAGGGGTCAACAGGACTATAGCTAATATCTTCAACTGCTAAAGTTTTGCCGGTTTCGGGACAATCTAACCGATTAATTGTTTGATGCTTCAATTCCACATCTACAATCACTCGCTGCCGCGCTTTGAGAAACATTTCCCGAGCGCTATGGGGAATGTCGCCTGCTGGAAAGCGCAAACCCAGCATAGATGGCAAATTGTCGCCGTTGATGGACTCAGCAATGACCTCACCGCTACCGTCGGCCTCAAAGCGATAAACTTTTACTCGATCGCTCTCTAAAAAGCTGCGGATTTCTCGGGCAGTTGTCGTCAAAATCTCTTGGAGTTCTAAAGAGTTGCGGATGCGATTGGTAATTCGATTGAGTAAAATCTCTTGTTTTAAAGTCGATCGTGACATTTGTCTAACTTTGGTGCGGGTCATGCCTATTGATCTCCCGGGCTGTTGACAGCATTTTTGCGAGCCACAGTCTTAACTTGCCCTGTATTATACATTACAATACTTTCGCGGCGTCTAGGGGCTTGACCCAACCCAAAAACGAAAAACTCTGTTTCTGGGGATATTTCCGCTTTTCCGACAAATTTCGGTGAGAAACCGGGTTTTTCACAGCACTTTTATGAGGACGGTCGTACTTACTACAAACCTATTAGACCTTTCAAATAATTCTTCTTGTGGAACAGGCATCCTGCCTGTTCCCGACTTGCTTTTGAGGAGATGTCTGTGGGAGGGGATGCAGAAACAGGCTTGACCGACGAGTATTTTGCCCTCGGAAGGGAGAATACTCGTCGGTCAAGCCTGTTGGTAAGTATTTATACCTTAAAAGTCTCGTTAAGCCGACTCCCAAATTCCCCGAATTCTGTCCGGCAAAAAGCCAGCTATTTCCTGAATTCGCTCCTCGGACAGCTCATCCTTCGTTGCCGAAAATACAGCCGCGATCGCAGTTTCCGGTTTTACTCCCGAAGGAAGTGCGCCTTCTAGTTCCACCCTCCGTGCAAACAAATTGCCATCGATCCCCGCAGGTGCAGGCGGGCCGGTCAAAGGCTGACGTATCCGGCTGAGCAATCCCACCAGCGGATTGGTATCTTTCCAGAGGTCTGCTATTTCTTGTTGCAGGGTTTTGTCATCCGTAGGCAAAACTTCTTTGTGCAATTCAGATTCCACGTGCTCGATGGCGTCTTTTGTCATCACATCGCGCATCACCCGGTACACTACTTCGGTAATGTCGCGGGCATCAAAAATATCCTCCAAGTGACCTTTTACCATCACTTTTTCCAAAAACGGCATATCCTTTGAAGCGATAGGAACTGCCGCTCCTTCCTGGTGGAGCGAGGTCGGAGGATTCGTCTCCATTTTGTGTAACAGTTTGCGACCTTTTTCTGTTAAGTCAGCTTCTTGAAATGCGACTAAAGGCGGCAATAACTCAGCTCCTCCATAAGGCTCGCCACTAAACTGAGCTTTGATAAATTCCCTTTGGTTGAGGTAGTCTAAATGACCGAGCAATTCCGCTTCCGCCACCGGGTGACCGACATATTCTTCCGCTGCGTTCCTAATTTCCGACTCTCCCCTGCCGCTGCCGCTGCCAATCTTTTTCAGCAAAATGTAAGTCAGGTCGTCTCTGATTGCAATTGTCATCGAAACCTCCTAGGTTAATATCCGGTAAAGCTCATGTAAAAACAGATTTTTTTTACTGGCTTAAACTGTGATGATTACTACTTAAAAATATTCAAGTATAAAGTAGAGTAATCAAGTATCTCTCAGTAGGTGGAAGTTATTAAAATTAAGTATGGGTTATAATCTACCTTTAGGTATATCCTCGTATAGAAACCCCTGTTTAATGTGGTTAATATCCTAAAAAGCTGTCGCCACTATTCAATGCTATTAAGCGAGGATGCTTTAGTGGTAACACTTTTCGTATTTATTGCGTGTTTTTACCAAGGCTGAGGCACCAAGAGGGTCTCTGTTGGTAATTGGCGCTGGGAGAGGTAGAATTAAGCAAATGCTATGGGGTTAATCAACTGCTGTCGTTTTGCCCGCAGCGTGCACCGATATTGTATCGGCTGAGAAGACCAAAAACTGGTCATGGGAGAGCTACAAATACGAGCCAATCTGTTTCAAGTGCCGCAGCGCCACTTGAAGAATGCCTCGGGTACAAATTTTTTGATCGTTTCGATCGGCATTTATGAACTACCCTCATTGGAACAATAAATTGGAATCCTCGTCTTTTACCAGCGGTCAACCCCCGGTTGACAAGCGTCCTTTAGTGTTGGCGGTAGACGACAATCCGGACAACTTAGAGCTGCTGACGCAAATACTCGATTTATTCGGCTGCGAGTGCGTGGGAGCAGTTGACGGGTACGCAGCTCTTTCAGCAGCAGTAGACAGACAGCCCGACTTAATCGTACTCGACATTTGCCTGCCGGATATAGACGGTATGGAAGTAGTGAAGCGCGTTCAACAAAACCCCGAAATCAGACATATTCCGATTGTTGCTGTCACAGCACTAGCAAAACCAGAAGACCGCGCTCAAATTCTCGAAGCCGGCTGCGTGGAATACCTTTCCAAACCTTTTAACATCAAAGATTTAGAAAGAGTTATCCGCCAGCACCTCAACTCTCCACTGCTTTTGGTTGAGTTTTAGATTTATAATTAGAATCACGAACTTGAGGTGCAGATTCCAAGATGGCGATCGTTCCAGTGCGGCCTGTCTCCAAGGTCGCATCGCGGAGCAAATCAGTAACTCCCACGCCCAAAACCTTTTGGATTAATTCTTTCAGTGGCAATTCGAGAGCTGATTCTAATTGTTTCCGCACCTGCAAAGCCAAATCTTGCTGACCGTTCTGAGCCAGCAGTTTTTCGGGTTTAGTAAGCCCATTTTCGACAACAATTATCAATTTGTTGTCCAAAAGATTGCAGAGGGCCTGAGTCGTTGGGTGTCCGAGTTGCGATCGGTACAAAGCTTGAATTCCCTGCGAAAGAGTCCGTTCTAATTTCCCCCGAGTAGGTTCTAAGGTTTCCCCTGTCATATTTTTTATTAAAACCATGAGATATAAAAAAAGACAGTTAGCAGTTAGCAGTTAACAGTTAAGTGTTAACTGCTAACTGCTAACTGCTAAGTGTTAGAAATAACCGTCGCATTAGCCGACAGTAACTTGATTAGTTTCCACCCCCGTTGCACCCTTAACACCTTTAGCAATTGTCACCAACTTGTTGACAATTTCCTGACTGGGAACTGTACCTTTGAGAACCACCGTAGTGCCATGTTGAGCCACATAAACAGTCTCAATATCCGCAACATCTGGATTTGCATCGAAAGCCTGAGCCACCCGTTTAGCTAAACCGCTTTGATCGTATTCTCCGTTCAAGCCCATGCGTTCCGGCGGGATTGTCTGAGCGCTCGCAGCAGGTTGAGATTGACCTTGAGATTGAGCTACAGGTGCTTGGTAAGCAGGAGCGTCAACAGTTTCTTGATTTTCTAGTTTTTCTAAACCAAACAATCTTTTGAGCCAGCCCATAGATTTTGTCCTCCAACAAAGTTTGTGTTAATTGACCTGTTAATTGACGTGCTAATTCACGGTTGGCAAGTCGCCCTGTAATTGTTATTCTCAATACCAGGAATTACGATCGCACTCTGGGACGCAGAAACCGGATTTTTATACAAAAAAGTATCGTTCCAGCGATCGGCCCGGGTAGAAAAACCCGGTTTATCGAGTTTGGTGCGACACTCGCAAATACAATTTAGTGTTGTACAACTTCCCCGCTCATCTGCCTGGAGACATAAATTCTCCGGCTTTCAAACAAATACCTGCGCTGACCATTCCGGTAAATCAAACTTAAAGCCTTCTTCCCCAACTTCTACGATTTTGTTGTAGATCCACTCCTGCCAAGTTCCCGCAGCCGGAAAGTTAGGAATGCTGTTACCATATAGACAAGTATCCGAAAAATTTGCCGCCACTACTGCTCGCGTTCCCTCATCGCTCCAGCGGTAGCAAGCGAGGAGTTTGGCTTCGGCATTTTCGTGGATGAATTCAATATTTTCCGTGTAAAACAGTGCCGGCCAAATTTCCCGCAGCCGAATCACGTGTTTGTAGTATTCCAACAACTCATGATTTATAGCGGTTCGAGCTCTCATATTCGCGGACGTTGTTGGGCCGAAAGGGCCCTATACGTTTAAGTAGTTATATAATCTGTCAATCATACCTCACCGCGCTTGAGAAAGGCTATAGCTGATTTTTCAACAAAGACCATTGCAGTTTATTCGCCTTACAACTGGTGAAGAAACTTTGGATAGCAAAAATGGCACTTGGGCAGCAGCTTGACGTGCCATTGAGTTAAGTTTGCCTGCCCATTCAAACAATGCGGCCGTGATGGCACATTGTTTGTACATATCAATTAGCTTAACTCCTTGATTGTCAATCCAGTGTTTGAGAGTTTTATTTCGGACAAATTGCGCTGTACGGATCGTGTCGTCGCCGCTCCGGTATTGCTGTGCTTTGCCTTTTAACTTAAACTCTATTACTATCATGACATTATGTTATGACTCTATACTCACAATATATGAATGTTTCACCAATCTTTGTATTTGAATTAAAGCCGTCCTAGAAGGACGGGGCTTTGGGAGCATCTCATATTTGTAAAAACACTTCTTCTGGCTGCTGACTTCTTCCTTCTGACTCTTTTCTCCTGACTCTTTTCTCCTGACTCCTGACTCCTAACTCCTATTTCTAGCTTGGTTGCTTTCATTGAGATGCTTCCGGGACTTTAGACCAAATTTTGCGGTAAGGTGCTTGGGGGCGCAGCCGGAGGATTTAGTAGTGCGAACCCTAGCTATTGAGTAAGATGCACCCCTAGGCACCCGGAAACCTGATTTTCATCAAAAATGTAGTTAAAGTAACTAAAAATTATTAAGCGCTGTTTACGAACAATAGTCGGGACTTTTTTTAGTTGGTAGTCTGAAACCTTAGATTTTCCGTTGGTGGCGAACTGGCAGCAGATCCTTGAAACCCTTATTCTACGGTTGGCTCTCAAAAACTCTCCGAAGTATTGTATGAAAAATAATTTAACTTTTGATAACTAGATAAATCGCCGTCAATATTTAACATTTGTAACTAAAGAAACATTTTTTGTTCTACAGGGGTAATACCGTAGAAAGATGTCATTTTATGCGGAAAGAGCGACAATGAGGCTGTAATTGTAAAGCAAGGGAAACCAGAAAGATGAATCCTTTATTCTATTGGTTTTTCCGGCGACTTTAAGTCAAGTGTGAGCCGAGAATGGCAATGATTATTTTTGCTTATGTCTGGGCAGCACTTGTTTTATAGTTTTTGACTGGCCAACTTTGTAGAACCTTTCATCAGCTTTAACGACTGCTGCTACCTCAGTAATTGGTAATTGGTGAAAATCTCATTCGTCCCCGTTACCCGTTAGATATTCCGAGCAGTGGCTCTAAGGCTCTAAAAGTTTAATGCGGGATGTTGGCGAATTACCGTTACTGTAAAACTCTGGAGTGTTAAAAATGCTAAAACAAATGTGTTGGTTGCCCAGACTCGGAGGCAATGGAGAAAAGATATTGCAATTGCGTACCGATCCCCGTCAGGCGTGGCGGCCTTATACAGCTTTTCCGCAGTTGGCTGTAGCCGATTACCGGGAACCGGGCGGTTCTAATGGATGGGCAACATTTCAGAAGCTGAGAACTCAAGGGTGGAATTTAATATCGACTGAAGAAGGGCAGCAGTCGATTTTTGGCGAACAGAAAAGCGCTTAAAAAACCCAAAACCGCCGCAATAAAAGAAGAGGTAAAATCCTCTTCTTTTGATTATTTTTGGATACAGAAACTGGGTTGTTAACCATCCTACTTGGTAGAAGGGGTAAGGTGTGCAGCGTTCACCTTACATAATAATTTTCAGATGTTTGCCAGTTGCAAGTAAATTAGGCGATCGCCGTTGCCCTGTCTGCTGTAGTTGCTACGCTATCGAACACTGGCTGGTGAGTTTTCAAGTTAAATCGGTATCCGTGGGGGAGGATGTGCAACTTGGCGCCGCAAATCGCTAAACCCTCATCCTTCAACCGCCCATCTATATTGTCGTGGAGTTTTTCCGACTCGTCGATGATTGTTACAGCGCTTTCGCCAATAACTTCCAACTCGTCACCGCTGACTAAAATAGCTGTATTTTCATCAATACCAAATCCCAACACGGCCGGTTGCAGCAAGAGTGCGGTAACTAAGCGTCCCAGACGACCTCGCTGGGCGAAATGCTGGTCGATGACAACTCCCGGGAGGAAACCCATTCCCGGGCCCATTGCTACCACATCAACGCGGGGATTTGTCTCGGAGTCTCCTTCAATAATCATCATGTCTGGCATCATCGCTGCGCCGGCACTCGTGCCGCCAATGATAATCCCTTCCGCGTAGCGTTTGTGCATAGCTGCGTCGAGTTGGGTGTCTTTCAAGCAGCTAATAATCCGCGCTTGATCTCCGCCGGTAAAGAATATGCCAGTGGCTTGTTCGATCGCTTCTAAATAATCTGGATTGTTGGCATCTTCCGATCTCTGGGTGTCAACAACTCGCACATCTTCAGCGCCGAGTCGCTCAAACACTCGGATGTAATTATCTCCTACTTCTCCCGGCAGGCTGGTCGCAGCCGTCATGACCACAATGCGGGCTTTAGTGCCTCCGGCGCACCGCAAGAATTCCCGCAGAATTCTACACTCCCCCTCTTTGTCTTCCGCGCCCCCAATAATTAGCAACTTCCCCTGATTTTCGTTGCTCGCCATATTATCTCCACTGTTAATTTATTTAATTTCACTAAAACACACAATGGCTTTTTCCGAGAACTGCCCAAAGGTATATATAGATACCAAAAACATCTGAGACTTCTACCCCTCCAGGGCGCACACAGCTCAAGCCTTCTGGTTGTTTTTTACTCTGGCTCCGGGCTGTAACGATGGTTTTGCAAACAGTCCTGGAGTCACTAGACTAAAAAAAGCGGGAATATGAACGAAAATTATACGTTTGAACGAAAAAACTTAACTCAGAGACTCCGGTTTTTGAGATAGCTTTTGCGTCCGCGACTGGTAAAAACACTGGTTTCTGCGTCTAGGACTATCTATTTAACTCATCCTCGACGATCGGCACAAAAAACTTACCCCCCCTAACAAGAGATAGGAGGGGTCAAAAAATGAGCTTAAATTACAAGGCTGACGCGCGGGGGCGACCGATCGGGTTTCTGACCAGATTCTTCGCTAATCCTCCTCTGATTGCTCGTAGAAATCAGATTGATGAGCGTCAGTCCTCAATTAGTCCGATCGCCCGTTAGTGCGATCGCTCGATCAAATTGCTCAATATGGTACTCGCCCGTTCTAAAGGGAGGTGTCTGGGTTTGCCGTTCCAGACAATTTGATATTCGTTGCTGTTTTGACCGTCGCCGTAGCCAGAAATTAGCTTCCGGTGAAATGCTTCCTCGGCTAAGTGGTGAACTTTGTCCCTGAGAGCAGTTTGTGCGATTTTCATAATTGGCTGCCTCTTAAATTTTCTTTCACTGTCATAAACAATTATAAGTACAGAGTGTACCTCTCAAAAGTTATAGCTTTTTTTCGGGACGGGGGAAATAAGTAGTAATCAGTCATAAGTGCTTAGTCATCAATACTTAGTCAGATGTTGAAAGAAGAAGGAATATTTTCCCACTCTCACCATCTCCCCATCTCCCCATCTCCCCATCTCTCCCACTCCCCCTTTCGGGCAATACTGAAGGCAGAATTGGTCGGAGTATTTATCTCACTGCTGGAATATCTATGCCCGCAGGTAGTATCCCGTGCAGCGACTATAAAGTTACCGTTAAGAATTAGCTCAAAGGAGGTTAGAAAATGCTGCAAGAAAAAAGCACCGAAACAGCCCGCGTCAATGCTCGAAAAACAGATGTTTTTGATGTTTTCAACTTCAAACACTATATGGGGCCCAACCCTTATTTAGGAACAGCGGCTTTAGTTTTCGATTTGGCACTGACGGGCGCGAGCGAACCTTTGCCGATCGCACATTACCAGGAAATTATTGGCGATCGCTACCCGCAACTCCTGCAAGAAACTTTCTCGAACCACGCCCAACTGTTCGGCCGTACCGCCTCAGAAGTGGCAAAACTCGACATGGGTTTGCATTTCCAAAACTGGAACGTCAAGCCGTTTTCTCAGTTTTACAGAATCAGCATAGAAGCGCTTCACGCCCGCAGCGCCAGAGCAGTCGTTTACGCTGTTTGGGATTGGTTTGAAGCGATCGATCAAAATCAAGACTTTCCCTTGGAAGCACAAATGGGCGCGCTGCAAAATATGTTCCGGCAGTCAGTTTACGGAGGCCCGACAGTTTATTCATTAATGCGATCGGCATCCCAAAAAGGCATTCCCGCATTTTATTTGTGGGATGAAGGATTGATGCAATACGGGTACGGCAAAAAACTGATTCGCGGCTCTGCAACTACTTTTGATTCTGACAGCCACTTAGACTCAGATTTTACCACGCGCAAAGACGATTGTAAAGCGTTTCTCGCTACATTAGGATTTCCTGTCCCCAAAGGCGATATCGTCTCCACAGAAAGCGGAGCTCTGGCAGTTGCTAGAGAAATTGGCTACCCAGTTGCTATCAAACCAGTAGTCGGTCATAAAGGAATTGGCGTCACAGCAGATGTCCGAGATGCTGAGGAATTGCAGGCTGCTTTTAAAAGAGCAGTTAAGGCGATTCCCGAAACAGACCCGGTACGAGTAATTGTGGAAAACAGCATCAAAGGATCGGATTTTAGGCTGCTGTGCGTTGACGGCAAATTTGTTTCGGCAACTGAACGCCGCCCCGCTTGGGTAACAGGTGATGGCGACTCAACAATTCGCGAATTGATCCGCCGTGAAAACCGCAAACCCCAACGTTTGGATACGCCAACTTCGGCCCTGAGCAAAATTCAGTCCGACGAAGCGATGGAAATGTATCTGGCAGAACAAGGGCTGTCATTGGATAGTGTCTTGGAGCCCGATCGCATTGTGTATCTACGCAAAGTCGCCAATCTTTCCGCAGGCGGAGTCAGCATCGACGCTACCCGCAATATTCACCCGGATAACATTGTTTTGGCTCAAGATATCGCCCTACATTTTCGGCTAGCTTGTTTGGGGGTTGATGTAATCGCAGAAACTCTCACCAAATCTTGGAAAACCGGCAATTTTGGGATTCTCGAAATCAATGCCGCGCCGGGGATTTTTATGCACCTCAACCCGGCTGTCGGCGAAGGTGTTGATGTGCCTTCGCATATTATCGAAACTTTCTTTGACTCTGGAAAAAGCGCCAGAATTCCGATTATTACTTTCAACCGAATTTCGGTGCAAGAACTGCAAGAAACAATCGACCACATTCTGTTGCAGCATCCCGATTGGACAATCGGTGCTGTTTGTCGCGAGGGCCTTTTTGTCAACCGTTCCGAGAAAATTTTGAATAAGAATTACAATCTTAACGTGCAAAATTTGCTGCGGAATCCCAAGCTCGATTTGTTAATTGCTGAATATCCCGGAAATATTTTGGAAGCTGAGGGAATGTTTTATCAGGGGAGCAATATGGTGGTGCTGGACAATCCGGGGGAAACTGAGATGATTTTGGTCAGAGAAAGCACTGATGACGATACTGTTGTGATGAGGGAAGGAAATAGTATTTCTATTCGCCGCCAAGGGTTGATCGAACAGTATACTCTGGGGGATGATGAACCGTTTACACGGGTTTATTTGAAGGAAATAGGGACTGTTTTGTAAGCGGTTCCACATTTAAGTTGGCTTTGTGGGGCGGGTATTGAGTACCCGCCCCACCAGATCGAGGCTTTTTCTCGTTCCCAGGTTCTTCCGGGGCAGGAACTTGGACTCCCCCAGATTGGCACAGGCTTCGTTACACTTAGTTACAATTGGCTTCAATTCCTCAGTCGTAGATGCACTATTCATAAACAACTCGGTGTCTTCCCAATTTTCTCGTTACCACACCAATATTTTCGTAGAAATTGGGTTTCTCAAGGTAAGTTCTATTGCTGCGATCGTAAGTTTTTAGACAATTTGGTTTCTGCGCTGCCCTTCGTGCTATCAAGGAATTTTACAAGTCCTTCAACGAATTGCACTCCGGTGGCAGAAGGTGTGGAAATATGAATTTTACAAGCAATTGGTTTAATTCGCTGACCGAAAGCTTACTGTCGCATCGTCGTTACATTCCAGCAGCCCTGACTATTTGCACCGATACGAGTTTGTCATTGCAGCCGCAGGCGTTGTGTGGCACGGGGAAAACCAACGAATGCAAGCTGAATTTCATCTAAGTTATAATTGTATATGCGTGCGAATCGCTGACAATGGAACAGGCATGACGGAGAATGTAAAACAAAACGTTTGTTCGATCGGTTTTTTACTACCAAGCCTGTAGGCAAAGGTACTGGCTGGGGATTGTCGATCTGCTATCAAATAGTGGACAAACATCAAGGTTCGCAAGGAGTGCGTATCGGCTCCGGGAGAGGGAACTAAATTATTGATTGAGGTGCCGGTGCGGCAACAGTCTCAGCAATCTGTTTCTAATGTCTCACTTGCGCTATGTGCTAGTTGGAATTAGCGGGATAAATCGGGAGCATTCCAATTTTGTAAAAAGCGTTTTTTAGGATTGCGATCGCTCCTGTGAAAGATGCTCCCGGTGTTTTTCGGCGTACCCTACTACAGTGAGTTATAGGGCTTACTCACGAGTGTTTAGAAACCGTTTTTTTTGACAACAATACTTGATTGTAGACCGCAGATTCGGTAAAAAACCCGATTTCTGGGTTCCCATGCGTCCAAGACTGAGTTAGTAAGGTGTGCCGAAGAATAACCTACTTAGGAAAGGTGAACAGTACACACCCTATAGTTAAAAGTTGGGTTTTACCCCCAGAATAATTTATAATTTTCCCAAGGATCGATTACCAATTACTAACTACGATGTCTTTACAATTTATTAGCATTCCGCCAAAAACCGATCGCAAACCTGTCGCTGTGATTGTCGCTTTGCACGGATGGGGTGCTAATGCTCGGGATTTGACTTCCTTAGCACCGGCTTTCAATCTGCCCGATTATCAGTTTGTGTTTCCCGATGCCCCGTTTCCTCATCCCCATGTAATGGGCGGCAAAATGTGGTATGACCTTCAAAACAAAGACGCTCAGGGATTGGTACAAAGTCGGCAATTGCTGAGGGAATTTTTGCTGTCTTTGGAAAGCAGCACGGGCGTGCCTTTGTCTCGGACAATTTTAGGCGGTTTTTCTCAAGGTGGAGCGATGACTCTAGATGTGGGATTGACTTTGCCCGTCGCCGGTTTAATTTGTCTGAGCGGTTATTTGCACCCGTCGATTTCGCCAGTTGCGGGCAGTGCTTTGCCACCTGTTTTAATCGTGCACGGTACTCAAGATACTATTGTTCCCGTTAGTGCTGGTGTGCGATCGCGCGAGAGTTTGACGGCTTGGGAAGCTGCGGTGCAGTATCAAGAATTTAACATGGGACACGAGATTCGGCCGGAAGTTATAGATGTAATGCGAAGTTTTGTTGTAGAAACTGTGTCGAAATCTGATTAAAGGTTTAGGATATAGTATGGCGGAAGTCTCGGGCAGGGGAAAAAAATGAAAACTTTAACCAAAGCATCGCGCGATATTGCTGTACTTACTTCTCAGGACGTGGCAGAATTGGCTGTCCGTTTGGAAGTTGACGATTATACAGATCCTTTTGAGGGATTGAATGATTGGCATTTGTTGCGATCGCTTGCTTTTCAGCGGCCGGAGCTGGTTGAACCTTATCTCCACCTTCTGGATATGGAAGCCTACGACGAAGCATAGACTTAAAAATCTAGCTTAAAAATTTCGACGGAATTGAGGAAGAAGTTAGCAGCATATTTTGTTGCAGATTAAACAGATGAGTGAGGGATTTTAGTCTGTTTTTATCTTAATTTCTTTCTTGATTCTTTTTTATGAGAAAAAACATAAGGTTCGATCGTTCGGACTCGCAGTCAGAACGATAAAACCAATCTGCCAATTCTTCAATTTCTCAATTTTTCAATCCTAAAATTCTTAAAATCTAAAATCTAAAATCTAAAATCTAAAATCCTATGATGGGCAGACGAATTTTAATCGGCGTTAGCGGCGGGATTGCGGCTTACAAAGTTTGCGAAGTAGTTTCAACTTTAGCGAAAGCTGGAGCGGAAGTTAAAGCTATTCTTACTGATGCGGCCGGGGAGTTTGTAACGCCTTTGACTTTTGCTACTCTGTGCCGCCATCCTGCTTTTACGGACAAAGATTTTTGGCAAGCAAGTCACGGCCGCCCTTTGCACATTCAACTGGGAGAATGGGCGGAAGTTTTTGTAATTGCTCCTTTGACAGCTAATACTTTGGCTAAGTTGGCGGGGGGTTTTGCTGATAATTTGCTGACTAATACTGTCTTAGCTTCTACTTGCCCAATTTTGCTGGCACCGGCGATGAATACGGATATGTGGGAACAGCCGGCCGTGCAGCGAAATTGGCGGGAAGTGTTGACCGATCGCCGCTATCATGCTGCGAATCCGGGGGCGGGAATGCTGGCGTGCGATCGCGCCGGTGTCGGCCGCATAGCAGAACCTTATGAGATTTTGCCTCATATTGAATCGCTGTTGTATGCGAAGGGCGATCGAGATTTAGCGGGCGTTCGGGTGTTGATCGCTGCGGGAGGAACGCGGGAACACCTCGATCCGGTGCGGTTTATCGGCAATCCTTCGAGCGGCAAAATGGGTATAGCTTTGGCGCAAGCTGCAGGGCACCGCGGCGCGACAGTGACGCTGGTACACAGTATAACTGGCGAGTTGCCGCTCTCAGGTGTGCGGGCGATCGCAGTTGCCAGTGCACGAGAAATGCGGCAGGCGATGCTGCAATGCTTTCACGAGGCGGATTTGACGGTGATGGCTGCGGCGGTAGCGGATGTGAAGCCGGCTGAGTACAGTAGTGAGAAGTTGCCGAAGCGATCGCTCCCGAATTGTTTGCCTTTGGCATCGGTAGCGGATATTGTGGCAGAGTTGGGAAATTTGAAACAGCCGCACCAAAAATTAATCGGGTTTGCAGCACAAACTGGGGATATTGTCAAGCCTGCTTTGGAGAAATTGCGGGCGAAGAAACTGGATGTAATTGCCGCAAACCCGATCGATCGAATAGGTGCAGGTTTCGGCAGCAATACCAATGAAGCAATATTAATTAATGCCGCCGGGAAGCAAGTAGAAATAGCATCTTGCAGCAAGCTAGAAATGGCTCACCGGTTGTTTGATTTTGTGATGGAAGGGTGAGGGCGATCGAACTGCGATGATGTTACCAATTTCGGATTTGTCGTTGTGTGGGGGCGGGTTTTTGAGATGGTAGGTTTTAGGCGTGGATGGTTGGTGAAACCCGCCCCTACGATGGCCTGTAGGGGCGGGTTTTACAAATAATATTTGAGACCCGCCAACAATTTATATAAACCCGCCCCCACACAACCGATAATCTAGATTAACCTTTACTGCGATCGAAATAAGGCTACAATCAGCTATAAATTAGCTGGTTCGGGCGATAATTCTGATTCCCCAATCTCCGTTGATTCCGAGTCAGCGGGCAAATCAGTATCTGCGACAGTAATTTCTAGTTTAAATCCTAACGCTTCGAGCAATTCTACCAAACTATAGATTTCCGAACCGCCGCTTTCAGTCAGCATCTTATCGAGTTTTTCGTGATGTTCTTTTGCTGACTCCGAAAGAGCATTCATCCTGATTCGAGCCTCAATTACCTTTCTGATGGCATTTCTCAAAAGTGCGGGTTCAGGGTCTTTTTCTTCCAATATAGCCCCGATGTAACCAGCAGCTTCTTCAGCCTCTTTGAGAGATTCAATTAGGTACTCGCGGTAGCTATCGCTGGTAGGCATTTTCATTAAATTTCGCAGGGTTGTACTTCCATGATTTTATCGCAGTCGATCGGCAATTTCTATCGTAAGTGCGATCGACAGTCTATTCAACAAGCAAATCATACTTAAGACAGAGGTATTCGATAGACAAAATAGTAAACCTTGTTTGAGGGAACAAAGTTTAAATCAAACAGGGCATTGTGAATGAATTTTAAATCGATCGCACAAACCAATCTACTATTCGGCAGCCTGATAATTAGCCTCGGATTGCAAGCACTTCCAGCAGCAGCGCAACCAGTCACCGACGCGCAAGTTTCCGCCCTCGTAGAAGCGCTGCGACAAGCCGCCCCGCCACAAGCCGCAAATGACGGAATGTACAGTCAGTGGCAAGTTTTACCGAACAATATTTCCCGCTGGGCGAAATTCTGTACCAAACAAGATTTAACACCGCAACAATTTGAGGCCGACGCGACAAAAGCCAAATCAATTGTTACGTGTATCGTGGGCGATTTGCTGCGCGACGAATACAAAGCTAGCAGCAACAATGAATTAACCGCTGTACGCCGCGCCGCTTGCTGGTGGATGACAGGGGACTCCGCAGCTTGTAAAAGCGGGGCAACTGCTACTTATGCCGATAAAGTTGTCAGCGTTTACCAGCAGCAGCGGGCTAAAAAGTAAGGTTTGTGCAGCCGGAATTTAGATTTTTTGACCGCAGATAGGGGCAGATTAACGCAGATTAACGCAGATTGGCGATCGGTTTCATTCCCCGATCGCCAATTCATCTTCTTTTAAAGTAACTGTTAGCCTAAATCCTAACGCATCCAATAACGCGATCGAAGTGTAAATTTCAGAACCGCCACTTTCCAAAAGCATTTTATCGAGTGCCTCGTGATGTACTTTAGCTTGCTTTGAAAGATTGTTCGCCAGCAAACGTGCATCAATTACGTCTTGAATTTCCGCCCGCAGCAGTTGAAAATCCGGTGATTCTGCTTCTAAAGCCACACTCAGGTAAGCCGCAGCTTCTGCGGGGTTTTTTAGAGATTCAATTAGTGCGTTCAGCCAGCTATCACTGGTTGGCGCGATCGCGTTATTCATATTCTGCACTTATAGTGTAACCCCGACAGAACTAAGGCAAAAAAATGGTTTATATCAAGTTCGGTTAATTGCTTATAAGAACCGGCCGGGCGGGTTTATGAGATTGTCAATTTTAGGCAATTATTATTGGTAAACCCGCCCCTACAGGAATTATATCTATTTAACCGAACCTGATATTACGCGCCAATTATAGCGGTAAGGTACGCACTGTGCACCCTACATATACTGCAAACAAACTTATCGGTAAGTAAGCTTAATTACCCATTTTCTGCCTGACTTCTCATCAACTTTTGCACGCTGGCTAAAGCTCGATTTAATTCGTAACTCTTTCTTTCTGAATTCTGCAAAAAAGCCTGCTGTTCTTCTTCAATCATTAACACATCCTGCCGCACCAAACCATCTAATAACTTTTGAGCCGCACCGAAACAAATATCTTTGATAAACTTGCGAAACCAAACAGGCAATTTGTGGAGCCGCCAAAACGCATTTAATGAGGTAAAATGAATTAAATAAGCGCGAGTTGCTGTCTCGCTCACCGGACAAACCAAGCAGTAAATCTTAAAATCGCTCCCCAAAGTTGAAACCCAGTGCGGGTAAACATAACTCACCTCCAGCGGTTCCGGGTGCAGTCGGCGCAAAGATTTAAAAAATAACTGAGAAATAGACCAGATTTTATCTATTTTGTAATAACTTTGTGCCTGATAGCGAGCAGTTACTTGATGCTCGTTTTCTTCTAAACTATCTAAGACTGGATTGGCCCAAGCTTGCCAATCATCGTGCAAGTGTCCGTGGTACATATCCATCAAGTTTTCAATTAAAAATGAATAGTGTGCCTGACAGTCGATGACTGAAACTGTGGCAATATAATTGAGATGTTCCCACTCGGATAAATCTAATAAATCTATTTTTTCTGCTTTGGTTTCGTCGCCGGGAAACAGCCAGATAAAACCGTTTTTTTCCTTGACTGGATAGGAGCAAATTTTGCAGTTAGGTAGCTTTTGATTTTCTGCTAAATAATCGACTTCGGCGCATTCTCCCCTTGCATTTAAGCGCCATCCGTGGTAAGCACATTCGATTAAATCGCCTTTAACTTGGCCGTGGCTGAGTTTAACTTGTCGGTGCGGACATCTATCTTCTAAAGCGTTGATTTTGCCTGCACTGTCGCGGAAAAGTACGATCGCCCGATTCCAGATTTTCGCAGCTAGCGGCTGAGCTTGCACCTCGCTGCTGCGGGCGATCGCATACCAGCGATCGAGATTAATGCCCAACTGGCGGATGTGAGTTTTTTGTTCCCTTGCAGATTCCGATTTTACCGCGTTGTTTTGCATTACAAATGTTCCCAAATTACGCCCATAAAACAACCCAATTTTACAAAATAACAGCCCGGAAAGCAACGACCGTAAATTTTTCTAAATCTCCCTTCTGACAAATACCTGTCGCTAGCTAAATGCTTCAACCAGCTTGGCGACAATCTAAATCTTAATAATTTTGAAGCATTGCGAAATCCGTATTTGGAACAGTCGGGAATAAAATCTCTCGCTGCACCTAATATGTAGCCTATTGTAGCAGGTCTTTCGACTTCCGAAATATTATCTAAAAAGACGATTTTTCCGTGGGGATTTAACATTCTTTTTATGGCAGATAGGGCTGCGGGGAGATTGTGCAAGTGGTGGAAAGTGGCAGCACTAACTATTAAATCAAATTGGCGATCGATCGCTAATTGACTGGCATCCATTTGGATGTATTCGATATTGGGGGCTGAGCGTTTTTGACGGGCTATATCTAGCATTTTTTCTGACAAATCGATGGCGACTACACGATCGTAATACTGGGCTAATTCAAAAGCAAGAATTCCCGAACCGCAGCCAATATCTAATGCTGCACCTTTGCTGGCCGATAGGTTGTTAGTAAAGAAATCGTTCTGGTTTTGCAAGCTGGCGGCGAAATCGTATTCTGTTGCAAAAGCATCAAACGTTACAGATTTATTGCGAATTTTGCAGTTACTATTCAGCATCTATTATTGCTTTATACTCATTCAATAATATTTTAACCGCATATCCACCCCGCTTAACACAAATATTTTTTTTGTTCGCAAGCTCTGGCTTTTCCCTTCAGCGAAACCCTACCCACAAACCGTAACTCATCTTAAAAAAAGAATGCAACTGTAGAAAACCTCTAAACCCTTATTGAATCAATGATTTCCATTTCTTCAAATCTAAAACCTAAAATCTAAAATCTAAAATGGTATGACAGGGGGCAGGTTTCACCGACAATACCAGCCGATAATTGACGATTGATAAAACCCGCCCCGCTGCAAACCTTAGATTTTTAACACGCCTTCGGGATTCACCGTCAAGAGCGATCGCCTCTGCAAACCCTCTTGAGATAAAATAGCATTAGCGGCCAACAAACCGCTACTCACTGCCCTTTCCATTAAACCGCAAGGAAACGGCATTTTTACCCAATCTCCCGCAAACAAAAGATTAGGTACAGCGCAGCAAGTCTCCGGGCGTTCCGCATAACTACCGGGCGGATATCCAGAGAAATTCTTTTGATTTACCAATTCCCGGTGCAGCATATTTGCCTCTTTTAGTTCCGGCACAATTTCGTACAATTCTTGCTCAAAAGTCGCCAGCAAAACTTCCTGATTCGGAAATTCCTTCTCCTTGTAACAATAAGCGTGCAGTTCCACAACACTACCGCCAGTTTTCTGATTCCACTCGATAAATTGCTCCTGAATTCGGTGGTAAAGCGTGATGCTGTCAGTCAGTTTGTAGCCGGAAAGCGAACTGAAATTGCTGTGTTCCCAGGGAAAATCGCGATCGAACCAAAAACGGCCAACCGCAAAAGGATCGGCTGTGTTCAAGCTATCGATCCGTTTCTGCACCTGCGGATTCACCTCACCGCTAGCCAAACTAAACAAATGCTGCATCCCCGGAACATCCGCAGCAAAAACATAGTAATCAGCCTTCAATGTTTCTCCCAAATTGGGCGGCTGCGATTGGTTAACCGCTGCGGCCAACTGTACCTCATCTGCTTTTTCATCGACTACCTTAAATCGAGCCAAATCCCGCTGAGCAGGCCCGCTGACAACTCGCCCTTCGGCATCAAAAACTGCCCCGTGACAAGGACAGTGAAATTGACCGTCGTTTTGTTTCTGAACTGTGCAGCCTTGGTGAGTGCAGCTCAGAGAAATTGCCTCTTTCCCCGACGGTGCGGCGGCAAATACGCTGTCCCCTGCGCCGAAATATTCCGTAGAGTTGCTGTCAGTTAACAGCGCGTTTCGCTTCACCCAAAAAGGTATTTTACTTTGCACGTCTCCCGACTGATAACTTAGAGAATCAATCTTGCCTTTTTCCCAGCGAATCTCACTGACTGCGACATCTGTCAATACTTTGCCACCTTTGCTTTCAATGGATCTGGCAATAGGCTGCACCAAACTCGTGCCCATATCTTGCCGCGTGCCGTTGAAGGCCAAACCCTCTGGATTTCCGAAAAAGTAAAAGTGGAAAAATTGCATTAATTCTCCCGCGCTCAATTCGTCGGGAGCGTTGAGGCTGGACTTGGCAAAAGGCAGAAAATACAAGTCATAAAGCCCGCGCGGAAATTCACCTTTTACCCAGTCGGCAACTGAGATATTGTCGAGGCGATCGAAAGTTTTTTGAGTTTGAAAACCGCCGATTTCCCGAAACACTTGCCAGTGAGCGGGTTTTGTAAGATTGATTCCCCACTTGAGCCGATTGGGAGAAGATATCCCCAAGTCAACTATATTCCAGGGGAAAGCTGAATGGTTGGGACGGAAAACTTCGGGCTTGTATTTTCCGTCTCGAAACAGAACGGCGTAGGATTCTAAAGATACAAAGTTATCACTAATTTCTAGTTCTTCAACCACACTTTTGAGGTTGTAGTATTGCGGAAAAAAACCGTGGAAACCGTGTTCCATCATAAAAGTTTCGTTCCCGACTTGAATCGGCCAACTAGCAATTTTGCCGCCGAGTTGGGGCGATTTCTCGAGCAATGTTACGGCGAAACCCCGCTGGGAGAGTTCGTAAGCACAGGCGAGCCCGGCCAAGCCTGCCCCGACAATTGCAACGGTTTTGCGCTGATTCAGCATTCGCGGCAAGTCAAGAGAATCTTGCACAAAAACGGCGGGCTCTGGCTTGGAAAATCGAGAGTAGCCCAGCAGCCCGCCGGCGGCACCGACTCCGAGGAATTTCAGGGCGGTTCTTCGAGAAAATGGTTGGGATAGCGGTGAATTGGTTGATTGACTCATCAGCGGTACGCGGTAACGGGCTTTAAACACAAATACGCCATAAGGCATATATCATAGACTGAAAGCAGGATATGTGAAGAAATACTAAGACACATCCCCCAATCGGATCGCGATCGCACTTGGCAGTGTGCGATCGCACACAATGTATAGCGGAAGGAAGAAGGCTTTACTTATTTAGGAGAAAAGAATAAAAAAGCGATCGACCGCATAGCGTAAAATTATGTAAATAATTAAGTGTTTTTATTTATAACTTAGGTGTGTGAATGATATATGCCACACTTATTGGAGCGAGCGAGAAAAGTGCGATAAATGTTAAAGTTTTCAACCGCACAACATCGCGCGCTTCCCCCCCCCCTGTCGCGCAAAAAAATCGAACAACCCGCATTAATTTATGTTGCTCAACTCTTGGCAATCGTCGCTAATTATGCTAAAAAACTAGGATATCTGTCGACAAAATCTTAGGTCAAAATTAGTTTCGGCGAATTGTAGGCAGTAACCCGAAATATAATCGATTCAAACAATTAATCAGTCGAGCTTTAAGTAAGTTAGCGCGAAAAAACCTAACTATTTTTAAAATAACTAAATACAGATAATATATCTACTGAGGTATCTGAATATATCCGCGAACGATTCAGAGTATTCCTCACTCAATACTAACACAAAACCCTATTCAACTTAAGAACAACGGATGTACCCCAAAAAATCAAAGACACCCGTATAGGTAATGCCGATTAAATATACCTGGCTGCTATGTAAAAAACGGGACTTACATGAATAAACCGGGTTTTTGCCTAACTAAGTCATGTTTATGCAAAACTTCTGCATAATCTACAAAAATTTACATAAATGGTGAATTTCTTGGTGCGGGGACTCTGTTGGTGCTGGTGTCCACGCCCTGCGGTAGAT
Source organism: Microcoleus sp. F6_B6 (assembly GCA_036702215.1). GTDB lineage: Bacteria > Cyanobacteriota > Cyanobacteriia > Cyanobacteriales > Microcoleaceae > Microcoleus. The sequence goes on from JAUBST010000013.1 coordinate 113,162, forward strand.
ATTTGCGGTTTGTCTTGAATGCTATAATAGTGCGGCGATCGCCAGCACATTCAAAATTCACCCACATCCAAACTTTTGCCAACTGCTGCCGCCTTTGGCGCCATTAACCGCCTCAAAATCATGCACTACCAATCCCAGCAGCAACGCCAAAAACACGCGACTCAGAAAAAAATTAAAAAAGCTATTTTTTACTGTTTGACAGCAATATTTTTCTGCTGGAGCACCGCGAACCTCGCTACAATTGCCCAGAACACAGACCAGGGCGGGCCGGGCGGGCAAGAAATGAGAAATTTGCTCGATCGGGGAAACCTCACCGAAGCAGTAACCAGAATCGAACAAGACTGGGAAGAAGACTATCAAAAATACTTTGAACAAGACTTTGAGGCCCGTGCTGAAACCGCAGAATCAATATCAAAAACTCTCTCCCGTCTAGCAGTTCAAACCCAGAAAAAACCAGCTTTAATTTACGCTATCCCCCGCACCGACCAACTAGAATTAATCTTAATATTGCCCGATCGCCCGCCCATTAACCGCAGCGTCCCGGAAGCCAAACAAGAGAAACTGCTATCAGCAGTCCAAGAATTCGGCAGCGAAATCACCAACCCCGTAAAACTCAAGACCACCACCTATCTAGAACCAGCCCGACAACTCTACAAATGGATAGTTGCACCTTTAGAAACAGATTTGCAAACAGCAAAAATTGAAACCTTGCTGTTCTGCGTCGGCGCAGGTTTGCGAACCGTACCCCTAGCAGCAATGCACGACGGACAGCAATTTCTGATCCAAAAATACAGCCTCGCCCGCATCCCCGCCTTCAAACTCACAGACAGCAATTACACCGACCTCAGAAACGTGCAAGTTCTAGCAATGGGAGCATCAGATTTCGCAGAAACGGCGAACAAAGAACCGCTGCCAGCAGTTCCATTAGAACTAGGCGCGATCGCCCGACAGTGGCCCGGTCAATCCTTTCTCAACCAAGACTTCACCATAGTAAACTTGCAATCCCAGCGACTGCAACAAAAATACGGAATCATCCACCTTGCTACCCACGCAGAATTCCGCCCAGGAACCCCAAATAACTCCTACATTCAATTTTGGGACACCCAACTCGGTCTCGATCAAATGAGAGATTTAAAATGGAACAATCCGCCCCTCGAACTATTAGTATTAAGCGCCTGTAGAACCGCCTTGGGAGACAAAGAAGCAGAACTCGGATTTGCAGGTTTAGCGCTGCAATCGGGAGCAAAATCAGCCCTCGCCAGCTTGTGGTACGTCAGCGATGCGGGGACTCTCGCGCTGATGACAGAGTTTTACCAGCAGTTAAAAATCCGCAAGCCAAACGACCCTCCAATCATTAAAGCTGAAGCAATGCGGCAAGCACAAATCGCTGCGATCGAAGGCAAAGTGACGATCGAAGACGGTCAACTGCGAAGTTCCCGAGGCGACATTCCCTTGCCCCCGTCCATCCCCAAACTCGACAGCAAAGATTTATCCCATCCGTATTATTGGGCAGCTTTCAGCATAATCGGCAGTCCTTGGTAAGTTATATCAATTCCGGCGGCTGCGCGGGAACGATCGGCTTTCGACAAAGCGCCGTGCCGTTTCTTGCGCGCCAGATTTATTGTAGGGACTTAGGCACTCGCCGTATCCAGATTTGGGGTGATACTAATTCCGATGCAACCGGAATTGATATTACTCGTTACCAGGCTGGAGGCTGGTAACGCAGATAGGCGAGGAAGAGTCTCCTTTTTAAATTTGTTGCGCTTAAACTTGTTGCAATCGAGAGTGACCTTGCTGTGCAGATAGCTGGAACTGTGCTAATGAATTTGATATTCCTTTCCGCTTAGCTCTCAGGTGTAATGCTGTTTGATAAAGTTCCAAATCTTCGCGATTGAGATGTATTAGCTCGTTCATAATATGGCTGTCATACAGGATACTTTTTACCAAAGAGTTATAGCCCTTATGCTTGTTTGTATTTTCATAGGTTATTGAGATTTCTGGCCAATTTAACATCTCGGCGAGATTGGTTAAATCATCTTTAAAAAATCCTTGGATTCCCACAAAATAAAAATCTGTGAGATTGCGTCCCCCAACGTATTGAGACATTTCATTGCGGAGTTGAGGAATCTTGGCAAATTCCACCAAATCTAAGTTTTTTTCTTGTATATAATTGTGCAAACTATCATCTTCAGTACGGGGAAGGCTTTTCCAAAAAAAATACAATGAAATTAACCGAAGAATAGGATCTCTCAACCAGATTATTTCTTTGACTCGAGCAGGGCGGAAATATTTTCTCGAAGGAACATGACCGTGTATTACTTTTATTGTTTGCGGATCTACACCTTCACTTACTGCTAAGGATTCATCCAAAAAACCAGCGATTTTATCTAGACCGTAAACCTGGGTTAAAGCTATGAAAAAAGTTGTTCCTGCCGTTTTTGGTATGTGGTATGACATAATCTCCAAACTTGGCAATCCTAAAATACTTTTTTCCCATTCACTTATAAAATAAAATTCCGGTGACTGCAAAAATGAGCTGAGGATTTCCTGCCGTGTAAGTTCGCTGTTTTGCAATTTATGGACAAAAAAACTTTTACCATCAGCGTCTGAATCGCGTTTCAAATAAACCCGGTAAGCTTCTTCCACAAAAGCTTCATTATCAAGTGGCTCAGTTCTTTGCAAAAAATATTTTTCGTTCATTGTTAGATATTTACAAACTACAGATAGTAGGGTGAAAAAATGACCCTAACCATAGTATAGGCTGCGATCGCTTTTATGCAAGCGCGATTCATAATATCCAAGCGCGATTCATAAGTTTAGGTATCTTAAGTGTTATTACTTATTAGGTTATATAGGAATCCTCGCATCAGTTGTACAAATATTTAGGGTAGTTCTAAGAGTGCCTATCCCCACGGATCGGGGCAACCACGGTGGGGAAGAACCCCTACAACAATTACGCAATTCATTTAGGATCGCTATAGCCGTTCTCAAGGGTTGTGAGGTATGGAGGCGAGTCTTATGCCTGTGCCCACGGAGGCCACGGATGCCACGGATGCCGCAGATGCCGCGGATGCCTGTGAGAACCTCATGTTACGCTCGAAAGGCTATATCTTGTTACTGGTTATTACTCGTTACCAGACTCAAACCTGGTAAAGCAGATAAGCGAGGAAGAACCTCTATTCTCCCTTGTATGCCAGCGCGATTCATAAGTTTAGCTGTTTTAAGTATTATTACTCATTAACTGCTCCTGTTACTGGTTACCAGGCTGGAGGCTGGTAACGCAGATAGGCGAGGAACAGGCTCCATTTTTTTTGACGCGAGGCTCTTCCTCTGGATATGGATGCCCAAAATCTAGCCTAGAAGTTAAATTTACTATGTTGAGAGTATTTTTTTTGATTAAAGTATCTTATATATCGCATAACATACTAAATAATTATTAACGCAAAACTTAATTTAAAATTAAGAACAATATTCCGATCTCGCCCGGTTAAACGACGATAACCCAGGCTGATTCTCAGAAATTTAAATTTTTGTAACCTTTACAGGTAATGCCAATGGCTCAAATCTTACTCCAGACCGTTTGGTTTATACCTTGCTATCCACTCATCGGCGGAATTCTGTCGATGCTGTGGTTTCCGGCAGTTACCCGCCGCACGGGACCAAGACCATCCGGTTACGTGAACGCGATATTAACCTTGTTCGCTTTCTTACACGGCGTCATAGCCCTGTCAGCTATCTGGAACCAACCCGCCGGGCATCAGTTGATTCCCTGGCTGAATGTAGCAGGTTTAGACTTAACCATTCCCGTAGAAATCTCTGCTGTCACCGTCGGGGCGACAGTTTTGATTACCGGACTGAACTTGCTGGCCCAGATTTATGCTTTCGGTTACATGGAAATGGACTGGGGCTGGGCTCGATTCTTTTCCCTGCTGGGGCTGTTTGAAGCCGGGATGTGCGGGTTGGTACTGTGCAATTCTCTCTTCTTCAGCTACATGATTTTGGAAGTTCTGACTTTGGGTACTTACCTGCTAGTCGGGCTGTGGTTCAATCAGTCTTTGGTGGTGACAGGAGCCCGCGACGCTTTCTTAACCAAGCGGGTGGGAGATTTATTCCTGCTGATGGGAGTAGTCGCCATTCTGCCGCTAGCTGGAACTTGGAATTTTGACGAGTTGGCTGTTTGGGCCGAGACTGCAAAGCTTGACCCCACTGTAGCGACGCTGCTGACTTTAGCTTTGATTGCCGGCCCGATGGGTAAGTGCGCTCAGTTTCCCTTGCACCTGTGGCTGGATGAGGCGATGGAAGGCCCGCTGCCGGCGACAATTTTGCGGAACACCGTAGTTGTGGAAACTGGTGCTTGGATATTGATTAAGTTGCAACCGGTGATTGCTTTGTCGCCGATGGGGATGACGATAACTATTATTGTAGGTGCTGCCACGGCGGTTGGTGCTTCATTAATTGCGATCGCCCAAATTGACATCAAGCGCACGCTTTCCTATATAGTCAGCGCTTACATGGGCTTGGTATTTATCGCCGTCGGCACCGGACAAGCCCAGACAGCCCTGACATTGATATTTGCCTACACCTTGGCAATGGGTTTGCTGGTGATGAGCATCGGTTCGGTAGTTTGGAACAGCATAACTCAGGATGTCCGATCTCTCGGCGGTTTGTGGGGAAAGCGGCCGATATCGGCGATATCGTTTATTGTCGGTAGCGCTGGATTGGTGGGACTGCCGCCCTTCGGCTGTTTCTGGGCTTTAGAAGACTTCACATCCGGGCTTTCGGAAACTCACCCTTTCTTGTTAGGAATAGTGCTGTTTGTAAACGGCGTCACCGCTTTTGGATTGGTGCGCGTCTTCGGTTTAGTTTTCGGCGGCAAACCGAAGCAAATGACCGAACGTGCGCCGGAAGTTCACTGGCCTTTTATCTTGCCGATGACTGTTTTAATGGGCTTTACTTTGCACGTTCCGCACTTGCTGGCTGCGTGGCATTTATTGCCGGGGGCTAGTTTGAACTATACCGCAACTGGACTGCTAGTTTTGTCAACGGCGATCGGCATCGGTGCCGGAGCATTTGTTTACATGAACGACAAATGGGAAAAACCAGTACGAATTGGTTCTCAAGCCCTGCAAGACTTTTTTGCTTACGACTTTTACACTGCTCAACTTTACCGGGTGACTGTGATATTTGCAGTCGGTCTAGTTGCTCGAGTTATTTCTTGGGTAGACCGCAATATTGTTGACGGATTAGCGAACTTAATCGGTTTTGCAACAGTTTTTGGCGGCCAAAGCCTCAAGTACAACGTTAACGGTCAAACTCAGTTTTATGCCCTGACAATTCTGTTCGGAGTTGCACTTTTGGGACTGCTGATAAGCTGGCCGTTGCTCGCTCGCCTGTCGCTGAGTGTAGGCGGGTAAAGAAGTATAAACTTGAAGATTTTAGGTGACACTTTTAATCTAAAATCTGAAAAGCATGAAGTCTTGAACAAAGATTTCCAACTAGATACAACAAGGCAACATCAATGAGTTCAAATAACAGACCATTCAATCTTTCCCGACGCAATTCGCTCAAATTTGTCGCAGGTGCTATTGGTACAGGAATACTCGCAGCACGAGCAGGCGCTGATTTGGCTGCACCCGAACCGGCAATTGCTCAAAATGACTTGACCCCCGATGCAGCTCTGAAACAGTTAATGGACGGCAACCAGCGGTTTGTTGACAAAAAACGCCAAAGTCCCCACCAAGACTTACCCCGCCTCCTCGAAGTTGCCCTAGCTCAAAAACCCTTTGCTGCTATTCTCGGCTGTGCAGATTCCCGCTTTCCTTCCGAGATTATCTTCGATCAGGGATTGGGAGATTTATTTGTCTGTCGCGTGGCCGGAAATATTGTTACCTCAGAAGAAATGGGCAGCTTGGAATTTGGCACGCTGGTACTGGGAGCAAAAGTGCTTGTGGTAGTCGGGCATAAACGCTGCGGTGCGGTAGACGCAACCATCAAAGGAGCTCAAGTTCCCGGTCAAATTGGCAGTTTGCTCGACGCCATTAAGCCGGCTGTAGAAAGCTCGAAAGACCAAGCGGGCGATCGTCTAGAAAACGCTTCAAAAGCCAATGTTATGTGGCAAGCTAACAAGTTGAAAGCCTCTCCAGTTATCTCTAAGTTAATTGAAGAGAATAAACTGAAAGTTGTTGGTGGATACTACGACTTAGATACGGGGAGAGTCACTATTCTTTCTGAGTCTTAAATCAATTTTGGATAGATAACTGGGAATAAATAACATTTTTACTCTCAAGTTATCAAACCATAAAAGCGTGCAGAATTGATAGTTAATATCAAATAAGTTAGCATCGGAATAGTAAATTCGAGTTAACTGTCAAACGTCAACCGTCAACAATCATTCCGGTGCAACCGGAATTGATATTACTCTTCACTCTTCACACATTATGCTTAGTGCCTTGCTCTGGTTGCCCGTGTTGGGCGCTGCGGTAGTCGGGTTCCTGCCCGGAAATATCAATCGGATGCGAATGCGTTCAATAGCCTCGGCTTTTGCTGCTGCTATTTTCCTTTTGAATATCTGGCTGTTGACTCAATTCGATCCAGCCAATTCAGGACTGCAATTTCAAGAATATTTGCCTTGGATTCCACAATTAGGTTTGAGCTACAACTTGGGCATTGACGGCTTGTCCTTGCCGCTGCTGGTTTTAAGTGCTTTGCTGACGCTATTAGTCATTTACGGCACTGGCGAAGGGATGGAGCGCCCCCAGCTTTACTATGCTTTGATTTTGCTGATTAATGCTGGTATTGCCGGAGCTTTGATGTCTCAAAATTTGCTGCTGTTTGTACTGTTTTACGAAGTAGAATTAATTCCTTTTTACCTGTTGATTGCGATTTGGGGCGGAAAGCAGCGGGAATACGCTGCCATGAAGTTTCTGATTTACACGGCAGTTTCGGGACTTTTAGTTTTAGCGGGATTTTTGGGTGTTGCTTGGCTGAGTGGGTCTTTAAATTTCGATTACACTGCAATTACCACTAAAGAATTGCCCTTGAACACGCAATTGATCCTGCTAACAATTGTACTAATTGGGTTGGGCATTAAAATTCCTTTAGTGCCACTGCACACTTGGCTGCCGGATGCTTACGTCGAAGCTTCGCCAGCAACAGCAATTCTGCTGGGAGGGATTTTGGCGAAGTTGGGAACTTACGGTTTAGTGCGGTTCTGCTTGCAGTTGTTTCCCGAAGCTTGGTCAATTGTCGCTCCCGGTTTGGCAATTATCGGGACTGTGAGCGTGATGTACGGTGCTTTGAGCGCGATCGCCCAAAAAGACATCAAGCGCATGGTAGCCTATAGTTCGATCGGGCATATGGGCTACATCCTCGTTGCCTGCGCCGCGGGTACTAAGCTGGCATTAATCGGCGCTGTCGGCCAAATGGTAAGTCACGGCTTAATTTTAGCTTTGCTGTTTTATTTGGTAGGCATCATCGAAGCCAAAGTCGGCACGCGGGATTTGGACGTGCTCAACGGTTTGATGAACCCGATGCGGGGTTTACCCACTGCCAGTTCTCTGTTAGTTTTGGGCGGCATGGCAAGCGCTGGAATTCCCGGTTTAGTGGGTTTTGTGGCCGAATTTTTAGTGTTTCAAGGCAGTTTCTCGATCTTTCCAATTCCAACTTTACTGTGCATTTTAGCTTCTGGCTTAACAGCAGTTTACTTTGTGATTCTGCTCAACCGCACCTGTTTTGGGAAGTTGGACAATGCCACGGCTTACTACCCTCCAGTTACATTTGTTGAAAATGTGCCGGCGCTGGTTTTGGCGGGCATCATTTTTGTGTTGGGAATTCAACCTGTTTGGCTGCTAAAGTGGAGCGAGTCTACTACAAATGCGATCGTTGCTACTCTGCCGGCGGACAGAAATGCCCGAGTAGCGATTGTCGATTTGCCTGAAAAATTTGGGACGAGCGAGATTAATTCTTCAGGAATTACGCATTAAAACCAAAGAAACCGGGTTTTTTACGCCCATCTGCGGGTCAAAGCGAAGTATTGTCGTAAAAATCCCGGTTTATGACCACCAATGAGCAAGTCTTATCATCAATCAAAACCCCTCCGATGGTGAAATTCATTCCTATGATTCTTGTTGCCTTGCGCGCCGCGATCGCCCCCTTCTTGCTGTGGGATGCTATTGATGGTGCGATCGGAGTTTGGTTCATCATCGGTTACTTAGTTGGGTTTTTCTCAGATATTTTCGACGGCGTAATTGCCAGACGCATCGGTGCCAGCAACGCACAATTGCGTCAAGCCGATAGTTGGGCTGATGTCTGCTTCTATATCTGCGTATTTGCGAGTGCTTGGTTGGTACATAGAGATGTGGTAATAGCCTTTAGAGTACCGCTGCTAGCTGTTGTTTTCGTACAGTTAGCATGGTGGATTGTTAATTTGGTAAAATACGGCCAACCAGCCAGCTACCACACCTACTCCGCTAAATTTTGGGGCATCACTCTGTTCGTTGCTACTGTGGGTCTTTTTGGTTTTAACTATGCTGGAATTACCCTTTGGGTAGCTATTATTTCTGGAATCATTCATACTGTAGAAGAGATTGCGATGACATTTCTCTTGCCAGAGTGGAAGCATGATGTTTTGAGCATTTTTCATGCCTTGCAATTGAGCAAACAATAGAGTTATAATCAAAAAAATCTGAGGTATGGCAATCTTAGCTAATCGCAAGGAATAACCGCTCGACTTTAGTCGCACCAACCATCAGGAGGTAATTAATTGTGAAACAGAAAGCATTTTTCGGTTTAGCTACAATTACGGCTCTTTCCGTACTGATAAATCCTGTATCAGTACAAGCTCAATCTCGGATCGGAGATTTGCGATCGTCCAAGGGAACGACCATATCAGGCAAAGTAGTCAGCGTCGTTGGAAATGACTTCATTCTTGATGATGGTACCGGACAAGTAATTGTCGATGCCGGCCCTCGCTGGTGGCGTCAAGTTAATGTTACCAAAAACGAACGGCTAACAGTTACCGGCGAGATGGATGAGGGTGAATTTGATGCCTTTTCGATTAAGCGCACTGATGGAACTGTTATCAATATCCGCTCTCCCCAAGGGCCTCCTCCTTGGGCTGGAAAACGCGACAGATAAGTAGTATGATTGCCTGGGGGATAGTTTAGCTATTCCCCAGGGAGGTTGCCTTACAAAAATCATATAAGCGCTAATACTACAGGAACTTTGCAATTAATTTAGAGGAAATTAAAATGGTACAAACCCCTACGAAAGCATCCACTAAACTGCCTCCTTCCAAACACCAGTTTGCCGAAGTAATTCACAGGCTGGAAGCTGGCGGCGCGATGATTCCAGATACACCGGAAAACCTGATGCAAATCATCGCTATCTGGAAAGCTTATGCAGTGCCGATGGATTTCTACTGGCGGGATTTGCTTTACATCGCCGAACGGGTATTTTTACACCCGCTTCCTTTCTTTAAATACTTCTTGCCCCAGGAGTATTTAGACTTGCAAAATCACTATGCAGGCGACGGTGCAGATTTGCGGATCTGGCGCGGGACTGGAAGTGCTCACCCGGAACTTTTGGAGTTCATGGAAAAGGGAGAAACTGGTAAACTCCCTCGATTTATGCACCATTTATGGCACGATCGCATTAACATGGAATTTGCCGAAGAGTGCATGAGGTCAATGCTTTGGCACCGGGGCTTGTACGTGCCGACCAATCAATTCGATCCTTATTTGGACAGTGACGAATATAAAGCTAATGCCGATCGCGCAATTAAAGCTTACTTCAAAAAAGACCCGTTCATGCTGGCACTTCACAAAGCATTTCCCGAAATGTTTTTAGAACAGTGCCGCCAAATGTCTTATTACAGCAATCTCGGTTTATTCTGGGAAGTCATGGCGCCGGTGTTTTTTGAGGTTTCCGATTTGTACGACGAAGGGAAAGTTACCACAGTCCCGGAGGCGATGAATTTCCTAGTAAATGGCATATTTGCGATCGCCGGTCGTCCGATTTACCACCACGTTTACATCGACGGCGAGAAGTACGAAATCATCCCTAAATCTAAGGGTTTCACTTGGCTTTACGAAGCAGCCTTACCTTACGTGGAAGCTGTATTTTACCGCACTTCACCTTTCCGAGGCACCAAATCTTACAACGCTCAAGCTAAGGAAGTTCCTGAAGACCAAAAAGACTTCCACTACGGAGTGCTTTATGCAGACAAATTCCCCGTAGGTACGGCGGGGATTCCGCCGACTTTGCTAGCACAAGATATGCTGCATTTCCTGCCGCCTTATTTGATGGATTTCTACAAACAGCGGTGTCGCGGCGAAGACGATATCCTCAATCAAATTGGGGTGACATTTCAGCGATCGATGTACTGCGTAACTTCGGCGGTAATTCAAGCTTTGCGGACTGCTCTTTTGTATCCTTTAGATGACCCGAATCCAAAGCATTTGAAGGCTAATCGGGCTTTCTTTGAGGCTCAGCTCGATCGCTTCTGCCGCCCGGAATACGGCATGAAATATGCGGCGAAGCTCAAGAATATTCAGACTTCGGATTACAGGTAAAAGATGTTTGCGGGAGACATCTTAGCTTCCAAGTCCGCCAGTCCGTTAATCCGCCAGGGGTTGAAACCCCTGGCTCAAAGCTCGAGTCGGTTGCAACCGACTGGAAAAAATGAGAGCTTTTTAATCATTTTAAAAAGTGGTATAATATTGGATTAGTTGGTATCAGAATTATTCATCTCTCTCTCTCTCTTCTCTTCCTCTGCGTTCTCTGCGGTTTAATCATTTTGATGTAAAAAATAACCAATAACTATGGACAGCAAAGATCTAGCCAAATATATCGAAGCAAAGGACGGGATATCCAAACCTTGGCTGTTGGTGCAACTGCGACTGAAAAAATTGCAAGAAAGGCGATCGGAGATTTCTGCTGAGGAATATATGACAGAACTTACTGACCTTCACAAAGATTTAATGAATCTGGGGGAATGGTGGCTGGGTATCGAGGATGAAGTGTTCTAGGCGATTTGAAGAATGCTAGGTGCGGGGATGGGTTCGCCTTCTTCCTGCCAAGCTTCTAAATACATTTCGAGAACTTCTTCGCCATGTCGGATGGCTTCTGAGCGGGTTTTGCCGTGGGTACAGGGCATGACAACGCGATCGGCAAACTCTGGAATCGTCACGAGGAAAAGTCGATCCTCGTCAGACCATTGGACGATCATACTGTATCGATTCATGAATCTTCCTCCTTTAACTCGTCGAGTTCTGCTAACAACATTGACAACTGCTTCTCTAAATAGCGTGGCACATCATCTCCGTCTTTGCCTGGAATTGTTAATGTCTTCCCAATCAAAGGATGCTGCCATCTCTCATGGCTGCCTTTTCCGCGTTTTGGCAAATAGATAAAGCCCTCACGGGTAATCTGAGCTTTTAACTCGCGAATTTTTCTAGGCATGGTGATTGTCCATTGTCTACCTCCATTTTCTCACTTAGGCATTTATTTTAATTTTTCCTTGGCCATTCTCGCAGTTGGTTGCCGGGGCGATCGCACTTTAAAATTTCTCCATCAAATCTTTTTCTAGGCCGTAGACATCTCGTAGCTGTTGCAGCGCGGCCGCAGAAATGACCGATTTAACAGTAGCTACGAGTTGCCCCCACTCCAGCAATCTGTCAACTGAAACAGCTTTTTTGAACTTGTAGGTGTAGAATTTAGTCCAAAATGCTGGTGCTTGCTTGCTTTTCCAGCGTTTGTACCATCTGCCAAAATCTTGAGGTGCGATCGGCTTTACTTCTAAAATCGGGGGAAAATCGGCGTAGCTGACAAATCGGCTGATGCCTTTGGCGTGAACGTAAACCATGTAGCGGCAGCATTCGATGCGGTAAATCTCGTCTATTGATATATTGAACAGGAGTGCGACTGTTTCTTCGGTAACGAATCTCGCCAGCGGATGCAGGATTGGCGATTTGTGGAGAATTTTTGAGCAGGTGAGGGTGCTTGATTTTAGCTGGGATGATGCTATCATGGCTGGTAGACAGCTAGTAACTGTCTATTTAATTTTTGAAGGCGATCGCCCTTAGTTGTCCAGACGTGAGGCGATCGCTTTTTCAGATATCTAATATTAAACGACAGCAGATTGTCATTTGTCAAGTAAGTATGAGCAAAGGCTTGGTGAGGTTGCGGATTCGGGAGTTTGCAGACCAGAACGGCTGGACACTTAAGGAAGTTTCAGATCGATCGGGTGTTGGTTACAGCACCATTAGAAACTACGCCCAATGTCAAGGTATGACAACCGTTAATTTTACCTACTTGCACAGGCTGGCTCGCATTTTCGATATTATGATTGAGGATTTGGTGGAGATTTTAGAGGAGTAGGTCGGTCGGCCACGATATTGACTGATTTTCAGATATCATGGTGAGTCAACCTAAGAATTGCATCAACTCTCAAGCATGGGTTTAGTCAGGCTAAAAATTCGGGAACCAGCGACCCAGAAGCGCTGGACGCTTAAGGAAGTATCCGATCGTTCAGGGATAATCTACAGCACTGTCAGAAGCTATGCTCGTCGTCCTGAAAAGGCAATGGTTGACTTTACTTACCTGCGGAAGTTAGCTCGCACTTTTGATTTGATGATTGAGGATTTGGTTGAGGTTTTCGAGGAATAGGTCGATCGGCCTTTCCACGTTTCCACTATAAACCCTTGTGTTTCGTCTAGTCAAGACGCGCTTAAGCACTTTGCTTCGCAGATAAAAGCTCAGCTTAAAGGTGCTAAGATTTAGTCGAAGTTGTTAATCTCCCGTTAGTTTTGTGACTAGAGCCAGTACCGCCATTGGAGTCAGCCCCATAATTAAGGAACTTGTGCAGAAAAAGGCGCTAGCAACCAGGCTAACGCTGAAGGAAATCATCTATGTCGGGATGCTGGCGATCGACGAGTTGGACGAAAAGCGCCTGCAAGAGTTGGCTGACAAGGTGCATCAGATGCAGGTGAAAGGGGAGATTTGAGGGGTTGAGGGTGATTCCCTACGGGATAGCTACGCTTCACGCACATTTGGTGAAGTGAGGTTCGGGGCGATCGCATATTCAAAAATTTTCCCGCCTATATTTTTCGTATAAATAAGCATCTCGCAGTTGTTGCAAAGCTGTTTCTGAGAACAGGGATTTGACTACAGCTACCAAGAGGCCCCATGCAAGCTGTTTATCCGCAGTAGTAGCGTTTTTGAATTGATGTATATAAAACTGTGTCCAAAAATCAGGTGCTTTTTTGCCTTTCCAGCGTTTGTACCATCTGCCAAAGTCTTGAAGTTTCGGTAATTCTACTTCTAAAATTGGCGGAAAATCGGCATAACTGACAAACCGACTGATGCCTTTAGCGTGGACGTAGACCATGTGGCGACAGCATTCGATCCGGTAAATCTGGTCTGTTGAGATATTGAACAGCAGTGCAACAGTTTCTTCTGTGACAAATCTTGCCAGCGGATGAAGGACTGGGGACTTGTGGATTATTTTGGAGCAGGCGAAGGTGCTTGATTTTAGCCCAAATGCTGCTATCATGGTTATTCAGACAGCTAGTAACTGTCTATTTAAGTTTTAAAGACGATCGCCCTTCAGTTGTCTAGGCCGGGGGGCGATCGTTTTTTTGTATTTTTTACACTATAGCATGATTAACTGTAGTTAGTCAGACATCATTGTACTTAATCGGACTGAGGATGCTAACATCAAGGAAAGTTGTTATTAATAGTTGATTATTCTTCGTGGCTAAAACTAATACTGCGATCGCGGTCAGTTCCGTGATCAAGGAAGTCATTCAAAAACAAGCGCTAGCGACCAGACTAACTCAGAAAGAAGTAGTGTATTTGGGAATGCTGGCAATTGATGCACTCGATAAGGAAAGCCGCCAAGAGTTGGCAGACAAGGTGCATCAAATGCAGATGAATGGGGAGATTTGAAGTTGAGGGAAACCAGTTCCACAGTGTAATCTTTACGGCAAAAATGGACTCAACTTTATCCAATGTCGATCAGCTTTCGATGTAATATCAACAATCTCGGCTGGAGAATATGGGCTGCGTATCACGTCAATTTTCTTTTTTTTGCTTTCGACGTAGAGTTGCATCGTTAATTGGGGGCTCAAGTAAATCCACCATAGCAACAAGGGCGATATCAACTTCTTGCTTCTTCCTTGAGCAATCCGTTCCGGTGCAGCGCCGTTGTTGGGATGCTGGGGCTACCTCGGTGCTTTACGCCAGCCATTGGCTATCGCTTCTGACTCTGTGCAAAACCATCTCTCACCGCTAGCTGGATCGATAACTGTTGATTCGTAATCTTCCATGCCTGGAAGGTGATAAATCTTATTGCCTGTATCGATCGAGATGTTGCCTTTGATAGTACATTCTGGTTTTGCGATGGATGTAATTGGAGAGGGAGAACGACTGCGACTCAACTGCATTGTAAAAAGCACCATGACAGACAGAATCCCAATACCCACAAATGTTTTGAGTATACCGGGTTTATTTGGTTTCTGCTTTGTTGGCTCATGTCGAGGTGCAACACCTTGAATTGAGGCTCTAGTGGCACGTACCTTCCCGTCTGTTTCAGCAACGGGCTCGTACAAAATCGTATCTCCGACTTTTGGGCGGCGAGTTGCTCCCTTCAGCGCACTGATATGCAAGAAAACTTCTTTACTGCCATCATCCGGTTTAATGAAGCCAAACCCCCGCTCGTCTTTCCAGGTTGTCAGTTGCCCTTTCTTCAGAACAGGTTTCATAAAATCGCACTTTATTTCTGCTTAACAAACTCAGCCAACTGCTTCGCTTTCTCTGGCGGGTAAACATTAATCTGTGTTGCGGCGAATATCAGCTTCTACCATAGCCATTAGTTCATCTAAACTGAGAGTGTAGAGCCTCAAGCCGTTGAAAGACACCTACAAGATTTATCATACTCTTTTTGATTGCTTGATGATTGGGGAGTTTGGGTGTTTCACTCATGGCAGGTGAAAATCCTGACGGGGCGACAGGTCGCCTGAAAGTCATACAGTCCGGCAACTCTAGACAAATAGCATGAAAAAAGATAGGGTAAGAAAGCTTCTTACCCAAAAAACAATTAAATGATACCAGAATTATATCATGCCCATTTGTCAGAAAAGCTGACACGTTCTAATTACTTAGTGACAATTTTATTGATTCAAGTGGTGCAATCGATTAAAGAAGTCACATTAGAAACCCTAGCGACAAAACTAGCAATACCTATTAATTTTGAAAGTAGAAGAAAAAAACTTCAGAGATTTTTATCAGAGAATGAATGGAGTATAGATAATATTTGGTTGCCACTGGTGATTGGTTGGATTAAAGGTACTGTTAAACAAAATAAGGTTGTATATTTAGTAATAGACCGAACCAAATGGCAATCAAATAATATTTTGATGGTCAGCATGATTTGGCGAAAAAGAGCTATTCCTATTTATTGGAAAGTGCTTGACAAACAAGGGAACAGCACATTAGACAATCAACAATTGGTATTGACGCCAGTATTCGAGGCCTTATCAAATTATAAATTGAGCGTGTTAGGAGATCGTGAATTTTGTAGTGTCACCCTCGGAAATTGGCTGAGGGAGAAGAAAGTAGATTTCTGTTTACGACTAAAAAAGAATGTTTGTATCAAGACAGAAAAGGAGTTATGGACTGAACTAAAAATGCTAGGATTAGAGCCAGGAAATAGTTTTTTCAATCAAGAAGTAACAATCAGAAAAACTGCACCCATTACGGGGTTTAATCTAGCGGGTAAGTGGCTGGGTAAATATCGAAATATTACTACAAAAGAACCTTGGTATATTCTGACAAGCTTGGCAGATATACAAGCCGCAGTTGATGCTTATGCAAAAAGATTTGGAATTGAAGAGATGTTCAGAGACTTTAAGGGTGGAGGATATAAACTAGAAAGGACTAATCTCACAGGTGAGCGACTGAGTAAATTATTAATTTTGTTATCACTAGCATACTTGAAGAGTATAATTCAAGGGATGGAAATTAAGTCAAAGCAAGTTCAAGAATATCTAAGTAGAAAAACAGAAAGTTATAGAAAATATGCTAGACATAGCACTTTTTATATTGGACTTTGGGGTGAATCATGGGTCGATTCCATGTTTAGTAATTGGCAGGTTGTTGTTGAATTAATGTCTTTGTCTCCACATAAACTACCTAATTATCAACAAGGCATAAGAGCTATGAGGCTTATTCTATCAGCGTTATAGGTGACTTGTCGCCCCGACAGGTGAAAATCTCTTTTGGCTTCCCGGATAGTGACTTCGCATCCGCGTCAGTTTGTGCTTGCTCAATCGTTTGAGCTAGTAAATTCAGCGTATGAGAAGAAGCTGTTGGCTTTGATTGAGAAATCCGCAGCAGCAATGTGTAAAAGCGAGAGTAAGAATTTCTTCATAGTAGCTATTTTTCCCTACTGTAACTTCGCCATAAAAAAATATTCTTCACTCTCCATCCTCAACCAACATATCAAAAAAAATCCCCCGCCAGAAGGCAGGGGATTTCATTTAATTACCTAGAAACCAGAGTTCAGAGTTACCCGAATTTGCCGGCCGTCGAGGCAATTACAAAGGCCGCGTAAGTGAGGACGTTGCCCACCGAGAAGTGAACTAAGCCAACCAAACGACCTTGGACGATGGACAAAGCAACAGGCTTGTCTTTCCAGCGAACCAAGTTAGCCAAAGGAGTGCGCTCGTGAGCCCAAACCAAAGTCTCGATCAACTCTTGCCAGTAACCTCTCCAAGAGATCAGGAACATGAAACCAGTCGCCCAAACCAGGTGTCCGAATAAGAACATCCAAGCCCAGACTGACAAGTTGTTAGTACCGTAGGGGTTGTAACCGTTGATCAACTGAGAAGAATACAGCCAGAGGTAATCGCGGAACCAGCCCATCAGGTAGGTAGAAGACTCATTGAACTGAGCCACGTTACCTTGCCAGATGCCCAGGTGCTTCCAGTGCCAGTAGAACGTTACCCAAGCTAGGGTGTTCAGCATCCAGAAGACAGACATGTACATCGCGTCCCAAGCAGAGATGTCGCAAGTACCGCCACGGCCGGGGCCGTCGCAAGGGAAAGCATAACCGAAGTCTTTTTTGTCCGGCATCAGCTTAGAACCGCGTGCATCCAGAGCGCCCTTGACCAAGATCAAGGTGGTGGTGTGCAAGCCTAGGGCGATCGCGTGGTGAACCAAGAAATCGCCAGGTCCGATCGCCAAGAACAGAGAGTTAGTACCGTTGTTAATCGCGTCCAACCAGCCTGGGAGCCATACGTTACCGTAGTTCGGCCAAGCGGTAGAAGCAATGCTGTCAGGGTTGGACAACAGCACGTCCATGCCGTAGAGAGCTTTTCCGTGAGCAGCTTGGATGAACTGTGCGAACACTGGTTCAATCAAGATTTGCTTTTCAGGAGTTCCGAAAGCGACTACAACGTCATTGTGAACGTACAGGCCCAGAGTGTGGAAGCCCAAGAACAGCGACACCCAGCTCAAGTGAGAGATAATCGCTTCTTTGTGCTGCAACACGCGATCGAGCACGTTGCCTTTATTTGCTTCAGGATCGTAGTCCCGCACCAAGAAGATAGCTCCGTGGGCGAAAGCGCCGACCATGATGAATCCAGCAATGTACTGGTGGTGGGTGTAAAGCGCAGCCTGAGTCGTGAAGTCCTTACCTATAAAAGCGTAGGGAGGCATCGCGTACATATGCTGTGCTACCAGGGAGGTGATTACGCCCAAAGCGGCGAGGTGCCAGCCCAATTGGAAGTGCAGCGAGTTGTTGTAGGTCTCGTAAATGCCTTGGTGAGGCATATTGAAGGGGCCTTCAACCTTCTTGCCAAAGAAGTCTTTAGCATCGCACATTTCTTTGATGCTGTGACCGATACCGAAGTTAGTCCGGTACATATGACCGGCAACGATAAACAGAACTGCGATCGCCAAGTGGTGGTGAGCGATGTCTGTCAGCCACAGGGATTCTGTTTGAGGGTGGAAGCCGCCCAAGAAAGTCAGAATTGCGGTTCCAGCGCCTTCGGAAGTACCGAAGACATGGTTTGCTGCATCTGGATTCTCGGCGTATACACCCCAGTTACCCGTGAAGAACGGAGCCAAACCGGCTGGGTGAGGCGGGGTAGACAAGAAGTTGTCCCAACCTACGTGCTGTCCGCGAGATTCGGGGATAGCAACGTGAACCATGTGACCAGTCCAAGCCAAAGAGCTGACACCGAACAAACCAGCCAAGTGGTGGTTGAGGCGAGATTCAGCATTTTTGAACCAAGACAAGCTGGGGCGGTACTTGGGCTGGAGGTGCAACCAACCTGCGAACAGGAAGACAGCCGCCAGTAGTAGCAAGAAGATAGCTCCTTGATACAGGTCGGCGTTTGTCCGAATCCCTTGGGTGAACCACCAATGGTAGACACCGGAGTAAGAGATATCCACCGGGTTAGAAGCGCCCCCTTGAGTGAAAGCTTCTACAGCAGGAGCGCCGAATTGCGGGTCCCAAATCGCGTGAGCGATCGGGCGGACGTTTAGGGGGTCTTTAATCCACTGTTCAAAGTTACCTTGCCATGCTACGTGGAACAGGCTGCCCGAAGTCCACAAGAAAATGATTGCTAGGTGGCCGAAGTGAGAAGCAAAAATCTTTTGGTAAAGATTTTCTTCGGTCATGCCATCGTGGCTTTCAAAGTCGTGTGCTGTGGCAATCCCGTACCAGATCCGCCGTGTGGTCGGGTCTTGGGCAAGGTCTTGGCTAAATTTTGGAAATTTCGTTGCCATAAGCCTTGATTAATCCTGAATCCTGAACAAAGTTGAAGGGATTCGGTTCCGAGTTTGGATTCTCGATTTGAGATTCCTCCCAAATCGAGAATCCAAAACCTAGGGGTAGTTTACCCTACCGAAATGATTCGCGCTAGGAAAAATGCCCACGTAGTGACAATTCCTCCTAGGAGGTAGTGAGCTACACCCACAGCCCGACCCTGAGTAATGCTCAGAGCGCGAGGCTGAATCGACGGAGCTACCTTGAGCTTGTTGTGAGCCCAAACAATGGACTCAATCAGTTCTTGCCAGTAGCCGCGGCCGCTGAACAGGAACATCAAGCTGAACGCGAACACGAAGTGTCCGGCTAGGAACATCAGACCGTAGGCCGACAGTGCCGAACCGTAGGACTGAATCACCTGAGAAGCTTGTGCCCAGAGGAAGTCCCGCAGCCAGCCGTTAATCGTGACCGCACTTTGTGCGAAATTGCCGCCAGTTATGTGAGAAATTGTGCCGTCTGGCGATACTGTTCCCCACACGTCCGACTGCATTTTCCAACTAAAGTGGAAAATCACGATCGAGATGCAGTTGTACATCCAGAACAAGCCTAGGAACACGTGATCCCAACCCGAAACTTGGCAGGTGCCGCCACGGCCGGGGCCGTCGCAAGGGAACCGAAAGCCCAAGTTACCTTTGTCGGGAATCAAGCGAGAACTGCGTGCAAACAACACGCCCTTCAATAGAATCAGGACTGTAACGTGAATTGTGAAAGCGTGGATGTGGTGGATCATGAAATCCGCCGTACCCAACTCGATCGGCATCATCGCTACTTTGCCGGCGACTACTACTGCACCGCCGCCAAAAGCGTGGCTGACGATTTCCGTAGCATTAGGCGCTGTTGTGCCCGGAGCCAAGGCGTGGATGTTTTGCACCCACTGGGCAAATATCGGACGCAACTGAATCCCGGTATCCGAGAACAAATCTTGAGGACGACCGAAAGCCCGCATCGTGTCGTTGTGAACGTACAAACCGAAGCTGTGGAAGCCCAAGAATATACAAACCCAGTTTAGGTGAGAGATGATTGCATCTCTGTGACGGAGTACGCGGTCGAGCAAGTTATTAACGTGCTGCGCCGGATCGTAGTCCCGCACCATGAAGATTGCTGCGTGAGCGGCTGCACCGACGATCAGGAATCCGCCAATCCACATGTGGTGGGTGAACAGCGATAGCTGAGTCGGATAGTCAGTCGCGATGTACGGATACGGAGGCATCGCATACATGTGGTGGGCGACGATGATGCTCAGAGAGCCCATCCAGGCCAAGTTCCACGACAGTTGGCAGTGCCAAGACTGCGTGAAGATTTCGTACATCCCCTTGTGGCCTTCGCCTGTGAAGGGGCCTTTGTGAGCTTCCAGAACTTCTTTAAAGCTGTGGCCGATGCCCCAGTTAGTGCGGTAGAAGTGACCGGCGACGATGAACAGCACTGCCAACGCTAAGTGGTGGTGCGCTGTATCTGTCAGCCACAAACCGCCTGTGGTGGGGTTCAGACCGCCTTTGAAGGTCAGGAAGTCGGCATAAGCGCCCCAGTTGAGGGTGAAGAAGGGCGTTAGACCTTTAGCGAAGCTTGGGTAGATGTCTGCCATCAAGCTCGGTGTCAAAATCCACTCGTGTGGCAGCGGGATATCGGCAACTGTTTTGATCAGCTTACCGCCGACTGTCAGAGGTGCGCCTGCATCGATCGCGTCCATGCAAGCGTTGATCGGCAGCGAAACGTGAATCTGCTGTCCGGCGTAGCCCAAGCAACCGCAGCCGAGCAAACCTGCCAAGTGGTGGTTCATCATCGATTCCACGTTCTGGAACCATTCCAGTTTCGGAGCGCGGACGTGATAGTGGAACCAACCGGCAAACAGCATCAAAGCTGCCATTACCAAGGCGCCGATCGCAGTGCAATATAGCTGGTATGAGTTAGTGATGCCGTTGGCGCGCCACCACTGGAATAGACCAGAGGTGATCTGAATCCCGTGAAAGCCGCCGCCTACATCTGCATTTAAAATTTCTTGACCAAAAATCGGCCAGACCACTTGAGCGCTGGGCTTGATGGCTGTAGGATTTGTCAGCCAAGCTTCGTAATTGGAAAATTTAGCGCCGTGGAAATATGCGCCGCTCAACCATACGAAGATTACTGCCAAGTGGCCGAAGTGAGCGCTAAAGATTTTGCGCGAAACGTCTTCTAAGTCACTTGTATGACTGTCAAAGTCGTGAGCGTTAGCGTGGAGGTTCCAAATCCAAGTGGTGGTTTTTGGTCCCTTAGCTAGAGTGCGATCGAAATGACCGGGTTTTGACCACTTCTCGAAGGAAGTTGGAACCGGATTATTATCTACTACTACCCTAGCTTTTACCTCTCGCTCTGGAGGACTAATGGTCATGAAGACTCTCCTCTCGGTAAGACAAGGAACGAGAACTGAATAATGTACCGGA
The DNA here is from genome assembly GCA_036702215.1 of Microcoleus sp. F6_B6. Lineage (GTDB taxonomy): Bacteria > Cyanobacteriota > Cyanobacteriia > Cyanobacteriales > Microcoleaceae > Microcoleus. The sequence goes on from JAUBST010000013.1 coordinate 134,411, forward strand.
CACTCCCCGCGCCTGATTGGGCGAGGGATTCTCGAAAAAGCCGACACTTCTGTGCACTTTACTCTTTGCAGAGCTAGACGCAGGTGCATCGTCTCCCCAAGCATTTTGCTTCTTTGAAGAAGCCAGTTTCCCAGTGTCGCTAACAATGTGACTGGGTACTGCCAACTCTTCTCACCAGATGAGCCGCCGATCTCGTCCTTGATTCAGACTTGATACGGCTGCTCCTTTCGAGGGAGTTTTATGAATTATAAGCTTGCTAGAGGAGTATTAATCGCTTGTTAACAATACTTAAAAAAGGCTCAATTCTTGATGTAATAACGCCTTTAAATTCCACAGTCCCTCGAAAAAGTCAAGGGGTACTGCCATTAACTTTACAAAACTCAAAGATCGAGAAATTTAGGAATACTCATTTGTAGATATATGTTTTGGAAAAAGACTGCAGGAATGGAGAGTGCCAGAGGATGGGTTGCCTGCTGCAGCCTCAATCCGGGTTCCTACGCGGCTTTGGAATTTCCCAGCGGCAATTCCCCAATACTAAATTCATTTTTGGGCTATAGTTCCCTATGACAACGCTTCTAGGAGTATGGTTGCGTGATAGGGATCAATTGGCACAGAACGGTTGCGGGCAGGCTGCTGGCATTGTTCGCAGCAGCAATATTAATTTTGGGTTTAGCAAGTTGTGGCGCGGGCAATCCCGAATTGCCCCAACCAGGGAACAAGAGCGGCTCAGCTACCGCCCCAGCAAACAGAATCTCAGAGGTTTCTCCCCCAGAAGCCATTCAACAACTGCGTCAGGCTCTAGAAATCTACCAGCCTCAAGTTAGTATTTTGAATCCAAAACCTGACGAAGTGCTTCAGGATATAAATGTGTCTGTTCAGTTCCAAGTGAAGGACTTGCCCATTTTCAAAGATGCAAACTTGGGTTTGGGCCCCCACCTGCAAGTTTTATTAGACAACCAACCTTATGCAGCAGTTTACGACATCAACCAACCTTTAACCCTCTCCGACTTAGAACCCGGAACCCATACCCTGCAGGTGTTCGCCGCCCGCCCTTGGGAAGAAAGCTTTAAAAACGAAGGTGCCGCAGCTCAAACCACCTTTCACGTTTTTACCAAAACAGACGACAATAATCCCGATCGAACATTGCCCCTATTAACGTACAACAGCCCCCAAGGCAGCTACGGGGAACAACCCATCCTGCTCGACTTTTACTTGACAAATGCCCCCCCGCACGAAGTGGCGCAAGAAAAATCCCAAGATGAAATACTCGATTGGAAAATTCGAGCCACAGTCAACGGCCAAAGCTTTGCGATCGACCAATGGCAACCTATATATCTTAAAGGATTCAAACCAGGGAAAAACTGGGTACAGCTAGAATTAATTGACGAACGGGGAAATATCGTCAAAAACGCCTTTAATAATACAGTCAGACTGATAAATTACGAACCGCTCGGTCAAGACACTCTTTCAAAATTACTGCGAGGCGAACTAACAGTAGCAGAAACTCGCGGTATAGTCGATCGCACCTACCAAGCCCCCGCACCGACACCAACCCCAACCCCCGAACCACAACCGACACCTGCATTAGAAAAAACACGAGTTGTCCAACCCTCACCAGCGGTTCCAGAAACCCCAGTTACCCAACCGAGCTCAGAGCCAGCAGTCGCTCCGGCAGTTGCTCCGGTTCAAGTAATAGAACCCACACCGACAGCAACCCCCCCAATCGAAGCGCCGAAAATTGTAGAACCCGTTAAAGTAATAGAACCGACACCGACAGCAACTCCACAGTTAGAAACCCCGAAAACAGTGGCTCCCGTTCCAGTAATAGAACCAACAGCAACAGCATCTCCCGAAGCAAAAAAACAGGAATATAAAGGATACTACAATCGGTTCCGCAACTTTTTGCGTCAAGTTGTCGAACCTGCTACTCCTTCAGATTCCCGAACTCTGCCAGAAATAACAGAAAAAGCTCCAGTACCAAAAGTAATTGCTCCCACGATCCCAGAACCGTCTCCCAATCTTGTACCGCCAACGCCACCAGTTGCCGCTGAAACTCCCAGCCAACCAACCAGCGAATTAGCCCCTCCCGAAACAACAGTTTCCCAACCAGAAAATCAGCCAAAATCGGAACAAAAAGTCGAATTTGCCACCTAACAAAATATTTCTGGGCTTCGTGGCACGGGCGGGACGCCCGTGCTCTATCTGCAGTCAAAAATCAAAAATTAGGACACTAAAAAATGACCTACCTCGAAACAGCAGCCAAATTCTACAGCGATGTTGCCGAAACCCCCCAAATCGGACTTTGCTGCGTCCAAAGCAGTCCCTTGCAATTGCCAGGATTAAAAATTCCCCAACAAATGCAAGAAATGAATTACGGCTGCGGCACAACCGTTCACGCCGCCGAACTCGTGGGCAATCCATTCGTGCTTTATGTAGGCGTCGGCGGCGGCCTAGAAGCACTACAATTTGCATATTTTTCAAGACACAAAGGAGCGGTTATTGCCGTCGATCCCGTTCCAGCAATGCGAGACGCGGCTGCACGAAACTTGCAAATTGCCGCCAGAGAAAATGATTGGTTCGATCCGAGTTTTGTGGAAATTCGTGAAGGCGATGCTTTTGCGTTGCCAGTGCCGGATGCTTCTGTAGATGTTGTCGCCCAAAATTGCTTGTTTAATATTTTTGAACCAGCGGATTTAGCTAAAGCATTAAAAGAGACTTATCGGGTGCTAAAACCGGGTGGCAGATTGTTGATGAGCGATCCGATCGCAACTCGCCCCATTCCGCAGTATTTGAAGGAAGACGAACGCTTGCGGGCCCTGTGTTTGTCCGGCGCTCTGACATACGAAGAATACGTTCAACACCTTGTAGACGTGGGTTTTGGGCAAGTTGAAGTGCGGGCGCGCCGTCCTTACCGATTGCTGGACAAACACAATTATCAATTGGATGCGGATTTGCTGTTAGAAAGCCTGGATTCGGTGTCTTTCAAAGTGGATGTACCGGATGACGGAGCTTGCATTTTCACGGGCAAGACGGCGATTTATACGGGGTCTGAAGAGCTGTTTGATGACGGGGCAGGTCACATTTTGCAGCGAGGAGTTCCGGCGGCGGTGTGCGATAAAACTGCTGGGAAGTTGGGCGGATTAATGTCCGATCGGGTGTTAATTACGGATTCGACTTGGCATTATAACGGCGGCGGTTGCTGTTAGATATTGTGTGGTTAAGTCGATCGCAAGTGCGATCGACCAGAATAAAATTAATGGTGTACTGGTGATACTGGAACATAACAACAGGAAAAACCAAGGAGAAAATTGGGGTTCAGCCAGACGGGAGAATTTCTGAAGCGGTTAATTCTCTGGTTCGTCAGAGAGAATTTACAATGGTAGCGACCTCTGCCCGCTCTTTGATTGGAGCAAGACTTAAGTGCCAAATAGTTCGCTAAACTTATCCATACTTAATCGCCCTTGAGGAAGTTCTATGTTTGCCGTTAAACGAGCGCTAAAATTGAATAACAACGAAGCGACTTTGATGGCAAGACACGCAGGATTCCGGCGTGTAGTATTTAATTTTGGATTAAGCCTGCGAACTCAAATGTATAGTGAGGGGAAATTTACCGACTCGAAGGTAATCAACGAAGTCAAAAAAGTTCTTACCAACTACGTCAAGAAAAAGCCTGAATTCGGCTGGATGAACCAGTTGTCTAGTCGAGTTTACCAAAATGCGTTGATCGATCTAAAAGATGCGTTTAGTCGGTATCGATCGGGGAAAGCACGTCATCCAAGATTCGCTAGTCGCCGATCCGGTCAATCTTTTACAGTCGATTCGTCTAACGGAAAAGTTCTACTAAGCGCTGGCAACACCATAAAAATTCCTACCTTGGGAACTTTTCGGCTCTACGAAGCCCTAGAAAGCGATTACGTGTCTCAAACTTTTACGATTTCAAAAGAAGCAAGTCGTTGGTTTGTTTCCTTCTGTGTTGACGCCGAACGTTTACCAGTTCAACAGTCTCAGGCATCTGTGGGAATCGATGCGGGCATTAAATATGCGGCCACGCTGTCAAACCAGCAGGTCTTTGATGCACCAAAACCCTTAAAGCAAGCGAAAACCAAACTTGCTACTTTGCAGCGTCAAGCCTCAAAACAGGTAAAAGGCTCCCAAAACCAACGCAAAATCTATAATAATATCAGCAGACTCCACGCGCGGATAGCTTGCATTCGCCTAGATTTTATTCACAAGTTAACAACTTATTTAGCCAAAAATTTCAAGCGAATTTTGATTGAAGACTTGAATATAAAAGGCATGATGGCGAATCACAAGTTAGCTGGGGCAATATCAGATATAGGATTTTACGAATTCAAACGCCAACTTGATTACAAGTGCCAAATGTATGGAGCAACTTTAGTGCTGGTAGATCAATGGTTCCCTAGCTCTAAAACCTGTTCTAATTGTGGCCATAAAAAAGATATGCCACTAAGCGTTCGGACTTTTGACTGTCCTGCTTGTGGCATATCTTTAGATCGTGATTTGAATGCGAGTTTAAATATTTTAAACTGGGAACCCAAGGCTATTGGGGGATAGCCTACTTATCTTGGGATTAGCCGTCTACCCAACAGCGTAGGAAGTGAACTCGGATTGTGTCTAAAAACGATTTTAGACAAGTTTAGGTAAGTTTTACAAAGCAGATACTGGTATACTACGATCGACAGTTAGTTATTTAATAATTTGTAGTCATGGTAAATATGTCAAGCATCTCCAACATCGCCCCTGAAGTGGAAAGTGACTTTCTGGGAGAGATTGATAACCTTGACAAGCAATTACACGAGCGCTTTCAAGACAAGTTTGTAGTCCAGCCATCGCTGACGCGACTTTTGGTTAGTTTTCAGGCTAACAAAACTAGACCCATTTATAGGTGGTACAAGTATAAGGAAGCTTTCTCCGCTTCTCTAGTAGAGTTCTTGTTCCAACAATATCAAGTCATTCAAGGCAAGATATTAGATCCTTTTACAGGTAGTGGAACTGCTTTATTTGCTGCTAGCGACTTGGGAATAGATGGTGAGGGGATTGAATTATTACCTATTGGTCAACATATAATTAATACCAAAATCCTTTTAGACACTGCCTTCACTCTTGATGATTTTCAGCGGCTAAAGACATGGTTTAATTCGCAAATATGGAAACAATTTAAAAACCCAGTCACTCTGTCGGAATTGAGAATTACTAAAGGGGCTTACTCCGAAGAAACTAAAAGAGAAATTGAGCAATATCTTGGAGCTTGTTATCAAGAAAATACCAAGCTTCAATCAGTTTTAGTCTTGACTTTACTGTGTGTTTTAGAATCCGTAAGCTATACACGCAAAGATGGACAGTATCTTCGTTGGGATTACCGTTCGGGTCACGGGCAGTCAAAGAAGTCCTTCAATAAAGGTGAGGTTCTTGAGTTCAGTAAAGCTATTACCCAAAAATTTAATGAACTTGTTAACGACTTAGAACCTCCTACACAACAACTCGATCTTTTTCAAACTCAGAATAATCAACAAGGCAAAATTACTTTGCATCAAGGTTCTTCTCTGAAGATAATGCCCGATTTGCCGGACTCTACATACGATGCAATCATCACATCTCCACCCTACTGCAATCGATATGACTATACTCGTACCTATGCACTAGAGCTAGCTTTACTAGGAATTTCTGAAAAGGAATTAATTAATCTGCGTCAGGAAATGCTAAGTTGTACGGTTGAGAATCACCCCAAAGATTTATTGGCTATCAATCCGGCTTGGGAAATAGCTTTAAGTATTGCTGATTCGCAAACTCTATTGCAGGCTATCTTAAGATATTTGGATACCCAAAAGTCACAGGGTATATTGAACAACAATGGTATCCCAAGAATGGTAAGAGGATATTTCTATGAAATGGCTTGCGTAATACAAGAAAGCTTTCGTATCCTTAAACCAGGGTCTTTTTTGTTTATGGTTAATGACAATGTGCGCTACGCAGGTATAAGCATTTCAGTGGACATGATTCTGTCTGATTTTGCTGAAAAACTAGGCTTTATTACGGAAAACATTCTCGTCTTACCAGGTGATAAGGGGAATAGCAGTCAACAGATGGGAAACTATGGACGCGCTCCTTTGAGGAAGTGCGTTTATGTATGGAAAAAACAATAACTGGAAACCTATGTGTGTTTATCGTAACCACCTTCAATCCAGTGACGATATTGTCACAACCTATGAAGACACTCGTGCGGGTTTTGTGGCACTTGCTCTTGAAAAAAATCGACGCGCTACCCCTTACGTCGCCCAAGCAAGAGCACTTCAAGAAGCTGCTGGTCAAGCTGAGAGTCCTGCTGATTTGTTAAATGTTAAGGGCATTGAAATGGGATTGTTGACGGCAGCAGGATTATCGGACAAGTCTCTTGCTCATTTGATGCCAAAGGATAAGAGTGAAGCTATCAATGGTCTAATCAGGAATTTTCTTGAGCCAGCAGGCACAAATTTTGTGGAGGAATTGGTCTTTAGATTTCTACTGACTCGTGGTGACACGCTTGGTGGCTCAATGCGTAATGTTGGCGGAGCATTAGCACAAAGAAAACTAACTCGTGCTATCCTCTCGACTCTCACAATTGCTAGTAAGAGATATTGTTGGCAAGACTCAAAGACAAAAAAGTGGATAGCCATGACAAATGATGACACAGAAATTGAGTTGTGTTTACGTGGGATAAGTTGGGAGAGCGAGCTAGGTAATCGCACATTGATTTATAACCTAACTGTTCCACTCGTCAAGAGCAATGTGGATTTGTGTTTGTTTAACCTTGCCCCGACGGAGTTGGTAGCTAATAAATCCAGCGCAATTGAGCCATCTATCGTGGCACCCTATGTTATTGCATTGGGCGAACTTAAAGGTGGAATCGATCCTGCCGGTGCAGATGAGCATTGGAAAACGGCACAAGCGGCACTAAATCGCATACGCGAAGCATTTTCCACAGTTGGACACTCACCTCTGACTTTCTTTGTGGGAGCGGCAGTTGCAAGAAGGATGGCGGGTGAAATCTGGCATCAACTGGAAAACGGGACTCTCAGTAATGCTGCAAATCTGAATCAGGAGAATCAAGTTGCATCTATTTCTCGTTGGTTGTGTAATTTATAAAAGCAACAACCGTTTTGACTCCGTGTCGGTTTTACCGTCCTCCCTCGCCCCCCTCTTGTGGCACAGGCATCTTGGCTGCGTTCAAAAGCCCGGGTTTAACCCGCTTTTTCCCATCCTGCCAAACTTCCCGCTAAATTAAAGAAGTAAAAAAAAATCATTCACGTCCTACCTAGGAGATGCCATGCCTCGCGTCAGAGCACCAGAATTCCCCGGAAACTACCCCTGGCTGAATACCGAAAAACCTTTATCCATTGAATCCTTAAAAGGGCGCGTTGTCCTCCTCGACTTCTGGACATACTGCTGCATCAATTGCTTGCACGTCCTGCCCGACTTAAAATACCTCGAACAAAAATATAAAGATTCCCTCACGGTTATCGGCGTTCACTCGGCTAAATTTGAAAACGAAAAAGAAGTAGAAAACATCCGCCAAGCTATCCTCCGCTACGATATCGAACATCCTGTAATCGTTGACAGCGGCATGAAAGTTTGGCAAAGCTACGCGGTTCGCGCTTGGCCGACTTTAATGGTGATCGATCCTGAAAGTTATGTCGTTGGCTTTGTTTCCGGCGAAGGCAATAGAGAAGCACTTGACGAGTTAGTTGGCAAGTTAATTGCTGAATACAAAGATAAAAATGCACTCAAGTTTAAACAACTCAGTTTTAGCTTAGAAAAACAGCGCAAACCTGTATCAACACCGCTGGCTTTTCCCGGTAAAGTGCTGGCATTTGCGATCGCAGCCACGGAGGCAAAACATCTTCACCAACAGGTGGCGCTTTTGGGCGAAATGAGTCAGGAAAATGAATCTGTAGATGAAACTGTATTGCCCGGGCCTGCTAATTCAGTCATACAAAACTTAGTCGGTTCTTGCTTATTTATTGCCGATTCCGGCCACAATAGGATTGTTGTCAGCACCCTCGAAGGTGAGGTGCTGCACGTTATCGGTAGCGGCAAACCGGGTTTAACTGATGGGGATTTTGAAGGGGCTGAGTTTTTTGCACCTCAAGGTATGGCTTTTGATGCGGAAAGTCAAATTCTATATGTGGCTGATACGGAAAATCATGCTCTCAGAAAGATTGATTTTACGACTCAACGGGTAGAAACTGTTGCTGGTACCGGCGAACAAAGCCACGAAATTTCACCCCGCAGCGGCAAGGGTTTAGAAACGCAATTGAATTCGCCTTGGGATTTAGAAAGAGTTGGAAATAGACTTTTTATTGCAATGGCTGGTTCCCACCAAATTTGGGAAATGCAGTTAGACACTGGTACGATCGGCACTTATGCGGGTATTGGCCGAGAATCCTGTGTGGACGGGAATCTTGCAGAATCTGCTTTTTCTCAGCCCAGCGGCCTCGCTACGGATCGATCGGAGTTGTTTGTTGCTGACAGCGAAATTAGTTCGATTCGGGCTGTTGGTATTGATGAAGACCCGAAGGTGCGGACTGTTTGCGGTAGCGGTGAATTGTTTGGTTTTGGGGATAAAGATGGTCGCGGCGATCAGGTAAGGTTGCAGCACTGTTTGGGTGTTGAATACGCTCAAAATTACCTCTGGGTGGCTGATACTTACAATCACAAAATTAAGCGGATCGACCACCGGGGCGGTACGTGCAGAACAATGATTGGAGACGGTACAGCGGGTTTGGTTGATGCTAAAGGTCTCAAGGCTCGATTTTTTGAACCTTCAGGGTTGAGCGCGATCGGACCTCATTTGTTTGTTGCTGATACGAACAATCATGTAATTCGGCGAGTTGAGTTGGATACGCTGGAAGTCACAACTTTGGATTTCCCCAGTTTGTGCCCTCCGGATGTTTGTCTTCCTGATTGAGTCGATCGACCTTTTTCCGATTAGCCAGGGTTCTCTCTTCTCCTGATTGCCAGATTGATTGCGGTAAGGTAGGTTGCTCTTCGGCGCACCTTACCGAAATTGTTCAGCAAAGTAAGTTAACCTAACAGTCGTGGACGCAAAAACCAGGTTGATTCAGGTAATTTGGTCATATATAGCCTTTCTCAAGCGTGGTGAGGTATGAATGACAGCTTATATAACCGCTGAAACGTATAGGGCCCTTTCGGCCCAACTACGTCCGCGAATATGAGAGCTCGAACTGCTATACGCTCGATCGCGACAATCATCAAGCGAGTTTTTTTGGCAAGCCTGCTTCCAGGACTGCCTAAACCCACATTCCGCACCAGCCAAGTGTCACAATACGAATTTTCGGAGTTTGGCGAAGTTGAACTGGCGACCGCCAGTCCAATTACCACTTGTGTGTATAAAAAGTAACTATTTTGGTTGACAAAATTACGTAAAAACCGATTGTGACAGCGGAGGTGCGGAATCTGGGTCTAAATCGCATCGGGGCCCAGAAACCGGGTTTTTTACCGGATCTGCAATCTACAACACGTCTTTTCCTAAAAAAACCCGGTTTCTAACCCACATTCGGCACCCTGAACTGGCACACTGTTTGGTGGGAACAAAACAATCGGGGTTGTACGAATCATTACTCCAATTTATTCTTAAAAATTGTTAGCTATTGAGAATGACTGCTCGATAAATAGATTTGTCTGTGAAAGCCTGAAACGTTTATTTAGTAAAAATTTCAAGCTTTTTTCATTCGATGTGACAGTTGAGGGTGCCGAATGTGAGGTGCAGTAATCATGAGTGCAGCAGAGTGGTAGGATTTGTTTTGGCAAGTAAAGAGGTTTTTACCATGAATCTATTTCAAAAACTAACTTCTCTGATACGTCGAGGACTAACTGTATTGGCTCTTGTTGGTATGCTGGGTATCAGCTTTAGTGCTCCATCATACGCGGCTGCACCTGCTAAATTTGCCTTTGAAACACACGACCGCCAGCCATTCGTTATTGAGCTCACTGATGAGAGTAAGATCCAAGAAGCCCGGAATATACTCAATGGAACCGAGAAAGATAAAACCCATGTATTCGGAAGAATCATACCAAGACCTGCTCCCTACAATTCAAAATGGAGCTATCAATTAGATCCAGCGACTATCAGCTTCTTTAGTAGGGCGATAGAAGTTTGTGATGCTAACACTGGGTACGTCGAAGACCACCTTGATGAAGTGTGTGGAACATTTTTACCAGGTTGTATGTGGTGTCCTTGGAATTCACGGCTAGTCAAAGAAATTAAGTAGCCTGAAAACTTGCATTCAAAAAGCGATCGCATTTTTCTGGAGTTAACACCTTTTGTCGAAGAGTCTGGTTTTGCTGATGTAGGTTGGCAATCACTTTTTGTGCCGCATCCAGTTCCTCTTTAAGTCGAGAAACTTCTGCCTTCAGTTGTGCTACTTCACAATTTTGGAAGGATGCAGGTATTGGCGCACCTTACCGAAATTTTTCAGCAAAGTAAGTTAACCTAACAGTCTTGGACGCAAAAACCAGGTTAATTCAGGTAATTTGGTCGTAAGCTGTACTGCATTTAAATTGTATGTTGAGGGCGGATATCCTGCCCGCTCGACAAGAGTGAAAGTTTCTTTTACCATACAATTTAAATGCGGATTAGCTTGTACGCTCGATCGCGAACGCGAGAAACCGGTTTTTTTTGAGAAGCCTGCGTCCAAGACTCCCTAAATTGCATTGGGGCCGGTGAAACCGGGTTTTTTACCGAATCTGGACCCCGATGCGTCTTTTCGTAAAAAAACTGTTTCTAAACGATCGCGCGTCCAGGACTATGTTGTTAATTCAATGGTGAGTCAACCCGCGATCGCCAGTATTAAATAATCGCAAACATCTAAAATTCTGAATAGCTCAGCAGCCGCACTATTTTTTCATTATCGTTCAATTCGCCGACAATTCGCCGCACGGGTTTGGGCCAGATTTTAATCAAAGTTGGAGTTGCTGAAATCTGATCGGCCTCAGCTTGTTCTGGATGTTTCAAAACATCAATTACTTTTAAAGTGTAGGGACGATCGAGGCATTGCTCTAAGAACTGGTGTAAAGTTTCGAGGGTGCGTTCGGTGGTGGGGTTGCTGCCGGAAACAAACAGACGCAAAACGTACCCTTGAGTTTGTGGCGGTGGGGTTAGTGTTGTTGCTTTGGGAAGCCGAGTCTGCTGCGATTGCGGAAAGCCCAAGGGAGTTACTATCGAACTGCTCCAGTCCGATCGAGCTTCGGGGCTGGCATACTGTACAACTAAGTCGTGATTTTCCCAAAGTTCGGGGAATTGTTCGTGATAAGTAGCAATTGCCATCGGTTCGCACATTTCTTCGCTCCGGGGATGCCACACTAAGTCGCCAGTCCCAAAAATGGCGTTCAGCAGCGTTTGATGTCGCAGCACGGGGGGGTAAGCCTCGGCAGCAAGCCGCACCTGCCGATCGCCTGGATCGAGCCAGCAGTCAACGGTTGCCGTGTAGCAAGGTATCAGAAAATGCGGGGGTTCCGACAAACCGAGGATCTCCTGTAGAGCTACGCACAACTGCAAATGCCACCGAGTTTGCTTGTGGGGGTCGATGCAATAGATTAAGTCTCCCCCTGGCGTAAACAGCGCAATGCCTTTGAAAATTTCTGGCAAAATCGGGCGATCGACTTTCAATTCAGTACACCAATAAAAGTTAAAAGTTAAAAGTTAACAGTTAACTGTTAACTTTTAACACTTTACCTTTAGACTCGACCTCGGAGCATCTGAGCCATTTCGTTCGGGAACGGCGAGTTCTCTACACAAAGTTCTTCAGTAATCCGACCTTCTTGATAAAGACCGTAGAGCGACTTATTCATCGTCGTCATGCCTTCATAAGTATCTTTGATCATGATTTGATTGATTTCCTCATTCTGCCCCTTCATAATGTATTCCTTAACCACGTCGGTATTGATCATCACGTCGTGGAAAGCAGCCCGCTTCCCGTCTGTGGTTTTGCACAGCAGTTGAGCAATAATCGCCACTAGGGATTCGGAAATTGAAACCCGTATGGCATCCTGTTCTTCCGCCCCGAACATATCCAGAATCCGGTTCAAGGTTTTAACCGCACTGTTGGTGTGCAGGGTTCCTGCAACTAAGTGACCGGTTTGAGAGGCTTTGAGGGCGATTTCCACCGTCTCTCTGTCCCGAATTTCTCCCACTAGCAGCATATCCGGGTCTTGCCGCAGAGCGCCTTTGAGAGCGCTCATAAACTTGAGGGTGTGCCTGCCGACTTCCCGGTGCTTGATCAAGGATTTTTTGCTTTCGTGTACGAATTCTACCGGGTCTTCGATCGTGATGATATTGTAGGCTTTATTCTTATTGATGTAGTCGATCATCGCAGCCAAAGTGGTAGACTTACCCGAACCTGTCGGGCCTGTCACCAAAATCAGCCCTTTGTGGTAGCCGCATATTTTTTTAAAGACATCCGGCAGCTTCAATTCCTCCAGTGTCATTATTTTGGAAGGAATTAGCCGCAGCACCATTGCCGGGCCGGCCAAGGAGTCCATGCAACTGATCCGAATGCGAACGAACCCGAAGTCGAAAGCGCCGTCAAAATCTAGGGTTTTTTGGAAAATTTCAATTTCTTCATCGCTCATGCACTCGCGCAACCAGCCAAAAAACGTATCTAAATCCGTCGGTGGATAGCCGATGTCGGCAATCTCGCCCCGAGTGCGGAAGCGGGGAACTTCGTTGACTCCGAGGTGAAGGTCGGATACTCCTTCTTCTTTGGCTCGGATTACTAGCTCTTTCAAAGTCGGAGTTCCGCCGCTGCTAGAGTTCGGGCTTTTAGGTGTGGCGAAGGATTGTGGCGGCGGTGCTGGTGCTGGTGCTGGTGCGGGCGGCGGCGCGGGCGGCATTCCTGCTGCTCTGGGGGGCATCCCTGGAGCTGGAGGGCGGGGTATTCCTGGCAGTGGGGGAGCTCCGGGTACGGGCGGGCGAGGAGCGGGCGGATGCTGTTGTGTCATATGCGCTACCTTAAGTTGGTGAGAAGGCTGACTCGAACAGATGATTTGTGGAAGTTAGACAATGCCGATCGCCATTGTGCGGGTCTTGCACAAAAGCTTAACTGTTGTACTCAGTCTATCCTAAGAGAGAGTCATAATGCTGCACTACTAAGGAAATATTGTGCCAATTGGAGGATGCAATGACTCTCGAGCTACGCCCGAATATAGATTCTCCACATTTTTGGATAATTTTTTTTAAGAAAAAGAGTTTTCCGCAACCAAGCAGTATAAATTGCTACTTTAGCCAAAGATTAAGGACTTAAACCGATGAATTCTGTCGATCGGGCTTTTACTCCAGCTATAGAGTTGGCGGAGTCGATCCGCACCCTGGAAGTGTCGCCTTTAGAAATTGTCAATCTGTACTTGGAACGGATTGAGCGATTAAACCCCGAGCTGGGCAGTTATTTTACTGTAACGGCCGATCGGGCGATCGCCCTGGCTCAATCTCAAACCGAACAACTAGCTGGGTTAAACAAGTCACAGGAATTGCCACCTTTTTTCGGAGTGCCGATCGCCATTAAAGACTTGACACCAGTTACCGGCGTTCCCTGTACTTACGGCACTCAGGCTTTGCTGGGTAACATCTCTGCCTACGACGAGTCAGTAGTATGGCGGATCAAAGCAGCGGGATTTAACATTCTGGGCAAAACAGCCACCTCTCAAATTGGCTCATTACCTTACACCGAACCAGAAGGCTTCCCGCCCGCCCGCAATCCCTGGAATTTAGACTATACGCCCGGAGGTTCCAGCGGAGGCTCAGCGGCGGCTGTAGCAGCAGGATTGTGTGCGATCGCCCAAGGTTCAGACGGCGGCGGTTCGATTCGAGGCCCGGCTTCCTGCTGCGGTTTAGTGGGCATTAAACCCTCGCGGGGGCGAGTTTCCTGGGCACCTGTCGGAGATTACCTCAGCGGCATTTCGGCAAACGGCCCGCTGGCGCGCACAGTAGCTGACGCCGCCGCACTTTTGGATGTAATGTCAGGCTACACAACAGGCGATCCGTACTGGCTGCCAGATTCAAATCCGACGTTTTTAGAGGCTTCCCGTCAAGAGTCGGGCAAACTGCGAATTGCGTTTTCTACAACTATTTCCCCTGTGGGCGAGGCTTCGGCTACCTGTCAGCAAGCGGTACTCGAAACAGTAAAATTATTGACAGATTTGGGTCACGATATCGAACCTGGATGCCCGGATTTTACGGGTTTAATCGAACCGTTTACGGCAATTTGGCAGTCTGGGGCGGCGGCAAGCGGCATTCCAGGCCCTGCTTTGGAACCGATGAATCGATGGCTGTTAGAAAGAACTATTTCGGCTGGGGAATATTTGCGGGCGGTGAATCAAATGCAGGTGATTTCACGGCGGATTGTGGGATTCTTTGAAAAATTTGATGTGTTAGTTTTGCCCACTTATATGCACTCCCCCATCCGGGTTGGAGAGTGGGCGGATTTGAGTTTTGAAGAAACTTTGCAGCGCATTATTAATTGGATTGCTCCTTGTCCGCCATTTAATGCTAGCGGTTTGCCTGCGATCGCACTTCCTGCCATTTTAGATAACAACGGTTTGCCCGTGGGAATTCAAATTATCGGGCGGCCGGCTGCGGAAGCAACTTTAATTGCTTTAGCGGCGCAGATGGAAGCTGCGAAACCTTTCCCGGTTTTAGATTTTAAATAGGGAAGAGCAAGGGGTAAAAGCACGTCTTCCTTTTTTAGGGGTATGCCAAATCAGGATTTGTGCGCGGGGAACTAGAAATCCGGTTTTTCGCAGAAATTTCCTATTGACCAAGAATTTCAAAGGTGGTACCCGCCACGCGATCGATCCGTGGAATCAATCCCAAATCTCAAATCGAAAATCCTCAATCAAGAGCATTTATCCGTGGGGTCGCCTCTAAAATCTAAAATCTAAAATCTAAAATCGATTGACTGTTGACTGTTTGGCATTTGAACAATACTGATGCAGCGGCAAACGAGAGGATTGAGAAAGGGGACAAATTTCCGGTTTAATTTTTGTAAACTAATATCAAAAACTTCTTAAGGTATTTGACTTTTTTTGGAAAAAGGGTATAATTTTTCAAATTCCTTCCAGATGGCGGGTGTATCTAAAAAAATAGCTTATGTTTAACACAGCAGGACTGTTTGAAGAAAATCAGATTCCGGGAAATGTTGTGGGTGTTTCAGCGGAAATACTAGACTTATTCAATAATTTCGATCGCTCAAATCGGAGCGGCAAAATTGCCGTCGGCGATAGCAGTGGTTTATTTGATAGCAGCTACGATTTGACTCATAAACCAGATTCGGCGGCTGCGACTGATAGTGCGATCCTCTACGAGGGCTTCGCTAACGACCTTTTTGAGCCATTCACCGACTTCGGTCTCCAACCGTCAGGAGGCGACAATCTTAAAGTTGATAGCAGTATAAAATCCCACACTGATGCTACTAAAGTTCAGAGAGACGAACTTACAGGGATGGATTTTGCTGTTGGCGATCGTGGTGGCGGGCCAGAGCGGACGCAATCACAAACTTCTTCCCTATTACCTTCAGAAAAATGGGCTTTTGACTTTAAAGATTATACCATCGACCACCAAGGTTTAAACACCCTAAATATCAAAGTTGGTTACGACTTAAAACCGGGAATTACCGAAAACGAATATCCCGATTTTGTGCCTATTTACAAAAGTATTGATAATTTCTTAGTTAACTACCCAAACGAAACAGATTTTTGGGAAATTCTTAACAAAAACTTGACAGAAAACGTGCTAAATGAAAATTCGGTACTGACAAATGTTACGATTCAACTTGAAGTTTTGCCAACGGAGATATTGCCCTACGATCGCGCCAGTACAGTTTTCCGCAGTCAATCGGGCAAAATCACAGAAGATTGGAATTTTTCAGTCAAAGACTACGAAATTAATCACCAAGGATTAAACACGCTCAATCTCGATGTCAATTACCAGTACAAACCAGGAATTACCCAACAAGAATATCCCGATCTTGTGCCAATTTATCAAAGCATTGATAAGTTTTTAACCGAGTATCCGAACGAAACAGATTTTTGGGAAACTGTCAATAAGAACTTGACTCAAAATATCCTCAACGAAAATCCTGCATTGGCGGCAATTAAAATCGATTTCAACGTTTTGCCAAGCCAAAGTTTGCCCTACAACCGAACCAGCAAAGTTACTCGCACTCAACCCAGCAATCCTCAAGGAACTTTCTTGGTTGGCAACAGCAGGGGAAATAATGTACTTCAGTTTGACGGCAATACCGGCAATTTTCTAGGCGAATTTATTCCACCGGGAAGTGGCAGTTTGTCCAATCCAGATACGGTACTTTTTGGTCCAGATGGCAATGGCGACGATAAGCCGGACATTTACGTTACTAGCGGCGACAAGCCCGGAAATTCGGGAGAACCGACAGCATCTGCGGTATTGCGGTATGACGGAATTACGGGCGCATTTATTGACAAGTTTGTCGCCGACAATCCGAACACGGCGGCCGATGAAACTGGCGGATTGTTTCGCCCTTACGGTTTAGCTTTTGGCCCTGACGGTAATTTTTATGCGAGCAGTTTTTTGAGCGACCAAATTCTCCGATATAACGGCAAAACAGGACAGTTTATTGATGTATTTGCTTCGGGAAATCAGCAAGCGGGAGGATTGAATGGGCCGAACGGTTTACTGTTTGCTCCTGACGGCAATTTGTACGTGACAACGCAGGGGAGTGTTGCTCGCGATGGTAAACCAGATTTTAGCGCAAGTTTCCCCAGTCAGGTGCTGCGTTACAACCCGCAAACCCGGCAGTCAAGTATCTTTGCTTCGCCCGATCCTTCGCCTCGGAGTCAGGGATTTACAAGTCTTTTGGGACTGGCAATCGGGCCCGGTGACGGCGACCTTTATGTCAGCGATTTTGCTAACGATATCAGGCGCTACAATTTAAAAACTGGGGAATTAGTCAAGGTTTTATCTACGAATTATACTGATACTTCGCCCAGTAGCAATTATGTAGGTAGTTTGGCTTTTTCGCCGATCGGCAATTTGTTTGCAGTTGGTTTTGACAACCGCGCCAATGCTAACGGTGCAGGCGCTATTTTGCGCTACAATGGCAAGACTGACGAACCGCTGCCAATATCGGGAAATCCTGGGTCGAGTAACAGTTCTATTTTTGTCCCTCCCGACAGCAAGCTACAGCGTCCAATAGGAATTGCTTTCTTTCCGTCCGATGCTCAACTGACGCAGAAATGGAATTTTACATGGGCAAATTACCCAATTAATCATCAAGGGTTAAACAACCTAAATATTGATGTAAATTATAAGTACAAAGATGGGATTCAAAATTATCAGTATCCTGATTTTGTGCCGATTTACAAGAGCATTGACAATCTTTTAGTTAACTACCCGAACGAAACAGATTTTTGGGAAATTGTCAACAAAAATCTGACCGAAAAAGTGCTGGCTGACAATCCGGCAATTTCGTCTGTGACGGTTAATTTGGAGGTTTTACCGACGAACCAATTGCCTTACGAGCGCAGCAGTACCGTTACTCGCACTCAAGATGGTAAATTAGGCGAAGCGTGGGATTTCAAGATTCCTAATTACTCGATCGATCACCAGGGCTTGAATAACCTCAATATTGATGTCCAATATCAGTACAAACCAGGAATTACGCAGGATGAGTATCCCGACTTTGTGCCGATTTACCAAAGCATCGACAGTTTCTTGACTGATTATCCCAATGAAACGGATTTCTGGGAAATTCTTAATAAGAGTTTGACGCAAAAGCTGCTAGCCGAAAATCCGGCTTTGGATTCGTTGCAAATTAATCTGGAGGTTTTGCCGACAAACAGATTACCTTACGATAGAGCTAGTATTGTGTCGCTCGCTTAGCGTCTAATTAAAAATTAGACGGACAAATCTTGACAAAAAATACATACTTAGCTATTGTGATGGTACGGTTAAGTACGTTGCCTAGAAACCCAGTTTTTTCGCGTCCAAGACTAACCCATTTAAATTGTCTGTTGTGGTGAAAAACCCGGTTTTTTTAAGCAACCGGGTTTCTGAATTAGGAGCGAGTTTGCCAAAGTCCATCTTGAGATATGTGTCTGTGTCTCCCTGCATTTGATACCTAAATAATGGTGGACGCAAATAGGATAAAAAACCAGGTTTCGGCGTTAACGTCGATCGCTCACAAGCTGTTATTTTGACTCTTAACCTGGTTTTTGTGCCTCCATCAAAAAATATAGTTTTTTTTAGAGGAGTTTGCGATCCACCCAATTTCTAGTCATTAAACCCGTATTTTACCAATAAACCGAGTTGCTACCGCCCAGTCCTACTTATTACCAATTACGCTGCAATTAATTGAGAATACCTCTTTAGATTGATAGATATTTTGGTTATTTTCTTTTAATAATTATAGCAGTTCGCTCCCAATATTTAGGGTGAAATTTATGTTAACTTCCGGTCCGATTACCGCTCCAGTTCCCGTTTTTCTAGTTCTTTTAGCTATCATGCTACTCGCGCCGCTCTTATTTGAGCGCTTGCGACTGCCGGGAATAGTCGGTTTAATTATTGCTGGCGTAATTGTCGGGCCCAACGGTCTCAATTTGCTGCAACGGGACGCTACTATTGTTTTGTTAGGTACTGTAGGATTGCTGTTTTTGATGTTCCTAGCGGGACTGGAAACTAGCCTCGACGACCTCAAACTCAATGCGGACAAAGCTGTCATATTTGGGCTGGCTACTTTTTCGCTACCGATGATATTGGGGACAGCAGCAATGCTGCTGTTGGGATATAGCTGGCTAGCTTCAATTTTAGTCGCTTCTTGTTTTGCTACGCACACGCTTTTAGCGCTGCCAATTCTCAGCAAATTGGGATTGATGCGAACTCAGACTATTACTGCAACTTTGGGCGGGACTTTAATTACGAATGTGTTGGGACTGTTGGTGCTGGCAATTGTTGTTAAAGCTTTCAAAGGAAATCTCACTCTCGAATTTTGGCTGTTTCTAATTCCATCTCTTGCTATCTACACTTTTGGTACTTTGTGGGGAGTTCCCAAAATCGGTCGCTGGTTTTTTAAGAAATTCGGACACGACGAAAATGCCGAGTTTATATTTGTATTAGCTACCCTATTTCTAGTTTCTTACGCAGCGGAACTAATTGAAATTGAGGCAATTATTGGGGCGTTTTTATCGGGAATTGCCATTACTCAACTTATTCCCAAAATGAGTCCGCTGATGAATCGGATTGAGTTTATTGGCAATACGCTGTTTGTCCCGTTTTTTCTGATTTCTGTGGGGATGTTAATTGACCCGCTAATTTTGGTAAAGCAGCCGCAGTCTTTGTTGGTAGCGGCGGTGATGATTTTAGCTGAGGTGGTGAGCAAGTTTTTGGCAGCTTGGCTACCGGGGAAATTATTTCGTTTTGAGTTTCCCAGCATTATGGTAATGTTCGGTCTTTCTGTTGCTCAAGCTGCTTCTACTTTGGCTGCGATTACGGTTGCTTTTGATATTAAATTGGTCGATCGCGTCACGGTGAACGGCATCATTGCGATGATTTTAGTAACTTGCGTGGCTTCTCCTTGGATTGTATCTCGGTGGGGTCAAGAAATGCAGCAGCCGGGGTCGAGTTTGCCGGCCGCTACTTCGGGAAAGCATTCATGGGGAGAACGAGTTTTAGTGCCTGTTGCGAATCCGAATACGGAAGATAATTTGCTGCGTTTGGCTTTGATTTTGGCAAAAACATCTCAGGGAACTTTGCTGCCGCTGCATATTTTGTCCGATCGCGGCGAAGCAATTTCGCCCGCAGATAAAATGCAGCAAACTCAACTTTTGACGGCTGCGGAAACTGTCGCCCATGCGGCTGCTTGTGCGGTTGAACCGATCGCGAGGATAGATGATGCGATCGATCGCGGAATCCTGCGGAGTGCAACCGAACGCGAGGCTAGTTTAATAGTTTGCGGTTGGAAGGGATTTTCCACAACTCGCGACAATTTTTTTGGCAGCATCATGGACACAGTGCTCAAGCGATCGCCCGTACCCGTACTGATTGCTCGATTTCCCGATCCTATCCAGAATACAGCCAGAATTATTTTAGCGGTAACTGAGGGCGAGTTGACGCAGTTTGGATTTCAGGAAACCGTGAATATTGCTAAGAGTTTAGCCGAGGAACTCAAGGCGAGTTTGCAAGTGTTGTTGGTGGCGACAAAACGGGAACAAAGCAACAAAAGTGCGGCGGAGGTGGAAATTCTCTCTGAGATACCAGTAAATCGGGTGCGGGGAAATTTTATCAAGCTAGTTTCGCAGAATTTGTTAGAACACGATTTGCTGATTTTAACAACAATTTCTCAGCAACAGACATTGTGGGAACAACCGGGAACTCTCAAAGAACCGGAAGCGATCGCCCGGGCTCACCAAAATATTTCGATGCTTGTGGTTTATTTTCCTGTATCTTGAGGAAGATTTTAACCGCAGATGATGTTATGTATCTGCATTCGTCTGCGGTTAATATTTTAGGACTAAAGCCAACTGGGAAATTAAACAAAGGTATGTAGTTGCGCTTTAGCGCTCTTTCTTAGCTTAGGAAAGAGCGCCCAAGCGCAACTACATACCTAAAATTTAAGCCGTATTTGTCACAATTGTGTAATATCATGTCCGATCGATTAACCATAATATCCCGGTCAGGGCGGGCTTCGCCGTGAGCGTCAGCCGAACGGTTTTTGAGATTGTCCTTTGTTGGCAGGTATTGTGGGAGAACCCGCCCCTACAAAAATCGCGGTCGCTCGACCGGACATGATATAAATCTTATATTTAATGCTAATGCAACAGAATTGCTAGCAAAATTTCTCACCTTTGCGCGGTTGGGAAATACACTACATCGCTCTTTTCACTCGCGAAGTTTGTATTTTGTGGGGTGCAGATTCAAAAATCCTTCAACTCATCATCATTAGCACCTGCAGAAGAAGTGCACTTAGGTACGGAATGTGCGATCGGTCAGTAAATATGCGTACAAGCCTTGACGATCGCACTCCGATGGAGGCAATTTCTCGGCATCTAGGACAATTTCTCGGTATCTGGGAGAATTTTGAGAATATGGCGATCTATCCTCTCTAGTTCAATAAGGTAAAAATGAGCATCAGACCAAATTTCAGATGGTTTTCTTCAGTGGCGAGTATTTTGGGTTCGATTTCGATTAATCCTTTCTGCGGCGCGACATCTTCTGTAAAAGCTGCAAAAACGGTTGTTGTCCGCAAAGGTATTTTAGAATCGTCAATATCGGTTGCGGATTTGCACGAACTCGCAGAAACAGGAAAAGTCCCCCCCAAACTGCAAGCTTATGCCAATCTCCTGTCTGAGGAACAGCGGAGTAAAGTTTTTCGGGCGCTGCAAGCGAAAATTCCCCTAAATGCAGTCGGTCTGAGCAACTTGCTCAATACGGGCATCGGCACTGCTATCCTGACCGATTTGACTACAGTCATACCCAGGTGCGACGGTGCGGGTGTGGAAGCGCTGCGAGCGGCTTTGGTGCAGGGGGCAAACGCGCCGGAAGGCTTATCGGTATTGAGTTTCCTTGAATCTTATCCGAGTTCGCGGGTGGTGGTGGATCTCGATCGAGCTTTCACAGTTTTGGGAAATATGAACGCAAGTTTTTGGCAAACTCAGCGATTTATGGCAGCGATCGCGCCTCAGCTAGCAGCGGTTAAACCCGCGTTTAACCTGCCTTTCGATCCCACCCAGCCCGGCCCTAATTCCGTCCGGGTACTGGCACTAGATTTGAACGATAGCGACCGCAATCGACCTATTCCGGTTGACGTGTATTGGTCGGAAGCTGCGACACCGGACAAACCGACGATCGTCTTTTCTCACGGGTTGGGTTCCGTCCGCACGGATTTGCGCTACTTAGCCGAGCATTTGGCGTCTCACGGCTATGTGGTAGCAGCTTTAGAACATCCGGGCAGCAATGAAACGAATACTAATGCTGCGATCGCGGGTAAGTCTCCCTTGCTAGATCCTCAAGAGTTTTTAAACCGTCCCAAAGACATCAGTTTTGTACTCGACGAACTGACAAAATTGAACCAAACTGATGATAATTTGCAGGGGAAAATCGCGATCGACCGATCGGTAATAATTGGCTATTCTTTCGGCGGCGCCACAGCCTTGTCCGTGGCCGGCGCCGAACTGCAATTGAGCGGACTCAAACAGCGGTGTCAGGGGGATTTGATTGGGTTCAGCTTGGGCGAAGGCATTCAGTGCGCGGCGGCCGGATTGCCCGAAGAACGGTATCAATTGCGGGATGCGAGGATTAAAAGGGCGATCGCCATGAATCCGATCGCATCATTACTATTTGGAGAAACTGGTTTAAGTGCAATTCAAGTTCCCACCTTAATAGTAGCATCTTCTGCGGACAAAACAACTCCCGCCTTAGCCGAACAAATTGCCGGATTCCCAAAAATTCCATCTCCCAAATGGCTAGTCGGTTTTGTCGGAGGAACCCACTTAAGCGTCAAAGATCCGAGTACAACTTTAGACCAAGTTCGCAGGCCGAACACAGTAATTAGCGGCGATGAAGTTGTGGGCGATCGAGCTGCTAGCATACGCAATTATATTAAAGCTGTAAGTTTGGCCGCGGCCGCTCAACTAACTGCCGAAGCTGACAAATATGCTGTTTTTCTGACGCCAGAATACGCGCAATTTGCTTCAACACCAGCAATCCCGGTGCGGATGGTAACAGAAATTTCCCCGGAAAATAATGCAGTAGTGCAAACTTTTATTCAAGGGAATAAGTAGCGATTAGTCATTAACTAGGTCAGCGCCCAAAAACCATAGTATCTTGTACAGTTCTCGACATCGAACATAATTATGTAGGGTTCGCAGTGCGAAGCTTACCACTATTAGTTATTAGCTAATAATCTGATGTCCGGTCGAACACCTATAATAAAGGTGTTTGTAGTGGTAGTTCGAGCGGACATCATATTGCGACTAGCAGGCTTTCCTGTTGTAGGCGACGCCCCTTACCCCCCAGGGCTGTATTTTATTCTTGAGCTGTTTCTGATATATTTTGTCCGTGCCAGGGCAACATATAACAAAGCGCTTTCACAAACTCTACTCCCAAACTGCCATGCTTAAAAAAAATCTTATCCCGCTGTTGCTTCTGTTTGCAGCCCTGTTTACCCTTTACGGTGACACTTTAACTTTTCTCCCCAAACCTGTAAGAGATACTAGCGTGGCAAGCCGAAAGTTCTTCGTCGGGTTGTGGCCGGATTGGTTGAGGCCGAGAGATTTCAAC
Organism: Microcoleus sp. F6_B6; assembly: GCA_036702215.1. Lineage (GTDB taxonomy): Bacteria > Cyanobacteriota > Cyanobacteriia > Cyanobacteriales > Microcoleaceae > Microcoleus. The sequence goes on from JAUBST010000013.1 coordinate 157,734, forward strand.
GAGAAAAGGCAACAGGATATTGATAAATTGCAAAAAAGTCCTAGCCCGAGTCGATAGTTTTGAGCTACCAGCGAGAAACCCGGTTTCTCTAACAATACCTAGCCATTTTCTTGTAGGTTGGGTGAAGCGAAGCGAAACCCAAAATGAGGATTTGAGATTGTAGATTTTAGATTTTTCCTCCAATCTCAAATCGATTCAACTTGAGATTTTAGATTTTCCTCCCAGCGGTAAGGTGTGCATTGCACACCCTACAGATAGAGGTTATGCGTCCAGGACTATTTTAGATCGATCCTCCCATCTAAAATCTAAAATCTAAAATCTAAAATTGATTAAGCGTGCTTTTTCAACCAGCTAAACATAGCTCGCAAATCTTTACCAACTTCTTCAATAGGATGTTCTGCTTCCTGACGGCGCATGGAGGTAAAGCCCGGTTTGCCGGCTTGGTTTTCCAGAACGAATTCGCGGGCAAATTGACCCGATTGAATTTCGCTGAGAATTTTACGCATTTCGGCGCGGGTTTGATCCGTGACGATGCGGGGACCGCGAGTTAAATCGCCGTATTCTGCGGTATTGGAGATGCTGTCGCGCATTTTGGCGAGGCCTCCTTCTACTACTAAGTCAACGATAAGTTTAACTTCGTGCAAACATTCAAAATAAGCTAATTCCGGTTGGTATCCGGCGTCAACTAAAGTTTCAAATCCAGCTTTAATTAAGGCGCTCAAACCGCCGCACAAAACTACTTGTTCGCCAAAAAGATCCGTTTCTGTTTCTTCGCGGAAAGTGGTTTCCAGGATGCCGGCTCTGGTGCCGCCGATACCTTTAGCATAGGCCATTGCCCGATCGCGCGCTTGACCGGAAGCATCTTGATATACTGCAAACAAACTCGGAACGCCTTCCCCTTGTTCGTAAGTCCGGCGCACCAAGTGTCCGGGGCCTTTGGGCGCAACCATTACTACGTCTACATTGGCAGGGGGAACAACTTGGCCGAAGTGAATGTTAAAACCGTGAGCAAATGCTAAAACATTTCCTTCTGAAAGGTTCGGTTCGATTTGTTCTTTGTAAATAGTTTTTTGAACTTCATCGGGCAATAAAATCATGATGAAGTCAGCGGCGGCGGCTGCTTTGTCTACCGGGTGAACTGTTAAACCCGCGTCGGTTGCTTTGGCTGCAGATTTGCTACCGGGATACAAACCGACAACGACATTCATGCCACTGTCTTTGAGGTTGAGGGCGTGGGCGTGTCCTTGGGAACCGTAGCCGATGATAGCAATCGTTTTGTTGGCTAAGAGGTCTAGGTTCGCGTCGGTGTCGTAATACATGCGGGCCATAGTGCTTGTCTCCTGAGATGCAAATTGGGGGATTGACTGCAAAACTTTCATTTTATCAAGGTAGGGTACTTTTTTTGCATAATTTTTTTGGGTTAAGATTTGGGCGGGGGAAATTTTAGCGCGATCGCCCTGAATTTAGCAGGGTTTGTCGCCGAGTCTGCGATCGTCAAATATAATTGTTAATAGCGTGCTGTGCATTTGAAAAAACCTCACATCTTGCACCATTCTCGCTTAACAGGCTTTCCGGCCTGTTCCACAAAAAGTGAATTTTCTCGCTTCACAGGCCGGAAAGCCTGTTCCTAAAAAGCTTATTGAGAATGGTGCAACATCTCAGAAAAACAAAACTAACTAAATTTATTCAAATGAAAATAAAGGCAATACATCATGTGGCGATTATTTGCTCGGATTACGAAGCCTCGAAGAAATTTTATGTAGAAGTATTGGGATGTTCCATTATCCAAGAAACTTTCCGAACCGAGAGAAATTCTTACAAACTAGATTTGCGAGTCGGCAACGGTGACACTATCGAGCTTTTCTCATTTACCAATCCTCCTGAAAGAATTAACAATCCTGAAGCTTGCGGTTTGAGACATTTAGCTTTTGCAGTTGAAGACATAGAAGCATCCGTTGCTTACTTAAAATCCAAACAAGTAGAAGTAGAAAACATTCGCCTTGACGAGATTACAGAAAAACGCTTTACATTTTTCCGAGATCCCGACAACTTACCGTTAGAAATTTATGAAATTTAAGGAGTATCCGGATTTTGTAAAGTCGATTTTTAGTAAATTAGGTTGGTGTGCATTGCCCTAAAAACTGCATGATTCATTCCCAATCTAAAATCTAAAATTGTTCTACTCTAGCGCTGACGCCGAAGTCTAAAATCTAAAATCTAAAATCTAAAATCAAAAATTGTATAATGGACAGCATCATCAGAAACACAATCACGCTCGGCTTGCCGGCTTTAATGCTATTAATCGCCATATTAGCTACAGGTAAAACAGGTGATGCAGCCGTTTGGTCGGGTTTGGTCAAAGTCGGCGGTTCATTTGGTATGCTAATCGGTTTAGGTGTGTTGGTATTTGCAGGATTTGTTGCCAATTATTTTAGTTATTTTGTGGTAGATAGCTTGCTGGTGAGATTTTATCAAAAGCGGCGAGAGTTGGAACCGCCAGAACAACTGGTAAGAGAAATTGATAAATTGCCGATTACCAACGACCTTAAAATCAAGCTCAAATGGGCGGTGATGCACAGCATCCCCAACAAAAACCTTAGCTTGAAGCACATAATTTTAAAATGGTTTATTATCGCAGCAACTGTCAATGCCATATTTTCAATAGTCGGTTATTTAGGACAATTTAACATTTTTTTTGAATTGAGTTCTCATTTTAAACTACAATATCTGCTGGTTGGTTTCTCTACTTTTATATTCTTCGCTCTGGTGCGGTCAAAAAAAAGATGGTTGCTGGTGAGCGCATTTTGCATTATTATTAATTTGGCGGAAATTGTTCCTTGGTATTTTCCAGCGCCCGCCTTGGCAGGAGCAGCGCCCGGACACAACTTGCGGATTTTGCATTCAAATGTTTTAACGAATAACCGACGCTATTCTGAGGTGATATCGCTGGTTAAAGCAGAACAACCTGATATCGCGGTTTTTGTAGAAGTCAGCCCGTCTTGGGCAAAAGAGTTAGCAGTTTTAAGCGAGATATTTCCTTACTCTTGCCGTCATCAAGAATCTGAGAGATTTGGCAGTGCAATCTACAGCAAGCTGCCTTTAGAAAATCCTTCTGTTAAAGCCTTTTCAAATCAAAGAAAGAGCTTGTTGGCGGATGTTCAATTTCAAGGTAAAATCATTTCTCTGATTCTTGCTCATCCGACTGTGCCGATCAAACAGCACAGTTTTATCGATCGCAACCAACAGCTAACAGCCATCGGCGAGTATGCAGCCCGAGTAAAAAATCCGCTAATTGTGGTTGGGGATTTTAATACCACAATGTGGTCGCCATTCTACAAAAATATGGTAAAAACCGGAAACCTGCGAAATGCGCGATCGGGCTTTGGCATTTTACCGACTTGGCCTACTTTTATGCCGCTGGCTTATATCCCAATCGATCACTTTCTAGTCAGCAAAGAAATTGGTGTGTTGAAGATTCGTACTGGCCGCAATGTCGGTTCGGATCATTTGCCGTTAATTACAGATTTGGTCATTTGAAGCCAGGATTCGATATTTTCTAACAAATTATCCTAGCCACGATGGGTTCATGGCGGTACTGTCAAATTGGTTGGTAGTTTTATACAGTTCGTATTGCCCTTTTGCCGCCGCCTCGCGAGTGCGATTCATCATCGCGGCAACTTGTGCTTGCTCCATCGGCTTAAACGTGCGGGCTGCCTCAAACGCTTGATCGAGGAGCTGCATGCTATCAATGCCAGTAATCACAACTGAAGTAGGCAGATTCATCGCATAGTGAAGACATTCGATCGGGGTGACAGTGTTGCTTCTAAGCACGTAGGGGTCGCCCATAGATTTCATCCCCAATACACCGATTTGGTTCTTTACCAACACGGGCAGAACTTGTTGCTCAAAACTTCTAAAATGAGCATCCATCACGTTCAACGGCATTTGTACCGCGTCGAAACGGAAATTGTTTTGAGCGGCAATTTCCAGCACTCGCAGGTGAACCAAAGGGTCTTTGTGTCCTGTAAACCCGATGTAGCGAATCTTGCCCGCTTTCTGCGCTTCCACCACAGCCTCCATTGCCCCACCGGCGGCAAAGATGCGATCGGGGTCTTCCATCCGAATAATTTCATGATGCTGCATCAGGTCGATGCGATCGGTCTGCAACGCCTTGAGTGACTCATCAATCTGCATCGTGGCAGCGGTCTTGGTGCGACCGTCAATCTTTGTCATCAGGAAGACTTTTTGCCGATAGCCATCCTTGAGCGCTTGTCCCATCCATCGGTGGCTGCGCCCGTTGTGATAATCCCAGGAGTTGTCCATAAAATTGATGCCGCGGTCGATCGCACTGCGGATGAGCTTAATACTTTCTTGCTCCTCTCGAATGCGTCCGATATGGTGTCCCCCTAAGCCGATCGCAGACACTCGCTCTCCCGTCCGTCCCAGCGTCCTGTAGCTCATCTCGCCGCTTTGAGTTTGACCTTGGGCAACTGCACTTTCAGCGTATACTTGGGTCGGTTCATCTTGAGCTAACAAAGGTTTGAAAAACCCTTCGGAAGCAGCCAGCCCTGCTGCAACAAAACCCGAAGCAGAAGTTACTTTTAACAAATCGCGTCTGGTGATACCCATAAATGTCTCCTTTAAGAAATAACTAGGACTTACTCACATTATTAGAGGAACAGAGGCACAAAGCCTCTATCAAAGTAGGTCACAGAAGTAATCCTAAAGAGCTAGAAGCCATCTTGTCTCTAGCCTTGGTCGGAGGTGCTTGAGTTATTGAACTGTCTAAAGGAATAACTCACTGCTAAGTCTGCTTGCTATCGCGAATACAAAAGCCCTAATGCAAAGTGTTTAAAACAAACTTCGCCGACGTTTATGCCGCTGGTTTATATTCCGATCGAGCAGTTTCTACTCACGAAAAAAATGGGTGTTTTAAAGATTCATACTGACCGCAATATCGGTTCGGATCATTTGCCGTTAATTACAGATTTGGTCATTTGAAGGCAGGATTCGATATTTTCTAACAAATTATTGATTAACTGTATCTGATATTGCTGAATATTTGTCTGTAGCGGCTCTTTGCTGTCTTGAAAACAGATAACTTTTCCGGCAATTTCCTTGTAGTGTTGCAGCATGGAAAAAGTATCGGTGCTGAAGCGAGCGAGATAGTTTTTAGCAGCCTCGCTGCAAATTTCTGTTACTTGATTGAGATAAGCTTCTGAGGATTCAGGCGGCTTTTCATACCCAGTTCTTTTATTCAAAATATAGCTAGCACCGCCGACTACTGCGGCTCCGACAGGCCCGCCCAACAGCCAACCTAAGCCGGTGGCGATCGCCACTGGAGTCACCTCGCCCTCGTTCGAATTTTGAGCTGGAGGTGGCGGCGGTTCCGGTAAGCTGACTTGCGGGGCTGGAGGAAACGAAATCAAAAGTGCGATCGGCTGTTCTTTCTCAAAGAATTCGCAAGCTTTATTTACCCAATCTGCGATGGTTTGCTGCTGCTTCAACACCTCTCGCTGAAATTTTAGCTTCCACGCATCAAAACTTCCTTCTTGAAGCGACAGCGCCATTTCCGATTGATACCGCTGCAAAAGTGCGGGCTGGTAAAGCCAAATCTCGAAATCGGAAACGCTGGCTTGAAAGCCTTTTAATATCAGTTTTTCAGCTTTTTGTTTAATTTCAATTTTGTCTTTGTGCTTTTGTTGAGCTGCTGCTATTTCTGCGGTGACAGTTTCAGATTTCCCTCGGAGAGATTGGCAAATTTTAGTAGCTATAGCTTCAATTCTGGGCAACTTAACTGTTAGTTGTTCTTGTTGAGCTGCCACAATACTTTGCAAAGCCGATTCAAACGCGGCAATTCCTGTAGTTTGGGCGGCCGCCACATCTCCTTTCAGCCTCGCCCTCAAAGCGGGCAAAGCATCGACGCGGTAGATATTGCTGATATTGCTCGGCAAGTTGGAGCGAAAACTTTCGGCAACAAACAACAAGCGATTGTAAACTTGTTTTTGGTCGTCTGGTTCGAGTAGATTGAGAAAATTGGCAACAAAGAGTACAGTGTTGATGTTGCGATCGCTCAACCAATCTCTCAAGTTCTCCCGTTCCCCTAAAGTCATCAATTTGCGAGCATCTAAAACCTGCACAACCAAATCAGCAGTTAGCAATTTATCGCGAACCAAATTATCCTGTTCTTCGCGATCGTTGGTTCCCGGTAAATCCAGCAATTCCACACCCGTTTTCAGGAATGGATGGGGGCAGTAAACATTCACGGCGGCCACATCATCCCGCATCTGTCTGGCGTCGTCAAGGATGGCGTAGCGTTTCAAAACATCAGTCCCCGGTTCGCTAATTTCCGTGCCGTCTTTCAGGGTAATTTTTGCGTGCAATTCCTCGCCGTAGTTGACATAAATGGCGGCACCTGTAGTGGGCACTAGGTCGATCGGCAAAGCACGATTTCCCAGCATTGCATTCAGCAAAGTTGACTTGCCGTAATTAAACGGGCCAAAGACAGCGATTTGAAAAGTTGGTTTGGCGAGATAGTCGCAGATTGAGGTGGTATCTCGATAAAGTTGGGAGTTTTTGTCTAGTTCGAGAATACCGAGTGATGATTTGAGATTGTCGGTCAGGTTTTGATAAATTTCGGGTTGCTGCATATTGTTGTTTTATTTCAGTTAGCCGAGGCTAGGAAACCTTGATATAGCGATTCTATACTCTGCGACTGGGCAGAAACATCAGCATCCAATTTTTTCAAACGCTCAGATTCAGCCTGACAATTAATCTCGCGAGATTCCTTTTGTTCCAGCAAATTATCTAACTCAGATTTACGAGAATTAATATCAGCATTCATGCGATCGCCCACTTCTCGCCCGTAAACATCAAAACACTCTTTCACAGCATCGTGAATCGGCTGCCACTGCTCTTGAGCCACCTGCGGCAGATATTTTACTACCTCTTTTTTCGCCGCTTTCACCAACTCTTTGCGAGCTCCGTCTGCTTGCAAAACCCCAACACCCAACCCCAACAAAGCCAAGTACAACGGCCCCAAAACAATCCCCGTAACACTAGCAAGAATCGTACTGACGCTTAACACAGTGATTAAATTCAGCAGGATATTTTTCCAATCAAAACCCGCTCCTGCCATTGCTACGCCTGCCAGATTTCCGGTCGTTAACGAGAACAATCCCATCGCCCATTTTGCCCAAGCTGGCGAGTTATCTTCGTGCGAGTTACTGACTGCTGCTGGTATTTTTTGCCCAGTTAGTTTTTCGGTGATTTTTTCAGTCACTTTCGTGTAAGATGCTCCGTAATTTGCCGCACTTTGCGATAGCTGCGAAAATGCTGAATTCATCTCTTGTTCTGCCGTGAGAGTCCAAGCTGCTAGTTTGTCGTTGATGTACTGTTCTAATGCTTGTCTGAGCGATGCTTCAAAAGCTTCTCGCTTGCCTTGGCTGAAGAAATCCAGAAATCTCAGTTCCGGTTGATACCGCAAAAAGTCTGTTTCAAAGGTATTTTCTAATTTGAGAACGTAGGTGCGGAAAGAATCTGCGATCGCCCGCGATTTACTATCTCTAACTTCGATAATTTCTTGTTGAAATTCATCGCGAATCTGAGTCAGCTTTTTAAACTCCGGCTCAACGGAATTAATCTTTTCTTTCAACTCATTGACATCGCGATCGAGTAATGGTAATCTGCGTCCAACAGCTTCGCGGACGCGAGCATAAATTTGACGCGCCAAAGTCCTCGCCGGACGCAATTCTGAAATCGCCCTTTCCTGCGTCAAAAACGTATTCAGTGCCGCCATAAACTCGGAAAAACCAGTTCCTGCCAAATCCGCATCCGGGTTTTTTATCCGCAACCTGAGCGCCTTAATTGAGCTAATTGCAAACACTCGCTCGTCGTAAATATCGTGTCCTTCTGTTAAACAATATTCAGCTAAATTAGCTTGAAAAACGCGCCGCAGTTTCCCTTCTGCTTCTGCCAATTCTTCAGGATCGTCCGGGTCAATCAAACTTTCCCGCACCTGATCCCAAGCATTGATCAGAAAGAAAATGCTCAAACCGCGATTTTTGATGTAATTTTCTAGATAGCGTCTTTCACCCATTGTGCAAGGCTGAGTTGCCCTGAGTACGAACAAAATAGCGTGACAGTTGTTGATGTAACCGAGAGATAATTCATTGCGGGCTTCTGTATCGTTCAGTCCGGGACTGTCTACTATCTCTATGCCTTTTTCCAGCAAAGGTAAGGGATATTCTACTACGGCGCAGTCGATATCGGGAAATGCTGGTTTCTTTTCTGCTTCTAGGCGTTTTGCCTCAGCGGGGTCAATTGTGTAGTTTTGTTTAAAACTTTTAAAATCTAGCTGTTTGGGGCTTTTTCCGTCATTGAAATAAACAGTTACTTTTTTTTCTGAACCGTAGCGCAAAATCGTCAGCAAAGCTGTACAGGGATTTACATCGCTCGGCAGTAGGTTTTCGCCGATTAAGGCATTGAGAAAAGTGCTTTTGCCGCGTTTCATGTCACCTAAAACTAGCAGCCGAAAGACTCCTTGGCGCAAGTTTTTACTGGCGAGATTGATGTCGGCGCTGTCGGTTTCTAAACCGAGTTTTCCCGATGCTTCGGCTCCGGCTAATTCTGATTGATTGATGGCTGTGGCGATGTTGCTGAGGCGAGTGGCAATTTCTCGGCGGACGGCGGCTACTCGCTCTAAATCGTTGAGAAAGTTGCTAGTTTCGACTTTAAGGTTCATGGGTGTTTAGTGATATTTTTTGGCAGGGGCTTTTCAACTTATTCTGTCTTCTTCAATAAACATTTTGTAAGCGATCCAAGCAATGCCTCCAACTATCAGTGCTGCTGCCAGCCAAGATGCTATGCGAACGGCAACGATAACAGCAATGACAATGCCTGTAAATTGAGCGGCTGCTATAATTTTTCTGCGCCACTGTTTGAGTTTGCCGTTAACTTGGCTGTCTGGTTCTTGGTACTTGCTTGTGAGATGTTCGGGAACTGATCTGTCGATTTCGGCTTCTAGTTCGCGGAGCCGAATTTCTTGTTCTCGCTTCCGGAGTTCTTGTTCTTTGCGCCGGAGTTCTCGGGATTTTTTGTCAGGAGAATTCATAAACTTTAGCCTGTTTTCCGCTGGAAAAATGTGTTATTTATTGTCAATGTTGCGGAGCGATAAGTTCTCTACGACTGTAACTCACCTTTTCTCCCGTGTCGAGAAATGTTAAGAAATTTTAAAAAGGGCGATTCCCTACGGGATAGCGACGCTTCGCGACTAATTAAGCCGATCGCCCTACGCGCTAGACTAGGCGCTGGGAATCATCAATAGCCTTCGGGCCCGATAGTAGTGCGATCGCACTCAGCTTCCGACAGATCGACCAAGCGGGAGCGAAATAAGTTGCAGCCCGCTAATTTAGCTTTAGTTAACTTTGCTTTTTCCAAATTAGCTCGGCTCAAATCCGCATATCTCAAATCGGCATTCGTCAAATCTGCATTGTACAAATCCGCCCCTTGCAAATTGGCTTTCTGCAAATTTGCACCTCGCAAATTGGCGTGGCGCAAATTTGCTCTGGATAAATTAGATCTTGATAAATTAGCTTGCGACAAATTGGCTTGATAAAGTTTAATGTCGCCCAATTCAGCATCTTGCAACTCAGTTTTATACAGATTGGCTTGAGTCAGATTTCCGTAAGGCAAATAAGCTCGCCTCAGAACGCTATCAGAAAGATTTATTTCTGGCAAATCTGCTTGAAACAAGTTATCTTCACTTAAGTCAACGGCGTTAAAGTTTCGCTTGCCCTCAGCGTACTGAGCGAGCAATTCCTCAGCGCTTAGCTTTTGCATTTTCACCCCTTCATGACGACAGCTACTGCAGTCAATCCATAACGATAATTAATGGTTGCTATTCTGCGTATTTATACTTAGGTCTTTTCTTATGTTAAGCTTATGTAACAAAGGTCGCATTTTTTCTAAGATTTTTTTTATATTTGTAAATTTCTGCCTTGCTCCACCAGTAACCGGTCAGTAATGTCAAGATCGATAAACAAACCAAAGCCGATCCTCTATTGAAATATGCCAGAACTTCCTCTCTCCTTTGCTCAGCACTACCACGAACAGACAAAATACGACCCTGAAACCATTGCTGCCAAAAGCAAACGGCTAGATTGGACAGAGCAACCTGTGCCTTTCAAAGAATATAAAATTGGAGCGTGTTTTGACCTCAAGCCTTATCTAAAAGACCCCTCGGAGTCCGAGGCTACTGCGGATGACCGTTGGTGGCACCGATTGTCCAGCTTGTTGCTGTGCAGCTACGGGTTGACGGCGAAAGTGCAGACGCTAGACGACAGCTATCTGTATTTGCGATCGGCACCGTCGGCGGGCGGACTCTACCCAGCAGAGGTTTATTTAATCTCCCGCGGCACTCGGCAGTTGCCGGCCGGACTCTACAACTATCAGTGCAGAACTCATTCGCTTGTTCATTTCTGGGACAGCGAAGTCTGGCCGGCATTGCAAGCAGCTTGTTTCCAGTCGCCAGCGCTAGAAAATACCCAATTGGCGATCGCCGTTACCACTGTTTTTTTCCGTTCTTCTTGGCGTTACGAAGACCGAGCTTATCGGCGAATTTTCTTAGACACCGGCCATTTATTGAGCAATATCGAGTTAGCTTGTGCCATCAACGATTACCGACCTCACCTGATTGGAGGATTCGCCGACGAAGCTCTCAATCAATTGCTATACATCGACTCAGAGCAAGAAGGAGCGATTTGTGTAGTTGCTTTAGCCGACTTGCTAGATATCGACCAAAACTTGCCAAAGTTCAAAACAGCTTTGCCCGGAAACGCCACCACAAATTACCCGCAACTTTCCGAAGGTCAACTGTTGGCATACCTCCACAAAGCAACACAGTTAGAATCAGATACCACCGGAGCGGATGGCTGGAAATTTGATGAAAGTGAGGGGGAATTAGACGATAAATACAACTTTCCCTTTTGTACAAAAATTTCGACTGTCACTCCTTCGATTCCTTGGGGAGTGAACCTGGAAAATTTAGGAACCACGATGCTAAAAAGGCGTTCTACCCGTGCTTATACAGGTGCTTCTTTGAGCTTGGGCGAACTGCTAGCCTTGCTAGATTTTACTTACCAGCCGCAGCACTATATCGACCAAGGATTAGACGCTTCTCCCGACTATTTCGACCTGAGTTTGATCGAAACTTTTATTGCTGTTTCGGGAGTGAACGGGTTAGAAGAAGGCTGTTATTATTACGCTCCGAAAGCTCAAGAATTGCGGCAAATTCGGTTTAAAAATTTCCGCAGGGAGTTGCATTATTTGTGTTTGGGGCAAGACTTGGGCAGAGATGCGGCGGCGCTGTTGTTTCACACGGCGGATTTGAACAGGGCGGTAGCAAAATATGGCGATCGAGTTTACCGCTATTTGCACATGGACGCGGGTCATTTAGGCCAGCGGTTGAATTTAGCAGCTATTCAACTGCGTTTGGGTGTCAGCGGTATTGCGGGCTTTTTTGACGATCGCGTCAATGACGTTCTAGGTATTCCTGCGAGTGAAGCTGTGCTTTATATTACAACACTGGGAAGACCTCGATCGTGAGAATGAGTCAATCGATTTTAGATTTTAGATTTTAGATTTTAGATTGAAGAAATGGCCTGGCTGAATCGATTTTAGATTTTAGATTTTAGATTGAATAATTAGCCTGGCTGATTTACTGTATTAACCACTCAATCGGTAAAAAATCCCAATCTATTTTAGATTTTAGGTAAGGATTCAGGTAAAAAAAAGTGAGAGTGAGAGCCAAAAAATATGGTAATGTAGTCAGATGAGGGAAAAATCAGA
>JAUBST010000014.1:0-22405 GCA_036702215.1 Microcoleus sp. F6_B6
GTGATGCTATATCTGCCCATTTTTGTAACTTTTTCATGCCTTCTCTTATTCCTAGATCGCAGACCTGAATCCTTACCCCTCGTTATTACCAGCGCATTGCCATTCACCGAGCTGTTAAATCAATTCTCAGCGGTCAAAAGCGTTTGCTCCTAACCCTGGCTACTGGCACGGGCAAGACTACCGTTGCCTTTCAAATCAGTCAAATGCTTTGGAAATTAGGCTGGAATGCAACCGGCGAACACCGCAAACCTAGGATTCTATTTTTAGCAGACCGGAATATCCTAGTTGATGACCCGATGCTCAAAGATTTCTCAGCTTTTCCAGAGGATATCATTCACAAAATCCAAGGAGAAGCTGTCAAGAGTCGCGAGATATATTTTGCCATTTATCAAGCAATTGCTAAAGATAAAAACAATCCTGGTTTGTATCGGGAATATAGTCCTGGTTTCTTTGATTTGATTGTGGTTGATGAGTGTCATCGGGGAAGTGCGCGGGATGACAGCAACTGGCGGGAAATTTTAGAATACTTCAGTCCTGCTTATCAGTTGGGGCTGACAGCTACACCGCTACGCGATGACAACATTGATACTTACCGATATTTCAGCAATCCGCTTTACACCTACTCCTTAGCCCAAGGCATTGAAGACGGGTTTTTAGCGCCTTATCGGGTGCATCGCGTTACGACGAGCTACGATGCTCTGGGGTGGCGACCTAACTCTGATGACCTCGACCGCTACGGGCGCGCCATTCCCGATGAAGAATACCAGACAGGAGATTTTGAGCGGGCTGTGGCTCTCAAAGTCAGGACGCAAGCGATCGCCCGCCACATTACCGACTTCCTCAAGAAAACTGACCGCTTTGCCAAAACGATCGTCTTTTGTTTGGATGAAGAGCACGTCTTGGAAATGGTGGCAGCGCTCAACAACCTCAACGCTGACTTGACAAGACAACATCCCGATTATGTATGTCGCGTGACCGCAGCAGCCGGCGATACGGGGAAATCGCAGCTTTACAAATTCAAAGACGTGCTCACCCTGACTCCTGCGATCGCAGTGACATCCAGGCTGCTGACAACTGGTGTAGACATTCCCACCTGCAAAAACGTTGTGCTGGTGCGGGTCATTCGATCGATGACTGACTTTAAACAGATTGTTGGGCGCGGCACCCGTGTCGATGAAGATAACGGCAAGCTGTTCTTCAACATCCTCGACTACACCAACAGCACCCGACTTTTTGCTGACCCAGAGTTTGACGGCGAACCGGCTTTGATTGAAACCGAGGCGATGAACGATGAAGGGCAAACGGTTGAGGGTAGCAAGCAAGTCATAGAACCACAACAGCCAGAAGTGGATGAAGTTGAACCTGCTGAAGGTGGTGTCCCTCGCGGCTTTACTGGTGTGGCTGATGATGACGATACACCACCACGCAAATATTACTTTGATGGGGGTCAGTGCGAAGTCATCGGCGAAGTAGTTTATGAACTCGACCCCAACGGCAATCGGCTTCGTTCCTTCAAGCTGGTAGACTATACCAAAGAACAAGTCCGTATCCTCTACCGCTCTGCCCTGGAAATTCAGCAGCGGTGGGTAAATCCAGAGGAGCGATCGCTACTTATTGACCAGTTAGCAGAAAGAGGCATTGACTTTGAGGACTTGAAAACCGTTACCAATCAGCCCGACGCAGACCCCTTTGATTTACTGTGTCACATTGCGTTTAACACGCCGGTGATGACTTGCAAGCAACGAGTAGAACGGCTAAAACGTCAGAAAAAAGACTTTTTTGATCAGTACAGCACGGATGCTAAAGCAATTCTGGAAATTCTACTTGACGGTTACGCTCAAGGTGGGCCGCAGCAGTTGATAATGCCAGCATCTCTAAAGGTGAAAGCGGTTGAGAAGTATGGCAACCTGCGGGAAATTGCTGGCTTATTTGGGGGGAGAGATAAATTGAAGCAGGCAGTCGAGCAGTTACAAACTTTGTTATACACAGCTTAATTATTCATGGCAAAACGCACCAAAACAAACGGTGACAGTAAACCCGTTACCACCGCTCAACGTCTCGGAAGTGTCATTAAGTCTGCACGAGATATCATGCGGAAAGATAAGGGGATGAATGGGGAGTTAGACCGTTTGCCTCAATTTACTTGGATTCTATTTCTCAAGCTTTTAGATGATGCCGAGAAAGTCAGAGAAGAAGAAGCTTTTTTAGAGGGAACACTTGATAAGTACAAGCAACTTATTGAATCGCCCTACCGCTGGCGTGATTGGGCTGCTGATGATGAAGGGATGAGCGGCGATGACTTGCTGAAATTCATTAACAATGATGAGGTGACGCTGCGGGATGGGACAAAAAGTCCTGGTTTGTTCGCTTACTTGCGGAGTCTTCAGAGTGCAACTGGGCGCGATCGCAAAGATGTAATCCGCCAAGTTTTTAACGATGTCACCAACCGCATGATTAGCGGCGCATTGTTGCGAGATGTGGTGAATAAAGTTAATGATATTCACTTCGATAACTCAGAAGAAGTGAACATCCTAAGCAACCTCTACGAGTCTATGCTCAAAGAGATGCGCGACGCTGCGGGGGATTCCGGCGAGTTCTACACGCCCCGCCCGGTAGTGCGGTTTATGGTGAAAGTTCTTAACCCGCAACTGGGTGAAACTATCCATGACCCGGCTTGCGGCACGGCTGGGTTTTTGGTAGAAGCTTACGAACATCTCAAGGCACAATGTCAACCTAAAGATTGGGAAATTCTGCAATCAAGTTTATCTGGAATTGAAGCCAAGCCTTTGCCATTTATGCTGGCTCAAATGAATTTGCTATTGCATGGCGTTGAGTACCCAGACGTTGAAAGGAAAAATAGTTTAGCTAGAGCGATTAACCAAATAAGTGTTAAAGACCAAGTGGATATTATTCTGACTAATCCGCCCTTTGGTGGTGAGGAAGAATCCAAAATTAAAGAAAATTTCCCCCCAGAATTGCAGACAAGCGAGACAACTCTGTTATTTATACAGTTAATTATGCGCTTGCTCAAACGCCATCCTCAACTGGGGCGGGCGGGAATTGTCGTACCGAATGGCACTTTATTCGGTGATGGTCTTTGCGCTAAAGTTAAAGAAAAGTTGCTGACTGAGTTTAACTTACACACAATTGTTAGATTGCCTAATGGAGTTTTTGCACCTTATACGGGCATCCCAACCAATTTGTTATTTTTTGATGCTTCTGGGGCTACTGAAGATATTTGGTATTATGAATTAACCATTACAGATGGTCGCAAGAATTACAGCAAAACTAAGCCAATTCAAGATGATGAGTTTAGCGAGTGTTTAGGCTGGTGGAACAATCGCGAAGAAAGTCAACGCGCCTGGAAGTATCAGTTTAAGGAAACTTACGACAAAGCCAAAGAAGAAGCACAACCTTATTGGGATGCTGCTAAGGAAGCTGAGGCAAAAGCTAACCAGTGCGTTCGGAAAGTTAAGGAGTTAGAGTTACAGATTCAAACTCTAAATAATTCTCTGTTAGACTATGCCCCGGCTAAACAGCAAGCTGATATCAAAAATCAGATTAAAATTCTAAAGGATGAGCAGAAACAAACCCAAGAAGAAGAACGGAGTCAGCGCGAAGTTGCTAAGGAGTCTCAGGCTAAAGGTGATGCAATTTACTGGCTTATTTTTAATCTGGACAAGAAAAACCCTAACGTTCAGGATGATTTTGAGCATTTACCGCCAGAGCAATTAGTTGCTGATATCTGGGCAAAAGAGCAGAGAATTTTAGATATTTTGGGTGAGATTAAGACTTTTTTGTTAGGGTAAAAAAGATGAAACAGCTTGTGATGATGCCACTTAGTAAACTTTTATTTCGGCATAAAGATACAATCAATATTCAAGAAATTGAAACTTATAAAAGAATAACTATACGAATGAACAATCAGGGAATAATAATGCGTGATTGTGTTTTAGGGAGTGAAATAGGCACCAAAAAGCAATTTATTGCAAAATCAGGTCAGCTTGTACTTTCTAAAATAGATGCTCGTAATAGTGCTTTTGGAATTTTACCAAAAGAATGTGATGGTGCAATTATTACAGGTAATTTTTGGGCTTTTGATGTCAATTATAAGCTTCTCGACACTAAATATTTTAACTACTTAACTCATACTGCTCTTTTTGTTGAGTTTTGCATTAAAGCAAGTGAGGGTACTACCAATCGTCGTTACTTAGATGAATCTAAATTTCTTTCTATGCAAATCCCCCTGCCCCCCCTAGATGAGCAGCGGCGCATTGTGGCACGGATAGAGGAACTTGCCGCTAAGGTGGAGGAGGCGCGGGGGCTGCGCCGACAGAGTGCTAAGGAGGCTGAAGTTTTATTGAGTGCAGCAGCATTTAAAGCTTTCACAAAATTTGATAGTAAAAATCTAGTCTCGATTGAATCTATTTGTGAAGTAAAAGGTGGAATTCAGAAAAGCAGTGACAGAACGCCAGGAGCAAATCCGCGTCGGTATATAACAGTAGCTCATGTTCAGCGTAATTGGATTGACACTGGCGAGCCGCGCTATTTTGAAGTTTCTGATGAAGAACTTGAAAGATGGCGGTTACTTTCAGGCGATGTACTGATTATTGAGGGAAATGGCAGCGCTGATCATATTGGCAGAACAGCACTGTTTACAGGTGAGATTGAAGATTGCGTTCACCAAAATCATGTTATTAGAGTTCGCCCTAATCAATCCAAGCTCATGCCCGAGTATTTAAACACTTATTTGAATAGCCCTTTGGGTAGAGATCAGATGTTAAAACTTAGTAGAACAACAAGCGGTCTATTTACTTTGAGCGTTGGACGTATTAAAAGTATTAAAATTCCAGTTCCCCCTCTTTCCGAACAGCGCCGCATCGTTGCCTATCTCGACAACCTGCAATCAAAAGTAGACGCACTCAAGGGCCTGCAAGCAGAAACTGCCGCTGAACTGGATGCCCTGCTACCATCCATCCTCGACAAAGCGTTTAAAGGAGAATTGTAAAGGGATAAAACCAAGATACTTGCAAATGAGACACTTTGTAAAGAAATGCAGCAATCAGCAACGATCGAGAGTGCGATCCTTGCTTCCTATTATCTGCCAATTCTGGCATCGATACTATCATCGAGTTTGAAGATGGCAAAGATTTGCTAACATTCGCCCGCGGCATTACTTTCTCGCAATTAGCAATTACTCAAAATAGCGGTGCAACATTAATTCGCTTGGTGTCTACCGGAGAAATTTTAGCTTCTCTGAATGGGGGTCGTCCGCTATAATTAATGTCGCCGATTTTGGCTAAATTTAATAGCAAGTAGTCGCAGATATCTACGGTTAGGTGCGGCTCTCAGAGATTGGGTCTAATACTTTAGATGTAGAAAGTATATCTACTTACTAGGAATCGTTATAAATTCCACTCAATCTCCGGGACAAGGCTAAACTTGAGCGCAGACATATTCAGTAAAACTATCTCTATATTGCCACTGCGTGCAAAAAAAATGGCTATAGTTATACTTACTGATTTTCGCAATGAAGCGGGTATTCAATCCCGCTCTATTACTGCTCAATACCCTCTTGCTGCTAAATGCGAAGCGCGTTATGGCGAAGGGCTCTTGGAGGAATTATGATGAACCTAAATTTAGATACTATTTTCTCATCGCTGATGAACCCGGCACTGAACGAGTTTCAGGCTTGGGCTTTGCAAAACCCGGAAGAAAGTCTCAGCAAAACGATGCTACCGCCGATCGCCCTAATTGAGGGTTTGATTGCCAACGAACCCACCTATTTGCAGATAAAACGGCTGGCTTTCGGAGCGAATTTTTGCTGCGCGGGGCAAGTCGTGATGGGAGAGTTTGACACCCTGGAAAAAGCACTCACATCGCCCCAGGCGCGCGGATGGCGGCTTGGTACTTCTGTACTCGATCCCGATCGCGCGCCCAACCAAGATGTCGGCGGCAGAAACCTTTTCCTGCTGTCTTTGTCCGATCGCGAAGCTGACGGTAGCAGCAACCACGCAGCATTCCGAAGCTGCATGCAGAAATATTTGTTCAACAGTGCGACAACGGATCGCCAAGGGGACGAAATCAGCAGACGGTTGCTCGATCGGCTAGCCGCAGATTATGCCGAGATGTCGCACGGTGCGGGGGGAGCGTTTTTTACCGATGTCAAGCGGGGTTGGATGGGATTTTTAGTCAGATACCTGCACTACGTCATCTTTGGGATTAATCCAGACAATTCAGAGTCGATCGAACTCCTCACCGAATTGCATTACACCCGCCAAAGCCCGCTGCACTACTTCGCCGTCATCGGCAACCTCCTGCAAAGCCTGAACCTGTTTGGACACGGGGATTTATCGGCTCTAATCGAGCGTGCAGCGACTATCTATGAAAATTCCCCAGCTTTAGCCGACTTCCAGGAGAGCTCGGAAAACAACCGCATGACTAAGCGGGAATTGGCGAAGCTGATGACATCGATTATGGGCATAGCGGGGCTGCAAGGCCCCCTGCACCTAGGGTACACGGCAATGGGATACCGCCCTCTCCCCGCCTATAAAGGACAGCAGACGGCCGAAATTAACCCGACTGATTTTTGGGATGAGCTCGATTTGGACGATCGCCAGTCGATCGAGCTCTTCCTCCTGGAATGCGCCCGCCTCTGGGCCCCCGTCAGCGCCACCCACCGAGTCGCGACAGAGGCTTTCACCGCAAGGGTAGCGGGCAAAGAGCGCACTTTCCCTGCCGGAACCAAGGTACTGATACCGCTCAGTTTGGGGCTGCTAGACGAGAGTTTCTGGGGCTCTACGGTATACGAATTCAACCCTAAGCGGGAGAATCTGTGCCCTTTTCATATGGGATTTCATTCCGTGGGCGATCGGAGTGCGGGGCGGATTTGCCCCGGTAAAGACATCGCACTCAAGATGCTGGTGGATGTCGTGAGTGCGGTAGGCAAAGTGCGCCGTTCCTCTGAGCCTAATTTGCACGGGTAATTAATCCAAAAGCTCGATCGTAGATATCGGGTAGGGACTTAGGCATTCGCGGTGTCTAAAGCTGTATTTCATCAGATTGAAAACTGCTATCAGACTCGGCGGTTGAAACCGCTCCTATCCAAACTATCGATCGAGCGACTAAGAAATAAAGGGGGTATCTATAGCCTTTTTCAGATAGATGAGGTACAAGTTTAGATTTTAAATTTTAGATTTTAGATTTTAGATTTTAGATTGGGGGATTGAGGAATTGTTAATTAATTAGTAAATACCTCATCTTTATGATAAGCGCTATAACAGGAAACCAAAACACAACTATTTTGAGGATAGATAATACCATGTTAATCGAAGAAAAGCAACTAAAAGACATTGCGAATTGGATGAAAGTAGATAATCCAGCGGATTTACCCGAAGTCCTGCAAGGTATCTTTTTTATGGACGGGAATGTTTTACCAGACGATTGTCTGACGATGTACAGTTCAGACTGGAATGCTGACGAACGGACGTTATTGCTGCGCGTTTTTGACCCTGTTATCTGGACATTTCATTCATCGATGGCGGGACGAATGTTAATTTATTTAGTCACATTTTCTCGCTTCAGCTACTTGTTCCGATTCTCCGACGCAACTTTGCAGCACGGACACATCACGCCGATAGTGTTTGGATGGTCTGTGCCGCCGTGGCTGGTAGATTTTTTAATCGATCGAGATCCGAACACTCCGAATGGAGATATCTGGTATCGCACAAACTCGTTTTTCGGCAGACCTCCTGACAGCGGATATACACTCCGCAGGATTGCAGACAAAGATGGCAACTACACCTCAGCTTTTCCAGATATGCTGTCTAAAGTTGAGAGTGATTGTTCGATCGTTGCCAAAGAGTGAAAATATTTACAAAAACGACAAAACCCGCTTCGTTATGTGGGTTTTGTCGATCGCATCGGCGGTGTTTGAACCGACGACCCCTACTAACACAGTTATGGTTCTTTTCGAGGATCGGAGTGTTGACCTGAAATATGTTGCTGGTGACGACGACAGTGGCACAGACTTGAATGCACAAATCAATGTTCGGCTCGATCGAGGTCGGCGGTATGTGTTGAGAATCCGCTTGTACTGATACATTTACGCGACACTTACCCGGCTACTACCGGACAAAGTAACGATAGCACTATCGCCTTCATAGGAGATAGAGGCGGTATCCCGCAAAGCTTTCAGTAAAATACCAAAAGCACCATTATAATCCCGTGGGATTGAGTAGCCACATTCCGGACAATTAAAGACTTTAGAACCACCTAACTTCTGATGTACATGACCACAATGGGTACAAGTTTTAGATGTGTATTCTTCGGTTACATCAATCACGCTGGCGTTTCTGATATTTGCCTGATGTTTGATGGTTTGCTTGAATCTGTAATGTGCCCAAGTCAACATCGCTCTAGCGGTTTTTGAACGAATCTTTCTTCGTGCTTTGGCTACCATTTGGGAAGACTCAAAAGTAGGAAGAAATATGACCCGATAGTTGCTAGTTAAATAGCAAGCGGTTTGTTTTTGGCATTCGTCTACTAAATTACGAATGTGTATTCTCATGCGATGAGCCGCTTGCCTCATGCGTTTTCTGCGCTGTTTGGTGGCCCCTGATATTCGGCTCATTAAGTTATCTAAGTGTTGACATAGACGAGCGATTCGTCCCATGTCACCGCCTCCAAACTCAATAAATTTATTGCCATCAAATCCAGTCATAAATGTCCTCACGCCCGGGTCTAATGCAATAATTCCCGTTGATTCTAAGGGGTGCAAAGTAACTGGCACAGGGAACACCGCAAACCAGCGACCCTTGCAGTATAACAACTGAGTACCTTGATTACACTCAGGAATCACCTCAGAAGCTTTGAAGGTTAATCCTTTCGTCAAGGAAGAATACCAAGTGCCTTTGCTGAAATTTGCATCGTTAAACTTGATAGATTGAGAGTAATCTCTGATGCTACGAAACTTCGCTCTTGAGCTGGCCTTAAATGCTCTGTGAGCATCAAAAACAGCATTCTGTCTGATATGACAAGGCGTTTCTTTTACCCATTGGGGTAAATCACCTCGCATCACTTCGTTCCGTAATTCTAATTTACTTAAACGCTTTTTTCGCTGCTGGCCTATTGCAAGATTGTAGCAATAACGACAGGCTGCTAGCCATTTACGCCAGACTTTATTTAATTCCTGACTGGGGTATATCCTGATCTTCTTTGATTTGAGATTTATACTTTCTGAGTCCGTAGAGTCTACTACTAAAGCAGTGGAGAATTGCCAGGATGTCGGGTAGGGAGTTGATGTCGCCATCTTCTCCCCCCCTAAGAACCGGACTTGACACTTTCGCATCATCCGGCTCAAGCCTTTAACTTCTCAGAACGTGAGCCTGTGTGTATATGTAAATGACAGGCTTTATGTACGTGGACTAGATTTGTCTCTTCGTCCGTTCCCCCATCTTTCACTCTGATTAAGTGATGGATGTGTAGTTCTTCTCCGTTGAACAGATTTTCGCCGCATACGGGGCATTTCCATTTCTGGTTTTCAGCAACTTTGTAGTATTTCGAGCCTTTGTCCCATCGGGATTTCCCGGATGAGGTTCGTCGCTGTTCCCAATATTTGGCTAGGGTAGGGTTGTCTGGGGATGAGGTATCTTTTACCTTGACGTGGCGTATTATCGGCGTTTGAGAAATTTTAATCACCGATTCTATCTTAAGTTTTCCGCGTCTGTCTTTTACCTCTGCCGCAAATATCCATTGCCTCCTTCCCAATGGGCGGTAGTATTTGTTCTTAACCCATTCTCTCCCTTTTGTGGGATGCCTCCTGACTACCCATGCCCACAGCATTTTGTGAACCATGTGGTCTACATAAGAAAACACCGCTTTACTGACACCCGTTCTGTAGTAGTTTGCCCATCCAATTAATTGTTGGTTGATGTTTTGTATGACTACGCTTTGGGGAAGTGACTTGTTTGCTTTGAGCCAATCTCGTAACTTTTGGAGGAAAGCTAATACTTTTTCTTTTTGAGGCTTAGTGAGAAGCTTCCCTTTATATTGGCGTAGATTAAACCCAAGGAAATTAAATCCTTGTGCTATCTGGGTGATAGAGGTTTTCTCCTTGTTTAAAGTCAATCCCCTTTTGCTCAACCACTCTTCAACGATAGGTACTACGGCTTTGATATCCTCTTCACTTCGAGCGGTGATTATGAAGTCATCTGCATAACGGCTGTAGCCGTACATGGGTGATTTCACTTTTTCCGTTTGTCCCTTGCGTTTGCCACTCTTTCTGATTTGAATGGTTGATTTTTGATACTTCTTGAGAAGTTCATCTAATCCATTTAGGGCGATGTTCGCCAGCAGTGGGCTTATTATGCCGCCTTGGGGTGTGCCGCTCTCTGTTTCGTTGAATATTTCAGCCTCAACGTATCCTGCTTTCAGCCATTGTTTAATCAACTCTCTACCCGGTAGATTATCTATGGCTTTGAGTATGAATTCATGGTTTAGGTTGTCAAAAGCCCCTTTAATATCCGCGTCTAATACCCATGTGTCCCTTCCTCCTTGAAGTCGAAGGAAACATTGTTCGATAGCATCATGGGCACTTCTCCCCGGTCGGAAGCCATAAGAGTTGGCTTCAAACTGAGCCTCGAAATGCGGTTCGTAGGAGTTCTTGATTACTGCTTGTAGGACTCGGTCTTTGATTGTGGGGATTCCTAACGGTCTCCTTTTTCCGTTTGCTTTTGGTATGTATACTCTCCTGGTTGGTGAAGCCTTCCAGGGAGCGTGTTTTGACATTTCCCCGACCAGTTTCACCCTTTCAAAGTGGGTCAGATCCGTCTGCTTATCAACTCCAGCGGTTCCTTTCCCCTGATTTTCTTGGGTTACTCGTCTAACTGACAGTAGCAGGTTGGAGTGACTGCGTATCATGAGCTTCATAAGGCTTTTAACCTTTTTCCACTCACCGTTCTGAGTTGCCCGATAAATTCTCTGTCTTAGTTTCCTAACATTCTTCTTTACGGACTTCCAATTGATGTCAGCCCATTCTAAAGTTTGTTCCTTGACTCCAATACCATTTCTGGTTCTATCTTTCATCTTGGTTGGGATTCTTTACAAAGGTTTATCGTTTAAGACCAATTGGAAGTCTGCAATCTTTCGATTCGGGGCAAATTTTGAACCCCTATTCCCTGCATTACACAAGGACGTTTGCTTTTTCCAATCTCCTCTACCCTCTGAGTTATTCGCCTTCCTTACGGTTGACTTACTCATTCGACCTTTGAGAACTCATAGGGTTTACCGTGTTTCGTGCGTAGAACCTTCGTTCCATTTGGGTTCCTCCTATACTCCGACAGAGGCTTTGTCCTTCCGTAATCAGCGAAGACATCTGATTACCGCTCTGTTCACCTTTTGGTTAATGTGTATCAGCCTTATTTCACATTTGAATGGATAACGGAGCTTGGGGAGATTCACTTTCGTTAACCCTTCTGGGACTTTCCCTTGCCTCTTATACCTCGTTTTAGGCTGGAAGTATAACTGGCTTTTGTGCCTTGCATTATGCCAATTTCATTACTTACTTTTGACATCGGCGGAGTCTAGGACTCTTTTACATGGGAACAGGAAGAAAGGATTTCCTGGAAGAGACGGCTCCTCTGTTCTTGTGGAATGGATTCCACTAATCGCACGACTTCACGTCGCACGTCTTCAACCATTTCTTGTTCTGGACTAAGGTTTGTTTCGTTAAGTACCACGAGTTCACACCGGTTTTGCTCACAGAGCCATTTGAACAAGTCAAAACCGAATCTTGCCAATCGGTCTTTGTGGGCAACGACAACCATTCTGACATCTCCTTTGAAGATTCGTTCCAATAGGGAAAGAAGCTTTTTCCGTTTGAAATTAAGTCCTCCTCCAACTTCGCTACAGATTTCGGCTTCCGGGTAGAGACTGCTAAGGTGAGCGACTTGCCTGTTAAGGTCGGGCTGTTGTGCGCGACTACTGACTCTGGCGTAGACAACAGCAATTCGGTTGTCGGCTCTAGTGGCTCCTGTGGCAAACCTGTCAACGTTATACCTTCTTTGTCCTGACGGTGTTCTGATCGCTTGGATTTTTCCTGCTTCTTCCCAACGTCGGAGAGTTCTTTCGTTGACTCCAAGGATAGATGACGCTTCTTTGGGTGGGACGTACCTGACAATAGCTTTTTCCTCAACTCTTGTTCGGTTATAGCACATTGTCCGGTGATGTCCAGGTAATTTTTTATTTAGTTAGTCCTCTAACTTTTCTGGTGTTGAAGCCTCAGTGATGCTTTGGTGAGGGCTGCCGCAAAAGTTTAGACATATGATGGCAAGGGCATTTCATCGGGCGATCGCGCCCACGTGCTCTCACCCATCAATTACGCTAATTCGCGGGTTTCTTTGACGGCAGATTGACTCGATTGAGCTACATAGATACCGGATAAAATCACGACAAACGCCACCAAGTCAAAGAAACCCAAGCGTTCAGAAAAAATTACCCAAGCGAAGATTGAGGCAAGGACTGGCTCGAAAAGCAGCGTGACGGCGACGAACCCTGACGACAGCTTGCTGAGGCTGTAAGCCAAAAGTCCTTGACCCAACACTTGGCACAAGAGGGCTTGCAAAATTACGAAAAACCACCCCATCCAGGAATGGGGAAACAATCTTTCTTCGGCGAGTGCGAGGACGGGAAACGCAAACACAGTCGTGAAGGCGCAGCGCCACAGCAATAAGGTTGCCGTGGTAAATCGTTCTCGCAGCAGTTCTAGCAGTATCAGATACGCAGCAAAACAAATCCCCGATAGCAAGGCGACGGCATTACCTTGTACTTGGTTAGTGGCGAACTGCACGTCATCCAATCCCATAACGATCGCTCCCGCCACTGCCATGATCATGCCAATGATGAATCTGCTATTGTAGCGCCTACCTAACAACAACCACCCCGCCAAACCGACAAACAGTGGGTTCAAACCACAAAATAACGTAACGTTGGCAACGTTGGTTTGAGTCAGCGACAAAGACCACAGCAGGAAGTAGGTCGCTCCGAAACTTCCCAATCCTACCAACAGCCCGAATTCTCGTCTCGTAAAAGGCTTCTTTTCTACGGGTTGGCGATCGGATTTTTGGCGGTCAAAAGCCTCTATTGTGCTCAACAAGCCAAAGACGGTGGCAGCGATCCAGCCGCGATGGAATGCTACGGCATTTGAACCTATTTCTCGTTCGCACAGTTTGACGAGGATTGGTGCTAAAGATAGCGGGATCAGGCTGGCAAATAATGAAGCAGTTGCGATCCAAGCAGGTGTTCTGGACGAGAGTTGCTGTGCTAATTCCAGTTTGGCTGTCATACTTTTTAGCAATTGTGTTGACATCTAGTTGTGCTGATTTTTTGAGCCAAGTCTTGTTCGCTTGCCTGCCGTTGAAACAAATAGTAATGGTGACCGAGAATTTCTTCATGGTACCCGCCACGCGATCGATCTCGCGCAAATCAATCCAAAATCTAAAATCCTTGCATCCTCCGACTCGATCTCGCGCAAGTCAATCCAAAATCCTTGCATCTAAAATCTAAAATCGAATGACTACCCGCTCTCTAGCCGATTTTGTGGCAGGTGAACAACAGCTTGGCTAGATACGGCTAGGTACAGACCGATGAGAACTAGGGCAAAACCTACCCAATTCGAGAAACTTAGTTTTTCCCAAAATAAGACCCAAGCCAAAATGCTGCTAAATACTGGCTCTAACAAATGTACTAAGGAGACAACCACTGAGGACAAGCTAGCAACGCTATATGTTAAAAGTCCCTGACCTAAAACTTGGCAGACGAGGGCGAGAAAAATGACGAACAGCCATCCATTCAGTGAAGAAGGCAAAACCCGCTCTTGAGCGAACACAAGCATGGGCAAGATGGATAGGGTAGCGATCGCACAAACCCACAACTGAATTGTGATGGGGTCAAATTTGGTTCTCAGTTGTTCTACCACCAGCAGGTATGCACCCATGAAAACCGCAGAGACGATGGCAGCTATGCCTCCTGTTACCTCACCAGCAGCCATTTGTATCTGCTGGATTTCAATGGCGATCGCTCCGCCAATGGCGATGACCATCCCAATCAGAAATTGGCGGTTAAAGCCTTGACCGAATAATAACCACGCTCCTAAGCTGGTAAATATCGGGGTGAGATTGTGCAGGATTGTCGAGATCGCGACGCTGGTTTGAGTCAGCGACCAAGCTACAAAGGCTAAGGTGGCAGCAAAAAAAGTCCCAGCACCCACCAACAGCAAAAGCTCCTGACTGGTGTATGAGTGCTGTTGAACTGGTTTGTCACCAGAAAGTCTCTGACGTATCGTCTTGTATCCTTGCCACAGCCCAAAGACCGTACTACCTAGCCAAAAGCGATTAAATATTGTAGCATTGGGACTGAGTTCAGATTCACTCCATCTAATGAAGATAGAGCCAAAAGATAGGGCGACTACACCGACAAATAATGAGGCGATCGCCCTCGTCGTTTTATTGGATTCATTCATCAGGGGTGAAACAACTATTATAAAACAGAAAAAATTATGATTGGCTCTGAAGCAACTGTGCTTCGCGGCGATCGAGAAGTCTTCTCTAGCAAATCCCGGAGCTAAATGGTGGTTTTAGTTTTTTTATATTTTTATTTTTGAAAGAGCATCCCTTTCATTAATTAACACCTATCTAATACAATGTCAAGCACCATTTTTTACATACTTTACGGATCTATGGAGCCAGTTTCCCAATGACGACGCTCGGCAGTTCTACGTTTCTGTTAGCTATTTTGCCATCTCTAGGATGGGGTGGATTTTTGCTTAACTTCGGCATTCTCGGTGTTGTCCTTATTGTTCTCTACCTACTGTTTGGTATTTTGCGGAGGGTTTTCCGTCAATTTACCTCCGACCTGGCCCTAGTTGCACTCAACGTCTCACAAACGCCGCTGACACTCATTGTGTTCGCGATCGGTTTCAAGCTGGCATTGCAGGGGCTATTTGTCACTCCTACAATCTACATTACTTGGTTCCAAAAAGGCTTGACCGCTTTTCTTGTCCTTGTCGCCGCCTTTTGGGCGGTTCAATTGCTCACTGAGGTTGTGACCTATGCTTTCAGGGAGTATGCCGCACGCTCCGAGGCAATGTGGGATGATGTTCTGACTCCCATCCTGCAAAATGTTCTCCCTGTAATAGTTTACTTGGTGGGTGGACTGCTGTTTCTCCAGGCATTCGGTATTGACATCCAAGGTTTGTTAGTTGCGATCGGAGGAATCAGTTTTATCTTGGGGTTTGCCCTAAAAGACATTCTGGCAAACTTCTTCAGTGGGTTAGTCTTGCTCATCGATACACCGTTTCGCTTTGGGGATGTGATTGAGCTAGCCAACGGTAGAAGAGGCGTGATCAAACACATTGGGCTGCGATTAACCGAACTGTATCTCATTGACACGCACTCGCAGATTTACATCCCCAATGGCGCGTTTGAAGGGCAGGACATTATTAACCTCAGCCGTCCGACCAATCATTACTACTACACGATCTCCATTCCCATCAAAGCAGATGTTGCCCCGGCTCTAGCCATCTCCATGATGGAAAAAGTCGTGCTGGCCCACCCCGATACCATGGGCGAAATTGGCAAGAAGTTAGAATTAGTTGACGAGTTTTACGGTTGCTCTATACCTGGGGTAAAAGCGCAACAGAAGCGAGAAGCGGGACGGCAACGCTTATTAGCTGAGGCTGAGGTGAATAGTTTACTAGCTCAGATTGAAATGGGTTTGGCGCACCTAACCGATCTCATCTCCCAATTAGAAAGGGGCGGATTAGATGCAGAGGAGCGGCGAACAGTGCAAGCATACTATCTGGAAATTTGTCAAAAGATTGGACTCGAATCAAAAAAGTCCGATCGGCACGACCGTCGCAGACGCTTGCTCAGTGAAGCTACGGGAACAGTATCCGAGAGTACCTTGATTGGGCTCATACGCCGTTGGTATAAATACTGGTTGAAAGACCCTGACCTATTTCAAGAAGACCAGCAAACGTTGAAGCAAGAGTGGGAACAGAAGATTGATTTGTTGAAGCTCAAAGTCAACAAGCTGTTCTGGACAATTAGTAATCCCAAAGGGTTAGACACGCGATTAGACGATTTGGTAGAACGTTTTCGCCAATGGTTGCGAGAAAACTTCAAGAGTTCGCGCAATGAATGGCAAGACCCCAAAATCTGGATCAATGACCTGAAGGGAGATTACACGCGAGACACCCTGGTGCGGTTCTATGTCGATGACATCAAGTTGGAACATTGTGAACGGGGACAGCGGATTCTCAGTGAAATGCGGCGCGAGCTCGTCTGGCATTTGCGTCAGTCATATTTGTCTAATTGATTGTGAGAATGTCGGTCAATTAACAAGGGGTTAAACCCCTCACCCCAATTTTTATGGGTGAGGGGTTCAATTTTTAATTGACCGTATAGCTGTTGACTGCCCATAGCGAACGCAAATGCTTCGTTTTAGATGTCAGGGGCAACACCCCCTGCAAATTCGCCAACAGTCTCTTCTTCTGGAAGCTACACAAAACCGTCTCTTCATCGATTGCTTGTTCCCACCAGCGGTATCAAAAAGATGAGAAAGAGTTCTACACTGCCCGCTACTGGCCGAGTCTGGACTCGTCTGCGGCACTGAGCAAAGCACTAAAGCATCTGAGTATATCAGCCGATCGCCTGTTCCGCCTCTACGGTATTCTCAAACTAGCTTCACGCTTGGCACGGGTCAAAGCAACACTGGGCTGTTAGACCGAGGCGATGGCGAAAGCATTCAAGAGTCTTGCACGATCGCGCCAAAATACATCAAGGATTTGGAGTCGGCTCTGATCAGCGGCAAATTCCTTCAGGAGACATACCGTTTTGACCCCGCGCAGGTCGATAAACCTCCATGCTGTTCGCCCGATGAGAAGGAGTTTGCCCGCCGCAGCACCGTATTTGTGGAACTTGCGTAAATATCACATTTTTCCCCTCACCTGACACAATCGGTTTAAACTTATATCTTGCACCATTCTCAATTAGCCTTTTAGGATCGGGCTTTCGGACCTTTGAAGCGAGAAAATCTACTCTTTGTGGAACAGGCAAGATGCCTGCGCGATCGAGAATGGTGCAAGATGTGAGTTTAAAGTGACATCTTGGATCATGGTCAATCAGCCTTTCAAGGGCGGGATTTCCTGCCCACCCCACAAGAAAATTCATTTTTTGTCGAACAGGCCCGAAAGCCTGTTGTTTAGACTGGTGCAAGATGTGTTTAAATAGACCTCTGGTCGCATTTTCAACATTCCCCTTGCCTAGTAATATGATGTTAGCGAATCAGGGGCGATCTCAAATCCAGCTAATGGCACTCACTTCCCTGATATCTGATACCCCATATCCACTGTCCACTTCATTGTGTGGCTGATTAACTCGATTTGAGATCGGACGCCCGACCAAGAATTTCAAAGGTGGTATCCGCCACGTGATTTATCCGTGGAATCAATCCAAAATCGAAAATCGAAAATCCTTGCATCCCCCGAATTTATCCGTGGGGTCGCCTCCAAAATCTCAAATCTAAAATCTCAAATCGAATGACTGCTTCCATTTTCTCGTTTTTATTTTGCATACTCAGCCATATTTAAATTACTTAATTTTTATAAATATGGTAAAGTTAGACGAACGTAAACTCCAAACATAAGCCGATAGATCGACAAAGGATAAGTGATAAAGTTGACAAGCAAAATGAAAAAATTCTCTCAAAATCAAGTTTCTCGGCAAAAGCGCCTAGAGTATCAGTTCGACAACTTTATGTCGAAGGGAGGATTTTCTGTCTTTCTGGCATTACTGTTAGCATTTTTTTGTGCTTTTGTTTTGATGACAATTGCACGTTATCTGGCAGAATGGTGGTTTCCAAATCAAGGTATAGAAGGTAACTCCGATTTTCCTTGGGACGTATTTGTTCAGCTAATAGGCCTAAGAGACACAGGGGATAATGCTAATTTTGCAACTAAGGTTGTTGGTGTAGTCACAATTTTTATTGGCTTGGTACTATTTTCTAGTCTCGTTGCTTTCATCACTCAAGAATTTGAATCAAAACTTCAGTCGCTGCGTAAAGGAAAAAGTATAGTAGTAGAAGAAAACCATACTTTGATTTTGGGATTTACAGATAGAGTTGTAGATATTATTCAAGAATTGGTAGTTGCTAATGAATCGGAAGATGACGCAGTAATTGTTTTATTGTCTCAAAAAGAAAAGGAGGAAATGGATGATTTTCTCCGGGACAATGTAGGCAAAACCCAAAAAACACGATTGGTGACTCGCAATGGCTCAATCACAAATTTAAGCGATCTAGATAAGGTGGGAATAAAAGTTGCTAAATCAGTGATTATTTTGAATGATGCCAAAGCCTCAGATTCCGAAGAGTTTAAAACTTTATCTGATGCACGGGTAGTCAAAGCTATCCTGGCTGTGGTGGCAGCTAATCAGGAAGACTCTTTGCCAGTAATTGTCGTAGAATTACACTTAGAACAATATCGTCGCCTCGCTGAAAACATTGCTCCTGGAGCCATCATTACTTTGAATGAGGCGGATATTTTAGCTCGAATTTTAGTTCAAACATCGCGGAGTGTAGGACTAGCAGCAGTATATTTAAACTTAGTGGGTTTTGAAGGAAACGAATTCTATTTCTATCGCCCAGAACAAGGCTGGCAGAGTGTAACTTTCGGCGAATTACCATTTCATTTTTTAACTGGTATACCAATAGGTGTACGTCATGCAGATGGCACACTGACAGTAAAAGCCAGCAAAAATTACCAACTAGCTGACTCAGATGAAATTATAATTCTGGCCGAAGATGACTCAACTATCCGGTTTTCTCCCCAACCTGTAGTGCAACCATTAATTAAAGGTTATGCTGACAGTAGCAAATTTTTAGAACAAAAACCTGAAAAACACTTGGTTATTGGTTGGAACAACAAAACCCCAATTACTATTAAAGAATATGGTAAATACCTGGTGGCAGGTTCACAGGTTAACTTGGTAACACAAGATATAACCAAGGAAATGCAAGCAGAATTCGACAATATTGCCAAAGAATACCCAGATATCAAGATGAATCTTATCGAGGTAAATTTGGAGTCTGTTGACCAGTTGGGAACTTTAAAACCTTATGAATTTAACAGTATCTCAATTTTGGCAGGTAGAGGTGAAAACGCCGAGGAAATAGATGCTAAAACCCTCACGGTTTTGTTAGAAATCCGGCAAATTTTCAGAGAATATAAAAACCAAACAGGAAACCAAGTAACTACAGAATTGATTGCAGAAATAATTGATTCTCAAGACACTGACCTGGTAATCAAAGCCGGTGTAAAAGACTTTCTCCTCACCGATCAGTTTGTGTCGAAAATTTTAGCCCAGGTATCCCAAGAGCCAGATATAATGTCAATATATCGGCATTTGTTCTCACCGGAAGGTAGCGAACTGTATGTCAAGCCAATCTCGCTTTACTTTCCCAAAGAACAGATTAGCAAGCTGACTTTCGCTGATTGTATATTAGCGGCACAAAACCGTAATGAATTGTGTATTGGCGTAAGAATTAGCGCCATAGCCCAGGATAAAAATAAAAACTTTGGTATTGAATTAATACCGAGTTTGGATAAGCAGTTAAATCTCAGTTTGGACGATCGACTGATTACTATAGCTGAGGATGAAACTTGATGGCACTGTAGATAGATTTACAATAGTTCCAAGAATACGGATCGATGAACTTTGGTCTG
This sequence comes from Microcoleus sp. F6_B6, assembly GCA_036702215.1. Lineage (GTDB taxonomy): Bacteria > Cyanobacteriota > Cyanobacteriia > Cyanobacteriales > Microcoleaceae > Microcoleus. The sequence continues at coordinate 19,781 of JAUBST010000014.1, forward strand.
AGAAGGGGTTAATAAAGTGAATCTAAATTAAGGGTTGCTGATTAACGGTATGAATCAACTTTTTCCTTGAAATTACTAAATTAACCCTCAAGCAGGCTTATAGCAATTGGGAAATATTGAATTCATACTTGTATTCAGCAACGCCGAAAAAAATGCCACAATTATGCCCTAATATTTGGTCAGTTCTTATCGATAGACCGTTGAAAATCTTTTTTGAGCGTTGGTTTAGCCGTTGTCGGTCTTTGGCGGACAGACAACGGCGAAACCAAGCGGGGTAAGGGATTGGGAATTATTGAAGAGGTCTGTGGGTCGATCTATTTTACACCATAAACTCAGGAGAGCCGCTCGATCGCACTACAGGAGTGCAAAATCTGTGGCAGTAATCACGCTTGCAGGCACATTCCTGAGAGTTGCCAAAAGTTGACCGGAACCAGTAACTCGGATCAGAGTAGAACTATTCTCTGCAACAATGCTCAGTTGTGAGAAATTCAGACCGCCAATTAAGCCGATCGAATCGATGCCGTATTGAAAGTCTAAAATAGTCTCGCTGCCGAGGTCAATACCCAACATAAATCGATCGTTCCCGGTACCTCCAACCAGAGTATCATTCCCCTGATCTCCAAACAACCAATCGTCCCCAGCACTGCCAAGCAAACTGTCCTCATCCTTACCGCCGTAAAGAGTATCGTTCCCAGTATCCCCGTTGACAGTATCCTGACCTTCATTGCCAAAAAGCAAATCGTTGCCCGAACCGCCGCATATTTGGTCTTTTCCGCCAGCGGAACCAATGGGGAGGGGGCTGCCAATATCCCCGTACACTGTATCTTCCCCCTCGCCGCCGCAGATAGAATCGCTGCCTTCGTCGCCAAACAGCAGGTTGCTGCCCAATTCGCCGACAACTAAGTCATCGCCCTTGCCGGCACGCACTGTATCATTACCATCACCACCTGCGATCGTATCTTGATTTTTCTCCCCGCTGAGGAAGTCATCGCCCTCCAAACCAAACAGCAAATCGTTGCCCGTCAAATCCGGGTCGAAGGGGTTAATAGTTCCCCCGTAGATAGTATCGTTACCCTGGTCGCCAATTAAAGTATCGCTTTCTTGGTCGCCAAAAATAATGTCGTCATCTTTGCCGCCGTAAACAACATCGTCGTTCTTGCCCGCAAAGATTAAATCATCTCCAGCAACCCCATTGACGTAATCATTACCCTCATTGCCAAACAGCAAGTCCCTGTCTATATCTGGGCCAACCGGGAAAGCACTGTTAAGTCCCCCGTAAATATTATCGCTGCCCCGCAACCCTGCCAACAAATCATCGCCGTCAAAACCATTTATTTCGTCATCGTTATTGCTGCCGAGAATAGTGTCGCTGCCGTTAGTACCGTTGCGGGTATTAGTGACAGAACTCGGGCCGCGAACACTGCCAATACTCGGCAAAACAATTTGCGAACAAAAGCAGTCAGCATCTTGTCCTTCTTGCGGTGGTAGTGGTGTTGGTGGCGGTGTTGGGGTTGGTTGGATTTGGGCGAAGGAATTCCCAAAGTTAATATTGTCAACATTACTACCGCTGACAGCAATAATATCAGCAGGATTGGCAGTAGTTTGCGTCCAGCCAGGTTGATTGACTTCTCGAACTCGATAAGTTCCCGGCCCTAAATTAGCGAAACTGTAGCCACCCAAACTATCAGTTGAAGTGTTAACTTCTCCAGCATCTAAAGAGTCATTGCTGTTAGCGTCAAGGAAGATTTGCCAGTTCGGCAAGAGCGGTTCTTGAGCATCCAAAACCCCATTATTATTGAGGTCATTAAACTTGCTGCCGGAGATGCTAATATTTTGGAAATTGCCAAAATTAATTCCACTACGACTTTCGCCACTGCCCAGATTAACCGCCGCCGGATCGGCAGTAGTTTGCGTCCAGCCAGTCTGCTGCACTTCCCGCACGTTGTAAGTGCCGGGGTTGAGGTTGTTGAAGCTGTAATTACCAGAATTGTCAGTGGTAACAGTAGTTTCGCCCGAATCTAAAGAGTTGTTCCCGTTAGCGTCGAGGAAAATTTGCCATCCAGAAAGACCGGTTTCCTCCGACTCCTGAGTGCCGTTGCCGTTGCCGTCGTTGAATTTAAGACCGTTGATGCTGCCTTGCTGGACTGGAGTGGGGGTGGGAGTCGGAGGCGGAGTCGGAGTCGGAGTTGGAGGGGGTGTTGGAGTCGGAGTTGGAGGCGGAGTCGGAGTAGGAATAGGTATTGCTTGGTTGCCAAAATTAACTGTAGCAGGAGTAGTTTGACCGGCAGCCAGAATCACTGGGGGCGGGTTGGGAGTAGTTTGTTGACTTCCAGCCGGTACAACTTCCCGAACGTTGTAAGTGCCTGCAGGCAAGTTGGGGAAAGTGAAACTGCCGTCAGCGCCGGTAGTTGCGGAAGTTTCGCCGACACCGAGGATGCCGTCACCGTTGGTGTCTAGGAAAACAGTCACTCCGGCGACGCCAAGTTCTCCGGCAGCTTGAGTGCCGTTGCCGTCAATGTCGTTAAATTTAATCCCGGTGATGCTGCCCAGTACGGTGGGTATGGTTTGGTTGCCGAAATTCACTGTAGCAGGAGTCGTTTGACCTGCTGCCAGAATTACTGGGGG